>CAWHAN010000016.1:0-240298 GCA_963827345.1 uncultured Acidimicrobiia bacterium | reverse complement strand
CGCCGCGCCCGCGACGCAGCGGCGCCCTGGCCGGGCCGGTGGTCACCGAGGTCGTCGAGGTTGGTGCCGAGCACGACGGTGGCCGACGCGGCGGCGCCGAGCGGCCCGATGACGTCCATCAGCTCGGCCTTGCAGTGGGCGCAGCGGTCGGTGTCGTTGGCGACGTACTCGGCCCGGTCGAGCTCGTCGGTGGTCACCGCCAGCCAGCGCAGGCCCCACTCGTCGGCCAGGGCGGCGCAGTCGGCGGCCTCCTCCGCAGCCAGCGAGGGCGACACCGCGGTGACGGCGAACGCCCGGTCGGGACCGAGGGTGTCGTGGGCCATCCACGCCAGGAAGGCCGAGTCGGCCCCGCCGCTGAACGCCACCAGCACCCGGTCCAGCTCCAGCAGCCGGCGCCGAAGACATTCGATGAGGATTCGATGAAGGCGGTCTCGACCACGCGCGAGACGTTACCGCTACCCTGCGTGACGTCTGCCCGGTGACTCAACAGCCGCAAGGAGGCCCCATTCATGAACGGAACCAAGGTCAGGTCGTTACGGGTACTCGTCGTGATGATCGTCGCAGCCGTGACGCTCGCCGCCTGCGGCAGCAGCGACGACGAGTCGTCCAGCGGGGAGCCCGTCGTCAAGATCGGGGTGATCG
Organism: uncultured Acidimicrobiia bacterium; assembly: GCA_963827345.1. Classification (GTDB taxonomy): domain Bacteria; phylum Actinomycetota; class Acidimicrobiia; order Acidimicrobiales; family AC-14; genus CAWGUU01. The sequence goes on along the minus strand of CAWHAN010000016.1, from coordinate 239,656 downwards.
CGCCCCTGTCCGGTGACCTGGCGGCGGTCGGCAACGGCATCAAGAACTCGGTCGACCTGGCCATCAAGCAGGCCAACACCAACAAGACGGTCGCCGGCTGGACGATCGAGATGGACGCCCAGGACGACCAGGCCAAGCCCGACGTCGGTGCGGCTGCCGCCACCAAGCTGACCTCGGACTCCGCTGTCGCCGGCGTGGTCGGCACCTACAACACGAGCGTGGCCGCCCAGGTGATCCCGATCCTCGACGCCGCCCACATCGTCCAGGTGTCGCCCGCCAACACCGGCGACAAGCTGACCCGCGGCGAGAACTTCAAGACGGCGCCGACCCGTCCCAACGCCAACTACTTCCGCACCGCCACCTACGACGACCTCCAGGGCGGGTTCGCCGCCGACTACGCCTTCAACACGGCAGGCGCCAAGACCGCCGTCCTGATCCACGACAAGAAGGCGTACGGCCAGGGCCTGGCCGAGTCGTTCAAGGCGTCGTTCGAGGCGCTCGGCGGCCAGGTCCTGGGTGAGACGCAGACAGTGAACGTCGGCGACAAGGACTTTTCCGGCGTGGTCACCAAGATCAAGCCCCTCAACCCCCAGATCATCTTCTTCGGGGGCGAGTACCCCGAGGCCTCGCTGCTGTCGAGCCAGGCCAAGCTGGCCGGCATCACCGTCCCGATCATGGGCGGCGACGGCATCGTCGCCAAGACCTACGTGGACGTCGCCGGCGCGTCGGCTGCCGGCGATCTCGGCACCTCCATCGGAGCCCCCGCCGACACGCTTCCGTCGGCCAAGGCGTTCCTGGCGGACTATGCCGCAGGCGGCTACACGGACCCGCCGGCGGCCTACGGCGCCCTCGCCTTCGACGCCGCCAACACCATCATCAGGGCCCTGGCCACGGTGCTCCCGGGCAAGACCAAGGTGGACACCTCGGTGCGTGAGCAGGTCGTCGCCGCCGTCCAGGCCACCGACTTCGAAGGGGTGTCCGGGAAGGTCGTGTTCGACCAGTACGGCGACACCAAGACCAAGCTCCTCACCGTGTACAAGGTCGAGGGCACCGACTGGAAGCCGGTCCTGACCAAGGCGGTCGCCTAGGGACAGCCCGGCGCCCGTCGGATCATCACGGGCCCCGCGTGACCCAGTTCCTCCAGCAGCTCGTCAACGGCGTGGTGCTGGGCGCCACCTATGGGTTGATCGCGCTCGGCTACACGATGGTCTACGGGATCATCCAGCTCATCAACTTCGCCCACGGCGAGGTGGTGATGGTCGGGGCCTTCGCCGCCCTGGCCACAGCGGTGTACGTGCTGCCGGAGACGCTGGCGACGAACGCCTGGGTGGCCCTGCCGGTGATGCTGGGTGCGGCGGCGCTGGTGGCCATCGTGGTGGCGGTGTTGATGGAGCGGTTCGCCTACCGGCCGCTCCGCAACGCCCCCCGCCTGGCGCCGCTCATCACCGCCATCGGCGTGTCGATCGTCCTGCAGGAGGTCGATCCGGCTGTTCTATCCGGGCGGGAACCGCCAGCAGGCGTTCCCCCGCCTGATCACCGGGACGTTCCAGGTGGCCGACATCACCATCGCGTGGGTGTCGGTCTTCGTGGTGGCGACGGCGGTGGCCCTGATGATCGCCCTCCAGGCCTTGGTACGGCGGACGAGCACCGGCCGGGCCATGCGGGCCACCGCCCAGGACCCGGACACGTCGAAGCTGATGGGCATCGACACCGACAAGATCATCGTTGTCACCTTCATCCTGGGGGCGGCGCTGGCCGGCGTGGCCGGGGTGATGCAGGGCATGCGGTTCGGCCAGATCGACTTCAGGATCGGCTTCCTCGTCGGCCTGAAGGCGTTCACCGCCGCCGTGCTGGGCGGGATCGGCAACATCAGCGGGGCCGTGCTGGGCGGGTTCATCCTCGGGATCGTCGAGGTCATGGCGGTGCAGTACCTGCCCCACGGGTCGTCGTGGAAGGACGCGGTGGCGTTCGTCGTGCTCATCGGTGTGCTCGTCTTCCGTCCGACGGGGCTGCTGGGCGAGCGGGTGGCGACGCGGGCATGACCTCTCGCGCCGAGCAGGTGGACCGGCTGGTGGCACGGGTGCCGGCGGTGCCGGCGGTCGCTCTCGGGGCCGTCCTGCTGGTGGCCGGCAGCCTGTCGCCGTGGGCTACCTTCGCCGGCTTCCCCGGCAAGATGAGCCTCGGCGGGTTCCCCGGGGGAGCCCGGCTGTTCACGCTCGTGCTGGCCGCGGCAGCGGTGCTGGTGAAGGTCCCGGTGGCCGGGCGGCGGCGGGCGGGTGTCGCCGCCGCCCTCGGCGCGGTGGCGGTCGCCGGCTACAACGTCGTCGCCATCGCCGGCGAGGGCGGCGGGCTGGGCGGCGTGGGGTTCGGGGCGTGGCTGACCCTGCTCGGCGGCGTCGTCCTGCTGGCCGGCTTCCGCGCCCTGCCGGCCGACTCGCCCCTTCCCGCGGATTGGCCCCGCCTGCCGGTGCTGGTGGAACAGGTCGTCGTCGCGGGTGTCGTGGCCGCCGTCCTCTTCCTGGTGGTGTGGGGCCTCGGCATCGACGAGTCGAGCCGGTTCGTGTCGTGGGTGATCTTCCTGATCGCGGCGTCGCTGGCGGTGTCGCGCCTCGGCCTGTTCACGTGGATGGAGCAGCTCTTCCAGCGGCACCGGAACGTGGCGCTGGCGGCCGCGGCGGTGGCGGCGGTGGTCTTCCCGTTCACCCAGGGTGGCGACGCCTACTGGCTGCGGGTCTTCGCCTCCATCGGTGTGTTCGCGGTCGCCGCCATCGGGCTCAACATCGTGGTCGGGCTGGCCGGCCTGCTCGACCTCGGTTACGTCGCCTTCTTCGGGGTGGGGGCCTACGTCGGCGCCCTGTTCGCCAACGCCTCGCTCACCACCACCCACGTCCACCTGCCATTCCTGCTGGTCGTGGTGCTGGGAGCGTCGATTGCCGCCCTCTTCGGCCTGCTGATCGGCGCGCCCACGCTGCGGTTGCGGGGCGACTACCTGGCCATCGTCACCCTCGGTTTCGGGGAAATCTTCCGCATCACCGTCAACAACTGGGACGGCCTCACCGGGGGCCCCAACGGCATCGCCGGCATCCGGAATCTGGCCGTCGGGAGCTTCGACTTCGGCGAGACCCACCGGCTCTTCGGCGTCACCCTTCCCGGCTTCGCCAACTACTTCTTCGTGGAGCTGCTGCTGGTGGCCGCGGCCATCGTCGTCTTCACCCGTCTCAACACCAGCCGGGTGGGGCGGGCGTGGGTCGCCATCCGGGAGGACGAGGTGGCGGCGGCCGCGATGGGCGTCGACACCGTCCGCTACAAGCTGCTGGCCTTCGCCATCGGCTCGTTCCTGGCGGGGGCGGCGGGTACGGTGAACGCCCACGTGACCACCCAGGTGTCCCCCGACTCCTATACGTTCCTGGAGTCGATCCTGCTGGTGGCCGCCGTCGTGCTGGGAGGTATGGGTGGCGTGCAAGGTGCCCTGCTCGGGTCGGTGGCCCTGTTCGTCCTGCCCGAGAAGCTGCGGGCGTTCCAGGACAAGCGCCTGCTCCTGTTCGGGATCGCCCTGATCCTCATGATGCGCTTCCGTCCGGAGGGGATCCTCGCCGTCCGCCGCCGCCAGCAGGAGCTGCGCGACGACACCGAGGGCGGGGCCGACGCCACGGGCGCTCCGCCGGGCACTGCGATGGCCCAATCCTCATGACGGCGTTGCTCGAGGCCTGGGCCGTGTCGAAGCGCTTCGGCGGGCTGCTGGCCGTCGATGCCGTCGACCTCTCGGTCGGTGACCGGGAGATCGTCGGGCTCATCGGGCCCAACGGGGCCGGCAAGACCACGTTCTTCAACTGCCTCACCGGCCTGGTGACGCCGACCTCGGGGCAGGTGTCCTTCCGGGGCAAGCCGCTGCCCCGCCGCCCCGACCGGGTCACCAAGGCCGGCGTGGCCCGGACCTTCCAGAACATCAGGCTGTTCCCCCACATGACCGCCCTGGAGAACGTGCTCGTCGGCACCCACTGTCGCACGTCCACCGGCGTGCTCTCGGTGATCGGGCGGGGGCCGCGTTTCCGACGGGAGGAGCGGGAGGCGGAGGCCAAGGCCCGCGAGCTGCTCGACTTCGTCGCCCTGGGTCGGGCCGGCGGCCGGTTGGCCAAGAACCTGCCCTACGGCGACCAGCGACGCCTGGAGATCGCCAGGGCACTGGCCACCGAGCCGGGGCTGCTTTTGCTGGACGAGCCGACCGCCGGCATGAACCCGCACGAGACCACGGCGGCCATGGACCTTGTCCGGCGGGTGCGGGACCAGGGACTGGCGGTCGTGGTGATCGAGCACGACATGCGGTTCATCTTCAACCTGTGCGACCGGGTGGCGGTGATGGTGCAGGGGGCCAAGCTGGTGGAGGGGACTCCGGCCGAGGTGCAGTCCGACCCCCGGGTGATCGAGGCCTATCTCGGGTCGCCGGCCGCGTCATGAGGGTCGTCATGAGCCTGCTCGAAGTCAAGGACTTGCACGTCGCCTACGGGCGGATCGAGGCGGTCAAGGGCATCTCGTTCTCGGTGGAGGCGGGCAGCCTGGTCACCCTCATCGGCAGCAACGGCGCCGGCAAGACGACCACCCTGCGCACGCTGTCCGGCCTGTTGCGCCCCACCGAGGGCGAGGTGTGGTTCGACGGCGAGCGGATCGACAAGATGCCGGCCCACGAAATCGTGGCCAAGGGGATGGCGCACGCTCCCGAGGGGCGGCGGATCTTCCCCCGCATGACGGTGGAGGAGAACCTCCAGCTCGGCGCCTTCATCCGCAAGGACGCCGAGGTGGTGGCCACCGACATGGCCTCGGTCTTCGAGCGGTTCCCGGTGCTGGGCGAGCGGCGGGGCCAGGCCGCGGGCACGCTGTCGGGCGGCGAGCAGCAGATGCTGGCCATCGGCCGGGCGCTCATGTGCCGGCCCCGGCTGCTGATGCTCGACGAGCCGTCGATGGGCCTGTCGCCCATTCTCATGCGCCGCATCTTCGACGCCCTCGCCGAGCTCAAGGCCGCCGGCACCACCCTGCTGCTCGTCGAGCAGAACGCCGCCGCCGCCCTCGCCCTCGCCGACGAGGCCCACGTGCTGGAGACCGGCCGCATCGTGCTCTCCGGCCCGGCGTCGGAGCTGGCCGGCAACGAGCAGGTCCGCAAGGCCTACCTCGGCGAGGACTGACCCCAAGGCTGTTGCCGAACTGGGCCGGCTGAACCGCGCCATACGCCGGTGCGCCGCCCCAGTTCAGCCAGGGTCACCGCGAGGCCGAACTGGGGCGACTCAACCCCGCCAGACGCGGGTACGCTGCCCAAGTAGCCGCCGACCTGCGGGTCAGGCGACGCCGACCCTATCGAGCACTGTCTCGACCGGGGCTACCAGGCCGGTGACGAAGGGGCCGAATTCGGCGTAGATCGCCGACGCCTCGTCGAAGCGCATCTCGTGGACGCACTCCTTGAGGGCGACGGGCTCGGCGGCGAAGAGGGTGACCGCCCACTCCCAGTCGTCGAGGCCGGTGGAGCCGGTGATGAGCTGCACCACCCGCCCGGCGTACCGGCGGCCGACCCGCCCGTGGCCCTCCATCAGCTTCAGTCGCTCGTCGTAGGGCAGGGCGTACCAGTTGCCGCCAGATGTCGACGAGCCGGCCGCCCGGCGCTTGGACATCGGGTAGAAGCACATCGCCGGCTTCCCCTCGGGCGGTAGCACCGGGTGCAGCCGGGGCTCGAGCCGCTCGGCGGGCATGCCCTTGGTGTACTCGGACACCTCGGTGAGCGACACGTAGGAGTCGGCGACGGCGAGCCCGGCGGCGGTCAGGTCGGCCTGTAGCTGCTGGAGCCGCCACAGGTCGGGGCCGACGGCCATGAACCCGAGGTCGGCCTTGTGGCCGAGGACGGCGAAGGTGACGACCTGGTGGTCGTCGGCCTGAGCCGACTTGACCGCGGCTACCACCGCCTCCCGGTCCACTGCCGCGCCCGTCGGGACCTTGCAGAAGAGGTGCAGCACCCCCCACCCGATCGTGGGGGTGATCGGGGCGGTAGGTGAATCGTCGTTCGTGTGGTTCACGGGACGATTCTACGGAGGACCGTTCCTGATGGCGCCCGACGTCGTCGTTGCCTGGTTCGGGGGACGAGCGTAGGGTGCGCCCATCCCGGCCGGCGGTACGCAAACGGCACGGCGGTGACGGCGAAAGGAAGTTGGAATGGACGTGCGTTTCAGGACGCGGCGGAACTTCGACCTTTGGTCAACGCCATGACCAACGGAGTGCCTCCCGGCAGTGTGATGCCGGTCGACATACAGGCCCAAACCCGGATCCCGCTCTGGGTGGAGTCGTCGATTCTCGCCGGCAACGCTTCACATACGTCTCCGCGCATCGACGGCACCCGCTTTGCGTCGATCCACGGCGTGATCCTCACCGACCAGGCCGGGACCCTCAACCTCGACTTCTACTCCTCCGCGTCCGGGCCGCTCATGTATACGACGGCGCTGCTCGTCACGGCCAACACGGCACTCGTCGTGGAGGAGCATCGAGCTCTGCCGTGGGTAACCGTGCGCTATGTCAATGGGGCGGTCCCGCAAGGCTCCTTCGAGGCCGGCCTGTACTGGTCCACGCTCGGCGTCGGAGCGGGACCGGCAGGGCCACCGGGCGCCAAGGCGCCACGGGCGCGACCGGCGCGACCGGCGCCGCGACCGGCGCGACCGGCGGCTCCGGCCCCATCGGCCCGACGGGCGAAGTCGGTCCCATCGGCCCCCCCGGAGCGACCGGCCCCCCCGGCGACACCGGCCAGACTGGCCCCACCGGCCAGACTGGTCCCACCGGCGAGCCTGGTCCCACCGGCCAGACTGGTCCCTCTGGCGAGTCCGGCCCTCCGGGCCCGCCTGGCGCCACCGGCGCGATTGGCGAGACCGGCCCTACCGGCGCGATCGGCGAGACCGGCCCCCCCGGCGCCACCGGCGCTCCCGGCCCTCCTGGTCCCACCGGCGCCACCGGAGCCACTGGTCCTGCCGGCCCACCGGGCGAGACGGTCCCGAACTATCGGCGGGTCAAGGCCTCCAACACCGGCCGAAGCAGCGCGGACACGGGGGCGACCCTCGTTGTCGACCCCGACTTCACCTTTCCGGTTCTCGCGGGTGAGACGTGGCTGGTGGAGGGCGAGCTCAAGTACTCCGGCGACGTCAACGGCGACTTCCAGTTCCGGCTCAATGGGCCTGCGGGGTCGACCGGCGACGTCACCGCCCTCAAGTGCACCTCCGGGTCAGCGAACAGCGCCTCGCCGGGGTTCACCACCGCGCCGTTGAGCGTGGCCACCTCTGCCGGCGCCCATGGCACGGGCAAGATCACGCCGCTGTGGTTCTCCACCACCATCTTCGTCGGCGGGACAGGAGGAGGCGTGACCCTCGACTGCGCCGAGCGCCCCCCACCCCACTGCCACCATCCTGCTGGCCGGTTCCAAGCTGCTGGCGACGAGGCTGTCGTGAGCCTGCCGGCGATCGACATCCAGGGGTCGTTGTCCGTGCCCCTGCTGGCCTCGTCGCAGTCTCTGGACGCCAGCGCATCGTTGGTGAGCGACATCGTCGACTGTTCGACGATGGTGCGGGTCATGGGCACGGTCACGGCCTCGCACGACGGCACGCTGGTCATCGAGCAGGCCAACGACCAGACCGGGTCGTCGTTCCCCCACCAGGCTTCCTATGCCATCGCGGCGGGGGTGCCTCGCCAGATCCGGGTGCCGCTGGTGCTGCCCTTCGTCCGGGCGCGCTACACCAATGGCGGGACGGTCCAGGTGTCGTTCCTCGTCGACTTGTGGCTCATGGCCGCGTGATGGCTGAGTCTCGTCGCCGCTTCGCGCAGGTGTTGGGCACCGTCAAGGACGACGTGGGCCTCAACAACTGCCGGACCGTGCACGTCCAGCACCGAGACTGGTCGGGACATGCTGTACGGCACCGGCTTCGGCGCCGATGCCATCGCGGTGGTGGACATCACCGACCCACGCAGCCTCGTCCTGCGAGCGACGCTGCGCGACAGCGTCAGGTTGCACTTCGCCAACGGCGTGTACTCGACGTGGCCCTGGCTGTTCGTCGCCTGCGGCGGGGAGGTCGCCAACTTCGAGAGCCGGCTGACAGCGGTCGACATCACTGTCGACACCGCGCCGACCGTCATGGCGAGCGTGGTCGACACCTCGGCGATGGCCGGGGCACGCAAGGTCGTCGTCGTCGACGTGGCCGACATGAAGGTCGCCGTCGTCGTGGGTCAGCGGGGCAACCAGGTCGCGTTCGTCGATGTGACCGACCCGCTCCACATGCGGGTGCTCGGCCACGTGCAGGACCCCGCATTCCTCAATCTCGTCCACGGGGCAGAGCCGTACCGGATGACCGACGGCCGGCTGCTGGTCTGGACGGCCGCCGCCGGCTCAACCTCCGCCGTCGGGCTGATCGACGCCACCGACCCGGCCTCGCCGTTCACCGTCTCCTTCCTCGCCAGCGACGCCGAGTTCCAGGGTGTGGCCGGAGTGAGGATGCTCGAGGCCGCCGCCGACCGCCGCTGGGCGTACTACGCGGTTGCCAACAACGACGGGCTGTCGGTGGTCGACTGGACCGACCTCGAGAACCCATTCGTGTCGGTCCACACCTACCGGGACGAGTTGCGCACGTCCTCGCCCCAGCACATCGAGATCACTGCCGACCACCAGTGGCTGCTCATGGCTCTGCAGAACCAGGCTCCGGCGGCCGGAGGCGTCTTCGAGGGCGCAGTGGCGGTCTACAGCCTGGAGGATCCGGGACATCCCCGTTGGGTCGAGAACGTGCACAGCAACAACCCGATCTGGCGCGGGTGCCGCCATCTGCAGTCGTACTCGGCCACCCACTGCGCGGTGGCGCTGCGCTCGGGCAACGGGGCGGCCGTGTTCGAGTCGCCGGCCGCGGCCCGCCGGTACCTCCCAAGCCTGCGGGAGCCGGCCGACCTGCCTGCCGGCGCGGCCAACGACTGGAATGCGGCGTCGATCATCGCCGCCTCGGGCACGCCCATCGCCTCCTGGCCGAACACCGCCAATCCGGCGAACCCGGCGGTCCAGGCCAACGGGGCACTGCGGCCGGTGTTTCGCACGCTGCAAGCCGGCGGACGGCCGGCGGTGGCCTTCGACGGCACCGGCCGGCGGCTGACCACCTCCGACCTGTCGCTCGCGGCCCACCCTCGCCCCCGCTCCTACGTCGTCATCGCCTCGTTCGCGACAGTTGCGCTCGGCCTCGCCCCCCGCCTCTTCGCCAGCGGCGTGGTCAACGCCGCCATCGCGTTTGCCCTGTTCGGTCGCAATCCCAATGGCAAGTTCAACGAGGTACGCCTCGCCACGAAGACGGCGTCCGTCATAGCCTCCGCCGCCCTTCCGCTCGGGGTGCCACTGGTGATCATCGTCACCCTGGCCGGGACGACCGCCCGGGTCGTGGTCGGCGGCTTCATCGAGGTCAGCGGGACCGTGTCCGCCAGCGATCCCCAGGGCCTGACCATCGGAGCCGGCCCGGACGGCACGTCATCCCTGCACGGGCTGATCTTCCGCCTGGCCGACTACCACCGCACCTTCACGACGTCCGAGATCAACGAGGCCGGCCGTCACGCCAGGGTCCGGCACGGCTCGCCCTGGATCGACCTGGGCTAGCGAGCCGTTAGACCCGGCTCGAATCCGGGCGCCCTGCCTGTATCCGGGCGCCCTGCCTGTATCCGGGCGCCCTGCCTGTATCCGGGCGCCCTGCCTGTATCCGGACGCCCTGCCTGTATCCGGACGCGACGAAGGGGCCGGCCGGAGCCGGCCCCTTCGGGCACAGAATGCGGGTTCCGCGGTACGGCCTAGTAGTCCTCCATGCCGCCGGGGTAGGCGTCGCCGCCTCCACCGTTGCGCTCGGGCTTGTCGACGATCACGGCTTCGGTGGTGAGGAAGAGGGCGGCGATCGAAGCGGCGTTCTGCAGTGCCGAACGGGTCACCTTGGCGGCGTCGATGACGCCGGCCTTGAACAGGTCCTCGTAGTCGCCGGTGGCGGCGTTGAGGCCGGTGGCACCGTCGAGGTTACGAACCCGCTCGACGACCACACCACCCTCCATGCCGGCGTTGACGGCGATCTGCTTCAGCGGCTCCTCCAGCGAGCGGGAGACGATGCGAACGCCGGTGGCCTCGTCGCCGATCATGTCGGCGGCCAGCTCGTTGACGCCCTTCTGGGCACGGAGCAGGGCCACGCCCCCACCGGGGACGACACCCTCCTCGACGGCGGCCTTGGTGGTGCTGACCGCGTCCTCGATCCGGTGCTTCTTCTCCTTGAGCTCGACCTCGGTGGCGGCGCCGACCTTGATGATCGCCACACCACCGGACAGCTTGGCCAGGCGCTCCTGGATCTTCTCGGCGTCGTAGTCGGAGTCGCTGCTGTCCAGCTCGGCCTTCAGCTGGGCGATGCGGCCCTTGATGTCGGCCTCGGAGCCGGCACCCTCGACGAGGGTGAGCTCGTCCTTGGTGACGGTGATGATGCGGGCCCGGCCCAGCATGTCGAGGGTGACGTTCTCGAGCTTGAGACCGACGTCCTCGGAGATGACCTGACCGCCGGTGAGGATGGCGAGGTCCTGCAGCATGGCCTTACGGCGCTCGCCGAAGCCGGGGGCCTTGACGGCGACCGACTTGAACGTGCCCCGGATCTTGTTGACGACCAGCGTGGCGAGGGCCTCACCTTCGACGTCCTCGGCGATGATGACCAGCGCCTTGGCCGTCTGCATGACCTTCTCGAGGATCGGCAGCATGTCCCGGACAGCGGAGATCTTGCCGGCGTAGAGCAGGATGTAGGGGTCGTCGAGGACCGCTTCCATCCGCTCGGGGTCGGTGACGAAGTAGGGGGAGATGTAGCCCTTGTCGAGGCGCATGCCCTCGACCAGCTCCAGCTCCATGCCGAAGGTCTGCGACTCCTCGACGGTGATGACACCGTCCTTGCCCACCTTGTCGATGGCCTCGGAGATGGTGTCGCCGATCTCGCGGTCGGCGGCGGAGATGGACGCCACCTGGGCGACCTGCTCCTTGGACTCGACCTCGACGGCGATCTCCTTGATGCCCTCGACGGCGCGGATGACGGCGGCCTCGATGCCCTTCTTCAGCGACATGGGGTTGGCGCCCGCGGCGACGTTGCGCAGGCCTTCGTGGACCATGGCCCAGGCCAGGACCGTGGCGGTGGTGGTGCCGTCACCGGCCACGTCGTCGGTCTTCTTGGCGACTTCCTTGACCAGCTCGGCGCCGATGCGCTCGTAGGGGTCCTCGAGCTCGATCTCCTTGGCGATGGACACGCCGTCGTTGGTGATCGTGGGGGCGCCCCACTTCTTGTCGAGGACGACGTTGCGCCCCTTCGGGCCGAGGGTGACGCGTACTGCGTCGGCGAGCTGGTTCATGCCGTTCTCGAGGGCCCTTCGGGCGTGCTCGTCGAACGCGATCATCTTGGACATACGCGTGTGCTCCTCCGTGGTTCCGTTAGCACTCTCTGCCTGTGAGTGCTAACAGCAAACCACGGCGAGGGGGCCTTTGGCAAACGACGGGGCAGAGTGCCAACCGCCGAGAGCCTCCTGGAGCGCTGGTCAGCCCCCGGCTGTATCCCTGGTCAGCCCCCGGCGACGGCGGGGATGATGGAAACCGTCTGGCCGTCGGTGACGGTGGTGTCGAGGCCCTTCAGGAAGCGGACGTCCTCGTCGGCCACGAAGACGTTGACGAACCGGCGCAGCTGGCCGCCCTCGTCGAACAGGCGGGCCTGGAAGCCGGGGTGGGCGCCCTCCAGGCCGGCCAGGACCTCGCCGACGGTGCCGCCGGCCACGCTGACCTCGGCCTCCCCGCCCGAGAGGGTGCGGAGCTGGGTGGGGATCCGAACGGTGGCCATCAGCCATCCTCTCCGTGGGCGCCCATGGCGTCGGCGAACGCGGCCATGGTGGGGGCGATGGTGGCGGTGGGGGACACGCGCGGCGCCACCGCCTCCAGGGTCTTGAGCCCGCCGCCGGTGATGTAGGCGACGACTCGCTCGTCGGGCCGGATGATGCCCTTGGCCGCCAGCCGGGACAGGGTGGCGACGGTGACGCCGCCCGCCGTCTCGGCGAAGATCCCCTCGGTGCGGGCCAGCAGGAGGATGGCGTCGACGATCTCGGTGTCGCTGACCGCTTCCAGTGCCCCGCCGCTCGACCGCACCGCCTCCAGGGCGTAGAACCCGTCGGCCGGGTTGCCGATGGCCAGCGACTTGGCGATGGTCTTGGGCTTCACCGGGCGGATGTAGTCGTGGTGCTCGAGGAAGGCGGTGGCCACCGGCGAGCACCCCTCGGCCTGGGCCCCAGACACCCGCACGTGGGGCTCCTCGTCGAGCAGGCCGACCTTCCACAGCTCCTGGAAGCCCTTGGCGATCTTGGTCAGCTGCGAGCCGGAGGCGACGGGGACGACCACGTGGTCGGGCGTCTCCCAGCCCAGTTGCTCGGCGGTCTCGAAGGCGAGGGTCTTGGACCCCTCGGCGTAGTACGTCCGCAGGTTGACGTTGACGAAGGCCCAGGTGGGACGGTCCGAGGCCAGCTCCGCGCACAGCCGGTTGACGTCGTCGTAGCTGCCGTCGACGGCGATCAGGTTGGGCCCGTAGACGGCTGTCGTGACCACCTTGCCCATCTCCAGGTCGGCAGGGATGAACACGAAGTGGCGCATCCCGGCGCGGGCGGCGTGGGCGGCGACGGAGTTGGCCAGGTTGCCGGTGGAGGCGCAGGCGGCCACCTTGAAGCCCATGGCCCGGGCCCGGGCGAGGGCCACCGCCACCACCCGGTCCTTGAACGATCCGGTGGGGTTCAGGGTGTCGTTCTTGAGCCACAGCTCGCCCAGGCCGAGCTGGGCGGCCAGCCGGTCGGCCCGCACCAGCGGGGTGAACCCGGCGCCGAGGTCGACGGCACCATCGTTGACCGCCGGCAGCAGGTTGGCGTAGCGCCAGATCGACGCCGGGCCGGCCGCGATCGACTCTCGCGACGTCGCCGCGGCTATGGCGTCGTAGTCGTAGGTGACCTCGAGCGGCCCGAAGCACCAGTCGCACACGTGCAGTGCCTCGGCCGGGAAGGCGCGACCACATTCACGACACCGGAGACCCTCGACGAAGGACATGCGCTTCTCCCAATCATCGTTCCGGGCGGTGGCACCTGGCTCGCCTCAGGATGATCCTGGGGCTCGCTGGTTGTCGCGGTTTCGTCGGCCCGGTCCCTCGACCGCTCTGGATGAATTGCCTTCATCATAGGTGAGGCGGGAACATGCCGCGCGTGCCCCAGGAGCCGACTCCCCGGGCGCCGACTCTCCGGGTTTCCGTCTGCCTGCCGGCACGGAACGAGGAGGCGACGGTCGGCGCCATCGTCGCCACCATCGTCGACGAGCTCATCGAGCGCCACCACGTGGTCGACGAGGTCGTGGTGATCGACGACGGGTCGACGGACGCGACCGCGGCGGTGGCGGCGGCCTCCGGGGCGATCGCGGTGGCCGCCTCGTCGGTGCTGCCCGAGTGCGGCCCCGGCACCGGGAAGGGCGAGGCCCTCTGGAAGGCGCTGTACGTGGCCACCGGCGACGTTCTCGTGTTCTGCGACGCCGACCTGACCGACTTCGACCCCGCCTTCGTCACCGGCATGCTCGGGCCGCTCCTGCTGGAGCCGTTCACCGGCGCGCCGGGCGTCGGCTTCGTCAAGGGCCACTACGACCGCCCGGTGGGCGGTGGCCGGGTGACCGAGCTGATGGCCCGCCCACTGCTCGGCCTGTTCTTCCCCCACCTGCTGTCCATCCGCCAGCCCCTGGGCGGCGAGTTCGCCGCCCGGCGGGAGGTGCTGGAGCGGGTGCCGTTCGTGCAGGGCTACGGCGTCGACCTGGGCCTGATCGTCGACGTGGCCGCCCGGTTCGGCCCCGGCGCCATCGCCCAGATCGACCTCGGCACCCGCACCCACCGCAACCGCAGCCTCGACGAGCTGGGCCAGCAGGCCACGGCGGTGCTGCGGGTCGCCCTGCGCCGGGCGGGGGTGCCCGACCGCCCCGGATGGGGCGACGCCGACCTGGCCGAACGGCCGCCGATGATCGAGGTCGAGTCCTACCGGGCCAGGCGCTCGGCCACGACCGCAGTCACGCAGTCCACCGTGGCGCCGTAGGCGGCGTCGACGCCGAAGCGCTCGACGAGCGACGTGATCTCGACCGTGCCCGGCAGGAGCGGCAGGCCGCGCTGGTCGACGTCGCCGGCCACGACCAGCACCGGGACGCCGCCGGCCTCCGCCGCCAGGGCCAGGACGCCGCCGACGGCCTTGCCGTCGAACGACCCGGCGTCGAACGTGCCCTCGCCGGTGACCACCAGGTCGGCCCCGGCGATCCGGTCGGCCAGCCCCAGGGCGTCCGCCACCACGTCGAAGCCGGGCACAAGCGAGGCTCCGGCCGCGGCCAGGCCCCCCGCCAGCCCTCCGGCGGCACCCGAGCCGGGGATGTCGCGCACGTCGACGCCGTAGTCCTGGAGGTAGATCTCGGCCAGCCGCTCCAGGCGCCGGCGGAGGAGCGACACCTGGGCCGGGGTGGCCCCCTTCTGGGGCCCGAACCACTCGGCGGCGTCGACGAACAGCGTCGTTACGTCGCAGGCCACGACCACCTCGATGGCGCGCCCGAGGCCGGGCCGGCGGTCGGGGCGGAGGGCGCTCAGGGCGGCCAAGCCGCCGTCGGTGGTGGCCGACCCGCCCACGCCGACGACGACCCGGGTGGCACCGGCGTCGATGGCGGCGCCGATCAGCTCGCCGGTGCCGTAGGTCGAGGCCCGGAGCGGGTCGTTCCCCTCGGGCCCGCCGACCAGGGCCAGTCCCGAGGCCCGGGCCATCTCCACGACGGCGGTGCCGTCGGCCTGCATGCGCCACTCGGCGGTCACCGGATCGCCCAGCGGGCCCCGCACGGTGGACGAACGGACCGCCCCGCCGAGGGCCTCGAGCGTGCCCTCGCCGCCGTCGGCCACCGGCACGCTGTCGCACGCCCAGCCGGCCGCCGCCGCCGCCCGCTCGATGCCCGCCGCCACCTCCGCCGCGGTCGCCGTCCCCCTGTACTTGTCGGGCGCGGCGACCAGTCGGCGGGCGTGTCTCACCGGACGGAGGGGCAGGGTCACCGGGTTATCGTTGCCCATGGCCGGCGCCCCTTCTTCCGGCGAGCGATCGTCGGTCGCGGCGTCTTCCGTGATCGTGGTCTCCAACCGGGCCCCGCTGTCGTTCTCGCTGGGCGACGACGGCGAGCTGGAGGCCAGCAGGGGCGGCGGGGGCCTCGTGTCCAGCCTGGGGCCGCTCGTCAAGGAGGCGGGGGCCACCTGGATCGCCGCCGCCATGACCGACGCCGACCGCCAGGCCGCCGAGGAGGGCGTCGTGGAGGCCGAGGGGTTCAAGGTGCGGTCGCTGGAAATGGACCCGGCCACCTTCCGCCAGGCCTACGACGTGGTCTCGAACTCGACGCTGTGGTTCCTCAACCACGGGCTGTTCGACCTGGCCCGGCGACCCCGGTTCGATCGTCGCTGGTGGGAGGCCTGGGAGGGCTACCGGGCGGTCAACCGCGCGTTCGCCGAGGCCATCGTCGAGCACGCCGAGGAGGGCGCCACCGTCCTCGTCCAGGATTATCACCTGTTCCTGGTGGGGGCCTGGCTGGCCAAGGAGCGACCCGACCTGCGGGCGGTCCACTTCACCCACACGCCGTTCGCCGATCCGGAGGCCCTTCGGGTGCTGCCGTCGTCGGTGGCCGAGGAGCTGCTGGTCGGCATGACCAGCCACGCCGCCTGCGGGTTCCACGCCCGCCGCTGGGCCGCCAACTTCGAGGCGTGCTGCCGTGAGGTCCTCGGGTTCACGCCGCGGGCGTTCGTGTCGCCGATCAGCCCCGACCGCGACGACATCGCGTCCACCGCCGATTCGGCGGATTGCGCCAGGGAGCTCGACAGGCTGGAGGGCCTGCTCGGCGACCGCCTGCTCATCGCAAGGGTCGACCGCATCGAGCTGTCCAAGAACCTCCTCCGTGGGTTCCACGCCTACGACGACCTGCTGGCGTCCCGCCCCGAGTGGCGGGGCAAGGTTGTCTTCGGCGCCTTCCTGTACCCGTCCCGCGAGGCCCTTCCCGAGTACCTCGCCTACCGGCAGGAGGTCGAGTCGCTGGCCCGGTACGTCAACGACCGCTGGGGCACGGCCGACTGGAAGCCCGTCTGGCTCGACATGTCCGACAACTACTGCCGGTCGGTGGCCGCCCTGACCCGCTACGACGTCCTGCTCGTCAACCCGGTGCGGGACGGGCTCAACCTGGTGGCCAAGGAGGGCGCCCTGATCAACCGGCGCAACGGCGTGATCGCCCTCAGCCGCGAGGCGGGGGTGTGGGACGAGCTGGGCGCCACCGCCCTGGAGCTGAACCCGTTCGACGTGGTCGGCACCTCCGACGCCCTGGCCACGGCACTGGCCATGGCTCCCGACGAGCGGGAGGCCCACGCCTCCGCCGTCCGCAAGCTGGCGGCGGCACGCGTGCCCCGCGACTGGTTCGACGACCAGCTGGCCGCTGCCTCCGACGGCTAGCGACCCACCTGCTCGGCCAGCTCCCTCAGCACGTTGAGCACGCCTTCGGGGCCGTCGACGACGAGGTCGGCCCGCTGCATCAGCTCGGGAACGGACTCGACGCTGGCCACCGCCACCTTGACCGCCGTGGCGCCCCGCTCCCGCATCTCGTCCAGGGCGTCGAACGCCTCCAGGTCGCCCAGGTCGTCGCCCAGGAAGCAGACGTGGGTCAGGCCCTCGGCCAGCTCGGCGACGACAAGGCCTTTGTCGTGGGGCAGCAGTGGTCGCAGCTCGAACGACATCCGGCCGGGATGCAGCAGGAGGCCGGCGCCCCCTGCCACCACCGACGCCGCCGCGGCCGCTTCGGCCCATCGCCGGGCCTCGACCCCGCGGTCGGGATGAAGTCGGAAATGAAGGGCGACCGACAGGCCCTTGCGCTCGACGGACACCTCGGGCGGGAGCTCGGCCTCGGCCCTCGCGGCCACGTCGTCGACGACGGCCCGCCAGTGGTCGGCCTCGGCCACGCCGCCCACGGTGCCGTCGGGGCCCACCGGCTCCAGGCCGTACAGGCCGCGCAGCGTCAGGCCCCGCCCGCCGAGGTGCTCGGCCAGGAAGGCGCCGGGCCGCCCGGACACCACGGCCACCACGCGGAGGCGGTCGGCCAGCCGGGCGAGCACCTCGGCCGTCCCGGGAAGCGGCCGGGCCGAGGCAGGGTCGTCGACGATCGGCGACAGGGTGCCGTCGAAATCCGAGAACACCCCCGCGGTGCCGGCGTGGGCGGCGAACCCGGCCAGGAGGTCGCTGGCTTCGTTCCTGCGGGCCATCCCGGTATCTTGGCCTCGATGCGACGACTGGGGGCCATCGCATGCGCCTGCCTGCTCGGTGCCACCGCCCTCAGCGCCTGCAGCAGCGACGAGAAGGTGGAGGTGTCGTTCCGTCCGCCGGTCGGCGCCACCTACCGCTACGAGGTCAAGGTGCACTCGGTGACCACCACCACCATCGGCGGTGACGCTCCCGAGCGGACGGTCGACGAGGCGGTGATGGAGGCCACCGACACGGTGCTCAGCTCCAGCCCCGAGGAGGTGCGGGTGCAGGTGCAGCTGCGCCGCCCGGGCTCGCCCGACCGCACGTTCGTCGTCCGCTTCGACCGCGCCGCCCAGCTCTCGGGCGTCGAGATGGTCGACGGCCTGCCCCCCGCCGTCCTCGGCCAGTCGGCGTTCCCCGAGTTCCTGCCGGCCGCCGCCGGGGCTCCCCCCAGAAGATGCTGCAGCCGGGCGAGAAGTGGAAGATCGACGTGAAGCCCACCCTGCCGGGCGGCATCACCGCCCACCTCCAGGGCACGGGGAAGCTGGTGCGCCTCACCAGTGCCGGGGGGCAGAAGGCGGCGTCGATGCGGTCCGAGACCAGGCTTCCCCTCGTCAACTCCAGCAAGCTGGGAGAGGTCACCGTCGCCCTGGAGGGAGTGGAGGTCACCGAGGCCACGTCCACCCGGTCGCTGTCCGACGGGGCGATCCACGACGCAACCTCAATCACGAAAGGAACGTTCCAGCTCACCCTCACCGGCCCCGGCGACAACGCCCTGCCCGTCACCGGCACGTCGTCGGTGGAGGTCAGGTCCGCGACCCGCCGGCTCCCGCCCGAGAAGGCCGAGGCCGCCAGCCCCGGCGGCTGAACCGGCGGCGGCTGAAGGCGGCTGCTAGCCGGCGGTGGTCGTCGTCGACTGGCCGACGTCGGCGCCGAGCAGGACGATCACGTTGGCGCCCCTGGCGTCGTCGACCGGCGGCGAGTTGAGCGGCACCACGGCGGTGAGGGGCAGCCCGAGGGTGGTGGCGATGGCCCTGGCCTCCGCGTCGAAGCCGGTGTCGTACTGGATGGAGCTGGCCTCGAGCGCCTTGGTGGTGTCCGTGGGGGACAGGACGTTGTAGGCGAGCGCCTTCAGGGCGTCGCTCGTCTTTCCCCCGAGGCCACGGATGGCGGTGCCGTTGGCGACGAGCACCTTGACCTCGGCGGGTTGCCGGCTGACGATGGTGGTGGTCGTGGTGGGGGCGACGGTGCCCGAGTTGGCTTCGAGGGTGGTCGGGACGGTGTCGTTCGAGTCCCCCGAGCTGACTGCCTGGCCGACGGGGTCGCCGGTGTCGAATGCCTGCAGCAGGACGATTCCCAACACCACGGCG
Source organism: uncultured Acidimicrobiia bacterium (assembly GCA_963827345.1). GTDB lineage: Bacteria > Actinomycetota > Acidimicrobiia > Acidimicrobiales > AC-14 > CAWGUU01. The sequence goes on along the minus strand of CAWHAN010000016.1, from coordinate 220,943 downwards.
ACGGCGAGCAGGATGGCGCCGCGCGCCCCGGCGCTGGTTGCGCCGCCCGGAACGCGACTACTCATCGGTCATCGGTCATCGGTCATCGGTCATCGGTCATCGGTCACCGGTCACCGGTGCGGTGGCTGGTCATGGTGTCACGGGGTCACGGAGTCACGGGGTCCGGCGCTGGGCCGGCCGTCCCTCGATGCGGGCCCGCCGGCGGTCGATCCGTTGCCGACGCAGTCTCCGCACTACGAGAGGGTCGTAGGCGACCGCCTCGGGCAGGGCCAGCAGGGCCCCCAACACCTGGTAGTACCGGCCGGGGGAGAGCTGGAAGCGGGTTCGGATGGCAGTCTCCTTGGCGCCCTCCTCCGTCCACCAGGAGCGCTCGAAATCGAGGATCGCCCGGTCGCGGTCGGACAGTGCCATTCGCGTCAGGCTGCCTCCCCTGGGCCGGAAGGTCAAGGACCCCCCGGGTCGGGTGCCATTGCCAGGTGCGATTGTTAGCCTTGGCCGTACGCCGGTGTGGCGCAGTCCGGTAGCGCAGGCGACTTGTAATCGTCAGGCCGTCGGTTCGAATCCGACCACCGGCTCCAGTCGAGACGAAAGGTGGCTGATGGCTGAGATCGAGGTCACCATGACCCGACCCGAGAACTTCGCGGTCACCGTCACCGAGGGTGACGAGACCACGACCTTCAACGTCGAGGTGCCGCCGATGCTCATCGGCGACAAGCTCGGGCTCAAGTGGGTCGACGTCAACACGGTGATCAAGGAGACGTTCGTCTACCTGCTCGAACGCGAGACCACCGCCTCCATCACCAAGCGGTTCAACCTGCTCACGATCGTCCACATCCACCCCGACTACTACGAGGAGCTACACCGGCGGTTGGCACCTTTGGAGCAGTAGTTTCGCACTCGGAAGCGGAGCTTCCTCGGCGAGTTTCAAGGTGCTCCGGGCGGCCGGCGGAGCCGGCCGCCCTCCGCCTGTTCCCTCCTGCCGACAGCCGTCGGGACCGCCTTCGGCGGTTTCCTGCGGCCGCCGGATCAAACCCTTTCAGGCAACCGCTACTGCGATCCTTTGCCCCGAGTGCTCTGTTTCCCGTGCTGCCAGGTGGCTCTCCAGCTTGCGCTTGATGCGCTGGAGGGCGTTGTCGATGCACTTGACGTGGCGCCCGAGCTGCTCGCTGATCTCCTGGTAGGAGCTGCCGTCGACGTAGAGGCGCAGCACCTCGACCTCCAGCCCCGACAGCATGGCGGCGATGCAGGCCCGGGTGTCGGCGAGGTCCTCCGAGCACACGAGCTCGTCGGCGGGGTCGGGCACCTGGTGGTGGGGCAGCTCGTCGATCAGCTGGGCGCCGCCGGGCTCGTCCATCAGCCTGTGCCCCCAGAGCGAGACGTACTGGTTCAGCGGCCTGTGCTTCTGCCGCGACGCCGACTTGATGGCGGTGATGATCTGGCGGGTGATGCAGAGCTCGGCGAAGGCCCGGAACGACGCCTCACGGTCGCAGCGGTAGTCGCGTACGGCCTTGAACAGGCCGATCATGCCCTCCTGCTCGATGTCGTCGAGGTCGCCGCCCACGATGAAGTAGCCACGCGCCTTGGCCCGGGCGAAGCGGCGGTACCGCTCGAGGAGGAGGTTGAGGGCTTCTTCCTCACCTTGGTGGCAGCGGGCGACGAGCATGTCGTCGCTCGTTTCGATGGCGCAACGGTTCGGGACCATGGGCTCCGTGGTACGGCGACGAGGGCAATGTTGCTGTAAGTGCTGAACACCTACAGCGGAGGGCTCTTGTTTTAAGCGACGGCCACGGTGAGTGTCAATGGTTGGGGGATTTTCCCCCCGGCGGGGGATCGCCCGGGTGGCTACGACGAAACGTGGCGTTTGCGGGCCACCTCGAACAGGGCGAGGGCTCCGGCGGCGGCCACGTTGAGCGACGGGAGGGAGCCGGCCAGGGGGATCGCCGCCAGCACGTCGCAGCGATCGCGGACGAGGCGGGACAGGCCTTCGCCCTCGGCACCCAGCACCACGACGAGGGGCTGATCGGCCAGGTCGAGGTCGAACAGGCTCGTGCCGGCGTCGCCGGCCAGGCCGACCACCCAGCAGCCCAGCTCCTTGGCCCGGGCCAGGGCCGAGGGCATCCCCGGCACCAGCGCCAGCGGCAGGTGTTCGATGGCGCCGGCCGCGGCCTTGGCCACCGCGGGGGTTATGCGCGACGCCCGGTGCCGGGGGAGCAGGACCCCGGTGGCGCCCGCGCCCTCGGCGCTGCGGAGGAGGGCGCCGACGTTGCCGGGATCGGTGACGCCGTCGACGGCGAGGAGGAACGGAGGCTGGCCGTTGCTCCCGCTGGCGTGGCAGAGGTCGTCGAGGTCGGCCTCGGGCAACGGCGCGGCGTGGGCCAGGACGCCCTGGGGGGCGGTGGTGGCGGCCTCGGCGTCGATCCGGTGCCTTGGCACCCGTCGCACCGGGACCTGGCGGCGGTCGGCCTCCTGCAGGATGGTGTCGACGATCGGTGCTGCATCTATGCCGTCGGCGATCCAGACGTCGGTTATCGGGCGGCGACCGGCCCGGAGCAGCTCGGCGACGGCCTGGCGGCCCTCGACCTGCTCGCCGCCGAGGCCCCGCTCCCGTTCGCGGTCACGCTCGCGCCGGCTGTCCTGTCGTCGACCATCGTATCCCTGGCCGGCGTATCCCTGGCCGGCGTATCCCTGGCCGGCGTGTCTCTGGGCCGGCTTCGGCCTGCCGCCGGCGCGTCCCGCTCGCTTGGGCGGGGGCTTGGGCGGCCTGCTCGGTTTTCCCGATGAGGCTACGGGAGGGCCTCGTCGAGCTTCTTCTCGGCCTCTTCCTCGGTGACGCTGAGGGCGAAGGTCAGCTCGGACACGAGGATCTGGCGGGCCTTGGTGAGCATGCGCTTCTCGCCCGCGGACAGGCCCTTGTCCTTCTCCCGGATCGACAGGTTCCTGACCACTTCGGCGACCTGGTAGATGTCGCCCGACTTCAGCTTCTCGACGTGGTTCTTGAACCGGCGCGACCAGTTGGTCGGCATCCGCGCTTCCTTCTTGCGCAGGACGGCGAAGACCTCTTCGACCTCTTCGTCGTTGATGACCTCGCGCAGACCCACCTCTTCGGTGTTGTCCGCGGGCACCATGAGGGTGAGGTCGCCATAGGCCAGCCGCAGCACGAGGTACTCCCGATCGGCTCCGAACGCGTCCCGTCGTTCGCGCCGCTCGATCACAGCTGCGCCGTGGTGGGGGTAGACGACCTTGTCTCCTACGTCAAAAGGCATACGGCTCCCGGGGAAGAAAACACCAGATGGGGACAACTCCAGAGTGCCAGGTAGTGAGGGTGAACACCAACTGTCTCCTGTATGAACTGGTGCGGACTCGCCGCTCGACGGGTGGGGTTCACCCGTAGCGGTCGAGGACGCTGCTCTCGGCCAGACGTGACAACCCTTCCTGGATCGCCCTGGCGCGCGCTTCGCCCACGCCCTCCACCGCGTCGAGATCGTCGACGGTGGCGCGCAGGATCTTGGGGAGGTTGCCGAACCGCTGGACGATTCGTTCGATGACGACGTCGGGGAGGCGTGGGATCTTGGCCAGCAGCCGGTACCCCTTGGGCTGGAGCCCGGCGTCGAGCTCGGCCTCGTCGCCGGCCAGGTGAAGGACCGCCGTCACCTGTTTGAGGTCGAGCAGATCGTCGGTGGTGAGGTCGGCCAGACCCTCCATGGCGTCACTGAGGTGCCATTCCGTGTCGCCGTGGAAGTAGTCCTTGATGACGAGCCGGCGGTCGTCCTCCACGCCGCCCATGAGCTCCTCCAGCTGGAGACGGATCAGCCGACCGTCGGCGCCCAGCTCGAGGATGTGGCCGTGGATCTCCTCGGCGATCCGGCGCACCATCTCCGTGCGCTGGAGCACGGTGACGACCTCGCGCACCGTCACCAGGTCCTCGACCTCGAGCGCGGAGAGCGACCCCGACACCGCGTCGAGCCGGTTCTTGTAGCGCTCCAGGGTCTGGATGGCCTGGTTGGCCCGGTTGAGCAGGCGGGCGCTGAGCTCGAGGGGGTGCTTGGTGGTGCCGTGGTAGACGGCGATCACCGACATGTCCTCGGACACGGAGATGACCGGGACGTTGATCGACCTGGCCACCCGCTCGGCGGTGCGGTGGCGGGTGCCGGTCTCCGAGGTGGGGACGTTGGGGTTCGGCACCAGGTGGACGTTGGCCCGGGCGATGCGGCTGGCGTCGGCGGCCAGGATGATGGCGCCGTCCATCTTGGCCAGCTCGGACAGGCGCTGCGGGCTGAACTCGGCGTCGAGGAGGAAGCCGCCCGAGCAGATGGCGAGCACCTCGGGACCGTCGCCGACGACGATGAGCGCACCCCGATTGCCCTGCAGGATCCTGTCGAGGCCGTCGCGCAGCGGGCTCCCGGGCGCGACCATCGCGAGGGCGTCCGTGAGGGCGACGTCACGGCGCACGGACACGCTCTGACTCCTTCGGTCGCCGGCCGGCCGGCGGGGGACTGCGGTATCCGACCGTGCGGTGTCCGACCGTGCGGTCACACCCCCATACTACCTGGTCACGCCCGTGCGGCGGGCGGCCTCGGCGAGGGTGGTGGCGCGCAGCAGGGTGATGCCGGGGGGCGGATCGGGGGCCGACGCCGGCACCACCGCGGTGGTGAACCCCATCCGGGCCGCCTCGGCCAGCCGGCGCGACGTCTGGCTCACCAGGCGGAGCTCGCCGCCGAGGCCGATCTCGCCGCAGGCGACGAGGTTGTCGGGGAGCGGCGTCTGTCTCGCCGAGGACGCCAGGGCCAGCGCCAGGCCGAGGTCGGCACCGGGCTCCATCACCTTCACCCCGCCGACGGCGATGGCGTAGACGTCCTGCTTGGCCAGCTCGGGCTGCAGCTTCAGCTGCCTGTCGGCCACCGCGAGGAGCACCGCCAGTCGCCCGTGGTCGACGCCCTGGGCCGACCGTCGGGGGAAGGCCTGGGCGGTGGCGGGCGCCACCAGAGCCTGCAGCTCGACCAGCAGGGGGCGGTGGCCGTCGAGGGTGGGGACGACCACCGAGCCGGCGAGGCCGGGCTGGCGGTCGGACAGGAACAGGGCGCCGGCGTCGGGCACGCCGGCCAGGCCGGAGTCGGTCATCTCGAACAGGCCCAGCTCGGCCGACGAACCGAACCGGTGCTTGACGGCCCGGACGAGGCGGAGGGCGTGGTGGCGCTCGCCCTCGAAGGACAGGACGGTGTCGACCACGTGCTCCAACACACGGGGCCCGGCCAGGCTGCCCTCCTTGGTGACGTGGCCGACTAGCACCACGGCCAGGTCGCGTTCCTTGGCCGCCCGGACGAGGCGGTGGGCGCACTCCCTGACCTGGGTGACGGTGCCGGGGGCGGAGGTCAGGTCGGGGTCGTAGACGGTCTGGATGGAGTCGATCACCGCCACGACCGGCGCCACGTCGTCGAGGGCGGCCAGGACGGTGGGCAGCTCGGTCTCCGACAGCAGCCACAGGCGGGGGTGGACGGCGCCGAGCCGCTCGGCGCGGAGCCGCACCTGCTGGGCCGACTCCTCGGCCGACACGAGCAGGCACCGGTGCCCGGCGCCGGCCATCGCCGCCAGGACCTGGAGGAGCAGGGTGGACTTGCCGATGCCGGGCTCCCCGCCGACCAGGGTGACCGAGCCGGGCACGAGTCCGCCGCCGAGCACCCTGTCGAGCTCGGGGATGCCGGTGGGCCGGGCCGCCCACGAGCCGGTGTCGACCTCGGCGATCGGCACCGCCCTCGCCATGGGTGTCAGGCGCCGCTGGGTGTCGGCGTCGGCCCTCGAGCGGTCGCGGTCGACGACCTCCTCCACCAGCGTCTCCCACCCGCCGCAGCCCGGGCACCGCCCCGCCCACTTGGCCGACTCGGCGCCGCACTCGCCGCACCGGTGGACAGTCCTCAGCTTGGTCATGAGGCTGGACCCTACGCAGGGCGTGAGACAGTCCCGCGGACCCAACTTTGATGTCGCCGTAGCGTCGTGATTTCGGCCCGGATCGGCGAGATCACGACGCTACGAAGACATCGAACCGACCGGCTGTCAGCCGGCGCAGGAACTCTCCCAGCCTGTCGACCGCGATCACGTCAGACGAGGTCCTCCAGGCCGCCGACCTTGGGCACGAGAAGACCGAGGGCCAGGCAGGCCGGGCAGCACGCCTCGGTGGCGGCCTGGGCGCCCTCCCGCCGTCCTCTGCGAACGATCCAGACCACCACGCCGGCGACGGCCACCACCGCCAGCACGGCCAGTGCGGGCCCCTTGGCCGACTCGATCGCGTCCCGGGCCAGAGGTCCGAGCAGGTACCCCAGCACCAGGTGCAGCTGGAGGAACACGCTGCTGCCGATGAACAACGCGGGGAAGGCCCTTCGCACCGACATGCCCGAGCTCCCGGCGGCCACGACGGTGACGGTGCGCAGGCCCGGCGTGGCCCGGCCGACGGCCAGCACGCTTCGTCCCCGCTCGGTGACAAGGGCGGTGGCCCGGGCCAGACGCTCCGGCGTGAGCCCGATGCGGGGCCCCACCCGGGTGACCACGGCGCGGGCCGAGCCGGCACAGCAGCAGGAGCGCGGCGGTGCCGGCCAGGGCCACCGCTTCGAGCAGGACGGCCGCCAGCCACACCGGGACGCTGCCGGCCGCGGCCCGCTCGCCCACGACGAGCACGACGAGGTCGAGGGGGATGGGGATGGGCACCCCGGCCTCCATCACCGCCATCAGGGGGACGAGCGCGGGCAGTCCCAAACTGGCGAAAGAGAGCTCTGCCAACACCGACCGCCTGCCCATCGCCCCTCCTCAGACGAGGCTGGCCACACGCCCCTCCGACGGAAAAGCGCGGCGCAGCGAGTTACTTGGGCGCCCCCGGCATGCGGTCGATCACGCGACCCCGCTGGTCGCGGAGCGACTTGCCGCTCAGCGACGGGGGGGCGTTGTTCTTGCGGGCCGCCGACCAGCGCATGGACTCCTCCTCGAGGGACTCGACGTCGTCGCGCTGGCGGTAGTTGGCGGCCATGATCGCCGCGATGTCCTCGCCTGCGGTCATCGCCTCACACGGTGCCACGAAGACGCACGTGCGGCACACCGCCCTGTTCTCCGTGGGATAGATCTCGGGCTCCTCCATCGCCATCTGCACGGCCTCGGCCGACAGGCGCTGCCCCGCCTCCCTCACGCCGCGCCGGCCCCGCCTGATCACCGTGCGGCGGAAGGCCTCGTTGCCGATCTGGTCGACGACCTCGTCGTACTCGATGTCGCGGGTGGACGTGCTCTTGGGCGCGTCCATCTCCTCCGGGTAGTTCAGGGGGTCGCGCGGCCCGCGCCGGGTGTGCATGTGGCGGGCGCCCCGCATGTGGCGCTCGTCGATCTCGACGATCTCCTCGTCGGAGACGGTGTCGTCGCCCACCCGGTTCTGGAAGGCGTCGACGAGGAGCTCGTTGTAGATGATCCCGGCCACCCAGAGCTGGGGGTAGGCGAACTCCATGCCCCAGATGTGGGTGAGGCCGAGCTTGTCGTCCATGAGCGTGTCGAGGTCCTGGAAGCCGTCGTAGACGACCCGGTGGTTGACGATCCAGTACTCGTCGTTGGTGTCGGACACCATGGCGTCGATGCGGCCCAGGTAGCGCACCGGCCGGTTGTCGGGCCGGGCCAGCTCCTGCTCGGGGTCGTCGCTGTTGGGGTCGAGGATGGGCACCCACACGTCGTGGTCGGAGAAGATCGACTCCACGTCGTCCACGCCTGCGACCCACTTGAAGTACCCGTTCAGCAGGCCCTTGCCCAGCTCCAGGTGCTCCTCGTAGTCGCGCTCCTGGTCAGGGGTGAGCGCCGCCCCCTCCTCGTAGAGCGCCCTGCTCGTCTGCATCGAGCGGATGAAGCCCGACATGGCCACCGGCCTGACGATGTGGCGGCTCCAGTCGTCCATGGCCGGGTAGTAGTAGACGGCCAAGGCGTCGTGGATGGCCTTGTCGAAGTCGAAGACGTAGGGCTGGGTCAGCGGGATGTAGTTCTGGCGGATTCGCGCGCCGAAGTCCCACGCCCGGCGACACGTCCGGAACGTCTCCATCTCACGGGGGCGGAGGATCACCGTCCACGGCATTGCCGGATGAGTATACCGACGTGACCCGGTTTCTCACACCGGGTCAGCGGCTATCGACGTCGGTGTTTGCCCAGCCTGGGCCGGAGGACGGCGGCGACCAGTCCGACGGCCACGACGACGGCGCCGCCGACGTAATACAGCAGGGGGGTGAGGCGGCGGGCGTCGCTCGTGGCGGTCATCTCGACCCGCTCGCCGACGGCGGGCGACCACACCGCCCGCCCGTCGACGACGGCGGGGGTGTTCGACGTGATCTTCCCGGGGAGCCCGGCCGACACCTCGATCCGGACGGCTGTGCCCAGATCCTGGCCGAACCGGCGCCGGAGGCCCTCGACGTCGAGCCCCAGGTCGTAGTCGCCCAGCTTGGCCGCCAGGTCGGCATCGCTGAGGCCGGTCAGCCCGGTCGAGAGGTCGACGACCCCGGTGAAGCCGGTCTTGGTGCGCAGGAGCGTCTGGCTGTGGGTCACGCGGAGGTCTTTGAACGGGCCGTCGGGGCCGCTCGAGCTCGGCGGCGACGGCGTTGGCCTCCTCGGGGTCGTCGAAGGGCTTCGACGCCCGCACCCAGGTCAGCCCGTCGTCCTCCTTGGCCGGGACGGTGACCGCCCAGCCGGCCTGGCGCAGGTCGGCGGTGTCGAGCACGGCGGCCAGGTCGCCGATCTCCCGCAGCGCCTCGTCGTCGACGCCGAGGCCGGCCCTCACCGTGCCCGACCCGTCCTGGCGCACGTCGATGCCGGCCGAGAGGGTGACGTGGCAGCCGGTGCCGAGGGTGAGCAGCAGGAGTGCGGCGGCGAGGAGGGTCCGGCGGCGGGGCATTGGCCAGGACCGTACCGCTGGGCAGACCGGCGGGCAGGCCGGCGGCCTCAACCGGGCGGCCTCGGACCTAGGGAATCGCCAGGTCGATCGGCAGGTCGGGGAAGTTGCCCCGCAGCACGAGCGTGACGTCCACGCCCGGCGTGTGGGAGAGGCCGCGGTCGACCTTCTCGCCCGGGATCTGGTGGGAGTCGACGTCGCCGCCCCCGCCCAGGTTGATCTTCTGGTCCCCGCGTCGCACGCCCAGGCCGGCGTCGTGGCCGAGGGTCTTGTTGAGGTCGAAACCCACCGTCGGCCCGCCGGGACCGACACCCTCGGCCTCGAGGATCTGGGCGCTGGCCCAGCCCTCGTTCCTCCAGCGGGCCCGCACCGTGCAGTCGCGCAGGCAGTTGTGGCCGCCCTTGTCGACGCCGGAGGAGCCCACCAGCACGGTGTCGGCCACCGGCCACACGTCCACCCAGGCCTGGAGGGCGTTGCCGGCCTGGCTCTCCAGCGTCCACCCGTCGATCCCGAACACCGCGGTGGCGGAGACGGTGACCCCCTCCAGTGCTCCCACCAACCCTTCCCACGTGTGGTCGAGCGCCTCCACGTGGACGGTGCCCGCCACCGCCGCCTCGCCCACCTCCACCCCGGTCCCGGCGGCGATGATCGTCCCCCTCGGGATCTCGACGGTCACTCTCGGCACCGCGGTCGCGGCAGGGCAGGGGGGCTCGTGGCCGCAGTCCTCGCCGACACGGGTGCCGGTCGGGAGGACCAGCCGGTCGACCTCTCGCCCGTCGGAAGCGGTGAAGTCGCCAACGGCAGTCACCTGGTCGCCCGCCAGGCTGAGGGCCGACCGAAGGGACCCGACAGCGAGCTGCGCTGTCGCACCTCGCGCCGACAGCGAGACGAAGGGCAGGTCGGCGGACGACTCGAACCGGAACGGGCCCGACGGGTACCAGCGCGAGTCGTCGGGCAGGGTGAGGTTCAGGCCCGATACCGGAGCCGGTGGCGCGGTGGTGGCTAGCCCCGCCCCGGCCGCCGGGCCCAGCTCGAAGGTGGCGTGGGCCAGCCCGCCCGGGATGGTGCCGGGCATGTAGGTGAGCGTGACCAGCGGCCCCGTGCCCCGCAGGGTGGCCGACCACGGCCCGCTCGGCGTCACCCTCTCCGGCCACGGCCGGGCCAGGATCCGGCCGGGGATGAGGGAACGCACGGGCTGGCCGTCGGGGCCGATCGGGGCGTCGTTGCTCGTCGTGCAGCCAGCCAGCAGCAGCAGCGCAGCGAGGACCGCGGCGGCCGCCTTCACCGAACTGGGTGCCCTCACCGAACTGGGGTCACAGAACCGCGAGGTACGCCGCTGCGTGACCCCGGTTCGGTGGAACGGGGCCCAACGCACCGAACTGGGGTCACAGAACCGCGGGGTACGCCGCTGCGTGACCCCAGTTCGGTGGAACGGGGCGCAACGCACCGAAATGGGGTCACAAAACCGCGGCATACGCCGTTGTGTGACCCCAGTTCGGTGGTTTCGTTACTTATTCCGCCGGACCGGCTTCCGCCATCTCGACCGGGGGCGGCCCGATCTCACCGGGCGGCGGCCCTTCGATCGATCGGAAGACGATCCTGTCGTCCTCGACGTCGGCGATGATCGTCTCGCCGGCGCGGAACTCCTTCCAGAGGATCCGCTCCGACAGGGCGTCCTCGATCTCCCGCTGGATGGCCCGGCGCAGCGGCCTGGCCCCCAGGGTGGGGTCGTAGCCCTTGGCGGCCAGGTGGTTCTTGGCGTCCTGGGTCAGCTCGAGGGACAGGCCCTGGCTCTCCAGCTGGCTGCGAAGGCGCTTCATCATGAGGTCGACGATCTGGACGACCTCGTCGCGGGTGAGCTCGTGGAAGACGATGGTGTCGTCGATCCGGTTCAGGAACTCGGGGCGGAAGTGCTGCTTGAGCGCCTCCTGCACCTTCTCCTTCATCTTCTCGTAGGTGACCGACTCGCTCGTCTTCTGGAAGCCGATGGCCGCCTTGCGGAGGTCGGCGGTGCCCAGGTTGGACGTCATGATGATGACGGTGTTCTTGAAGTCGACCGTGCGGCCCTGGGCGTCGGTGAGCCGCCCGTCCTCCAGGATCTGGAGCAGGGCGTTGAACACGTCGGGGTGGGCCTTCTCGATCTCGTCGAACAGCACCACCGAGAACGGCTTGCGCCGGACGGCCTCGGTGAGCTGGCCGCCCTCCTCGTAGCCCACGTAGCCGGGGGGCGAGCCCACCAGGCGGGACACCGTGTGCTTCTCCATGTACTCGGACATGTCGAGCTGGATGAGGTGGCTCTCGTCGCCGAACAGGAACTCGGCCAGCGTCTTGGCCAGCTCGGTCTTGCCCACGCCCGACGGGCCCAGGAAGATGAACGAGCCGCTGGGGCGCTTGGGGTCCTTGAGGCCGGCACGGGTGCGGCGGATGGCCTGGGAGACGGCCTTGATGGCGTCCTCCTGGCTGATGACCCGCTTGTGCAGCTCCTCCTCCATGCGCAGGAGCTTGGCCGTCTCCTCCTCGGTGAGCTTGTAGACCGGGATGCCCGTCCACAGGGCCAGGACCTCGGCGATGGCCTCCTCGTCGACCTCGTCGAAGAGGTCGATCCCCTCGGCCTTCCACTCCGACTCCTTGGCCAGCTTGCGGTCGAGGAGGGTCTTCTCCTGGTCGCGCAGCTTGGCCGCCAGACTCGAACTTCTGGTTCTCGATGGCCGCTTCCTTCTCCTTGCGGACGCTGGCGACCTGGTCCTCGAGCTCCTTGTAGTCGGGCGGCGTCTTCATCCGCTGCATGACCATGCGGCTGCCGGCCTCGTCGATGAGGTCGATGGCCTTGTCGGGGAGGTGGCGGTCGGAGATGTAGCGGTCGGAGAGGTTGGCGGCGGCGACGATGGCCTGGTCGGTGATGGTGACCCGGTGGTGGGCCTCGTAGCGGTCGCGGATGCCGCGCAGGATCTCGATGGTGTGGGCCACCGTGGGCTCCTCCACCTTGATCGGCTGGAAGCGGCGCTCGAGGGCGGCGTCCTTCTCGAGGTGCTTGCGGTACTCGTCGAGCGTGGTGGCGCCGATGGTCTGCAGCTCGCCCCTGGCCAGCATCGGCTTGAGGATGGAGGCGGCGTCGATGGCCCCCTCGGCCGCACCGGCCCCGACGAGGGTGTGCAGCTCGTCGATGAACAGGATGATGTCGCCCCGGGTGCGGATCTCCTTGAGGACCTTCTTCAGGCGCTCCTCGAAGTCGCCGCGGTAGCGGGAACCGGCCACCAGGGCGCCCAGGTCGAGGGTGTAGAGCTGCTTGCCCTTGAGGGTGTCGGGGACGATGTTGGCCACGATGCGCTGGGACAGACCCTCGACGATGGCGGTCTTGCCCACGCCGGGCTCGCCGATCAGCACCGGGTTGTTCTTGGTGCGCCGCGACAGCACCTGCATGACCCGCTCGATCTCGCGCTCGCGCCCGATGACGGGGTCGAGCTTCTTCTCGCGGGCCAGCTGGGTGAGGTTGCGGCCGAACTGGTCGAGCACGAGAGACCCGGTGGGCGTCGTCTCGCTGGTGGGGCCACCGGTGGTGGCACCCTCCTTGCCGGCGTAGCCGGACAGCAGCTGGATGACCTGCTGGCGGACCCGGGACAGGTCGGCGCCCAGCTTCACCAGCACCTGGGCGGCCACGCCCTCGCCCTCACGGATGAGGCCGAGGAGGATGTGCTCGGTGCCGATGTAGTTGTGGCCGAGCTGCAAGGCCTCGCGCAGGGACAGCTCGAGGACCTTCTTGGCGCGGGGCGTGAACGGGATGTGGCCGCTGGGCGACGATCCGCCCTGACCGATGATCTCCTCGACCTGGGTTCGCACCGCCTCCAGGGAGATCCCGAGCTGCTCGAGGGCCTTGGCGGCGACGCCTTCACCCTCGTGGATGAGTCCGAGCAGGATGTGCTCGGTGCCGATGTAGTTGTGGTTGAGGAGGCGTGCCTCCTCTTGGGCGAGCACCACGACCCTTCGGGCTCGGTCTGTGAATCTCTCGAACAAGATGAACCCCCTCCCGGGGACGGCGGGCTCCGGACCGTCAGTCTATAGGCGTCGGTCCGGAATGCGGTACCGGAGCGCCCGAGAGGTGTCGGCGGCGGGATGTGTGCACTCGAGCAACCACGGCCGGGTCGGATCACATTCCCCCGTCACACGCAACCCGCCGGCAATTCCCGTGGCGTCCCCGCGTGGCGTAGCGTCTCCGCCGTGGTCAGCCACACTCCGCTGCTCCTGGTTCCCGGCCTGGACGGAGACCTGAGCCGTGTCGAGGACGCCATGCGCGCCAGCGTGAAGGCCGGCGATCCCTTCCTGACCGAGGTCGCCAGTCATCTCATCACCGCGGGCGGCAAGCGGATCCGTCCCGCCCTGGCCGTGGCCGTGGGCCGGCTGGGCGGTTCCGGTGGGCCCGTCAGCGAGGACGTGATCATGGGGGCGGTGGCCGTCGAGCTCGTCCACCTGGGCTCGCTCTACCACGACGACGTCATGGACGAGGCCCGCACCCGCCGAAACGTGGAGAGCGTGAACGCCCGCTGGGGCAACCTGGTGGCCATCCTGGCCGGCGACTTCCTGCTGGCCCGGGCGTCGGAGATCGCCGCGTCCCTGGGTACCGAGGTGGCGGGGCTGCTGGCGGCCACCATCGGTCAGCTGTGCGAGGGCCAGGTGCGGGAGCTGGCCCAGACCTTCGACGTGGCCCGCGACGAGGAGTCGTACCTGGCGTCGATCAGGGGCAAGACCGCTTCGCTGATGTCCACCGCCTGCCGGGTGGGCGCCATCACCGCCGGCCTGTCCCGGGAGGGCATCGACGCGGTCACCGTCTTCGGCGAGAAGGTGGGGATGGTGTTCCAGATCGTCGACGACATCCTCGACGTGGTGTCCACCGACGACGACCTGGGCAAGCCCGCGGGCAAGGACATGATGGAGGGCGTCTACACGCTGCCGGTGATCCGGGCCCTCGCCTCGGAGTCGCCCGCCGGATCCGGCGACGACCTGCGCAAGCTGCTGGGCAACCCGCTCACCGTCAGCGAGGTCGAGGAGGCCCGGGCCCTGGTGCGGGCCGACGGAGCCGTCGGCGCCGCCATCGACGTGGCACGGGGGTTCGCGGTGCTGGCCACCGAGGCCCTCGACGCCGACGCGCTGGCTCCCTTCACCCGCCAGGCCGCCGATCCCGTGGTGGCGGGCGCGCTCCGATCGCTGGGCGACGACCTCATCCTCAGCTGTTCGTCCTGAACTCAGAGGCCGGCGTAGGACCAGCCTGATCGGGTAGGCCAGGTGGGATGGCCAAAGCGCTCGACCCACCCTCTGCTGAGTCCGTCCCGCGGGCGGCGGTGTTCGCCCCGTCGCCCCTGCTCACTGTCTCGATCGAGCCGCGGGGTGACGACGCCGAGGTGCACCTGCACGCCGGCGGCCAGGGGTTCTGGCAGGCCCGGATGATCGCCGCCCTCGGGGTCGAGGTGACCCTGTGCGGGTCGTTCGGGGGCGAGAGCGGCGAGGTGGTCCACCGGATGATGGAGGTGGAGGGCGTCAGGGTCCACCGGGTAGACGCCGAGGACGCCAACCCGGCCCAGGTCAACGACCGCCGCAGCGGCGAGGCCGAGATCATCGTACGGACGCCGCAGACGGCGCTGTCCCGCCACGAGGCCGACGAGCTCTACGGAGCCATGCTCGTCGAGGGCCTGGACTCCGAGGTGTGCCTGCTGGCGGGGACGTCGTCGCCCGAGTGCGAGGTCGTCCCCGCCGACACCTACCGGCGGCTGGCGGCCGACCTCATGGCCAACGGGGCCACGGTGGTGGCCGACCTGTCCGGCGACGCCCTGGAGGCGGTGCTGGAGGCGGGCGTCAGCGTGCTCAAGGTGAGCGACGAGGAGCTGGAGCGCGACGGCCGGGCCAAGTCCCGGGAGGTCGACGACGTGGTCGCCGCCATCGAGAAGCTGTGCGGCGAGGGGGCGGCGGTGGTGGTGGTGTCGCGCGCCGAGAAGCCCACGATCGCCACCGTCGACGGCGAGCTGGTGGAGGTGGTGACGCCCCAGCTGGAGGCGGTGCAGCCCAAGGGCGCCGGCGACTCGATGACCGCCGCCATCGCCGCGTCGCTGGCGCTGGGGCGGGACCTGTCGGCGGCCCTGCGGCTCGGTGCCGCGGCCGGCGCCCTGAACGTCACCCGCCGGGGGCTGGGCACCGGCGGGCGGGAGGAGATCGAGCGGCTGGCCGAGCACGTGGAGATCCGGCCCTTGCGGGCGGTGAAGAGGAAGTGAGGGCCCTGGTCACCAACGACGACGGCATCGGCTCGGAGGGCATCCGCCGGCTGGCGGTGGTCGCCGTCGAGGCCGGGCTGGACGTGGTCGTCGCCGCCCCCCTCACCGATTCGAGCGGGGCCAGTGCGTCCCTGATCGCCCTGCACGACGACAGTCAGGTGGTCCTGGAGCGCCGGGAGCTCGACGGCCTCGACGGCGTCCCGGCCTACGGCGTGGCCGCGGTGCCCGGTTTCATCACCCTGCTCGGCATCAAGGGGGCGTTCGGGGAGCCACCCGACATCGTGCTCTCGGGTATCAACGTCGGCCTCAACGCCGGGCACGCCATCCTCCACTCGGGCACGGTCGGCGCGGTGCTCACCGGGTCGACGCTCGGTTGCGGGGGCATGGCCGTCTCGCTCGCGGTCGGGCCGGAGCTGCACTGGGACACCGCCGCCCAGGTCGCGTCCGAGGTCCTGCCGTGGCTGATGGCGGCCGACACGCCGATCGTGCTGAACGTCAACTCCCCCAACGTGCCGCCGTCGGAGCTGCGGGGACTGCGCCGGGCACGCCTGGCCACCTTCGGCGCGGTGCAAGTCAATCTCGGGCAGACAAACATCGCCGAGAGCGGCGAGGGCTACGTGCGGGTTTCCGTGGCCGACCTGAAGGCCGAGTACGAGCCGGGCACCGACGCCGCCCTGGTGGCCGACCGCTACGCCACCGTCACGCCCCTCCGTCCGATCTGCGAGTCGCCCGACGTGGAGCTCCCACTTCGAGACGCCGACGCTGCTGCGTCACGATGAACGTCGGGTCGTCGGCCGACTCGATCCCCGCGTGGAAGACCGTGAACCGCTCGGCGGCGGCGCCGACCAGCAGGAGGAGCGACCCGGCCACCCTCGCCGGCCGGCTCGCCTGGCGCCGAGCAGGAGGGCGGCAACGCCGGCGACGGTGGAGGCCGCTGCGACCCTGCGTAGCACGCCCGCCCGGCCCCGGCGGTAGGCCTCGCCGACGTTGCCGGGCCGCTGGCGTAGCCGGCACCCCCAGCCGGTGTTCGAGGGCCTTGGTGGCCGCCAGCTCCAGCACCGCCCCGCCCACCGCCAGCCGCCTGGCCGGCCGGAGCCGTCGTCCAGGAGGAGGGCGAGGGCGCCGGCGCTGGCCGCGGCGCCCCCGGCGAAGACGAAGGGCAGCTCGTGGCGGGCGTCGTGCCAGGCGGGGATGGCGGTGTCGGCCACCAGGACGGCGGTGTAGGTGGCCATGACCGGCGCCAGCGCCGCGGCCGCCGCCTCCGCGGCCCGGCCGAGTGGCCGGGCGACCCCCAGCAGGTCGCTGGCGGTGGCGACGGTGGTGGCGGCGCCGAAGGCGGACAGGACCCAGGTGCCCACGCTCATCGGCGAGGTGACCTTGGCCACCCGCAGCATGTTGAGGAACCGCTCCGGCCGCCCCAGGTCGACGACCAGGAGGGCGCCGCTCACCGCGGTGGCCGCCGACGCCGAGACGAGGCAGCGGCGGGCCAGGCGGTGGTCGCCGGTGAGCCGGGCGCCGGCCGCCAGCAGGGCCGATCCGCCGGCCAGCCCGCCGGTGAAGAAGTAGGCCGGGACGTACCACTTCCACACCGGCCGCTTGACGACGGGTCGGTCGTAGTAGGTCCGGACGTCGCCGGTCATCTTCTTCGTACGAAGGCGACGGCGGTGCCGGCCACGAGAGTGGCGGCGGCCAGCGCCGCCGACTTCCACATCGACGGCAGGTCGCGGGTGGTGACGACGGGGTCGGGCGGCAGCCGGTAGACCTCGGGGTCGTCGAGGAGGAGGAAGAAGGCGCCCATGCCGTCGACGCCGTCGTTCTCGTCGGCGCCGTACAGCCGGGCCTCCTCGACGCCGGCGGCGTGGAGCGTGTCGACCCGGCCCCGGGCCGCTCGCGCAGCTCCTCCAGCGGCCCGAACTGGATCGACTGGGTGGGGCAGGCCTGGGCGCACGCCGGCTCCATCCCGCCCTTCAACCGGTCGTAGCACATGGTGCACTTCCAGGCCCGGCCGTCGCCCTCGCGCTGGTCGATGACGCCGAACGGGCAGGCCGGGATGCAGTAGCCGCAGCCGTTGCAGATGTCGGCCTGGACCACGACGGTGCCGAACTCGGTGCGCATCAGCGAGCCGGTGGGGCAGACGTCGAGGCAGGCGGCCGACGTGCAGTGCTTGCACACGTCGGAGCTCATCAGCCACCGGAACCCACCCTGCCCATCGTCCTGCGGGCGCTCGCGCTCCTGCTCGATGAAGGCCACGTGGCGCCACGTGTCGGCCCCGAGCTGGCCGGTGTTGTCGTAGGAGCTGGCCAGGAAGTCCAGGCCGTCGCCAAACTCCGATGTGGCGGGGACCTCGTTCCACTCCTTGCAGGCCACCTCGCACGCCTTGCAGCCGATGCAGACCGAGGTGTCGGTGAAGAACCCCATCCGGGGCGGGTGGTCGCCGTGGCCGGCTCGGGCGGCGGGATCGAGCGTCACAGATCCGGCCCGGTCACATCGGGTCCGGTCACATCGCCCTCTAGGCCGGCGCGGACGCGGTAGCCGGCCACGAAGTCGACCAGCGCCGGGCCGCGGGGTCGACGGCCGGGGCGGACGTCGCACGTCCCCGCCTTCGACTCCTGGATGACGACGTTGGGGTCCAGGGCCAGTCCCAGCAGGTCGTTGGCCGAGTCGCCCGTCGACAGGCCGCGGCTGCCCCAGTGGTAGGGCAGGCCGACCTGGTGCACGGTGTGGCCGCCGACCCGGATGGGCCGCACCCGGTCGGTGACGAGCAGCCTGGCCTCGATGGCGCTGCGGGCGGTGACCACGGTCACCCAGCCCCCGTGGGTCAGCCCTCGCTCGGCGGCCAGCTGGGGGCTGACCTCGCAGATGGGCGCCGGTTGCAGCTCGGACAGGTAGGCGAGGAAGCGGCTCATGCCACCGGCGGTGTGGTGCTCGGTGAGGCGGTAGGTGGTGACGACGTAGGGGAACACGTCGTTCCCCGGACGGCCGGCGGTGGGGTTGGGGCGGTTGCCCCTGCGGACGATCTGCTTGCGCACCGGGTTGGCCTGCTGGGCGTACAGCGGGTTCGGCACCGGCGACTCGTGGGGCTCGTAGTGCGCCGGCAGCGGCCCGTCGAGCAGGCCGGTGGGCGCGAACAGCCAGCCCAGACCGTCGCCCTGCACGATGAACGGGTCGTCGCCGGCGATGCCATCCTCGGCCTCGGCTCCCTCCGCGGGCCGGTAGTCGGGCCGCTTGGTGGGCGGGAAGTCGGCCACGTCGGGACCGGCCCAGCGGCCGGCGTCCTCGTCCCACCACAGGTACCGCTTGCGCTCCGACCAGGGCTTTCCCGACGGGTCGGCCGACGCCCGGTTGTAGAGCATCCGCCGGTTGGCCGGCCACGCCCACGCCCACTCCGACGCCACCCAGTCCTGCTCCGATCCGGGCTTGCGGCGCGCCGTCTGGTTGACGCCGTCGGCGTAGCAGCCGCAGTAGATCCAGCAGCCGCAGCTCGTTGTCCCGTCGGCGGCCAGCTGGGTCGACGACGACAGCGGTGACCCGTCCCGGTTCGGACCGTCGATCCGCCAGCCGTTGACCTCCTGGAGGACGGACGCGGCGCTGGGCTCGGCCGCCGGTCCCTCCACCGGGTAGTCCCAGGTGAGCTCCAGGAGGGGCCTGTCACTGGGGTCGGTGGAGCCCGCCAGCTTCTCCCGGACCAGGCGGCCCAGGTGGTAGGTGAACCACAGGTCCGAGCGGCAGTCGCCGGGCGGCTCCACCGCCTTGTGGTGCCACTGGAGGAGCCGCTGGGTGTTGGTGAAGGTGCCGTCCTTCTCGGTGTGGGCGGCGGCGGGGAGGAGGAACACCTCGGTGCCGACGTCGGCGGTGACGAGCTCGCCGGTCTCGATCTCGGGCCCGTCGAGCCAGAAGGTGGCGCTCTCGATCTCCACCAGGTCGCGCACGACCAGCCAGTCGAGCTCGGCCAGCGCCAGCCGGTGCAGCCGGCTGTTCGACGACCCCACCGCCGGGTTCTGACCGAACAGGAAGTAGCCCTTCACCGTGCCGTCGAGCATGCCCAGCAGGTGCTGGTAGGCGGAGTGGTCGCCGCTGATGCGGGGCAGGTGGTCGAAGCAGAAGTCGTTGTCGGCGGTGGCGTGGTCGCCCCACCAGGCCTTGAGCAGGCTGACCAGGTAGGCGTCGACGTGGGCCCAGGCGCCGGCCACCTTCGTCCTCGCCCGGAGGTAGCCAGCGAGGTCGCCGTGCAGGGCGGCGTGGGGCATGGCCAGGTAGCCGGGCAGGAGGTCGTACAGGGTGGGGATGTCGGTGGAGCCCTGGATGCTGGCGTGGCCGCGGAGGGCGAGGATGCCGCCGCCCGGGCGGCCGATGTTGCCGAGCAGGAGCTGGATGATGGCGGCGGTGCGGATGTACTGGACGCCGACGGTGTGCTGGGTCCACCCGACGGCGTAGCAGAGGGCCGTGGTGCGCTCCCGCCCGGAGTTGCGGCACAGCGCCTCGGCGACCTCCAGGAACCGCTCCCGGGGAACGCCGCACACCTCCTCCACCAGCTCCGGCGTGTACCGGCGGAAGTGACGCTTGAGCACCTGGAACACGCAGCGGGGGTGCTCGAGGGTGGGATCGGTCTCGGGCGGCTTGCCGCCGATGGGCGCCCCGTGAGCGCCGTGCTGCTGGCCTTGCGACGCCTCCCGCTCCAACGCGCCGGCGCTGGCGGCGGGGGTGGCCCGGGTCTGCCCGGCGTACTGCCAGGACGTGTTGTCGTAGGAACCGGTGTCGGGGTCCCAGCCGGAGAACAGGCCGTCGAGGTCCTCGGTGTCGCGGAAGTCCTCGGACAGGATGGCGGAGGCGTTGGTGTAGGCCACCACGTAGTCCCGGAACTCCCTGCCGTTCTCCAGGATGTGGTTGACGACGGCGCCGAGGAAGGCGATGTCGCTACCGGCCCGGATGGGCACGAAGACGTCGGCCACCGCGCTGGTGCGGCTGAACCGGGGGTCGACGTGGATGACGGTGGCGCCCCGCAGCTTGGCCTCCATCACCCACTGGAAGCCCGACCGGGTGGCACTCGGCCATGTTCGACCCCATGATCAGGATGCAGTCCGAGTTCTGCAGGTCCTGCTGGAAGGTGGTGGCGCCTCCCCTACCGAACGATGTCCCCAAACTGGGAACGGTGGAGGAGTGTCATATGCGGGCCTGGTTCTCGATCTGGACCGCCCCCAGCGCCGTGGCCAGCTTCTTGATCAGGTAGTTCTCCTCGTTGTCGAGGGTGGCCCCGCCCAGGCTGCCGATGCCCATGGTGCGGCGCAGCGGGCGGCCCTTGTCGTCGGCGTCCTGCCAGGTGGCCCGGCGGGTGGCGACGACCCTGTCCGCGATCATGTCCATGGCCTGGACGAGCGGGAGGTCCTGCCAGGCGGTGGCGTGGGGCGGGCGGTACTTCACGGTCGTCACCCGGGCCGGGCCGGTGACCAGGCTCTTGGTGGCCGATCCCTTGGGGCACAGCCGGCCGCGGGAGATGGGGCTGTCGGGGTCGCCCTCGACCTGGGTGACCTTGCCCTCCTTGACGAAGACCCGCTGGCCGCAGCCCACCGCACAGTACGGGCACACCGACTGGACGACCCTGTCGGCGTCCTCGGTGCGGGGGTGCAGCCCTTCGGACCGCTCGGACGTGATCGCCGCGCCGAGGCCACGGATGTCGCCGCCGCAGAGCTGTCGCCACACCGGCCAGCGCCCGATGCCCACGGGGTGAGTGTGCCTCCCGGGAGCCGACACGACAACTGATCGATCGGACGTATCAGCCGGCCGTCGCCGCGCATCGTAAGTACAACGGCGAACGGCGAAGGAGAAGGACATGACGAACGCAACCGCGTACTACGGAGGACGGACCCGCGACGACCGGCACTTCCCCTGGGTCACCCTGCTGATCCTGTGCGTCCTGGCGGTGCTGTTGGTGATCGGGCTGTGCAAGTGGGGGATCAAGGACACCGTCCCCTACGTCGCGCCCAAGGCCCCCCCGGTGGTGTACGAGCAGCCGACGGTGATCGCGGCGTCGTACCCGCTGGCCAGGACCGGCTGAGCGCCGGCTACCCGCCGGTTTCCGGCCGCAGGGTCGGGAAGAGGACGACGTCGCGGATGTTGGCGGCGTCGGCGAGGAGCATGACGAGACGGTCGATGCCGATGCCCAGTCCGGCGGTGGGCGGCAGGCCGTACTCCATGGCCCGGAGATAATCCTCGTCGACGGCCATGGCCTCGTCGTCGCCGCCGGCCTTGGCCGCGGCCTGGGCCTCGAACCTGGTCCGCTGGTCCACGGGGTCGACCAGCTCGCTGAAGGCGTTGGCCAGCTCCCGCCCGGCGACGATGGCCTCGAACCGCTCGACCAGGTCGGACCGGTCCGGGTGGCGGCGGGCCAGGGGCGACACCTCGGTGGGGTAGTCGAGGACGAACACCGGCCCCCACAGCTGCCCCTCGGTGGTCTTCTCGTAGATCTCCAGGACGACCTTGCCCGCGCCCCAGTCGTCGTCGACGTGGACGCCCAGCCCGGCCGCCACGGCCCGCAGCTCCTCTACCGGCATCGACACGTCGACGTCGGCCCCGGTGTGCTCCTTCACCAGCTCGGTGAGGGTGGCCCGCCTCCACGGCGGCGCCAGGTCGAGCGCCCGGTCGCCGTAGGTCAGCTTGGTGGTGCCCAGCAGGACGATGGCCAGCTCGGCCACCACGTCCTCGACCAGGCGCATGAGGTCGGTGTAGTCGGCGTAGGCCTCGTACAGCTCGAGCATGGTGAACTCGGGGTTGTGCCGGGGCGAGATGCCCTCGTTGCGGAACACCCTGCCGATCTCGAACACCTTGTCGAACCCGCCCACCACCAGTCGCTTCAGGTACAGCTCGGGCGCCACCCGCAGGTAGAGGTCCTGGTCGAGGGCGTTGTGGTGGGTGACGAACGGCTTGGCCAGCGCCCCGCCGGGGACCGGGTGCAGCATGGGCGTCTCCACCTCGACGAAGCCCCTGTCCTCCAGCCGGCGGCGCAGGAGGCTGATGACCCGGCTGCGCAGGAGCAGGGTGTTCCGTGACTCCTCGGTGACCCACAGGTCGACGTAGCGCTGGCGGTAGCGGGTGTCGGGGTCGGCCAGGCCGTGCCACTTGTCGGGGAACTGGCGGCGGGCCTCGGCCAGGAGGGCCCAGTCGTCGACCCGCACGGACAACTCCCCCCGCCGGGTGGTCATGACCTCGCCGCTGACACCGATCCAGTCGCCGAGGGAGAGGCCGCTGAACTCCTCGAACCGGGGGGTGGCGTCGGTGCGGGCGAACAGCTGGATCCTCCCGGTGGCGTCGTCGAGGGTGCCGAAGGCCACCCTGCCCTGCTCCCGGCGCAGCATGAGCCGCCCGGCCACCGCCACCTGCTCGCCGGTCTCGGTGCCGGGCGGCAGGGTCGACCAGCGTTCCTGCAGCTCGGCGGCTGTCGTCGTCGGTCGGAAGGACCCGGCCTCAGTCACGGTTCATCTCGTAAATGAGGCGGAGGCCGTGGAGGGTGAGCCACGGCCGGTGGTGCTGGACGCAGTCCGAGATGGGGGCGATCAGGTGGCCCAGGCCGCCGGTGGACACGACCGTGCAGGGACCGAGGTCGTCCTCGAACCGCCGGCACAGGCCGTCGACGGCGTCGGCGGTACCGAACAGCACGCCCGACTGGATGGACTCCGGCGTGCTCTTGCCGATGACCCGCCGCGGCGGGACCAGCTCGACCCAGGACAGGGCGGCGGCGCGGTCGAAGAGGGCGTCGAGGCTGATCTCGATGCCGGGAAGGATGGCACCGCCCAGGTACTCGCCGGCGGCCGACGTGGCGTCGAGGGTGGTGGCGGTGCCGAAGTCGACCACGATGGTGGGCCCGCCGAACAGGTCGAAGGCGCCGACGGCGTTGGCGATGCGGTCGGGACCGACGTGGCGGGGGTTGTCGTAGAGGATCGGCATGCCGCTGCGGGTGCCGGGCTCGAGCACCACCGGTGCGATGTGCAGGTAGCGGGTGGCCATCTCCCGCAGCACGGCCGTCAGCCGGGGGACGGTGGACGACACGACGAGGCCGGTGAGGTCCTGCAGCGACGAGCCGCGGTTGGACAGGAACTGGATGATCAGCAGGACGTGCTCGTCCGACGTCCGCTTGGCGTTGGTGGCGATGCGCCAGTGGTCGACCAGGTCCTCGCCCTCGTAGAGGCCCAGGACGGTGTCGGTGTTCCCTGCGTCGATTGCTAGAAGCACGGGTCGATGGCGAGGAGCATCAGGCGGGGCTCGATTGCTGCGGCGCGATGTCGAGGCCGATGTCGAGCACCGGGGCGGAGTGGGTGATGGCCCCGATCGCAACCAGGTCGGCGCCGGCGTCGGCGTAGGCGGCGACGGTGTCGAGGGTGACCCCGCCGGACACCTCCACCAGGCACCGGCCGGAGATCCTGAGCACGCACTCGCGGACCTGGTCGGGGCCCATGTTGTCGAGCAGGACGAGGTCGGCACCGGCGGCGAGGGCCTCGGTGACCTGCAGGAGGGTGTCGCACTCCACCTGCACGCTGCGTCCCGGCCACAGCCGGCGGGCGCGGGCGACGGCGTCGGCGATCGACAACCCGGCCAGGTGGTTGTCCTTGACCAGGATGCCGTCGGACAGGCTGCCCCGGTGGTTGATCCCGCCCCCGGCCCGCACCGCCGCCTTCTCGAGGGACCGCAGCCCGGGCGTGGTCTTGCGGGTGTCGCGGATGCCGACCCGGCCGCCGGCGGCCTCGACGAAGCGGTTGGTGAGGGTGGCGATGCCCGACAGGTGGCCGAGCAGGTTCAGGGCGGTGCGCTCGGCGGTGAGGATGCCCGCCAACGGTCCGCTGACCGCGCCCACCGGTTCGCCCGCCTTCACCCGCCCGCCGTCGTCGGCCAGCCACGTCACCATGAGTGTCGGGTCCACCTGGGCGAACGCCTCGGTGGCGGCCAGCCGGCCGGCCAGCACGCCGTCCTGGCGGGGAACGAGCGAGGACATGGCCCAGGCGCCGGGGGGGAGCAGGGCGGCGGTGAGGTCGCCCAGCGGCCCGATGTCCTCGGCCAGCGCCCTCGCCACCGCCTCGCGCACCGCCGCCATCGGCGGGTGCACGCTCACCGTTGCACCCGATAGTCGACTCGGGCGACGATGTGGTGCTCGAACTCCGGCGATCGGTTCGGGAAGTCGGAGCGGGTGTGCGCCCCCCGGCTCTCCTCGCGGGCGCTGGCGCCTGCCACCAGGGCCGCCCCCAGGTGGAACAGGTTGCGGGCCTCGGCTGCCCCAACCGTCGTCCCGGCCGGCAGGCCGTCGAGCGCCCCACGGGCCCGCTCGAGCGACCCGGCGTCGCGCACCACGCCGGCCTCGGCCGTCATGGTCCGCTGCAGCGTCTCCCTGACCTTGGCGGGGTCGCCGGCGTCGACCTCGGTGACCGGGAGGACCACCGTCAGGGGCTCTCGGCCGCCGTGCAGGAGGTCGCCCATGAGCCCACCGTCGTCGGGGCCGTCCTTGCCGGCCTCGATGGCCTCCACCACCCGGGCCGAGAACACCATGCCCTCCAGCAGCGAGTTCGACGCCAGCCGGTTGGCGCCGTGCACCCCGGTGCAGGCCACCTCGCCCGCGGCCCAGAGGCCGGGGAGGGCGGTGGCGCCGTCGAGGTCGGTGACCACGCCGCCGATCGTGTAGTGGGCGGCGGGCGCGATCGGCAGCCAGTCGGTGGCGGGGTCGAGGCCGGCGTCGTCGAGGGCGGCGGCGATGGTGGGAAAGCGCAGGGCGAAGCGCTCGAGCCCGGTGGCGTCGAGCCACAGGTGGTCGACGCCCTGGTCGAGCATGGTGCGGGCCATGGCCCGGGAGACCACGTCGCGTGGCGCCAGCTCGTCCACGAACCGCTTGCCCCGGGCATCCCGGAGCAGGGCGCCGTGGCCGCGGAGCGCTTCGGACAACAGGGGCCGGGGCATCTGGGGGTGGTGGAGGGCGGTGGGGTGGAACTGGACGAACTCGAGGTCGGCCACCGCCACGCCGGCCCGCAGGGCCATGGCCACCCCGTCGCCGGTGGCCTCGGGGGGGTTGGTGGTGACGGCGAAGAGCTTGGCCGAAGCCGCCGGTGGCGAGCAGGGTGTGGCGGGCTCGGACCTCCCGCACCTCGCCCGACGGGTCGACGGCCATCACGCCTCGGCACCGCCCTCCTTCGACGATCAGGTCGAGGGCGAACCACTCCTCCATCACCGCCGCGGCGGTGGCCTGGACGGCTTCCACCAGGGCCCGCTCGATCTCCGCACCGGTGGCGGCCCCGCCGGCGTGCACGACCCGAGGCACCGAGTGGCCACCCTCCCGGGCGAGGGACAACCCGCCGTGGGCGTCCCTGTCGAACACCGCCCCGAGGGCGATCAGGTTCTGGACCCGCGCCGGCCCCTCGTCGACAAGGATCCGCACCGCGTCGGGGTGGCACAGGCCGGCGCCGGCGGCCAGGGTGTCGGCCCGGTGCAGGTCGGTGGAGTCGGGGTCGCCGCCGAGCACGGCGGCCACGCCGCCCTGGGCCGAACGGGTGGCGGCCTGGTCGAGGTCGCCCTTGGTCAGCACGCCGACCCGCAGTCCGGGATCGCCGCCGGTGGAGATGGCGGCCGTCTGCACCGCGGCCGAGAGCCCGGCGACGCCACTGCCCAGCACCAGGAGATCGAGCACATTGGGCATCAGGCCGGCCGGTTGGCGGCGTCGACCTTGACCACCAGCGGCTCGAACCCGGCCAGCTCGCCGTCGTCGTAGTCGGCGTAGGTGACGAGGATGACCCGGTGGCCGACCTCGACCAGGCGGGCGGCGGCGCCATTGAGCTGGATCTGCCCGGGCTCCCCGGCGATGGCGTAGGTCTCGAACCGGGCGCCGTTGTCGACGTCGAGCACCGCCACCTGCTCCCACTCCAGGATGTCGGCAAGCTTCATGAGCCCGGTGTCGATCGAGATCGAGCCTGCGTAGTCGAGCTGGGCGCCGGTGACGGTGGCCCGGTGGATCTTCGACTTCATCATGCGGCGTCTCATGTCGGGCCGACCCCCATGTTGTCGATGAGCCGGGTCCCGCCGACCCAGGCCGCCATGAGCAGGCGGGCCTCCCCGGTGACGGTGCAGAGCGGGACGAGCGTCGCGGCGTCGACCACCTCGGCGTAGTCGAGTCGGGCCAGTGGCTCGGCGGCGACGACCTCGGCCATGCGATGGCGCACCTCGTCACCCTTGCGCTCGCCTCCGGCCAGGGCGGCCGCCCCCTCGCCCAGAGCCCGGTACAGGACGGTGGCGGCCCGGCGCTCGTCGGCCGACAGGTAGGCGTTGCGGCTGGAGAAGGCCAGCCCGTCGTCATCCCGCACCGTCGGGCAACCGACTACCTCCACCGGCCAGGCCAGGTCGGCGACCATCCGGCGCACCACGGCCAGCTGCTGGAAGTCCTTCTCGCCGAAGTACGCCCGGCATGGCCCGGCCAGGTTGAACAGGCGGGCGACGACGGTGGCCACGCCCCTGAAGTGGCCGGGTCGGCTGTCGCCCTCGAGGTCGTCCGACAGGCCGGCCACCTCGACGCCGGTCGCAGGCCGGCCGCCGCCTGCTCCACCCTGGCCAGAATCAGGGAACATCTCGCCCTCCGGCGGGGCGAACACGATCGAGGCCCCGCAGCCCTCGGCCAGGGCCACGTCGGCGTCCAGGTCCCGGGGGTAGGAGGCCAGATCCTCGCCCAGCCCGAACTGCAGGGGGTTGACGAAGATGGTGACGACGGTGACGTCGCAGTCGGCCGCGGACCGCTCGATCAGCGAGGCATGGCCGCGGTGGAGCGAGCCCATCGTCGGCACCAGCCCGACGCTCCCGCCGGCGGCGCGGACGCCGTCGAGCTCCTTGCGCAGCACGTCACCCCGGTCGATCACATGGAGTTGTGGCACACGGGGTCCAGGTACGCGGAGCTGTCGTTGAGTCAGGTCCCACTCCTCACGTTCCGGCCCCGGGCGGGTGCCGTTCGTCGTCCTCCAGCCTACCGATGCCCCGGACTTCCCCCGTCGCGTTCGCCAGGACGTCGGTCGGCACCAGCTCCGGCGCGAGGTCGGACAGCGGTACGACCACGAACCGCCGCTCCCACATGCGGGGGTGGGGGACGACGAGGTCGGGCTCGTCGACCTCCAGGTCGCCGACCAGCAGGATGTCGACGTCAAGCGTCCGCGGCCCGAAGCGCTCGGTCCGCACCCGACCGGCCTCGACCTCCAGGCGGCTAGCCACCTCCAGCAGCTCCCGGCGCCGAGGGCTGTCGACAGCTCCACCACCAGGTTCAGGTACGGCGGCTGGCCGGCCGGCCCCCCGACGGGGTCGGTCTCATAGACAGGCGACACCGCCACCACGTCCGGCAGGGCGTCGACCGCGGCCCGGAGGTGTGCCCGCCGGTCGCCCAGGTTCGAGCCGAGCCCGAGGAACGCCCTGCGCCGACCCTCGCGGTGCCGCCCCTCGGTGTGGTTGCTCAGGGCCGGGTGATCCTGACGCCGGCCGATGCCAGGTCGAGGGGGACGGGCGGGCGCAGCTTGCGCACGGTGACCGTCACGGCCCGGATGCGCCGGTCGGTGGCCGTCACCTCCCGGGCGATCCGGTCGGCCAGGGCCTCGAGCAGGTGGCACGGCTCGCCGCTGACCGCTCGCTCGACCGCCGCCGCCACCGCCCCGTAGTCGACGGTGTCGCCCAGCTGGTCGCTGCGCCCGGCGGTCGTGAGGTCGGCCTCCACGTCCACGTCGATCTCGAACGGCTGCGCCTGGCGCCGCTCCTCGGGGAAGGCGCCGTGGACGCCCATCGCCCGCAGCCCCCGCAGCTCGATCAGGTCGCTCACGCCCGGGCGCTCACTGTGCGCCCTTCATTGGGGCGGCTCGACCAGCTCCCCGGCGATGGCCACCAGCTGGCGGCCGGGCGGGCCCAGCTGGCGCTGGCTGATCTGCTCCATGATCGAGATGGCCTGGTCCTGCTTCGGCACCAGCCCGGCGTAGACCAGGTAGCCGGCGGCGGTGCCCAGCACCTTGTCGCTCAGCTCCTCCTGGTGGACGAGGACCTTCTGGCCCGCCCCCAGCCACGTCCGCAGCATCGGGTACAGGCCGGCGAGGACGTCGCGAGGGTTGTCGTGGAGCCCGAAGGGGGCATGCTCCCACGCCACGCCCAGCTCGTCGTAGGCGTGGAGGTTGTGGGGCGAGGCCAGCAGCGACACGACCCGGCTGAACCCCTGCTCCCGGATCCAGATGATCTCCTCCTGGCGGCGGATGGGCCGGTGCGCCCGCGAGTAGCCCCCCGGCCGCTCGCTGACCGCCAGCTGGTCCTTGATGATCCAGCAGAAGTTCCGGGGGGCGATCCCGGTGGCCCACTTGCCTTTCATGCGGTCACCGAGACCAGCCCAGGCCCAGGGCCGATAAGACCAGCGGCCTCCACCGTGGCCCGCACGTCGTGGGCCCGCACCATCGCAACCCCTTGGGCCATGGCCCACACGGCAGTCGCCAGCGACGCCTCCAGCCGGTCGTCGACAGGCGCCGGCTCCTCCCCCTCTTCGACCGTGAGCAGGCCGAGGAACGACTTGCGGCTGGTGCCCACCACCACCGGCCAGCCGGTGGCGACGAGGCGCCCGACGCGCCGCAGGAGCGCCAGGTTGTGCCTCCCGGTCTTGCCGAACCCGATGCCCGGGTCGATCCAGACCTCGTCCACGCCCGCCGCCCTCGCCCGCTCGGCCCGGGCCACCAGGAACGCCTCGATCTCGCCCACCACGTCGTCGTAGGCGGGCGACCGCTGCATCGTGGGTGGCTCGCCCCGCATGTGCATGGCCACCCATCCCACGCCTGCCGCCGCGGCCACGCCGTCGAGCGTCGCCGACACGTCGTTGAGGAGCGTGGCGCCCGCCTCCACCGCCCGCTCCGCCACCGCCGCCTTCCGGGTGTCGATGGAGACCCGCACGTGGGGCGCCAGGGCCTCGATCACCGGCACCACCCGCCGCAGCTCCTCGGCTTCGGCCACCGGCGCCGCCCCCGGACGGGTGCTCTCACCGCCCACGTCGACCACGTCGGCGCCCTCGGCGACCATCTCCAGGCCTCTGGCGACCGCGGCCTCGGGGTCGAGCCAGCGCCCGCCGTCGGAGAAGGAGTCGGGCGTCACGTTGAGAACCCCCATCACGAGGGGACGGCCAGTCAAAGGGAGGGGAGCCGACGGCTGAGTGGGGGGGGACCGACGCAGTTCACCCGGTGATGGTACCGGGGTACGCCCCCAGGCATCCTGAGGCGTGACAGCTCATCGGGGGCTGTGGATGAACTGCAGCGCCTCTGCCCGGGTGGCCGGGTTGTCGCGGAAGATGCCCCGTACCGCCGACGTGACGGTGGTGGTCCCCGGCTTCTGCACCCCCCGCATCGACATGCACAGGTGCTCGGCCTCGATCACCACGAGGACGCCCCGGGGCTTCAGGCCGCGGTCGATGGCGTCGGCGATCTGGGTGGTGAGCTGCTCCTGCACCTGGGGCCGGCGGGCGAAGGACTCGGTGAGCCGCACCAGCTTGGACAATCCGGTGATCCGGCCCTCTGCGTTCGGGATGTAGGCCACGTGGGCGACGCCCCGGAACGGCACCAGGTGGTGCATGCACATCGAGAACAGCGGGATGTCCTTCACCATGATCATCTCGTCGTGGTCGGCGGCGAAGGTGGTCATGAGATGGGCGTCGGGGTCGTCGCCGAGGCCGGCGAAGATCTCCTCGTACATGTCTGCCACCCGCCGCGGCGTCTCCTTGAAGCCGTCGCTGTCGAGGTCCTCGCCGATCGCCTCGAGCATCTCCCGGACGGCGGCCTCGATGCGCGGCTTGTCGATGCCCCATCCGCGAGAATCAGGCTGCCAGCCCTGCCCGTCGCTCGGGGGTGGCTCCCAGTCGCTCAATTCGTGCTGATCGGCCGCACCCGCCGGTTGGACGCCACCGACGTGGCCGCGGGGCGCTGCGGGCGCTTGGGCACGTCGGCGAGGATCTCCATCACCTCGGGCGTGTCGAGGGTCTCCTTGGCCACCAGCGCCTCGGCCAACTTGTCGAGCGTGCTGCGGTAGGTGATGAGCACGTCGCGGGCCTCGGCGTGGGCCTCGTCGAGCAGCCGGCGCACCTCGGAGTCGATGTGGGCGGCGACCTCCTCGGAGTAGTTGGCCTGCTGGCCCATCTCCCGGCCGAGGAAGACCTCGCCGCTCTTGTGGCCGAGCTGCTGGGGCCGATCTCGTCGCTCATGCCGTACTCGGTGACCATGGCCCGGGCGATCTGGGTGGCCCGCTCGATGTCGTTCTGGGCGCCGGTGGTGGGGTCGAGGAAGATCAGCTCCTCGGCGGTGCGACCGCCCATGAGCATGGCCAGCTGGTCCCGGAGGGCCGACCGGGTGGTGAGGTACTTGTCCTCGGTGGGCAGGGCGAGCGTCCAGCCCAGCGCCGGCCCCTGGCGATGATCGAGATCTTGTGGATGGGGTCGGCGTCGGGGAGGGCGTGGCCGACGAGGGCGTGCCCGCCCTCGTGGTAGGCGATGACCCGCTTCTCCTTCTCGGAGATCAGTCGGGACTTCCGCTCGGGGCCGGCTATGACCCTGTCGATCGCCTCCTCCAGCTGGGGCATGCCGATCTCCTTGAAGCCCCTGCGGGCGGTGAGGAGGGCAGCCTCGTTCATGAGGTTGGCCAGGTCGGCACCGGTGAAGCCGGGCGTGCGGCGGGCCAGCACGTCGATGTCGATGCCCTTGGTCAGCGGCTTGTCCTTGGAGTGCACCCGCAGGATGGCCCGGCGGCCCTCCAGGTCGGGACGGTCGACCACGATCTGGCGGTCGAAGCGCCCGGGACGCAGCAGGGCCGGGTCGAGGATGTCGGGCCGGTTGGTGGCGGCGATGAGGATGACGCCCGCCTTGGTGTCGAACCCGTCCATCTCCACGAGCAGCTGGTTGAGGGTCTGCTCCCGCTCGTCGTGGCCGCCGCCCAGGCCCGCCCCGCGGTGACGGCCGACGGCGTCGATCTCGTCGACGAAGATGATGGCGGGGGCGTTGGCCTTGGCCTGCTCGAACAGGTCGCGCACCCGGCTGGCGCCCACGCCGACGAACATCTCGACGAAGTCGGAGCCCGAGATGGAGAAGAACGGCACGCCCGCCTCACCGGCGACGGCCCGGGCCAGCAGCGTCTTGCCGGTTCCGGGCGGCCCGAACAGCAGGACGCCCTTGGGGATCTTGGCCCCCATCTCCTGGAACCGGGCCGGGGCCTCCAGGTACTCCTTGATCTCGACCAGCTCCTCGACCGCCTCGTCGGCGCCGGCGACATCGGCGAAGGTGACCTTGGGCTGGTCCTTCGACACCTGCTTGGCCTTGACCTTGCCGAACTGCATGGCCCGGCTGTTGCCGCCCTGCATCGTGTTCATGACGAAGATGAAGGCGCCGATGAGCAACAGGACGGGCAGGAAGGTCTGCAGGATCGCCCACCACACCGGGTCCTTCTGGTGGTCGACCTTCACCTCGATCGCGGCCTGGCGCACCAGCTCCATCACCTTGGGTGCGTCTTCCCTGACGTAGTTGACCTTGTACTTGTCGCCGTTGACGAGCTTGCCGGTGATCGACCCGTCGCGGTCGGCGACGACGGCGGTGCTGACGTTCTCGTCGGCCAGCTGCTGCTCGAACTGGTCGAGCCTGAGCTTCTCGGCCTTGTCGCCCGAGCGGGCCAGCGAGGCAACCAGCAACACGCCGAGAAGGGCGACGGCGACGTACACGACAGGACTTCTGAGGAGCTTCTTCACTATCCCGTTAGGGTACAGATGCCCCCGGCCCTTCAGGGTACGGATGCCCCCGGGCCTGCGTACACGCACACGTCGGGCAGGTTCCTGTAGCGCTCCTCGATATCGAGGCCGTACCCGATCACGAAGTCGGGCGGGATCTCGAAGCCCGTGTATCGGAGCTGTGGGTCGTGCTTCTGCAGGCCCTTGCGCACAAGGAGGGCGCACACCTCCAGCGACGCCGGATTGCGGGCGGCCAGGTTCTTGCGCACGTAGGACAGGGTGAGCCCGCTGTCCACGATGTCCTCCACCAGGAGCACGTGACGGCCGGTGAGGTCGAGGTCGAGGTCCTTCACGATGCGGACGACGCCGCTGGTCTTGGTGGCGCTGCCGTAGGACGACACCGCCATGAAGTCGAACTCGACGGGCAGGTCGACGGCCCGGGCCAGGTCGGCCATGAACATGAACGCACCCTTGAGCACGCCGACCAGCAGGAGGGGCCCGACCGTCGTAGTCGTCGGTGATCGCCTTGCCGAGCTCGGCGATGCGCGCCCGGAGCTGGTCCTGGGACACGACCACCGGTCCGACGTTGGGGTCCGGGACGACGGCCACGTGGGCTGAAACTAGCGGTCCCCGGCCACGGGTCGAGAATCGTCCAGTCTGTTGTGCGGCGATGTGGACAGTCAGCGGCCGCCGTCGACGACGGTCCGCCCGCCCAGATCGACGCCCAGCGTGACCGTGGCCGACTTCTGCTGGGCCATGGCGACGCACGCCACCTCGGGCCCGACGTCGGACCGCTCGTAGATGGTGACGGTGACCTGGGTGGGGCCCTCGACGGCGTCGATCGAGTCGAACACCGAGCACGGGGGGACGCCCGCGTAGTAGGTGAAGACGAGGGTGCGACCGTCGGTTCCCACCTGGAACGACTCCCAACCGGTGGGTCCGGCCGCCCGCGCCGGGGGGTGTCGAGGGCGGCGGCCGGCACCGGTGCCGGAGGGGTGGCGTCGGTCGTCGGGGTCGTCTGGGGCG
Source organism: uncultured Acidimicrobiia bacterium (assembly GCA_963827345.1). GTDB lineage: Bacteria > Actinomycetota > Acidimicrobiia > Acidimicrobiales > AC-14 > CAWGUU01. The sequence goes on along the minus strand of CAWHAN010000016.1, from coordinate 188,042 downwards.
GCCGGATGGTCGGTTCGGTGGCCGGCGGCTCCGTCGTGCTGACCGGCGGGCCCGAGGGCACGGTCGTCGTCGGCGCCGAGGTCGCGGCACCGTCGGACGCCGCCAGCCCTCCCGTCTCGATCGTCCGCGTCCCGCCGCACCCGACGAGGGCTCCTGCCACGAGGATCACTCCGGCCCACCGTCGCACGCTCACGAAGTTAGGACGACGACGGCCGTCGCGGAGTTCCCGTCGGGCGGCGCCCCCCCACCCCCACTCGAACCCCGGTGACACAAAACCGCGGCAGGCACCGTTCTGCGCCCCCAGTTCGGTGGGGTGAGTCCAGCATGGCCTTGCCGAACCGGTGACACAGAACGGTGCCGGGAACCGCTGAGCGTCACCGGTTCGGTGGGGGTGGCTCCAGGCGGAGGCGCTGGCCGGTGCGGGCGACCCGCCGGCCGCCGCCGACGTCGGCCGCCCTGGCCTCGCCTCGGCCACGGCCAGCACCCTGTCGACGGCGGCGGCGTCGGGCGGGTGGTCGCAGCCCGCCGACAGCCAGCGCCGGACCGCCCGCCGTCCGAGCGCGACGGGTGCCGCCGCCAGGGCCTTGGCGTCGGAGGTGTCGAGCTCGGCGGCGAGGAGGTCGAGCAGGTCGGCCTCGGCCCGGAGGAGCGAGGCCTGGCGAGCCAGGATCGCCACCACGTCCCGCCCGGCGATGGCGTCGAGCAGGGGCAGCAGCTCGTGGCGTACCCGGTTGCGGCGGTAGGCGGGGTCGGCGTTCGACGGGTCGTCGACCGGTACCAGCCCCACGGCGGCGCACAGAGAGCGGGTCTCGTGGCGCCGCAACGCCAGGATGGGGTGCCGCTCGCCGGGCTCCATTCCGGCCAGCCCGTCGAGGCCGGCGCCCCACATGAGGTTGAGCAGGACCGTCTCGGCCTGGTCGTCGGCGGTGTGGCCGGTCAGGGCGCCGGCCGGCAGCACCGAGTACCGCGCCGCCCGAGCCCGAGCCTCCAGGTTGGGACCTGGCTCCACCACCACCCGTTCCGACACGAACCCCGCGCCGAGCCCCGCCGCCGCCGCCCCTACGACGTCGGCTTCGGCCGCCGACCCGTCCCGCAGGCCGTGGTCGACGTGGACCGCGGTCGCCAGGCACCCCGCCTCCACAGCCAGCACGAGCAGGGCCAGCGAGTCGGCGCCACCCGACACCGCGCAAGACACCGGAGTCCCGGGAGGCGGGAACGTGCAGCGGGGGAGGAGTTCCCCCGGGCCGCCGGCCGACGCCGCTGCCACAGAGACAGGCGCTAGTGCTAGTTGGCGGAGGGGGCTCCGTCGAGGGCGAGCGCCGGACCGGCGTCCACCCGGGACAGCCAGGCGTCGGGGTCGCGGATCTCGACAAGGCTGGGCAGGAACTCGGGGCTCCGCCACAGCAGGTCGAGGTTCTCCCGGCCGACCTCCTCGATCGCCTCCAGGAACTCCTCGCCCTCCCGGTACTGGCGCATCTTGGCCTCGAGGCCGACGAAGCGCTGCACGAAGCGGACTGCGCCGGTGGTCTGGCGCCGCTGGTGGAGGACGTTCTTGAAGCGGTCGGCGCTCGGGAATCCGGTCGCGGGCGGCCCGGTCCATGGTGAGGTCGCCGTGGCCCTCGAGGACGCTCATGAGGCCCTGGATCTGCTGAAGGACCTCGTGCTGCTCGGCCCGGCCAGCAGGGTGATGATGCCGCCCTCGTCGAGCGGGTTCTGCCCGGCCCGGACCAGGTCGACGGCCCGGCGCAGGGCCGCGATCAGAGCCCCGGGGTCGGGGTTGAACGTCTGCATCGTCGACTCGACGAGCGAGAGGAAGTAGGGCCGCAGCCAGGGCACGCCGGTGAACTGGGCCCGGTGGGTGACCTCGTGCAGAGCCAGCCACAGCCGGAACTCACGGGGCGGGAACCCGAAGTGCTTCTCCAGGGCGAGGACGTTGGGGCCCACGTAGTAGACGATGTCCTGGTCCTCGGGGTGCTCGTTCTCGATGACGAGCATGTCGTACTGGCCGAGCACCCGTGTCGACATCCAGCCCAGCAGGGCACCCACCTCGGCGCCGGCGAGGGCCCGGCTGATGGGGGCTGTCGGCGACGCCGCCAAACGCGGCCCCACCCGCTCGCTGAGCGGCCGCAGCAGGCGCTGGAAAGACGCCAGGTTGGCCCTGATCCAGCCCGGACGGTCGGTGACCCTGGCCCGGGCGGGGCCGGCCGCCGAGCGCAACCCGGTCTCCTGGGCGACCAGCTCCTCGGCCTCGGCGGTGAACTCCGCGAAGTCGGGGCCGAGGGAGGCGTAGTGGTAGGACTCGGCCAGCGGCTCCCGGCCGGCGACGCGTACGGCGACGCGCTCGGCCGTGTCCCACCCGATCGGGTCCAGGTTCGTGGTACTCGAGCTCACGGGGCTCCTAGGTCTTGGGGTACTTGGCCGCCACAACCTTCACGAGGTACGCCAGGATGACTCCGAGGCACCCGAGGATGGCTCCCAGCGTCAGCAGGGGTGCCAGCCAATAGGCCCAGGGGTTGGCCGCGATCAAGGTTTCCACGATCGTGACTCTACCGGTGCCGGGCGCCGAAACGCCCAGTGGGGACCTAAGCGATCTTGCGGCCTCGGACCCGGGGTACGGACATCGGCTCGTGCTGGTAGCAGTACTTGCCGTCGTTGTAGATGGACAGAAGCGTCTGGCAACCCGCCTCGTTGCAGATCCGCCCGGCCTTGAACTTCTTCGAAGGCCGGTCGCTACCGGAGATCGGACGGGCCCCGACAGATGCATCGGACATGTTCAAGAGAACCCTGTGTCGGGGCGCCCTATTCCGGGCGCCGAGCGGTCATTTCCCAGGGTTTCGGCGTCAACCGGCACGGCCTTGATCTCGTCGGAGCCATCAGGCTGAACCCTGGTCCCGTCGTCCCCCGGGCCGAACGGCCGAACGCCCGAACGGAGCGGTCAGCCAGCCGGCTCGCCGGGCGGGGTCTCCAGCCGGCGAAGGGCTTCGACGACCCGCTGGTAGAGGTAGTCGGGCGCCCGCTCGCGGCATTTCCTGGCGATGACAGTGCGCAACTCGATCTCGAAGTCGAACGCCTCCTCGCACGGCGGGCACTCGGCCAGGTGGAGCGCGATGAACGACTGGCGCTCGGCCGGTAGCTCGCCGTCGATGTAGAGATACAGCATCTCCACCGACTCGACGCAGATCCTCTTATGCATTCGGTGATCCCTCCGGCACCAGCCCTCGCTGCCGTCCGAATTCGTACAACCGCTTCTGGAGCGCCCTTCTTCCGCGGTGGAGCCGGCTCATCACCGTACCGATGGGAATGTCGAGGATCTCGGCGATCTCCTTGTAGGAGAACCCCTCCACGTCGCTGAGCAGCACCGCCATGCGGAACTGCTCGGGGAGTGCCTCGATGGCCTCTTTCACCTCGGACTCGGTGATGCGGTCGAGCACCTCGTCCTCGGCGCTGCGACCGGCCGTCGAGCCAGCCGAGCCGGCGAGCCGGCGGTAGAGGTAGAGGTTCTCGAGGTCGTCGAGCTCGGTCTCCTCGGGGCGCCGCTTCTTGGACCGGTAGTTGTTGATGAACGTGTTGGTGAGGATGCGGTAGAGCCAGGCCTTGAGGTTCGTGCCCTCCTGGAACCCACCGAAGCCGCGGTAGGCCTTGAGGTAGGTCTCCTGCACCAGGTCCTCGGCGTCGGACGGGTTGCGGGTCATCCGCAGGGCGGCGTTGTAGAGCGAGCTCATGTGCTCCATCGCCTGGTCGGCGAACGTCGCCTGGTCGGCCATCGCGTCACGGTAGCCGTCGCCCGGTCAGCTCCCTGACGGGCGCTTCAGCCCGTCCCGATCGTGAGCGCGGGCGGGGAGAGCAGGGTCTGGGCGACGACGCAGTACCGCTCGGTCAGGCGGACCAGGGTGGCCACCTGGTCGGGTGGGGCGTCGGTGTCGAGGTCGAAGGTGAGCCGTATGGCGCTGAAACCCACCCTCACCTCCCTGCTGACCGACAGGGTGCCCCGGAAGTCGAGGTCGCCTTCGGCCCGCACCGTGCCACCCGCCACCGGGATGGACAGCGCCGTCGCCACCGCCCGCAGGGTGACGCCGGCACAGGCCACCAGTGCCTGCAGGAGCATGTCGCCCGAACAGGCCGACAGCCCGTCGCCACCTGTGGCCGGGTGCAGCCCGGCCTCCACCAGGGCCCTGCCGGTGTCGACCGAGCAGGTCAGGGCCTCGTCCCCCAGCCGCCCCTCCGCCCGGAGCGTCACCATCGCCGCCTCCGGCGCCTCTCGATACCGGTCCTTCAGGGGCGCCTGGAGCGCTCGCAGATCGTCGCTGTCCATGCCGGCGATTCTCGCCGGAGCGGCGGCCTACCGCACGGTGAAGCGGCTGGAGATGACCCGGGCGACGATCGTGAGCACCAGCACGATGACGATCAGGGTCAGCGCCGCCCCCCACGCCCGTTCCTGCGCACCGGCGAACGGCAGGGTGGCGTTCGAGAAGATCTGGGTCGACAGCGCCGTGTTGGTGCCGGAGAACACGTCGAGGTTCAGGGCTCGGGCGGCGCCGATGGTGAACAGCAGCGGTGCGGTCTCCCCGGCGGCCCTCGCCACCGCCAGCAGGCTCCCGCTGGTGATGCCGGGGAGGGCGGCCGGCAGCACGACGGTGAGGATCATCCGGGACTTGCTCGCACCCAGGGCCGCGCTCGCCTCCCGCAGGTCGTTGGGTACCAGGCGCAGCATCGACTCCGTGGACCGGATGACGATCGGGAGCATGAGGCAGGCGAGGGCCAGCGCCCCGGCAAGGCCGGATTGGCCGAACCGCAGGACCCAGATCGTGTAGAGGAACAGTCCCATGACGATCGACGGGACTCCCGTCATGACGTCGCTGAGGAACCGGATGAGCCACGCCAGCCTGCGACCCTCGCCGTACTCGGTGACGTAGACGGCGGCGAGGATTCCGAGCGGGACCGCCATCAGGGTGGCGCAGAGGGTGATGACCAGGGTGCCGGCGATGGCGGGGCCCATGCCCGGCCCCGGGCGCCGGGAGCTGACGGGGATGTCCGAGGTCAGGAACTCCAGGTTGACGACCGACAGGCCCTTGCTGGCCACGTAGTAGAGGACGAACCCCAGCGGGATGGCTGCCACCAGGACCGACGAGTACACGAACGCCGTCGCCAGCGTGTTCCGGGCGCGGCGGCCGCGCTGGACGCTGGCTCTGCCGAGGTCCTGGGGGGTGAGCCGGGGGCCGGTCACCTCGACCTCGACTTCCTGGCCGTGCTCGCCGGCGAGCGGACGATCACGGCCCTGGCGAAGATGTTGACGAGGATCGTCATCCCGAACAGCACGACGCCCAGCCCGATCAGCGCCGAACGGTGCAGGCCGCCGGCCTCGCCGAACTGGTTGGCGATGACGGCGGCGAGGGCGTCGCCGGGGCTGAACACATGAGCGGTGAGTCTGAGCGCTCGAACCGATCACCAGGGCGGCGGCGATGGTCTCGCCCATGGCCCGTCCGAGGCCGAGCATGACGGCTCCGGTGACGCCGGCCCGGCTGTGGGGGAAGATCGCGCCGCGGATCATCTCCCAGCGGGTGGCGCCCAGGGCGAAGGCCCCCTCCTTCTGGCCGGAGGGCACGGTGTCGAAGACCTCCCTGGTCAGCGACGTGACGATGGGCGTGATCATCAGGGCCAGGATCAGCCCGGCGGTCATGAAGCTGCGCCCCGAGGTGGGCGGCCCGAATATCACGTTGAGGACAGGGACCGGCTCGACCCAGCGGGCGACGGCGTCGTAGGCCTTCACGATCTCGGGGGCCAGCACCACCAGTCCCCAGAGCCCGAAGACCACCGACGGGATGGCCGCCAGCAGGTCGATCAGGTAGATGACCGGCTTGCGCAGGCGCCGGGGCGCCAGCTCCGACAGGAACAGAGCGATGCCGACACTGATGGGCACGGCGAAGCACAGGGCGATGGCCGACACCACGAGGGTGCCGCCGATGAACGCCAGCGCCCCGTAGACCTCGGCGCTGGGAGCCCAGCGCGAGCCGGTGACGAAGCCGATCCCCTCCGCCTGGAACGCCGGCCACGCCTCCGACACCGTCGAGATGCCGATGAGCAGGAGGATGGCCAGCACCGACAGGCCGCTGAGCAGCGCCGCCACCCGGAAGGCGCTGTCGCCGACCTTCCGCCGGGTGCCCGTCAGCCGCGGACCGCCCGGCGGGGCGGACTGCGGCTGGGTCAGGACCGGTGCCGACACGTCAGGGGGTGCTGTTTGCCGCCACGGTCACGCCGGGACCTGGATCAGGCCGATCTGGGACTCGGCCTTCTCCTGGACGTTCGGCGGGAGCTTGGCGAAGTCGATCTCGCCGGCCAGGTCCTGGGCGTCGGTCACCAGATAGGTGAGGAAGCCCTTGAGGGCGTCGCCCTTGGCCTTGTCGAGCTGGTTCTTGTACACGAGGATCCAGGTCGGGGCGGTGATCGGGTAGGAGCCGGCGCCCCCGGCGTCGAGCGGGTTGTACGTGCCGTCGGGGTTGACGGTGACGTTTTCCAGCGCCGCCGTCGCCCCGTCGACCGTGGGCTTCACCGCCTTGCCGTCCTTGTTCTTGACGGCGGCGGTCTGCAGGCCGGTGGCCACGGCGTCGGAGAGGTCGACGTAGCCGATGGCGCCGGCGGTGGTCTTGACGATCTGGGCCACGCCCTGGTTGCCGTTCCCGGCCTGGGTGTCGGCCGGCCACTCGACGGTGGAGCCCGACTCGAGCGTCCAGGCGCTGCCGGCCGCCGTGACCAGGTACTTGGTGAAGTTCTCGGTGGTCCCGGAGCCGTCGGAGCGGTGGGCGACGGTGATCGCCGTCGACGGCAGGCTGGCGTCGGGGTTCAGCGCCTTGATGGCCGGGTCGTCCCACTGCTTGACCTCGCGCTGGAAGATCCTGGCGATGGTGGCGGCGTCGAGCTCGAGGTCGGGGACCGAAGTCAGGTTGTAGGACACGGTGATGGGGGCGGCCACCGTCGGGACGTACAGGAACTCACCCTTGTACTTGGGCACGTCGTCCGGCTTCACGATCGCGTCGCTGCCGGCGTAGTCGACGACGCCGTCCTGCAGCTCCTGGCGGCCCTTGCCCGAGCCACCGCCCGCGTAGTTGACGGTGACGCTCGGCTGCACGTCCTTGTAGGCCGCGATCGCCTCCTCGTAGAAGACCTTCGGGAACGTGGCTCCCGAGCCGTCCAGGGTGGCTGACGCCAGTGGTTGCTGAGTCGTGCCCGACGACGTGCCTGTGTCGTCGCTGCTCCCACAGGCGGCAGCCGCCATGGCCAGGACGACACCTGCCGTCAGCAGCCAGGTGCTACGCGGCCGGATGTTCCGCCGAATCGTGATGGTGTTGGCGCTTCTCGGCATCGTTCCCGACCTCCCCGTCGTTGAGTCCTCGGGGGCGAAGGGTACGGAGTGGGATTGTCCTCGGATTGGACGGCAGGTGAACGAGCGGTGAACGGGGGGCGAAGTCGCGTCAGGGACGGCCACTCGTGGCCATCCCGGCGTCGGCATCGGCGTCGGAGTCGGCCGCGTACAGCGTGCCCGTCACCATGTAGCCGACCCGTTCGGCGATGTTGACGGAGTGGTCGGCGATGCGCTCGAAGTACCTCCCCACCAGCGCCACCTGCACGACGACGTGAAGGGTGCCCTCGTCGGCCACGGGCATGCTGAAGATGGCCCGGAACAGCTCCTTCTGGAGGTCGTCCATCACGTCGTCCATGTCGGCGAGCGCCTTGGCCCGCACCGGGTCGCGCTCGGCGAAGACGTCGGTGGCGACACTCAGCTGGACAGTGGCCTGCTCCCGCATCCTGTCGAGCAGGCCGCGGAATCCGGGGCTCGATGCGCTGGGGGTAGAGGCGGCGGGCGGCCTTGGCCACGTTCGACATGAGATCGCCGATGCGCTCGAGCTCGTGCACCACCCGCACCGTCGCCACCAGCGTCCGCAGGTCGACGGCCATCGGCTGCTGCCGGGCGAGCAGGAGGTAGACCCGCTCCTCCATGTCGTGGGCGAGGGCGTCCATGATCACGTCGTCGGCGACGATGCGCTCGGCGCCGGCCAGGTCGTAGTCGAGGAGGGCGGAGGTTCCCCCCTGGATGGCTTCCGAGGCCATGGCCGACAGGCGGATCACGTCCTCGCCCAGCTCGGCCAGCTCCTCGTGGAAGACCTTGCGCGTCTCGGGCATCTCCGTGTCGCCGCCCTTCAGCCGAACCGGCCGGTGATATAGGCCTCGGTGCGCTCTTCGCTCGGGGTCGTGAAGATGTTCTGGGTGTGGTCGAACTCCACCAGCACGCCGGTGCGGGTGTCTGACTCGGGGTTCACCTCGGCGGTGAAGAACGCCGTCTTGTCGCTCACCCGGGCGGCCTGCTGCATGTTGTGGGTGACGATGACGATCGTGTAGTCGGCCTTGAGGTCTTGCATGAGGTCCTCTATGCGGGTGGTGGCGATGGGGTCGAGGGCCGAGCACGGCTCGTCCATGAGAATGACCTCGGGCTGGGTGGCGATGGCCCGGGCGATGCACAGGCGCTGTTGCTGGCCCCCCGACATCTCCAGCGCCGAGCTCTTCAGGCGGTTCTTGACCTCGTCCCACAGGGCCGCTTTGCGCAGGGCCTGCTCGACGATCTCGTGCATGTCGCCCTTCATGTTGGCGATCCTGGGCCCGAAGGCGACGTTGTCGTAGATCGACTTGGGGAAGGGGTTGGGCTTCTGGAACACCATCCCGATCCGCCTGCGCACCTCCACCGGGTCGACGGCGTCGTCGTAGAGGTCGAGGCCGTGGAAGCGGATCCGCCCCTCGATGTGGGCGCCGGCGATGAGGTCGTTCATGCGGTTCAGGCAGCGCAGGACGGTGGTCTTCCCGCAGCCCGACGGGCCGATGAAGGCGGTGATCTCGTTGGCCTTGATCTCCAGGTTGACGTTGCGGACGGCCCTGAACCTGCCGTAGTAGACGTCGAGGTCCTCGAGGGCGAAGACAGGGGCGCCGTCCATCTCCGGCCGCTGGTCGTGGCCCGATCGGGTGACCTCGGGTCGCGCCGGCACATGGATCGGCGGCCCCACCGCTGGGGCGTCGACCCGAGTGTCGGGTCTGACCTCGGTGCTCATCCGGACGCGCACTGTAGAGCGTCCGGATGACGTCGAAAGATATCGACGGTGAACAGGAGGTGAACGGCGACTCGACGGCGAGGCGACCGGCCGAAGGTTCGTCGGCAGTTCATCCCTCACTCCTACCGCGTGCACCGGGGAGCCATGGCTGCCCGGGATGCTTCTGGGGTGCGGCTGTCGTCAGGTCCGGCGAGGTCCACGGCGTTGCTCTCCCTCCCGTTGGCGGTGCTGACAACGGCCTCGGTGGTCGGGAACGTGCTGGCGCCGCACCTGCTCGTGGCCAATCCGCTCCTGCTCGTCCTGCTGGCGCCCCGCACCCTGTACCTGACGGTCGCCGCCGGTAGGTCGCCGCTGGGCCTCTTCCTCGTCGTAGGGCTGCTCCGGCTGGCCGCGGCCGACCCTTCGCACTACCTGCTCGGTCGCCTCCACGGACCGCGCCTGACCGAGCTGGCCCTGCGCCGGCCCGGACCCCACCGGTCGCTCCGTTTCCTCCTTCGAGCCTGGCGGCACGTCGGGTTGCCGCTCGTCGCCCTCTCCCCGACCGGCAAGGTCCTGGTCATGGCGGGTGCGAGCGGCCTTCGCCACCGGCGGGTGGCGGCCATGGCGCTCGGCGGCACGCTGGCGCAGCTGCTTGCTCTCTACGCCGCCGGACGGGCGGCATCGGGGCCGATGGATGCCCTGGCGTCGCTGATGTCCGACCACACCGCCGCCCTCGCGCTCGTCGCCGCGGTGGCCACCGTCATCGTGGTGGGCAGGGCCGTGGGCCGGCGGTCAGGGTTTCGACAGGTACCGGGCGGCGACGAAGCGGTCGCCGTCGGCTTCGAGCACCCACGTCGACCCCTTGGCCATGGGAGAGTCATCGCCGACGTCGAGGCCGTCCTCGCTCCGGAGGCGGGCGAAGAGGCTCTCGATGACGTCGCCGTGGGTGCAGAGCACCGCGACCGTGCCCGCCGACCGGCGGACAAGGGCGAGGATGTCGGCAGGCGTGATGCCCTCGGCCAGGGCGGGGTCGACCTCCACCGGCAGCCGTCGGTCGCAGGCCAGGTGGACGACGGTCTCCAGGCAGCGCACGTACCAGCTGGACAGGATGCGCTCGACGGGAAACCCGGCCAGCACGTCGACGAGGGCGGCCGCCTCCCGCCGGCCCTTGCCGGTGAGCGGCCGCCGCTCGTCGGGGCCCTCCCACTTCTTGCGGTCGCCGGCGTAGGCGTGGCGGACCAGCAGCAGCGGGACCGTCATGGACGGGAACCAGCTGTCATCAAGGGGCCCAGCCGGCCCGAACGACTTCAGCACCCGGCGGTCGCGGTCGTAAGACACGAGGACGGCCGCGTCGGCGGGCGTCACCCAGCGGACCTCGTCGACCTCCTTGTTGGGAACGAACTCCAAGTCGCCCGGGGTCGACGCGACGGGCGTCATGGCCCAGTACCTGACCGTCTTGTGGCGGCCCTTGCCGTCGATGTAGCGCGAGCCCTGCAACTCCGGACCGACGTCGCAGCGCAGGCCGGTCTCCTCCTCGACCTCCCGCAGGGCGGCGGCCTGCTCGGTCTCGCCGGCGTCCAGCTTGCCCTTGGGCAGGCTCCAGTCGTCGTAGCGGGGCCGATGGACGAGGACGATCTCGACCGGCCCGTCGCCGTCTCGCCGGCGCCACACCACGCCCCCGCCGGCGCGGACGCGCCGCCACGGCTTGAGCCTGCGCAGCTTGCGGAGGGCCCCGGCGCGGGCGCCCGCTACTTCAGCCACGTCCGCAGGCGGGGCTCCCGGGCTTGCCTCCACGCGTACCACCATTCCCGACGGGAAGCGTCGGCCTCGACCCGCTCGAGGGCGATCAGCTCACCGGCCACCAGCTGGTTGACCTCGACCGACTCGGCCGCCTCCCGCAGCCAGCCCTCGGCAACGACCGCGTCCTGGTGGTCGCCGAGCACGCCCTGCACCTCGGCCACCGCCTTGGCCATCACGGTGGCGGGCCGACCCATCACCGGAGCCACCGCCTCGACCGCGTAGCGGCAGGCCTTGGCCTGGATCCGGACGTTGTGCAGCTCCTCGTCCACGGGCGGGTCGCCGAGCGCCTTCACCGCCTTGGCCAGCTTCTTCCACGGCTTGCGGACCAGGTCCGGCAGGATGGCGGTGGCCTTCTGGTCGGCTTCGGGGAGCAGCGGCGGGGCCTGGGCGCCCTCGACCAGCCGGTCGAGGAGCTCGGCGTACCGGTGGCCGGACATGGCCTCGAGCAGCTCGGCCCGGCCAGCTTCCCGCTGGTTGACCAGGCGGCGGACCACGGTGGCGGCCCCGGGGGCGTCGGCATCGGCGAGGGAGGCCGCCTGGCGGTGGAGGCGTTCGAGCAGGACGTCGGCGTCCCGCACCGTGCCCAGCGCCCCGCCCAGCCATCTCGACCTCGGTGCGCACGACCTCCAGCCATTCGGGATCGAGCAGGGACTTGAACGTCTTGAGGTCGGACCGCAGGCGGCGCGTGCCGACGCGGGCCTGGTGGACGTCCTCGGGGTCCTCGCCGATGCGTACGCCCGCGTCGTGGCGGAGGATGCGGATGACCGAGGCGGTGATGGCCGAGCGCACCACGTCGGCGGCGGTGGCGTCGTCGGGAAGTTCCTCGGCGACGAGCTCGGGAGGCTGCCGGGCCCTCGCTCCCAGCGCCCGCACCACCTTGGGTATCGGCTCGACGTCGCCGGCGCCCGCGGCCCGGAGGGCCTCCACGACAGCGTCCATCAAGGCGGGATCGGCACCCTGGTCGACTTCCACCTCGAGCTCGCGGAATCGGCTGGCCAGGTGCCGGCCCTCGAACACCGAGACCTCGTCGTCGACGACCTCGGCCAGGCGCCGGCCCTCGGCGTCGAGCAGCTCGACCCCCCGGCGGCGGGTGCGGAGACGGGCCGACGCCACGAGTGGGGCGGTCCGCGTGTAGGCCCTGACCAGGTTTCCGGCCTCGGCCGGTATCGGCGCCAGCGGCCTGGGCCGGGAACGTGATCTCCCGGCGGACCAGGGCGGGGCCGTCCTCGCCGTCGGCCGGCTTGCCGTCAGCCAGTTTGCCGTCAGCCAGTTTTACAGTCCAGCCCGTTCCGTCGCCGGTGCGGTACCGCAGGCTGGCACCCCAGCGGGCGAGGCGGAGGTCGGCGGTGTCGTAGTACGTGGCCTCCAGGACCCGCTCGGGGAACGGTTTCGACGTCACCCCGTCGAGCACGCCGGTGAGGTCGGGCAGGGCGAACCCAGCCCACGCCGCCAGCTTGGTCTCGGTCTCCCTTGCAGCCTTCATGTGGCAGCCGCCTTCACCGTGTTGCCTTCATTTGGCCGCACTCATTTCGCCAGCCCTCATGTGGCCGCATTCAACGAGTCGCCCTCACGCCATGAGGCCCGGCGTCGCCCTCGCCTTGCGCTCGGGGTCGCGACGGGCTCGCGCCAGCGTCAGCTCCTGCAGCCGGTCGTGGGTGTTGCAACCCCGGCCCGGCGGCACGTGGCGCCACTCGCCGTCGGGGTCGAGCTGCCACGCCAGGACGTCGTCGGCCAGGTCGACGTCGAGGATCTCCTGCAACCGGGCGGTGAGGGCGGGATCGCTGACCGGCGTCACCGCCTCCACCCGGCGGTCGAGGTTCCGCGGCATCAGGTCGGCCGACCCTATGTAGTAGTGCCGCTCGTCGCGTCCGCCGAAGGCGAAGATCCGCGAGTGCTCCAGGTAGCGGCCGACGATCGACCGCACCCTGATGTTCTCCGACAGCCCGGGGACGCCGGGACGCAGGCAGCAGATGCCCCGCACGACCAGGTCGATCTTCACCCCGCCCGACGACGCCTCGTACAGGGCCGAGATCAGGTCCCAGTCGACGAGGCTGTTCATCTTCATCACGATCCGACCGGTGCCGTCGGGGGCGTTGACCTCGTTGCGGATGAGCTCGGTGAGCCTCGTGCGCAGCGACGTGGTGGCCACCAGCAGGCGCTTGTACGGCACGTGGCGGCTGTAGCCGGTGAGGAAGTTGAAGAGGTGGGTGAGGTCGGAGCACAGGTCGGGGTCGGCCGACAGGAGCCCGATGTCCTCGTAGAGCCGGGCGGTCGTGGAGTTGTAGTTGCCGGTGCCCACGTGGCAGTAGCGGCGGAGCCCGTCGGCCTCCTCCCGCACGACGAGGGCCGTCTTGGTGTGGGTCTTGAGCCCCACCAGGCCGTAGACGACGTGGACGCCGGCCTCCTCCAGGGCCCTGGCCCAGGCGATGTTGGCCTTCTCGTCGAACCGGGCCTTCAGCTCGACCAGCACCACGACCTGCTTGCCGGCCTCGGCCGCGTCGATGAGGGCCTTGACGATGGCACTGTCGCCCGACGTGCGGTAGAGGGTCTGCTTGATGGCCAGGACGTTGGGGTCGGCGGCGGCCTGGCGGATGAAGGCCTCGGTGGAGGCGGTGAACGACTCGTAGGGGTGGTGGACAAGGACGTCGCGGCGTCGGAGCACCGAGAAGATGTTCTCTCCGGGCTCGTCGATCGATGCGAGCGCCGGGGGGACGACGGGGATCCACGGCTCGTCCTTGAGGTCCGGGCGGTCGAGGCCGTGCAGCGCCCACAGGTCGCCGAGGTCGAGGGGACCGTCGGACTGGTAGATGTCGACCGGGCGGAGATCGAGCTCGTGGGCCAGCAGGTCCTTGACGTCGTCCGGCATCGCCCGGTCGACCTCGAGCCGGACCGCCTTGCCGAACCGCCGCCGCCGCAGCTCCAGGTCGATCGCCTCGAGCAGGTCGTCGGCCTCCGCCTCTTCGATGTCGAGGTCGGCGTTCCGGGTCACCCGGAAGGCGCAGTGGGACTCGATCTCCATCCCCGGGAACAGCTCGTCGAGCCGGGCGGCGATGACTTGCTCGAGCGGGATCAGGCCGTGCTGGTCGGGCAGGGCGATGAACCGGGGGAGCAGCGGCGGCATCTTGATCCTGGCGAAGCGGCGCTCCCCGGTGCGGGGGTTGCGGACCACGACGGCGAGGTTCAGCGACAGGTTCGAGATGTGGGGGAAGGGATGGCCGGGGTCGACCGCGAGGGGGGTCAGCACGGGGAAGATCCGGGTCTCGAACACGTCGGCGAGGTAGGCGCGGTCGTCCTCGCCCAGGGACTCCCATCCGCGGAGGTCGATGCCCGCCTCGGCGAGGGCCGGCACCACTCCCTTGTGGAAGATGTCCGCCTGGCGGTCGAGCAGCGCGGCCACCTTGGCGCTGATGGCGCGCAGCTGCTCGGTGGGGGTCAGCCCGTCGGGCGACGTGCCGCCGATCTTGGCGTCCTGCTGCTCCTTGAGCAGGGCCACTCGGACCTGGAAGAACTCGTCGAGGTTGCTGCTGAAGATGGCAAGGAACTTCACCCGCTCGAGCACCGGTGCGCGGTCGTCGGCGGCGAGGGCGAGCACGCGGCCGTTGAAGTCGAGCCAGGACAGCTCCCGGTTGAGGTAGGGAGAGTCGATCGGCGCCCGTGGGAACTCGCGCAGGACCCCGGCGGCGCCTGGCTGCGATGCCTCCTCCGGCGGTTGGTGCGGTGAGGACGGTGCGGGGTGCGTCATGTCGTGAGCTCCCTCGGATGTCCGCTGCGTCGGGCCAGGGCGCCAGTGGTCCCTGCGGAGGTTGGGGTGACATTGATCGTACTGTCGCCGGGCACACGATAAACCCCGAACGCGCGATGCGCACCGGGTGGCCGGCGCGTGGTCGGCCAGGTGAGTGAGTTGCCTTCATGGAGTGTTCAGCCGCTCTACGGGCCCCGGTCACCGCGTGGTCACCTGGGCGGCCCAGACTTCCGGACGTGGCCGTCACGCTGATCCCGGCACTTCCCCCCAGCCCTGGAGCACGCGACGGCCAAAGTCGCGACCGGCACCCTTCGATGGCCCCCACGGTGCTCGTCACCAACGACGACGGGATCGACGCGCCCGGCTTGGCCGCGCTGGCGAGGGCGGCCGCGGGCATCGGCCGTGTGATCGTCGCCGCGCCGGTCGACGATCGGAGCGGCAGCGGCGCAGCTATCAGCCCGGCCTGGCTGGAGGAGGGCATCCTGGTCTCCAGGGTGGACCTCGACGGCGTCGACGGGCCCGCCTACTCGGTGCACGGACCACCGGCGCTGGCCGTGCTGGCCGGCATGTCGGGAGCGCTGGGCGCCACGCCGCACCTCGTCGTCTCCGGCATCAACCGGGGCTCGAACACGGGTCTCGGCGTGCTGCACTCCGGCACGGTCGGGGGCGCCCTCACCGCCGGCAACCTGCGGGTCTCGGCGCTGGCGATCAGTCTCGCTTCCACCGGCGGGTCGGGCCATCTCGAGACGGCGGCCGCGGTCGCGGGCGCGGCGATGACCTGGCTGTTGGGGGCCCCCGCCGGCACCGTGCTGAACGTGAACGTGCCGGACCTCCCCGCGCTCGAGGTCGTCGGCGTGAGAGAGGCGCCGCTCGCCCGGTTCGGCACGGTCGAGCCCCAGTGGCCACGCTCCGGCCGGGCGAGATCGGCCGGATACACCTACTGATCGCCGCCGGCGCCGACGCCACGGAGGTTCGCAACGACGCCACCCTGCTCGCCGCCGGCTACGTGACCGCCACCTGCCTCGCCGGCGTCCGGGTGAGCGGCAAGACGGGTGTGGCCGAGGCCCTCAGGGGCGGCCTGCGGTCGCGCCAGGGCAGCTGGACCGGGGCCCGTCGATAGGAACGCTCCCGGCCCATCGAGACCTCGCGGGCCTGCGCCGTGCCACGACCCCGGCGCAGGTCCGTGACGGTTCGTCGGATTCCGCCATTGCCTTGCGAGCCGGCTCGTCAGACCCGGGTCGGCTTCTCGTACCGGTAGCCGAGGCCCCTGATGGTGGTGATCCGGACGGGGCGGGACGGGTTGTCCTCGATCTTGGACCGCAGGCGCTTCACGTGGACGTCGAGCGTCTTGGTGTCGCCGACGTAGTTGGGCCCCCAGATCCTGTCGATGAGCGTGTCGCGGGTGAGGACCCGGCCGGCGTTGGCCAGGAGCAGCTCGAGCAGCTCGAACTCGCGCAGGGGAAGGGCCACCTCGTCGTCCCGCACGGTCACCCGGTGGCGCTCCGGGTCGAGGATCACGTCGCCCACCTCCAGCACCTCGGCCGAGTCGTCGTCCTCCTCGGCTTCGGCCCGGCCGCCGCCCGCCGCAGCACGGCCCGCACCCTGGCCACCAGCTCCCGCAGGCGGTACGGCTTGGTGACGTAGTCGTCGGCGCCGACCTCCAGTCCCACGACAGCGTCGACCTCGGAGTCCTTGGCCGTCACCATGATGATCGGGATCGACGACCGCGCCCGGATGTGCCGGCACACGTCGATTCCCGAGACACGGGGCAGCATGAGATCGAGCAGGACGACGTCGGGCCGCGCGGCGTCGAACTGCTCCAGCGCCTCGGCGCCGTCCCGGGCGACCCGCACCGCGAACCCCTCTCGGTTCAGGCCGAGGGTCAGGGCCTCGACGAAGGACTCCTCGTCCTCGACGACCAGCACCGTCGGGCGGGAGTCGTTCACCGGCGAGCTCACCGGTCATCCCATTGATCGGGCGCCAGAGGCAGTCGCAGCGTGAACGTCGACCCCTCGCCCTCGCGCGAGCGGACCAGCACGTCGCCGCCGTGGTTGGTGGCGACGTGGCGGACGATCGACAGTCCGAGCCCGGTGCCGCCGGTCTCCCGGCTGCGGGCCGGTCGACGCGGTAGAAGCGCTCGAAGATCCGCTCGAGGTCCTTGGCGGGGATGCCGATCCCCTGGTCGCGCACGGCGATCCGGCGCACCCGCCCGAACGGCTGCTCTCCACCTCCACCTTCGACCCCGGCTCCGAGTACTTCACCGCGTTGTCGAGCAGGTTGGCAACGGCCGAGATGAGCTGGCGCTCGTCGCCCCGGACCAGCGGTGCCGGCTCCACCCGGGTAACGACGACCTCGACGTCACGCTGGCGGGCGAGGGGAAGGACCCGGTCGGCGGCCGTGTCGGTGACGCCGTTGATGTCGATGAGCTCCTGGGTGAGCACGCCCTGCGCCTCGATTCTCGACAGGTCGAGAAGGTCCTCGATGAGCCGTCCCGCCCGCTCCGCCTCGATGGTGATGTGGTTCACCAGCCGCCTGGTGACGGCCGGGTCCTCCTCGTCGGCCAGCGCCTCGGCCAGCACCGCGAGGGCCCCGATGGGCGTCCGCAGGCTCGTGGCTGACGTTGGCGGCGAAGTCGCGCCTCACCGCCTCCAGCCGTCGCCGCTCCGAGATGTCCTCGACGACGGCGATGATGCCGAGGGGCTGGCCGTCGCGGTCGAGGGGAACGGCGGTGATGTCGAGGGTGCGGGGTGGCGGGCCGTGCAGGACGAGGGTCTCGGTGACCGGTCCCCCCGTGCGGGCATCGCCGACCAGCCGCTCCACCGCGGCCGTCACGAGGGCGGCGACCTGGCGGTTCGTCTCCAGCTCCCCGTGCTGGCGGTTCTGCAGGACGAGCGTGCCGGTCTCGTCGTAGATCACGACGGCCAGGGTCAGGGCGTCGAGCGCCCGGCGCAGCCGAACCGTCTCGGACAGGGCGGCGGCGGCGATGCCCTGGGCCTGGCGCACCATGCGCTCGGCGTCGTCGGCGCGGTGGCGCCGGAGCGGCGTGCTCACCGTGTCCTATCGTTCTCGGAGGCGATGACCGGCCAGGTTACGGCGGGTAGTCGCTCTCTTGCGGGCTCAGCGGTGAACGGCGGACGAACGACGGGCGAACTCGCGGGCCAATGTGGCGGCCGTGCCCGCGGCCCGGGGTCACTACACTCCCGCTCATCGGTGCGTGTGCGCTGCGGCGCCAGACGGCGGCTTTCGGTGTGGCGCTGGCCCTGGTCCTCGGCCTGGCGGCCTGCGGCGGGTCGGACGACGACAAGAAGACGACGACCACGAGCCTCCCGGCCGGCTCGACGTCGACCACCGACTCGACCGCCACCACGGCCACGACTGCATCGACGGCGACGACGGCGGGCGCCGGGGCGACGACCGCCCCGACCGCCCCGGGCACGCCCGGCACCCCGGCTCCGACCCCGCCCACCGTCAAGCCGGCGCCGGCGGTCACCGTCGCCCTCTACCTCCAGAAGGGCGAGATCCCGCCGGGGCAGACCCAGCCATTGGAGGCGCCGGCGTGGCGGGCCACCGGGGTGGGATGGAATCCCGGCGCGGTCGGCCTCATCGTCAAGCGGACGAACGGGCCCAGCGTCACGCTCAACGTCGGGGCCAACGCCGACGCCGACGGCCGGTTCGAGCAGACGTTCGTCGTCCTCGAGGTGCAGCCCGGGACGTACGCGGCCATCGCCACCCAGGGCGACAAGCGGGCCGAAGGCAGCTTCGTCCTGTCCTGAGCGGCGGGCGCCTGGCGGGTCGGTGCGGTGGGTGACCGCCACGCCGGTCCGGTGACTGTTTGTGACTGTTAGGTCAAATGGCCTACAGGTGAGGGCCCGACGTGCCGATATGGCGCGCTGGAGGTGACGCCAATGTCCAAGGACCGTTCGGATCTCCTGATGGCCCTCCTCGTCCTCGTGGCGATCTTCGTCGGCCTGTGGGCCGCGTTCAGGTACATGGGGATTCCGCTCAACCTTTCGTTCCTCGACCGCTGAGACGCCCGCCCGCCGGCGCCTCGGTCTGGGGGCCGGGCGTCGGCGGGCCGGGCGACATTCCCGCAGAACTGGCAGGATCCGACGACGGACGCCACCATGTCGCACCCGCCGGGCACCCACCCGGACCACAGCGGCTCGGCCAGCCACCCCGGGGGTCACGCCAGCCACCCCGGGAACCACGCCGATCACGTCGTCGGCTTCCGCCGTCGGTTCTGGTGGTGCCTGCTCCTGACGCTTCCGGTCGCCGCCACCAGCCCCATGGTCATGGACTGGTTCGGCTACGACCTCGACTTCCCGGGAATCGAGTGGGTCGGCCCCGTCCTCGGCACCGCCATCTTCGTGTGGGGCGGTGGGCCGTTCCTGTCCGGGGCGCTCGACGAGCTGCGCAGCCGACGTCCCGGGATGATGCTGCTCATAGCCATGGCCATCGTGGTGGCGTGGTCGGCGTCGATGGCCACCAGCCTCGGCCTCTTCGACCTGGAGTTCTGGTGGGAGCTGGCGGCCCTGATCACGATCATGCTGCTGGGCCACTGGCTGGAGATGAAGGCCCTCGGACAGGCCCGGTCGGCCCTGACGTCCCTGGCCGAGCTGCTGCCCGACGAGGCCGAGCGCGTCCGCCCCGACGGGGCCACCGACACCGTGCCGCTCGACTCGCTGCAGGTGGGCGACGTGGTGCTCGTGCGTCCCGGCGGCCGCGTGCCGGCCGATGGCATCGTGGCGGAGGGAGCCGCCGGGTTCGACGAGTCGATGGTGACGGGCGAGTCCCGGCCCGTAACCAGGACCGCCGGCGACAGGGTGATCGCCGGCACCGTCTCCACCGACTCGGCGGTGCGGGTCCGCGTCGAGGCGGTGGGCGACGACACCGCCCTGGCCGGCATCCAGCGCCTGGTGGCCGACGCCCAGGACTCCCGCAGCCGGGCCCAGGCCCTCGCCGACCGCTTCGCCGCCCTGCTCTTCTACGTCGCCACCGGCGCCGCGGTCGTCACCTTCGTGACTTGGACGGCCATGGGCTCGCTCGACGAGGCGGTCGTGCGGTCGGTCACCGTCCTGGTCATCGCCTGCCCGCACGCCCTCGGGCTGGCCATTCCCCTCGTCGTCTCACTGTCGACCGCGCTGGCGGCGCGCGCCGGCATCCTCGTCAAGGACCGGCTGGCGCTGGAGCGGATGCGAACGATCGAGGCGGTCCTGTTCGACAAGACGGGCACCCTGACCAGGGGCGAGCACGTCGTCACCGGCATCGCCGGGGCCGGGGCCGGCTCGAGGACGCCGGGCTGGACGACGAAACCGTGCTCCGGCTGGCCGCGGCGGTGGAGGCCGACAGCGAGCACCCGCTGGCGAAGGCGATCGTGGCCGCGGCGCGGGAGCGCGGCAGCGCGGCAGTCCCGCGGGCCAAGGATTTCCGGTCGATCGCCGGGCGGGGCGTCGAGGCCACCGTGGCCGGTGAGCGGGTGGCGGTCGGCGGGCCGGCCCTGCTGCGGGAGCGGCAGCTGTCCGAGCCCGACGCCCTGCGCAGCGTCGCCGAGGGGTGGCGGGGCCGGGGGGCGGCCGTTCTCTACCTGGTCGAGGGGAACGAGGTGGTGGGCGCCTTGGCGCTCGAGGACCAGGTGCGACCCGAGGCGAAGGCGGCCGTGGCCGAGCTGCGCCGTATGGGACGCCGGGTGGTGATGATCACCGGCGACGCCCGCCAGGTGGCGGAGGCGGTGGCTGTCGAGCTGGGCGTCGACGAGGTGATGGCCGAGGTCCTCCCGGAGGACAAGGACGCCAAGGTCGCCGAGCTGCAGGCCCGGGGCCTGTCCGTCGCCATGGTGGGCGACGGCGTGAACGACGCCCCTGCCCTGGCTCGGGCCGACGTCGGCATCGCCATCGGTGCGGGCACCGACGTGGCCATCGAGTCGGCGGGCGTGGTGCTGGTGGACAGCGACCCCCGCGGGGTGGTGGCGGTGATCGAGCTGTCGAGGGCCAGCTACCGCAAGATGATCGAGAACCTCGTCTGGGCCGCCGGGTACAACGTGGTGGCGTTGCCGGTGGCCGCCGGGGCGTTCGCGTGGGCGGGCGTCAGCCTGTCGCCGGCGGTGGCCGCGGTGCTCATGAGCGTCTCGACGATCGTCGTCGCGCTCAACGCCCAGCTCCTTCGCCGGCTCGACCTGCGCCGGCCCGCGTGCTGCGGGAACGCGGCGGCCGGGTCACCACATCCCGGCGGGCGATCATCAGCGTGCTGCTGAAGGCCGGCGGCCACATCACCGCCGACCAGCTGACCAATGAGATCCAGGCCAACTACCCCGACATCCACCTGTCGACGATCTACCGCTGCCTGGAGACCCTGGAGCAGCTTGACGTCGTCGACCACATCCACCTGAGACACGGGAAGGCGGTGTACCACCTGTCCGACGAGAAGCACCAGCACCTCATGTGCGAGGTGTGCGGCGCGGTAACAGAGGTGCCCGACACCGTCTTCGCCGACCTGGCCGACACCCTGCGCCGCCAGTACTCCTTCGCCATCAAGCCCCGGCACTTCGCCGTCCTGGGCCGGTGCGACGCCTGCCTCGACGAGCCGCTGACCGAGGGCGGCAGGCCTCCTCAGCCAGCGACGTCGTAGCCGGCCTCGTCGATCGCCGCCCGGATGGCGTCGTCCACCGCGCCACCCTCGACCCGCACCGTCCTGGCATCGACGTCGACGTCGACCGTCTCGACACCGGCCACGTCGCCGACGGCGGTCTCGATGGCCGCCTTGCAGTGGGCGCAGGAGATGCCGGGCACGGCGTAGGTCCGGGTCGTCATGGGCTCGATTGTACCCCACCCCAGGTGGGGTAGGATGGACGCATGCGAGAGGCCGACAAGAAGGCGTTGCTCAACCGGCTGAAGAGCGCCCGGGGCCACGTCGACGCAGTGATCAGGATGGTCGAGACCGACACCTACTGCGTCGACGTGATGAAGCAGCTGGCTGCCGTCCAAGGCTCGCTCGAGGCGTCCAGCCGGGCCGTCCTGCGCAACCACCTGGAGACGTGCGTGGCCGAGGCCATGCGGTCGGGACGCACCGCCGAGATCGTCGACGAGCTGATGGCCGCCCTTCGCTACGACCACATCGTCACCGGGCCGGACCGGAGGCTGAGGGTGCATACCGGGTCTGGGCCGGCCGGGATGGTGCAGCTCGGTCACGCCGAGCTCGACGTGTCGGGCATGACGTGCGGGTCATGCGCCGCCCGGGTCGAACGCGTGCTCGGCCGCCAGCCCGGCGTCGAGCAGGCCGGCGTGAACTTCGCCACCGGCCGGGCCTCCGTCGACTTCGACCCGTCGACGGTGGCGATCGACGACCTCGTCGCGGCGGTGGAGCGCATCGGCTACGGCCTGGTGCCGACCGCTCCCCCCGGGACGGACGCCGGCGAGGGCGAAGGGGCGGCGGCCGACGACCAGCGGGCGTGGCTGCGGCGGGTGCTGGTGGCCTGGCCGCTGACCGTCGCGGTGGTGGCCGTCTCCCTGTTGTGGCCCCACGATGAATGGTCCCGCTGGACGGCGGCGGTGCTGACGGTCCCTGTCCAGTTCTGGGCCGGGTTCCCCTTCCTGCGGGCCGCGGTGGCGCGGGCTCGCGCCGGCGCCGCCAACATGGACACCCTCGTGGCCATCGGCACCCTGGCCGCCTTCGGGCTCTCCACGGTCGAGCTGCTCCGGGGCGCCGGCCACCACCTGCACTACGACATGGCCGCCCTGATCATCGCCTTCCTGGTGCTCGGCCGGTGGGTGGAGGCACGGGCCAAGGGCCGGGCCACCCATGCGATCACCGCTCTGCTGGAGCTGGGCGCCAAGGAGGCCTCGCTCGTCGACCCCTCCGATCCGGCGGGCGAGCACCGGGTGCCGGTCGAGCGGGTACGGGTCGACGACGTCGTCCGGGTCCGGCCGGGCGAGAAGGTCCCGGTGGACGGGGTGGTGGTCGACGGCGCCTCCGCGGTCGACGAGTCGATGCTCACCGGCGAGTCGGTCCCGGTCGACAAGGTTCCCGGCGACGCGGTTGCCGCCGCCACCGTGAACCGCCAGGGCGTGCTCACGGTGCGGGCCACCGCAGTGGGGGCCGACACCGCGCTGGCGCGGATCGTCGCCCTGGTGGCGGAGGCCCAGGGTTCGAAGGCGCCGGTGCAGCGTCTGGCCGACAGGGTGGCGGGGGTCTTCGTGCCCGTCGTCCTCGTGCTGGCGTTGCTCACCTTCGCCGGCTGGGCGGTGCTGGCCGGCAACCCCGGCGAAGGACTGCTGGCCGCCATCGCCGTGCTGATCGTCGCCTGCCCGTGTGCGCTGGGCCTGGCCACGCCGATGGCGATCATGGTCGGCACGGGCCGGGGGGCCGCCCTCGGCGTGCTCATCAAGGGCGGCGAGGTGCTGGAGCGGTCCAAGGACGTCGACACCGTCGTGTTCGACAAGACAGGGACGCTGACGACCGGAGAGATGTCGCTGACCGACGTGGTCCCGGCGGACGGCGTGGCCGAGGACGAGCTGCTGGCCGTGGCCGCCGCCGCCGAGGTCGGTTCCGAGCACCCCGTCGGGCGGGCCGTCGTCGCCGCCGCCCGTGGGCGGGGACTCGACCTGGCGCCGGCCACCGCCTTCGAGGCCGTCACCGGCGCCGGCGTGCGGGCGACGGTAAACGCGACAGCAGTGGTTGTCGGGCGCCGGCGGCTCCTCGAGGAGTCCGGCACGGCCGTCCCTCCCGACCTGGGTGAGGAGGCCGACCGGCTCGAGGGCCTGGGCCGCACCGTCGTGTTCGCCGGCTGGGACGGTCAGGCACGGGGCGTGCTGGCGGTGGCCGACTCGCTCAGGGACGGGGCCGCGGCGGCAGTGGCCGACCTGGGGGCCATGGGTCTCGACGTGGCCATGATCACCGGCGACAACCACCGCACTGCGTCCGCCATCGCCTCCCGGGTGGGCATCGCTCGGGTCCTGGCCGGCGTGCTGCCCGCCGGCAAGGCGGCCGAGATCGCACGGCTCCAGTCCGACGGCAGGGTCGTCGCCATGGTCGGCGACGGCGTGAACGACGCCCCCGCCCTCGTGGGCGCCGACCTGGGCATCGCCATCGGTACCGGCACCGACGTGGCCATCGAGTCGTCCGACATCACCCTGCTGTCGCCCGACCTGGCCGGGGTGGCCACCGCCCTGCGCCTGTCGAGGGCGACGTTCACCACCATCCTGCAGAACCTGGGCTGGGCCTTCGGCTACAACCTGGCCGCCATCCCGCTCGCCGCGTCCGGGCTGCTCGACCCCGTCGTGGCCGCGGCCGCCATGGGCCTGTCGAGCGTGTCGGTGGTTGCCAACAGCCTGCGCCTCTACCGGTTCGGCCGCTCGGGCCACTCTGCGCCGCGGTCGTCTCGTCGGCGGGGCGTCGTGGTCGCGTGGCTGGTCCCGGCGTTGGCGCTGGTGGCGGTGGCGGTCGGTGCGCGGGTGGTCGACGACCGCCGGACCAGTGGTCAGCGGGTCGTCGAGGTGAGCATGGACGAGTTCTCGTACTCCCCGGCGGCCTTGTCGGTGCGGGCCGGCGAGACGGTGCGCTTCGAGTTCCGCAACGACGGCCAGATCGTGCACGACGCCATCATCGGCGACGCCGCTGTGCAGGAGGCACACGAGCGGAGCATGGCGGCCGGCGGGTCAGGGGGACACGGACACGGACACGACGCAGTCGCCGTCGAGGTGGCGCCGGGTGCCACCGCCACCCTCGTCCACCGCTTCGACCATGCCGGCGAGGTGCTGATCGGCTGCCACGAGCTGGGCCACTACGACGCCGGCATGCGAGCCACGATCTCCGTCTGGCCCGCCTGAGGCCGCCGGCGGCGAATCCGGAGCGCCTGTTTCTGCCCAATCCGGACGGTCGGTGCCGTTTCCGTCCGACTGGGTCGCGGCCGTCGCCGGTCCTCGATGTATACCGAAGCCAACCGCAAGGTCCGCCGGGCCACCTGGTCCAGTCACACCTGGAGACGATCCTCACCACAGATGCGGTGAACACCCGCGCGTCCGTCGAGGGCGCGGCCGGCGTCGAGCATTTGCCGATGAAGCCTGAGGGCATCGTCGCAGGTCAAGTGGCCGGTGCCGACGCACATCCGGAGAATGTCCTCGGTGTCGGCGACATCGAGGCCACGACCGCGTGCAACGCGCCGCGCTGAGTAGTCGTCCGACGCGAACGCGGCCAATTGATGGTCGGGATCACCGGCTACCTCCGAGTGGTTCAAAGCGGCGACGATTGACTCAGCCTCGCCGAGATGCTTCCAGGGTGGATCGTCGTTGCGGGCGAGGGTGTCCCGCAGGCGGAGGGCTTCGATCCCGATACTCCCCTCGAGGCGGACGGGGGCATGCAGCCAGGACGCAGAGAGCACGTTCCACAATTGCAGACAGACACTGCAGTTCCGCTCGACTTCAGCGCGGACGGTCTCCGTCCAGCGAGCCCGTCGCCCGAGGGCGGCCCCGAGGTGAGGGAGAGCGTCGACTACGGCAAATGACCAGAAGACGCCCGTGTCGAGGTAGATCGGCGTCGCCGACCTTGAACCCGTCAGTGGCCTACGCCCAGGTTCTCCTCGGCCCACCCGAGGAACTGCTCATCCGACTCGCCCCGTAGCTCGGCGACCGGCCCAACACCGAGATCGCCGGACACGAAGGCCTCGAGAGCCCGATCGAGAAGGCGGCGAGGAAGCAGGCGCCGACATCGTGCCGCGTCATCGGCCAAGTACTCAGCCTCGCACCCGGAAGTTTCAGCCAGCTGGCGCACCCCAGTGGCTAGGAGCTGCGCACGACCTCGCTCATCGATGATCCGCAGGTTCGTCAAGTGGTACGCGACGGTCTGGAGCGAGGCACCGAAACGGTGCTGGACCCTAGCGGCCGTCTCCGTTCGGAATGGATACTCGACGATTTCTCGTACACCGGCTGGAGGCATGAGGAAGTACGCCGCGAATGCGTTGGCTCGAACCTCGGACGGGTTGCCGCCGCCGCCGAACACTCTCTCGTCCACGTGCAGGCCGTTCTCGAGGTCGCCGAGGAGGTGGTGGCACAATTCGTGAGCGAGAGTGAACCGCTGCCGGCCGGCGGGTCCCGCTGAGTTGACGACCGCAAGTGCGAATCCGTCGTCGTGAACACAGAGGCCATCGAACCCCTCGCCGAAGTAGTCGATAAGGACGTGGAGTCCCAGCTGGTGTTCGGCAAGAGCGACGAGGTCGTCGATTGGGGCATAGCCCAGCCCCCGCTGTTCCCGAACGCGGGCAGCCAGCGCCTTTCCCTGGGCGACTGGCCCTCCTCGTAGCGGTCCCAGCGCTCCGACTGTCGGGCCATCGGTGGTGATGTAGCCGAGGCGGTCTAGCGTCCGGTGGAGGCGGACCAATCCTTCGGTACGGGCCACAGCTCGCTCAACCGTTCCACGCTCCCGGTAGGTGCCAGACCGCGCGGCCATACCGACGAACTCGCGAATTGGACGCTCGTCGAGAAGATCGCCAGGGTGGACCATCAGGGCCCCGGCCAGCTCGGCCAACTCGAGTGAGGACACGCCTCGCTCGCACGTCTCGATCTTCGAGATCTTCGGCTGGTCGAGGCTGGCAACACGCCCTGCCAGGTCGTGCTGAGTCAACCCCGCCTCCTCTCTCAGATGCCGGATCCGGCCGGCCAGCTCATCCTTTGTGATCGTCATCCGTCTCCCCCGCCATGCGAAAATCGCATACGATGCGAGCATAGCGACAGATCGGACGAAAGCGCCGCGGGCTTGAGACAACATCAGTCTGAGGTCCTGAGAACCTCGGCCAACACCAGGAGCGCAGCGGTGCGTTCTGCGGGGCCGAGTTCGTCCCAGGCCTCCAGCAGATGGATAGCGACGGCGTCGCAGGCTCGACTGCGCCGGCGATCCCTGCCGCGATTGTGCACCGGTCGGCATCGGAGAGGTCGGTAGCAGCGCCGAGGCGACGAAAGGCATCCGGAGGAAGACTTTCGATCGCTGCGATGAGGCATTCAGCCTCGGTCCGGTTCGGGAGCATCGGAATCCTCCGGAGGTCACCTGCTGTCGCAGGACGGCCGTACGATCGGAGGAGGTGTGTAGGTGACGCTAGCGACTAGATGCGACAATTCATGACGTTCGTCGAGACCGGTCAGACGGTGCGGTGGCGGGGCAGCAGATGGCGAGTGCTCGGCGAAGATGAGGGTGGTTTTCTACGCCTCGTGGGGATCGACCCCGCCGTCAAGGATCTCCAGGTCACGCCGCTGGATGACCTCGAACGGCACGACATCCGCCCCGACGGGATGCCG
The DNA here is from genome assembly GCA_963827345.1 of uncultured Acidimicrobiia bacterium. Lineage (GTDB taxonomy): Bacteria > Actinomycetota > Acidimicrobiia > Acidimicrobiales > AC-14 > CAWGUU01. The sequence goes on along the minus strand of CAWHAN010000016.1, from coordinate 161,151 downwards.
CTGCCTGAGCTCAACGTCGAAGCCAGTGATCGGAGCCGGTGGCGAGCCCTCCACCGCGCCTACTCGACGTCCATGGCCGGGGGTCGGGAGCACCGGTCGGCCTCGACTGGGGAGCCGTGGCCGTCGAGCCCTACCAGCTCGTACCCCTTCTCCGGGTGGCCAAGACCCTCCGCTCGGCTTCTGATCGCCGACGACACCGGGCTCGGCAAGACGGCCGAAGCCGGCATTGTCCTGCGATGGCTCGCTCAGCGCCGACGCCTCGCATGTTGTGGAGGTGGGCGGTTTCCGGCTCGAGTGGTCGCGCGGGCGGGCGATCACCGTGGCCAACGCAGGACTCCGTCCTGCCGACGGGACTGCGGCCCCAGGCTTCGAGGTCTGCACCTTCTGCGGCTACGCCGGCGAGACTCGGCCCACTCCAGAGGTCGAGCCAGACCCTGAAGACATCGACGAGGTCGGTCACAAGGCGTACTGCCCGGCGAGGAAAGACCCTCGTAGCGAGTGGTGAAGAAGCCTGTCTGGCTCACCGCGGCGTTGCAGGGCGACGTGATCGAGTTGATCCTCCCGCCGGCGGCGCGTGGGCAGGGTTTTGCCGGCTGGCGGGCGACCTTGGCCGAGGCGCTCCTCCTGGGCGTTGGGGAGACGATGCAGGCCGGCCGACGTGACCTCGACTGGTTCGAGCGCCGACAGGTCGACGAGCCGCGTTCGCTTGTGCTGTTCGACACCATGCCCGGCGGCACTGGCTACGTGCCCAAGCTCTTCGCCGAGAGGGCCGTGGGGCTGAAGCAGGCTGCGCGCGAGGCGATCCGTCGTCTCGTGGGGGACCATGGCCTCGAGCTCGAGGGGCCATGGGCGCTCCCCGCCTTACTGGCAGCAGGCCTCGTTGCCGCCCGGCAGGGCGCGGGGACCGAGGCTCTCGGGGTCGAGCACGTCGGCGAGCAGGGCCAGGGCCTTGGCCACGCCGTCGGGGTTGACGGCGTACAACCTGAAGCCATCCGCTCGGCGGGCCTGGACGAGGCCGGCACGGGAGAGGGCGCGGAGGTGGTGACTAACCAGCGGCTGGGCCACACCCTCGCTGGCGACAAGGTCGCTGACGCAGCGCTCGGCCTGGTGGAGGGCGAGGAAGAGCCGGAGTCGGGTGGGGTCGGCCAGGGCGCGGGCGACGCTGAGGAGCTGTCCGTTCGCCTCGGTGGGCACGGTTGCCTTCGACACCACTCGCGCCACTGTCCCAGAGGGTTTCGGAGGCGTCAAGACTCCACCGCCACGACGCAGCCATACGCTCGCGGCAGTGTCCCGTCCACCTGGGCGCGGGTCAGGATGACCTCGATCACCAGCCGCTTGACGTCGCCCGCGCTGCGGTCGGCTCAGCCAGCCGATCGACGGCATCCGGGTGCCAGTACCAGCCGTCGGCAGCGGCTACCAGCTCCGGGCAGGCATGCTCGCGGGCTGCCGCCGCCTCCAGCCCTGTCGTCGGAGTCACGCGCACGTCGACGAACCCCGCACCGAGCGCCTCCTCGACGCGCGCCGCCCCTGCCGCAGCGTCCAGACCCCGCTCGTCGATCCACAGCCGCTGGGGAACAAGGCAGAGCCGAAAAGCGCCACCACGGGCCGGCGGGGGTCGTCCTCGGTGGGCTCGGTCAGCCTGTCGTGCTCGGCGCCCGGAGCCAGCTCGGACCGGTAGAGCTGGAAACGCCCTCGCGCTCGCTCGGAAGGAGGCAGGATCTGCAGGCAGCTGGTCCACCACCCCGTCTCGATGGTCTCGGTGAATGCCTCCGGGAGTCCAGCGGCACGCATCGACGCAGCCTGGGAGGCCCAGTCGTAGGCCAGCGGGATGAGCTCGGCCTCGGCCCGGCCCGCGGTCAGGTCCAACACGGCGGACCAGGCCTCGCGACGGCCGTCGTTGGCCGGTCGGCCGACCACCCCGACGTTCACGACGAGCGTTCCGTCGATCCGGCGTTGCCAGGGCAGACCGCTGTGGGTGCAGAGGACCACGTCGGCGCCGCTGGCCCGGGCCCGGCGTCGAAGCTCCTCGTCGGGCAGAGACTCCCAGAAGAAGTTGTTCAGGCCGAGGGGCGAGCCGTGGACGAAGTGAAGGTCGACGCCTTCGATGTGCTCGTGTCGCTCGGTGGGCAGCGTGCGCATCCAGGCCGCGAAGGCCGCGCTGGTGTGCGCCCTCGTGTAGTCGTAGGCGACCTGGGCGAACTCGTTGTCCCGTGGATCGCGGTAGCCGCATCCGCAATCGTCGTCACCCCGCCCGATGGGCGACGTCGTAGTTGCCGGCGATGCACTCCACGCCCCCATCGCGCAGAAGCGACCAGATTGCTTCGGGCTCGGCACCGAAGCCACCGAGGTCGCCGAGGCAGAACATGCGTTCGCAGCCCTACTTCTTGCGTCCGTCAGGAGCGATCGGACTGCGTAGGGGTTCGAATAGGGACCGCCGAACGCGGCGATCCTCACGACGAGCCACCCATCGAAGGACCGTGAGGGGCGCTCACCGGCTGGCAGAGAGTGCAGGCGATGCCCGGCAACAGGCGCGCGAGGACGATCGAGAGCCGTGATCGTCGAGCGTGACGAGCCGCACCCCATGAAGGAGGCGGAGAAGAGGCCAGATCGGATCGAGAGGACCGGTGCGGGCGGCGGCCGGATGAGCGTGGTGTGAGTTGTGGTACCCGTGGCCGAGCAGCGGGATGGCGAGCCAGGCCAGGTCGTATCCCGGAATGTCGGGATGCGGCTTGCGGCCGTAGAGGTGGCCCACCGTGTCCACCATCCCCATGACCCCCAGGTAGGCCACGAGGTGCACGACGAGCATGATCAGCACTTGGACCGGTCCGAACATCGCCCAGAAGAACGCGACGAGGAGCCAACGCAGGACGGGGACTCTCCGGCGCGATGGGGTGCTGGGTGGCACCTGCCGCTTGGCGATCGCGCGTCCGGGGAGAATGTCAGATCGTGAATCGCTGCTGGCGCTGGGCGGCGGCCTTGGCGTAGGGGTCGTCGTCCTCCCGGGGTGGGCGCCGGAGCTTGATGTGCGCCTGTTGTGCCAGGACGTTGCCACTGGCGACGTAGAGGCGTCCTCGCCTCTCACCAACCGGCACGAGGAGTCCGACGCCGACGAGCGCCTTTAGATCGCGGCTGGCGGTCTGCTCGCTGATCTCATCGCCCTCCGACGACCTGACCACGGCCCGGTAGGTGGCATTGCGAAGACGGAAGCCCAGGGCGGCGTCGAACAGCGGCCCGACGCTGCGCTCCGGTGCACCCTGTTGCCGGACGAGCCCGGTCAGCCCGTCCCAGAGCTCTTCGGATTCCTGGGCCCTGCGAAGCAGCGTCCGGGCCTGCCGGTAATGGGCCGTGAGGCAGAAGCGCACCCAGGGGTGCGCGTCGCGCCGTGGCTGCCATGAACCCCCGCCGACCTCAGCGAGAACCTCGTAGTAGGACTGTGTGTTCCGACCGAGGTACTCCTCGATGCTGTTGAGCTCGGGCGACAAGATCTTCTCGCGGGCGAGCACGAGCGTCTGGAGGCACCTGGCCATCCGGCCGTTGCCGTCTCGGAAGGGATGGATCATGACCAGGTTGAGGTGGGCCATGGCCGCCCGCACAAGAACCGGGCCATCGTCCCGCCGCAAGCCGTCGAGGAGATCCCGGATCAAGGCGGGGACGAGCTCGACATCGGGCCCTTCGTAGACGACCTCCCCGTCCGGATCGCGGCGGACGTGGATCGATCCGGGTCGCCACCTTCCCGGATACTTCGTGAGGTCGTACTTGAGCATCATGTAGTGCAAGGCCTTTAGCAGCGACTCGTCGACGTCGAGCCCAGGCTCGGTTCCGAGTTGGAGCACGTAGGTCATGGCGTCCCGGTAGCCCCCGAGCGCCATCCGAGTCTCGTCGTTGGCGTCGAGGGGCTCCTCGCCCTGGATGGTGGCTACGACGTCGTCCAGACTGGCCTCGTACCCCTCGATGCTGTTCGAGCCTTGGACTGCCCGCGCGATCGTGAGTCGTCGGAGGGTTCCAGACCAACGCCGAGGCTCGGTCACGTGCCAGCGCAAGCGCTCACGCAACTCGTCGATCAGCATCACGACGTCAAGGTCCACGTCGCTAGCGATCGTCTCGAAGATCATGAGGGAATGATAGTTACTTTCTGTTACGGCGATAGCCGAATACACCCGTGACCAGTCGCCGAGGACTGCCTACGCGGTCATGGCACGGCGATGGTCGAGCAGAACGTCGCCCAAGTCGAGGGCTGCGAGCCCGAGGTCGGTTTCGAACCGACGAGCTGTTCAACTACGAGGTGTTGGGACTGAGCGGGGTGCCAACCCGCGGTGTTGCGTTCGAATCCCGCTCGTGGCTCGCCGGCCTCCCCGGTTATCGCGAGTCGGCGGCTCCTCGGGTTCGGTCCCCTGGCCGCCGCTACGCCCGCGAGAAGAGCGCGACCCCGACGACGCCGACGCTCGTGAGCGGTGCGAGGACGCAATTGCCGGTGAGGGCGGTTGGGAGCACCCCGAGCGCAAGGATGGTCGTGCCTTCCAGCGCTCCGCTGACGATGCTCCCGCTGACGATCGGAATCGGCGCCCCGAGAATGGCCTGCCAGGCGAAGGTCGAGGTGTCCCCGTTGTTCCAGGTGAAGGCCACCATTCCCTGCGCAGTGCCCGTCAATGCGCCGACCGACAGGCACCCGACATTGCCGGTTCCGGAGATCGGACCGCTCCCACCCGTGTACGGCGTGCCGCTCAACGCGGAGCTGCACCCCGTCGCCGATAACACACTCGTCCCCGCGATGGCCTGGCCCGTGATCTGCTGAGGCCCTGGAGCCAGGGTAAGGCCAGGGGCGAAATCGATCCGCAGCGTGCCCGGGCACAGGAGGTCGACCGAGGCGGCGCTCGCGGGACTACCCACGCCGACGATCGGGAGCGCCATCAATGCTGCGATCAACGCGCGAAGAACCCGTCGTCTCATCAGAATCTCCCTTTGAGAAGTCTCAGATATCGAGGAACGTCAGTACCCCAGCGAAGGAAACCGACGTAAGGGGAACGAGGCAGTTGCCGGTCAGCCCCGTAAGTACAGGTATGACGACGATGCTGGACCCAGTCAGCGGGCCACTGGTGACTTGTGCGGAAACCGTGGGTATCACTCCGCTCACAGTGGCGCTCCACGTGATCGTCGACGTGTCGCCGTTGTTCCAGGTGATCGGCAGCGTGCCATTCACGCCGCCCGACAGACTGGTGGTCACACAGGCCAAGGTGCCGCTACCGCTCACGGGTCCGCTCGCACCGGTGTAAGGCACGCCCATCAGCGATGAGCAGGGGATTATGGACGGCATCGACGTGCCGGCCGATGCCGAACCCGATATCTGCTGGGGGCGGGAGACCAAGGTCAGTCCAGGGCTGAAATTGATCGTCGCGCTGAAGGGACATGTCAGGTCGACGAGGGCGGCCGCCGCGGGTTGCGGAACCACTAAGGGCAGGATCAGCAGCGAAACAAAGCCGAGGGTCCGGACGACACGCGCCATGAGAACGTCTCCCACTCCGTATCCCAGCCGCCTGTGTGTCGGAGGCAAGCTACCCCAACGACCCACCGTGGCTCGGCTCCGACGAGAGGTGATTTGGGACAGACGCACTGGCGGACGGTGCCAGGATGCCTTGCCGCCATCGTCCCCCGCCGTGCCTACTGCCTCCGTTTCAGAATTCGTCGTCGGTCCCCGGTCAGGTGCCGGCGAGCAGGTAGGACAGGTCGAGCGGAGGAGCGTCCGAAGGCTCGAGGCCCGCGTCCCGGAGTGCCGCGCGGTCGTAGTGGCGATGGTGGAAGGCAAAGGGTGTGAAGGCGCGCATCTGGGTCTTTACCGACGCTTCCAGGAGCGTGAGATCCTCGGGCCATTCGGGGCTCAGAGCCAGGTCGACGGGGTAACGGTGTTCGAAGATGGCCAGCAGGGTCGCGACGGTGACCTCGTTCGGGTAGGTGATGTGGGCCGTGCACACCCCGTTCGACTGGGCTCGCTCGGTGAGCCCGACCATCAGCTGCGCCGCCAGCTCGACCGGGATGAGGTTGAGGTGGGCATCGGGGTCGGCGGCCACCCGGACCGGGAGCCGCTCACCGGGCGCCACCTCGCGGGCCATCAGCGATTGGATGCGGTCCGAAAGGCGGAAGGCGGCGAAGAGCGGGTGGGTCGACTCTCCCGGGGGCGGCCGCCGGTTGGTGACGAGCAGGCCCGGCCGGAAGATCATGGCGGGTCGGTCGTTACGCCGCGACCAATCGCGGATCGCCTGCTCGGCGTCGAACTTGGATTGCTGGTAGGCGCTCTCGAAGCCGTACGACCCGTCAAGGTCTTCTTCCCCGATGACCCCGGTGATACGTCGCCCGGCTACGAACGCAGTGCTGACGTGGAAGATCGTGGCTGCCCCCGCGGCCGCCAGCTCGAGCATGGCGTAGGTACCGGACACGTTGATCCGTCGGACCAGCTGGGAGCTGCCGACCAGGTCGATCGATCCGGCACAGTGCCAGATCTCGGTCAGCCCCGCCCCCAACGCCGCGAACTCCGCCTGGGACAGGCCCAGCAGCGGCCTGGTGAGGTCGATGGGTACGACGGTGAGGTCGCTGGCCCGACCGGTCGGCCCGCCGGTGCGCCGAAAGTGGCGCTCGATCCGGTCCTGTGCGGGCGCGCTACCGGCGTGTGCCAGGACGATGATCGGGCAGCCACGCTCCATCAGCAGTGGCAGCACCCGTAACCCCAGGAAGCCGGTGGCGCCGGTGATGGCGATCGTCATGCGACGACGACGTCCGCCACCGGTTTCGAAGTCTTTCGAGGTCGGTCGGACGCAACCGAGGAGGGATTCCGCGGCGTCGGATCGACACTGGCCTCGCCGTTGGCCCACCGGCCTGGAGGCCAAGCCTCCCGAGGATGAGCTCGGCGATGGCCCGGACGGTGCCGGCGCTGTTGGCCAGTTCGGCGAGCGGAATGTTGCATTGGAACTGCTCCGACGTGCTGGTAACCAACTCGACCGTCATCAACGAGTCCATGCCCATGTCGGTGAGTCGCTTGGAGCGGTCGATTCTGTCCGGGGACGATTGGAGGATTCCGGCGACGACCTGCACCAGGCTGTCCTCCACGAGACACCGGGCCTCCTCGGGCGAGGCATCGGACAGGACTTTCACGAACTCGTCGCGCCGATACTCCGTCCCCTCGATGAGCGGCGGTAGCAGATCGGCCAACCGGGGGGTCGTCGCCGACGGCAACACCGCGCTCATCCGCCCCCAGTCGATGCCGCCAACCCCGACGACGTCGACGGGGAGGCCCAGCAGATCGGCCAGGGCCCCCAACACCTGGTCGGGCGAGAGGAACAACAGCCCCATGCCGGTCAGGGAATCCCGAAGGCCGTGGCGGGCGACGTATCCGACGTCGCTGATGCCGGCCCAGGCGATCGCCAGCGCCGGGAGGCCTGCGTCGTGCCGCGCCCGGGCGAGCGCTTCGGCGTACAGGTTTCCCGCTGAGTAGTTGGCCTGCCCGACGCTCCCGATCAGCGCCGTCATGGAGGAAAAGCCGACGAAGAAGTCGAGCGGCCGGCTGCGGGTCAGGGTGTCCAGCACGATGGCCCCCCCCATCTTGGGCGTCACTGCAGTCCGGAAGCGCTCGTCGCCGAGGTCGGGTATGAGCCCGTCGTCGAGCTGCATGGCCGCGTGAATCACGCCTCGGAGCGGATGGCCGGCGTCGTCGGTGGCCGCGATCACCCTCGCCATGGCCACCGCGTCGGCGACGTCGGCGGCGCACACGGTTGCCTCCACCCCGTGGCGGGCGAGCCACTCCATCAGCTCCGGTGCTTCCGGGGATGCCATGCCACGCCGGCCGACGAGGACGAGGTGGCGGGCGCCCCACCGACCGAGACCCCGTGCCACCGCCGCGCCCAGGCCGCTCAAGCCTCCGGAGACCAGGTACGTCGCCTGCGGGTCGAGCCGGACCGGCACCGGGCTGTGTTCGACGGGAACGGGGTCGTCGAAGGTGACCACGACCTTGCCGATGTGGCGGGAGTGCTGGAGCAGCCGGAACGCCTCTTCGATCCGGCGGGCGGGGTAGGCCCGGTACAGCAGCGGCCGGTACTCACCGGCGCGGACGCGGCGAACGATCTCGCGCATCTCCGATCGGGCCAATGACGGCCGGGTGCCAGCCAACTGGGAGACGTCGACGCAGAACAGGCTGATGTTGTTCCGGAAGGCCCGCAGCATGATCCGGCTGTTGGCGTAGATGTCGCGCTTTCCCAGCTCGACGAACCGCCCGTGGGGACGGAGCAGCTCCAGGCCCCGGGAGATCGCCTCGCCGCTCAGGGAGTTGAGCACCACGTCGACGCCGACGCCGCCGGTGAGCGCCATCACCTTGTCGGCGAAGGCCAGGCTGCGCGAGTCGAGGACATGGTCGACCCCCAGCAACGACAACAGGTCACGCTTGGTGGCCGTCCCCGCGGTCGCGATGACAGTCGCCCCCACCAGGTTGGCGTACTGGATGGCGGCCAGGCCCACGCCGCCCGCGGCGCCGTGGACCAGGATCGTTTCGCCCGCCCCGAGCCGTGCGAGGTGGTCGAGGCTGTGATGGACGGTGAGAAAGGCCACCGGCAAGGTCGCGGCGCCGGCGAAATCCATGTCGTCCGGTATCTCCAGCACGAATTCGGCCTTGGTGACCACGTGTGATGCGAACGACCGAGCGGCGACGCCGCATACACGGTCGCCGGCGCGCAGCGTCTCCACGTCGCTGCCCACCGCCGCGACCACCCCGGCGTACTCCAGCCCGATCAACTGCTCGCCACCGGCCACGGCGCCCTCGGCGTCGGGCGGCATCGTGCCCATGGCGATCATCACGTCCATGTAGTTGAGCGCCGTCGCCCTCACCTCGACGACCACCTCGTCGGGTGCTGGGCGCAGGGGCTCGGCCTCCACCCAGGCCAACTCGTACGACAGACCCTGGTTGCGCAGCTCCACCTCGTAGGCCTGTTGTCGGCGCTCAACCGGGTGCAGCGGCCGATGGCGTTCGATCGACCTGGGTACGAACCTCCCCGCCCCGGTGAGGACGACCTCGTCCTCCTCCGAGGGGTCGAGCAGCTCGAGCGCCAGTCGACGGGCGTCTTCCGTGGCGTCGTGGCTGCGTTCCCAGGAGATCCGCCTGATGGCCGCGTCGGTGCGTTCGTTGGCCATGACCCGTGCCGCGCCCCAAAGTGCCGCATCCTCGGGCACGAGCGGCTGCTCCGGCTCGGGCAGCGCGCCGCTCGGCCGGGTCACCAACCACAGCCTCGTCCCGTGACCCGGTGGGAACGCCTCACACGCCCTGGCAAAGGCGCGCAGAACGCCGAAGCGCCGAACCACGCGGGAGACCGCCGCCGCCCCGTCGCCGTCATGGTCGCCGCCCAGCACGAAGACGACGGACGTACCAGGCTGCACCTGCTCCGCCATCGACGCCCCGCCTGCCTCTGCGATCACCGCTACCGCCTCCGCCCCGGCCGCTGAGAGCGAAGCCGCCACGTCCGACGCGACACCGACGTCGGTTGGGTCCTCCACCGCCAGCAGCCACGACCCGCCCGGTTCGGCACCAGGCAGTGTGGACGTTGCCGGTGGTTTGCGATCCCTGCGGGCCAGGGTCACGGAGAAGTCGGAGCGCGCCGGTTCCTGGGCGGCTCCGCACTGGACGACCTCGTCAAACCCGCACTCGCGGAACACGCCCGACCATTGCTCGCGAGAGAGCAGGGCCGACTCGGGTCGAAGGTCGCCGTCGGTGAACGACCAGAACTGGTCGAGGAACCCGATTGCCGCGACGACGACCTCCGGGTCGTGAAACTCGCACGCCAGCATCTGGCCGCCCGGCGACAGAAGGCACCCAAGTCGCCGCAGGGCGCAGCGTAGGTCTCGCGCCACGTGCAGGACGTTCGCCGCGACGATCAGGTCGAAGGTCGACTCGTCGAAGCCCTGTGCGCAGAGGTCCTGGTCGATGTCCAGCAGGCGGTAGTCGACGAACCCGTACGTCTCGAACCGTGCCTCGGCCGCCGTGAGAAACGTGGCCGACACATCGGTGAAGACGTACCGCGTGCGTTCCGAAGGAAGCACCGGCAGGAGGCTGGCGGTCGTGCCGCCGGTACCGGCTCCCACCTCCAGCACCCGGAGCGGGCGGCCGGCCGGCCAACTCTGGACCATGGCCTCCACCAACGACCTCGCCAGGTGGTTGTGCATCGCTGCGATCGGAGAGGTGTCGTAGAAGTGTTCGACGGTGTCGGACCCGCCATCGCCGAACAGCAGGTCGACTGGGTCGCGGCGTCCACGGAGAAGGTCCGCCCAATGGTTCCCGAAGCGTCCCCACAAGAGCACGTCCGGGGCGTACCGTGGCAGGGCGAGCAGGAGGCTCTCGGCGAAATCCCTGGCCGGCTTCGCCTTCCTGCCGGTCGGACGCCACCGGTCATTGCTCAACTGCTCGAGCAGGCCGTGCTCGACGCACAGACGGGCCACGAGCTGCCACATCTGCACGTACTTGGGCAACATCCCGGCGGCCACGAGATCGTCGGTGGTGAACTCGTCCTGCCCGGCCAGCATGGCGTCGACCGCCGCCCTTGCGAAATGGGCGGCAGCCTCCTTCGCGGTGGCGTGGAGCCGCTCGTAGCCTTTCTGGTCCCAGCCAGCCTGGAGGTCTTCGATCCGGCTCTGGGCGGCACCGACGAGCTCACCGGGAGAGGGCAAAGGGCTCGGCGCTGCGGGCTCCTGCCTCCTGGGCGCGGCCCGCAGCACAGTGACGCAGTGGGCCGAAAGCGCCTGCTCGGCGTCGGCCCGGCGCATCCTGCAACCCCGCAGCTCGGCGACGACGGTGCCGTCGTCGTCGCCCACCACGACGTCCCAGCACGCTTCGCGCCTGGTCCGTGAGCGCTGATGGACATGGACGAACCCGGTGGGTGACGGTTGGCGCCAAAGCCGGGCCCGGTCGATGGCGCCCGGCATGAACGAACGACCCTCCAGAAGGGGCACCCCTGCGTGGAGCGCCCCGTCGAGGATGGCCGGATGGGCCTCGTACCCCTCCTGATCGATGGCGGTGCTGTAGAAGGCCACCACTTCCCGAGGGCCCGTGTGCACGTCGCGCAGCACCTGGAAGAACGGGCCGTATTGAAGTCCGACGTCGTCGAGGAGCGCGTAGAAGTCGTCGGCATCCCAATGCGTGGTCGTGCGCTCCTCGAGCGCGGCCAGATCGACGGCTGGCGGCGCGTCGCACAGCAGCCGCCGGACCCGGCCCTGGGCGTGCAACCGCCAGTCCGTCCCGCCGCCGGTCGTGCTGGCTATCCGGAAGGCGCCGTCGTCGCTCGACATCGACGTCTGGATTCGCACGTCCATGCCTGCGTTCCACGGGAGCATGAGCAGCGCCGGGATGGCCAGATCGGTGACCTCGACCGGCGCACGGAGCACCCGCCGGCCGGCCGCCATCGCCATCTCCACATGCCCGACCGCCGGCCAGAGGACGGCGCCCAGGAGCCTGTGACTCGCCAACCACGGCACCAGGGCCGGTTCCACCGTGGCCAGCCACGTGGGCTCCAGCACGGGCATGCGCTCCCCCAACAGCGGGTGGTCGATGGTGCCGTCGCCGCTGCTGCGAAGCCACTGACCAGGCGTCCCGCTCCAGAAGCGCTCTCGCTGCCATGGGTAAGAGGGCAGGTCCACGACCCGCCCCGGTCCCGACGAGGACGGGCGTATGTCGACTCGTGCGCCGACGGCCATCACTGCGGCCGTCGCGGTGCGAACAGAGGCCGGTCCGTCAGTGTCGCGCCGGAGCGTGGGCAGGACCGCGGTCGGGCCACTGGCGGCAGTGATCCGGCGCAGGTAGGTGGTGAGGACCGGATGGGGCCGATCTCGAGAAAGACGCCGTACCCCTCCGCCCGCAGGTGGTCGGCGGCGGCGGCGAATCGAACGGGCTGGCGGACGTTCGCCCACCAGTAGTCGGCGTCGAGCTCGGCGCCACAGACAGGGCCGCCGGTGACGGAGGACACGAACGGCACCCTGGCCGCCGAGGGGCGAAGGCCGCGCAGCGACGCCCGCAGTGGCTGCTCGATGGCGTCCATGTGGCGGCAGTGGAAGGCGTAGTCGAGGTCGAGCTGTCGGAAGAACACGGCTCCGTCCAACCGGGATGCCAGTTCGGCGACGGCCGCCGCCTCACCGGACACGGTCACGTCGTTGTCCGTGTTCATCGCCGCGACCTCCAGGCGATCGGAGAAGGGCGCCAACGCCTGCTCGGCCTGAGCCGGGCTCAAGCCGACCGCCGCCATCCGGCCCTGGCCGGCGGTGAGGGCCTGGGCCTCGCTGCGGCCGGCGATCACCCGGCACGCCGCTTCCATGTCGAGCGCTCCCGAGGCGTAGGCCGCGGCCACCTCGCCGACGCTGTGGCCGGTGACCGCCGCCGGGCGGATGCCACGGGCGGCGAACCAGGCCACCAACCCGACCTGGACGGCGAACAACGCCGGCTGGGCGACGGCGGTGTCGCGGAAACGCGATCGCTCGGGTGGAGCGATCAGCTCCTCCAGCACCGACCATCCCAGCCGCGGGCAGAGGATCCTGTCGACCTCCTCAATGGCGGCCCGGAACACCGGCTCCGACGCGACGAGATCGGCGCCCATGCCGGGCCACTGGGACCCGTTGCCCGAGAAGACGAACACGATCCGCCCGTCGGTGGCGGCGAGACCGCGGGCCGCGCCGTCAGCTGGTTCACCCCGGGCCACGGCCGCCAGTCGATCCGCCGCGGATCGTGGCGTGGACGCCAACACGACGGCTCGGTGGGGGTGCCGGGACCTGCGGGCCGCGGTGTGGCACAGGTCGTAGTACTCGTCCGGGGCGCAGCCTGCCAACCGGTCGGCCAACCGGGAGGCGGCTTCGATCAGCGCTGGTTCGCTGCGAGCCGACACGACCAGCGGCAGCTCGGTGACCTCTGGTTGAGGCGCCGACCGAGCGGCTGGCGCCTCGGCCAGCACGGCATGGCCGTTGGCGCCACCGAAGCCGAAGCTGTTCACCCCGACCAGCGCCCGACCTCGCTCGACCGGCTGGCTCTCGTGAACTGGCGCCAACCCCAAGGCCTCGAAGTCGATCAGCGGGTTCGGCGGCGAGCCATGGAGCGACGGAGGGATCGTCCGACGCTGAAGGACCAGGATCGCCTTGAGAATGCCCGCGATCCCGGACGCCGGCTCCATGTGGCCCAGATTGGTCTTGACCGACCCGATCGGCAGGGGCTGGCCGGGCGAGCGCAGCCGACCGAGCGCCCGCCCCACCGCCTCGCACTCGATGGGGTCTCCGATTGGCGTACCGGTGCCGTGCGCCTCGAAGTAGGAGAGGTCGTCGGCTCCCACTCCGGCCCGCTTGTACACCGCCCGCAGCAGCGCCGCCTGCATCTCGACGCTGGGCACGGTCATCCCGCTGGTCCGGCCGTCGGTGTTGACCTCGGTGGCCACGATCACCGCGTGCACCCGGTCACCTGCCGCCACCGCGGCCGACAGTCGCTTGACCAGCAGCACCCCTCCGCCCTCGGCCCGGACGTAGCCGTCGGCGTCCGCGGAGAAGGTCGCACAGCGTCCGAGCGGTGACAGCATCGAGGCCTTGGCGAAACCGATGAAGGGGTGCGGCCCGAGCAGGAGGTGAACGCCCCCGACGACCGCCATGGCGCTGCGCCCACTGAGCACCGCCTGGCATGCCTGGTGCAATGCGACCATCACCGACGAGCAGGCGGTGTCGAGAGTCAGGCTCGGACCACGAAGGTCGAACACGTACGACAGCCGGTTCGAGGCGATCGACAGGGCTCCACCCGACATCGTGTGGGAGGACATCGTCTCCGGCGAGCACATCTGTAGGGCGAGGTAACCCATGTCGGACATGCCGACGAACACCGCGGTATCGGTGCCGGCCACCGACTGCGGATCGATGCCAGCGTCGTCGAATGCGTCCGCGGTCATTTCCAGGAGAAGTCGCTGCTGGGGGTCCATCAAAGTCGCCTCGCGGGGCGATATGCCGAAGTATTCCGCATCGAAACCGGCGACGTCACCGATATATCCGCCGGCAAACGTGAAGCTCTTTCCTGGACGATTCGGCACGCGGTCAAGAAAACGTGACGTCTCGAAACGCTCGGGAGGAATATCCGTTATGAGGTTCCGTCGGGTTGACAACGCCGACCACAGATCGTCCAACGTGGTGACACCGCCCGGTAGCCGAAACGCCAATCCGACTATTGCGAGTGCGTCATCGGGGCACGCGGCAGGGTCACTCACGAGCGCTGTCTTTCGCGCAGTGGTCGGTCAGTCGCCGACCGACAGAGTGTGGAAAGAGGTGTCGTCGAACCCCAGCTGAGGTGTTCGTCTCTACAGCCCGGCGGTCGTGGCGTTGGCGAACGTCGCCGTCGTCAGCCCCGTCGGGGTAGCGCAGTCCGCAGGATTGAAGCCGGCGGTCAGCGGGAGAGTGAAGCCCAGGTCACCCGTGAACGGGCCTCCGGTGACGTGGCTCTCCCCTCGCATGGTGGGGATGCCGAGCACGAGCCCGAGCGACAGTGTCGCGGTGAACGTGGATTGTGTGGCGTTGCTCCACGTCACCGTGCCTATCGCCGACGCTGACCCGCCACTGACGCAGTTGCCGGTGGCGGCTCCGGCCGCGACGAACGTACCGCCGGTTATCGCGGGGATCGAAAGCGAGATACAGCTCCCCAAGTTCCCGGTGACGCCAACCGAACCGGCCTGTGTGGCGATTTTGACCCCAGGGGTGAAGGACGCGGTGCCGCTACCTCCGGTGCAAAGCATGTCACCGAGGGTGGCCCGTGACGTGCTTCCCGGGCCTGTTATCGCAAGGAAGGCAGTCACTGTAATGATTAGGACGGCTCCCAGGACCACGATCCTGTGCCGTCGTACAAATTGCGCCATGGTGTCTCCTAGTTGTCGTACGTGCTGGAGCCGGATTCGGCGGAAAGAACGTCACGGTCGTGAGTTGACATCCCCAGCAGCGCATGGATCGGAGACCGCATGATGTCGTCGGTCGTTACTACGGAAGAGTGGACCCTCCTCGCCCTGTGTTGAAGAGCGATGACGAGCACCGCGCGCGTAGAGCAGATCATCATGGGGCCAAACGTGTCAAACCAGGGATGCCGGGTGCGGTTTCATCGGTCGACGGGCATGAGCCTGTCGGCAGTGGCAAGGTTCCGGTGGTGAGCAGGCCAGTCGCCATCGAGGTGCACGATCTCGGGAAGCGCTACGAGAAGGCAGGCGTGCAGGCCCTCGCCGGGGTCAGCTTCGACGTCGAGCAAGGCGAGATCTTCGGGTACTTGGGCCGCAACGGAGCCGGGAAGTCCACGACCGTCCGTATCCTGACCACGCTGCTGCGGCCGACGGCGGGACGAGCGCTTGTCGCTGGCTTCGACGTCTGCTCTCACCCCACCGAGGTGCGACAGGCGATCGGCGCGGCTCTCCAGGAGGCAGCGCTCGACGACTTGATGACCGGACGGGAGCACCTCGTTCTTGCCGCTCGTCTCGTGGGTCTGGACCGCTCGGCGTCCCGCTCGAAGGCCGAGGAGCTCCTGGACGCCTTCGGCCTTCGGGCCGCTGCCGACCGCATCGCGGCCCGATACTCGGGCGGGATGCGACGCCGCCTCGACGTCGCCATGGCCATGGTACGTGTGCCCGCCGTGCTGTTCCTCGACGAGCCGACGACCGGTCTCGACCCGCAGGGTCGGCGAGCGGTGTGGGACCTCGTCCGTCAGCTCCGGGACCAGGGTTCCACGGTGTTCCTCACCACCCAGAACCTCGCCGAGGCCGAGGAGATCTCGGCCCGGGTGGCGATCGTCCACGAAGGACGCATCGCGGCCATAGGGACGCCCGAAGACCTCAAGGCTCGTTTCGCCCCGGCCACGACCGTCCGCGTACGGGTCGACCCCGCCATGGTGGGCCGGGTCCGGGAGGCGGCCAGCGAGTGTGTGCGCAGGCAGCACGGCGACGGGTGGCTCGAGCTGACCGTCGACGGAGGAGGGGCCGCTGTCGCGCCCCTGATCGCCCGCCTCGGGGCGGAGGCGACGATCGAGCAGCTCAGTGTCAGCGCACCGAGCCTCGAAGACGTCTTCGTGAACCTCACCGGCACCGAGATCGAGTCCTCCGCCGGCTCCGGTGACGCAGGCTCCGTCGCCGCCGTCCGACGGGGGCAGGGCATTCTGCCCGGTGGCCGGTCATGAGCGCCCTCGCCCAGTTCCGGCTGCTCCTGGCCCGCAACCTGCGCGAAGCCACCCGAAACCCCCTGATGGCCTTCGGCTTTCCCATCATCATCCCGCTGTCGGTGCTGGTGCTCGTGGCCGAGACCTTGTCCCGCGCCACGGAGCTGCCAGGCTTCCCGACGGATAGCTACGCGGAGTGGATGACGCCGGCCATCGTCATGCTGACCGCCATGACGGGGGTGGGTTACGCCGCCACGGCCCTGGTGATCGACATCCAGTCCGGCTTCATCGACCGTCTTCGGCTCCTCGACGCCCGACCGGAGGCACTACTCGCCAGCCGTCTGCTCTTCGACGTGGTGCGGGTGCTTCCCGCAGGGGCTCTCACGCTGGTCGTCGGCGTCGTGCTCGGGACCGAGCTCACCGGTGGGGTCGGCAGGATCGTCGTGCTGTTCGCGCTGTTGACGCTGTGGGCCGCCGCCTATGGCGGCCTCTACTTCGTCGTCGGTCTCACCGCTCGGAATGCCATGGCCCCGCTGGCGCTCGCGCCGTTGTTCCTTCCCCTGATGTTCGTCTCGACGCAGTTCTTCCCGAGCGACCTGCTGCCCAGCTGGGTGCGGACCCTCTCCCGCTGGAACCCGTTCACCTACATGGTCGACGCCAGCCGCGCTCTCACGACCGGCCCCTTCTCGGCGCGACCAGTCGTCCAGGCGGTCGCAGTGGGTACGGGCCTCCTACTTGTGACGCTGGTCGCCTCCCTGCGTGCTTTCTCCCGGGCCGTCCAACCCGAGTGAACCGGAGGGTGCCCGCTCGGCAGGTGGACGTCGAGGGCTCCTCGAGCCACGACGCCGGTTGGCGGCGTGGCGTGTGGCGTCGTTACTCACCCTTTAGTCCTCCTTGCGTGGCCGCGCACACCCACGGCGTCGACGGGGAAGAGCCGGCGAGGTTGAAGGACTCCACCGCGAAGCACTTGCGGGTGGCGGGGAGCAGGCCGTTCACCACGAACGATGTGGTGTCGGCTGCCACTGTCCCAGTGCCCTCCATTTCGGAGACTCGGAAGCCGTCCTCGTTGTTGGAATTGTCGGCCCAGGCCACCCGGATCTCGCTGGAGCTGATCGCGGTGGCGGTCAGCCCTGTGGGAGCAGCTGGCATGGTGGGCGTGGTCGTGCACGCCTGAGCCGACGAGGATGCGCCGGCCAGGTTGTAAGCCTGCACGGAGAAGCACCTGGACGTGCCGGGGCTTAGCCCACCCCACGAGAAGGATGTCGTGTTGGCCGGCACTGTTGCGGTGGTGAACCCGTCGGAGATCCGGAAGCCGTCCTCGTTACCGGATGCGTCGGTCCAGGTCAGCCGGATTTCGCTGGCGCTGGTCGGGGTGGCGCTCAGCCCTGTCGGAGCAGCTGGCAGCGTGGGTATGGTCGCGCACGCCTGAGTCGACCACGAGGACGAGCCGCCAGTGTTGTAGGCGTGGACTCTGAAGCACCTGGACGTGCCGGGGCTCAGCCCGCCCCACGTGAAAGATGTGGTGTTGGCCGGCACTGTCGCGGTGGTGAACCCGTCGGTGATCCGGAAGCCGTCTTCGTTGCCGGAGTCATCGGTCCATGCCACTCGGATCTCGCTTGCGCTGATCGCAGTGGCGCTCACCCCGGTGGGAGCAACTGGCACCGTGGTCGTGCACGCCTGATTCGACCACGAGGACGAACCGGCCAGGTTGTAGGCATGCACGCGGAAGCACTTCGAGGTGCCGGCGGCGAGTCCGCCCCACGTGAACGATGCGGTGTTGGCCGCCACCGTCACGGTCGTGGCCCCGTCGGTGACCCGGAAGCCGTCCTCGTTGGCGGAGGCGTCGATCCAGGCGACGCGGATCTCGCTGGAGCTGATTGCGGTGGCGCTCAGCCCTGTAGGAGCCGCCGGCACTGTGGGCGTGCTCGTACACGCCTGCGTCGACCACGAGGACGAGCCGGCCAGGTTGTAGGCCTGCACGAAGAAGCACCTGTACATGCCGGGGGCGAGCCCGCCCCACACGTAGGAGGCGGTGTTGGCGCCCACCGGGGTGACAAGGTTTCCGTCGCTGATCCGGAACCCGGCTTCGTTGTTGGAGGTATCGGTCCAGGTGACGCGGATCTCGCTGGAGCTGATCGCGGTGGCGCTCAGCCCCGTGGGGGCCGCCGGCACTGTAGGCGTGCTCGTACACGCCTGCGTCGACCACGTGGACGAGCCGGCCACGTTGTAGGCTTGCACGAAGAAGCACCTGTACGTGCCCTGGGCCAGGCCGCCCCATACGTATGAGTTGGTGTTGGCCCCCACTGGGGTGACAATGGTTCCGTCGCTGACCCGGAACCCGGTTTCGTTGTTGGAGGTGTCGGTCCAGGTGACGCGGATCTCGCTGGCGCTGATCGCGTTGGCGGTCACCCCCGCCGGGGCTGCCGGCACCGGCGGCGTGGTCGTGCACGCCTGCGCCGACGGCTGGGACCAGGTTTCGGCGTCGAAGAAGGACTCTACTGAGTAGCACTTGTAGGTACCGGCGGCCAGGCCACTCCAGGTGTAGGAGTTGACGTTGCGGTTCACCGTGTGGCGGGTGACGCCGTCATATACCCAGAATCCGGCCTCGTTGTTCGAATTGTCGGTCCAGGTCACCCGAATCTCGCTCGAGCTGATGGCGGTGGCGGTGACCCCCGTCGGCGGCGCCACCACGCTCGGCGTGGTCGCGGACGCGTACGCGGAAAACGGGGAAGAGCCGGCGAAGTTGAAGGACTGAACGGCGAAGCACTTGTAGCTGCCGCCAGCCACGCGGGTCCAGACGAAGGACGTGCCGCCCCCGACCGAGACGGGGTTCCCCCCGTCGGTGACCCGGAACCCGATCTCGTCGGTTGAATTGTCGGTCCACGTCACCCGGATCTTGCTCGAGCTGATCGGGGTGGCAGTCACGCCGGTCGGCGGGGCGGGCCCCGAATCGAGCCCCTGCGACCCGCTGTCGTCGCCGAAGGCCACTTGACCCGGATCGGCGGGGGACGCCACGGCCCTGAAGGGCGTTCCGAGCAGGCAGAAGAGGACGACAATGGTGCAGAACAGCGAACCTCGGCGGACGACAGGCGCGACCATCTCGACTCCTTTGCGGTTGTAATGGCTGATCACGGCGGATTGGACGTCGCCGCGTTCAGGATCCTTCGACGCTGGCTGCCCACCCATGCGCTCCGCCTTCGAGCCGGGAACCTGAAGGCTTCGCCGGCCAGACGAGCGTTTCGGGTTTCAGGTGAATGCTGGAGCCGTCGCTCCTCGACCCCGTGCTACCGGTCGGCCTCGCCACCAGTGGGCGGTGAGCCGAGGAGGGCGGGCGCGCGACGCTCGGCGAGCCCCGCCCCTCACCTCACCTGGAGGTGAGGAAACCCTTCCCGCCCGACCAGCCAGGACCCTCGCCGGGGGCGCTTACGCGCCAGCCCACGGAAGCGCACGCTGAGCCGGACAGGTGGCGAGGCCACCCGACGAACCAGGAAGGCACTGATATGGACAGCATCGGAGACCTGACCCGTGACGCGCTGGCCGACTCGATCAGCGAGAACCAGCCGCGCTCCGGGCCCTCGCCCTTCGCATGCTCGGCGACCACCACTCCGCCGACGACGCCGTACAGGAGGCATGCCTGCGAGCGCTGCGCTCCCTTGGTCGCTTCCGGGGCGACGCCTCGATGGCGACCTGGCTGTACACGATCACGTCCAACGTGTGCCTCGACGAGTGGCGGAGGCGGAGGCACCGGCCCGTCCTCGCCGCCGCCCCCGACGACACGGCGCCGTCGCCGGTCGTGGCTGATTTCACCGATGCGTCGCTCTTCCGCGCCGGCCTGGCCGATGCGCTCGCCGGCCTGTCCGCACCGCAACGGGAGGCGTTCATGCTCGTCGAGGTGTGGGGGTTCGACTACGCCGAAGCCGGTGCCCGCATGGGCGTCCCGCCCGGCACCGTCGGCTCGCGACTTCATCGGGCCAAGCAGGTCCTCCGCCAATTCCTGGACAGGCTCGGGGGAACGGCCCGACAGGACGCTGACCCTGGGCGAGGCGGCGTAGCGGGTCGGCGAGGCGAAGTCCGCCGACCCGGCGTGCCACTTCCTGGCGAACCGCCTGGAACTGTGCCGTCCACGTCGTGTGGAACGTCATGGCCCGACAGCGGAGATCGGTGTCATCCTTCAGCTTCACGGCGTCTCTCAACGCGAACGGGAAGTTCGCTTCGCTGACGGCGAGTGTCGGCATGAGAAGATCTGCTCGTGGGCGACATCGCGATTCCGTCATCCGCTCGCCAGCCCCGGCTCGCCGGGGTCAGGGTGGTGGTCGCCGGCCGGCGTACCGGCGGCGGGGTG
The DNA here is from genome assembly GCA_963827345.1 of uncultured Acidimicrobiia bacterium. Taxonomy (GTDB): domain Bacteria; phylum Actinomycetota; class Acidimicrobiia; order Acidimicrobiales; family AC-14; genus CAWGUU01. The sequence continues at coordinate 140,647 of CAWHAN010000016.1, read as the reverse complement.
ACTCGCTTCGGTGTCAGTGTCGGCCTGCCGGAGCGAGGTCGCGCCGCGGGGTGCTTGGGCGACTCGGATGCCAGGCCCGAGACCCCGCCGACCCGCCCCAACGTCGAGCCCGGCTTGCGGTCGCCCGACGTCGACGCCTAGGTCGCCTCCGCGGCCCGCACGAGCGCCCGCAGCCGCACGACCCTCGGGTTCATGCCTGGCCCGCGCAGACCGACGAGTTGACGCTCGATGTAGTCGATGTCGATACTCGGTCGGGCGTCGGCGATGGCCCGCAAATCCACCCAATCCTTGTCCCTGCCGAACGACAGCTTGAACACCGCCAGGTCTTCTGCGGACAGGAACGGAAGAACGAGCCGTTCAGGGCCGAACGGGTGGCTGACGCAACGGCGCTCGATCTCGTCGTAACGCTCGTCCAGCGAGGGGAACACGTCTACCGGGTAGGGGTCACGCGCCTGCCGGAGGCGGATCCCGGCAATCGGCAGCCACTCGTCGCGAGGACGCTCGGAGGTGAGCCCCAGCGGAGCAAACACGCCGAGCACTCTGTCGATCTCCGACACCGGTGCGAACACGTTGACGTCGATGTCGACCGTGCCTCGCGGCTCGGCGACATAGGCGAGCGCCAGTGCCCCCCCGAACGCGTGGCCCTGTCCCGCGGCGAGGAGCACGCGATGGACGTCGACGACCAGCTCGACGAGGCTCAACGACCAGGAAACGCGTCCGTGGCATCGAGGAGCGCGGTGATGGCGCGGACTCGCTCGTCCATCGGAGCGTCGGGACGCAGCCCCGGGGGCTCGTCGGGGGGATCTGCGGGCGATCGAGCCGGGAGGTCCTCGTCGGGGAACCATCCGGCGTTCGGGAGGGGACAGTAGATCCTCCGGTCCCCCGCGGTAGCGGTGAGCTCGAAGCCGCAGGCGACGAGGAGGCGATTGAGGGTGTCGGCCGAAGGTATGCGTCGGCCGCTCTCGATCGCCGATATGTTCGACTGGCGCACGCCGGAAACCTCCGCCAGCCTCTCGTTGCGTCAGCGACCGGGCCTCACGAACGGCGCGAACGAATGTCCCGTACACGGTCCCTACAGTATATCGAGTTCGATAAGTATTGGCGGCCGTTTCTCGAGTCGCACCGACCCTCGGGGACGAGTCGAGAGCCGCCGGTCGACACCAGGCAGAACCCAGGCCGACGACGCTCACCGGAGCGCCCAGGGTGGTCGTCGGCGGGAGCCCTTCTGTTCGGTTCTGTCGCGGCACGCGGGGCTCGACGTCACCAAAAACCCCTGCTCAGAGGCACTTTGGAGCCCGAGGTCGGACTCGACCGACGACCTGCTCATTGCGAGTGAGGTTGGCGTGAGCGCTGTGCTGACCTGCGGAAACGCCGGTCAGGCGGGAGCAAAACCGCCCGAGTTAGCTGCTCTCGAAACTCACTCGGACGCCAAGGGTATGAGAGCGCCGTAGCGGTCGTCGAAGTGCTCTTGGTCTTCGATCGCGAGCGCCTGCGACAGCCGGCTCATGACCACCGTGAACCGGTCGAAGAATCCAAACTGGCCGAGCACCATAAGCCACGGCGGGTCGGCCCAGTCCTGGATGAAGCCGACGGGCGTGCTCCACTCCAAGCCGTCATCGGGGCCACACGTTCCCCTTCCCGACGGACCCGTGTCTGGTGGGCAGAGCCGAAGGGTCACGTCGGCGAAGAACACTCGCCGCAGTCCGCCGGCAATCTTGAGGACCATGTCGGGGCCGTCAGACGGGTCGATCCCGACCTCCTGGGCCATCCAGTCGAAGCAGAGCGTGTAGCTCGAGCCGGAGTCGACCAGCGCGCCCACCTTGGTACCTTGCCGCCCCTCTGGCCCGATGAGGCGCGCTTCCACGAGAGGCCGGAGGACCGTCACTCCCAGCGGGTTGTTCTCCGGATCCCGCTCCTTGACGTATGGGAACAGCCATGGAAAAGACCGAGGTGCCAAGATCGGCCGCGGTCGCTCAGCCGAAGCCGACGAGTTCAGGCTCGTTGGACGCAGGTGCCCTCAGGATCGTCGCGTCATCGATCCCGCGCTCGTTCAGGGCCATCACGAGTGCGTACGGCGTCTCGCGAACCTCGACCACGCGCCCGCCCTTGAGGGCAACCCACTTGCCGGCGCACTCCCGCAGCTCCTCGGCGAGATCAACTGGGCTCATCTTCCGCGTCGGTGCCACCGGCTCAGTCTAGGAAGACTTCCCGCTGAAGCCGCGAATATGACCAGCCTGTCGGTCGCGTCCCGGCGCCAACTGACGGGCCGTCTCTAAGCCAGCGTTGATCCACTCGCAGCTGGAGTCGTTCTGAGCCCGACTCACTCGACCTGGATCAGATCGAGCTACGCCAGTCTCGAGGTCGAGGGAGAAGTGAGTTGCTAGGCCTTCCAGCATCTGCACCCCCTCACCGAGCCACCGTGCGACCAAGGCCGACTTGGTTCCGCTGCCGACCTCGCGTGCGACGATCCGCTCGTACTCCGATCCCTTCTTGTGGGCAGCGCCCTTCGATCGAAGAAGTTGAACGCGTCGAAGGAACCCGACGTCACGGTCGACCGATGGGTAGCCGGCATCCGTGAGCCAGCGCTCAAGACGAGCGATGCTCTGCTCGTTCTGAACGGTGGCACCCACGAGCGTTCCAAGGTGCTTTTGGTTCAGCACGTCGACAAGGAGCTTCGCGAGCCCGAGGATCTGTCCGCCGAACTCCGCCTGCGACTCCGACAGCGGGATCCTCAGGCGCTGGAAGACGTGCGCGTCGCCTTCAGAGAGCGGGCTGAACAGATCCCAGCCGAGCGAGGCCGCCCATAGCTCTCGGAAGCGTTGGTAGATCCACTTGAACTGGGGATCAGGTGCACCCGGGCTCGTGAACTGGTTACGGCGGGAACGCCGGAACGCGGTCGCGCTCATGGTGCCGCTGGGTGTGACGTTGAACGACCGCCAGTAGTCCCGCTCCGACTCGGGTAGGTCTCGGCCGAGATCGCCGAGAAAGACCATCACGTGGTCGGTATGGTCGTTGTCGATGCTCACGCCCCAGAGCCCGCCGCACGACAGGTGTCCGTCGACCACCGAGTACTTCTCCGACTGGTCGAAGTAGCGCTGGAGTACGTCTCGGCGGAAGAAGACCGGCGTGAGGTAGTGCGGCGCGTCTGGGTTTGCACCGAAGTAGTTCGCGAGCTTGTCGGGGTCCCACGTGAATGTCAGCAGTTCACCGTCATCGCCCTCTCCGACGAGGAACCCGGGGAACGACTCTGGATGCTCGTCGTACGGCCAGACTCCGGCCTAGCGCCGCGGCGGCGCTGGGATGACCTTCTTTGCCAAGAGCCGTGAGAATGGGCGGTCCGAGAACCAGCGATCACTGCCGACGGCGACGAAGACCGAACGATCTGAATCGGTGGCAACCTCCTCACGCAGGCTGTCGAAATCGACCTCCGCATCGAGGTCGACATGTCGCACTGAGTCGATAACAACAAGAGATCGAGCTTTCGGGCGGCCTGGAACTGGCGGAGGAGCTTCGTACGAACCCGGACCTCGCGCTCAGCGATCTCAGCGGCGACGTACTCATTGCCGTCGTCCTCCCACCTTGACGAGAGCTCGCCCGCCAGGATCGAGCCAGAGGTTGTGGTATAGCCGAAACTCCTCGCTCAACTGAGGCAGTGAGCAAGGCTTGATTTCGTGGTGGGACTGGATGATGACAAGGGCGTCGACGGTCTTCGCGTCCGTCCCGTACCGTAGGTACACTGTCCGCGATCGGCCCTCGTTGAAGTACTGCGTGAAACCGGGGAAACCCGAACCGACCGATAGATCCCAGGACTCGCGTTCCATCGCTGTTGATCGGAAGCGCTTGTGGGACCACGCGCAGAACAGCCCGATGTTGAGGTCAGTGTCGCGAGACGACCTGTAGTCGCGAGACGACCTGTAGACGACCGTCCATGTACCGGTGCCGTGCGAGGACCACATCTCGCGGATGTCGAGCTGCTTGAGCTTGTCGACGGGGATCGTCGAGCTTGGCGTGGACGCCGGGGGCCATTCCCCAGGTGTTGCTCCGCTACCATCGGCCGGCGGCAGATGGCCGGGCGAGGAGCGCATACGTGGCGGTCGGGCGATACGCGCGGATCGTGGCCGTGGTTGTCCTCTTGCTCGTCGGGCTGGCAGATGCGGCGGCGACGATCAGCATCGTCGCCGAGGGCCAGCGCTGCGCGGTCGACTGCACCGGCGGCGTCGTCCTTCTGCCGTTCGCTCCGACGCTGAGCCCGCTCGGGCTGGCCGGCATCGGCCAGGAGGATGCGCAGCAGTCCGTCGCCGCGGTCACGCTGGCCTACGCAGTGGTGCTGGCGCTCACCGCGGCGTGGTGGTGGTTCGTCGGCGGGCTCCTGGCCCGTCGATACCGGTCGTGGCCCTCCTATCTCCTCGCATTGTTCGTCGTCGCCCTCGTGACATTGGTCGTGAAGATCCCTATCATCGCGATCGACACAGTGGCGGGGCCTTGGGGATCCATTCCTGTCGAGGCGGGGATCTGGGCGGTGTTCACGGCGGTGTACTGGCGGTACTGGCGACGAGACTCGCGTCGGAAGCCGGGCGTCGAGCGATCTGCCGAACCATGGAGCTGAACCTGCGACGACGGCGCGTTGCGATTTCCTGTGCATCCCGGCCTTGATCGTCCTAGCGATTGCGCCGGCCCCCGTGAAACCCGCCGCGGCAAGCCACGAGCCGACGGAAACGCGACCGGACTTCGCGGACTGGCACGTCGGCGACGTGCACGCCCATGCCTCCGGGGACGCGGCGCTCGACGAGAACAAGCGCTGCGACACCGCCAACGGGCTGCCCTGGGGCCAGCGCAGCGCCGAGGACTGCGCCGGTCACTGGTCCACACTCACGTCATCGACCTGATTACGACCGGGCCGAGGCCAACGGCGCGGAGTGGGTCATACTCACCGAGCACGGCGCCTGGTTGGGCTACGACCGCGGCACCTACAACCACGGCCAAGCGAGGCGGTTCCTCGGGTTCATCGAGACGGCGGCCCAGAATGAGCCCCGGGAGCGCCGAACGGCGGCCGGCCTGATCGGCCAGGAGGTCGGCAGCGCCGCCCCCGCCCCGTGCACGCCGGCACGCGGCCACTTCGGCGTGTACAACGCGCCCACGATCGTCCGGAACAGCCTCTGGGACTGCAACGAGGTGCGCTACCCGAGATCGAGCAGGTCGACGGCTGGGGCGCCATCAACCACCCGTTCATCGGCAGCACGTGGAACTGCTGGTACACCGATGACGACATCCTATGACCGGACAACTGCGAGGAGGATGCCGTCGACTTCGCCGACGGTCTCGACGAGGTGGTGCAGACCCCGGCGCACGACCGGGTGCTGACCGGCCTGGAGATCGTCACGAGAAACGACCTTCCGGCCCAGGCGCTCGAGAACCAGTGGGACCGCATCCTGCAGGACGGCTACCGGATCGGAGCCACAGGCGGTGCGGACTCCCACACCGTCGAGAAGGCGGGGGGGAACATCATCCTCGGCGGGGGCGAGGGCAACCACGGCAAGGTGGGCCTCAACGCCCGAACCTTCGCCTACGTCGACGGAGCGATCCGACCCGACTCGTCGTTCCGGTCGAACGATCCGTCGCACCCGATCCGGCGAGCACTGCAGAACGGCCGGACCATCGCGTCGAACGGCCCGGAGCACGCCGGGGTTATGGGGTCGGCCCAGGGGACTGCGCTGGGCGTCGCGGCGGGCCGACGCCAGCACCTTGGCGAAGCCCCGGATCACATGGGTAACACTCGGCCATGTCGGTCCCACCACCCCCACGCCGTTGCGCCAACCTGGGCTCTGAGCTGCGAGGAAGCCTCCCAGCACGTCGGCCGAGCGGCCCTCCAGCACGGCGATGACCCGGCCGCGGTCGCCGTCGGTGAGAATGGTGGCGAACTGGCCGGGCCCTTGCGCATCGACTTCTCGTCGACCACAGCACCCGGCACGGCCGACGACGACGGGCTCGGGGCCAGCAGCTCGGCCTCCGCGAGCACCAGACGCATCACCGGGTGCCAAGACAGGCGGTGACGGCGGGCCACCGCCGCGATGGTCATGTCCCGGGCGTCGGCGATGCCGGCTACGTCATCGGCATCCGTCACCGCCGGCCGTCATCAGGTTTCGCGTAGAGGGGGTTATAGGTCCCATCTTGGGCCAGCGACTCGACGACCATATGCCTCCAGGCCCTCGGTTGTTGCGACACCATTGTACCCAATGACTTCCAGAGCGCCGCACTCCAGCAGCCGATCCGAGTCTACAAAGAGTACACACAACCTCGCTGCGAGGGTGGATGTAGGGAGTAGCAGGGCGCAACAGAAAGGCTGTCTGACCTGCGTCTGTGCGCAAAGCACCTGATCACGGCACCCGAACGGAAATGACTACGGATCAGATAATTGGTCCCGGTGCAGCAGAGCGCTGACCGGGCCTCTCGCCGCACGGTCAACCCCGGCGTTCGCCCTCTTCGCTAGGAACCCTGGACGCTTCACGAACAAGCCCCCTGCACGATCGTCAAGCCCCCACGATGGATAGCGTATGAGTGTCGTTTGGCTTTAGCAGATGAGTTGCGGGGGAACCGGCACTATTCCAAGACGTCAAATTCCACGAGCACTCGGCCCGCCCGGACCGCTGTGGTGCCTCGGGTTAGGCGATGTTTTCCCGCTCGCCGTCCTCGCTGCCCAGGCGACACAGCGTCTGCCAGGCGTTTCCTATCATCGCCGCGCCTATTGCGGGCATGACTGGACCAAGTATCGGATTTATGAGGGCAAGCGCACCGGCGGCCATCTCAACCAATGCGTCTTGTCGTTCTTGATCAGCTGGTGTTAGCGCCATGCCGATTCTAACGCCGGACGCCGTTCAATATTCCCCCTAAAGTGGTGCTGAGTGCGTGTCGATGTCAAATAGGTTGTTGGTTCGAACGGAGCCGGTGGGCGAGGCCTTGTTTTTCTTGGCGCGTCCCGGCCAACACCGCGATGGAGGACCGTGGCGGCATGACTCCTAGTCGCTATCGCCCGTCTCGGCGGTCAAGTTGGACCACGAACCGCCTAGGACCGGCTTCGGTCGATGCCGTCCTCAGAACGACAGAACTGGGGAGTGGTCGCGGCCAGCCACGCCTTCGCCACAAAGACTTTGGCGTCGACGCGCTTGGCGGCCGCAGCAAGGTGCCAACGGGGACTCGTGAACGTCCGTACTTGAGGCGGCTAGTTCGATTGGTTGTTGCATCCGACCCGGTCGGTGGCGCCACGGCCCCACTCGAGCCGCAAGGCGTGCCTGGGTGTCGACCGCATCGGTCCTTGGCAGGTTCGGTTCAGCGCCCACCCGACGGATCCAGGGCCTGAGGTCAACGCCAATTTGCCTTGCCCGATAATTGATCAGCTTCGTATTATTCGGTCAATGGCATCGATTAGGAAAACCGACTCCTCGACTTGGCAGGTGCGGTACCGGGATCCGAACGGGCATCAACATGCCCGGAACTTCGGCCGCAAGACAGATGCGAGCCGTTTCGCCCACAGTGTCGAAACGGACACCGCTCGGGGCGATTGGCTCGATCCCCGCTTGGCCAAGGTGACCTTCGAGGAGTGGGCCGATGAATGGCTGACCCAGCTCGGCCACCTCAAGCCCAAGACCCGCCGCAGCTACGAGACGTCCCTGCGCTGCCACGTGCTGCCGCTCCTAGGCGACGCAAAGGTGGGCACGCTTGACCGCAGTGCGATCCGACGCTTCACAAGCCAGTTGGCGGAGGGTGGAGCCGGTCCGGCCGTGGTGCAGGTTGCCGTCCAAGTGACCCGCCATGTGCTCAACCTCGCTGTCGAGGGCGGCGCCCTACGGGCGAATCCGGCGCTCGCGCTGCGGCTGGCGAAGTCATCGGCGGGCGAGAAGCTGTTCCTGACTCCCGAGCAGGTTTCCGCCCTGGCCGACGCCATCCGACCTGAGATGTACGCCACGCTGATCCGCTTCGCCGCCTACACGGGTCTCCGCGCAGGGGAGATAGGTGCGCTTCGGCTCGGTCGACTCGACATGTTGGGGGGCACGGTTGAGGTCGCCGAGTCTCTCGCTGACCTCGGAGGGCATCTGGAGTTCGGCGCGACCAAGAACTACGCCCGTCGACATGTGCCCCTCCCGCCGTTCCTCAGGGACGAGCTGGGCGAGTACATCGCTCTTAGGCGTCGGAACACCGACGATCTAGTGTTCTCCGCTCCAAGGGGCGGTCCGTTGCGCCACGGTCTGTTCTACAGACGTGCGTTCAAGCCGGCGGTGCTGGCTGCCGGCCTCTCGGAGGGTCTGCGCTTCCACGACCTCAGGCATACCTACGCCGCGTTCTGCATCGCCTCTACGGCCGACCCCTACGCGGTCATGCGCCGCATGGGTCACTCCTCGATCACGGTGACGTACAACACCTACGGCCACCTCTTCCCGGAGCGCGATGCCGAGATCACTGACCGCCTCGAGGACCTCTTCCGTCGGGCGGATGTGGACTCTTTGTGGACTCGACCCGCTACTACCGGGAGCGTCTCCACTCTAACGTAGTGCCCGACCTGCACTTTTGTCTGAGCCCGAGGTCGGACTCGAACCGACGACCTGCTCATTACGAGTGAGCTGCTCTACCGACTGAGCTACCCGGGCGTTGGTCGAGTATCGCATGCCGCGGGCGTCGTTCTCGTCCTACCCCGGGTACCGTCGAGGGGACATGTCCGGCTGGCCGAATGAGGGATGGCGTGAGAGCTTCCGCGGCTTTGGTCGCGCGCTGGCCCAGCAGACCGGCGATACTGTCGACGGCTGGCGGGACCGGGCGTCGCTCGTCGCTGGGCGCTGGCGGCGCATGCAGCGGGGCGAGCGGTGGAACGTCACCCTGTACGTCCTCACCGGCGTGTCGATGCTGGCGCTCACCGTCGAGTTCCTGGCCGGGCCCGACACGCTGCCGACCGAGGTCACCAGCGCCCCGGCTGCAATCGGCTCGTCCGGGCTGACCCCGGTCATCCCGAGCTCGACCACGACGCTCACTCTGCCCCCCGTGACCGAGCCGTCGGCAGGTCCCCCGGGCCCACCGACGTCGGCCACCCCGCAGACGCCAGTCCAGAAGCCGGCCCAGGCCAACTCGCAACCCACCCCGCCGCCCACGGATCCCCCGCCCACCGACCCGCCGCCCACGGATCCACCTCCGACCGCGCCACCGACCACCAAGGCGCCGGCCACCACCATCTCCACCGGGTTCACCGTCGTCCCGCCGATCCTGCCCACCTTCCCCTCGAACGTCCCGACCGGAGGAGAGGCGCCGTAATTCCCTAGCTCGGTCGCACCGCCCGGGCCGGGCGGAAGGGCGGTAGCCGCAGGAGCAGGGCCTGCAGGAACAGGACCTCGGACGGGTTGTAGGTGAGCGCCTCGGACGCCTTCTGGAGCGCGTCGAGGCCGTCGAGGCAGGCGGTGGCCTCGACCCTTTCGTCCACCAGGGCGTCGCGGTAGAGGGCGGCGAGGGTGGCCAGGCCGAACCGCAGCTCGTCGGTGCGGAGCCGCCGCAGCTCCCGGCGGTGACGCGTGGCCAGGTCCTTGCGCCCCGAACCCCTCTCGCCGGCCATCTTGACCCGTTCCTCCAGCGCCGCCGCCTCCGCCGCGTGACGGGCCTCCAGGGGGGCGGTACCCGCCGCCGCCAGCAAATCGACAAGCTCGGCGGCCATGACCGCCACTGTCGCGCCCGTGCCGTCGAGACGGCTCGGTACCGACCGCCAGGCCGTCCGCCGGACGGCGAAGCCCTCGTCCGACGCCAGCAGCCGGGCCCGGTCCAGCCGACCACCGGCGGCCTCGGCCACGTCGGCTGCCACATCCGGGGCGACGCCCTCGCCGACGAGCGTCGCCGCCAGGAGGTCCGTGCCCAGCGGGCCGAAGTCGATGCGCACGCAGCGGGACGCGATGGTGACCAGCTCGGGCGGCACGTGGTCGGCGAGGATCACGAAGATCGTGCTGGCCGGCGGTTCCTCCACCACCTTGAGGAGCGGGGCGACGGCGTCCTGGGCCAGGTGGAACTCGGTGAGCAGCAGGACCTTGCGCCCGGCCTCGTTCGGCGTTCGCATGGCCAGCCGGCGGATTTCCCGGGCCCGCTCGATGGACAGGAAGGCGCCCTCCCGCTCGACCACCACCAGGTCGGGGTGGACCTCGGCCAGGGCCCGGGCGCACACGTCGCACCCGTCGGTCCCGCCTCGGGGGCACAGCAGGGCGGCCGCCAATGCCCGGGCGGCCGATCGCTTGCCGGTCCCCGGCGGCCCGACCAGCAGGTAGGCGTGGACCGGGGACCGCACCGCCGCCCGCAGGTGGGCCACCGCCCGCTCCTGGCCGACCACGCCGTCAAAGACGTCGGGCACCGCGCTCAGCCCCCTGTCCCACGGCGGTCGACGGCGAGCGCCGGCAACCGGGTGGCGACCGCGTCCCAGACCCGCGCCGCGACCTCGTCGATGGTCCCGACGCCGTCGACCACGACCCAGCGGTCGGGGTCGGCGGCGGCGAGGGCCTGGTAGCCGGCTGCCACCCGACGGTGGAAGTCGTCTCCGGCTGCCTCCATGCGGTCGAGCTCGAGACCCAGGCGGGCGGCGGACGACGCGGCGTCGACCTCCAGCAGCACCACCAGGTCGGGCTCGACTCCCGCCGCCGCCCACGACGACAGCGCGGCCAGCGCGGCCACGTCGAGCCCCCTGCCATAGCCCTGGTAGGCGAGGGTGGAGCCGGTGAAGCGGTCGCACACCACGGCGTCGCCCCGGGCCAGCGCCGGCCCGATGACCTCGGCCACGTGCTGGGCCCTGTCGGCGGCCACCAGCAACGCCTCGGCCCGGTCGGACAGGCATCCGGCGGCGGGGTCGAGCAGCACCTCCCGAAGCCTCCGGCCGACCTCGGTGCCGCCCGGCTCCCGAGTGAGGACAGCGCCGTCAACCCGGGCGGCCAGCAGCGCCGCCTGGGTCGACTTCCCAGTGCCCTCACCCCCCTCGAAAACAACAAACACACCGGGCGGCGGGCTCACTCCTTGCTCGCTTCGCTCTGGTCCGGCTCCGACTTCAGCGTCCGCAGGGCGAGGACGCCCGCCACCAGGATGATCGTCGCCCCGATCCACAGGGTCAGGCGTACGCCGGGAAGGCTCACGGTGGCGCCGAGGAGGGGGACCTTGCCACCGAGGATGTCGCTCGACAACCGGTCCAGCAGTCCCGCCAGCAGGGGAGCCAGGGCCAGCGAGATCAGCAGGCACAGCCGCGACAGCGTGTACAGGGTGGCGAAGATCCGTCCCCGCAGCTCGTCCTCCACGTTCTCCTGCAGGATCGTGAACCCGAGGACGTAGACGGCTCCCGCGCACACCCCCATCCCTCCGATGAAGAGCAGGGTGAGGGTGAGGCTCGACATCGACGACGCCGCGAACATGAAGCCGCCGGCCCCCAACACGGCCAGGGGGAAGATGCGCAGTCGGGACAGGCGGCGCTGGAGGGTGGTCAGGCCGAGCACGCCGACGGCGAGGCCCATACCCAGGGCGGTGAGCATCAGGCCGAAGCCCGACGGGCCGGCGTTCAGCACGACGGACGAGTAGACAGGCCCGAGTGGGGCGACCATCCCCCCTCCGATGAGCCCGGTGCCGAGCCCGACCATGACCGCTCGTACGACCGGGCTGGTGCCGATGAACCGCCAGCCCTCGCGGATCTCGGTGATCGCCCCGCTCAGCGGCTTGACCGAGGGCGACTTCCGCCGGGCCCTGTGCCTGGGGATGGTGAGCGTGGAGATGATGAAGGCGGACGTCAGGAACGTGCAGACGTCCACGTAGATGGCCAGCGACTCCTGGTTCAGCTCGAGGAAGCTGAGGAAGCTGGCGTGGGTCCCCACGAACTCCGACACCTTGGTGAGCGACGCGAAGAGGGCGGAGCCGATGGGGAAGGTGCCGTAGGCGGCGGCCAGCGAGAACGAGTTGGCGCTGGACAGCTTGTCCACGCTCACCAGGTTGGGCACCGAGGCTTCCTTGGCGGGCGACCACAGCAGGGTGAGGATCTCGAGGAACAGCGAGACGAGGAACAGGCCCCAGACCGTGTCCACGAACGGCAGGGTGGCCAGCACCATGGCCCGGCCCACGTCGCAGGTGACCATCACCTTCTTGCGGTCCCAGCGGTCGACCAGCACCCCGCCGATCGACGCCAGGAAGAAGCCCGGGATCATCCGGGCGCTCATGACCAGGGCGATGGCCGCCTCCGGCGAGCTGCCGCCCACCCGGTTGGTGATCGACAGCACCGCCACCAGGCCGATCCAGTCGCCGAGCGACGAGACCACCTGGGCCAGCCACAGGCGGAAGAACGACGCCGAGCCCAGGAGCTGGGGGCCGCGGACCGGCTCCTCGTCGGCCACCGGGGCCATCTTCTCGGTGGTCGGCTCCTCGCCGGACGGTCGGGGAGGCTCCGCCATGGGTCGTCAGGCTACGGCGTGGGCCCGCGCGCCAGGCAGATGAGTGCTCAGGCCGACTTCTTCTTCCGGGCGCCCGCCGTCTTCGACTTGGCCGCGGCCGCCTTCCGGGGAGCCGCCTTGCGGGGGGCTGCCTTCCGTGACGCGGCCTTGGGCTTGGCCGGGCCCTTGTCGCGCCGTTCCTGCAGCAGCTCGGCCGCCCGTTCCAGGGTGATCTCCTCCACCGAGTCGCCTCCCCGGAGGGACGCATTGGTGGTGCCGTCGGTGACGTAGGGCCCGAACCGGCCCTGACGGACCACGACCGGGCCCCCCGACACCGGATCGGCACCGAGCTCGCGGAGGGGCTCGGCCGCGGCGGCGCGTCCCCGGGGCTTCGGCTGGGCCAGGAGGGCCAGGGCCTCCTCGAGGGACACGGTGAGCAGCTTGTCCTCGTCGTCGAGGCTGCGGCTCTCCGAACCCTTCTTCACGTAGGGCCCGTAGCGGCCGTTGAGGGCCGAGATCTCCTCGCCGTCGGTGGGGTCCTTGCCGAGGACTTTCGGGAGGGTGAGCAGCTCCAGGGCCTCCTCCAGGGTGACGCTGTCGATGGCCATGCGCTTGAAGAGCGAGGCGGTGCGGGGCTTCTTCTTGCCCGCCGAGTCGGCGTCGCCCAGCTGGACATAGGGGCCGAAGCGCCCGGCCCTGGCGATGACGGGCAGGCCGGACGCGGGGTCGGTGCCGAGCACCTTGTCGCCGCTGGGCGTGGACAGCAGGTCGAGCGCCCGCTCCACAGTGAGCTCGTCGGGCGCCAGACCATCGGGAACGGGCGCAGTCTCGCCGTTGCGAGACAGGTAGGGCCCGTAGCGACCCACCCGAACCGCGATCTCGCGGCCCTCGTCGTCGGTGCCGATGGGGATGGAGTTGACGTCGCGGGGGTCGATGTCGTCGAGGCGCTCGCTCACCATCGACTTGAGCCCGGGCGAGCCGTTCCCGAAGTAGAACTTCGACAGCCACGGCACCCGCTTCTCGCCGCCCCGGGCGATGCTGTCGAGGTCGTCCTCCATCCGGGCGGTGAAGGCGTAGTCGACGAGGTCGGCGAAGTGGCGCTCCATCAGGGTGACGACGGCGAAGGCGGTCCAGGTCGGCACCAGGGCGGTGCCCTTGCGCCAGGCGTAGCCCCGGTCCTGGATGGTGCCGAGGATCGACGCGTAGGTGGACGGGCGGCCTACGCCCATCTCCTCCAGGGCCTTGACCAGCGACGCCTCGGTGAAGCGGGCCGGCGGGTTGGTGACGTGGTCCCGGGCCTGCAGGGCCTCGACGGCGAGGGCGTCGCCGGCGGCCATGACGGGCAGCCGCACCTCGCGGTCCTCCAGGACGGCGTCGGGGTCGTCGGAGCCCTCGACGTAAGCCCGGAGGAAGCCCGGGAACTCGATCGTGCGGCCGCTGGCCGCGAACACCGCGTCCTCGCCGGTGGACGACACCCCGCCGAGGCGGACGTGGACGCTCTTGCCCCGGGCGTCGGCCATCTGGGAGGCGACGGTGCGCTTCCAGACGAGATCGTAGAGGGCCCGCTCGTCACTGCCCAGCTCCCCGCGCACCTGGTCGGGCGTGCGGAACGACTCGCCGGCGGGACGGATGGCCTCGTGAGCCTCCTGGGCGTTCTTCACCTTCTTCTCGTACCGACGGGGCGTCTCGGGCACGTAGGCCGGCCCGTACAGCTCGGCCGCCTGGCGCCGGGCGGCGGCGACCGCCGTCTCCGACAGCGAGGTGCTGTCGGTGCGCATGTAGGTGATGTAGCCGTTCTCGTACAGCCGCTGGGCCGTCGACATGGTGCGCTGGGCGGTGAACCGCAGCTTGCGGCCGGCCTCCTGCTGGAGGGTCGACGTCATGAACGGCGGGTAGGGGCTGCGTCGGTAAGGCTTCTCGTCTACCGAGCGGACGGCGAAGTCGGCACCGTCGAGGCGCTCGACCAGCCCGGTGGCCGCCGCGTGGTCGAGCAGGACGAGGGGCGAGTCCTTCGGAAGGCTGCCCGACTCGTCGAAGTCCTTGCCGGTGGCCAGGCGGGTGCCGTCGAGGGTGACGAGGGTGGCGCCGAAGCCCGGTGCGGTGCCTGGCTTCTCGAACGTGCCTTCCACGCTGGAGTACGCCGCCGCCCGGAACCGCATGCAGGCCCGCTCCCGCTCCACCAGGATGCGGGTGGCGACGCTCTGCACCCGTCCCGCCGACAGCTTGGGCAGCACCTTGCGCCAGAGCACCGGCGACACCTCGTAGCCGTACAGGCGGTCGAGGATGCGACGGGCCTCCTGGGCGTCGACCAGCTGGCCGTCGAGCTCGCGGGTGTTGTCGAGGGCCCGGCGGATGGCTCCAGCGGTGATCTCGTGGAACACCATGCGCTTGACCTGCACCCGCTTGGGCGGGTTGAGGACCTCGAGCAGGTGCCAGGCGATCGACTCCCCCTCGCGATCCTCGTCGGTGGCGAGATACAGACTCGTCGGCCTGCTTCAGCGCCTGCTTCAGCTTGGTGACGACCTGCTTCTTCTCCTTGGCCACCACGTAGAGGGGCTCGAACTCCCTGTCGACGTCGACACCGAGGCGGGCCCAGGGCTCGGCCTTGTTGGCCGCCGGGATCTCGTCGGCGCTGCGGGGCAGGTCGCGGATGTGCCCGACCGAGGACTCGACCACGTACCCGCTTCCGAGGAAACGGGCGATGGTACGCGCCTTGGCAGGGGATTCGACGATCACGAGGGGTTTGGGCACGAGGGGCTTGGGCACTGGGAGACGACATTGGGCGCAGGGGAGGCCTCCTGTCAAACAACTACCGTCTTGCCAGACGACAGGAACGGGCCGCAAACCATGACGATGGACCCAAAGCCGCTGATCGAAGCCTTCGGGACGCTGGGCATCTTCGCCATCGTCTTCGCCGAATCAGGGCTGTTGTTCGGCTTCTTTCTCCCGGGCGATTCCCTGCTGTTCACCGCCGGCCTGCTGGCCTCTCAGGGGACGCTGAACTTCCCGGTGCTCCTGGTGGGGTGCTTCGTGGCGGCTGTCGCCGGGGACCAGGTCGGCTACTACATCGGTCACCGGGCCGGACCGGCGATCTTCCGCCGGCCCGACTCCCGGTTCTTCCACCAGAAGAACGTCGACCGGGCGAAGGACTACTTCGAGAAGCACGGCTCCAAGACCATCGTCCTGGCCCGCTTCATCCCGATCGTGCGGACCTTCGCCCCGGTGGTGGCCGGCGTGGCCCAGATGGACTACCGGCGGTTCGTGAGCTTCAACGTGATCGGCGGCTTCCTCTGGGCCGTCGGCATCACCTCCCTCGGCTACGTCCTGGGCAACACCATCCCCGACATCGACAGGTACCTGCTGCCGATCATCGGGCTCATCGTCGCGGTGTCGTTCGTGCCGGTGATCCTCGAGTTCGCGAGGATGCGGCGGGAGTCGAAGGCCAAGGCCGTGGCCCGGGACCAGGCCGAGGCCGAGGTCGAGGCCGGGGAGCGCTGACCACCCGGGTTCGACGCAGGCCGAGGCCCGCGTAGCATCGCCGTCCGGTGGGAGGGGGCGGCGTGCAGTTCAGGGCCCTTGCCCGATGGAGGCGCTCGTAGACGGCCGTCCCCTGGACCTCGGGCCGAGGATGCCCCGGGCGGTCCTCGCCCTGTTGGTCATGAACGTCACCGGGTGGTGTCGCTGGACCGGCTTAGGGCGGCGGCGTCGACGGACGGGGCGATCCCGAACGTCGCCAGCAGCAGTGCACCCACCGCCACCGCCACCGTCTTTGCCATCCGCGGTCGGACAGACATGGGCCGATCGTCGCGCCAACGCGTCCGACGATCAACGGCGAAGTCGCGGTGACGGGGGGCGCTCGCGTTTCAGTCGGCGGCGGCGTCGGATGGGGGTGCTACCACCCCGGCGCGTCCAGGGTCTCCTTAGCGCCGAAGCGCACCCTGATCGCCGAGCAGAGCCGTCCGGCTCTGGCGAAGGGTGAGAGACGATGAAGAACACAGCGATGACCCGTCCCCTGTCAGGCGCACCGGCCCACGACGTCGTCACCGGCCGGTTCGCGGAGCGGTCGCTCCGCGCCCAGGCTGACGGCCTGCCTGATCGCGGCCCGCTGGTCTGGGCTGCGCTGGGTGCGCTGACGGCAAGCCCGGCCTCGGCCACGACGACGGCCCCCCGCCAAGGTGGTGCCGGCGACCATGCGGTTCGACGGCGTGGCGTGCATGACTCCCACGGTCTGCGTGGCGGTGGGCATGAACAGACTCCAACCAGGCCGAAGTCGTGACAGTGGCCAACGGCGTTCCCGGCCCTGTCAAGCTGGTCCCGGGGGTTTCTGTGCTGCACGGCATCACCTGCTTCACCTCGACCACCTGCCAGGCAGTGGGCAGCAGCACGGGCGGCGAGGGCGTGTACGTGCCCATCGCCAACGGCAACCCCGGTCTCGCCCAGGTGGCGCGCGCCGCCAACGTTCTCAACGGCATCGTGTGTCCTGGTGTGTACGCCTGCTACGCCGTCGGCATGGACGGAGGCGGCGCTGTCGTAGTGCTCATCAGCATGGGATCCCCGGGCGCCGCCCAGCGCGTTGCCGCGACGCGCCTCAACGCCGTGGCCTCCTCGAGCAGCAGCGAGTGTTACGCAGTGGGCACGCGCGACGCAGAACCGCACGACCTGGGCGTCGTCGTGAAAATGACGAACGGGACCGTCGGGTCTTACGCAGCTGGTCAGCGACGCGCCGGAGCTCTACGGCGTGGCCTGCCTCTCCGCCTCGACGTGTCATGCGGTGGGTTACGGGGCCTATGACCGGGCCGTGGGCGGTTTGTCGACGGCACCCCGGGCGTGCCCCGACCGATTTCGGGGACCCAGGTCGCCGACAGCGTGGCTTGCACGAGCCCCACCAGCTGCCAGGCGGTGGCGATCAACTTCAGCGCAGACTCCGGCAGCTTCGTGGTGCCTGTCACCAACGGCGTGCCGGGCGCCTCCAAACGGGTTCCGAACGTCCGCCGGCTGCACGGTGTCGCATGCCCCTCCGCCGCCACCGTCTGTGTCGCCGCCGGCTATGACTCGGACGCATCGCGCAAGGGCGTCGTCGTGCCGATGATGGTGACCGCGGTCAAGACCACGACCAGCCTGTCGTTCGCCCCGGCCGCCCCGAAGGTGGGGAACCCTGTCACCTTCACCGCCAGCGTGGCTCCCGCCTCGCCCAACACGTCGGTTCCGGGCGGTACCGTCCGCTTCTATCTCGACGGCCAGACCACCCCGGTGGCCACAAGAGCCTGGTCGACGGCAAGGCGACCTTCACGACGACGCCGCTGTCGGCCGGCTCGCAGTCCCTGAAGGCCATCTACGTCGGCGACGCCGACTTCTCGACGAGCACCTCGGGAGCGGTTCCCTTCACGGTCACGGTCTGACCTCGCCGACCCGACGCACCCTGTGTCCCATAGCGCCCCTGACCTGCCCGATTGGGCCGGATCAGGGGCGCAGCGGGCGCAGCAGCCGACAGTCGCTCCTACGCCTTGACCGGGTCCGGCATCTCCTTCGACGTCGACGGGGCCTCGTCCATTGGGGCCGCCTTGCGCTTCGAGAATGCGATGGCGCCGATGAGCACCAGGATGGCGATGCCGGCGATGGCGTAGCGGGCGGGGTTGTTGTCCCGCAGGGCGATGACCGCGGGCAGCATCAGCAGCGACACCAGGTTCATGACCTTGATCAGCGGGTTCAGGGCCGGCCCGGCGGTGTCCTTGAACGGGTCGCCGACGGTGTCGCCGATGACCGCCGCCTTGTGCGCCTCCGACCCCTTGCCGCCCTCGTGACCATCCTCGATGTACTTCTTGGCGTTGTCCCACGCCCCTCCGGCGTTGGACAGGAACACGGCCATGAGCTGGCCGGTGAGGATGACGGCGGCCAGGAAGGCCCCGAGGGCCAGGTAGCTGATCCCGAAGCCGATGATCACCGGTGTCAGCACCGCCAGCAGGGCGGGCGTGGCCAGCTCCCGCAGCGAGGCGGCGGTGCAGATGTCGATGACCCGGCCGTACTCGGGACGCTCGGTGTAGTCCATGATCCCGGGGTGCTCGCGGAACTGGCGGCGCACCTCCTGGACGACGATGCCGGCGGTTCGGCCCACCGCCCGGATGGCGAGGGACGAGAACAGGAAGGCGATCGAACCACCGATCAGCAGGCCGATGAAGATCTTGGGATCGGCCACGTTGACCTGGGTGGCCGGGTCCCGGAAGAGGGCGCCCGGATCCCTCGCCAGTTCCTCGGGGCTCGGGATCCCCAGCTCGGCCCCCGCGATCTCGATGAACGATGCGAACAGGGCCACGGCGGCGATCACCGCCGACCCGATGGCGAACCCCTTGGTGATGGCCTTGGTGGTGTTGCCCACGGCGTCGAGGCTCACCATGATCTTTTCCGGCTCGCCCTCGAACTCGCCGGTCATCTCGGCGATGCCGGCGGCGTTGTCGGACACCGGGCCGAAGGTGTCCTCCGACACGATGACGCCGGTGGTGGCCAGCATGCCCATGCCGGCCAGGGCCACCAGGTAGAAGGTGAACTGGATGTTGCCGTCGCCGAGCCCGATGGCGACGCCCAGGGCGGCGGCGATGGCCACGACGGCCCAGACGGTGGACTCCAGTCCGGAGGCGATGCCGGACAGGATGGCGGTGGCGGGCCCGGTTCGGGTGGCCTCGGCGATGTCACGCACGGGGGCGGTCTCGGTGGAGGTGTAGTACTCGGTGAGCCGGCTGACGACCTGGGCCAGGACCAGGCCGGTGACGACCGCCCAGAAGACCTTCAGGTTGTGCACGTAGAACTGGGCCACCAGGAACGTGCCGATCACGGTCAGGACGCCGGCGGTGATGAATCCCCGGTTGATCGGCGCCATCGCCGACTTGTCGTTGTCGGTGGCCTTCACCGCGAACACGCCGACGATCGACGCCAGCACGCCGATGGCCCGGCAGGCGACCGGGAAGATCACGCCGAGGGCGGGGTTGAGCCCGATCGACTCGAAGGCGGCGAAGCCCAGGATGATCGACGCCACCAGGGTGACCTCGTAGGACTCGAACAGGTCGGCGGCCATGCCGGCGCAGTCGCCGACGTTGTCGCCCACGTTGTCGGCGATGGTGGCGGCGTTGCGGGGGTCGTCCTCGGGGATGCCCGCCTCCACCTTGCCGACCAGGTCGGCACCGACGTCGGCCGCCTTGGTGAAGATGCCGCCGCCGACCCGCATGAACAGGGCCAGCAGCGATCCGCCGAAGCCGAAGCCGATCAGGATGGCGGAGGCGGTGTTCTGGAAGATCATGATGATGACGGTGGCGCCCAGGAGGCCGAGGCCGACGGTGAACATGCCGGCCACGCCTCCCGTGCGGAAGGCCACCTTGAGGGCGTCGGGCAGGGAGCCACGCTTGGCCGCCGCCGCGGTGCGGACGTTGCCGCGGACGGCCAGGCTCATGCCGATGAAGCCGGTGAGGCCCGACATGACACACCCGGCCAGGAAGGCAATCGTGCGGAAAAGGCCCGACTCGGTGAACTCGAGGGCGGTGGTGCCGTCGGGCCGGAGGACCTCCGTCGACGTCAGGAACACCAGCACGGTCAACGGGACGACGATGATCGCGATCGTGCGGAACTGGCGCCGGAGGTAGGCCATGGCCCCCTCCTGGATGGCCAGGGCGATCTCCCGCATCTTGTCGGTGCCGGTGTCGGCGGCCAGCACCCCCTTCATCAGGAAAAAGCCCACTCCTAGAGCCAGGACGGCGGTGAACGCCGAGAACCACAGCCAGGCCCATTCGGCACCGCCCAGCTCGAAGGCCTGGAACCCGCCCTCTCCGGCGAGGATTTGTACTGGCGTCATGCCGGGATCTCCTTCCGCACATAGATCTGGTGGGCGACCTTCTCGCCCAGGACACGGTCTTTCCCGTCGACCCGGACCACGATGGGCCCGTCGAAGGGATGGCGTTCACGGACCTCGAGGCGGACGCCCGGTCGGACGCCCAGCGTCTCGAGGAACTCGACGACGTCGGGCTCGGTGGAGCCCGGCACCGCCACCCAGGCGATGTCGCCGGGCTGGAGGTCGTACAGGTGGGGGATGGCCTGGATGTCGGCCGTCTCGGGCTCCGGGATCGGGAACCCGTGGGGGCACGACGCCGGCCGGTCGAGGGCGACGAAGAGCCGGTCCTCCACTTCCTGGGGCAGGTCGTGCTCGAACGAGGTGGCCAGGCGGTCGGCCTCGTTCCACGCGTAGCCCAGCATGTCGGACAGGAAGCGCTCGACGATCCGGTGGCGCCGGATCGCACTGACCGCCGCCGCCCTGCCCGTGGCCGTCAGCTCCACGCCCCGGTACAGCTTGTGATCGAGGAGCCCCCGCTCGGCCAGACGCTTCACCGTGGCGGTGGCGGTACCCGGGCGCCACGCCCAGCGCCTCGGCGAGAGCACCGGTGGTGGCATCCTCCGCCGCCGCGTGACATCCGGTAGAGCGCCTTCAGTGTTTCGCGCTCGGATTTCGTAAAGGTGGCGTCCATGTTTTGGCGGCCGAAACCTAGGTTTCTGCCACCCCGAACGTCAAACCGGCGCCTGCAGATCAGGGCGCGTCAGGGCGCGGTGGCGAACCGGTAGCCCATGCCGGGCTCCGTCAGCAGGTAGCGGGGCCGGGACGGTTCCGGCTCCAGCTTGGCCCGGAGGTGGGCCATGTGGACCCGCAGGTAGTTGCTCTCCTCGCCGTAGCCGGGGCCCCACACCTCCTGGAGGAGCTGGCGCGAGGAGACGAGCCGGCCACGGTGGCGCACCAGGGCCTCCAGCAGCTGCCACTCGGTGGGTGTGAGCTTGATGGCGTCGCCCGACCGGGCCGAGATCGTCTTCGCTCCCAGGTCGATGGTGAAGTCGTCGGTCTGCACGACCGCCTCCTCGGCGGCTGGAGTCGCCCGTCGGACGGCGGCCCGCACGCGCGCCAGCAGCTCGTCCATGCCGAAGGGCTTGGCCACGTAGTCGTCGGCGCCGGCGTCGAGCGCTTCGACCTTGTCCTGCTCGGCCCCGCGGGCGGACAGGACGATGATCGGGACGCGGCTCCAGCCCCGCAGGCCCCGGATGACTTCGATGCCGTCGATACCCGGAAGCCCGAGGTCGAGGACGACGACGTCGGGGTGGTGGCGGGCGGCGAGGGCGAGGGCCACCTCGCCGGTCGGGGCCAGGTCGACGTCGAAGCCCCGGGCCCGCAGGTTGGCCGAGAGGGTCCGCAGCATGGGGGCCTCGTCGTCGACGACCAGGACGCGGGTCACCCGGGCGGGCCGCCGTTCGTGCTGTCTGTCTTGTGGGGGGCCGCCTGTCTGGTGGGAGGCGCGGGTGCCTGCGGGAGGCTCACGACCGCGGTGGTGCCGCCGCCGGGCGTGTCCTCGAGGGCCAGCTCGCCGCCCATGGCCCGGGTGAAGCCCCGGGCGACAGCCAGCCCCAGGCCGACGCCGGTGCCGTGGTCGGTGAGGCGCTGGAAGGGTTGGAAGACGTCGTCGCGCCTGGCGGGCGGGATTCCGGGACCGCGGTCGACGACCCGCATGTCGACCCTGCCCGCCACCGCACCCGCCTCCACCCGGACCGGCTGGTCGGGCGCCGACCAGGTGAGGGCGTTGTCCACCAGGTTGGCCACGACCCTCTCGAACAGCGCAGGGTCGGCCAGGACCGCCGGGAGATCCTCGGCCACGTCGAGGCGGACGCCGCGTGCCCTGACGCCGAGGCTGGCCAGCGCCGCCGGGACGACCTCGTCGAGCGTCGTCGGCCGCAAGCCGACCTGCAGCACGGAGGCCTCCAGCCGGCTCATGTCGAGCAGGTTCTCCACCAGCGCGATCAGCCGGTCCGTCTCCTCCAGGATCGTCCCCTGGAACTCGTCGACGGCCTCCGACGACCAACCGACGTCCGTCTGGCGCAGGCTCGTGATCGCCGCCTTGATCGACGCGAGAGGCGTCCGCAGGTCGTGGGAGACCGACTGGAGCAATGCGGCGCGCAGGTCGTTGGCCTCCGTCAGCGTCTGCGCCTTGGCCGCCTCGCCCTTCAGGCGGTGGGATTCGATGGCCATGGCCAGCTGCGCACCAAGGGCGGTGATCAGTCGCCGGTCCTCCGGGACCAGGTTTCCCCCGCAGACGACCAGCACTCGGTCCTCGCCGAGGTTGGCCACGGCGTCGGCGTGGTCGGGGCCGGGCGGCACCGGCTCTCCGGAGAACGCCTCCGGCACCCAGGCCCCGTCCTGCCGCCGGAGGACGGCCACGCATACGGCGCCGAACGTGGTCCGCAGCTCGTCGACAAGCTTGGGTAGCACGTCCTCCTCGGCCAGGGACCCGGCCAGGCGGGCCATGGCCGCGGCGTCGGCCTGGGCCCGGATCATCTCGGCCCGCCGCCGGGCGGCGAGGTCGGCGAACACGCTCACCAGGGCGGCTGCGACGAGGAACACCCCCAGTGCCAGGAGGTGCTCGGCTTCGGCGACGGTGAACCGGTAGAAGGGCGGGGTGAAGTACCAGTTGGCCAGCAGCGAGGCGGTGACGGCGGCCACGAGCGCGGGCAGGCTGCCCCCCACCGCTCCGATGGCGAGGACGGTCATGAGGTAGATGAGCAGGACGCTGGGCAGCCCGAGGCTGGGCCGGAGGTTGGCCAGCCCGAGCGTGACGAGGGGCAGCCCGGTGGCCGCGATCAGCCAGCCGGCGGCCCGTCGTCGGGCTGACAGGGCGACGAGCCGGCTTGGCCGGCGGCGCCGAAACCCTGGCTCGCCAGGGGGCTCCTCGCCGGTCGAGATCACGTGGACGTCGATGGGCCGGAGTTCCGGAGCACTTTGTTGATGACGGAACCCTTGGTCAGCTCCTGCAGGCGGGTGCGGTTGCTGGCCCCCATCACGAGCTGGGTCGCGTTCTCGCCGCGGGCGAACTCCACCAGGGCGCCGGCGACATCGGCCCCGGTGACGTGGTGGTACTCCCCCCCAGCTCGGCCAGCAGCTGGCGGTGGCTCTCGAGCAGTTCCGACGGCATGCCGGCCTGATCCCGGCGGTCTGCCAGCCCATCGTCGGTCTGCACGTGTACGCCGATGAGCTCTCCGTGGGTCCGCTGGGCGATCCGCGCCGCCCTCCGGATGAGGTTCTCGCCGCCGGGCGCTCCGGTGAGGGCCACGACAACCCGCTCCTTGGTCTCCCACGGGTTGGCGATGCCGTGCCGCCGCCGGTAGTCCTCGAGCGACTCGTCGACACGGTCGGCCACCCACAGGAGGGCCAGCTCTCGGAGGGCGGACAGGTTGCCGACGCGGAAGTAGTTCCCCAGGGCGGCGTCGACCTTCTCCGCGGCGTAGATGTGGCCGTGGGCCATCCGCCGGCGCAGCGCCTCGGCGGTCATGTCGACCAGCTCGACCTGCTCGGCCGCCCGAACGATCTGGTCGGGAATCGTCTCCCGTTGGGTGATCCCGGTGATGCGCTCCACCACGTCGTTGAGGGACTCGAGGTGCTGGATGTTCACCGTGGAGACGACGTCGATCCCGGCGTCGAGCAGCTGGTTCACGTCCTGCCACCGCTTGGCGTTGCGGGAGCCGGGCACGTTGGTGTGGGCAAGCTCGTCGACCAGGGCGACGTCGGGCCGGCGGGCGAGGATGGCGTCGACGGCCATCTCCTCGAAGACGGCGTCCCGGTAGTTGACGTGCTTGCGGGGCACCACCTCCAGGTCCTGCACCTGGGCCGCGGTGGCCTCCCGTCCGTGGGTCTCCACGAGCCCGACGACGACATCGGTACCCCGGTCACGTCGCCGCCGGCCCTCGTTGAGCATGGCGAAGGTCTTGCCGACGCCCGGCGCCGCCCCCAGGTAGATCCTGAGGGTCCCCCGTCGGGTCACGGGCCGGCCCTGAAGGTCACGAGGCGGCCCTGCAGGTCACGAGGCGGTGTCGAGCGCGAGGTTCAGCTCGAGGACGTTGACCCCCTTCTCACCCAGGAACCCCAGGCTACGACCGCTGGTGTTCCTTTTCACGAGCTCGACGACAGTCGGGAGCGGCAGACCCCGCTCGGCGGCCACGCGGGGCGCCTGGAGCTCGGCGTTGGCCACCGAGATGTGCGGATCGAGCCCGGAGCCGGACGCGGTGACGGCGTCGACCGGGACGGGGGCGTCGGCCGGCATGCGGTTCTCCACCCGGTAGGCCTCCACCCGCTCCTTGACCGCCGCCAGGAGATCCTCGTTGGTCGGGCCCAGGTTGGAGGCGCCGGATGCCACGAGGGAGAGGTCGGCCGGGTCGGCCGGTACCCCGTCGACCAACGAGCCGGAGGCCGCCGCCCCCGCCGCCGACGGCCGGGTGTGGAAGTACGTCGGGCCGGTGAAGGCCTGCCCGAGGAGCGACGACCCGACGACCGTCCCGTCGCGCTCCACGAGCGAGCCGTTGGCCTTGTCGTTGAACGCCAGCTGGCCCACGCCGAGGACGGCCAGTGGGTAGACGATCCCGGTCAGCACCGTCAGCACGAGAAGGGCCCGTAGGCCGGTGAGCAGCTGCGTGCGCATGTCAGGTCACTCCCAGGGCGCTGATCACGATGTCGATCGCCTTGATGCCGACGAAGGGGGTGACGATCCCGCCCACGCCGTAGATGAGCATGTTGCGTCGCAACACAGTGGAGGCCCCCGCGGCCACGAACTTCACGCCCCGCAGGGCCAGCGGGATCAGCGCCACGATGATGAGGGCGTTGAAGATGACGGCCGAGAGGATGGCCGACCGGGCCGACGACAGGTTCATGATGTTCAACCGGTCGAGGGCGGGCAGGACGCCGACGAACATCGCCGGGATGATGGCGAAGTACTTGGCCACGTCGTTGGCGATGGAGAACGTGGTGAGCGAGCCCCGGGTGATGAGGAGCTGCTTGCCGATCTCGACGATGTCGATCAGCTTGGTGGGGTTCGAGTCGAGGTCGACCATGTTGCCGGCTTCCTTGGCCGCCTGGGTGCCGGTGTTCATGGCCACGCCCACGTCGGCCTGGGCCAGGGCGGGGGCGTCGTTGGTGCCGTCGCCGGTCATGGCCACCAGCCGGCCACCCTCCTGCTCCCGCTTGATCAGCACCATCTTGTCCTCGGGCGTGGCCTCGGCCAGGAAGTCGTCGACGCCGGCCTCGGTGGCGATGGCCCTGGCCGTCAGGGGGTTGTCGCCGGTGATCATGATCGTGCGGATGCCCATCCGGCGGAGCTGCTCGAACCGCTCGGAGATGCCCTCCTTGACCACGTCCTTGAGGTGGATGACGCCCAGGATCCGGGTGCCGTCGGCCACCGTCAGAGGGGTGCCGCCGCCCATGGCCACGCCCTCCACGGATTGCGCCAGCTCCGGCGGGACGACGCCGCCCTGCTCCTCGACCCAGCGGCGGACGGAATCGGCCGCCCCCTTCCGCACGTGGCGTCCCTCGACGTCGACACCGCTCATCCGGGTCTGGGCGGTGAAGGGGACGAGGACGGCGCCGACCAGCTCCCGTTCCCGGATGTTGTAGCGCTCCTTGGCCAGGACCACGATGGAGCGTCCCTCGGGCGTCTCGTCGGCCAGGCTGGCCAGCTGGGCGGCCTCGGCCAGCAGTTCCTCGTCCACCCCGGGCAGGGGCAGGAACTCGGCCGCCTGGCGGTTGCCGAGGGTGATCGTCCCGGTCTTGTCGAGCAGGAGGGTGGCGCAGTCGCCCGCCGCCTCCACCGCCCGCCCGGACATGGCCAGCACGTTGCGCTGCACGAGCCGGTCCATCCCGGCGATCCCGATGGCGCTGAGCAGGGCGCCGATCGTCGTCGGGATGAGGCAGACGAGCAGCGCGACCAGGATGATGACCTGCTGCTCGGCGCCGGAGTAGACGGCGAAGGGCTGCACGGTGACGGTGGCCAGCAGGAAGATGATGGTCAGGCCCACCAGCAGGATGTTCAGCGCTATCTCGTTGGGCGTCTTCTGCCGGGAGGCGCCCTCCACCAGGGCGATCATGCGGTCGAGGAAGGTCTCGCCCGCCCTGGCCGTGATGCGGACCGTGATCTGGTCGGACAGTACCCGGGTGCCGCCGGTGACGGCCGAGCGGTCGCCTCCCGACTCCCGGATGACGGGCGCCGATTCCCCGGTGATGGCCGACTCGTCCACCGAGGCGATGCCGGCGATGATCTCGCCGTCGGACGGGATCATCTCCCCGACCGACACGATGACCACGTCGTCGACCGTGAGCGACGACGACGAGACCTGCTCGATCGAGCCGTCCGCCTTCCGGCGGTTGGCCATGGTCTCGGTTCGGGCCTGGCGCAGGGTGGCGGCCTGGGCCTTGCCCCTCCCCTCGGCCATGGCCTCGGCAAAGTTGGCGAAGAGGACGGTGAACCACAGCCAGGCCGCCAGCAGGCCGGCGAACAGGTTCTGGGTGCCGGTCGAGTCGCCGAAGTCCTTCACGAAGATCAGGGTGACCAGCACGCTGCCGAGCTCGACGATGAACATCACCGGGTTGCGGGCCATCGTCCTCGGGTTGAGCTTGCGGACGCTGTCGACCGCCGCAGCCCGCACGATGGTCGGGTCGAACAGCGATCGCTTGGGAGCGAGTCTTGACGTCACGCTGCCCCCGGAGTCACGAGAGCCCAAGTTGTTCGACGATCGGGCCGAGGGCCAACACCGGGAAGAAGGTCAGGCCGACCACGATGAGCACGACGGCGGTGAGCAGCCCGGCGAAGAGCGGCGTCCCAGTCGGGAACGTACCGGCCGACGGCGGCACCGACTGCTTGCGGGCCAGCGACCCGGCGATGGCCAGCGCCGGCACGATCAGCAGGAACCGACCGGCCAGCATGGCCAGCCCCAGGGTGGCGTTGTACCAGTCGGTGTTGCCGGTGAGGCCCCCGAATGCCGAGCCGTTGTTGTTGGTGGCCGAGGTGAAGGCGTAGGTGACCTCGCTCAGGCCGTGGGGCCCCGGGTTGAGAATCGAGGCCTTGGAGGTGTCCATCAGCACCGAGATGCCGCTGAAGGTGAGCACCACCACGGGCATGACCAGGATGTAGAGCACGAGGAGCTTGATCTCGGGCGCTTGGATCTTCTTGCCCAGGTACTCGGGCGTCCGCCCCACCATGAGGCCGGCGATGAAGACGGACAGGATGGCGAAGACCAGCATCCCGTACAGCCCGGCCCCGACCCCCCCGGGACTGACCTCGCCCAGCATGATGTTGACCAGGGGCACGGCCCCTCCGGCCGGGGTCATGCTGTCGTGGGCGCAGTTGACCGCTCCGGTCGACGTGCCTGTCGTGGTGGCCGCGAACAGCCCGCACGCCGCCGATCCCAGGCGGACCTCCTTGCCCTCCAGGTTGCCACCGGCCTGGCTCGCGGTAGCCGACTGGTCGGCGCCCTGGGCGGTGAGCACAGGGTTGCCGGCGGTCTCGAAGGCCATGGCGAGGAGGGAGGCGCCCAGCCACAGGACGAACATGGCGGCGAACACCGCCCATCCCTGGCGCTGGTCCTTGGCCAGGCGCCCGAACGTGTATGTGAGGCCGAACGGGATGAGCAGGATGAGGAACAGCTGGAACAGGTTGGTGAAGCCGTTGGGATTCTCGAACGGGTGGGCGGAGTTGGCGTTCAGCGGTCCGCCACCGTTGGTGCCCAGCTCCTTGATGGCCTCCTGACTGGCGAAGGGGCCTCCGGGCACGACCTGGGCGGCGCCCTCCACCGTCTGCGCGGTCGTGAAGCCCCGGAGGTTCTGGATGGCACCCTGGCTCACCAGCACGATCGCGGCCACGAAGGCGATGGGCAGCAGGATGCGGGTGACAGCCCTGGTGAGGTCGACCCAGAAGTTCCCGATCGTCGCCGACTGGCGTCTGGTCAGGCCCCGGATGAGGGCGACGGCCACGGCGAGACCCACCGCCGCCGACGTGAAGTTCTGCACCGCCAGGCCCACCATCTGCGTCAGGTGGCTGGCCGTGTTCTCCCCGGCGTAGTTCTGCCAGTTCGTGTTGGTGACGAAGCTGATGGCGGCGTTGAACGAGAGGGCCTCGGGGAAAGCGCCGACGTTCGTCGGGTTGACGGGCAGGGAGCCCTGGAACCGCTGGCAGAAGGTAGAGGAAGAGAACGGAGACGAGGCTGAAGGCCAGCACCGAGACCGCGTAGATCTGCCACCGCTGCTCGCGGTTCGGGTCGACGCCGGTCAGCCGGTAGACGACGCGCTCCACCGATAGGAAGACGCGATCGCCGGGCGCCTCGCGCTCCGGGCCGAAGACCTTGGCCATGTACAGGCCCAGCGGCTTGATGGTGACCGCCAGCAGGGCGACGAGCACGCCCAGCTGGAGCCAATTTGCAGCGGTCATAGGAGGATCTCGGTCATCTACAGCTTCTCCGGGAAGAGAAGGGCGTAGACGAGGTAGGCGGTGAGCAGGACGGCGATCACCAGGCCGACGACGTTGTCGGCGGTCTCCGTCATGAGCCGACCTCCTCGTGGGTGACTTCCTGCGCCTCGTCGACCGAGGCGTCCCGCCCGACGATGCGGGCGCACCCGCCGACGTAGGCCGCGCACAGCGCGAAGAAGGCGACTATCACGGCGATGTGGATCAGGTCGAGCACGGGTGCCCTCTCACGGGTGGTCGGGGTGGGGAGTGGTCGCCAGGGCGGCCCCGACCTGATCGGCCAGGGCGACAGCGACGACCTGCTGCTCGAGGGACACACCGACATCGGGGGTCGGGTCGAGGACGAAGCGTCCGACGCGCTGGCCACGGCTGAGCACGGGGAGCTCGACGCCTTCGGACGGGAGGTCGAAGCCGCCTTCCACGTACCGGCGGGTGCTGGCCCCGGAGATGCCTCCGGACCGCTCCAGGCGGGGCAGGGACAGGTCGAACGGGGGGGCCTCGAAGTGACAGCCCCGCAGGTCGAGCAGCGCCGTCAGCTCGGCCTGGCAGGCGAGGATCACGTCGGTGGGGTTCTCACCGCTCGCCACCAGCTCCGCCAACCGATGGATCCGGCGGATCTCGCTGCTGCTGGCCGCCGCCGAGCGCTTCGCCCGACCGCTGCGGCCGGCCATGGTGCCGACGATCAAGCCGGCGACGAGCAGGAGGGCGGCGGTCTCCACGTCGTCCCGGGAGACGATGCTGAGCGACAGGTACGGCTGGGTGTGGAAGAAGTCGAAGGAGAGGGCGGCGGTGACGGCGGCGACGGCACCGGCGCCCCGCCCGCCGACGGCGGCCACGGCCACGACGACGACCATGAGCAGGAGGGCCACGGTGGAGGCGAGGATCTCGCCCCGCACGCTGACGAGCGCTCCGGCCACGACGATGGGGGCCAGCCCTCCCATCGACAGTGCGAACAACTGGGTCTCACGGTCCACGATCCCGTTGTACGACGGTTCGTCGATCCGTGCGATCGGCTTAACGGAGCCTTAGCGCCCCAGGCAGGTTTCTTAGCGCCACCTTCACACACTGCTCGAACTGGGGTCACCAGACCGCGCCATACGCCGTTCTGTGACCCCAGTTGGCGATCGGAGGCCGGGTGGACGGATGCCCGTCAGGCGGTGGCGACGAGCTCGTAGATCGGGTTGAGGATGGCGAGGCGACCGTGGTGCTCTCCG
This sequence comes from uncultured Acidimicrobiia bacterium, assembly GCA_963827345.1. Lineage (GTDB taxonomy): Bacteria > Actinomycetota > Acidimicrobiia > Acidimicrobiales > AC-14 > CAWGUU01. Next base: position 110,725 of record CAWHAN010000016.1, on the reverse strand, counting down.
GCCATGCCCTCGACCACCAGACGGGAACCGGGGCGGATGCCGGCCACCCGCCGCCGGCCCAGGAAGACGACCCCGATCCCGCCGGTGGCGTCCACGATCGTGCACTCCAGGGTGGGCACGCCGACCCTCGGCTGGACCCGAACCGAGCGGACGCGCCCCTCGACCCTGACCCGGTGCCGCCACTCGACCTCGCCGATCGGCGTCATCGGCCGAATCCCGGTGTGGCCGTGCCCTCGCCCAGGTGGTACGGCACGAACGTCACGTTGGCGTGGGGCAGTCCGGCGACGGCTCGGGCCAGACGGTCGGCGGTGCGGTCGTGCAAGAGGCGGTGCCACACCCGGCGGTAGGCGCGGCGGGGCAGCAGCACCGTCACCTCGGTATCGCCACCGACCAGGGCCTCGCTAACGATCTTCGACGAGGGCCTGGGGGAGCCGGCGGTCGGGGCAGTCCACCAGCTCCAGCGTCAGCCGTGACAGCCCCAGGCGGGCCCACTCCTCGGCCAGCTCCTCGGCCCGGTCCAGGTCGGAGGCGATATGAACGGCGCGCAGCTCGTCGGGCGTCAGCGTGCGGCCGTACTGGATGGCGCGGGCGGCGCAGCGGTCGAGCCGGTCGACGAGCACCAGGACGACGTGGCGCCGCAGGATACGGGCAGTGGCGGCCAGCTCGGCGTCCCGTTCCAACTCGCCGGCCTCGGCCTTGTACTGGCGGTTGAGCCGAAGCAGGAGCAGGACCGTCGTCGGCACCAGCACCACGATGAGCCACGCCCCGTGGGTGAACTTGGTGACGGTGATGATCACCAGGACGAGCGCCGACAGCACCGCGCCGATCCCGTTGATCGCCAGGCCCGTCCGCCAGCCTTCCTCCTTCAGCCGGATGTGGTGCTTGGCCATGCCCGCCTGCGACAGGGTGAACGAGGTGAACACGCCCACCGCGTACAGCGGGATCAGGTGGTCGACCTTGGCCCCCGTCACGATGACGAGGGCGATGGACGCCGCCGCCAGCCAGAGGATCCCGGTGGAGAACACCAGGCGGTGGCCACGGTGCACGAGGCGCCGGGGCAGGTAGCCGTCGGCGGCCTGAAACGAGGCGAGTCGGGGGAAGTCGGCGAACGACGTGTTGGCGGCGAGAACCAGGATGAGCATGGTGCCGGCCTGAAGGGCGAAGAACAGGACGTGACCGATGGCGCCCGAGCCGTAGACCAGCCGGCCGATCTGGGAGATGACGGTCGGCGATCCCTCCTCGAACGGGGCGACGTGCATGCGCCCGGCCAGCACCGACAGCCCGAGGAACATCACCGCCAGGCTGGCCCCCATGACAACGAGGGTGGTGCGGGCGTTGCGCCACTCCGGGGGCCGGAAGGCGGGCACGCCGTTGGAGATCGCCTCCACCCCCGTCACCGCCGCGCCTCCCGAGGCGAAGGCGTGCAGCAGCACGAACAGGGCCGCTCCCATGAACAGCCCGTCGCCGGCCGATCCGAAGTGGAGCAGACCCGCCTGGTCCACGGCCTGCACCGGGAGGCCGCTGAAGGCCATGCGGAACAGGCCCACCCCCAGGAGGGCGAGCATGTTCGCCATGAAGAAGTAGGTGGGGACGGCGAAGACCTTTCCGGATTCCCGGACACCCCGCAGGTTGCCGAAGGCCACGACCAGCACGAAGCCGATGGAGATGGGCACGGCGCCGGGCACCAGGGCGGGGAAGGCCGAGGTGAGGGCGGCGGTGCCGGCCGACACGGAGACGGCCACCGTCAGCACGTAGTCGGCAAGGAGGGCGACGCCGGCGAACTGGGCCGGGACGATGCCGAAATTGTCCCGGGTGACCACGTAGGCGCCGCCGGCGCTCGGGTAGGCCTTGATCGTCTGGCGGTACGACAGGATCAGGAAGGCGAGCACGACCAGCATGGCCACGGTGACGGGCACGACCAGCGAGAAGGCGGCAAGGCCGACGGCGGGCACCAGGACCCGCAGGATCTCCTCGGTGGCGTAGGCCGACGACGACAGGTTGTCGCTGGCGAACACGGCCAGGGCGGTGGGCTTGCCCAAGCGCTCGTGGGCGAGCTGCTCGGTGTTGAGCGGGGGTCCCAGGAGGCGGGCCTTGACCCGGTCGACGGCCCCGCCCGGGCCCTCGACCGGCGGGGCCGGCGGGAGCGGTTTCGGAGGTGCGGTGAGGCTCACGTGACGATGATCGGCCCTCGCCCGTCAAGGTGGGGTCAACCGGAGGTCTCGTTGCGTCAAGAACGCGCAAAGATCGTGCCCGTGGCTGGTCTGCGTCGCTCGGGTGAGGCTCCCTGGCTGGGTGCTGCGTTGGGACTGGTCTCGGTCGGGGCCACGATCGGCGTGCTGGTGCCGTTCCGCTCCGACATCCCGACCACCGTCCCTGCCCTCCTGCTCGTCCTGGCGGTCGGCGCCGCGGGGGTGCTGGGAGGACCGGTGGCGGCCGCCGGGGTGGCGGTGTTCGCCGCCGCCTGCTTCAACCTGGCTTTCATCCCGCCGTTCGGGGAGCTCAAGGTCGACGTGTGGGAGGACTGGGTGGCCCTCGGCGTCTTCCTCGCCGTAGCCCTGGTGGTGGGCCTGCTGGTGGCACGGGAGGCCGACGGCCGGCGGGTGGCGGAGTCGAGGGAGGCTGAGGTCCGCGGCCTCTTGGAACGGCTGCGGGAGGCCGACGCCGAGCAGGCCCGCCTCGGTGAGGAGGTGGCCCGCATGGAGGTGCTGAAGCGGGTCGACGAGCAGCGGTCGGCCCTGCTGCGGTCGGTGTCGCACGACCTGCGCTCGCCACTGGCCACCATCCGGGCGGTCACGACCGACCTGCGGGACGGCGTGGTCTACGAGGAGCCCATTCGGGTCGAGCTGCTGACGACGGTGTGCGACGAGGTCGAGCGTCTCGACCGCATTGTTGCCAACCTCCTGTCCCTCAGCCGCATCGAGGCCGGCGCCTTCAGTCCCGAGCGCCAGGCGGTGCCGCTCGACGAGCTGGTGACAGAGCGGGCCCGTCGCCTGAAGGGCCTGTTCCGCACCGTTCGCCTGCAGGTGGAGCTGCCGCCCGACCTGCCGCTCGTCGACGGCGACTACACCCAGCTGGAGCTGGTGGTGACCAACCTCCTGGAGAACGCCGCCCGCCACGCCCCGCTGGCGTCCACGGTGCGCATCGCGGCTCGTCCCAAAAACGGTCTGGTCGAGGTCCGGATCGCCGACGAGGGCTTCGGCGTGCCCGACTGGGAGCGAGAGAGGATCTTCGAGCCCTTCCGGCGGGGCGACGGCAGCCGGTCGAGCGGCATCGGGCTGGCCATCTGCAAGGCCGTCGTCGAGGCCCACGGCGGCACCATCGGGGTCGAACGCACAGCCGGCGGCGGCGCCACCTTCGTCGTCACCCTGCCGGTCCGCCGGGCGTGAGCATCGCCCCCCGCCGGCGAAGTGGTGCCACAGAACGGCGCCATCCACCGCTGTGCGTCACCGGTTCGGTGCTCTGCCGGTGACGACCATCCTGGTGGTCGACGACGAGCCGGCCATCCTGCGGGCGCTGCGGGCCGGGTTGGAGGCTCGGGGCTACTCGGTGCTGACCGCCACCACCGGCCAGCAGGCCATCGACCTGACCGCGCTGGAGGCACCGGACCTGGTCGTGCTCGACCTCAACCTGCCCGACATCGACGGTGTGGAGGTCTGCCGGCGGATACGGGGGTGGGCCCACATGCCGATCGTGGTGCTGTCGGCCGAGGGGTCCGAGCGCCGCAAGGTGCTGGCGCTCGACGAGGGGGCCGACGACTACGTCACCAAGCCCTTCTCCATGCCCGAGCTGCTGGCCCGCATTCGGGTGGCCCTGCGCAACCGCAGTCCCGCCGGCGGCCCGGATGGCGCCGCCGTCGACCAGTCGGTGCTGGCGGTGGGCGACCTGAGAATCGACGTCGCCCGCCACGAGGTCACCGTCGCCGCCGGCCCCCAGGAGCGAAGGCTCGTCGACCTCACGCCCAAGGAGTTCGCCCTCCTGGCCCTCCTGGCGCGGTGGCCGGGACGGGTGCTCACCCACCGGGCCATCCTGCAGGAGGTCTGGGCCCCGAGTACGGCACCGAGACCCAATACCTGCGGGTCTATGCCAGCCAGCTGCGCAAGAAGCTCGACGACGACCCCGAGCGGCCCCGCCTGATCACGGAGCCGGGGGTGGGCTACCGCCTCGTCGATCCGACCGATCCTCCCGGGTAGCGGCCTCGGCGGCCGACCCCGCCCGGTGCGGGCTCCCCTCGGCGTCGACGTGGTACGGCACCGACGTCACCACCGTCCCCCGACGGAACAGCAGGCGCCCCTTCAGGATCAGCGCGCTCTGGTTGTGGAGGATCTGCTCCCACCATTTGCCGACAACGAACTCGGGGATGACGACGGTGACGGTGTCGTCGCCCCAGCGGCTGTCGACCTCGTCGATGTACTCGATCACCGGGCGCACCAGCTCCCGGTAGCGGGAGTACTTGATCTCCAGGGGGACGTCGATCTTGAAGTCCCGCCACTGCTTCTCCATGGCCAGCTGGTCCTCCTCCTCGAAGGACACGTAGAGGGCGACGAGGTGTTGGGGTCGCAGCGAGCGGGAGTAGGCGAGGGCCTTCAGCACGCCCTTGTGGATCCTGCCGACGAGGACGATGACCGTGTGGTTCATGGGCTGGGGCCGGACCTCGTCGGGCGTGATGGCCAGCACCGAGCCCACCCGGTCGTAGTGGCGGCGGATGCCGACGAACAGGGCGATGATCGACGGGATGACGATGATCGGCAACCAGGCGCCGGCGGTGAACTTCGACACGGCGACGACCATCAGCACGATTCCTGTGGCCACCGCACCGACGCCGTTGATAGTGATCCCGCGCTTCCAGCTGGGCTCCTTGAGGTTCAGGTGCCTCTTGACCATGCCGGTCTGGCTGAGCGTGAACGACGTGAAGACGCCGACCGCGTAAAGCGGGATCAGGGCGTTGGTGACCCCGCCGAAGGCCGCCAGCAGCCCGCCGGCGGCGACGGCCAGGAACACCACGCCATTGGAGAACACCAGCCGGTCGCCCATGCTCATGAACTGCCGGGGCAGGTAGCCGTCGCGGGCGATGATCGACGACAGCCGCGGGAAGTCGGCGAAGGCGGTGTTGGCGGCGAGGGTCAGGATGGAGGCGGTGGCGAACTGGAGGATGACGTAGAAGGGGCCCCCGCCATAGACGGCGTGGCCCATCTGGGATATCACCGTCTCGTGCTCGGTCGGGTACGGCTCCAGGTGGTGGGCCAGCACCGAGACGCCCACGAACAGGGTGGCCAGGATGATGCCCATGATGGCCAGGGTGTCGGCTGCGTTCTTGGCCTCGGACGGCTTCTTCCTGAAGTTGGGCACGCCGTCGGCGATGGCCTCGATCCCACTTAGGGCCACTGCGCCCGACGAGAAGCCCTTCAGCAGCAGCAGAAGGCCGAGGTTCCCGCCGGTCAGCAGGCCGTGGAACTCGTCGCCCGGCCCGGGGGGAGGGACGGGGTCGAGGTCCCCGAAGTAGCTCCGGATCAGCCCGTAGCCGATCAGCAGGGCCAGGCTGACGATGTAGGTGTAGGCGGGGACGGCGAACAGCGACCCCGACTCCTTCAGGCCCCGCAGGTTGAGCACGGTGATGAGCAGGATGAGGCAGAGGCCGACGGCCACCCTGTGCTCGGCCAGGCCCCGGAACGCAGGGAGGGAGACGATGGCGGCCACGCCGGCCGAGATGGACACGGCCACGGTGAGGATGTAGTCGACGAGCAGCGACGCCCCCGCCACCAGGGACGGGTACTTGCCGAGGTTGTCGCGGCTGACGAGGTAGGAGCCGCCACCCTGGGGATAGGCGAAGATCGTCTGCCGGTACGACGCCACCACGATGAAGATCAGGACGGCGACGACGATCGAGATCGGGACCAGCTTGGAAAGGGCGAGACCGAGCCCCGCCCCGCCTGCGGTGAGGACGATCAGGATCTCCTCGGTGGCGTAGGCGGTGGAGGAGATCGCGTCCGACGAGTACGTGGCGAGCGCCACCGTCTTGGGCAGCCGCCGATGCTCCCCCTCGGTGGTCGCGATGGGCCTGCCCACCAAGAGGCGCTTCAGCGCTGAGTACACCCGCGCAAGCTACCCGTGCCGGATGGGCTGGTCACAACCGCTGGCCCGGCCCGTGCCGGTCGTCCGCCCGAGTTGTCATCGCGCCCGAAACGCGTGTTGCATTGCACGAATGCACGTCGTGGTGGTCGGATGCGGGCGGGTCGGATCCGAGCTGGCGGTCGCCGTCGAGGCGGCCGGGCACACGGTCAGCATCATCGACAAGGATCGCAACGCCTTCCGTCACCTGCCCGAGAGCTTCAAGGGCAAGGCGATCCTCGGCTTCGGGTTCGACCGCGACCACCTCGAGCAGGCCGGTATCGAGCACGCCGACGCCCTGGCCGCGGTCACCAACGGCGACAACTCCAACGTGCTGGCGGCCCGTATCGCGAGGGAGACCTACGAGATCCCGCACGTGGTGGCCAGGATCTACGACCCGCGGCGGGCGGTGATCTACCAGCGGCTCGGCATCCAGACCGTCGCTACCGTCGCCTGGACAACCGACCAGGTGCTACGCCGTCTGTTCCCCGACGAGTCGGTGAGCGAGTGGACCGACGCCACCGGCACCATCAGCCTGGTCGAGCGGGCGCTGCCGGACGGCTGGGCCGGGCGCAAGCTGGCCGAGCTGGACGAGCGCGACAAGTTCCGCCTGGTGGCGCTGTCCCGCGCCGGCAAGGCCCGGCTGTTCAGCCCCGAGATCCTCGGCCAGGAAGGCGACCTGCTGCACCTGGCCGTCAACCTCGACGCCCTCGACGAGCTGGAGGCCAGGCTCACCGGCTCGACGTCGACCTCGGCGGCCCACAAATGAGGGCTGCGCCATGAAAGTCGCGATCGCAGGCGCCGGCAACGTGGGCACGTACATCGCCGCCGACCTCAAGGAGGCCGGGCACGAGGTGATGGTGATCGAGCAGGACCCCGACCTGGTGGCCCGACTACGGGTCGGCCTCGACGTGCGCTGGGTCGTCGCCGACGCCTGCGAGGTGTCCTCCCTGCACGAAGCGGGTCTGGCCGAGGTCGACGTGGTCGTGGCCGCGACCGGCGACGACGAGGACAACCTCGTCATCTCCCTGCTGGCCAAGCAGGAGTTCGCCGTGCCCAGGGTGGTGGCGCGGGTCAACCATCCCGCCAACCAGTGGCTGTTCAACGAGACATGGGGCGTGGACGTGTCGGTGTCGACCCCCCACCTGCTGACAGCACTGGTGGAGGAGGCGGTTTCGGTGGGGTCGCTGGTGCGTCTGCTCCAGTTCCAGGACGCCCACCTGGTGGAGGTCACCCTCGCCGACAGCTCGCCGGCGGTAACTGTGCGGATCGCCGAGCTAGGCGTGCCTCGGGACGCCACGATCGTGGCCGTCATCCGCGACCGGCACGTGATCGTCCCCCGTGGCGAGACGGTGATGCAGGCCGGCGACGAGGTGCTCGTGCTGGTGACCCAGGACACGGAGATGGCGGTGAAGGCCCTGCTGGTCGGTACCCCGACCGCTCCGGTGGTGCCTCCGAGCGCCGCCGCACCGGTGACGGCCGCCGGTGTGGAGACGGCGGGCGGCCCCCAACCCGGCAGTCAACCCGGCAGTCAGAGCAGCTCGTAGCGGGGGTTCAGCACGACCAGCCGGCCGTTGCCGTTCTGGTCCGCACCCCTTCCGCTCAGCACCAGTCGCCGGCCGGGGCAGACTCCGGCCAGGTGCCGCCGCCCGGTCCACACCGCCACGATCGACCCGCTGCCGTCGCTGACGGTGGCCTCCAGCGACGGCGACCCAGCTCTGGGCACGATGCGCACCGACGAGATCTCGCCGGCGACGGTGACCTCCTGGCGGGCTGCCGCTGAACCGATCGGCACCACCCCTGGCTGTTCCTTGCAGAACTCCTTCAGCCGCTCCATGTCGACCTGCGACATCGGCACGGTGAGCCGCTGGAAGAGCTTGCGCAGCATCGGGTGACGCCGGTCCCTAGGCGCCGAAGGCGCCGTCGCGGCGGTGGCCGTGACGCATGACCAGCCGTACCTCGGTGCCCTTGTCGGACGAACGGAACCCCACCTCGTCGACGAGGGCCCGGATCAGGGGGATCCCGAGCCCGCGCTCGAATTTCAGGCGGTCGGGGTCGGTGACAGGCGGGTGATCGGGGAGGCGGGACGGGTCGAAGCCGGGACCACGGTCCTCGATGCGGACCTCCAGGCCCGTGTCGTCGACCGTGCACCGGACGATCACCCGCTCGTCGGTGTGGATCGAGCTGTGGGCCTCGATGGCGTTCGTGCACGCCTCCGACACCGCCAGCTTCAGGTCGTCGAGACGCTCGTCCTCCAGCTCGCCGTCGGTTGCCGCCATCGCCGAGACCGCGAGGCGCGCCAGCGCCACGAACTCGGCGCGGGCCGGGATCTCCAGCTCGACGGCATCCCCAGCCAACTGGTCCATGCCGGCCCTAGGCCTGACTCCCGACGGCGGCGTCGACCGAGTCGTAGATGGAGAACACCTTGGTGAGGCCCGTGATCTCGAAGACCTTCAGGATGCGGCTCTGGGTGCAGACCAGGACGAGGTCGCCCTCGTGGCTGCGGAGGCGCTTGAGCCCACCCACGAGCACGCCCAGGCCGGTGGAATCGAGGAAGTCGACGCCCTCGAGGTCGACGACGATGTGGTACTTGCCCTCGCTGACGAGCTCGATCAGCCGCTCACGGAACTTGGGGGCGGTATAGACGTCGACCTCGCCGCGTACGCTGAGGATGGCGTACCCGTCACGTTCGGTGACGTCGAGACCGAGATCCATGACTGCTCCTCCACTGTGTCGTCCAGTTCAACGCTAGCCCGTGCCGCACTCGTTCCCAGAAACCCTCGATGTCGATCTCGCCGCCGTGGTGGAGGCCCTGGCCGAGGACGGCCAGGTCGTGCACGTCGAGCGTATCCCGGCGCGCGCCGCGCGCCACCAGGCCCTGAGCAGCCCGCTTCCCGCCGAGGTGGCCGCCCTCGTGCCCGGCGGACGCCTGTGGACGCACCAGGCGGCGGCGGTCGACCTGGCCCGTTCGGGCACGTCGGTGGCGGTCAGCACCGGCACCGCGTCGGGCAAGTCGCTCTGCTACCAGCTGCCGGTGGCGGAGGCGGCCCTGGACGGCGGGACCGCCCTGATGCTCTTCCCGACCAAGGCGTTGGCCCAGGACCAGTTCCGTTCGTTGGCGGCGCTGGAGGCGTCAGGTGTGGTGGCCGTCACCTACGACGGCGACACGCCGACGTCGACCCGCACGTGGGCCCGCCGGTCGGCGACTGCCGTCCTGACGAACCCCGACATGCTCCACATCGGCATCCTTCCCCACCACGAGCGGTGGGCCCGCTTCCTCGGCCGGCTGCGCTACGTCGCCGTCGACGAGTTGCACATGCTGCGGGGCATCTTCGGCAGCCACGTCGCCCACGTCCTGCGGCGCCTGCGGCGGGTCTGCGCCCACTACGGGTCGGACCCGACGTTCGTCTTCTGCTCGGCCACCATCGGCCGGCCGGGCGACCTTGCCTCCGGCGCTGTGCGGGCTGCCGGTAGCGGAGATCACCGACGACGGGTCGCCCCGGGGCGAGCGGGTCTTCGTGCTGTGGAACCCGCCGATCACCGACGAGGAGACCGGCGCCCGGGCGTCGGGCCACCACGAGACCGCCCGCCTGCTGGGCGGGCTTGTCTCGGCCGGGTCGAGGGCCATCGCCTTCACCCGCAGCCGCCTGGGCGCCGAGCTGGTGGCCGCCGAGGCCCGCCGCCGGGTGCCGGCCGAGCTGGCTGCCGTTCGTGCGGCCGTACCGGGGCGGGTACCTGGCGTCGGAGCGGCGGGAGATCGAGGCCGAGCTGTTCGGTGGCCAGCTCCGCGGCGTGGCCGCCACCAACGCCCTGGAGCTGGGCATCGACGTCGGCGGCCTCGACGCCTGCATCCTCGACGGCTTCCCCGGCACCATCGCCTCGATGTGGCAGCAGGCGGGCCGGGCCGGTCGCCAGTGCCAGCAGTCGGCGGCGGTGCTGGTGGCGGGGGAGGACCAGCTCGACCAGTGGTGGATGGCCCACCCGAGCGAGCTGTTCACCCGCTCGCCGGAGCCGGCGGTGGTGAACCCGTCGAACCCGTTCGTGCTCGGCCCCCACCTCGCCTGTGCGGCCTACGAGCTGCCGCTGGTGCCATCGGACGACGCCTGGTGGGGCGACGACCTCGAAGAGGGCGTGCGGCGGCTGGTGCTGGCCGACGAGGCCCGGCTGCGTGGCGGCAGCGCCTTCTACGCCGGTCGGGGCGCGCCGGCTCCCCGGGTGGGGCTGCGAACCGGGTCGTCGGCCTCCGAGTACCGCATCGTCGACGGCGACGGCCGGCTGATCGGCACCGTCGACGAGGCCCGGGCCCTGTCGTCGGTCTTTCCGGGGCCCTGTACCTCCACCAGGGCCGCCAGTTCCGGGTGGAGCGGCTCGATCTCGACGATCGGGCGGCGTGGGTGATGCCGGCCGCCGTCGACGAGACGACCCGGCCGCGCACCGAGACCGACGTCGCCATCCTCGGCGTGGACGACTCGCTGATCGTCGACTGGTCGGGCGTCGGCCGGGGCGATCTGTTCCTGGGCCCGGTGGAGGTGACCCAGCGGGTCGTGGCCTACCAGCGTCGCAAGCGCTCGACCGGCGAGGTCATCGAGACGGTGCCGTTGCAGCTCCCGCCCAGCACGCTCACCACCCGGGGGTTCTGGTACGCCCTCGACGACGAGCTGCTGCTGGAGGCGGGCATCCCCATGGGCCGGCTGCTCGGAACCGTCCACGCCGTCGAGCACGCCGCCATCGGGATACTGCCGGTGTTCACCATCTGCGACCGCTGGGACGTCGGCGGGCTGTCGACCAACTACCAGGACGAGACCGGGCGGGCCACGATCGTGATCTACGACGGCTACCCGGGCGGAGCGGGGATCGCCGAGCTCGGTTTCGCCGCCGGCCGCCACCACCTGGAGATCACCCTCGACGTGGTGTCCCGCTGTGGGTGCGTCGCCGGCTGCCCGTCGTGCGTGCAGTCGCCCAAGTGCGGGAACTGGAACGAGCCCCTCGACAAGCCGGGCGCGGTGTCCCTGCTGCGGGCGCTGTTGGGGGCCTGAACCTAGGACGGGTGGCGGCTAGCGCGCCCGGCTGAGCCGTTTGCGCCGACCGCCCGGCCTCGGGGCGACGAAGACCTCGACCTCGGGCTCGGCGTACTGCGCCTCCTCCGACCACTCGAAGTCGTCGAAGTCGCTGAGGGGGTCGCCCGAGCCGTTGCCGTTGCCGTTGGTGGCCGCCGCGGTGTCGGGCTTCTCGGAGCCGACGCCGGTGTTGTCGACCTCGGGCTCGGGCTCGGGCTCCGGCTCGGCGACGTCCTCGACGTGCGGGACCACGACCGGACCGGAGGCGGGCACGAGCTGGGCGACGATCTCCTCCGCCTCGACCTGCTCGGGGATGACCACCGGCCCAGAGGAGCGGACCAGGTCGGCCACGATCTCGTCGGCCTCGTCCTCTTCCTCGTCGCCCAGCTTCAGCTCGGCGATCATCTCGTCGGCCTCGTCCTCGTCGTCCATCTCCAGCTCGGCGACCATCTCGTCGGGCACCATCGCGGGAACCATCTCGGGTTCCTCGTCCAGCTCGAGCTCGGCGACCAGCTCGGGACTCTCGTCCCGCTCGAGCTCGGCGAGCAGGGCGATCTCCGCGGCGAGCTCGAGGTCGGCGATCGGGTCGGGCTTCTCGTCCGGCTCCAACTCGGCGACGGCCTGTTCGCCCCAGGCCTCCCGCTCGGCCTCGTCGTCCCAGTCCTCCGCTTCCTCGTCCTGGACCTCCAGCTCGGCGATGGCCGCTTCGTCCCAGTCCTCCTCGTCGTCGCCGGGGGCCTCCAGCTCGGCGACATCGTCGTCGCCCCACGGCTCCAGCTCGGCGACGAGGTCGTCCTCGTCGTCTTCCACGTCGATCTCCCCGTCGGCGTGCAGCTCCTGCTCGTCCTCTGCGACGGCCCAGCCGTCGAGCTCGGCTGCTTCCTCGTCCGCTTCGGAGCCGTCCGCCTCCGCTTCGGCGTCGGCGTCCTCCGCGCTCTCGGCCCAGACGTCGTCGTCGTCTTCGTCCTCGAGTGCCTCTTGGGCGGCCGGGAGCAGGGTGACGCCCCTGAACTGGCCCCATTCCGGAAGGCTGGTCAATGCGGTGCCAGAGGGGGTCCGGTGATGGCCGCCGTTGGCGACCGCGGCCTCGACGTCGAGCTCCATGGCGGCGTGCTTGGAGGCGTCGAGGGTGGCGATGAACTCGGCGGCCGAGCTCCTGCGGCGCGGAGCGTCGGTCTTCAACCGCTTGTTGAAGAGCCGCAGGTGGGCGGCCAGCAGCAGGAGGATGGCGCCGGCGGCGATCGGGATGAGCGGCCGACCCCGGTTGAACTCCTGGAGGCGGCGGGTCTCCAGCGTGGCGGGGATGGCGTCCTCCTCGCCCGGCTCGGACATGTCCTCCCCCGGGAGCTGGCCGAACGGCAGGCTGCCCTCGAACCCGGTGTCGGGCAGGTCGATGAACATGGGCTTGGGACTGGGGAGTGCCCCCGGCTGGCCGGCCAGGTAGCCGGCGATGTTGGTGTCGGTGCCGGCCGGCTTGATCTCGGCTCCGGGCGTTCCCGGCGCGACCGTGGTGGGCGGTGGCGCCACGGTGACCGATTTCTCGCCCGAAGCTCCCGAGGTGAGCGTCGTCGAGTCGTCGCCCGAGGCGCCCTTCCGGACGGCCACCACGCGGTACGCGAACTCACCCCCGGGTGTGCGCGACGTGGTGGTGTCGGTGAACCCCGGCCGCCCCGATGCAGGATGGCGGACGTCGCCGAGGTGGCTGAAACTGCCGCCCCCGTCCTTTCGTGACACCCGGTAGTAGAGGATGTCGGGCTCGGGGTTCCGCTGCCACGACAGGACCACGTTCCGGTCGCCGCCCGGCTCGGCTTTGAGGTCGCCCGGCGCCGCCGGGCCCACCGCCATCCGGAACCCGCGGGGGGTGATCGTTGCCGGGGTGCAGCTCAGCACGCAGTGGCTGGCGGAGGCTCTGACTTCGTACGGACCGTTGTAGGCAAGGTCGGGAAGCTGCCACTCGAAGCTCACCTTGCTGGTGTCGCACCGGCCAGAGGTGACCTTGGTGCAGCCGTCGACGCTGACCGGGCTGCCACCCGTGGGCCCCGTCGGTGTCGCCGTCAGCGCGATCGTGTCGATGGTCTCGAGGCCGAGGCCCAGCGCCGACGCGCCGGTCAAGGTGCCGGAGACAGACGGCGGCGAGCTCAGGTCGCCCGTGTCGGAAAGGGAGATCGTGCCGTGGCCGTCGGCGTCGGGATGGGCGCCGGCGGGCGATGCCCACCCCACGCCCACGACGAGGAGGACGGCTGCCGACACCACCGATCGGACCGCTGCGCGCCGGCACCGCCGACGCCGCCCGCCGCCGATGGCGCTCGGGTTCACGTCGCCTTGATGTCCTTGACCCACGTTGCCTTGACGACCAGGCGCTGCGCGGCTGATCCCTTCGGATGGCACGTGGTGAGGGTGACGCTCTTGTCGGGCGTCGGCTGGATGACCGAGAGCTCGGTCGGTTGGGTGATGAACGGGTCGCGCGTGATCCGGTACTGGCAGGCGCCGATAGGCGTGATCAGGTCGATCGTGTCACCGGTCTTGAGCTGGTCGAGGTTCCCGAACGGCCGGCCGTAGGTGGTGCGGTGCCCGGCGATGGCGACGTTGCCGCCTTCACAGGGAAGTGCGGTGGTGGGGTAGTGGCCGGCCCCCGCCCGGAGCGCGCTCGGCGTGATGCCCTCCACGACGACGGTGTCGACGTTCAGGGCGGGGATGCGGATACGGGTGAGGCTGTCGCCGGTGGCGACCCGGCGGTCCTTGTAGGCCTGCTGCAGCTCGGGGCTCACGATCTGGTCCTCGAGGCTGTCCTGGATACGTCCCTGCCAGATGTTGGTGAAGAACGGATAGCCGACGAGGGCCAATCCGCCGAGCAGCAGCACCACGGAGAGCCCGGACAGGCTGCGCCGCACCCAGCGATGGCTGCGCAGAAAATCTATGACCACACGCCACTTCCTCGAATCATCGGCTTGTCGATCGTACTGGAGGAAAGGTGGAGTTCGACCGCGACGCCGGTTAGCGCTCCGTCCGCTCGGTGGTGCCGGCGACCCGGGCGGCGACGAGCCGGCGGGTGGTGAAGGCGGCGAGCAGGAGGGCGAAGCCGGCAAGCGGCACCCACGGGTCGTTCCCCGTCTTGGCCAGCAGCTCGGCGGGCTCGTGGATCTCCTGCTGTTCGACCAGCCTGCCCTGGCCGCCGATACCGCTCTCGGCGTGGGCCAGCTCGAGGATGATCGATCCGATGGGCGTGGTGAGGTTGATGCTGACACCGTCGGCGATGGCCCCGACGGAGCCGTCGGCGTTGGTGATCGTCTTGCCGGCACCCAGGGAGACCTGCAGGCGGATGATGCCGAGGTTGAGGTCGAGGGGGGCGCTGAGCGAGATCGGGAGGTCGAGGCCGAGCAGCGGGGACTTGACCCGGGCGATGGCGGCGTCGAAGGCCGGCGTGCTCTTGGCTGCGCCCCGGTCGAACGACGAGGTGGCCTTGGCCTGGCCGACGACGATCTGCAGCAGCGGGGCCCCACCCAGGGCCAGCCCGGGCAGGAGGTTGATCTCGCCGCCCTGGGCGATGGCGGTGGACGTGATCGCGGTGGCACTCGACGCGCCCTCCGACGTCGACGTGCCGACGTTGATGGTGGCCAGCGCGGTGATCTCGTCGAGACGGTCGAGCAACGAGGAGACCGGCGCCGAGAGGTCGAGGTTGAGCCTGCGTGAGCAGGGGCTGCAGCAGTGGGCCGAGGAGGGGCTCGATCACGCCGGTGACCGTGCCGATGGTCTGGTCGAGGAGGGGGACCAGGGCGTCGAGGATGGGCTGCAGGATCGCCAGCAGCTGGGCGCCGCCGAGCTGGAGGCCGAGGACTTCACCCTTGCCGTAGGCCTGGGGGGCGCCAGGCGTGCTGTCGACCCGTGCCTCGCCGCAGGCGGTCTGGAGGCCGAGGAGGGCGAGCAGGGGAGGATCGATGTTGATGACGCAGGCCTTGGGCGGTGCTTCCTTCTGGTTGGGGCCGGTGGTGGCGAGGGTGCTGACCGTGCCCGGGGCCAGGAGGAGGCCGGCACCGGTGGCCTTGGCCGACGGGCCGCTGGAGATCTCGATACCGGACGACCCGGCGCTGACCTTGATGCCGAGCAACTCGAGGTAGAGCGCCCGGGCGTTCGCCGTGGCGATGAAGGTCTCGGGCCGGGTCTCGACGACGTTGTCCGCCGACGCGGGCGAGATCAGGAACGCGCTCACCACGAGCACCGACAGGGCAATGGCCCCGCCTCGGCGGAACATCCTCATGTGTTCTTGTCTCCCCATTTTGTGGCCGAGCCCACATGCTCGACACCGCGCCCCGGGTGTAGCTAACTGCCTGAGTCATGTAGGTACCAGAATTCCTGGTCCGGGTCCAGCCCAGACCAGCATTTTCTTGCTCTGATCGGTGGCTTCGCCACTATAAGTGAGATTTCCGGGCCGATCGCTGGACTGGTGGGTCGGTTCGCCCCGCTGCGTGGTCGGACGGTCACCGTTCGACACGCATGGTCGCGGAGGCCTCCAGGGTGACGTCTGGGAGGGCGGCGCCGACCAGCGGCACGTCGGTGGGCGCCCGGTACCGGACGTGCACGCGCACCCGGCTGCCGGCCTGGCCGCGGCCGTCGGTGTCGACGCTGAGGCGACTGTCGTCGAGCGTCGAGCTGGCTGCCGCCGCCTTCGCCGGTGTGCCCGGGGCGGGGTCGACTGCCGCTTCCCGCGCCGCCTCCCTGGCGGCGTGGACCACCAGGATCTGGTCCCTGATCACCAGCCCGGCCTGCACCAGGGCCAGCAGGATCAGGGCTACGAGGGGGAGGACGAGGGCCAGCTCGACAGCAGCCTGGCCCCCGTCCTTCGACCCCCTCGTCACTTGGCCTTGCCGGTGATGGCCTTGAGCACCTGGTCGAGCAGCTTCTCGACCAGATCGGTCTTGGTGGCCCAGGCCACGATCAGCAGGGCGATGGCGGCCGCGCCCAGCAGGACGAGGGCGTACTCGGCCGAGGCCTGGCCCCGCTCGTCGGTGCGGAACCTTGCGGAGAGGACGGCCGTGGCCAGCCGGACGTAGATGTAGGTGGCGAGCATGGTGCTCCTTGGTTCGTACCTGTCGTCAGAGGCGCAGCGACCTGATGGCGCTGGCGATGAGGGGCGCCACGGTGAGCAGCGCGAAGGCGGGGAGTGTGCAGGTGACCAAGGGGAAGAGGAGCTTGACGGGGACCTTGCGGGCCGTTTCCTCGGCCCGGCGCCGGCGGTCGGCCCGTACTTCGAGGGCCAGGCGCTCGAGACCCGCTCCCAGCGGCGCGCCGTACCGCTCGGAGGCGAGAAGGGCCGCCACCAGCGGACGCACCGCGTCGCCGGCTCGGGATGGCAGGTCGGCCAGGGCGTCGCCAAGTCGCCGGCCCAGCGTGGCCTCGTCGCACGCCCGGCGCAGCTCCCCGCCGAGGGGCCCGGAGCCCGCCGGGCCACGTTGCGCACCGCCAGGTGGACGGTGAGGCCCGAACCGACGGCCAGCACCAGGAGGTCGACAACATCGGGCAGGTCGGCCGCCAGCGCCGCGAGCCGCCGGCGCTCGCGCCGCCGAGCCTTGACGCCGGGCAGGGCCCAGGCCACCAGCCCTGCCGGGACAGCGGCAAGCGCCAGCACGGGAAGGAGGGCAAGGCCGGTGAGCACCGCCGCCCCCAGTCGCCGGGCGAGCGCAGGCTCCACCGGACGACGGGCAACCCGCAGCACCGCACTGCCCAGCGCGTCGGCAACCCGACCGGCCGTCGCTCGTGCGAGGCGGGACGGCGTGGCCCGCTCGGCCGCCGATGTCGCAGGGCCGCGCCGAGGTTCGTGGGAGCCCTGGGCGAGGTCGCGCAGGCGGGTCGGAGCCGGACGTCGTCGCCAACCCCAGGCCAGGACGAGCGCAGCCCACCCGGCGGCGGCGATCGACGCGGCCATCTCCGTGGGCACCCCCACCGGGTTCACGCCGGCACCCGGCACAGGCGCTGCATCCACAGCCAGCCGACGCCGTCGAGCAGGAGCCCGATCGTGACGAAGGACAGCCCGGCCGGCGTGCGCAGGAGGAAGTCGGACGTGCGGGGGTCGGTTGCGGCCGCGAAGGCCCCGAAGGCGAGTGGCGCCAGCCCGATGACCAGGGCGGACACGCGGGCCTGGGACGACAGGGCCCGCACCTCGGCCTCGACCGCAAGGCGTTCCCTCATGGTGGCGGCCACCCCGTCGACGGCCCTGGCCTGAGCCCCACCGGTGTCGATTCCCAGGCACAGCGCGGCCACCGCCAGGCGCACGCCGGGCCGAGGCCGGCGCTCGGCCAGGGCCTCCAGGGCATCTGCCAGGCTCGACCCGTGCCCGGCCTGGGCGGCGACGGTGGCGAGCTCGACCTGCAGGGACCGGCACCCCCCGGCGGTACCGGCTGCTTCGCCCACCGCCTGGCGCACCGACGCGCCCGACCGCAGCGACCGGGCGATCGACTCCAGGGCGAGGGGAAGCTGGCGCTCGAGCTGCACGTCGGCCCGACCCCTGCGGGCCCGCAGCCCGATCGGGGGGAGCACCGTCATCATCACTGCCACAAGGAGCCCCGCCGCAAGACCCGACACGATCGTGGCCAATGCCGCGCCGGTGGCAACGGCGGCGAGCCATCCCCACCAGGCGACGCCGGCCGGGACGTCGATGGCGGCGTCAGCGAGGGCCGAGCCCACCCCGGCTGGAGGGGAGGGCAGCGCCGGAAGCCCGAGCCGCGCCGAGCCCGGGTTCGCCCGGGGGTGACCGGGGCGGTGGCCGGCCAGCCCGGGCGACGAGGAGAGTCGGTCGACGAGACCGAACCGGCGCCGGGCCGCCAGCGCCGAGCGCAGCGCCGCCCCGAGGGCCACGACGGCCAGTGGCACCAGGACGCCAGCGGCCATCACGCTGCCACCCACGCCGGGTCGGCGTCGGCGTGCCCCGCCGACCTTCCGGGTCGCATGGGCAGGGCCACCACTTTCGACTCGTCGGCCACCAGCCGGGTGCGGGCCGACTCCGGCCCGGTGCTGCCGCCTCCGTCGTGGCGGTCGCCCACCCGCCCGAGGCGATCGACGACCTCGGCCACCGCCACGACCCGCCGCGAACCGTCGGGACGGCGGGCGACCTGCACGACCAGATCGAGTGACGCCTCGACCTGCGCTCGCACGGCGGCCAGGGGAAGGCCGACGTCGCCCATCAGCACCATGGTCTCCAGGCGGGCGAGGGCGTCGTCGGGGCTGTTGGCGTGGCAGGTGGACAGCGACCCCTCGTGGCCGGTGTTCATGGCCTGCAGCATGTCGAGCGCCTCGGGGCCCCTGACCTCGCCGACGACGATCCGGTCGGGTCGCATACGCAGGGCGTTGCGCACGAGGTCGCGGATCCGCACCTGGCCGGCGCCCTCGGCGTTGGCCGGACGCGCTTCGAGGCGGACGACGTGGTCGCTCGGCAGTCGCAGCTCGGCGGCGTCCTCCACGGTGACGATCCGCTCGCCGGCAGGGATGCAGCCGGCGAGGGCGTTGAGCAGCGTGGTCTTGCCGGCTCCGGTGCCTCCCGAGACCAGGACGTTCATCCGGGCCCCGACCGCCCAGTCGAGCAGGGCGACGACCTGCGGCGCGGCGAAGTCGGTGAGCGGCACCGCCCTCGCACCGAACCGGCGGACGGTGAGGCACGGCCCGTCGACCGCCAGCGGCGGCACCACGGCGTTGACACGCGAGCCGTCGGGCAGGCGGGCGTCGACGAGGGGCGACGAACGGTCGATGCGCAGGCCGAGGGGGGCGACCACCTTCTCGATGAGGTGCTCGATGGTGGGCGCGTCGAGGGCCATGGGCACCCGTTCGAGCCGGCCGCCTCGCTCCACCCACACCCGGTGCGGGCCGTTCACCATGACCTCGGTGACGTCGGGGTCGGCCAGGAGCGGCTGGAGAGGGCCGAGGCCGGAGACCTCGGCCAGTACCTCGGCCGACAGGCGGGACTGCTCGGTCGGCGTGAGCAAGGGGCCCTCGATGGCGACCAGGTCGGCGACTCGTTCCGGCAGCCGCCCGTTCGCGTTGCCGGTTCCTCCGGCGCCCCCGGCGCCCTCCGGCCCGTGGGCCAGCAGGCGGGCGTGCACCCGCGCCTTGAGCGCGGCCGAGGCGTTCATGCCGCCTCCCGCAGCGCCCGCTCGAGGGTGCGGGGGATGCGCGTGCCGAGCAAGCCGGCGTCGACGGCCCGGGCGATCGCCTCCTCGTAGGCGATCTCGGCCCGCACGGGGATGCCCAGCACGTCCTCGACGTCGCGCCGGGACAGGCCCTGCCCGGCTCGTTGACCAGCACGATCCCGGCCGGCCGGATGGGAGCGGCGAGGGCCCGGCGCAGCGCCAGGTAGCACGGGCGGAGGACGAGAAGCGACAGGTCAGCCGCCGCCGCCAGAGCGAGGGTGGCGCCGGACGCAGCCGACCCGCAGTCGACCACCACCGGCCGGCCATCGGCCGCCAGGGCGGCGGCGAGCACCTCGCCGCGCTCCGAGCTGCCGGCGGCGGTGGCCACCGAGATCGGTGCGTCCCCCCAGGTCAGGAGGCGAAGCCCCGGCCCGGCCTCGATTTCCAGGCGGGCGAGGGCGTCGGCCGGCACGTCGCCACCTGCGGCCAGCCAGTCGCCCAGGCCGGGCGCCCGCGCCGTGGGGACCCCCAGGACGGCGGGGACGTCGCCGGACAGGTCGGCCACGAGCACTCCCGTGGAGGAACGGCCGGACGTGGGACGGCCGGAGGATCCCGACCGTGAGAGCACCAACGCGAGGCCGCACGAGACGACGGTGGTGCCGCTGCCGCCCTTCGGCGACCAACAGGCGATGAGCATCGATCCCCCCGGGGACGCGACGACAGAAACCTCGGGGAAGGGATCGGGGAAGGACTATAGGGTGGCCGCCGCCGGCAGGCAAGGCCTGTCGGCGAGGAATCGCCGCCGCGATCGAGGCTAGGTGGCGCGGATCTTCTTGGCGGCGATGATGCCGAGCGCGGCCAGGACCGCCAGCAGAACGAGCTTCTTCATGGGACCCACGCTACCGGACCCCTGAGACAGGATCACCAGCAGTCCGGCCGCCGCGATTCGATGACCGTGCAGGAAGGTCGCATATCGCGCCCTTCTTGCACAGTCACCGGCCCGGCACCACCTCAGGCGGCCTTGCCGAGCGCGGCCAGCACCCTCCGGCGCAGATCGTCGAGCCCGACACCGTGGAGCACGAGCACCTCGGCGGCCAGACCCTCGCCCTCCCGGATGAGCCCCAGCAGGATGTGCTCGGTACCGATGTAGCGGTGCCGGAGTGCCAGCGCCTCCCTGAGGGACAGCTCGAGCACCTTCTTGGCCCGCGGCGTGAACGTGATGTGGCCGCCGACGAACGTCGGAGGACGCTCCCCGTGAGGACGACCCGTCGAGCAGGGCCGCCGCCGTCTCCGGGAGAAGGGGCGGAGGCCGCGGCCGAACCGGCGGCGAGCCGGGCGGGTCACGGCGACGCTGGCCCAGTCGAGGGCGCCGGGGCCGAACGCGGCCTCGGCCGCCTCCCGCACGGCGTCGAGGTCGATGCCAAGGACCCGCAGCGCGTCGGCGTCCACACCCGTGCCGGCAGGAGCGTCCGTGCCGGGTTCCGACCCCGACGCCGGGCCGCGGCCGACGATGCGCACCACGTCGTGCTCGACCGTCGACGCGTCGATGCCGGCGTCCCGCAGGACGGCCGCGGCGATCCCGTCGCCGCCGGCCAGCAGGCCCAGCAGGAGGTGCTCGGTGCCGATATAGCGGTGTCCGAGACGTCGGGCCTCGCCCTGGGCGTCGGTGACCGCCTGGCGTGCGCCCGACGTGAATCGTTCGAACACGGTCACCGTCCCCCGAGCAGACGTCCGCCGGCGTGCTTCTTGTGGACCGCCTGCTTGCTGACGCCCAGCACGGCGGCGATCTGCTGCCACGACCATCCCTGGTCGCGGGCGTTGCCGACCTGCAGCGCCTCGAGGCTGTCCAAGAGGCGGCGCAGCGCGGCCACCGCCCCCAGGCCCACCCGGGGGTCGCGGCTGGCCGCCGCCGCCGCCAACTGGGTCGCTGTGCTTTCGCTCATGCCGTCAGTTTAGGTTGACGACGCCACCGCTGTCAACCACAGTTGACGCAGGTACCCGGTACGGTGCGGAGCGGAGGTGTTCGCTGACCTGGTGGCAGCCCCCGCCTTCAAAGCGGGTGGGACGGGCGATCCCCGTCCGGCGGGTTCGATTCCCGTCCACCTCCGCCAGAGTGCGGCGGAGGTGTCGAGAGAACCTCTTGTCTAGACCGCCAGCAGGTCGCGGGCGCCGGTGTCGCTGGACGGGTGCCGCAGCTTCGACATGGCGCGGGCCTCGATCTGGCGGATGCGCTCCCGGGTCAGGTTGAAGTGCTCCCCGACCTCCTCCAGCGTGCGGGGCTCGCCCCGGTCGAGCCCGAAGCGCAGGCGCAGGATCTCGCGCTCGCGCTCGTCGAGCGGACCGAGCAGCTTGGCGATCTCCTCGGGCAGCAGGGCGGTGGCGGCCACCTCGAACGGCGACTCGGCGGAGCGGTCCTCCACCACGTCGCCCAGCTCGGCGTCGCCGTCCTCGCGCAGCGGCTCCGACAGCGACAGTGGCTCGGCCGCGAAGCGCAGGGCCTCTGTGACCTTGTCCTCCGGCATCTCCACCTCGGCCGACAGCTCCGACAGCGTGGCGGGGCGACCGAGCTTGAGCTCCAGCCGGGCGCGGGCCTTCTGCAGCCGGGCCAGCGTGTCGCCGGCGTGCACGGGCAGGCGGATGGTGCGGCCGGTGTTGGCGATGCCGCGGGTGATGGCCTGGCGGATCCACCAGGTGGCGTACGTGGAGAATTTGAAGCCCTTGCGCCAGTCGAACTTCTCGACGGCGTGCATCAGGCCGAGGTTGCCCTCCTGGATCAGGTCCAGCAGCGGCAGGCCCGAGGCCTGGTACTTCTTGGCGATCGACACGACCAGCCGCAGGTTCGACTGGACGAACGTGCGCTGGGCGTTGACACCCTCCTGCGCCACCCGTCGGAACTCGCGCCGGCGAGCCTGGGGAAGGCTCGTGCCCTCCGACTCCAGCTTGCCGCGCGCGTCGTTGCCCGCCTCGATGGCCTTGGCCAGACGGACTTCGTCGTCCTTGGTGAGCAGTGGGTACTGCCCGATGTCGGTGAGGTAGAGGCGTACGAGATCTTCCTCGTCGCGCTCGACTCGCTCCTTCGGCACGTGAAACGTCCTTGTTCGACTACTCGTGGATTGGAACGCCGTAGAAGGCGCGAAGATTCCGGCCCGACCCTCCCCGGCACCGCATCTAGTTCACCATACCCATGCGGTCAAGCCCTTCCGGCCAGAAATCTCCCACTCTTGTAGTTCCCCGCCGCGACCCGGAATACCTGCGTGGAGCCCGAGAACGGCCGGATTCAGCCCGACAACGAGGGCTGTCAGGTCCGGGGACGGTACGGTGACGAGGCTCGAGCACACATGGGACGCCGGCGCTCTCGATCCAGCATCCGCAGGTCACCTGGACAGTCCTCGACCGGCTGACCGGCCCCGCACCTCCGGCGTGATGACAACGAGCGGCTCATCCTCCCTGCTGACCGCCGGCCGGCATTTCACCTTCCTGGCCGTGCTCTTCTCGAACCCGCTTCATCACAACCCGCGCAAGGTGAGGGAGCGCCCGTATGTCCTTCGGTCGGCCGGCTTCCTTCTTCGATATGTAGATGTGGTGGATCGAGGCAACAGGCACGTCGATCCCGATCGGCCGACCCGACGCGTCAACCGCCGAGAGGATCTCCGCCCGGGGCTCCAGCGTCCGATATCCCCGGCTGATGCCATCCGGTCGGATCACAAGGTCGAGCGCTCCCCACTCAGTAACCAGCATCACCGCCTTTGCTCGGCGCAGTCGAACTGGGTCGGCCAACAGGTCGTGCAGGCTCGTCGGCTTGGCGGTCTCCTCGAAGAACGGCTCCGCCCCCAGTTCGTCGAGTGCAGCCCGAAGCCGGACAAGGTTCGCGTCGTCGAGCAGCGGGCAGACGTCGATGTCCGTGGTCGGCTCCAGGCCCTCGACACGATGGACCATCGCCCCGTAGCCACCGAGAACTATGAAGCGCACCTGGTGGCGCAAGAGCACCGGCAACATCCGCTCCGGACGGAGGAGCGGCGTTCGCGTCACGGGCGAATGGCGTCCTGGCGTTCATACCAGTCCTCCAGTGACTCGCGCGGCAATGTCGCCTCCCACACCCTGTAGAGCCGGTCCTGCTCATCCGGGGCCGCCACCTTGCACCGAAGCTCGAACCCGGCCGCCTCGATGAGCCGGAGCACCGTGTCGAAGCGTGGCTCTTGACGGCCGTTCTCGTAATTGGCCACTGCCGCCGCTGAGGTCTTCCCACGGCGAGCAAGCTCCCGCTGGGTCAGGCCCGCAAGGGCGCGAGCCTCCGCAATGAGACTCCCCGCAGTGCTCGACTTCTTGTCCGTCACGCGCTCGATGTTATCAGAAACGATAACACCGGGGTTGGGGAAACGTCATCCTCAACCCGAACATCGTGGCCCCTTGGATGCTCGTCGGAATCGGCTCGTCACATTCAGTCGCCAGCGCATTCGTTCTCTCGCTGACCGTCCATCCGAGGCTGGCCCTGCCGGCAGGCCGCAAGAGGCCTGATTCCACTGGCTCCCACCCAGGGCAGGCCTCCGTGCTTCGATCGACGCGACGACTGGCCCGCGAACCTGTCCGGCCAACGTCAGCCTCGACAGCGGCGACCTGCGTCAGCCTCGATAGCGGTTCGTCAGGGGCAGCCGGCGGTCCTTGCCGAAGGCCTTGGTGGTGACCCGCACGCCCGGAGGAGCCTGGCGGCGCTTGTACTCGGAGCGGTCGACGAGGTCGACGACCCGGTGCACAAGCGTGGCGTCGAAGCCGGCCGCGACCAAGTCGGCAGCGGTCATGTCGCCCTCCACGTAGGCCTCGACCACGGGGTCGAGCTCGTCGTAGGGCGGCAGTGACTGGTCGTCGCGCTGGTCGGCCCGCAGCTCGGCCGACGGCGCCTTCGTGAGTACCCGGGACGGGATGGGCGGCGTCTCGCCCCGCTCCGACGCCCGCCGGTTGCGGTCGTGGCACAGCTCGTAGACGGTGGTCTTGAGCACGTCCTTGATGACCGCGAACCCGCCGGCCAGGTCGCCGTAGAGGGTCGAGAAGCCGACCGCCATCTCGCTCTTGTTGCCGGTGGCCAGCACCATCCAGCCGAACTTGTTGGCCAGCCCCATGAGCGTCGTCCCCCGCACCCGGGCCTGGATGTTCTCCTCGGCCAGTCCCTCGGGCAGGCCGGCGAACGACGGGCCCAGCATGTCGAGGAACGCCTGGTGGGCGGCCTCGATCGGGATCGTGCGGAGGTCGATGCCCAGGTTGGCGGCCAGCTCCTCGGCGTCGGCGAGGGAGTCGGGGCTCGAGAAGCGCGACGGCATGGCCACCCCGTGGACGTGGTCGGCCCCCAGGGCGTCGACGGCGACGGTTGCCACGAGCGACGAGTCGACCCCGCCCGACAGCCCGAGGACGACGTCGGTGAAGCCGTTCTTCTCCAGGTAGTCGTGGGTGCCCAGGACGAGCGCCTCGTAGATCTCGTGGCTTGGCCCAGCGGCGCGGCGCTCCGGGGAGCGGCCCGATCGTGGTGCGGGATCGGCTCCCCGCTCACGAACACCTCGGGCAGCGGCTCGGCGAAGGCCCGGCCCCGGGGGTCGAGGAGCCGCTTGCGGAAGACGGGCTTCACGTCGACGTCGACGACCATCGTCTCCTCGTGGAACTGCGACGCCCGGGCCACCACCTGCCCGTTGTGGTCGAGGACCAGCGACGCCCCGTCGAAGACGAGCTCGTCCTGGCCGCCGACCAGGTTGACGTAGACCAGCCCGCAGGACGCGTCGGCGGCCCGGGTGGCCAGCATCCGCTCCCGCTCGACCAGGCGCCCGGCGTGGTACGGCGAGGCGTTCAGGTTGACGATGAGCTCGGCACCGCCGGCCGCCTGGTCGGCGATCGGCCCGTCGGGCGACCAGGCGTCCTCGCAGACGACGACACCCACCCGCACCCCGCCGATGACGAAGAGCTCGCCTTTGTCGGGGCTGGGCACGAAGTACCGCTGCTCGTCGAAGACGCCGTAGTTGGGGAGGAGGCGCTTGCGGTAGACGCCCCGCACCGACCCCTCGCCGCACACCGCGGCCGCGTTGAACAGGTCGCGGCCCGAGTCCACGAAGCCGACGACGGCCGCGCACCGCCCCGTGCGGGCGGCCAGCTTCTGCAGGGCGGCCTGGTTGTCGGCGACGAAGCCGGGCTTGAGGAGCAGGTCCTCGGGCGGGTAGCCGGTGATGGCCAGCTCCGGGAACACGGCCAGGTCACAGCCCTGGGCCTCGGCCGCGTCGAGGGCGGCGAGGATCCGGCTCAGGTTCCAGTCGAGGTCGCCCACGACCAGGTTCAACTGGCAGGCGGCGACCCGAATGCGCGGCACGTCACAGGTTACAAGGAGGCTCTCTCCCGACCCTGCCAGACTGCCGGACCGTGGTGAGCCTGCAAACGGCCATAGAGCGGTCCGCCTCGCCGCCGGCGGTGTCGGTGGCCGTCGAGCGCCTGCTCGAGGCGTTCCCGGGGCTCGACACCCGCCTGGAGGACGACAACCTCCTCCGCGAGGCAGTGGTGGCGGTGACCGCCGCCAGCCGTTCGCTCACGGGCGTGCTGCTGGCCGACCCCCTCGCCGTCGACGTGCTGGCCGACCTCGAGCGGCGGCCGGTGCTCGACGAGGTCGGCCGGCAGGTCGAAGGCGAGGGGGTGGCCCGCTGGAAGCGCCTGGGAGTTGCTCCGGATCGCGGCCCGGGACCTCGTCGGCCTGGCCGACCTGCCGGCGGTCGGCCGCGACCTCGCCATCATGGCCAACGAGGTGCTGGAGGCCGCCTACCAGCAGGCCGGGGCACCTCCCGGGCTGGCGGTGATCGGCATGGGCAAGCTGGGCGGAGGCGAGCTCAACTACTCCAGCGACGTCGACATCATCTTCGTGGGCGAGCTCGAGGCCCACGACCGCGCCGTCCGCAAGATCCTCGAGATCGCCCGGAGCTGCTTCCGCGTCGACGTCGACCTGCGCCCCGAGGGACGGGACGGCCCGCTGGTGCGGTCGCTCGAGTCCTACGAGGCCTACTGGGACCGCTGGGCCCAGACGTGGGAGTTCCAGGCTCTGATCAAGGCCCGTCCGGTGGCCGGCGACCCGGAGGCTGGGAGCCCTGTTCCTCGAGCGGGCCCAGGCGCGGGTGTGGGACCGGCCCTTCACCCTCGACGACCTGCGGGCGGTGCGGGCCATGAAGGCCCGGGCGGAGAGCGAGCTGGCCCGCAAGGGACTCACCGACCGGGAGGTCAAGCGGGGACGGGGCGGGATCCGCGACATCGAGTTCTCCGTGCAGCTGCTCCAGCTGGTCCACGGCCGGGCCGACGCCGACCTGCGCTCACCCACCACCCTCGACGCCCTGGCCGAGTTGGGTTCGTCCGGCTACGTCGACCCCAACGACGCCCGTGCCCTCGACGCCGCCTACCGGCTCCTGCGCACGGTCGAGCACCGGCTGCAGCTTGTCCACGAGCAGCAGGTCCACACCCTCCCGGCGCCGGACGACCTCGTCGGACGCGACCGCCTGGCGAGGGTCATGGGCTACCGGGACGCGGCCGACGCCAACGCCGGCGAGCTGCTCGACGGGTTCCTGCGCCGCCAGCAGGCGGCGGTGAGGACGATCCACGAGCACCTCTTCTTCCGTCCCCTGCTCGACGCCCTCACGGCCACCAGCGGTGGGCCGGTGATGTCGCCCGAGGCGGTGGCTGCCCGCCTGGAGGCCTTCGGCTTCACCGACGCCAAGCGCACCCGCATCGCCCTCCAGGAGCTGACCAAGGGGCTGACCAGATCGTCCCGCCTGATGCAGCAGATTCTCCCGCTGGTGCTTCAGTGGCTCTCGGAGTCCCCCGACCCCGACCTCGGCCTGCTCGGGCTGCGGGTGCTGGCGTCGGGCGACGCCCAGGCGAGGGAGCTGGCCGTCGCCTTCCGCGAGTCGCCCGAGGCCGCTCACCGGCTGTGCCGGTTGCTGGGCACGAGCCGCCTGCTGTCGGAGACGCTCGAGCGCCACCCCGACCTGATCCCCACCCTCGGCCAGCCGGGCGGCCTCGACCGGCGCTCGCCGGAAGCCCTGTTGCACCGGGCGGGCACGGCCCTGGCCTGGCGGGACCAGGTGGAGGACCGTCAGCGGGCCCTGCTGCGGTTCAAGCGGCGGCAGGAGCTGCGCATCGCCGCGGCCGACGTCCTCGAGCTGACGGCGGAGGGCGAGGACCCGGTGATGGTCACCGGCGCCCAGCTGACGACGCTGGCCGAGGCCTGCCTGAAGGCGGCGCTCGACGCCCTGGCCCCTCCGGTCCCGTTCGCGGTGATCGCCATGGGGCGGTTCGGCGGGTCGGAGCTTTCCTACGCCAGCGACCTCGACCTGCTGTTCGTCTACGACGGCCACAGCCCCGAGGACTTCGCCGCCGCCGAGAAGGTCGGGGAGGCGCTGGTGCGGTTCCTGGCCGGCACCACGCCCTCCACCAGGATCTATCCCATCGACCTGGGCCTGCGGCCCGAGGGCAAGGACGGCCCCCTCGCCCGCAGCCTCGAGGGCTATGCCACCTACTACGAGCGGTGGGCCCAGGTGTGGGAGCGCCAGGCGCTGGTGCGGGCCCGGTTCGTGGCGGGCGACGCCGACGTGGGCCATCGCTTCCTCGAGCTGATCGAACCCCACGTGTGGAAGGGCCTCGACGACAACGACGTGCGGGAGATCCGCCGGATCAAGGCCCGCGTGGAGCGGGAGCGCATCCCCCACGGCGACGATCCCCAGTTCCACCTCAAGCTGGGCCGGGGCTCGCTGTCCGACGTCGAGTTCACCGCCCAGCTGCTCCAGCTGCAGCACGGCGTGCGGGCCACCGGAACCATGGAGGCCCTGCAGCGGCTGGAGGAGGCCGGAGCCCTGGCCGCCGAGGACCGGGCCGTCCTGGCCGAGGCCTACCGGTTCTGCGAGCGCACCCGTAACCGGTGGTTCCTGGTCAAGGGCGCCCCCGGCGACTCACTGCCCACCCGGCCCGAGCAGCTGGCACCCCTGGCCCGATCACTTGGCGTGTCGCCGGGCGAGCTGCGGGAGCAGTACCGCCGGGCCACCCGCCGCTCGCGGAACGTGGTGGAGCGAGTCTTCTATGGCAAGACCTAGCGGGTCGGCGGCGCCAGCGGGGGGCCGGCGCGACCTGGTGGCCATCGTCGGTCGTGGCCTTGGCGGTGGTCGCGGTGACCGTGCTGTCCGCGGTGTTCCTGCCGGCTCGGGCCGCGAGCCCCGACCTCCTCGCCGGCCGGCCCTGGTGGGAGGGGTGGGTGAACTGGGACTCCGGCTGGTACCGCCAGATCGCCCTCTACGGCTACAGCTACACGCCCGGCCAGCAGGGACCGGTGGCGTTCTTCCCGCTCTACCCGATGCTCATGAGGGTGGGCCGCTCGCTGGTGGGCAGCGTGACCGGGCCCGGGGTTGTCATCACCCTGGCGTCGGGTGTCGCCGCCGCGGTGCTGATCGGTCGCTGGTTCCGGGAACGGATGTCGCCCGACGCGGCGTGGACGGCGCTGCTGCTGTTCCTGCTCTACCCGTACTCCTTCTACCTGTTCGGACCGTTGTACGCCGACGCCCTCTTCCTGCTCGCCATCATCGGGTCCTTCACCGCCCTCGAGCGCGGCCACCCGTGGCTGGCGGGACTGATCGGGGCGGCCGCCACCGCCTCCCGTCCCCTCGGCGTGGTGCTGGTGGTCGGACTTGTCGTGCGCACGCTGGAGCGGCGGGGCGTCTTCGGGGGGCGGTTCGCGACGACCGACGTTCAGGAGACGGAGACGGAGCAGCCGTCCCCTCCCGGCTGGCGGGGGAGGCTGGCCCGGCTGCGGGTCGGCGACTGCGGAGTCCTCCTGGCCGCCATGGGCCTGGCCGGCTACGGGTTCTACCTGTGGAGGCGGTTCGACGACCCCCTCGCCTTCCTCACCATCCAGTCGGCGTGGGGGCAGCAGGAGGGGCCTGCCACCTGGTTCAAGGTCGACTTCTTCCGCGAGATGGCCCGATTCGAGAGCGTGAACGCCTGCATCGTCCTGGCCGTCAACGCTGCGGTGACGGTGGTGGCCATCGCCCTGCTTCCCCGGGTGGTGCGACGTTTCGGGTGGGGGTACGGCACGTTCACGATCCTGATCGTCGGTCTCTCCGCGCTTTCCACCAAGAACTTCACGGGCATGGGCCGCTATCTGCTGGCCGGATTTCCCTGCTTCGCCGTCGCCGCCGAGCTCCTGGAGGGACGGGCTCGGCTGCGGATGTGGGTGCTCGTCGGCAGCGGCGTCGGGCTGGCAGCCGCGGCATCCTTCTTCGCCCGGGCCTACTACCTGTCCTGATACTTTGAGCAGATGGCCAAAGCTGGTACGCGAGGACTTGTCGCCCGGTCGATCAGCGAGGGGACCAAGGGCAGGATCGTCGAAGCCGCCCTGCAGACGCTGAAGGAGAAGGGCTTCACCGCCACCAGCGCCAGGGCCATCGCCGCCAGCGGGGGGTTCAACCAGGCCCTCGTCTTCTACCACTTCGGCAGTGTCAACGACCTGCTGCTGGCCGCCCTCGACCGCACCAGCGAGCAACGGATGGTCCGCTACAAGGCGGCCGTCGACGCGGTCCACACCCTGCCTGACCTGCTGCGCGTCGCCAGCGAGATGTACCGGGAGGACCTCGACGGCGATCACGTGGCGGTCCTGGCCGAGCTGATCGCCGGCAGCTCCTCGGCACCCGAGCTGGGCCGGAGATCGCGGCCCGGATCGACCCGTGGATCCGCTTCACCGAGGAGGCCGTGGCCCGGGTGGTAGCGGAGACGTCACTGCCCGAGAACCTGCGCAGCCGGGACGTGGCCTTCGGCATCGTGGCTCTCTACGTGGGCGTGGCCCTCCTGGTCCGGCTGGGCGACGAGCGCACCGGGGCCGAGTCGCTGTTCGAGGCGGGCACCAGCCTGGCGACTCTGTTCGGGAACCTGAGCAACGGCAGACCGCCCGAGCAGGCGGACGCCCCCACGTAACCTGCGGGTCTGGCCGCCGACGTCGTCATCCGCACCGAATCGCTCACCAAGGTCTATCCGGGGCGCGACAACGGGGGCCTGAAGGCGGTGGACGCCCTCGACCTGGAGGTGGCCGAGGGCGAGATCTTCGGCCTGCTGGGGCCCAACGGCGCCGGCAAGACCACGACCGTCGGGATGCTCACCACCCGCGTCATCCCCACGTCGGGACGGGCGACGGTGGCGGGAGTCGACGTGGTGGCCGAGCCGGCCCGGGCCAAGCAGTCGATCGGCGTCGTCTCCCAGTCGAACACCCTCGACCGCAGCCTCGACGCCTGGGAGAACCTCTACTTCCACGGCCGCTACTTCGGGATGAACGCTGCCGCCGCCCGCAAGGCCGCCGACGCCGAGCTCGCGCGCTTCCGGCTGGCCGACAAGGCCCACGCCGACGTCAACACCCTGTCGGGCGGGATGGCCCAGCGGCTGATGGTGGCCAGGGCGATCCTGCACCGGCCCGACATCCTCTTCCTCGACGAGCCCACCGCCGGCCTCGACCCCCAGAGCCGCCTCGCCCTGTGGGAGATCCTCCGTGAGCTGCACGCCGCCGGGCAGACGATCCTGCTGACCACCCACTACATGGAGGAGGCCGACCAGCTCGCCGACCGGGTGGCGATCATGGACCGCGGTCGCCTCCTCGCCCTCGACAGCCCCGCCGCCCTGAAGCGCTCCATCGGCGCCGACACGGTGGTCAAGGTGTCGGCCGACGGCGACCTCGCCCCTCTCGCCGGACACCTGGAGTCCCTCGGCGGCGTGAAGTGCGTGAAGGTCGTCGACGGCAGCCTGCAGGTCCACGTGGAAGGGTCGGCCGGCGTGCTCCCCCGGCTCATCGCCTACACCGAGGCCGGCGGCTTCACCGTCACCGACCTGTCGATGACCGAGCCGACGTTGGAGACCGTGTTCATCAACCTCACCGGCAAGGAGCTCAGGGAATGAGCCTCGTCGCCGATAGGAAGGGGGCTGCCGCCGCCGCGGTGGCCCGGCCGGCGGCAACCGCCTTCGTCTCGCTCCTCCTGCGCGACTTCACGGTGCTGCGCAAGAACGTGCCCACGTTCGTCCTTCGCACGGTGATGCAGCCGTTGATGTTCGTGTTCGTCTTCACCTACGTCTTCCCCAAGATCGGCCAGGGCGTCGGCGGGGCGGGGACAGGCGCCGCCGAGTTCTCCACCCTGCTGGTCCCCGGCGTGGTGGCCATCGCCTGCGCCTTCCAGGGCATCCAGGCCGTCACCCTGCCGCTGGTCACCGAGATCGGCTACACCCGCGAGATCGAGGACCGGGTGATGGCACCGCTGCCGATCTGGGCGGTCGGGCTCGAGAAGGTTGTGTCCGGCGCCCTGCAGGCGATCCTGGCCGCAGTCGTCGTCTTCCCGCTGGCGGTCTTCATCCCGGCCACGCCGGTGCACCTCCAGGTCAACTGGCCCCTGCTCCTCACCGTCACCCCGCTGGCCGCCCTCACCGGCGCCAGCCTCGGCCTGGCCGTGGGCACCCGGGTCGAGCCGCGGCAGGTGGCGCTGATGTTCAGCGTCATCGTCATCCCGATGACGTTCCTGGGCGCCACCTACTACCCGTGGGCCCGGCTGACGCCGATCCCGTGGCTGAAGGTCCTCGTGCTGCTCAACCCGCTCGTCTACATGAGCGAGGGCTTCCGAGCGTCGTTGGCGCCGGGCGTCCCCCACATGCCGCTCGTCGCAATCTACGCGGGGATGATCGGCTTCACCGCCGTCCTGTCCTGGTTCGGCGCCCGCGGCTTCCGCAACCGCGTCCTGACCTGAGGGGCCTACGCCTGGGCGACGACCTCGATCAGGCCCATCATCCCGTTGTCCTCGTGGGCGAGGATGTGGCAGTGGTAGACGAACTTGCCGGTGTAGTCGGCGTAGCGCTGGCGGATCACGACTTCCCCGTGCACCGGTAACGGCACCGTGTCCTGGAAGCTCTTGGCGTCGTAGGGCTGGCCGTTCACGGAGATGACCTGGAAGTCGTTGACGTGGATGTGGAACGGGTGCTGCTCGCCGGAGACGTTGGTGATCAGCCACTCCTCGGTGTCGCCGAGCGTGGCCGTCACGTTCACCTTGTCGTGGTTGAACTGCTCGCCGTTGATGTAGAACTCGTTGCCGTTCGAGGACTCCGAGAACACGAACGTGCGGTGGGCGTCGACCTCCGACGCGGGGATGTCGGGCAGCGGCCCCAGGCTCGTCGGCAGGTCCAGCGGCGCCACCGCGGCACCGGTCGACGTCGACCGTCGAGAGCACCCGCTCCGGATAGCTGTCGCCCTCCTCGCCGGTGGAGTAGGCGAGGGTCTTCAGCGGGTACGTGCCGGCCGGTGGGCCCCGGACGAGCACCTCGTAGCGCTTGCCCGGTGGCAGCAGGAGCTCGGTGGCCTGCCACACCGTGCCGACCGGGTTCGAGTCCTCGGCGACCACGGTGAAGGGCTGGCCGGCGAAGGAGAGGTTGTACCAGATGTCGGCACCGATGTTGCCGAAGCGCCAGAGCTGCGTCTCCCCCGGCGCGATCTCCAGGTCGGGGTCGACCAGGCCGTTGACGGTGCGCGTGGTCGGGGCGTCCGAGTCGATGTTCTCGGTGACGATCTTGCCGTCCTTGACCTGGAGGTCCTTGAGGGCGAAGAGCCTCTGCCGGACGCCCCGCAGCTCGGGCGGCAGCCTGTCCTCCAGGCCCCTGACCACGATGGCGCCGGACAGCCCGCTGAAGACCTGCTCCTCGGAGATGCCGTGCTCGTGGGAGTGGTACCAGTACAGGCCCGGCGGCATCTCGGGCGGCACCGGCACCTCCACCGCGGTCGTCGAGTTGGCGGGGATGCTCCGCAGGACGTTGTCGGCGATGCCCGACGGCGAGGTGTGGAACCCGTGGAAGTGGATGTTCGTCGCCTCGTCGAGGCCGTTCACGAACTCCAGCCGGATCGTCTCGCCGGGTGAGACGACCATCGTGGGGCCGGGGTAGGCGCCGTCGTAGGACTTGCCGATCACCGACACCCCGCCGACCTGGATCGGGCCCTCGCCGACGGTCAGCTTGGCCCTCAGCTCACCGCCCGACGACTGGAGCTCACGGGGCTCGCCGAACGGCTGGTGCTCCCGGACGTCGAACGTGGCGCCGTCGCCGTCGCCTCCGCACGCGGGGAGGCCGAGCACGCAGGCGACGACCAGCGCAGGCACGAGGAAGCGCACGAGAGAGGGACGGCCCGCGTCGATGGCGCCGATGGTAGGGCGCGCGATTCCTGTGTCGCAGGGCGATGGCACACTCGGGGGATGCGTCGACTCCCTGCGTTGACTGCGGCACTGGCCGTGGTGGCCGCCGGGCTCGTCGCGGTGGTGCTGTCGGCTTCCCCGGCCGCCGCCACCGTGCCCAGCGGCTTCGCCGACGAGCTCGTCGCCGGCGTGGGCGCCCCCACCGCCCTGGCCTTCACCGACAACCGCATCCTCGTCGCCAGCCAGTCCGGCAGCCTCCGGGTGGTGCAGAACGGCACCCTGCTGGCCACCCCGGCCGTGAACCTGTCGGCCAAGCTGTGCTCCAACTCCGAGCGGGGACTGCTGGGGGTGGCGGTCGACCCCGCCTTCGCCACCAACGGCTACGTCTTCCTGTACTACTCGTTCGACAAGGCCGGCGACTGTGGCACCGGCACCGTCAACCGGGTGTCCAGGTTCGTGATGACCGGCAACACCCTGGGCGGCGAGGTGGTGGTCCTCGACAACATCCCGTCTCCGGCCGGCAACCACAACGGCGGCGACGTGCACTTCGGCAAGGACGGGCTGCTGTACGTGAGCGTGGGCGACGGGGGCTGCGACTATCCGGGCGGTACCCCCAGCGGCTGCGCCGGGTCGAACGACGCCTCGCGCGACCGCAACGCGCCGGTGGGGAAGATCCTGCGCATCGACCGTGACGGCAACGTCCCTCCCGGCAACCCCTTCACCGGCGCCGGCACCGCCCGCTGCAACCTGGGCGTCGCCGCGGTCGGCCAGATCTGCCAGGAGACCTTCGCCTGGGGGCTGCGCAACCCCTTCCGAATGGCGTTCGACCCCAATGCCCCTGGCACCCGCTTCTTTGTCAACGACGTGGGCCAGGGGGCGTGGGAGGAGATCGACCTGGGCGCCGCTGGCGCCGACTACGGCTGGAACGTGCGCGAGGGCCACTGCGCCAACGGTTCGGTCCTCGACTGCGGCCCGCCGCCGGCGGGGATGACCAACCCGATCTTCGACTACGGCCGGGCCGACGGCTGCCGCTCCATCACCGGCGGGGCCTTCGTGCCCAGTGGGATCTGGCCCGCCGCCTACCAGGGCAAGTACCTGTTCGCCGACTTCGCCTGCGGCAAGATCTTCCGCCTCGACCCCAGCGGCGGCGGCTTCACCCGGGTCGACTTCGCCACCGGGCTGGGGGCGAACACCGTCGTGGCCCTGGGCTTCGGGCCGGCCGGTTCCACTCAGGCGCTCTATTACACGACCTACGGTGCCGGGGGCCAGGTCCGGCGCATCGTCGACACCCGGCCGGTGGCCTCCATCGCCACCAGCGCGACGCCGGCGGTGACGCTGGGCGGGACGGCGCAGGACGTCGCCACCGTCACGGTATCCCCCGCCGGGTCCCCGGTACCGACCGGCACCGTCACGTTCACGGTCTTCGGCCCCGACAACGCCACCTGCGCCGGCCCTCCTGTTGCCACCAGCACGACTGCGCTCGCCGGGTCGGTGCCGCGGACCGCGACGTCGAGCGCCTTCATGCCCACGGTGGTCGGCACCTATCGATGGGTGGCCGCCTACAACGGCGACGCCAACTATGCGCCCGTGGCCGGGCCGTGCAACGCACCGGGGGAGACCACCGTCGTCACCTCAACGGGCGCCGGCCGCTACAACCCGCTGACGCCGGCCCGCCTGCTCGACACCCGCAACGGCACCGGCGGCATCTCCGGTCCGGTCGGCCCCGGCGGCACCGCCGAGGTCCAGGTCACCGGTCGGGGCGGCGTGCCGGCGTCGGGCGTGTCGGCGGTAGTGATGAACGTCACGGTGACCCAACCCACCGCCGCCGGCTCGCTCACCGTCTCCCCGGCGGGCGACCCGCGACCGACGCCGGCCAGCCTCACGTTCGCGGCGGGCAAGACGGTCCCGAACCTGGTCGTGGTCGAGCCCGGGGCGCTCGGCAAGGTGGCGGTGTTCAACTCGGCCGGCAGCAGCCACGTCGTCATCGACGTGGCCGGGTGGTACTCCGACGTGCTCGCCGGCAACGCCGGGCGGTACTCGGCCGTCACGCCGGCGCGCCTCCTCGATACCCGCAACGGCACCGGCGGCGGCACCCGACTTGGACCCGGTGCCTCGCTCGACCTGCAGGTCACCGGCAGGGGCGGGGTCCCGGCCACGGGTGTGGCCGCGGCCGTCGTCCACGTGGCCGTCACCGCCCCCTCCGCCGCCAGCTTCCTCACCGCGTACCCTACGGGTGAGGCCCGGCCGCTGGCCGCCAACCTCAACTTCAACGGAGGCGACACGGTCGGCAACCGCGCCTTCGTGAAGCTGGGCACCGGCGGCAAGGTCACGATCTACAACAACTCCGGTTCGACCGACGTGATCGTGGACGTGAACGGGTGGTTCACCGATTCCACGGTGGCGGAGAGTGCCGGCGTCTTCACGCCGCTGACGCCGGCACGCATCCTCAACGTCCCCGTCGGTGCAGGGTCCACGGTCGCCGCTCAGGTCACCGGACAGGGAGGGGTGCCTGCCACCGGCGTCAGCGCGGTCGTCCTCAACGCCACCGCTGTCACGCCCGGCGCCGGGGGTTGGCTCACCGCCTTCCCGTCCGGCTCGACCAGGCCGGCCACCGCGGATCTCAACTACGCCGCAGGTCAGACCCGGTCCGAGCTCGTCGTGGTGGCGGTGGGGGCGGCCGGCAAGGTCGACGTCTTCACGTCCGGCGGCGCCCAGGTGACCCTCGACGCCGTCGGGTGGATCTCCTAGGTCGGTGCTGATCAACGCATCGGCTGCTCTGCAGCCGGGCGCCTGACCAGCGCACTTGCGTGCGAAAGCCGTTGTCAGGCGCCAAAGGCAGGCTTGATCAGCACCGACCTAGCGGGGGGACCAGCGAAACGTCTTTGCCGCGATGCCGAGCCCGACCAGGCCCCAGACGGTCAGCACCCCGAGGTCGGCCCACCGGAAGCCGGTGCCGGGGCTGGCCGGGTTGTAGATCGCCAGCAGGGCCTCGAACAGGTGCTTCACCGGGAAGATGCCGGCCACCGTCTGCATCGCCTCGGGGATCTGGTCGTTGGGGATGAAGATCCCGGAGATGAAGTAGAGCGGCAGGATGACGGCGTTGGCGACGGCGGGCGCGGCGTTCTCGCTCGGGATGGCCCCGGTCAGGGCGAAGCCCAGGCAGCAGAGGGCGGCCGTGCCCACGATCACGGTGACCAGCAGGGCCGGCAGCTTCGACGTCGGGATCTCCACGCCGTAGACGAGCGCTCCGATCAGCGTCACCAGCGCGGTCATGAGGATCGACACCACAGTCGCCGTCATCACCCGGCCGACCATGTAGACCCAGGGCGGCATGGGCGTCGCCCGCAGCCGCTTGAGCAGCCCCTTCTCCCGGGCGATGGCCACCGAGATGGCCAGGTTGGCCGTGGTGGCCGACACGAGTGCCAGGCTGACCAGGCCCGGCACGTAGTACGTCGAGCCCTTGATCGTCTCGCCCCCCACGTTGACCGGGTTGTTGCCGAAGATGGAGACGAACAGGAACAGGAAGATCAGCGGCAGGGCGACGGTGAAGAACACGCTGGTCGGTTCCCGCCAGAAGGTCTTCTGGTCGTACCGCCACTGGTGAATGAGCAGGGCGAGGCCGTTCACTGGTGCACCATCCTGCCGGATGTTGCACCAGTGACATCCGTGACATCCGGCCTTCGGCCGGACGAAGCGCGCCACATTTGTTCGCTCGCCTTCGGCTCGTTCACGGGGCTGGCGCCGCCTCCTCGTCCTGGGTGAGCTCGAGGTAGACGTCCTCGAGGGTGGGGCGGGTCACCTGCAGGCCGGGAAGGTCGGCATTTCGGTCGACCGCCCAGCCGGTCAGCGCGGCAAGGTCGGCGACCGCGTTGGCCGTGACCAGCTCCAGGTGGTCGCCGTGCGTGGTTGCCCGGCCGCGCAGTGAGGGCGGCAGGTCGGCCAGCGTGAGTGGCGCCGGCAGATGGAAGGAGATCCGTGTTTCCGACGCCCTGTCCGCGCCCAGCTCCGACGGGCGGCCCTCGGCGACGATGCGCCCGTCCTTGATGATCGCCACCCGGTCGGCCAGGGTCGAGGCCTCGTCCAGGTAGTGGGTCGTGAGGAACACGGTCTTGCCCAGGTCGCGCAGGCTGGCGATCACCTCCCACGCCGCCCGGCGGGCGGCGGGGTCGAAGCCGGTGGTGGGCTCGTCGAGGAACAGCAGCTCGGGGTCGCCGACGAGGGCGAGGGCCACGTCGAGCCGGCGCTGCTGGCCGCCGGAAAGCTTCCCCGCCCGCTGGTCCCTCTGCTCGGCCAGCCCCACCAGCTCGATCGTCTCCTCGACCGATCGGGGGAGGGGTAGTAGCCGGCGTACAGCTCGAGCGACTCACGCACGGACAGCAGAGGTTGCAGCTGGAGCAGCTGGAGGACGACGCCGATGCGCGACCGCCAGCTCCGGTCGGCGTTGGCGGGGTCCTCGCCGAGGACCGTCACGTCGCCACCGTCCCGGGGCCGGAAACCCTCCAGGATCTCCACCGTCGTGGTCTTGCCGGCGCCGTTGGCGCCGAGGAAGGCGAAGATCTCCCCGGTCGTCACCTCCAGGTCGATGCCCTTCACCGCCTCGCGCTCGCCGTACGACTTGCGCAGGCCTCGCACCACGATCACCGGCTCCGCCACGGCCCCGTGTTAGCAGATCGGCGGTCAGCCGGTGCGCCGCGGCGTCACCGAGAACCGGGCCGAGAACGATCCGCCCGGCTCCACCGACGGGTGGTCGCCGCTCACCAGGGCGTCGGTCGGCGCCGTCATCGGCTCCAGGCAGCTGAACCGCTTGCCGGCAGGGGCGAACAGCTGGGCGAACGGGTAGCCGGCGTCGAGCTCGACGGTCACGCTGCGCCCGCCGCCGTCGAGCGTCAGCATCCGGGCGTCGCCGAGCGCGAAGAGGTCGTCGAACGAGTCGCTGCCGAGAGTCAGCCAGCCCGCCCCCTCCTCCGCGGACTCGCCGGTGGGGAGGCCGTCGCCATCGAGGGCGAGATGATGCCGGTCGGGGAGTCGCACCCGCCACGACGGGCGCGGGGCGCGAGGTAGGCGCAGGTAGGGATGCCAGCCGAAGCAGACGGGAACCGCGCGAACGCCCGTCGCCGTGATCGTCGTCGTCACCGACAGCGACTCGCCGTCCACGTCCACGTCGACCACGATCTCGTGCGGGAACGGGAACGACGTCAGCAGGTCGGGGCGTGCGCCGAAGTCGAACCGGGCCCGCAGCCAGCCGCCGTGGAGGCCGACGATCTCCCACCCGGGCTGGGCACCCATGGTGCCGTGGATGGGGTGGTCGTTGCCGTCGGTGTGGAGGGGCAGGCCCCGAAGGTCGACGGCCACGCCCGAGGCCTCGTACGACCATCCGCTCAGCCGGTTGGCCCACGGGGCGAGGAGCGGCAGCCCGGTGGAGTGCCCGGCCTTGTACCCCTCCACGCCGTGGGGGAGGGCGAGCACCTCCTCGCCGTCGTGGCGAAGCGAGACCCCGAGCATGCCGAGGTCGGGCAAGATCGTCGCCGCCATCGTGCGGGCGCCCAAGGTCACCGCCGCCTCGCCGTGGAAGCTGGCAACGCGGGCGAACGGCGAGGTCAACCCGGTGCCTGTCCGCGGAGGGCGATGGGATCGAGGGACGTGCTGGCGGTGAGGTCGACGGGGCCGGACGGCGGTGGGGGAGCGAGGCGAAGGGCGAGCACGAAGGCCACGACACCGAGGACGGCGACGATCGCCCCGCCGACCACGCCCAGCAGGCGGACGCCGAGCAACCCCACGGCGACGGCGGCCAGAGGTGCCATGACGATCTCGGTCATCGGCTCGAGCGACTGGTTGATCGACAGGATGCGGCCGTGGGCGGCGACCGGCGTGTACCGCTGCAGCAGCGTCTTGGCCGGGACGTAGAAGAAGGCGACGTCGACGCCCCACAGGAACACGCCGACGTAGGCGACGGTGAGCGACCGGGTGCTCAGGTACAGGGCCGCGGTCGCCCCCGACACGATCATGGCCACGGCGATGTACCGGGGTCTGGCCATACGATCGCCCAGGGCGGCGAGCAGGAGGCCGGATCCCACCAGCCCGGCGCCGAAGACCATCTGCAGCAGGGCGAACGTCGTCTCCGACTGCTTCAGCACGTCCCTCACGTAGAGCGGCTCCAGCACGCCGAACAGGGACCACAGACCGTAGGTGCACAGTGCCACCGCGAAGGTCCACTGCAGGCCCCGATCGCGGCGGACGATGCCGAGCCCGGCCGTCAGCTCCCGCCACGTCGACCCGGCCACCTCCCTCGCCACCGGCCCGATCTTCAGCGGCAGGGCGACAGCGATCCCGACGAGGAACGTCAGGGCGTCTGCCAGGAAGGCGCCGGCGAGCCCCCACCTGGCGTAGACGAGGGCGGCGATGGCGGGGCCGACGAGGATGGCGACGTCCTGCGCTCCCTCCAGGAGGGCGTTGGCCCGGACCAGGTCCCGGTCGTGGACGAGGCGGGGAGGCAGGGCGTCGAGCGACGCGGTGGCCATCGCCTCGATGAGGCCGAGGGGCAGGGCCAGCAGGATGATCGCCTGGTAGCTGTTGGCCTGGGTCAGGGCCAGGGCGTCGAGGAACCCGAGGAAGTTGGCGAGCACGAGCGCCCGTCGGGGCCGAGCCGGTCGATGGGCACGCCCAGCAGCGGGCCCAGGAAGGCACCGGGTACCGCCAGCACCACGAAGAGCAGGGCCAGGTCGCCGGCACCGGCGTCGAAGCGGAAGGCGGCGAAGCCCCAGATGGCGATGAGCGCGACCCAGTTGCCGATGGCGTTGACCGCCTGGCCGGCGAGCAACGGCAGGAACCCGGGCACCCGCAGGACGCGCACCATCTCGACGGTAACGGCGCCCCGAGGGCCGGCGCTCACCGAATTCAACACGCTGATTTGATGTCTCCGTAGCGTCGTGATTTCGGCCTTGATCGGAAAAATCACGACGCTACGGAGGATTCAAACCGGTCGATGCGGTCGCACCGACGTCCTGCCCGAGGCGCCCGTCCCTCGGTGGGGATGGGGCGAGGCGCCGCCCTACCTGCCGGCGGGCCAGTAGTCGCCTCCGACCAGAGACCCGCGCCCCGCGCCGACGTCTCGGTCGTTTCCGTCCCGAACGCAGGTGGGAGGTCGGCTTGGCGGCAGACACGATCCGGCGCATCTTCTTCGACCCCTCGGTGGCCATCGCCCGCCTGGGCGGGAGCGCCACGCCGCTCGACGCGTTCGACTGGGGGCCGGGCGACCCCCACTCGGTCGCCGAGACCCGCATCCTGCCCACGAGGACGCTCGACGTCCGCCCAGACGGCAGCGTCTCGCCGAGCCCGACCCGGCGTCTGACCCTGCGCGACGGGCGTTGCTGCGTGCTGGCGGCGAACGGCGCCACCACCGCAAGCCTGTCGTTCACGGTCGAGGCGATGAACCGCAAGGCCGAGCGGCGAGACCCTCGTGGCGGCGGCCGCAACCCGGCGCTGCCACCGCCGACGCCGCGGTCACGCTCTGACCTGGAGCTCGACCGCCCGCGCCACCTCGACCCGGGACGACACGCCGAGCTTGCGGAAGATGTTGCGCAGATGGGTCTCGACCGTCTCGAGGCTCAGGAAGAGCGCAGCCGCGATCTCGGCGTTGGTGCGGCGGTCGACCACCAGCCGGGCCACCTCCAGCTGGGCCACCTCCAGCTCGCGCCCGCTCAGCGCCTCGAGCCCTTGACCCCTTCCGGGGGCGGTCCGGCGGGAGATGCGGCGGCCGAGCTTGCGGAGCTCGTGCTCGGCGCGGTCGCGGTGGCGGGGTGCGCCGTACGCGTCGAAGTCGGCGGCGTGGGTCAGAGCCCGTCCGAGCACGATCCGGCTCATCGCTGGCTCGATGCGGGCGGAGGCCGCCTCGGCCGCGGCGACCGAGGCTCGGGCCTCCTCGACCGCCACCGCGCTGTCACCCACGCAGAGGGCGACGGCGGCCGCCGCGCTGTGAGCCAGCGCCTCCGGACGGGGGAAGCGGATCGCCTCGGCCACGCCGCGTGCCGGTCGGCGGCAACGCGGGCGTCGTCGACGCGACCCAGCGCGAGCCACGAGCGGGTCAGCACCTCGTACCGCCCCGCCCCCCACCCACCCGTGACCCGCGGCAGCTCGGGGCCGCCGCCGCAGGTCACGATCAGGTCGGTGCCCTGCGCCGGGTCGCCGGTCTCGCAGAGGACCCAGCCGAGGATGACGCCGGCGTGGGCGGCGACGAACCCGTCGTCGAGCCCACGGCCAGGTCCATGCTCTCCTGGGCGGCCCGCCGGGCCAGGTCCCAGTCGCCCGCCATCAGCGCCGAGATGGCTCGGCTCAGCAGGCTCCACGCCACCTCCTGCACGTTCCCTGTCAGTCGCGCCGCCTCGACCGCGGCGTCGCGAACCTCGGCCGATTCCGCCAGCCGGCCCAACACCCATGTGGCGTTGCCGAGGCACGGGAACAGGGTGGGGAACGAGTCGTCCCGACCGGCGGCGCGTGCCAGGGCGATGCCCCGCCGGGCGTGGACGGCGGTCTCCTCGAACTGCTCGAGCGGAGTGTAGGACCGGACCCGGCGACGGACACTGGGGCCGAACGTCCCTTCGGGGGACGGATGGATCCGTGGGAGGGACATTCGACCGGATCCGGCGGGTCGTGACGCCGGTGGTCGTGGCAGGTGTGGCCGCGTTCGGCTGGTCCGGTACGACGTCGACCGCGGGCGAGATGCGATGAACTTCCCGAACTGGGGCGCCGATGAGGATGACGCCCACGACGCCGCCGAGGCGGTGGAGGACAGGTCGATGCCACCGGACCGCTACGTCCGCCTGCACGCCGACGCCCGGCTGTCGGCGGCGGAGCGGCAGGTGTCGATCGACGCCTTGGAGGCCATGGACGACCGCGGCGGAGGCGACAACAGCGGCCCGGGAGGCGGCGGCTCCGGACGCAGCGGCAACAGTGGGCCCGGGAGCGGCTGATAGCCAGCCCAGCACGCGAACTGGTTCCCAAACGGCGCCAGGCCCCGCTCTGTGGCACCAGTTCGCCTGGGCTGGCCGAGCCACTCAGTGGGTCCGACTCCCTGCCTCTGCGTACTCCCGGTCACCGTCGCCGGGTGCGCCCACCGGGACGATGGTGAACGGCTCCTCGATGAGCTCCGCCTCGAGCGGGGCGTCGGGCTCGTCGGGTACGAGCCAGGAGGCGTGGGGCTCGCCGCGCTGGCGCAGCCTCCAGTTCCGCGCCGTCCGGGCGACCTTCACCGGGTACACGGTGACGCCCCCGGCGCTGTCGAAGTGGATTCGCAAGAAGTTCTTGTAGTGCCGGTTGCGCTGGGCCGCGAACAGCTCGTTGGAGTTGCAGTGGAGCTTACGGTCGGCGACCAACAGGTACCCGGCCAGCAGCCAGCTGCCGAGGAGCCCGCCAACGACGCCCACCAGGCCCACGAAGGCGGCCACGAACCGGCCGTCCGCGAGCTCGAGCCGGTGGAGAAGCAACGAGGCGGCGGCGATGACCGCGAACGTCAACACCAGATGCAGGACGCCGTGGAGAATACCGGCGGCCCGTATCCGCAACACCTTCGACTTGGTGAAGCCCATCACGCCGGCGACGACGGCCAGGCAAAGCACGAAGGCGAGAGGGCTGAACGGGATGGCTCGGATGAGACGCCAGGTCATCTGCGTCACGGAGAGGTCGGGGGCTGTTTCGGCTCCGGCGGTGCCCGACAGGCCGGAGCGGAGCACCGCCTGCATCGACCAGGCGAGGAGCAGCTGGAGGGTGCCGATCAGTGCCCACAGGCTCCAGTTCCGGAACGGGAGGGCGAGGACCCGCCAGCCTCAGCCGTCGTGACTCCGCCTTCGAGGGGTACGTCGTCTTCAGCTCGAACTCCGCGGTGGGCGCGGTCGCGCCGACCTTGCTCGACGGCGTCACCGGGAGCACGAGGGCATCGGGGAGGTTGTGGGTCGCCGACAGGAACGCCCCGCCGCCGCCGGCGGTGACGCGCTCGGGAACCGTCCTCGGCCTCGTAGCGGGCGTAGTGATGGCAGTCGCCGGCCAGGGAGAGCCGGACGTGGGCGCCCTTTTCGCGGATGATCTTTCGCTCGAAGTAGTCCAGCGTGGCGAACCCTTCGGGGTCGTCGCCCTCGTTGGCGTTTACCCAGCTCGGCACCGCGGAGCACAGGACGACGGAGTCACCTCGATGCAGGCTCGTCCTGGCCAGCTCCTCGAAGTATTCGTACTGGGGCTGGTCGATGTAGCTGTCGAACTGGATGTCGATCCCGAAGATCCACCAGTTCTCACGCGGCTGCACGGCGAAGTAGCTCCGCCGTTGCTTGGTCTCCCAGCCGCCGATCCACTGCTCCCGGCAGAAGATGCGCATGAAGCTCGTCAGACCGTCGTACCAGTCGTGGTTGCCGGGGACTGCGAAGAGATGCGGCGCAGGATCCGTCGGGTTGTAGGGCAGGGCGGCCCGGTAGGGCCCGACCGTCCGGTTCTGGTACTCCTTGATCGATGCCACCGGGTACACCTGGTCCCCACCCATGATCAGTGCGCGACCCCGGGGGGTTTGGATGGAGGTCCCGTCGGCGCAGGTGAGGGATCGGTGGTCCTCGGCCAGGAGGCTGGCGACGGAGTAGGTCGGGCCGAAGCCGTCGCCCAGGTCGGCCACGTAGTCGACCCAGACGTCGCGATCCTTCAGGTAGTTCACCGGGCCTGACGACGGCAGGCCAGCCTGGATCTCCCGCTTGTCGGAGAAGGAGCCGAAGAGGTTCGACACCGCCACCTTCATCGCGGTGGCCGCGAGCTGCTTGGGCGACATCCACCGGACCATGTCGTCGTGGCGAGTGAAGCCCAGGGCCTTGGAGGTGTTAGAGGTCGGCCGGGAGGGCCGCTCGCTCTCCGAGGCGTCTGCCGGCTCCTCGCCGGCCGCCGAGTGGCCTGAGGACGAGCTATCGAGGTTGATGATCGCCATGTTCTGCTCCCGCCGTTGGGGCCCCGCCGCCCGGCTTCGCAGCCGAACGACACCGACCGAGGGATGTGAGTGTCTCCGGAGTAAGAGAGTCCCGACGGGGGCGCCGTGATACATGGCGTTCGAAAAGCTGGCCGGAAGCGGCGAGCCGTGGACGACTCGCTGGCGATCGAGACGGCGCGGCCCCGGCTGACCAGGGGCTTGGGCCGTAGCCTCCTCGCCGTGAGCCGAGCGAAGGTCACCTACGACATCGAGAACGCCCGGACCGGCGAACTACTCAGCCAGCATCGAACCCGTCAGGGCGCAGTCGATGCTTGGCGCCTGAGGCACACAGGCAGGGCCGTTCGCATACTGCGGCGTCGACGCCGCACCGACGACCCGGGCGTGCTGGTCGTCGAGGGCACCTGGCACGAACGCATACGGCCCGACGGCGCCGATCCAGGGTACGAGGACGACGCGTAGCCCCCTTGATG
This sequence comes from uncultured Acidimicrobiia bacterium, assembly GCA_963827345.1. GTDB lineage: Bacteria > Actinomycetota > Acidimicrobiia > Acidimicrobiales > AC-14 > CAWGUU01. The sequence goes on along the minus strand of CAWHAN010000016.1, from coordinate 65,827 downwards.
GGAACGAACCGAGAAAGGCCAGGCTCAGGCCTCGTCGACGGCCTCGAGCTCCGCAAGCACTGCGCGCCGCAGCTGCTTCGTGAAGGCGGGCAGATGACGGCTTGCCGCCGTGTGAAGGATCGCCAGGTCGATCGACCAGTATCCGTGCACGATGCGGTTGGGCAGCTGCGACGGCCGCGCCCACTCGACCTCGGGGAACCTCGTCCTCACGGCTTCGTCGAACTGGGCGGCCGCCTCACCGAGGACGGTGAAGTTCCACAGCAGCGCGTCCCTGCGCTGGCGGTCGTCGGCCAGCGTCTCCACATCGGTGCCGGCGACGAGCGCCTGTGCCTGTTCGGCGGCCTCGATCATCTCGGCCAGCAAACGAGCTCACGCCGCATAGAGCAGCTGCGCCTCCGCGAGCACCGCGTCACGCAGGCGTTCATTGAGCGCGACACGAGACACGAGGTCGACCCGCCGGCCGAACAGCGCCCCGAGCTCGTCGGCTAGGTCCTCGATGTCCCAACCGAGCTGTGCCTCCGGGGCGAGGACGTAGAGCACGTCGACGTCGCTCTCGAACGAAGCGTCGCCACGAGCGATCGAGCCGAACACATCGAGGCGCGTCACGCCGTAGCGTTCGCACACGGTGCGCAGGCGCTCGGCGTCCACATCCAGCTGGGTGAGGGCCACTGCGAAAGAGTACGGCGACTGCTCGGAAAGTGGGCGACATTGTTTCCAGTGCGTCCGGCGTACTCCTCACCGGCTGAAGGCGACGCCTTGTAACAACTTGGATCTACAATGCACGTGTGGACGCCACGACGAACGCAAGAGTCTCCCATCGAGGGCAGACCAGCCTCCCGGCGGAGCTGCGTCGGCGATGGGGCATCGAGCATGGCGGCGAGGTCGGCTTCATCGATCTCGGTGACGCCGCCCTCGTTGTCCCGGGAGGGACAGCGGTCGCACGTCAGGAGCTGCGCCGAGTACTCAGGGATCGCTATGAGGTCGGCCTGGCGTCGATCGACGATCCCGATCTGGCAGATCAACAGCACTGATCCTTGGCGCCCGACAACGTCGTCCTCGATGACCGTCTCTTGATCGAAGAGCTCCTCCTGGGGCTTCCAGATGCCGCTGCGGGTGTCTCATTGCACACGACCACGTACTGGTACTACCGGGCGTGCCGTGCCGCCGTCGCCGGCGCCGGTGGTCACTTGTCCGGGCCGTTCCACGAGCTCGCCGGCCGTGAGCAGGGACGGGCCATCCTCAGCCTGCTCGACCTGCGTCCGGAAATCGGATTACCCAACCCGCGCTCGACCGTTCCGGCAATGGTCGACGTGGCCGGGCGACATCCCCGTCTCAATCTGCTCAACCTCGAGGCCGCCGCTGTGGCCCGGCATCTGTCCGCGACCGTCTGGCTGTCCGAGCAGGCGGCAGAGGGAATCCTGCCGCCGGTGCTCGACGCGGAAGGAATCGCCTGGAGAACCGTCGCGATCGCCTGAGCCACCGCGACCAAACGGGCTGTGGCGGCGAGAGTGGGCGTCCGGTCGAAACGAACTTCAGATGTCGTAGTAGAGGTAGAACTCCCACGGGTGAGGGCGGAGGCGGACCTCGTCGATCTCGCGCAGACGCTTATAGGCCAGCCATGTCTCGATGAGGTCGGGGGTGAAGACGCCGCCGGCGAGCAGGTAGTTCTGGTCGTTCTCCAGCGCGGTGAGGGCTTCCTCCAGCGACCCCGGCACCTGGGGCACCAGGGCCAGCTCCTCGGGGGGCAGGTCGTAGAGGTCCTTGTCGACGGGGTCGGGCGGCTCGATGCGGTTCTGGACTCCGTCCAGGCCCGGCCATCAGCATCGCCGCGAACGCCAGGTACGGGTTGCACGACGGATCCGGGCATCGGAACTCGAGCCGCTTGGCCTTCGGGCTCTTCGAGTACAGCGGGATCCGCACCGCCGCCGACCGGTTCCGCTGCGAGTAGACCAGGTTCACCGGGGCCTCGTACCCGGGCACCAGGCGCTTGTACGAGTTGGTGGTGGGCGCGGCGAAGGCGAGGATCGACGGGGCGTGGGTGAGCAGCCCGCCGATGTACCAGCGGGCCATGTTGGACAGGCCGCCGTACCCCGTCTCGGAGAAGAACAGCGGCTCGCCCGCCTTCCACAGCGACTGGTGGCAGTGCATGCCCGACCCGTTGTCCTGGAACAGCGGCTTCGGCATGAACGTCACCGACAGGTCGTGGGCCCAGGCCACCGATTTGGTGACGTACTTGTAGAGCATCAGCTTGTCGGCCATGGCCAGCAGGGTGTCGAAGCGCATGTCGATCTCGGCCTGGCCGGCCGTGCCGACCTCGTGGTGCTGCACCTCGGTCTCGATCCCCACCTTTTCGAGCATGAGGATCATCTCTGACCGGAGGTCCTGGAAGTGGTCCATGGGCGGGACCGGGAAGTACCCCTCCTTGTACCGGGGCTTGAACCCGAGGTTCGGCTTCTCGTCGGCGCCCGAGTTCCAGATCCCCTCGACCGAGTCGACGGAGTACGACGCCGAGTGCTGGTCCTGGTGGAAGCGGACGTCGTTGAAGATGTAGAACTCCGCCTCCGGCCCGAAGTAGGCGGTGTCGGCCAGGCCGGTCGACACGAGGTACTCCTCCGCCTTCTTGGCCACGAAGCGGGGATCGTGGGAGTAGGGGTCGCCGGTCACCGGGTCGCGCACGAAGCAGTTGAGGTTCAGCGTCTTGAACTCGCGGAACGGGTCGATCACTGCGGTGTTGGGGTCGGGCACGAGGATCATGTCCGACTCCTGGATCTCCTGGAACCCGCGGATCGACGACCCGTCGAACCCGTAGCCCTCCTCGAAGCCCTCCTCGGTCAGGGCGTGGGCGGGCGTGGAGAAGTGCTGCATGAGTCCCGGGAGGTCGCAGAAGCGGAAGTCGACCACCTCCACCCCCTCGTCTTGCACGAGCCGCACCACGTCAGCCGGGCTGCGTTCCTGCACGGTGTCCCCCCTCCTCGAAATCGGCGCCCACCCTAAGTCACGGTCGGGTAAGCCGCACCCCCTCGAGTGCACGACGAGCGGCGGGCTCGAAGTCGGGCTGCCGGAACTCGAACCCCTCCTCGAGCAGGCGGGTGGGAACGCAGCGGCGACCGGTCAGCACCAGGCTGGCGCTGCTGCCGAGGACCGGCGCTCCCAGCCTGGCGACGACGGCCGGCGTGGCGAGACCGATGCGCCGCCCGAGGAGCCGGCGGTAGGTGGCCATCATCTCGGCGTTGGTGACCGGGTTCGGCGAGGTCACGTGGTAGGTGCCGGTCATGGTCGAGTCGTCGACGGCGCGGAGCATGGCGGCGACCAGGTCGTCGAGGCCGACCCACGACACCCACTGACGCCCGGAGCCGACCCTGCCGCCCAGGCCCATTCTCACGATCTGCGCCAGCTTGGCGGTGGCCGGGTCGCCGTCGCCACCGAGGCCGATGCCCATCCGCAGCAGCACGGTGCGGTCGACCCCGGCCGCTGCCAGCCGGAAGGCCCCCTCCCACGCCAGGCAGACGGTCACCATCTCCCGGCGCCGATCCCGGTCGGCGTCGTCGACTCGTCGATCACCGTGTCGCCACCCTCGCCGAAGATGGCCAGCGACCCGGACTGGACCCAGACCGGCGGCGGCGCGCTGCACGCCCGTACCCCCTCGCCGACGGCCCGGACCGGCTCGACGCGCGACGAGATCAGCTCGTCGACGTTGCGCCTCGTGGCCCTGGCGTCGACCCGCCGCCCGTTCAGATGGACGATGGCGTCGGCGCCGTCGAGCTCCTCGACCCAGTCGCCGACGGTGCGGGCGTCCCAGGTGACGAACCTGCAGCCGTCGACCTGGCGGCCGGGCCCCGCGTCAGCACGACGACGTCGTCCCCTCGGGCCACCAGCCGTCCGGCCAGCGCACGGCCGAGGTAGCCGGTGCCGCCCGGGATCACGATGCGCGCCACCGCTCAGGTCCCCGCCGTCTGGTCGACCGCCGCGCCCTCGACGGATTGGGGCCCGCCGCCGACGCGCGTCGGTGACGAGCTGGACGAACTGGACGACGACGGGGAGTCGGACGATCCAGCTCAGGCACGCCCAGGCCAGGTTGACGTGCTCGAGGCTCCTGCCGATGGCAGCCACGCCGGTGACCAGCTCGGTCCCCCGCCGATAGGTGATCCGTTGCAAGCGATCCGGGCACTGCTCGGCCGGTCGTACCTCGAGCCCGATGGAAGGCCGGCGGTCGAGGAACCGCCCGACATCGCTGCACGGCTCGCACCCGGCCGCGGCCCAGACGACGCCGGGCACGAAGATCGCCGGTCGCCACGACGGCAACCAGACCCGGGCCCGCCGGCGGTACCCACTCCACTCGTCGCCGAACCTGCCGACGAGATCGTTGTCCTCACTCCACGCCGCCAGGCCGGCGCTGAACAGCGGCGCCCATGAGTGCCGCCGCCGCTACTTCGGGACTCGCCAGCAGGACGCCCCACGCCGCCAGGAGGATGGTGGCGCCGAGCTGCATCGGGTTGGCGAGGTAGGCGTACGGCCCGGTCGTGACCAGGCTCGAGCGGCGGGTCCAGCGGGACAGGTGTGCCCCCGTGGGCGACGAACTCGCGCACCGCCTGCAGGGCCATTGCCGCCACCGGGGCGACGAGCACGCCGACGAGGACGAACTGCCAGCGGGGACGGTCGAGCAGCGGCGCCCAGTCCCCACCGGTGACGGCGAAGATCACCGACGGGAGGACGAAGAACAGCAGCCCGGTGAACGCCGCCACCTGCAGGAAGGCCCGCCGGCCGAGCTGGGTGCCATCGGCTGTCCACCGGCCGAGCAACAGTCCCGGGACCAGGCACGTCGCCACCGCCAGTGTCTCGCCGACGAGCCACGTGGCGTGGAGCCGCACCACCGGCCCGGCGAGGGGCATGAGCACGAGGTCGGCCGCCACCAGCGCGATTCCCACCATGAGCAGTCGGTTGGTCGTGGCCAGGATCGGCACCGCGCCCCAGAGCAGGGCCCACCCGATCCACAGGTCGGCCGGGAAACCGAGGACGGTGGGGGCGCCGGCGTCGAAGGTCCACCAGCCGACCCGGACGGCGACGAGGTTCACGGCCAGAAGCGCCGACACGTTCCAGGCGGTGGCCAACATCGCTCCCGCCACCCGGCGTCGGGATGGCCTGGCGTGGAGGGCGAGGGCGATGGTCAGCAGGATCGGCAGGTAGAGAGACACCGCCCGCACCATCAGCTCGGACGGCTCCGGCGACGTCATCGAAGGTGCTCCACGACCACGGAGTCGAGCAGATAGCCGGCCGCCTGGCTCATGCCGAAGCGCTGCAGGGGGGCGAAGTACGCGCTCGGATAGATGAGCCGCTCGTACTCCAGGCGCCAGGAGACCCGGGTGGTGTCGTCGTCGACGGCGGTCCACGTGACGACGGCGCGATCGAGGTCGGCCCACCGGGCCAGCATGGTCATGTCGTGGACAACGGCGAAGGCCACCCGACCGGGTCCCGACTCGACCACGGTGAGGTGCATCTGCGAGTGATGGTCGACGCTCCGCTCGCCGGTGAGGCCGAACAGCCGGAGTGGGTGGTCGTCGTGCGACCCGCCGGCGAAGTCGATGACGCGCTCGTCGCCGACGGCGACGCCCGAGCCGGTGGCCGCCACGGGCCGGTTGAAGCCGAGGCTCAGGAACGGCGGCAGGTCCGAGTCGAACCGTGGCGTCGACGCCAGCGCGACCTCCACGTCGGCCGCCGGCGCTTCGACGGTCAGGCTCGCGGTGGCGCTGTCGTGACTGTCGAACGGCGTGCCGACCACGCCTTCCAGGCTCAGGAGCAGCAGGGGGAGCGAGATCGCCATGAGCGCCTGCCCTTGCGGACGGTTCTTGCGGCGGTTCCAGTCGAGGATCCCGCCTACCGCGGCGGCGATCACGAGGACGAGCGGAAGCGCGAACAGCAGGCACAGGAAACCCTCGGGGAGGACCACGCAGGCGATGAGGATGGCCAGGGTCGAGCCCTTGAGCAGCATTCCTGTCGCGCTCTTGCTGCGGGGCAGCAGGGCCAGCCCGATGGCGAGAATGGTGGGCACCCCCACGTACAGCGCCGCCGTGTGGGCGATGCCTGACGCGTACACCAGCCGGTAGGCGACGTTGACCACCGCCAACACGAGGATGAGTCCCACGAGGCGCTTCTGGGCGGTGGTGAAGGTCATCTCGTTAACATATACAGTGTGAGTGTCTACTAGTAAAGTCGGAAGTCACGGAGTGACGATGGCCGAGCACCACACGGAGATGACGATCGACGGGCTGGCTACCGCCGCTGCGGTCGTCGTCTCGACCGTCCGCCTCTACCAGAACAAGGGGCTGCTCCCGCCGCCGACCAAACGGGGCCGCGTCGGCTACTACCACGATTCGCACCTGGCCCGGCTCCGGCTGATCGCCCAGCTCCAGGAGCGCGGCTTCTCCCTGGCGGGCATCAAGGAGCTGCTCGACGCCATGGACAGGGGTCAGAGCCTGCGGGCCATCCTCGGCGTCGGCGACGGCCCGTCGACATGGACGCCCGAGGAGCCCGAGTCGATGGCTCCGACCGAGCTGGGCGCCTACCTGCCGCAGGTCGACTTCACGCCGGAGATGGTCCGCCGGGTCGTCGACCTGGGCCTCGTCGAGTTCCCTGACGGTGCCAGTGAGGTCGACGACGCCGGTCAGGTGGTGGTCCGAAGCCCGTCGTTCCTGCGGATCGGGAGCGAGCTGGCGGCCATGGGGGTGCCTCCGGAGGTGATCCTCGACGAGTACGAGGCGCTGCGGAGCGATGCGTCGGCCATCGCCGGCCGCTTCACCGACGTGTTCCGGGCCCATCTGTGGGAACCCTTCGTCGAGACGGGGATGCCGGCGGAACGGGTCAACGAGCTGGTCGGCTCGCTGGAGAAGCTGGGACCGCTGGCCGAGGCGGTCGTCGTGATGGCGCTGCGCCAGGCGCTCCAGGACGTCGCCGAGCGCTTCGTCCGCAGCGAAACCGCCCGCCTCGGCGTCGACATCCCCCAACCCGGCCAGGCTGCCGCCGCTACCAGTCGTCGCCAGGACGCGTCTCACACGTGATCGCGGCGACGAGGTCGACGTCGCGGCTGGGCCGTGGCGGAGGACCATCACGCCGCCGTCCTCGTCCTCCGTACGGCGCGTCACCGCGCCGTCCCGGACGAAGGTGGGCCCCCGCCACCGCTCCCATCCGAGGCGCCCGTAGAAGCGGGGGCGATCGGTCGAAAGGCAGCCCATCTCGAAGTGTCGGCGGATGAGCTCGCCGATCTCCGCCATGGCGAGCGAACCATGGCTTTCCCCCTGTCGAGTCGGCGCCGTCGCCACCCCTTCCACGTAGCCGGCGGCGAAGGGGCGACCGGCCACGTCGAGGCGCCGGGCGACTACGGCCGCATGCGACACGACCACGCCGTCCTCGACGACGATCACGTGCCAGCCGCCCAGCGTGTGATCCCAGTCCTCGTCGGAGAATTCGCCGTCGAAGGCGTCGTCGAGGAGGCGCCGGATCTCCGACAGCCGATCCTCGGACGCGTCTGCGGTCCTGAACACCTCGATCGTCGGCACCCGTCCAGGTTGGCGCAGGAAATTCCGACGACCGGCGGCGGTGGTCGTCCTACTCTGAGTCGGCGCCGGTCGTGAGCGGCCGACCAGGTCGTGACCAGGTCGGTCCCGTGGGTTCGCTCCGGCGCTGGGTGGAAGCCTCTGGGTTCGACTCCCATTCCTTACGCGTCAGACCTCCGTGCCGGCCGGCCTTCGGCCACGCCTGCGGGACCTTGCGGGCTCCGGCTCCCGTCCCTCCAGGCGGGCCGGCCGGAGGGACGACGCACCGACAACCGACGAGATCGACAGGCAGGACGATGCGACGCAACGACTACGTACGAGGATGGATGGCCTACGGCTCGGCACCGGCTGGTCTCGGGCGCGCCCCGCGGCCGGGCAAGCGGGTGACGGTCGGCGCGTGGGAACGCGGGCTCCTGTTCCGCGACGGCGCCGTTGTCGACGTGCTCGAGCCGGGCACCTACCGCCGGTGGCGGGCCCGGTACACGGTTCGCCGCGTCGACATGCGCCCTTGGCTGCTCACCGTGCCCACCCAGGAGGTCCCCACGTCGGACGGTGTCGCCGTCAAGGTGACTGCCGCCGGACGGGCGAAGGTGGTCGACCCGTTGGCGTTCGTCAGCGCCGTCCAGGACACGCACTCCTCGCTGTACCTGGCGGTGCAGCTGGCGATGCGCGAGGTCGTGGCCACCCACACCGTCGAGGAGCTCCTGGCCGGCCGAGCGGAGCTGGGCACCGAGCTCGCCGCCGCCGTGCGCAACGTCGCGGAGCTCGGCGTCGCCGTCGAGCACCTCGAGCTCAAGGATCTCATCCTGCCGTCCGACCTCAAGCGGGCCCAGGGCGAGGTCCTCGTGGCCCGCGCCCAGGGCCTGGCCGCCCTGGAGCGGGCGCGGGGCGAGACCGCCGCGCTGCGCAGCCTGGCCAATGCCGCCCGCCTGGCCGAAGCCTCGCCGGCCCTGCTGCAGCTACGGCTGTTCCAGCAGCTGGCCGCCAACCCCGGCCACACGGTCGTGATCGGCACCCCACCCCTCGGGGCACCGATGTCCGCGGCCGCCACAGGCCGAGACCCGGGCTGACCGGAGGCGCGGGTCAGCCGAACCGAGCCTCACACGCCCGGTTCGGCTGGCCCGTCGGCGACCGTCATGTTGTGCCGAAGCAGCCAGGCCTCCGAGATGAGGGGTCGGACCGAAGCGCGCCGCACCGGTGCAGCGAGGAGCCGGTCGAGTACGACCCGGACCTGCGCCTCCCTGTGGTGCCCGTTGATCTCCGCACGACGTAGGACTCCCGCCACCTCGACGTAGTAGTGCTCGGGCACCCAGGCCGTCGACCCGGCAGGGATCTGCGCCTGGAGTTGCCGTCCGATCGGTGTCTGGAGCGCGATCTCGACGCCCGCCGAAGCGTCGAGGACGATGGCGCTCAATGCTCGCCGTGCTCGCGAATCTCCCTGAGGATCTCCGCCGCGCCGACGTTGAGGTCGGTCGGCTCGCCGAGGGCGAGGCTGTCGAGCCAGTCATCGAAGGTCGTCGTCGGATCATCGCCGTCGATGAGTTCGACGACGGGCTCGCCAGGCGAATCGTCGGCTCGTCGCGCCATACACCCAGGGTACGGCACTCGGCGAGCATCAGCGCATCCCTGGTCGGAACGCTGCGGTGGCTCGAGATGACGGATCGTGAACGTGCCATCCCGCGAAGTTGGAGGCGCTGACCGTGTCGCGTCGGCCCGAACCGGGCCTTCACCGGCCCCGTTCGGCTGACGCGATCCGCCGATCAGAGCGGCTGAACGACGACGTTGCCCTGATCGGACGCGAGGGCTTCCATGTCACGCCCGTCTCGGCAACGACGACTGCCGGGACCGAGACAACGGCTCCGGCCTCGACAGCGGCGGCGACGGCAGCCCACGCCCGGACGTCGGAGCGCGACAAAGCAGTGACCGCCCCGGCGTCGAGGATCAGGCGCTGTGGCGGTGTGGGGCCGGCGCGTCGCTCAACAATTCGACGAGTCGATGTGTGTGAAAGTGCAGAAAGGTCGCTATATGCGACCTTTCTGCACACTCACCTGCGACGGCGGCGCCGCCGGGCGTCAGATGTCGTAGTACAGGTGGAACTCGTAGGGGTGCGGCCGCAGGCGCAGCGCGTCGATCTCGTGCTCCCGCTTGTAGGCGATGTGGGTGGTGATCACGTCGTCGGTGAACACGTCGCCGGCGCGCAGGAAGTCGTTGTCGGCCTCGAGCGCCAGCAGCGCCTCGTCCAGGCTGGCGGGCACCTGCGGCACCTGGGCCAGCTCCTCGGGCGGGAGGTCGTAGAGGTCCTTGTCGACCGGGTCGGGCGGCTCGATGCGGTTCTGGATCCCGTCGATGCCGGCCAGCAGCATCGCCGAGAACGCCAGGTAGACGTTCGCCGACGAGTCGGGGCACCGGAACTCGACCCGCTTGGCCTTCGGGCTCTTCTGGGCCAGCGGGATCCGGCACGAGGCCGACCGGTTGCGCTGCGAGTACACGAGGTTCACCGGCGCCTCGTAGCCCGGCACCAGCCGCTTGTACGAGTTCGTGGTGGGGTTCGAGAAGGCGATGATCGCCCGGGCGTGGGCCAGTAGGCCACCGATGTACCAGCGGCCGATGTCGGACAGCCCCGCGTACCCCGTCTCGGAGTAGAAGAGCGGGTCGTCGCCCTTCCAGATCGACTGGTGGGTGTGCATGCCGGACCCGTTGTCCTCGAACAGCGGCTTGGGCATGAACGTCACCGTCTTGCCGAAGTTGTTGCCGACGTTCTTCACCACGTACTTGAAGGTCACCAGTTTGTCGGCCATGTTCAGCAGGGTGTCGAAGCGCATCCCGATCTCGCCCTGGCCGCCGGACGCCACCTCGTGGTGGTGCAGCTCGACCGGGATGCCGAGGGCGATGAGCGTCGCCGCGATCTCCGAGCGCAGGTCCTGGTACTTGTCCATCGGCGGGACGGGGAAGTAACCCTCCTTGGTGCGGGGCTTGTAGCCGAGGTTCGGGCCCTCGTCGCGGCCGGTGTTCCAGGTCCCCTCCACCGAGTCGACCATGTGCATCGACGCGTTGCCGGTGTAGGAGTAGCGCACGTCGTCGAAGATGAAGAACTCGGGCTCGGGGCCGAAGTAGGCCTTGTCGGCGATGCCGGTGGACGTGAGGTACGCCTCGGCCTTCTTGGCCACGTAGCGGGGGTCACGGGAGTAGGGCTCGCCGGTGACCGGGTCGTGCACGAAGCAGTGGATGTTGAGCGTCGTGCGGGCCCGGAACGGGTCGAGGTAGGCAGTCGTGGAGTCGGGGATCAGGATCATGTCCGATTCCTGGATCTCCTGGAAGCCCCGGATCGACGACCCGTCGAAGCCGTGACCGTCGGCGAAGACGTCCTCGGTCATCTGGGTGGCGGGCACGGTGACGTGCTGGACCAGGCCGGGTAGGTCACAGAAGCGGTAGTCGACGAACTCGACGTTGTTGTCCGACAGCATCGCCAGCACGTCGGCCGGGCTGTGTCCGTGCACGGTTCCCCCTTCTAGGGCTCAGTTGAGTGCGCCACCTTCGCGGGGGCCAGTTTCGCGTCAGTTGCTCCTTGGTGAACGCTCTGTGAACTGGGCCGGAGACCGGCCCGGCGGTGCGATGATGACGCCATGGAACGCCAGCAGGACTATGTCCTCAGGTCGGTGGAGGAGCGAGGCATCAGGTTCATCCGCCTCTGGTTCACCGACGTGTTGGGCCAGCTCAAGTCGATCGCCATCGTCCCCGGCGAGCTGGAGAACGCCTTCGAGGAGGGCATGACCTTCGACGGGTCGGCCATCGACGGCTTCAGCAGGGTCCAGGAGAGCGACATGCTCCTGCACCCCGACCCGAACACCTTCGAGCTCCTGCCCTGGCGGGGCGAGGACGCCCCGGTGGCGAGAATGTTCTGCGACGTGTCCAACCTCGACGGGTCGCCGTTCGAGGGCGACCCCCGCCACGTCCTCCGCCGCAACCTCGACAAGGCCCGCGAGCTGGGCTTTTCCTTCTACGTCGGCCCCGACATGGAGTTCTTCTACTTCGCCAACAACAAGAAGGGGAAGCCGGCCCCGATCCCGCTCGACTCCGGCGGCTACTTCGACCTCACCACCGTCGACGTGGCCACCGACCTGCGCCGGCGCACGATCCTGGCCCTGGAGTCGATCGGCATCCCCGTGCGCTACAGCCACCACGAGGACAGCCCCAGCCAGCACGAGATCGACCTGCGCTACACCGACGCCCTGACCATGGCCGACAACGTCATGACCTTCAAGCTGGTGGTGAAGGAGATCGCCCTGGAGCGCGGCGTGTTCGCCTCCTTCATGCCCAAGCCGCTGGCGGGCGTGCAGGGCTCGGGCATGCACACCCACATCTCCCTGTTCGAGGGCGACGTCAACGCCTTCCACGACCCGGGCGACGAAGCCCACCTGTCCAAGGTGGCCAAGGGGTTCGTGGCCGGCCTGCTCACTCACGCCCGGGAGATAACCGCCGTCACCAACCAGTGGGTGAACTCCTACAAGCGCCTCGTCGTCGGGTTCGAGGCGCCTGTCTACGTGGCGTGGGCCCGCAACAACCGTTCCGCCCTGGTCCGCATCCCCGGATCGAAGAAGGGCAAGGGGTCGTCGACCCGCATCGAGTTCCGCTCACCCGACCCCGCCTGCAACCCGTACCTCGCCTACGCGGTGATCCTCGGAGCCGGGCTCAAGGGCATCTCCGAGGGCTACGAGCTGGCCCCCGAGCTGACCGCCAACCTGTACGAGATGACCGCCGAGGAACGGCTGGCCGAGGGAGTCGACCAGCTGCCCGGGTCGCTGGAGGAGGCCATCGTCTGCATGGAGACCTCCGACCTGCTGCCCGACATCCTCGGCGAGCACGTGTTCGAGTGGTTCATCCGCAACAAGCGGGTGGAGTGGGATGCCTACAAGACCCAGGTCACGCCTTTCGAGCTGGACCGTTACCTGCCCATCCTCTAGGCGGGGAGCCGATGGAGTCGTTACTGGTTTTTCCTGACCCGCCGCCGCCCACGGTGACGAGCGTCCTCGACGGCGCCGGGTACCCGTGGCGACCGGCGACAACAGGCGATGACGCGTCCCGCCGCGAGCCCGACGACGGCTGGTCGGGGGCGGTCATCTGTGCCGACGTCGACCCCGAGGGCGGCCTGGCCCTGTGCCGGTCGCTCCGCAAGCGGGACGTCCCCCTCGAGCCACTGCTCCTGCTCGTGGCCGGCACCCAGCTCGACGACCTGGAGCTGCGCGAGGACCTGTTCGACGACATCTGCGTCCTCCCCCTGCGGGCCGGCGAGATCGAGGCCCGCCTCCGCCACCTGTTCTGGCGCACCGGCCGCGGCACCCGCCCCGAGCTCATCGAGTACGGCCAGCTGGTGCTCAACCTGGAGACCTACCAGGCCGCCATCGCCGGCCGCTCCCTCGACCTCACGTACATGGAGTACGAGCTGCTCAAGTTCCTGGCCACCCACCCCGGCAAGGTCTTCACGCGGGAGATGCTGCTGTCCCGGGTCTGGGGCTACGAGTACTACGGCGGGGCTCGCACCGTCGACGTCCACATCCGGCGGCTGCGGGCCAAGCTGAGCGAGGAGCACGCCGGCCTCATCCACACCGTCAGGTCGGTGGGCTACCGCTTCGGGCAATCACGCTGGGGGGTCTAGGCCCGCTGGGGCCTCTAGGCACGCTGGGGGTCTAGCAGCGGCCGACGCACCGGTCGGGCTCGGGCTCCTCCACGACGACGACGGGGCCCGGTCGGGTGAGGGTGTCGACGAGGGGCGCTCCGACGGCGAACCACCACAGACCGGCGAGCAGCACGACCACGATCGGTCCCACCACCAGTTGGGCCCGGCTCAGGTTCCGGAGCCCGGCCCACGCCGGCCCCGGCTCGCGGCCCAGGAGGCGACGGGCGAACAGCCGGCCGAAGAGGCCCAGTACCAGCCCCGGCCCCGATGTTGCGGCGATGCCCACCTGCCCGCACGCCCAGACCACCCCGATGGCCAGCTGGCCGAGCGAGACGACCCCCACCGCCAGCTGCCCGACCACGACCACGCCCCGGGCCAGCTGCCCGATGGCGACGACGCCCGTCGCCAGCTCGCCGACCGCCACGACGCCGGTTGGCATCAGTCCGATGGCGACGACGCCGACCGGCTGCACCCCCACGTCCACGAGTCGCACGGCGGCGAGCGTAGGGGGAAGAGCGCCGGAACCGGCGCCTCCCGGCGAACCGGTGACACGAAACCGCGCCCGACGCCGTTGTGCGTCACCAGAACGGAGCTGGGGGGCGGCGCCCACGAACCGGTGACACGAAACCGCGGCCGGTGCCGCCCTGCGTCACCAGATCGGGGCGGGCGAAGCGAGGGTCAGCCGCGTGTCCTGCCGACCCAGGCCCAGGCGTCGATCTCGACGAGGGCCCCGAGGGGAAGCGCAGCCACGCCGACGGTGGCGCGAGCCGGCCGATGGTCGCCGAACGCCGCCGCGTAGACGGCGTTCATGACCGCGAAGTCACCCATGTCCTGGAGGTAGACGGTGGTGCGCGCCACGTCGGTGAGAGACGCGCCCTCGCTGGCCAGCACGTCCGAGAGGTTGGCCAGGCACTGCCTGGTCTGGGCCTCCACGCCGCCCTCGACGAGCGCGGTGCCGGACAGGCCGATCTGGCCCGACGTGACGAGCCAGTCTCCTGCGCGGACGATCGGCCGGTCAGGGCCGACCGGGGTGCTCAGCTGAAGGACTGACCGCAGCCGCAGCTGCGGGACGCGTTGGGGTTGTTGATGGCGAACCCGGCGCCCTGGAGGCCGTCCTTGTAGTCGAGCTGGGCGCCCTGCAGATACGGGGCGCTGGCGGCGTCGACGACGATCTTGACGCCACCGAGCTCGGCGACGGTGTCGTCGGTGCCGAACTCCGAGTCGAAGAACATCTCGTAGCTGAAGCCGGAGCATCCACCGGGACGAACTGCAACGCGCAGCGCCAGGTCGTCGTTGCCCTCGGCCTTGAGCAGTTCCTGGACCTTGGTGCTTGCAGTGTCGGTGAGGACGATCATCCAACTCCTCCTGAAGTCATTCTGCTCTCAATCTACCCGACGGAGAGCTCTACCTGGCATGGGTCACGGTCGGCGAGCGTACCGAACCGTTCAACGCTCGCTCCGCCCATCTGTTCCACGTATCCCTGGATGAGTCCCCGGTGGAGGTGGCAGACCACCTCGGGATGGGCCTCGGCCAGCTGGGCGAAGGGGCAATGGGTGAAGACGATGCTCACGACGTCGTCGTCGGCGGCGACTGCGGGGTCGAAGCCCAGCTCGGACAGCATGCCCGACAGGGCGTCGACGCATCCCGGCCGGGGTTTGGACGCGACGGCCATCGCCTGGCCGACCTGGGCGCCGACGAGGGCGACGTCGTCGGGCTCGAGCTCGGCCGCCGCCGCCAGCGGGGCCAGCATGCGGGCCAGCAGCGGGAAGGCCGGGGACTCCAGGCCGAGCGACGGGGCGTCGGGGGCGACCGAGTAGCGGTGCTGGGGGCGCCCGACCGATCCGTGGCCGTCGGCCTCGACCGCCAGCAGGCCCACGTCGCGCATGCGCTCGAGGTGGGGACGGACGGTGTTGGGGTGCAGGCCCAGCGAGTCGGCGATCTCGGCGGTGGACCGCGGCGACCGGGATCGGGCCAGCTCGAGGTAGATGGCGTAGCGGGTGTTGTCGCCAAGCGCCTTCAGCACGTCGAGCCGCGGCGTATCCACAGATGGATATTACCGGCGCACCCCGGTAAAATCCACCCGTGACCCCCGACGCCCCCGACGCCCCCGCCCTGACCCCCGCATCGATCTCCGAAGCGGACGTGATGGGGTCGCTCAGGGGCGTCGTCGACCCCGAGCTGGGCTCCAACATCGTCGACCTGGGCATGGTCAACGGCGTCACCATCGAGCCCGACGGGGTGGTCGTGGTCAACGTCTCGCTCACGATCTCGGGGTGCCCGCTGCGGGTCCAGATCCGCGACGACGTGATGTCCAAGGTCCGGGGCCTCCCCGGCGTCACCGACGTGAAGGTCAAGTTCGGCGAGATGGACCAGGCCCAGCGCAGCATGGTCATGCAGCGGGCCCGCCGCCACGCGTCCAACAACGCCCCCGACACCGAGGTGCCGCTCAGCACCCGCATCGTGGCCATCGCCAGCGGGAAGGGGGGCGTGGGCAAGAGCAGCGTCACCGTCAACCTGGCCTCGGCGCTGGCCGCCCGGGGCTTCTCGGTGGGCGTGCTCGACGCCGACATCTGGGGCTTCAGCGTCCCCCGCATGCTCGGGGTCAAGGGCCGGCTGGAGACCACCGACGGCCGTCTCATCCGGCCCCACGTGGTCAAGGTGGGCGAGGGCAGCATCAAGGTGGTGAGCATGGGCTTCCTCGTCGACGACGAGGACATGGCCATCATGTGGCGGGGCCTGATGCTGGCCAAGGCGCTGGAGGAGTTCCTGGTCAAGGTGGCGTGGGGGCCGATGGACTACCTGCTGATCGACATGCCGCCCGGCACCGGCGACGTGCAGATGGCGCTGGGCCGGCTGCTGCCCCGCACCGAGATGGTGGTCGTCACCACGCCGGCCCTGGCCGTGCAGAAGGTGGCGGTGCGAGTGGCCGACATGGCCCGCCGGTCCTACCTGAAGGTGCTCGGCGTCATCGAGAACATGACGTCGTTCACCTGCGACCACGGGCAGTCCTACGCCCTGTTCGGCGAGGGTGGAGGCGAGACCCTGGCCAACGAGCTGGGCGTGCCGCTGCTCGGGCGGGTGCCGCTCGAGCCCGAGGTCAGCCGGGCCAACGACGCCGGCACCCCGCTCTCGGTGGCGGCACCGACGGGCGCGGCAGGGGCCGCGTTCGCCGCCATCGCCGATCGAATCGCCGACGAGCTGCTTCCCCCCGTGAACATGGCCGGCTGCACCGCTCGCTTGCTCGAGGCCGCGGAGCACGCTCTGGGATGAGCGGCTAGGTCGCCACTGATCAACGCATCGGCTGCTCTGCAGCCGGGCACCTGACCAGCGCACTTGGGCGCGAACGGCGGCTGTCAGGCGCCAGCGGCGGGCTGGAACAGCAGCGACCTAGGGCGAGCAGTCGCCGAAGCCGATGTCGCCGGCGTCGGCCACGCAGGTGTCGCCAGAGACGTGGTCGCCGCCCGAGTAGCGCTCGCCGCCGACACCATCGAGGACGTCGATGGTGTCGTCGCCTGGGCCACCGGAGATGTCATCGGGCGCTCCGGTGCCCCCGATGAGGGTGTCGTTGCCCGTGCCGCCGACGAGCTTGTCCGCGTCGCCCTCGCCGAGGAGGGTGTCGTTCCCATCGGCCCCGTAGATCTCGTCGTTGCCCGTCCCGCCGCACACGGTGTCGTTCCCGCCCAGGCCGGTGATCCTGTCGGCGCCCTCGGCGCCGAAGATCACGTCGTCGCCGGCCGTCCCCACGATGTTGTCATTGCCGGCGGTGCCGATGATCGACCCTGCAGGCGGAGCCGTCGTCAGCGCGCAGGCGTCGGAGGGAACGGTGATGCGCCACATGCCCCGGCCCTGGGTGCCGATGTGGATCCGGATCGACCCCGCGGGTTCGTGGTCGAAGTAGGCGAAGAAAGGTCGAGGCAGGTGCGGGATTCCCGAGGTGTCGGGCGTGCGCGGGTCGGTCAGCAGCGACCAGTTCAGGCCACCGTTGCGGGTGAGGAACACCCCCGAGTCGCGGCCGCCGGCCACGATGGTGTTGGCATCCTCGGGGTCGAAGGCCACCAGCGTCGGCTGGTTGTAGCCCTGGAACTGCGTGAAGCTCGTGGCTCCGGCGCCGGCGACGGGCGCCATCTGGAAGTCGCCGTTGCCGTCCATCAGCGCCGTCAGCCCGGCATCCACCTGCCACGTCGTGCCGCCATCGGTGGAGCGGATCATCTGCACGCCCTTGGGGCCGGAGAGGTGCGAGGCGTAGAGGCGGTTGGGGTTGTTCGGGTCGGCGCCGAAGATCTCGATGCCGCTGGTGGCGCTGAAGTTGTCGTCCACCCGGTCCCAGGTGCCGGCGAGGCCCTGGAGCCGCCAGAGCTGGAACGGTCCACGGTTGTTCCCGGTCTCGAACACGCCCAGGCAGCCGGTTTGGGCATAGAACGTCGGCGTTCCCCCGGTGACGGCGACCTGCACACCGCAGAACCCGCCGGCCGGGATGCCCGTTCCCAGCGCCGTCCAGACGACCGGATTGGCGGTGATGTCGGTGGTGGTGAACGCCCCGGACCCGCTGACCGACACGTACTGGTTGGCCCCGAAGTTGTCGATGTTGTCCGGGAAGGTGAACAGGTCGACGCCCTGGGTCCCGTTGCCGGGGGCGGGGGCGGTGATGGCGACGGGCCCGGTCATGCCGGGGCCGCCACGGAACTGGTTGTAGGTCGAGAAGAAGTCCCAGACCACCCGGGCCGGTTCGGCGGCGATGTTGAACACGTCGCAGCAGTGGGGGAAGTTCCAGGTCGGCGGGCTGTTGCCGCCGGTGGTTGTGCCCATGGCGCCGTTGTCCTGGGCGCCCATGTAGAGGTTCTCGTTGGCGTCGCCGGCCTGGTTGGCGCCGTTCATGGTGTAGAGCCAGAGGGCGTGGAGCCCGACGTTGGCGCGCACCCACGTCGGGGTCTGGCAGGCGGGGTTGGCCTGGGCGGTGGTGTGGACGCCGCCGTCGGACGAGTACACCCTCGGGCAGCGGTCGTTGGCCCCGCCGGTGTCGAACACCACGTCGCCGGTGTCGGCGTGGGCCCCGGTCTGGGCGTTGACCCACGCCGCCACCAACGGGCACCGGCGGCCCCGCCGGGGGCGGGCATGGCCGGCGTGGTACAGCCGGCCCGGAACAGGTTGACGCCCCGACCGACCCACAGGTCGAACCCCGTGGTCCGGTTGTTGGTGGTGATGAACGGGATACGGCTGCCGTCCGACGACCCGGGGAACTCCACCCACGTGGCACCTGTGTCGTCGCTTTCGAAGACGCGACCGCCGAACTCGACGAACAGCACGTAGTTCTCGTCCGGGGAGGCGGAGACCGAGCACCGGCCGAATGCCAGGGCACCGGGCAGGTTGCCGACGACCGAAGTCCAGTTGGCCCCGCCGTCGGTCGACCGGTGAACGCCGTCGTTGCCACAGATGAGGACTGTGCCGTCGCCCTGCACGAACACGTCCCACACGTTGGTGGCGGCCGTCGCCGGGGTCGGATCGGAGAACGCCCAGGTGGCGCCGCCGTCGGTGGTGCGGCCCACGCCACAGTTGGTGCCGATGACGGTGTTGCCGTTGGCGGCGTTGATGCCGATGCCGAAGGCGGAAGGGGCGCCCAGCTGGGGGGCCAGGCACCCGCCGTAGGTGGCCGAGGAGGCGGCCGGGGGCGTGGCGGTGGCCGAGTGGGCCCACGTGGCGCCGGCGTTGCCGGAGCTCTGAATCCCGGAGACCGAGTTGGCGGCCCGACCGTCGAAGAACGAGGTGGCGTAGACCCGGTTGTTGTTGCTGGGGTCGACCTCGACGTCCCATGTGACCATCGGGCGGTGACCGGCGAGGAAGGTCCAGGCGCCACCGGCGTTCGTCGTCTTGTAGACGCCTCCGAACTCGGTGGCCGCGTAGAAGATCTGGTTGTTGGCACTGGCGCTGGCCAACCCGTTGGTTCGACCGCCGGTGGCGCTGTTCCTGTTCGGGTTCGTGGACGTGTCGGGGTTCACGTCGGTGAAGGTGATGGCGACGGGCACCACCGCCGACGCCGGTGGGGCGAGGCCCACCTGCACCGCCAGTGACCCGACGAGGAACGCCGCCAGCAGCGCCCGTCCGGCATACCGCGAACGTCTGGATGCAATCGCCATGGCCGTTCCCTCCCCATGTGACGCACCGCCGCTGCTGCTACGGATCGTACTGTGGATAGCCTTGTGGCGTGCAGTATCCGAAGGCCGGAATCCGCGCCAGGTGGGTGGCGGGTCTGGCGCTCGCCGTCCTCATGACGGCTGCCGGATGCTCCGATGACCAGCCCGGGGCTTCGCCGGCGGGAACAGGCTCCTCGACCACGTCGGCGACAGAGGCAACCGGTTCCGATGGCGGGTCCACGTCGGGCTCGAGCACGACCATCCCCGGCGACCTGCCGACCGCGCCACCGACGCCACCGTCGACCTCGCCGGGCGGGCCCGGGCTTCCGCCCTCACCTCCGCCGTCTGATCCTGTCGTCACCGCCACCGGCGGATCTGTCGCGACAGGCCTGGCAGCGGTTCCCGGCTGCGAGGGCCCCACGCCGCTGACCAGGCTTTCCTGGCAGCCGGCGGGCGCGAATGTGCAGGTGGTGGCCGTGTCGGCCCGGCCGGACGGGCTGGACAGCGGCAACTACACCACCAGCGAGGAGCTCCCGGCCGATCATTCGACCTACGAGTTGCGGGACTCACAGCCGGGTGGCGTGTACTACTGGCGGGTGCTCACCCGCCGGGGCGACGCGTGGGCGGCCAGCGCGACGGCGCAGTTCGAGGGCCCCACCTGCGTGGCGTTCTGAGCGGGTGATGAAGTTCGGGTTCGTGCTTCCCGGTGGGAGCGCCGTCGAGCAGCTGGAGTTGGCGGTCGTCGCCGACCAGGCCGGGTGGGACGGAGTGTTCGTCTGGGAGGCGTCCTACGGCGTCGACCCGTGGACGCTGCTGGCGGCCATGTCCCAGCGCACCAGCCACGTCCGCCTGGGCACCATGCTCACGCCCCTGCCCTGGCGCCGGCCGTGGAAGGTGGCCAGCCAGGTGCTCACCCTCGACCAGCTGTCGGGCGGCCGGGCCGTCCTCGCCGTCGGCCTCGGGGCCGTCGACGACGCCCTCGGCACCACCGGCGAGGAGACCGACCGCCGGGTGCGGGCCGAACGGCTGGACGAGGGGATCGACCTGGTCAGGGGCCTGTTCGCCGGCAAGAAGAAGTTCTCCGGCCGCCACTACACGATCAACCTGGAGGCGCGGGAGGACCTCGACGCCACCACCGCCGTCGTCCAGCAGCCGCGCCCGCCGATCTGGGTCGTCGGCGCGTGGCCCCGGCCCAAGTCGATGAAACGGGTGATCCGGGGCGACGGCCTGATCCCCATGTGCCTGGACGACGACGGCATGCGGCCGGTCGAACCCCGCGACATCGAGGAGATGATCGGCTGGCTGGCCTGGCACGGCGGCGAGCGTCGGCAGTTCGACGTGATCGTCGAGGGGGAGACCCCCGCCGACGACCCCGCCGAGGCCACTGCCACCGTCACGAAGTTCAGTGACGCGGGTGCGAGCTGGTGGCTGGAGACCCGGTGGGGAGCGCCCAATCACGGTGCCGAGAAGATGGCGGAAGTGCGCCGCCGGCTCGAAGCCGGGCCCCCGACGACCAGCGGTTAGCGCCCGGTCAGCCGCCGGCCGTCGGCTCCGCGGACCTCGATGATCCTGCCGACATACCGCTTCAGCAGCGTGGCCCGGACGACGGCCCGCACCGGCGGCAACAGCAGGAGCAGGGCCAGGATGTCGGTGACGAAGCCGGGGGTGAGCATCAAGGCGCCGGCGAAGAGGATGAGGACGCCGTCGACGATCTCGCGGCCCGGAACTGCGCCCGCCTCGATCTGGCGCCGGAAGCGCAGCCACACCGCCGTGCCCTCCCGCTTGGCCAGCCAGGCGCCGACGAAGCCGACGATCAGGAGCAGGGCGATCGTGTTCAGGGCGCCGATGGCCTGCCCGACCTGGATGATGACGAACAGCTCGACGATGGGGACGACGACGAAGATCACAGCCAGCAGGGCGACCACGGCACCCATGGTATGCCCGGGTACTGTCCTATAGATGCCGCTTCTCGAGCGCAGCCGGCAGTGGCTGGGCCTCCCCGAACCGGCTCGGCGCTCGCAGCGAGCGCCCCACTCGACCAGCCCCGTCGGCCGCGACAACTTCTGGCGCAGGCACATCTGGCCGCCGAGCCTCCTTGGCTTGGCGATCATCGTCCTGCTCGTCTCGGTGCTGATCGGGGTCAGCGGGGCCGCGATCTATGTCCTCGGCGCGGTGAAGGTGGAGTTGCAGGACCCGGCCGGGCCGTCCGCCCCGAGAACGCCAACCCGGTCCCGACGGCAGCGCCGACCACTGGCCCGACGACCACCAAGCTCGAGGTCCTGTCGGTGGAGGCCCTGGAGCGCAAGGTGGCGACCTCGGTGTGGAGGGTCACGACGATGGACGAGGAGGGGAAGCCGGTGGAGGTGTCGGCCATGGTGGCCGGGTCCTTCGGAGGCGAGAGCTTCCTGCTGACCTCGTTCTCGGCGGTGAGAGCGGCGACGAAGAACCCGGGGCCGAGATCATCGTTCGCAACGGTGGCACCCAGGCCAACGCCGTCCTCTGGACCTGGCAGGAGGACCGGGACCTGGCCCTGCTCGTGGTGCCCCGAGTGTCGCCGCCGTTGCCGTGGGCGGGCGACAACCACGTGTCGAAGGCCGGCGACAAGATCTTCGTGGCGGCCGACGACACGTCGCTGGCTCAGGGAAAGATCACGTCGGTCTCGTCGACGGGTATCGAGCACGACGTCGTCATCGACGGCCTGCGTCAGGGCGGCCCACTGGTCAACGACAGGGGCGAGGTGCTGGGGATGGCGTCCGCCGCGTACAACCCGGGTGGAGTCGGCACCGATCGGATCTTCATCGCCGTCCCGATCCGCGACGCCTGCCAGCAGGTCCTGTCGTGCAGCTCGGGGAGTGCGGCGGCGTCGCCGCCCACCACCGCGACGCGCTGACCCAGCGGCCCGACTACGGGGGCCCGAAGGTCGGCTGGGTCGTCGGTGTCGTGACCTGCGGCAGCGTCACGTTGGGCACCGTCGGGAGCGTGAAGGTCGGCTGCTGGCCCGGGAAGAACGGGCTCTGCGGGTAGAGGGTGACGGGCGGGCCGACGAGGAGGATCTGCTCTTCCGGCTCCTCCACCGGAGCGAGCTGCACCGGAGCCCGACGGGCGCCGGCGCCGACATCGCCGGCGAGAGGCGTCGGCTCGGGGAAGTCGGCCGGCGGCTTGCCCTTCATGGCCTCGCCCATGAAGGCCTTCCAGGTGGAGGCGGGGATCGTCCCTCCGTAGACCTTGGACACGCCCTTGATGTTGTAGAGCGAGCGGGTGTTCGAGTCGCTGTAGCCCATCCAGACCGAGGTCGACAGGGCCGGCGTGTAGCCCACGAACCAGGCGTCCCGGTTGAGGTCGGCGCTGCCGGTCTTGCCGGCCGAGCCGTCGGGGCGTCCGATGTCGGCGCCTTTGCCCGTGCCGCTGGTGATGACGCCCTTGAGCACGTCGTTGAGGTTGTCGGCGATGTTCTCGGCCAGGACCCGCTTGGGCGCCCGCTTGGTGTTGTCCTCGAGAACCTGGCCGTAGGCGTCGGTGACCTTCACCACCGGCGTGGCCGCCCACTGGTTCCCGCGGGCGGCGAGGACGCTGAAGGCGGCAGCCATGTCGAGGGGTGACACCTCGGCCGCACCGAGGGTGAGGCTGGCCCCGTACGGCTCGCCACTGGGCTGGTTGCCGTCGGGCGACACCATGGTGATGCCCAGCCGGTGGGCCATCTCGGCGGTCTCCTTGATCCCGACGTCGCCGACCAGCTGGGCGAAGACGGTGTTGACCGAGTTCTCGGTGGCCTCCCGCAGGGTGATGCTGCCGTAGCTGCCGCTCTCGACGTTCTTCACCGTGCACTGGGTGCCGCTGCAGCGGGGGAACGTGTAGGTGCCGGGCCCGGAGTACACCCGCCGCGGCCCGATGCCCTCCTCGAACGCTTTGGCCAGGGTGAACACCTTGAACGCCGACCCGGGCTGGCGGCCGGTGCCTCCCCCGGCCAGGCAGACGGGCCCGTCGGTGGGGTTGGGCTTTCCGTCGGTGGCCGGGCAGGCGCCCAAGGCCAGGTTGACCTGCGACTTGGCGAAGTCGCGGCCACCCACCAGTGCCTTGACATAGCCCGTCCCCGGCTCCACCGACACCATCGCCATCTCCAGCGGCGACTCGGTGCCGGCCAGTGCCTTGGTGACCGAATCCTCGGCGAGGGTCTGCAGCTCGGGGTCGAGGGTGGTCTCCACCCTCAGCCCGCCTCGATAGACGATGTCGTCGCCGTACTTGGCCACCAGGTAGCGCACCACGTAGTCGACGAAGTAGGGCTGGGTCGTCGACTGGAGCTCGACGGGGTGGACCAGGGTGGCGTTGGGCGGCGGCGGGGCCTCGGTGCTGCCGACGAGGAAGATCTTCTGTTCCTTGGCCTGGGCGTGCTGCACCGAGCTCGATCCGCTTCTGGTCGAGCATGGCGTCGAGGACGCCGAGCCGGTTGGCCTCGGCCTGCTTCGGGTTGGTGCGGGGGTCGAGCTCGGAGGGTGCGGACAGCAGGCCGGCGAGCATGGCCGACTCCGAGACGTTCAGGTCGTTGACCGGCTTCTTGAAGTACGACTCGGCTGCCGCCCCGATGCCGTAGGCGCCACCGCCGTAGTAGACGGTGGACATGTAGCGGTAGAGGATCTCTTCCTTGTCGACCTTGCGGTCGAGCTGGCCGGCCAGCACCGCCTCCCGGATCTTGCGGGACAGCGTGCGTTCGTCGCCGACGTAGACCTTCTTGATGTACTGCTGGGTGATCGTCGACCCGCCCTGCACGACCTCCCGGCCCCGGAGGTCCGCCCACGCCGCCCGCAGCGCTCCGAAGAAGTCGAACCCGCTGTGGGAGTAGAACCGCTTGTCCTCGGCGGCCACGACCGCGGCCTTGGTGATGTCGGGGATGTCCTCCTGCTTGACCGGGATGCTGGTGTCGAACCGGCGGAGGACGCCGATCTCCTGGCCGTTGGCGTCGAGGATGTGGGTGATGCGTGACTCGACGTTCGGCTTCGGCTCCGGTAGCTCGGGGGCGGGGAATGGCAGGTAGATGATCGAGAAGAGCGCGGTGCCCGCGGTGACGACAGGGGCCACGATCGCGATCAGCAGGAAGACCCCGAAGGCCTTGGCCATGGTCGCCGGGTTCTCGTACCACATGGGTGCCACAGCCTACCGGTGGAGGGTGGCGGTTGGGACGGCGGCCTCCGCCCTGGCTCACCCGTATCCTCACCCTTGTGGGGAGCCCCAATCCGCCGTCTCCCAAACCCCCGGCAGTCGACGCTCTGGCCCGTGGGTTGGCCGACGTCGGGCTGCCCCACCCCCTCCTGGTCGACGCCGCCCGCTCCGCCATCGCCGCCGGCGATCCGGCCTCGGCCCGGGCGCGGGCGGAGGAGGTCGCCGCCGCCCTGCTGCGGCCGGTGATCAATGCCACGGGCGTCCTGCTCCACACCAACCTGGGCCGGGCGCCGCTCGGCGCGGTGCCGGCGGTCAGCTCCGGCTCCGGCCGCTACGCCAACCTGGAGCTCGACCTGGCGACGGGCCGGCGGGCGTCACGGGGCAACCACGCCGCCGCCCTCTTGGCCCGGGCCGCCGGGGCCGAGGCCGCCCACGTGGTGAACAACGGTGCCGCCGCCCTGCTGCTGGTGCTGGCCACGCTGGCTCGGGACCGGGCCGTCGTCGTCTCCCGCGGGGAGCTCGTCGAGATCGGCGGCGGCTTCCGGATCCCCGAGGTGATGGCCCAGTCGGGCGCCCGCCTGGTCGAGGTCGGCACCACCAACCGCACTCGCCTCGCCGACTACCGGGCCGCGGTGGAGTCGTGCGGCGACGGGCTCGACGGTGAGGGGGGCGTAGCCCTCGTGTTGAAGGTCCACCAGTCGAACTACCGGATCGTCGGGTTCACCGAGTCGGTCGACGTGGCCGGCCTCGTCGGCCTGGGGCCGCCGGTCGTGGCCGACATCGGGTCGGGCCTGCTGGACGCGGCCACACCGTGGCTGGCGGGGGGGCCTCCTGCCTGGCTGGCGGGGGAGCCGGCGGCCCGCCAGACGCTGGCGGCCGGCGCCGCGGCGGTGACGTTCTCCGGCGACAAGCTGCTCGGCGGGCCCCAGGCGGGCGTGATCGCCGGCCGGGCCGACGTGGTCGCCGCCTGCGCCCGCCACCCGCTGAGCCGGGCGCTGCGGCCGGGCGGTCTGGTGCTGGCCGCCCTGCAGGAGACGGCTCTCGCCTACCTGCGCCGTGACGGCGATGCGATCCCGTTCTGGCGCATGGCCGCGCTGTCGGTCGACGCCTTGCGGCGCCGGGCCGAGGGGCTGGGCGTCGGCACGCCGTGCGACTCCGTGGCGGTGGCGGGTGGGGGGTCGGTGCCCGGCCACGACCTGCCGTCGGCGGGCGTCTTCCTCGACGGTGACCACGCCGCCGCGTTGCGGGCCCACGACCCGCCGATCGTCGCCCGGGTCCACGAAGGTCGCACCGTCTGCGACCTGCGCACGGTGGATCCTGCCGATGACCCGGTGCTGGCCAAGGCGCTGGCCGGCCTTGTCGGCCCCGGCGCCGGCTCCGGCTCCGGCTCCGGCTGAGTTGCACGTCGTCGCCACCGCCGGCCACGTCGACCACGGGAAGTCGACGCTGGTCCTGGCCCTCACGGGGATGGACCCCGACCGCTTCGCCGAGGAGAAGGCGCGCGGCCTCACCATCGACCTGGGGTTCGCCTGGACGACGCTGCCGTCGGGCCGGCGGCTCGCCTTCGTCGATGTCCCCGGCCACGTGCGGTTCCTCAAGAACATGCTGGCCGGGGTGGGCGGCGTCGACGCCTGCATGTTCGTCGTGGCCGCGACCGAGGGGTGGAAGCCCCAGTCCGAGGAGCACCTGCGCATCCTGGAGCTGCTCGGCGTGGGCCACGGGCTCGTCGTGCTCACCAAGGTCGGGCTGGTCGACGGTGAGACCCGTGAGCTGGCCCGCCTGGAGTTGGAGGACATGGTCGCCGGCACGTTCCTGGAGGGCGCCGAGGTGGCCGAGGTCGACGTGCTCGCGGGCGAGGGGGTCGACGGCCTGCGTGCCGCCCTCGACCGCCTGCTCGAGTCGACGCCGCCGGCTGTCGACCGGGGCCGGCCCCGGCTGTGGGTCGACAGGGTGTTCGCGGCCAAGGGGTCGGGCACCGTCGTCACCGGCACGCTGACGGGAGGGTCGCTGGCAGTCGACGACGACCTGCTGACGTCGCCCGGCGGCCGGAAGGTGCGGGTCAGGGGCCTGCAGAGCCTGCAGGAGCCGCTGCGGACGGTCGGGCCGGGGAGCCGGGTGGCGGTGAACCTGTCAGGCGTCGCTCACGACGAGGTCGCCCGTGGCCACGCCCTGGTCAGGCCGGGCCAGTGGCGGCCCACCCGTGTGTTCGACGCCTCCCTCCGCACGCTGGGGACGCTCGGCCACGAGGTGACCCGGCGCGGCGCCTACCAGGCCTACCTGGGGTCGGGCGAGCATTCGGTAAGGGTGCGCATCCTCGGCGGCGACGCGCTCGGGCCGGGCGACGAGGGCCTCGTTCGTATCCACCTGCCCGTCGTGGTGCCGCTGCTGCCCGGTGACCGCTACATCCTGCGGGAGAGCGGTCGGGACGAGACCGTCGGCGGCGGCGAGGTCCTGGACGTGGCGCCGGTCCTCCCGGCCTCCCGGGCCCGCCCGACCAGGTCAGTCGACCGGGTCGTCGCCGAGCGGGGATGGGTGGCCGCCGACGACCTCGAGCGGATGACGGGCGAGCGCCGGGAGCCGAACGCCGGCCGGTGGGTGGTGTCGCCCGAGGCGCTGGCGTCGGCTATGGCTGCGCTGGGTGAGGTCGTCGACACCGCCGGCCCCCTGGGCCTCGACGTCGCCGCCCTCGACGAGCGCAGGCGGGCGGTCCTGCCCATGCTCGACGGGCGTGGTGGTGGAGGGCGGCCGGGCCCGTCCCGTCGCCGCGCCGGACCCGCTGGCCGACCACCCCTTCCTCGCCGCCCTCGCCGCCGCCCCCTTCGCCCCGCCCGACCCCGCGGGTGTCGACAGGGCCGAGCTGTCGGAGCTGGTCCGCCGGGGCCTGGTGGTGCAGCGCGATGGCGTTCACTTCGCCCCGTCGGCGGTGGCCGAAGCGGCCCGCCGGGTGGCCACGGCCCTTCAGTCGCACCCCGAGGGCCTCACCGTCGCCCAGGTGCGAGACGCCCTCGGCACGTCCCGGCGCCACGCCCTGCCTCTCCTCGCCGAGCTCGACGCCACAGGAGTCACGCGGCGAAGGGGAGACCTCCGCATCGGCGGCCCCCGCCTCCCCCCACCAACCTGACCTGGTGACGCGCAGCGGTCACGGGCGCCGTTCTGCGTCACCAGTTGCCCGGGGCTGGCCCAAACCACCGAACCGGTGACCCTCAGCGGTGCCCGGAACCGTTCTGTGTCACCAGTTGGGGTGGGAGGGGGACGGTCAGCCGGCTGCGGGGTTGGCCCACCCCACCGAACCGGTGACGCTCAGCGGCGCCACGGACCGTTCGTGTGTCACCAGTTGCCCGGGGCTGGCCCACCCCACCGAACCGGTGACGCTCAGCGGCGCCACGGACCGTTCTGTGTCACCAGTTGCCCGGGGACTGGCCCACCCCACCGAACCGGTGACGCTCAGCGGCGCCACGGACCGTTCTGTGTCACCAGTTGCCCGGGGGACGGGTCAGCCGGCTGCGGGGTCGGCCCACCCCACCCGAACCGGTGACGCTCAGCGGTGCCCGCAGCCGTTCTGTGTCACCAGTTGCGCGCAGGGACTCGTTCAGCCAGCTGCGGAGTCGGCCATGAGGTGCTTGCGCTCGAGCTCGTTGAGCCCGCCCCAGATGCCGTGGGGTTCGTGGATGCGTATGGCGTAGTCGAGGCAGGCGCTGCGGACCGGGCAGATGCCGCAGATCGACTTGGCGCGCTGCTCGCGGGCCTCGCGCTCGTCCTTGCGCTCGATGTGCGACGGCGGGAAGAACACCGCGGACTGCGGCCCCTTGCACGCCGCACGGTTCCGCCACGGCTCTGTCACTCGATGTGCCTTCAACCCGCCTCCTTCCCCAGCGTGCTACCGTACCGCCCCCACTGCGGCCCAGACAAGGGTCAGATTCACATTTGTGCAGGTGAGAGCCCTGCCCGCTCAGTGGCCGGCATCCTTGGCCCCTCCCTCCTCCGGCTCCACCTCCAGCAGGAGCCCGTCGATCGACACCACCCGCACCCGTTCCCCGGCCTCGATCGGCGTCGCCCGGTTGGTGCGGGCCCGCCACAGCCCCCCGTCGAGGGACACGGTGCCCTCCGGATCGACAGCGGTGGTGGCCTGGCCGAGGGTCCCGATCATGGCTTCCCGCCCGATCGTGGGCGTCGAGAACCGGGCCCGCACCATCGACCGCATGCCCGACACCATCAGCAGGAACACGGCGGCCAACACCGCGATCAGCGTCAGCCACGGGATGCCGATCCCCTCGCCGAACAGGAGCAGGGAGCCGGCCACCAGGCACATGGACCCGATGGCCGTCCACGTGCGGGGCGCGCCCGACTGCACGTCCACGGCGAACCCGAACAGGCCGAGAGCCACCAGGCCCAGTCCCAGCGGGGACGTGGGCAGCACCGCCAGCCCATAGCCGGCCAGCACGAGGAGCAGGGCGCCGGTGGCGCCGGCCACGCCGACCCCGACGCTGAAGAACTCGAAGACGATCAGGCACAGGCCCACCATCAGCAGCAGGTAGGCCACCGAGGGGCTGGCGGCGGCGTGGAGCAGGCGCTCGAGGACGTCGAGCTTGGCGAAGCGGACGTTCCCCGCCGCCTCCATCCGCGTCTCGCCACCCTCGGTCACCGTCCGAGCCGTCTCCAGCGTCACCCCGTTGACCTCGCGCCCGTTCAGGCCGACCAGGAACTCGCCGAGCGTGGGGCTCACCACGTCGACCAGCCCTCGGGCCAGCGCCGCCTCGGGCGTCAGCGACCCTACGATCCCGGGCGCCCGGCCGATCCGAGTAGCGGGGGCCATCCCCGCCACCGCCGCCACCTGCGCCAGCTGGGCCGCCCCGCCGTAGGCCTTGGCGCCCGTCGGACCCACCCAAACCGCCACCGGCACCGACGAGTGGGCGATCTTGAACAGCAGAACGTCGAGGTCAGACCGGGAGAGCAGCGAGCCCGGGCTGTCGAGTTGGATCACGAGTACCTCGTCGCCCCCGGCCCGCGCCCGGTCCAGCGCACGCTCGATGAAGTCGCCGACGACGGGGTCGATGCGCCCCTTGACCTCGATGATGTCGACCACCCCGGCGTCCTGGGCGACGGCGGGGTGCAGGCCGGTGACGCTGGCCGTGGCCAGAGCCCCGAGGAGGAGAAGGGCGGCAAGTAGTCTGCGGATGGGGTGGATCCTCGCGAGTTTCTCAGCCAGTCGCGAGTCGTCATCGTCGCCGGGAAGGGTGGCGTCGGCAAGACGACGGTTTCGGCCGCACTGGCCAGGATGGCCGCGGCCGCCGGCCTTTCGGCCCTGATCGTCGCCGTCGAGGCCAAGAGCGGCCTGGTCTCGGCCCTCGGCGCCACCGGTTTCCTCGACTACGGCGAGCGTGAGCTGGCGCCCAACATCCGGGCCCGCACCCTCACCCCCGACATCGCCCTGGTCGAGTACATGGACAGTCACGGGCTCGGCAAGCTCTCCAAGAAGATGGCCAACAGCGGGATGGTGGAGGTGGTCGCCACCGCCGCTCCCGGCATCAAGGACATCCTGGTGCTGGGCAAGATCAAGCAGCTGGAACGGTCCGGCGCGGCCGACGTCATCATCGTCGACGCCCCCGCCGCCGGCCACGCCCTCACCTTCCTCGTCAGCCCCCGCAGCGTCATGGACGTCGCCCGCAGCGGCGTCCTGCGGACCCAGGCCGACGAGGCCTTCGACCTGCTCACCGACTCGTCCCGGTGCCAGGTGATCCTGGTCACGCTGCCGGAAGAGACCCCGGTCAACGAGCTGGTGGAGACCGAGGCCGCGCTGCGGAGCAGGATTCGCGTCAAGCTGGGGCCCGTGGTCGTGAACGGCGTCTACCCGAGGCTCGACGGCCTCGACGTCGATCCCGAGAAGGCGGCCGCCGACCAGGGCATCACCCTCTTCCCGGGCGAGGCCGAGGTGCTGCGGACCGCGGCCGACTTCCGGTTCCGGCGCCAGGAGCTCCAGCAGGAGCAGCTCGGCCGGCTCGCCGAGGCCCTGAAGATGCCCCAGGTTCACCTGCCCGCCCTGTTCACCGTCGACTTCGGCCTGGCCGAGATCGACGTCCTGGCCGACGCCCTCGCCGCCCAACTGTCGGCACTCCCGGAGCCCGGCCGCGTGGCCACCGGCGGGAAGGTGACCCGGTCGTCAAGCGAGTAGGTCTCGCCGAGCTGGTCGGTCGACGGTCGGTCGTGGTCTGCTGCGGGCCCGGCGGCGTCGGCAAGACCACCATCGCCGGGGTCCTGGCGCTGGAGGGGGCGCGCCAGGGACGCCGGGCGGTGGTGGTCACCATCGACCCCGCCCGTCGCCTGGCCGACGCCCTCGGCCTGAGCGACCTGCCCGACACCCCGCACCGCATCGAAGGGCCGTGGCCGGGCGAGCTGCTGGGCCCTCATGCTCGACGCCCGCAAGACCTTCGACAGCCTGATCGCCAGGTACGCCCGCACGCCCCAGCAGACCGACGCCATCCTGAAAAACCGCTTCTACCGCAACATCGCCGGCGCCCTGTCGGGCACCCAGGAGTACATGGCCACCGAGAAGCTGTTCGAGCTGCACGCCGACAAACGGTTCGACCTCGTCGTCGTCGACACCCCGCCGACCCGCAACGCCCTCGACTTCCTCGACGCCCCCCGCCGCCTCACCCGCTTCATCGACAACCGCTTCTACCGGATGATGATGGCCCCCGCCCACAGCGGGCTGCGGGTGATGAACATCGCCACCAACCTGGTGCTCAAGACCGTGTCGCGCACCGTGGGCAGCGACGTCGTCGGCGAGGCGGTCACGTTCTTCCAGGCCTTCGAGGGCATGGAGGGCGGGTTCCGGGAGCGGGCCCAGCGGGTGCGCGAGCTGCTGGGCGAGCCGGGGACGTCGTTCGTGCTCGTGTCGTCGCCCCACCGGGACGCGGCCAAGGAGGTCGGGTTCTTCGCCGACAAGCTCACCGACGCCGGCCTGCGGGCCGAGGGCCTGGTCGTCAACCGGACCCACCCGCGCATCGGAAAGCGGTCTGGCCGAGTCCGACCGGGAGCGGGCCCGCACGTTGGCCGGCACCCCGCTGGGGGCGTTCTACGAGAACCTGGCCGACTTCTCGCAGATGGCCGAGGCCGAGCAGAGCCACATCGCCGAGCTGGTCAAGAAGGTGGGGACGTCGGCGGCGGCGGTGGTGCCGGAGCTGCCGGGCGACGTCCACGACCTCGCCGGCATCGAGGCGGTGGCGGGCTACGTGTTCGCTCGGGAGGCGGAGGCAGGGGCGCCCGTCGGCCAGCAGGCATAGCCTGGGACTGTCCGCACTGCGCTCAAGACCTGGTGGAAGGGG
Organism: uncultured Acidimicrobiia bacterium; assembly: GCA_963827345.1. GTDB lineage: Bacteria > Actinomycetota > Acidimicrobiia > Acidimicrobiales > AC-14 > CAWGUU01. The sequence goes on along the minus strand of CAWHAN010000016.1, from coordinate 34,002 downwards.
CTCTGCGCGATTCCGGTCGCGCTGCAGGTCCTCGGCGTCGCCTCTCTGATCGCTCTCGTCTGGTCGGTGTCCGGGCTGATCGCCCTTGAGCTCGACGACTCGGTGTCGGTGACGAGCGACACCCGAGTGAGACGGACAGTGGTGCCGGCGTCCACCTCGTCTTCGTCGTCGTCCTCGTCGACCAGCACGTCTGTCGAGGAGACGACAACGACGTCGAGCGTCACCTCGACCACTGTGCGTGTGTCGACGTCCGCGGCGACGGTGGCAACCACGACGACGGTGGAGGAACAGCCCGAGCCGTCCATCGAGGAGATCTGCCCCGAGGGCCTCGTTCCGGACGGCACCGGCTACTGCGTCCCGCCGCCGGCTGTGCCATAGCTTGCTGCGCCTAGCTGCTGCCGGTGGCTTCCTTCTCGTCGGTCAGCGAGCGGGCGGCTTCCTCGATCGTGTCCGTGACGGTGACGATGCGGTCGAAGCCGGTGGTGTGGAGGAGGCGGACGAGCGTGGGGCGGTTGCAGCAGACGGCCACGTCGCCCCCGACCTCCCGGGCTCGGCGGATGCCCCCGATGAGCGCTCCGAGGCCGGCGGAGTCGACGAACGGCACCTGGGACATGTCGATGAGCAGCTTCGGCCTGGCCGCCAGCTCGCCCAGCGCCTCCCGGAACTGGCCGACGGTGTAGGCGTCGAGCTCCCCGACGGGACGGCAGACGGTGTAGCCCTCGCCCTCCTCGACATCGATGTGGAGCACGCGGGTCCCCCTGGGTTCGCCCGGCTGCGACGCTGGAATGCTACCCAAGCACCGAGGGGGCTACCCTGCGGCCCATGCCCGAGGTGCTCATCGTCAGCGACTCGGCCCTGGTGCGCGCCGCAGTGCGGTCGGCTCTGCCGGATGCGTCGATCGCTGTGCGAGAGCTCACCCGAGGGGCCGAGGTGCGGGAGTCGGTGCGCAAGAAGGCGCCGGATCTGGCGGTGCTCGACCTGCAGATCGGCAAGATGGGCGGGATGGCCACGTGCCTCGACCTGCGGCTGGAGGAGAGCGGGGGACGGATACCCCACATCCCCGTCCTCATGCTCGTCGACCGCCGGGCCGACGTCTTCCTCGCCCGCCGCTCGGCCGCCGAGGGTTGGTTGGTGAAGCCGCTGGACCCGCTGCGGCTGGAGCGGGCCATCAGCATCGTGCTCGCAGGCGGGCGGTACGAGGACGACTCGTACGTCCCGGTCAGCATCCCGCTTTCCTCGTAGCCCCGCCTGCGGGGTCGGGTAGGATCGGAGGCACGGGAAGTGGCGCAGCTTGGTAGCGCGCAGCGTTCGGGACGCTGAGGCCGCGGGTTCAAGTCCCGCCTTCCCGACCAGGTAAAGGTGCAGGTCCTGGCCTATATGGCCCTGACTGATGGGTGGGTCAGCTACGGCCTACGCGGCGAGCAGGCCGCGGGAATTCCATGAGCAGCGTCCTGAGGCGCTCGGCCACAGCGTCCTCAGCGGCCATTGTGGCCTGCGCATCGACGGAGATCGTGAGTCGGGGATCGTTGTGGCCGAGCCGGGTCTGGGCGGCCTTCAGGTCGACCCCATCGAGCACCATACCGGTCGCGTTGGCCCCGTCGCAGGTCGTGAAAGGCGAGGCCCTGGAGGCCGGCGGCGACGGTGGCCGGGTTCGAGATGCACTGCCGGAAGTTGGCCGTAGTCGACCGGCCCGCTCTTGGGAGCCGAGAAGACGAACCGGTCGGCGTCGGCACCGCGAGCCCCCGACTGGCCAGATGGTCGCTCGGGAGGCCATGAGGGCCAACTGGGACGGCCACGGTGCGACGGCCGGCCGGCCTGTGACGTCGGCGATCCGAGGACCGTCGCGCCCTTGGGGCCACGGGTGACCTGCTCGGCCACTTCCAGGGTTGAGGGAGGAAGTCGAGCCGACCGACCCGCGGACCGGCCACCCGCCCCACCGCATGCCGAGCACGGTGCCGAGGTACGCCCGCCAGCCAGCCACCGGACGGCATCGCGTGTGCCCCTATGGGTTCGCACGTAAGGTTTCGTCATGAGTGGTGCCATGTCTGACGGCCCGGAGTCCCAACTGTCGACGTTCGTTTTTGGGATCGGACATCTTCTTTCAGACAGGCAGCTGGCAATTCCCGATTATCAGCGGTCGTATTCCTGGAATGTCGATGAGGTAAGTGAACTCTGGGATGATATCGACAAGGCCATGCGAATTGGGGCGCGGGAATACTTCCTCGGCTCGGTCGTCACAACAACTACAAACTCGGCAAGACAACAGGTGATCGACGGCCAGCAGAGATTGGCGACCGTCAGTCTCTTCTACGCAGCAATGCGTGACATATTCAAGGCCAGAAGTGACGAAAGGGGCGCTGAAGTAGAGCGTGAGTTTCTCGGACGGAAGAACATGGCGACTCGTGAGCTTGAGCCGAATCTGCGTCTCAATGCAGAGGACAATGACATATTCCAACGCCTCATTGCGGGTGAACGCGACGTGGCGAATGCTACCAAGAGTCAGGATTCTCATCGTCGACTAGTAGCCGCATATGACCTACTGAGATTGCGACTTGAGGCCCTGATTTCCGGTCTCCCTGCTGAGAGTTGGCAATCACCACTGGTTGATTGGCACAACTATATGCTTAAGAGAGCCAAGGTTATTGAAGTGCACGTGTCGAACGAGAATCGAGCCTTCGTCATCTTTGAGACGTTGAACGATCGCGGACTGAACCTGAGCACCGCGGATCTTCTCAAGGGCCACCTATTTGGCACGTCGGGCAGTCGAATCGAGGAGTGCAAAGTCGCGTGGAGCAAGACAATGGCTCCGTTCGTCGGTCAATCCGAGAGCGCTGATGCCGACACGTTCCTCCGACATTATTGGGCGTCCACAAAGGGAGTTGCCCACGTCAAGGCGCTTTTCTCCGAGATGCGGGACACGGTAGGTAGCGAGCAGGAGGCAGTCGATCTAGCTAAGAATCTGGCCAAGTGTGCCCCAATATGGAGCAGCATGTTTGATCGTGATGCCGAATATTGGAGACCATTCGACGACAAGACGAAATCGACTCTTGAGACTCTTTCGAGCTTGAATGTTGAACAGTGTCGGCCCTTGTTGATGGCCGCTATGAGAACCCTGTCGGCCCCCGAGGTCTCCCGCATTCTTGGGCTCGTGTTGTCCTGGTCGATCAGGTGGTTTGTAGTCGGCGGAGGCAGCGTGGGCGTGACTGAGCGGCTCTACGCTGAGACTGCCCGAGAGGTTAGCGACGGAGGAGTCACGACGGCAGCACAGGTAGCCGATCGGTTCGCTGAGCGTGTTCCTACGGACCGCGACTTCCGTACAGTCTTCGCAACCCACACTGTCCGGCGGGGCTGGCTTGCTCGTTACTACCTCATTGCATTGGAGAAGGCATCGCAAGGCGAGCCACAGCCGGAGCTCGTACCGAACACGGACAAGAATCAGGTCAACCTAGAGCACGTCTTGCCGAAGAACGCTATCCCAGCCGACTGGCCTTCCTTGGCCTCGGACGAGCTAAATGAAATGAAGCTCATGCTCGGCAATATGGTACTTTTACGAGCAGCTGACAACACGAGCCTTGGTAATGGGGGATTTCAATCCAAGAAGCCGGTGCTTGCAGCGTCCCGACTTGTTCTCACGCAAGAGGTAGGTGCGGAGGGAGATTGGACACCAGACTCAATTCGGAGTCGTCAAGAACGACTCGCCGGCCTCGCTGTCGCAACCTGGCGGCAGCGAGTGAGCCGCTAGCGATGGGGCGCTGCCGGGCAACGTTATTGGGCAAAGTATCGCGCAGACCCCGGTTACGCTCAGCCGGTCCCGACCGGGGTGGTTCTAGAGGGCTTTGTGCCACTTCAGCGGGACCGCAGGCTCTCGTCGACATCCGTTCAATACCTGCCGAACGCTCGAGCGATGCGGTTTTCGGTTGCTTACCGCCGGCAGAGCCGGGGCGAGGTCCGGCGGGTTCATCCCAGGGCTACCGCATGGGGCGAGCCGAGCCTCCCGGTTTAACTCGTCCCCACGCGTACGGTGGTTGAGCGACAGTTCCTGGGGCGGCAGACGATCCGTCAGTCAGTCATCGAAGGGCTCGGACTTTGACAGTTCGTCTGCTCTACTGCGGCTCGCGGTCGAAGGATTGTCTCGCATCAAGGCTTATAATGCGGCCCCGAGCTCGATCGACGAGCCAGTCGTACGAGTGAACATCGATTCCGTAGCGCTGGGACCATTCTCTTCGGCGACTCCTTGCGTCGGGCACCAGGTTCGCACGGCGCCCGATTATGATCCATGCCTTGAGACTCGGGCTGATGTCCGCTAATTCGAGTCCCTGATCCCCTCGAGAAGCGCTTGCATAACGCTGGTTGGCCTGGAGCCATACACGCCAATCCTCTACCTGACGAATGGCGTGTCGCAGGGCGGCGGACTCGTCGCCTCTAGCGGTGAAGAGTCGCGCTAGGGGCGATTCGAGTTCAACGGCGATCCAATTGAATCCGGCGGAGTCTTCATCGCCAACTATGAAGTCGGTAACGTACTCGGCGCCTAGGCGCTGCTTAGGTATTACCCACCGCCCGTGGCCGCCACCGAGTGGTTGCACCAATATTAGTGGGTGCGCCCGAAGATATGCCTGAATATCCTCCTCTCGCGTAGCGCTGTCTAGGGCGTGCTCGAACGCGATGAGGTCCGGCTCAGCAATATTGTCCCAGAACACGAAATGCTCGGGTTATGGGCCGCCTCTGGTTAGGTCATCGATCGACACCCAGCGCTCAACGACTCTTGAGTCGACCCTTTGCAGAGCCGCCTCGCCTCCAAGCATAAAGTTCCGTCGCCATGCCTCGACCGTCGTCGGATCCACCCCGATGTCCGAGGCAACGGCAAACAGGCCCTCACCGGCGAGAATGCGGAGTACTGCTTCAATCTGCTGTGCGGCTGTCGACTGAGGATTCATTGACGATGTGAAAATTAGCCAGCATTTGCGGGAGCGGACGTCGGTCTCGGCGTGCTCACCCTGCCTGAGCCATTGACAGGCACCCTCGATGAGAAGCTACCGCGGCCGAGACCCTCCGACAACTATCCCCGAGCCTCAACTGGCGGCGAGCTCCATGGGCCCCCGCTCCGCCGGCCCTCTGCCGAAGCAAGGGACATCCGCGCGACCACGAGGCGGCCAAGTGCTAACCCGGCTCTTCGAAGGTTGACGAAGGGATGAAGCGGAGCGTGTTGCCGCCAAACTCGGTACCAACGAAGTTTATCTCAGCACCGTTGACATCCATCGCGCGCTTGTCGGTCTTCAGGGCGGCAATAGGCATTAGGGAATAATCGTAGCCGTCCCGGCCGACTGCGTGGCCGTCCTTCATCAGCGCCCAAGGCAGCCCGTCTATGACAAGAGGTTGAATCCGCCATTGATATTCGAGGATTCCAAGCTTCGATTCCACGGGGTCTTGGCTCCGCTTGTGGACAACCAAGGGTCGGCCGGCGCTCTCATCGACATGGACTCGGTCCCCCGGTATACGAAAGACCTCCTCAACCGATATCTTGCATTTGTCGATTACCCCCGCGTGATCACGTTTGGTGTTGTAAAACAGTTGTGCTGTCCAGGCCCTCGGGCTCCAATACGTCAACAGTTCGGGCGGATGACCAGGTCTCTCGACTTTCACGATCATGATCATCCGTTTCCTAACAGGCCGACCCCAGCGCACCATTCCAAGCGATCGAGATACTGCGCGTCTCAAGGTCTAAGTCCGTGGATAAACCTGAGTACTCTCGACGACTTCCGTCGGGGCGGGCATTCGCACGCGCGCCACTCGATGCTCACGCCCCAAAGTCACCAGAATCGAGCCATCCACTTCCGGAATCATCCACAGCGAGGCCAGTAGCTTGAAGGCGCCCGACAATCCTCTTTCTGGCTCGAGGAGAATTGTCCAGGTAAGCCAAATGGCGACCCGCAATGTCGGAGAGGATCTTGGTGCCCGATGTCGCTACGATCAATGTCCGGGTCGGTGCAAGCGCCATTGCCATGCCCGCCTCGTAGATCACATTCTGACGGGGCTGCCTGGCCTCATTGAGTTCTGGATCATTGGGACTGTCAGCTAGTGGTCCGTCGCGGAAGCTGTCAAGCCCTTTGAGACAACTTCCTATGCGGATCCGATGAGCGCCACGGGAGACGGCTCGTTGATCCAGGCGACGGTGGGCAGCTTCGGCGGCGTAGGACGGCGATGGTGGAACCGGGCGGGATTGGCGGCGTAGGCGGCGTCGAGGGTCTCGGCTCGCTTGGCCCTGATCTCGGGGGCGGTGCCGTAGTGAACCGACGCGGCCGTGTGCAGCCCGATCCCGGAATGGCGATGGACGTGGTTGTAGTGCTCGAAGAAGTCGGCGCAGAAGGCCCGGGCGTCCTCGATGGAGCCGAAGCGGCCGGGGAACGCCGGGCAATACTTGAGGGTCTTGAAGTTCGCCTCCGAGTACGGGTTGTCGTTGGAGACGTGGGGACGGCTGTGGCTGCGGGCCACGCCCAGGTCGACGAGCAGCTGGGCCACCGGCTTGGAGGTCATCGACGTGCCCCGGTCGGCGTGCAGGGTGAGCTGGTCGCGGCTTGATGCCCTGGCGGGCGAGGGTGTCGGCGATGAACGCCTCGGCCAGTTCGCCGGTCTCGGCGGGCGAGACCATCCACCCCACGACGTAGCGGGAGAAGATGTCGATGATCACGAACAGCTCGTAGTAGACGCCCCGCTCGGGGCCCTGGAGCTTGGTGATGTCCCAGCGCCACACCTCGTTCGGCCGGCGGGCGATCAGCTCGGGGCGCTTCTTGGCCGGGTGGGTGCGCTGGCGGCGCCGCTCCCGGTTCTCACCGGCGACGGCCAGCAGCCGGTACATGGTGGATATCGAGCACAGGTAGACGCCGTCGTCGAGCAGGCGGGCCCACACCTGGGCCGGCGCCAGGTCGCAGTACTCCGGCGAGCGCAGCACCCCGAGCACGTGCTGGCGCTCAGGCTCGCTGAGGCGTTGGGTGGCGTCGGCCGCGGGGCCGGCGGCCCTGCACCGGCGGGCGCCGGCGCCGGTAGTGGGTAGCCCGGGACTTGCCCAGCAGCGCGCACGCCCGTCGCGTCGATGGTCACGGCGACGAGCTCGGCGAAGTGCTCGTCGATCACGGCTTCGACTTCGGCTCGGTGTCCGCGCTCTCGGAGAGCATCTCCAAGAGCGCGTGCGCTTTTCCCGTGATCTCCAGTGCCAGGCGGGTTCGGGCCAGCTCCGCCTCGAGCCGGGCGTTCCGCCGCCGCAGCTTCTCCAGCTCGACCTGCTCGGGCGAGCGCTTGGCGGGGCCCCTCGGCGCCAGCGCCTCCAGGCCGGCGGTGTCACGGGCCTTGCGCCACTCGGCGATGTGGGAGGTGTACAGCCCCTCCCGGCGAAGCAACGCCCCGCGCTCCGTCGAGCCCGTGCCGAGCGCGTCGTACTCGGCGAAGATGGCGGCCTTGTACTCGGCGGTGAACGTTCGCCGCCGCGGTCGGGCGGCCGGGTCGTCGGCCACGCCCACATCATGGGCGCGCGCCATCAGGGATGCACTTGTCATGGTCATTGTTCTACGAGTTCCAGTCTCGCCCTGTAGGGATGGTCACCTACCGCGGATGTCTCACCTCAGCCTGACAGACAGGGTCGTTGAAATAGATTGAGTAGCTAAGCTGGCAAGATGTTGACGATGCCAGCAGCGGCGGCACCCTTGTCCCTGACCGACGAACAGCGTGCGGTGCTGGATCGTCTGAGCCGATCCAGCTCGGCCCGTCACCGCACCGTGCAGCGGGCCACGGCGTTGTTGTTGGCTGCCGACGGCGTCGCCAACAACGAGATCGCCCGCCGGGTGGGCGTGAGCGCCAACTCGGTGCGAAAGTGGCGGAGTCGTTTCGGCGTCGAAGGCGTCAAGGACTTCGGCGACATCGCCCCCGGGCGGGGGCGCAAGTCGTGGCTGCCGGAGGGCACGGTGGCGGCGGTGGTGGCCGACACCCTGCACGCCACCCCCGACGACGGCTCCACCCACTGGACGACACGGCTGATGGCGGCCCGTCACGGCATCGGCAAGGACTCGGTGGCCCGCATCTGGCGGGACCACAAACTCAAGCCGTGGCGGGTCGAGACGTTCAAGATCTCCAACGACCCCCGCTTCGAGGACAAGCTCGTCGACGTCGTCGCCCTCTACATGGACCCGCCGGAACGGGCGGTGGTGTTCAGCTTCGACGAAAAGACCCAGGTCCAGGCCCTGGACCGCACCCAGCCGTCGCTGCCCATGCGCCCGGGACGAGCCGGCACGATGACACACGACTACAAGCGCAACGGCACCACGGACCTGTTCGCGGCCTTGAACGTGGCCACCGGCGAGGTCCTCACCGACTGCCGCAAACGTCACACCGCAGCTGACGTGCTGCGGTTCTTCAAGCTCATCGACCTGCATGTGGCCCGTGACCTCGACGTCCACGTGGTGCTCGACAACCTGTCCGCTCACAAGGCTCCCGAGATCACGGAGTGGCTGGCCGATCCCAAGCGGGCCCGGTGGCACCTGCACTTCACGCCCACCAGCTCGAGCTGGCTCAACCTCGTGGAGCGCTGGTTCAAGGAGCTCACCGACCGACGCCTGCGCCGCGGCGCCTTCACCAGTGTTCCCGATCTCATCGACGCCATCGAGACCTGGGTCGAGCACTGGAACGACGACCCCAAGCCCCTTGTCTGGCACAAGCCGGCCGAGGAGATCATCGGCAAAGTCCGGAGGGGACGAGCCGCCCTTACCCAAGTCAAATCCGCGACGCCGCACTAGCGCTGGGTCGAGTCTGACGACGTCGTCCGGCGTCGCGAGAACAACGACCGCGTCGGCCTCCTCTAGTCCTGCTGCGAGGACGTCCCCGATATATGGATTGGGCTCCCCCGTTAGCTGGACGGCATGTTCCCACTCAATCACCTTCAAATCAAGAGCACGCAGAAATGCCGCCATCGCGGCTGCCATCGCAGCGTTCCGGCCATGAACGAGGAAAACGCTTCGCCCGTCACCGGGACCTGATGGAACCGTGACCCGACGCAGTCTGGGCTCCACGTCCTGGGCTGCCGCGCCATGACCGGGTGGACCCTTGATGAACTCGTCCGTAACGTCCTTCGCAAGGGCAGCCGCGCGCCAGAGGTACGACGGGCCTCCGAGCACTGCGATGGTTGATGCTTGGTCCTCTGCCTTGAGTTGTGGGATGAACTCTCGTGCCGTCCTTTCTGATGTTGAGATCTGAAGTCGCTCAAGGTTCGAGAGATCGATAACGCGTCCATTTACGGTGATCGGTCGACCCATACGGTAAGGCTCAAGAAACTGCGCCTGTAGCTGCTCCTGGGTTAGATCGGCCTTGGTCTCGTCCTCGTACTCCCCAGCGACGGAAAGCCTCACGTGGTAAAGCGACATTGCGCGATCTAAACACACCGCGGAGGGACCGGGTTCAGTCGGTCCTCGTGGCGAGCAAGTGCCGACCTGCGGGGCATGCGCTCGATGGTGCCGTCAGGCGTGGCGACGGGGACTCACCATTGAGACATCGGAATCGGACCGGCTGTAGCTCACTGGCCTTCAGATCTCACCTCGAGGTATCGCCGTAGGGCCTCCCGGACCACATCGGAGGCGGTCGTCTGGTCGGCGGCGGCTCTGTCGTCGAGCGCCTTGCGTAGTTCGGGATCGAGCCGTACGGGGAGCGCATCGGCGGGACCGGAGCCCATCGCGGGTCGGCCTGGCCGGCGGCGCAACTTGGTGACGTCCAGACTGTCCTCAGCCCTTCTGGCATCTGCGCCAACACGTCGTCGGTGAGCTTGTACGCCCGCCTTCGTCCGTCCATCAGTCTTGTCGTCACTCATGGCGTGAATCACGATCTCCGTTCCGTCGTCTCGCAGCACTGACCCGACCTCCAGCAAGTCCCCATCGCGGCCCGCTCCCAGGTCGAGCACCTTCCCGCTCGTCGTCTTGACGCGACCCTCGCGTGCTCAACGACATGCTCGATGTCCTCGATGGTGATCTTGTGCCTCAGGGCGGATGAGCAGATCTCGCGCAAGCGAATATCGTATCGCGAAACTACCGGTCACGCCCCTTTGCCCGTGACCCTCCGTAACCCCACGAGTGACTCGAACCGACTTTGTTCGGCTGCCAAGTCGCTCGTGCCCCAAGTCTCGAATGAGCATTCCCTTAGGGCCTGTTTCGTCGCTTCACTCCGCTCCAGGACCTCGGCACGCACTTGCCCAAGGGTGCAGCATTCTTGGCTCGCGGCTTGGCACTCCTCAGGGCGCGGCCAGGCCGCGGGACTACGAATAACGCCGTACTACAGGGCGTAACCGAGAGCAACAAGACAGCAGGTCAGAGGCCCTACCTCGAAAAGGGTACGCATGAAACAAGAATGCCCAAATCAGCGTTCGGGACGCTGAGGCCGCGTGTCCATTTCCCGCCTTCCCGACCAGGAAGACCCGCTTGCTCTCGGCGCTCGGCCATGGCGGTGCGACGGTCTTCGGTCGGTCGGAGTGGCTCCAGCCGTATGCGGACCAGCCGCAGGAGCCCGACCGCGACGACATCGGCTTCCACGACCGGGGTCATCGCCCGAAGCACCCGGCCGGCCTGCCGCATGATCGGTTGGCTCCTTTCCCGACCGGCGACGACCCGACCCTCGTCAGGTTCGCGTCAGGCGTGGCCGGCGACGAGGGAGGCCAGCGGGTTCGGGAAGTCCGCCTCGGTCAGGCTTGCCAGCACTCGGTACCGGGCCGACGTGCGTTGCCATTCGATGCCGCCCTCGATCCAGTCGTGCAGGGTCCGGACGTAGGTCTCGGCGTCGGCGCGGGCCTGGTCGGACAGGCCCAGCTCCCGGTAGCAGGACGGCAGCTCGCCCTCGAGCCGCACCAGATCCGCCACCAGCGACTGGAACATTCGCCCGGCCTCGTCCGCCGCCTGCTGCAGCGTGCCGCCGCGCTCGTAGAAGACGGCGAGGGTGGTGTTGTTCCGAACCCCGTGGATGAGGTCCGCCTCCAACCCGAGGAGGTCGTTGCCGATCGTGATGGCGTCGCTCGCCGCGTTCTGGACCGCGATCATGCGGGGATCGGCGACGAGCGCTTCCGGCAGCTCGTAGCGGCCGGCCACCTCACCGAGGATGAAGCCGAACCGGGGGGCGGCGTTGTCGCGGCGGAGCGAGATCGATGTGGCCACGTCGGTCATATCGTGCCGCTGACGTAGGACGGCCTCCTCCTCGCAGCCCCGGTGGTAGTCGGTGAGGCTCCTGAGGAAACGTTGCTGCCACTGCTTCGAGGTCCGCGCCGCCGTCCGGTCCCACAGGTCGACGAACGCGGCAGCCAGGGGCATGTCCTCCCGTTCGGCGGCACCCGCACCGTCGCCGATCCGGAGCCACGTGCGCGCCGTCCGGATCACCTGCTTGAACTGTTCTCGCCCGCACCAGTCGCCGAGCGCTTCCAGGTAGTCGTCGAAGATGAACGCCGTCGTCATCCACCCGGCGTTGATCAGCAGCTCCGGCAGCTGTGCCTCGGGGTAGCACCGCGCCGTCTGTTCGCCGAACCGATGGGCGTCGTAGTGGGCGGCGGCCGTCTCGCTGGTGACGAGGCCGAACCTCCGCATGAAGCTGCGGCACTCCTCCTCCGCCTCCTCCACGAGCGGGTTGACCCGGCTCGGGAACGGCGTGCTCAGATCCGGCAGGGTCACGATCCCCATCACCTGCGACCTTTCGACGACGGACCGACGTCGACGACGACGACACGATGCGAGCCCGGGCCCTTCATCGCCGTGCCTCGATCACCATGCGGAGGGGGTCCGGCATCAGCGTGGCTCGGGGAGGGGTGAGGGTGACCTGGCCCGGGACGGGGCGCAGCTGCCACCGTCCGGCGATGGCGGCGAGGGTGATGACGGCCTCGGTCATGCCGAAGTGGTCGCCGATGCACTTGCGGCTGCCGCCCCCGAAGGGGATCAGTGCGCCGCGTGGCGTGCTCTCGGCCCGGTCGGGGAGCCACCGGTCGGGGTCGAACCGCTCGGGGTCGGCGAACAACCTCGGGTCCCGATGGACGAGGTACGGGCTGAACACGATCATGGTGCCGGCCGCCACCGGGTGACCACCCAGCTCGCAGTCCTCGGTGGCCTTCCGGGTGAGCAGCCAGATCGGCGGGTAGAGCCGGAGGACCTCGGTGATGATGCGTCGGGTGTAGTCGAGCCTGGCGAGGTCCTCGGGGCCGGGAAGCCTGCCCCCCACCTCCCTGTCGACCTCGTCGTGCAGCGCCCCCTCGACGTCGGGGTGGCGGCTGAGGACGAGCATCGTCCAGCACAGCAGGTTCGAGGTGGTCTCGGTGCTGGCGGCGAGGAACGTCACGACCTGGTCGTGGATCTCCTGGTCGCTCAGCCGGTCGCCGCTCTGGCTGTCCCTGGTGGACACCAGCAGCGACAAGAGGTCGCCGTGGTCGACGCCCGACGCCCGGTAGTCGTCGACGATCGTGTCGATGACGGCGTGCACCCGGGCCACGGCCTGCCTGAACGCCCGGTTGCCGGGCGTGGGGAGCGCGTTCAGGAACACCAGCGACGCGACCACCCGCTTGAACGCACCCTCCGAGAAGATTGGCATCGACCGCTGGATCTCGGTCTCCGCGTCGACGCCGAGGTCGGTGGAGAACAAGGTTCGTGCGCCGACGCGCAGGGTGAGGCTGTCGAACGTCGCCTTCACGTCGATGGTCTGCCCGGCGCTCCAGGACGCGGTGACCGAGCCGATCTCCTCCTGCATCAGGGTCGCGTACCCGGCCATGCGGGCGCGGTGGAATGCCGGTTGCAGGAAGGCCCGCTGCCGGCGGTGTTCGTGCCAGCTGCACGTCACCAAGCTGTTGCCGAGGACGACCCGGGCGATGTCAAAGAGGCGCCCGCCCTTGTCGTAGATACGTGGATTGGCGAGAACCTCCTGCACCAAGTCGGGATGGCAGGTCACGAAGGCGTGCGACGTCCCGAGTTGGATCTCGACGAGATCGGCACACGGCCGCAGCGAGGTCAGGAATTCCAGAGGCCGGCGGCGGAACTCCAGCGCATGACCGACAAATGGCCGGGCCCCGGGTGCGATTCCCGCGGTGAATGACGTTGCAACGGTCACTGTCCATCCCTTCTGTCCAGGGGCGACGGTCCAGGCGAACGAGGACCGCCCATCACACGTCGCGATCGATCATGCCGGTGGCCAGCGCGGCCAGCTCGGTGCGCCCGGCCGGGGCCAGGCCCTCGACCTCGAGGCACGTCAGCGCCTGCTCGACCCGTTGGGCGGCGGCCGCCTCGGCGACGGCGCGGCCGCCCGACTGCTCGATCAGGGCAGCCAACTCGGCCAGCTGGCCGGCCGTGAGAGGAGCCGGGTCGGCGTACAGCTCGCTCACCCGCCGGGCGGGCGGCCCCCCCGCCGCCACCGCGGCGAGAACGGGCAGGGTGTTGCGTCGCGCCACCAGGTCGGTTCCCACGGGCTTCCCGGTCCGCACCGGATCGCCCCATATCCCGAGGACGTCGTCGATGCACTGGAACGCCACCCCCACATTGCGACCGAAGCCGCCCAGGGCCTCCACCTGGCCGGCGTCGACGCCGGCGAGCACGGCACCGAGCATGCACGCGCCTGCGAGCAGCGCCCCCGTCTTGCCCTCGGCCATCGGCCAGTAGTCCTCGACGGTCAGGTCCGTGCGCCGAGTGAAGGCTACGTCCGCGCTCTGGCCCCGCATCAGATCGTGCAGGACGTCCACGACCAACCTGGCCGCCTCGGCGACACCGGTGTCGGCCACCACACGGAGTGCGAGCACCAACAGCGCGTCGCCGGCGAGGAGTGCGGCCGGCACGCCGTATTCCACCCAGGCGGCAGGCCGGTGCCGACGGACCGGGTCGCCGTCGATGATGTCGTCGTGCAGGAGAGAGAAGTTGTGCAGCAGCTCCACGGCCACGGCGCCCGGCACCGCGTCCTGCTCCCACCCTCCGACGGCCCTCGCGCTGGCGAGCACGAACGCCGCCCGCAGCATCTTGCCGCGGTCGGGAAGAAGCTTGACCGCCCCGCTACCCGGCATCCCGAGGTGGTACTCGGCCACCGCCCGCACACCGCCCGGAAGCGTGCCGACAGCGTCACGCATGGCGGCCTGCACGACCTCACCGCTCGACGCGTGATCTGCACGCTGCCCCGCCGCCCACCGGCCGGGGCGGACCGAGGGCGCCGCCGAAGCAGTTCTCCGCCAGCGAGCCATACCGCCGGCTCACGGCGAACATCCAATTGATCTCGTTGCTTTCATGGGCGCCTACCGCCGATCTATTGAGCGCCATACCGACAGACATGCTGCGAGGCTTCGAGGGACCGCCCGAGGCAATCATGACGCCTGGACGGATACAACACGCCGTTCTCGAAACCAGGTCTTTCGGTTACCAGCCTAGGGAGTCGCGGGTCGGTAGTCGTCCGTAGAAAGTACGGAGATGTCATGCTTTCCCGTTCCTGTTTCCAGGAAGGTCATGTCACGCCCGTGCTTCCAGGACCCCGATTGACACGTCCGATGCCCCCGTGTCGTCGGTGACTCGATAGGTGACGACGTACCGGTCGGGGGCACCGCGGACCGTTCCCGACACCGTGGCCGAGCAGTCGCCGTTGTCGGTCACCTCGAGCCCGTCCGGCAGCCCCTCGGCGGTGAACCGGAGGCTGGGGCAGGGACTGTCCGAGTCGGTGGCGGTCAGAACGATGGGCCGGATCGGCTGGCCGGACACCGCCTCGGCCGGTGCAACCGTCGCCAGATCGGGCCCGATGGACCCCAGATTTCGATTGCGGGCCGTCTCGGCGTCGAGCTCGACGCCGGTCGTCCCGGTCGTGACGGGGCCCGACCGCGTCGAGGTCGAGGTCGTCGTCGATATCGATAGGGCGGACGTGGACGGCTGCTCTCGGGATGCCGAGTCGACCGCGGCGTCGTCCCCGCAGCCGGCCGCCACCACCGCGACGACAACCAACAAGCACAGGCAGAACGAACGACGCACCACTGCGGTCCAGTGTGCCCGTGGCCGCCGGCCATGCGTTGTCGCAGGTCGCATGGCCGGCGCCACAGTGCTCGACGGGAACGGGATCAGTGGTGCTGCTGGATGTTCCCGCCGGTGAGGGTCGTCGGCGGGAACGTCAGGGCGGGGACCGGGTTGCCGCCCGGGTCGCTGACGGCCAGTCCGAGGCGGTCGTTGCGTCCAGGCTCGCCGTTGTCGACCACGGTGAGGATGAAGCTGTGGCCGGCCGTGCCGTTCACCTTGGCGGTCCCGAGGACGTAGGCCTTGTTGCCGATGACGACAAGGGCGTCCAGCTGGGTCGACTCCAGGGAGCGGCCTGGCTCCGAGTAGCTGACCTTGCCCTGCACCGTCCCGTCCTTCTTGTACTTCGGGTTCAGCTCGGCCTTGGCGTCGCCGCCACCGTGGCTGAGCTTGGCCCCGCCGGTGAAGAACCCGAGCGAGGGGTCGCCGACGGCGACGATCGTCTGGCCCGAGCCCTGGTAGTAGTCACCGCCGACGACGATGTCGACCACGTAGGCGTTCACGGCCACGCCGGTGAAGGTGCACGAGGCCACCAGGGTGCCGCCCACGCCTCCGCCGCTGGTCGTGGCCGTGCAGTTGTAGGTGGTGCCCGACTCGAGCGGGTTCAGCGTGAACGTCACCGGCGTGGCCAGACCGATGTCGCCCTTCGACGAATCCGCCTCGGTGACGGCGGCGCTGAGGGTGAAGGCCCCCGACGTCCCACCGGCGCCGGCGACGACCACGCCCTTGGGGTTCGACGCCGATGGCGTGACCGTCGCGTCCTCCCGCGTGACCTCGAACGACGAGGTCGTCGAGTCCGAGGCTCCGGTCTCGTCCGCCGCCGTGTAGGTCACCGTGTAGGTGCCGGCCGCTGCCGTCAACGTCCCGGACACCGTGCCGGTGCAGTCGCCGTTGGTGGTCACGGCCAACCCCGACGGCAGGCCCGAGGCCGAGAACGACACGTCGGAGCAGCTGCTGTCGGTGTCGGTGGCCGAGAGCGTGTACGGCGTGATCGGGTCGCTGTACTGGCCCGACTGGGGCGCGACCGCTCCGATGTCCGGCGGCGTCGTCAGCAGACCCTTGTCCTCGGCCGTCTGCTGGTCGAGCTCCGGCACGTCGACGGTCTCCAGGTGAACACCGTCCTGGAAGTCACCGTGGTCCTGGAACGACATGGACGTCACTGCCTGCGGCCAGTCGTTGAACCCGGTGAGCGACGTGCCGGTGTCGCCGTTGATGTTGGCCGACACCGAGGCCTGGAACGACCCGTTGCAGTTCCAGTCGACCGGTCCCGAGGCGGCCACCTGGGACTGGGCACCGCCGGGACACGTGAAGAGCGTGTTGTCGGTCCCGTCCTGCACGCCGGTGTTCTCGTTGAGATTGCCCTCGTTGAGGGTTGGCAGGGCCGCGGCCGAGTAGTCGAGGCGGTTCGTGGCCGGGATGCCCCGCAGCTGGAACGAGTAGTTCATCAGGCTCAGGTAGTTCGGCTTGAAGTTGGTGTTGTCGTTCCCGCCGTGGAGCAGGCCCAGGTTGTGGCCGAGCTCGTGCATGATCGTGCCCGACTCCTGCTGGACGGTGATCGCTCCCCAGAGCCCGAACGAGATGTAGAAGTCGTTGCCGCCGATCTCGCCGCAGCCGCTGAACTGCTGGTTTGGGTCGGTGAGCGCAGCCTGGTTCTCGACGTCGATCGCCAGCGCGTAGTGGAACGCGTACCGGCGGGCGGCGGCGTTGTCGAAGTTCGCCGTCTTCACCGTGTCGAAGTCGCCGAAGCCGGAGCCGCCGGTGGTGCCGCAGCCGGTGGGCCCGCCGTTGAAGTTGAGGACGTTCTGGTGGGGCACGGAGTTGCTGAGGTGCACGTGGAGGTTGATCCCGTTGGCGCCGTCCGGGTTGAGGGCGGCGACCGGGGCGTTGCGGAACCCTTGGACGAGGTTGGTGATCGATGCGTTCTGAGGACGGTGGCTGTGGGTGTCGCCGGCGGCGCAGTCGCTGCCCGCCACGGCGCAGTCCATCCAGTCCATCTCCAGGAAGACGTCCAGGTGGCGGGGGTCGGCCCGCTCGCCCACGTCGGTGGTGTCACCGTCGCCGTTCTGGTCGATGCCGTTGGGCAGGTCGCGCTCGCCGGGGTCGTTCGTGTCGCCGTCGTTGTTCCCGTCGATGCCGTTGCGCTCCCAGTCGTCGTACAGACCGTCGCCGTCGGTGTCGGCACCGATGCGAAGGACGGCGACGGCGTCGTTGAAGTCCCCGTCGCCGAGGTCCTCCTGGTCCTCCCACTCGAGCTTGTAGACGCGGTTGTCGAGGGTGGCGTCGCCGTCGAACAGCTCCGTCGTCCGGAGGTGGTCGTCACCGTCGGAGTTCTCCGACGGGTCGCTCGACCAGGTGAAGGTGCCGGTCCCCGTCGTGGCCACCATCTGGAAGCCGAACGAGGTGCCGGCGGGGAAGTTGCCGAGCTCGACCCTGGTGCCGATGCGGGTCTGCTCGGTGTTGAACAGGAACTGGTTCACCGGCGAGGTCACCGACATGGTGTTGATGAAGTCGGCCGACGCGAACGTGAACTCGACGCTCACCGGCCCGGCTGCGGCCGTCGTCAGGTCGGCGGCGTGCGCCTTGGTCGCCGGCAACAGCAGGCCGACCGTCACCAGTACCACGAACGCGGTTCCGTACAGTCGACGACGGGTCGTCGCAGAGGCGTTGCTCATCTTCCCCTCCCGGGTGTCACACACGTCGAGGTCGTCACACCGGGCCCGCCGGCTCCCGAGCGCTCCCCGATCTCCGTCGACGCGATTCTCCGCGGGGGGTGGGGGAGCGACAATCGTGCTGGCCCCCTCTCGAAAGACGGGTGCTGCCACGACTTCGACAGGGGAAAAGTCGTGCTACATGCGGCCCGCCCGTGACGAGCCCGGGCCGGCGCGGCAAGCTTTGCTCGACGGCGGCCTCTGATCAGGGACTGTTGACCGGCTCTGGACCCGCGTCCCGTCGCCGCTCGAGTTGGTCGAGCCTGCGCAGCACCTCGTCGAGCTTCTCGGACACCGTGTCCCGTTGCTCGTTCTCGATGAAGAAGGCGGCGACGTTCGCCGTCAGGACGCCGAGGAGGCCGATGCCGGACACCATGAGGAAGGCGGCGATCCCTCTGCCCGCTGGTGTGACGGGGACCGTGTCGCCATAGCCGACCGTCGTGACGGTCGTCACTGCCCACCACAACGCCGTCCCGAAGGTCTGGATGGTGCCTTCCCCGTCATGCTCCACCGCGAAGACCAGCGCGGCGGCGCCGACGACAGCCGCTCCGGTGACGAGCACGGCGTAGTGCAGCTTGTGGCGAACGAGCAACCGCCGACCCACCTTCCCTGCCTCGCTCAAGACGGCGACGAGCCGCGCCACCCGGAGGAGTCGAAGGGCTCGGGCCGACCGAACGACCCGCAACGGCCGGAGGAACGGGAGGACGATGATCAGTAGGTCCGGCCACGCCCGCCGCACGAAGCGCCACCTGTGGTCGGTCAGGGCCAGCCGGACCACGTACTCGAACGCGAAGGCCGCCCAGATGAACCAGTCGGCCGCCAGGAAGGTTGCCTCCACGCCAGATGGCAGGTCGACCACGAGGGGTACGACCAGGAGCGGCACCATGAGCAGCGCGAGTAGGAGAAGGGGTAGCTCAACGGCCCGCTCGAAGCGCTCGAGGGCCGCCTGCCGTTCGTGTGCATTCACCCGCCCGATGATGGTTGATCCTCGGCCGATACCCAGTGTGGGCCTCAGACGAGATCTTGCCCGGCGGAGTCGAAGGGGGGCCTCTAGGCCGTCCTGCCCATGCGGGCCACGAGGTCGACGAGCCGGCGGCGGGCGTCGGTGGGGTCGAGCTGAACCCTGGCGCCGTGGCCCGGCAGTACCCACGAGAAGCTGACCGTCTCGGCCAGGCGGGCGAGCGAGCGGGTCTGTTCCCGCCACGAGAACCAGCAGGCGCCGCGGAAGGCCACCAGGTCGCCGCGGTCGTGGCTCCACGCCAGGGAGTCGCCGGTGAACAGCCAGGTGTCGTCGACGGCGAAGACGACCGATCCCTTGGTGTGGCCGGGGACGGGCACGGCGACCACGCCCGGCGCCACCACGGTGGGCTCGACGCCCTCGAACAGGTCGGTGGCGCTGGGCGCGGCGACGCGGTCGTCCTCGTGGATCCACACCTGGGCGCCGTACCGGAAGGCCCACCGAGGCGCATCGGCCACGTCGTCCCGGTGGGTCAGGAGAACGTGGGCGACGCCGCCCAGGGCGTCGAGCGGGCCCTTGAGGTCGCGGGTGAACCGGGGTGCGTCGATCATCAGGTTCCCCTCGGCCCGGAGCACGAGGTAGCTGGTGGCCCCGAACGACGCCTCGCTGGTGTGGCCGAGGTCGTAGACCGGACCGTCCACATGCAGCGGGTACAGGCCGAGCGGGCGGGGAGTCCGCGGGCTGCGACCGATCGACTGCGTGGGGCAGGCATCGGCGGCCAGCCACGCCCGATGCTCGGCCTCAGGCCCCTGCGGCTGTCGCGTCACCACCGACTGGTCGTCGACCGCGGCGAAGAGGTCGGGGACGAGCTCGCGGCAGGTCCCGCAGTCGATGCAGCGGGTGTCGACGAACCACGGTCCCTCGGCGTTGCGGGCGTCGCGCTGGTCCATCCGTGCCACGGGATCAACAGTACGGCCGCCGAGCGGGCTACTTTCCGGCGATGGGCCTCGGGATGAGCAGCAGGTCGAACGTGGTGGCCCGGCTCGTCGCCCTCCTGGGGGTCATGTCCTGCTGCTGCTAACGGCGTGCGGCTCCGACGATCCCGGCACCATCGAGAGTCCGACGACCCTGGCGCCGGGGGACACGACGCCGGGCGCGGCCATAGACACGCCGCTGCCGGCCGGGGACGAGACCGCTACGACCGGAGCGGTGGACGGCGGTCCCACGCCGACGGCGGGCGCCGAGGGACCGGGGAGGCCCGCCGGCACGGCCATACCGCCCGCGCCACCGACGGGCATCGCCGGGTTCTGGTCCGGCGAGTACACGAGCACCGTGCCCGCCAACGCCGACGGCACGTTCACCGTCGTGTTCGAGGGCTCGGCCCCCGACTACACCGGCTCGATCGTTATCGCCGGCCTGTGCGAGCCGGACTGCCCGATCACCGCCAAGGTCACCGGCAACACCATCGGCTTCGGGTCGGTGAGGGCCGAGCCGTCACCTACAAGGGCACCGTCTCGGGAAACTCCATGTCGGGGACGTACACGGTGGGCACCGAAGGGCAGGGCGAGGGGACATGGAAGGCGGTCAGGGGGTAGCCGGCGGGGTCGTGGTGACGATCTCCTGGGCGTTGGCGGCGTCGAAGGCGAGGTCGACGCTCGACCCGTCGGGTAGCGGCAGCCTGGAGATGAGCTCGAAGAACGACCCCGGCACCGACCGGGTCACGCGTGTCCCGTCCTCGCCCCGGAACTGACGCTCGACGACCTCGGCCCGGTGGGCGGTCTGGATGACCCGGCCCGAGGCCGACACCGCCACCGTGTCCTTGACCGGGCGGCCGGCGGCCCGCTCCGCCTCGGCCACCGCGGCGATGTCGGCGACCCGGTCGGCGACGTGGTTGCAGGCGGCGCCCTCGGTGGCGATCCAGGCCATCTCGTCCGACTCGGCTAGCACGACCTCGTAGTCGGCGAGCGACGGGATGCCGTGGTGGCGCTGGAAGCACGAGACCAGCTCACCCAGCAGGGACTCGGCCCGCCCCGGGGGGAGCGATCCGTGGGCGGCGAGGTGGGCCAGCGCACCCTTGCCGTTCTCGGTCAGCGGCTCGCGGGACGTCGACAGCAGCCGGCGGGTGGCGGCCTGAAACGGCTCCGAGAACTGGTCGGCGTGCAGCTCGCTGACGAAGTATTGGGGAATGTCGGCCGGCAGATCGAGGTGGCACCACGACCGGCCGGTGATGCCGAGCCGCCCGAGGTCGTAGGTCTCTCGGTGCGCGTAGCCGAGGGGGCCGAGCAGGCGGGTCACGCTCTCCTGGCCCTCGGGCAGCTGGCCGCACCCCACACCGGCGACGGTGCGGACGGCGCCGTGGTCGATGTGAAGCCCGCCACCTGCACCGATCCGGTCCCCGACGTAGGCGGCGGCGCTGGGAACCCGGTCGAGGACGTCGTCGAGGAGCAGGATGCCCAGGGCCTGGGCGATCACGGCACGCGACGCGTCGTCGTCGTCGTCAGGTCCCGGCACCAGGAGCGAGCCGTGGACGCGGACGCCGTCGAGCAGCCAGGCGGCACGGGTGACGCCGAGCTGGGAAGCCAGCAGTCGGCACAGCAGGCTCACGTCATCGAATGTAGGTCCGACGTGGCGCTACGGGTCAGGTGTACTCGCAGAAGGCCACCGACCCGCCGTCCGCTTCCACGTGACAGAAGTCGGGCTCGCTGCCGCCGTCCAACTCGTCGTAGCCCGGGCCCCCGTACAGATGGTCCTCGTTCGAGCCCCCGTACAGCTTGTCGTTGCCGTTCCCACCTGCCATGTCGTCGTCGCCGGCCTGGCCGTGCACCGTGTCGGCACCGTCCTCGCCAAGGAGGTAGTCGAGGTAACCGTCGCCCCCGTAGATGAAGTCGGCTCCGGCGGCTCCACCGTCGGAGGGCGCGGGGTTGGCGTGTCCCGCCCCGTAGTCGCCGAAGACGACGTCCGAGTCGGCCTCACCGTAGAGATGGTCGCCGCCGCCACCGCCCCACAGGTTGTCCTTGCCGGTGCCGCCGTACAGGCTGTCGACGCCACCCATCCCGTACAGCTTGTCCTCGCCGGGCCCGCCCTGGAGCTTGTTCACCGAGGCGCTGCCGCGCAGGGTGTCGCCGGCGGTACCGCCTACGACGTTCTCGACACTGGTCGAGACATTGTCGTTCTCCCCGGTGACTCCGTCGTTCGTGGCGTTGTCCAGGCTCACGGCGACCGCGCTGGTGTAGCTGCCGTAGTCGGCCGTATCGATGCCGTCGCCGCCGTCGAAGGAGTCCGGACCGGTTCCCCCCATCAGGGTGTCCTGGTCGAGGCCGCCCTTCAGGGTGTCGTTCCCGGCCATGCCGTCGAGGATGTCGTCGCCCGCGCCACCCTCGAGCGTGTCGGTGCCGTCGGCCCCGTAGATCGTGTCGTTCCCGCCGTTGCCGACGAGCGTGTCGGCGTGGTTGGTGCCGAAGAGCATGTCCGCGCCGCTGCCCCCGATGAGAGTGCTGGCGCCGGTGCCGCCCCAGAGCGCCGACGGGACGGAGCCGGTGTACGAGACGTAGTCGGTGAGGTCGCCCGCTTGGACTTCGACCTGGGTGATCGCGTTCGTGACGCAGCTGACCTTGTTCGGCGTGACCGCGGTGCAACCTGCGCCAGGGGTCACGGTGTCGCCCGTATCGCTCACTTCGGTCACTGCCCGGAACTGCTTGACCGTGATGACGTTCGCCTTGCCCGCGGCTGCCACCACGGAGAGAACCGTGCCGTTGTACTTGACGCTCACCGTCGATGCGGCGTGGGCGACCTCGGCGAGAAACGCCGTCTGGGCGATGACCAGCGCAAACGCCATCACCCCGATGGTCGTCCCGCGCCGCCGCCTGGCCACTCTGCTGCTCGCGCTCATCCCTCGTCGCTCCTCTCGTCTGGCTCGTCAGCCAGGAGGAGTCCGCGCTTGCCCCGGAAATACGGATTTCTCAGGGCAGCAGGACGTTCGGGTTGAGGATCCCGTCGGGGTCGAGGGCCCGCTTCACCGCCCGGAAGGCGTCGATCTCGGCCGGACTGCGGTTCAGGGAGAGCCAGTCCCGCTTGGCGGTGCCGATCCCGTGCTCGGCGCTGATGCTCCCACCGAGGCCGGCGACGAGCGACAGGACCGCCTCGTCCACCCGCCGGTCCCCTGGGTCGGCTCCGGTGACGTTGAGGTGGATGTTGCCGTCGGCGGCATGCCCCCACATCCAGATCCGACCGGCTGGGACCAGGCCGTCGATCACGGCCGGTACCGCCTCCACGAACTCCACCAGGCGACTCGCCGGAAGGGAGACGTCGAACTTGTGGGGCGGGCCCAGGGTGTTGACGGCGGCGGCGTGGTCCTCGCGGTAGCGCCACAGGGCCGCCCTGGCGGGGGCGTCGACGGCCGTCACCACGTCGGCCACGTCGTCAAGGGAGCGGATGGCGCCGGCCAGCTCGTCCTCGGGGCTCACCCGGTCGGCCGCCTCGACGAGCAGGTAGGCCACGTGGGCGTGTGCGAAAGGTGGAGCCAGGCCGCCCACCCGGCAGACCAGGTCGAGCCCGCCGTCAAGGAACAGCTCGGCCGCCTCGAGCGAGCGCACCTCCCGCCGCAGCGCACCAGCGGACGCCACGGCCGCGCCCACCGTGTGGAAGGCCAGCAGGGCGACGGCCCGCTCGTCGGTCCGCGGCACCAGCCGAAGACGCGCCGCGGTCACGATTCCGAGCGTCCCCTCGCTCCCACACAGCAACGACGGCAGGTGGTAGCCGGTGTTGTCCTTCGGCAGCCCGCCCAGGTGGGAGACCGTCGAGCCGTCGCCGAGCACCGCCTCCACGCCGAGCAGCTGGGCCCGCGTGTCGCCGTAGCGGAGCACCCGCAGGCCGCCGGCGTTGGTGGCGGTACTGCCGCCGACGGTGGCCCGGTCCCGGCTGGCGAAGTCGACGCCGTAGGCCCATCCCGCCACGCCGGCCGCCCGGTGCACGTCGGCCAGGGTGACGGCGGCCCCGGCGGTCAGCTGTCCCCCGACAATGTCGATCTCTTCGATCCCACCCAGCCGGCCCAGGCTCAGCACGACCTCGCCGGCCAGCGGCACGCCGCCTCCCACCAGTCCGGTGTTGCCGCCCTGCGGCACCAGGGCGGCGCCGTGGGCCCGGCACACCCGCACCACACCCGCCACCTCGGCGGTCGTCCCGGGCCGGACCACCGCCGGCGTCGACCCCCGGAACCGCCCGCTCCAGTCGACGCAGTACCAGGCGGTGTCCTCGGGCCGGGTCAGGACGTTGTCGCCGCCGACCACCCCGGCAAGATCGCCCAGTAGGCCGTTCAGTCCTGCACTATTGGGGATCAGGGTCCTCGAACCGTCCACCCAGGTGCTTGGCCAGGAAGCGCTCGGCTTCGGCGAAGAACTTCATGCGGTTCTCGGGCTTGGCGAAGCCGTGGCCCTCGTCGGGGAAGAGCAGGTACTCGTGGTCGATGCCCTTCTCGGTGAGCGCGGCCACGATCTGCTCCGACTCGGCCTGCTTCACCCGGGGATCGTTGGCCCCCTGGGCGATGAGCAGCGGGATCTTGATGTCGCCGGCGCGGGAGAGCGGCGACCGCTCCCACATGAACTCCTCCTCGGTGTCGGGGTTGCCGACCCGGGTGTGGAACTGGGCGATCATCGGCGCCCAGTACGGCGGGATCGACTCGATGAGGGTCTTCAGGTTCGACGGGCCGACGATGTCGACCGCGCAGGCGAAGACGTCGGGCGTGAAGGCGGCGCCGACCAGGGCCGCGTAGCCGCCGTAGGAGCCGCCGAAGATGGCGACCCGCTCGGGGTCGGCGTAGCCCTTGTCGACCACCCACTGCACGGCGTCGAGCAGGTCGTCGTGCATCTTGGCGCCCCACTCGCGGTCGCCGGCGTTGACGAAGTCCTTCCCGTAGCCGGTGGAGCCCCGGAAGTTGACCTGCACGCAGAGGTAGCCGCGGTTGGCCAGCCACTGGGCCTGGGGATCGAAGCCCCACGAGTCGCGGGCCCACGGGCCGCCGTGCACGTTCAGCACCGTCGGGAGGCTGGAGCGCTCGAGCCCGGGCGGGAACGTCAGGTAGCCGTGGATCTCCAGCCCGTCCCGGGACCTGAACGTGAACGGCTCCATCTTGGCCAGCGCGTAGTCCGACAGCGCCGGCTGGTGCTCGAACAGGAACGTCGACTCGCGGGTCTCCCGGTCGAAGGCGTAGTAGCGGACCGGCCCGTCGTCGGCGATGAAGGCGGCCAGCCAGGTGCGGTCGCTGTCGTCGGCGCCGAGGACGTTCAGCTCGCCGGGGTTGATGGCCTGGAGGTCGGCGATGTCGTCGGCAATCGCGGGGTCGAGGATCTGGTACTCGTTGCGGTCCTTCTGGAACACGACGAACCGGGGCTCACGGGTGTCGGGGTGGAGGTTCACGGTCGACACGTCGTAGACCGGGTCCTCGGCGATGACCTCGGCGTCGCCGGTGGCGAGGTCCATCTTCACGAAGCGGCCGGCGTTGGCCCCGATCGACGACAGCATCCACAGCGCGGTGCCGTCGAGGGTGAAGGCGAGCGGGCTGGTGGTGAGGGCGTCGTCCTGGCCGATCTCGAGCACCGGCCGCCACTCCGACTCCTCGTCGTCGCGGACCATGCCGACCATGCCGCCGTCGGGGAGCGGGGCCAGCCCGCCCCGCACGCGGAAGTCGGCGTCGACGAGGAACCCGATGAACCCCGGGTTCTCGACGACCTTCGTCGAGCTCGCCGGTGGGGAGGTCGAGCCGGTAGACGTCGTGCAGCTGGGGGTTGTCGACGTTGAGGCCGACGAGGATCTGGTCGGGAAAGTGCTTGTCGGTCTCCTCCACCCGAGCCTGGACCTCGGCGAACGGGGTGAGGTCCCGGATCTCGTCGGTCTCCAGGTCGACGTCGTAGAGGCGCCAGTTCTCGTCGCCGCCGATGTCCTGGGCGTAGAGCAGATGGCGGTTGTCGTGGGCCCAGAAGAACGACCGGATCCCGCGGTCCCTGTCGACGGTGACGGCCCGGGCCTCGTCCGACCCGATCGACCCGAGCCACACGTTGAGGACGCCCTCGTCGGGGGCGAGCCAGGCCAGACGGGTGCCGTCGGGCGAGATGCGGGGGCTGGCCCGTTCGGGGTTGCCGAAGAGCACTTCGCGGGGCACGAGAGGGACGGGCGGGATCGATCCGGTCATGGGGAAAGGCCTAGCAGACCGGTCCGTCGGGGTAGGACGCCGGCATGCGGACTTTCGACGTGGTGGTGCTCGGCGCGGGTTCGGCGGGGGAGTGGGTGGCCGGCGGGTTGGCGGACGCCGGGCGCTCTGTGGCCCTGGTGGAGTCGGCCCGCGTGGGCGGCGAGTGCCCGTACATCGCCTGCATGCCGAGCAAGGCCATGTTGCGGTCGGCGCAGGTGCGACGCCTGCTGCGCCGCTCGGCGAGCCTCGGCGCCGTCTCCCAAGCTGCCGCCCGTCGACGACGACGCCGACGCCTTCGCCGCCGCCGCCGAGCGCCGCGACAGGATCTCCGCCCATGGCGACGATTCGGAGGCGGGCAAGGGTGTCCAGGACCGGGGCGTCACCCTGATCAGGGGGCGCGGCGCCGTCGCCCGCCCCGGAGTGGTGGAGGTCGCCGGCAACGAGTACGGCTACAGCGACCTGGTCATCGCCACCGGCAGCCACGCCGTGTGGCCTGCGATCGACGGCCTCGACCTGGTGCCGACGTGGACCAGCGACCAGGCGCTCACCGCGTCGGTCCGGCCCGCCACCCTGGCCGTCCTGGGCGGCGGCCCGGTTGGCTGCGAGCTGGCCCAGGTCTACGCCCGGTTCGGCGTCGAGGTCACGCTCGTCGACTCTGCCGAACGCCTCATTGCCGCCGAGGAACGCAGTGTGTCGGACGTCCTGACGGAGGTCCTGCGGTCCGACGGGATCGACGTCCGCGTCGGCGTCGAGGTCACGCGGGCCGAGCCGGTTGACGGGGGCGCCCGGCTCCTACTCGACGACGGTTCGACCGTCGAGGCCGAGCGGGTGCTGGTGGCCGTCGGCCGGGCGCCGAACCTCGACGACGTCGGCCTCGGGGTGCTGGGCATCGAGCCCGGCGACTCCGGGATCGAGGTCGACCCCGAGTGCCGGGTCACCGGTCAGCGGCACGTGTGGGCCGCCGGGGACGTCACCGGCATCGCCCCGTTCACCCACACCGCCAACTACCAGGCCCGGGTCGTCACCGAGAACCTGCTGGGCGGCTCGGCCCGAGCCGACTACCGGGCCATCCCCCGGTGCGTGTACACCGACCCGGCGGTGGCGTCGGTGGGCCTGACGCCGGACCGGGCGAGGGAGCAGGGCCTCGACGTGGTCACCGCCGCGATGGACGTCGGCCAGACGGCCCGCTCGGCCGCCGACGGCGACACGACCGGCCGGCTCGTCCTCGTCGCCGACCGCGGTCGGGGAGTGCTGGTCGGGGCGGCGGCGATCGGTCCTCACGCCGACGAGTGGATCGGCGAGGCGACGGTGGCCATCCGGGCCGAGGTGCCGATCAGCGTCCTCGTGGACGTCGTCCACGCCTTCCCCACGTTCTCGGAGGCGTACGAGCCGCCGCTGCGGGAGCTGGCCGGTTCGATGCAGCCCGTAGCGTCGTGATCCGAGCCGACCTCGCCCGGATCACGACGCTGTCGACGTGTCAAACTGCGATCGAACCTACGCCAGGCCGAGCTTGCGGGAGCAGGCCGGCCACGGCTGCCATCCCCGCTGCGACTGCAGCTCACGGGCGGCCTGGTCCTGCACCTCGGGCGATGCCTGGTGCGGGTAGCCGCTGTAGCCGATGCTCTGCCACGTGCTCAGGTCGAACTGGTAGGCGCCGTAGTAGCCGCTGCCGTCGTTGAGGCCGTAGTCGCCGCTGGCCTCGCACTCACGCAGCTGGCTCCACACGTCGGAGTCGGAAGCGCCGGAGCCACCGGTGTCGTCGGCCGGGGCTGCTTCGGCCACCGGGGCCGATTCCGCCTCGGAGCCGTTGTCGGCGGACGTCGCTGGGGACTCGAACGCGGCCTGCACGGCCTGCATGATGCGGGGCGTGCGCCGGGGAGCGATCCCCTGCAGGCACTCGCGCAGGGCGGCGCCGCCGGTGGACCCGGCCAGGCACTCGGCCACGGCGGCCTTGTAGGGCGACTCGGCGGCGGATGCGGTGGACGTGGTGAACATGAGAGCGGTACCGAGCATGGTCGTGGCTATCGCCGACGAGACCACTGTCTTCGTGAGTGCAGGTTTGGTTCTGGGTGTGCGCATCTTGCGCCTCCTAGATGGTTCAGGTGTGGCATGGGAATGCGGGCGAGCGATCCTTTGGCATTCGGCTCGCGAACCGACGTTCGGTCCTGGACGACATGTCCGTACGAGGTGCGGACGCAACAAAGCCCTGGGCGTGGGTGGTCTGTGTGGGTGGTGCCTCCTAGGCCAGCGGGGGACGACTGATCAGCGGCCGGGCCCGTATGGGCCGGCGGTCGAGCCGATCGGTTGCTCGTTACGAGCCCGTCGTAGTCGAACCGTTGTACCACAGGGCGCGGTCGGTCCCGCGCATGCCCGTGGCAGTGGACCGGTGTGGGTTACAGCGCGCTGAGCTTGCGCTTCCAGTCGTCGAGGCTCTCGGGCGTTCCCGCGATGCCGACGCCACGGAACCGGCACTGCACGAACTCGCACTCGGAGAGGGCCAGGCAGCCGGCGACCTGGGGCGCCTTGGGGAACCGCCAGAGGATGCTGGTGATCTCGTCGCCGGGGTGCTCGAACGTGCACCGCTCGAGCTTGCAGCCCACCAGCACGACGACCATCGGGCCCAGGATCAGACAGTCGGTGAACTTGTGGTCGGCGAGGGTCTGGTCCTCGCCGATCTCGAACTGCCCCAGGCGGACGACCTGGTCCTTGAGTTCCTCTGCCATCGATCTCCTAGCCTCATTGACGCCGTCGAATCGTAACGGCTGTCCGGCGCGCCGCGTGACACCCGCTGATCCGGGAGAGGCCGCATGCCTCGCCGGTCGCGGTCCAGTTATGGTCGGCTGGACGAAGCGAGGAGGTGGGGATGGCGCCGAACACGAAGCGTCTCGGTCGTGCCCGTTGGATGGTGCTGGGGGTCGCCCTGGTCACCCTGCTGGCGGCCTGTGGCAACGACGACGACTCGGACGACGCCAGCCCCGGAGCGGGGACGACCCTCAACGTCCTGGCCGGCATCAGCGATCAACGGGACCCCAACATCGCCGTGCTGGCATACCTGCCCGAATCGATCACGATCGGCGCCGGCGCGACGGTGGAGTGGCGGATCCCGGCCCCGAGCCCCACTCGGTGACGTTCCTGCCGTCGGGCCAGACGCTGGAGTCGGTCCCCGCGGCGCAGCGCCTCGAACCCGCTCCTCCGGCCGGCCCCTATGACGGGAAGTCCTTCGTGAGCTCCGGCCTCCTGCCCCAGGGGGCGGTGGCGGCTCCGCCGTTCCGGCTCACGTTCCCGTCCGCCGGGGACTTCTCCTACGTCTGCGTCATCCACCCGAACATGACGGGCAAGGTCGTCGTGGTCGCGGGCAAGGGCGCCACGTTCGACACCCAGACCAACATCAACTCCCGCGCCGACGTCGAGCTCAACACGTACCTCACCGAGGGCCGCGACGCCAAGAAGAAGCTCGAGGAGACGCCGCCGGGGTCGACCAAGAACCCCGACGGCACGACGTCGTGGCGATTCGGGATGGGTGCGTCGACGCCCCACACGGCCGTGCTGGCCTTCGCCCCCGCCCAGGGGGAGATCCGTCCGAAGGACCAGGTGACGTTCGTGAACGACACCGCCGCACCGCACACGGCCACGTTCCCTTCGGGGGCACAGGTACCCGTCGATCCGACGTCGCCGGCGGCGCGCCAGCCGACCGCCCCGTCCCCCATCACGGTGAATCCGACCGGAGGGCCGTTCAACTCGGGCGAGCTACCGCCGGACATCCCGCCGGGAAGGGTGCCGGAAGCGGCCCGCAGCTTCACCTTCGTGATCCCGACCGCCGGCGAGTACGCCTACGTCTGCATCCCCCACGCCCAGAGCGGGATGGTCGGCACGATCAAGGTGGCGTAAAACGAGCCCCATAGCGAACTGGTGACGCTCAGCGGCGTGGGCCGCGGTTCTGTGTCACCAGTTGGCGGGGGGTGAGGGCGGGGGTGATCGGAGCTAGGGGGAGTAGCCGTAGCCGCGAGTCGTGTGGCAGGTGCACTGGCAGGAGAAGTCCTCGCCGAGGCCGCCCATCACTCCCGGCCAATACGAGTGGCAGTTGCTGTGGTCGCCGCTCAGGCACCTCTGGCTGATGGGCTTGAGCCCCACCATGGCGGTGCCGGCCGCGACCGCAATCAGGGCGGTCACCGCCGAGAGCACCGCCCTGCTCTTGCCGGACGACAGGCAGTCCTCGACGGGTCGGATGAAGCCGGTGACAGGCCCCGCTCCTCCTTGGGCTCGGCTCCGAGCAGCGGCGGGCTGCAGTGGATGGTGTCGGCGAACGTGAACGGCAGCAGGCTGTAGCCCACCGCGACCACGAGCAGTGCGAACACGAACGAGAGCACGACAAGTCGTTGCTGACGGGTCACGGCTTCTCCGGTCGGACGTGGCTATGCGGATCGAGCGAGAGTCTCTGCGATTTGCACGGCGTTGAGCGCCGCGCCCTTTCGCAGATTGTCGCCGCTCAGGAACAGGGCGAGGCCGTTGGGGGCGCCGGGGTCCCGGCGGATGCGGCCCACGTACGACGGATCGGTGCCGGCGGCGCCAAGCGGCGTCGGGACATCGACGACAACGACTCCCGGGGCCGTGGCCAGGATCTCCCTGGCCCGCTCCGGTGACAGCGGCCGTGCAAACTCGAGGTTCAGGGACAAGGAGTGCCCGGAGTACACCGGGACTCGAACACAGGTGCCCGACACGACCAGATCGGGGAGCCCGAGGATCTTGCGGCTCTCGTCGCGCAGCTTGCGCTCCTCGTCGGTCTCCCAGTCGACCTCGCCGCCCGGGTCGACCAGCCGCCCGGCAAGGGGCACGACGTTGAACGCGATCGGTGCCGGGAAGACCTCGGGTGCCGGCAGGGAAACGACGGACCCGCCGGCGAGGGTGAGGTCGGTGGCGCGACCGGCGGCGTCGGCGGCCTGCTTCTCCAGCTCGGTGACGCCCTTGATGCCGGCGCCGGAGACCGCCTGGTAGGTGCTGGCGACGATCCGTCGCAGGCCGGCCTCGTCGTGGAGGGGCTTGAGCACCGGCATGGCCACCATGGTCGTGCAGTTGGGGTTGGCGACGATGCCCTTGGGGATCGACCGCAGCGCCTCGGGGTTCACTTCGGACACCACCAGCGGGACGTCGGGGTCGGACCGCCACGCCGACGAGTTGTCGATCACGACGGCGCCGTGCTCGACGACCCGCGGAGCGAGCGACCGGGAGATCGTCGCCCCGGCCGAGAAGAGCACCAGGTCGAGGCCGTGGTAGTCGGCGGAGTCGGCCTCCTCGACGGTGACCTCACCCTCGGCCCAGGGGAAGGCCCGGCCCGCCGAGCGGGCGCTGGCGAACACGCGCAGCAGGTCGACAGGGAACCCGCGCTCGGCCAAGAGGCGGCGCATGACCCCTCCGACCAGCCCGGTCGCCCCCACGAGACCGACGTTCATGCCCCCACCGTACCGGCCGAGCCGGCATCGGAGCCTCATTCAACCCTTCGGATCGAAGCGGAGGGGCGAACCTCGCCGTTACGAAGGCGGGTCGTGCAGGCTGAAGGCCTTGTGCAGGGCCCTTACGCCCCGCTCCACGTCGCCGGCCCGCACGACGCAGCTGATGCGGATCGACGAGGTGGAGATCATCTCGATGTTGACGCCCTCGGCGGCCAGCACCTCGAACATGGTGGCGGCCACGCCGGGGTGGGTCTTCATGCCCGCGCCTATCAGACTGATGCGGGCGATGTCGGCGTCGGGCACGACCTTGGTGGCGCCGATCTCGTTCGCCACCCTCTCGGTGACCACCTCGGCCTTGGGCAGGTCGGCCATCGGCAGGGTGTAGGAGATGTCGGTGACGCCGTCGAGCGACACGTTCTGCTCGATCATGTCCACGTTGACGGCCTCGTCGGCGAGGGCGCGGAACAGCAGGGCGGCGATGCCGGGCCGGTCAGGCACCCCGACCACCGTGACCTTGGCCTCGGACGTGTCGTGCACGACCCCCGAGATGATGGCCTTCTCCACACTGTCCTCCTCGTCGTGGACCCAGGTGCCCGGTTCCCAGGTGAAGCTCGACCGCACGTGCAGGGCGACGTGGTAGTTCCGGGCGAACTCGACCGAGCGCAGGGCGAGCACCTTGCCTCCCGCCGCCGAGATCTCCAGCATCTCCTCGTAGGACACCGTCGACAGCCGGCGGGCGTTGTGGACGACGCGGGGGTCGGCGGTGAACACGCCGGTGACGTCGGTGTAGATCTCGCAGGCGCTGGCTCCCGGCTCGGCAGCCAGGGCGACGGCGGTGAGGTCGGATGCACCCCGCCCCAGGGTGGTGACCTGCTTCTCGATCGAGACCCCCTGGAACCCGGCGACCACCACCACGTCGCCGGCGGCCAGGCCCTCCCGAACCCGGTCGGCCCGCACCTCGAGGATCTTGGCCTTGCCGTGGGTCGTGTCGGTGACGATGCCGGCCTGGCTGCCGGTGAACGACGTGGCCGGCACGCCGAGGTCGGTGATGGCCATGCACAGGAGCGACATGGAGATGCGCTCACCGGCCGTGACCAGCATGTCCAGCTCCCGGGCGTGCTTGTGGGGGGCGGGCGACACGTCGCCGGCGAGGCGCAGGAGGGCGTCGGTGCTCTTGCCCATGGCGCTGACGACGACCACCAGGTCGTGGCCGGCCTTGCGGGTGCGCACGATGTGCTCGGCGACGGCGCGGATGCGGTCGGCGTCGCCGACGGAGGTGCCACCGAACTTCTGGACGACGAGACTCACGGGTTCCATTGTGGTCCGATCGGGCATGCTCGCCGAACAAGTTCCGCCGAACACGTGTCCTCGGTCCGGGATCGCGCCGGTACGGTGGACGGGCCGTGCCCTCGACGTCGAAGAAGCAGAGGCAGCAGCAGCGCCGCAGGAGCTCCGCCCAGGCCCGTCAGGCCGCGGCCCGCGCCGGCGCGCCGGACCAGCCGCCGCAAATGGGCGATCATCGCCACCTTCCTGATCATGATCCTCGTGCTGGGCCTGGCCCAGGTCGTCGACACCGGGACCGACGTCCCGGACGGGCCGGCGGAGCCTGGTGGCGCCCGCACAGGGGGCGACGATCACCGGCGACACGCCCTGCCCCGACCCCAACGGTGGATCGCCGCGCACGACGACGTTCGAGAAGCCGCCGCCCCTGTGCATCGACCCGGCCAAGACTTACGCGGCGGCCATCGAGACGTCGAAGGGCCTGATCACCGTCGACCTCGACGCCAAGAACGCGCCGAAGACCGTGAACAACTTCGTGGTCCTGTCCAGGTACCACTTCTACGACGGGTTACCGTTCCATCGGATCGCCGCCGGGCAGTACATCCAGGGCGGGTCCCCCACCGCCACCGGATTCCGGAGGGCCCGGCTACACCTTCGAGGACGAGGTGCCCGTCACCCCGTACAGGATCGGCACCATGGCCATGGCCAACGCCGGGGAGAACACGAACGGCAGCCAGTTCTTCTTCGTCATCGGCGAGGGCGGGGTCGAGGTGCTGACGCAGGCGCCCAACTACTCGATCCTGGGGCAGGTGGCGCTGGGGTCGAACGTCCTGGAGGACATCGAGGACAAGGGCAGCGTCGAGACGGCCGGTGACCCCGACGGCGGAAAGCCCACAGAGATGATCACCATCGAGTCAGTGACAATCAAGGAGACGTGACAGCAGTGCCTCCCACAGAATGCCCGGCATCAGACGGGTCGAGCCCCCAGCGGCGCAGCTTCGACGGCCCGCCTCCCATGTGCATCGACCCCGAGAAGCGGTACACGGCCTCCGTCGAGACCAGCAAGGGCACGATGACCATCGCCCTCGACCCGCACGGCGCGCCGAAGACGGTCAACAACTTCGTCGTGCTGGCCCGCTACCACTACTACGACGGCATCCGCTTCCATCGGGTGATCCCCAACTTCATGCTCCAGGGCGGCGACCCCGAGGGCACCGGCCGCGGCGGTCCCGGCTACAAGTTCGGCGACGAGCTGCCCGCCCCGGGCCGCTACGAGATGGGTTCGCTGGCCATGGCCAACGCCGGCCCCAACACCAACGGCAGCCAGTTCTTCATCGTCAGCGGTCCCGACGGCATGCGGCTGCCGCCCAGCTACTCCCTGTTCGGCAAGGTCGTCAGC
>CAWHAN010000015.1:0-29380 GCA_963827345.1 uncultured Acidimicrobiia bacterium | reverse complement strand
GGCGGGGCCGCCCTGCATTTCGGTTGGATCGCCGAGATGAAGACCGGCGAGGGCAAGACCCTCGTCTCCACCCTCCCCGTCTACCTCAACGGCGTGAGCGGCAGGGGCGTGCACCTCATCACCGTCAACGACTACCTGGCCCGGCGCGACGCCGAGTGGATGGGCCAGATCCACCAGTGGCTGGGCCTCACCGTCGGGATGGTGCTGCCCGCCTACCAGGACCCCCTCCTGAAGCGCCAGGCCTACGGGGCCGACGTCACCTACGGCACCAACAACGAGTTCGGCTTCGACTACCTCCGCGACAACATGGCCATGTCCCGCGAGCACATGGTGCAGCGGGGCCACGCCTTCGCCATCGTCGACGAGGTCGACTCGATCCTTGTCGACGAGGCCCGCACGCCGCTCATCATCAGCGGCCAGGTGCAGGACGCCGCCGCCCTCTATTACAAGTTCGCGGGGATCGTCCGCGTCCTGGTGCGCGACACCGACTACGAGGTCGACGAGGAGAAGAAGACCGTCGTCCCCCTCGAGGTCGGGATCGACAAGGTCGAGCGGGCCCTCGGCGTCGACAACCTGTACGACGAGCTGTCGGCCAACTACGTCCACCAGCTGGCGGCTGCCCTGCGGGCCAAGGAGCTGTACAAGCGCGACGTGGACTACGTCGTCCAGCACGGCGAGGTCAAGATCGTCGACGAGTTCACGGGCCGCATCCTGGAGGGCCGGCGCTGGTCGGAGGGGCTGCACCAGGCCATCGAGGCCAAGGAGCGGGTCCGGATCAAGCACGAGAACCAGACCCTCGCCACGATCACGCTGCAGAACTACTTCCGCATGTACGACAAGTTGGCGGGCATGACGGGCACCGCCGAGACCGAGGCGGCCGAGTTCGCCCACACCTACGACCTGGCCGTGGTGCCCATCCCTACCCACCGCACGATGGTCAGGGTCGACCACGCCGACCAGGTGTACAAGACGGAGGAGGCCAAGTTTGACGCCGTCGTCGGCGACATCGCCGAGCGCTACGAGACGGGCCAGCCGGTGCTGGTCGGCACGGTGTCGGTCGAGAAGTCCGAGCGGCTGGCCCGGCTGCTCGACAAGCGGGGCGTCCCCCACTCGATCCTGAACGCCAAGCAGCACGAGCGGGAGGCGGTCATCGTCGCCCAGGCCGGGCGGCTCCACACCGTCACCGTCGCTACCAACATGGCCGGGCGGGGCGTCGACATCATCCTCGGCGGCAACGCCGACGGCCTGGCCAGCCTCGACACCCTCTCCGAGGGCCACCTGCTCGACACGCCCGAGGGCAAGGCCAGGTACTCCGAGCTCCACAAGCAGTACCAGGACGAGTGCTCGGCCGAGGGCGACAAGGTGCGGGCGCTGGGCGGGCTCTACGTGCTCGGCACCGAGCGCCATGAGAGCCGCCGCATCGACAACCAGCTCCGGGGCCGGTCCGGGCGCCAGGGCGACCCCGGTGCCAGCCGGTTCTACCTGTCGCTGGAGGACGACCTGATGCGGCTGTTCGCCACCGGCGCTATGTCGTGGGTCATGGGCAAGGCCCTCCCGGAGGACCAGCCCATCGAGGCCAAGATGGTCACCCGGGCCATCGAGAAGGCCCAGGGCACCGTCGAGTCCCGCAACGCCGAGATCCGCAAGGACGTCCTCAAGTACGACGAGGTCATGAACGAGCAGCGCAAGGTCGTGTACCGGCGCCGCCAGCAGATCCTCGACGGTGCCGACCTCCGCGACGAGGCCCTCGCCCACCTGGAGACGGTGATCGGGCGGGTGGTCGGCACGTTCTGTCCCACCGACTACGCCGAGGACTGGAACCTCGACGGCCTGCTCCACGACACCCGCACCTACTTCCCCTCCAGCTTCACCACCACCGAGCTGGAGGTGGCCACCGGCTCCGACCAGATCGAGGAGAGCCTGCTGGCCGAGGCCCTGCGCTACTACGAGCAGCGGGAGGAGCAGCTGGGCGCCGACCACATGCGGGAGATCGAGCGCCGGGTGATGCTCTCCATCATCGACCAGCGGTGGCGCGAGCACCTCTACGAGATGGATTACCTGCAGGAGGGCATCAACCTGCGGGCCATGGGCCAGAAGGACCCGCTGTCGGAGTGGCAGCGGGAGGGCTACGAGATGTTCGGCAAGATGATCGACGGCATCTCCGACGACTTCGTGAAGTTCGTCATGCACCTCGAGGTGGTCGTCGAGCA
The DNA here is from genome assembly GCA_963827345.1 of uncultured Acidimicrobiia bacterium. Classification (GTDB taxonomy): domain Bacteria; phylum Actinomycetota; class Acidimicrobiia; order Acidimicrobiales; family AC-14; genus CAWGUU01. The sequence goes on along the minus strand of CAWHAN010000015.1, from coordinate 27,170 downwards.
GAACCCGCAGCCCGAGCTGCGCAACGTGCAGTACTCGGCCCCTGAGGACCCGGTTCAGGGCTCGGGCAGCGTGCGCCAGGCGGCGGCCCGCGGGCCGGTGGACGCCCCGGCCGACGCTCCGGCCGCGGCCGCGGCTGCCGACGAGGAGGGCGGCACGGTGGCCACGGTGGTCCGCAGCGAGCACGAGAAGCTCGGGCGCAACCAGCCCTGCTGGTGCGGGAGCGGCAAGAAGTTCAAGATGTGCCACGGGAAGTAGCCGCGCACCCTGCGGCGTTGTCGATTCGATGAAGGACCTCTCCGACACCATCAAGACGCTGCGCGCACGGCTGGCGGGCATGCAGCAGGCGCTCGACCTCGACGGGAAGCGGTCGTCGCTGGGCGAGCTCGAGACCAAGGCGTCGGGCCCGTCGCTGTGGGACGACCCCGACGCGGCCCGGGCGGTGACGTTCGAGCTGTCGCGTGTGAAGGACGACGTCGACCAGCTCGAGGGCCTCGACCAGCGGCTGTCCGACCTCGAGGTCCTCTACGACCTGGCCCGCGAGGAGGCCGACGATTCCGTCGAGGCCGAGCTCGATGCGGGAGTCGCCGAGCTGGAGGACGCCCTGTCCGCCCTCGAGCTGCGGTCGCTCTACTCGGGCGAGCACGACGAGCTGGACGCGGTGTGCGAGGTCCACTCCGGCGCCGGCGGCACCGACGCCCAAGACTGGGCCGAGATGCTCCTGCGCATGTACCTGCGGTGGGCGGAGCGGCGGGGGTACAAAGTCGAGCTGGAGGAGTCGTTGGCGGGCACCGAGGCCGGGATCACGTCGGCCACCTTCATCGTTCGGGGCCGCTACGCCTACGGGCTGCTGAACGGCGAGAAGGGCGTCCACCGGCTGGTGCGGATCTCGCCGTTCGACTCGCAGTCCCGGCGCCACACCGCCTTCGCGTCCTTCGAGGCGGTGCCCTACCTCGAGGACGCCAGCGCCGAGGTCGAGATCGACGAGAAGGACCTGCGGATCGACACGTACCGGTCGTCCGGCGCCGGCGGCCAGCACGTCAACGTCACCGACTCGGCGGTGCGGATCACCCACGAGCCCACCGGCATCGTGGTCAGCTGCCAGAACCAGCGCAGCCAGCACCAGAACAAGGACGTGGCCATGAGGATCCTGGCCGCCAAGCTGGCCGAGCGGGCCCGCGAGGAACGCCGCAAGGAGCTCGACGCCATCGCCGGCGAGCAGCGCGAGGTCACTTGGGGCAGCCAGATCCGCTCGTACGTCCTCCAGCCGTACCAGATGGTCAAGGACCTGCGTACCGGCCACGAGGTCGGGAACGTGAACGCAGTCCTCGACGGCGACCTCGACGGCTTCATGGAGGCCTATCTACGGTGGAAGCAACGGAACACGTAGCCGCGCCGCCCGGGTCACGTGTACGATAGGTGTATGAGTCGCATCCGCACCAACATCGAGATCGAGGACACGTACGTCTCGATCATCAAGGAGCGGTACGGCGTGCGCACCAAGACGGAGGCGGTCGACCTCGCCCTCCGTCACCTCGCCGGCCAGCCGATGACGCGGGACGAGGCGCTGGCGATGCGGGGCGCGCACGCCATCGCCGAAATTCCCGAGGACGTCGCTCCGATTGGGATCCCTTGATCCTCGCTGACACGTCGGCGTGGGTGGAGTACGACCGCAGCACAGGGAGCGCCGCCGACCAACGGATGACCGAGCTCATCGGCGCCGACGGAGCCCTCGCCGTGACCGAGCCCGTCATCGTGGAAGTCCTTGCAGGAGCCCGCAGCGAAGCGCGCGCCATGGATCTGCGCCGGTTGCTCCTGCGATTCGACCTCCTCGGCTTCGACGTCGCCGCCGACTTCGACGGCGCCGCGCTCGTCTACCGGTCCTGCCGCCGCGTCGGCGTCACGCCGCGAGGGATGATCGACTGCATGATTGCTTCGGTCGCCATGCGCCACCACGCAGTTCTCCTCGCGAACGATGCCGACATGATCCGCGTCGCGGGGGTTGTCGGGATCGCCTTGGACGAGCCTTTGCCGCGGACGTAACGGGCGTCCGTTACCGCCTCCGGCCGCCCCCTGAGCAGGGTGCTGGCATCGGCCTGAGGGGGTGCTGGCATGTGGCCGTCGGAAGCCGTTAGCATTCGGTCTTCGTCGCGTGCCCGCCACACGCCGCGAACCCCTCACAAATGATTCGTCTCCGCAACGTCACCAAGGTCTACAAGGGCAATGTCACGGCCCTCAAGGGTCTGTCCCTCGACATCGCCAAACAGGAGTTCGTCTTCCTCGTCGGGCCCACGGGTTCCGGGAAGTCGACTCTGATCCGCCTCCTCCTGAAGGAGGAGAAGCCCGACTCCGGCCGCATCTGGGTCGCGGGGAAGGACATCGGGCAGCTGGGCTCGTGGAAGGTGCCGCTGCTCCGGCGCAACATCGGCTGCGTGTTCCAGGACTTCAAGCTCCTGCCGAACAAGACCGCCTACGAGAACGTCGCCTTCGCCCTCGAGGTGATCGGACGCCCGTCGCACGTCATCCAGGCGCAGGTGCCCCAGGTGCTCGACCTCGTGGGGCTGTCCAAGAAGCGCGACCACTTCCCCAGCGAGCTGTCGGGCGGGGAGCAGCAGCGGGTGTCGGTGGCCCGGGCGTTCGTGAACCGGCCGCTGATCCTCCTGGCCGACGAGCCCACGGGAAACCTCGACCCCAACACGTCGGTGGGCATCATGCGCCTGCTCGACCGCATCAACCGAACGGGAACCACAGTCGTCATGGCCACCCACGATGCGGGAATCGTGGACACGATGCGCCGAAGGGTCATCGAGCTGGACCGCGGGTCACTCATCCGCGACCAGGCCCGAGGCGTGTACGGGGCCTTCACCTAGAGATGACTCTTCCCGCCTGATGCCTGGACTCACGTAGTAATGGCAGTCAACCTTCGCTACGTCGCCAAGGAAACCGCAACAAACCTCCGCCGCAACATCTCCATGGCGTCGGCCGCCCTGCTGACCGTCGCGGTGTCGCTCACCCTGGTGGGCGGCGCCCTCCTGGTGAAGCGGGGGGTCGACCGGGCCACCGTGCAGTGGAAGGGCAACGTCGAGCTCTCCATCTTCATGAAGCCGGAGGCGTCGGAGGCGGAGTCGGAGGCCATCAACCGCCAGCTGAAGGCGATGCCGGAGGTGAGCCGGTACCGCTACGTCAGCAAGCCCGAGGCGTTCGACGAGTTCCGCCAGATCTTCGCCAACGAGCCCGACGTGCGCGACAGCCTCACCGTCGACCAGGTGCCGCCGTCCTACCGGGTGGTGCCAAAACAGGCCGAGCAGACCAAGCTGATCGGGGCCCGGTTCGAGGACACGGCCGGGGTGTTCCGCGTGAGCTATGCGCGGGAGGAGGTCGACGCCCTGGTGTCGGTCACCAACTTCCTCCAGATCATGCTGTGGGCGGTGGCCATCGTGCTGCTGGCGGCCGCGTCCCTGCTGATCCTGAACACCATCCGGATGGCGATCTTCGCCCGCCGCCGCGAGGTGGCGGTGATGAAACTCGTGGGGGCCACCAACTGGTTCATCCGCGTCCCCTTCATGCTCGAGGGACTGATCCAGGGCCTCATGGGCGCGTTGCTCGCCTACGGCATCGTGTGGATCGGCCGCGACCTGATCCAGAACCGCATCACCGGCGCGCGCAACGACATCCAGCTGTTCAAGCAGTTCCTCGTGACCGGTAGTGACGTCGCCGGCACCGGCATCCTCCTGCTGGTCGTGGGCGTCCTCGTCGGAACGGTGGGTTCGGCGTTTGCTGTCAGTCGCTTCCTCGACGTGTAGCCGGCCGGAGCCGAGGTTCGGTCCCTGGTCCGTGCGGTCGCCATTGCTACCGTGGCCGCGGTGACGCGTCGGAGGGGCGCCAGGGCCCTGCTCGGCTGCAGCGGGCTGTGCTTGCTCGCCGCCCTGTCCGGCCTGGCCGGGGGGCCGGCGCTGGCCCAGACCGACTCCGACAAGCAGCAGGTCGACGAGAAGATCAAGTCGGTGCAGGGCCAGGTGGCCGAGGTGTCGGCCGAGGAGGGGCGGCTCTACGACCTGCTGGCGGCGTCGTCGGCCCGCAAGTCCGAGCTCGACGCCAAGGTGGCCGGCATCGACGGCCAGATCCGAGGCGTGCAGAGCCGGCTGAACGCCGCCGAGTCCAGGCTGGCGGCGATCGAGGCCGACCAGCGGCGCACCGAGGCTCGTCTGGCCGAGGCCACCGGCCAGCTGACGGAGGCCAAGAACGAGCTGGCCCGCCAGGCCATCGCCGCCTACACCGGCCAGTCCGAGGCCGCTCGCTACGCCACGATGCTGCTCGGGTCCGAGAGCGTCGGCGACCTCGCGTCGCGGCGGTCGTACCTGAAGGCCGTCGTCGGCAGTCAGTCCGAGGCGATCCTCGCCCAGGAGAAGCTGCGCGACGAGGTCAAGGACCTGGGCGACGCGCTCCACGCGTCTCAGGTCGAGGCCGACGGCCAGCGGGCCACCATCGCCGCCGAGCGGGCCAAGCTGCAAGGGGCACGCGACGAGCAGGAGGCGGTGCGCAGCCAGGTGGTGGCCGAGGTCGCCGAGCGCGACAGCCTCCACGACCAGGCCCAGAGCCGTAAGGAGGAGTTCCAGGGCGAGCTGGAGTCTCTGGAGCGCGAGTCGGCATCGATCGCCGCCACCCTTCGCGAGAGGGCGGCCCGACGGTCGAGCCCGGCCGCGGCGGCCGAGGGCGTCGACGCCGCCCCCGCCATCCCGCCGGGCAACGGCCAGATGATGTTCCCGCTCCCGGGCGGGGCGATCGTGTCGGGGTTCGGTCCCCGGGTGCACCCCGTCTACGGCGACGTGCGCGTCCACACGGGCGTCGACATCAACGGGTCCACCGGCACACCGATCCACGCCGCGGCCGACGGTGTCGTCGCCAGCGCCGGGGGGATGGGCGGCTACGGGAACGCCACCGTCATCGAGCACGCCGGCGACCTGGCGACGCTGTACGGCCACCAGAGCTCGATAAGCGTGTCCGAGGGCGAGACGGTGAAGCAGGGACAGGTCATCGGGCGGGTGGGGTGCACCGGCACCTGCACCGGGCCGCACCTGCACTGGGAGGTCCGGGTCAACGGCACCCCGGTCAACCCGATGAACTACGTGTAGGGCTGGTTCAGGGCGTTCGGCCGTTCAGGGCCTGGGGCGCAGGTGGACCTGGGCGCGGGGCGTCTCGCCGACCCAGCGGTCGAGCAGCTCGGTGCGGCGCTCCTTCCACTCCTCGGCGGTCAGGGCGAACCTGATGTGGTCCTCCCAGACGCCGTTGATGGCGAGGTAGCGCAGGGCCACACCCTCCTCCCGCAGCTTCAGCTTCTCGACCACCCGCCGGCTGGCCCGGTTGCGGGGGATGATCGCCACCTGGAGGCGGTGGAGGCCGAGGTCCTCGAAGACGAAGCGGGCCGACACGACGAGCGACTCGGGGACGTAGCCGTTGCCGGCCTCGGCCTCGTCGATCCAGTAGCCGACGTAGGTGTTCTGGAACGGACCGCGCTGCACGCCCGACAGGTTGATCTCGCCCGCGAACCTTGTGTTCACGAAGATCCCGAAGCCGTAGCCGGTGCCGAGTTGCCACTCGCGCTCCCGTGCGCCGCAGCGGGCCACGAACGCCGGCCGGCTCTCGGTGTCGTCGGGCTGGCCCAGCGGGGGAGTGGGTTCCCACTTGAGGAGCCAGCCACGGTTGCGCCGGCGGACCTCGCGCCAGGCGTCGAAGTCGGTGGTGGTCAGGGGCCGCAGCACGACCCGTCGGCCCCGGAGTTGGGTGGGAACGCGCTCGCCGAGGGCCATCGGTAGCGACCCTACCGGGTCAGGCTGAGAACGAGGCCGTCGAGGATGTCGGCCTCGCTGACCAGGCACTCGGAGAAACCGAAGTAGCGCATCACGGCAACGAGGATGGCTGTGCCACCGACGATGACGTCGGCCCGGGCCTCCTCGAGACCAGGATTGTGGATGCGCTGGGCCCTCGTCTCGGTGGCGAGGGTGCGGAACACGTCCTCGGCCGCGTCCCGGGTGAGGCGGAAGTGGTGGATGGCGTCGCGGTCGTAGTCCACGCCCAGCTCGACGGCGGCCACGGTGCTGACCGTCCCGGCCAGGCCGACCAGCGTCGCCGCTTCGACCGTCGCCGGTATCTCGCGGGCGACGTCGTCCATGTAGTCCCTGGCCACCGACAGGGCCTGGCTCAACTCCTCGGGCGAGGGCGGGTCGGAGTGGAGGAACTTCTCGCTGAGGCGGACGCAGCCGATGTCGAGCGACATGACCCCTTCGGGCTCGGTGGTGCCGACCGCGAGCTCGGTGGACCCGCCGCCGATGTCGACAACGAGGAAGGGGCCGTCGCTCGGGTCGAGCTCGGACGTGGCGCCGAGGAACGACAGGCGGCCCTCCTCCTCGCCGGTCAGCAGCTCCGGCCGGCGCCCGACGACCTCCTCGGCGGCGTCGAAGAACTGGTGGCTGTTGTCGGCGTCGCGGGCGGCCGACGTGGCGGTGATCCGCAAGTCGGCCACGCCGAGGCGGTCCATCACCTGGCGGTATTCGCGGAGCACGTCGATCGTGCGGGCGATGGCCTCGGGCGCCAGCCGGCCGGTGGCGTCGACGCCCTGGCCCAGTCGGGTGATGCGCATGAGCCGCTCGACGGTGGCGTGCCCCGGCCCACCGTCGGGAGCGGCGGCGGTCGTGTCGGCGACGAGCAGGCGGGTCGAGTTCGTGCCGCAGTCGATGGCGGCCAGTCGGCAGGGGTGTGTCGCTCACGTGTCCTTCCCGGGGCCCGGTCGTTGGTCGAGTTCGAGGTGATCGGCGACCCACCGGCCGACGGGGTCGTCGCCGCCGGCGAGGTACCAGGCGTAGTGGGCGTGGAGGCACTTGACGCCGACGCGGGTGCCGCCGACGCCGCCCGACGGCCTCGGGCCCAGGTGGCCGGGGTCGAGGGCTGCGTCGCGGGCGGCGGCGTAGCGGTGGTGGGCCACGAGCAGCTCGGCCCGGTCGACGGCGGCCTCGGCCGCCCGGACGCCACCGGCGGCCTCGAGCCAGCTCACCCGCCGACGGAGGTCGCCGTCGACCAGCCAGTACAGGGTGGGCATCGGCGTCCCGTCGGCCAGCAGGGGCGCGTTGCGGATGACCACCGGTCGACCGTCGTCGCCGCGGACCACCACCTCGAAGTCCCCCTGCGGCTGGCGGCCGAGGAGCGATGCCACCATCGCCGTGTCCTGGGCGGTGGCCGGGGTCACCCGTCCGCCACCATGGCTGCCAGCCGGCGGGCGTAGGAGGGCGCGCCGCGGTCGTCGTGCTTGAAGAAGACGTACCCGTCCCGCCCGTCGGCCCGGTGCTTGGCCAGGCGTTCGGCCCACGCCGCCAGGCGGTCGTCGTCGTACTCGGAGCGGCGCAACCGCAGGTAGACGGCGGGGCCGACGGTGAGCGGACCGGGCCCGTCGTCGGTGTCGTCGTCGACGACGGCGAGGGTGGCGCCGTGGGCCGCCAGGCGGTCGAGCACGGCTGCCACGTGCCATCTCGGGCCGAGCTCGAAGGCGGCGACGGGCCCGGCGGGTGGCTGGGGGAGCGCGTCGAGGAGCCGGTCGAGCCGTCCCAGGTCCGGTTCCAGATGGGGCAGGGCCAGCAGCACGGGGCCCAGGGAATCGCCGAGCGGGGCGACGGCGGCCAGGAAGGCGGCCACCCTGTCCTCGATCCCGTCGAGGTCACGGCGATGGGTGATGCCCATGTGGGCCTTGGGGACGAACTTGAAGCCCGCTGGCGACTGGTGCCGCCAGCGCTCGAGGGCGGCGGCCGCCGGTAGTCGGCGGTAGGTGGCGTGGGCCTCGACGGTGCCCAGTGTCGCGGCGTAGACGCCGAGCATCTTGGCCGGCGAGGTGCCGATCGGGTAGAAGCTGCCGACCCACTCGGGGTACGACCAACCGCTCGTCCCGGTCCTCACCTGGGCCATCCGGCCAGGGTACGGGCTCAGAACAGCGAGGTGATGCGGCTCCAGGTCCGGCTGACCCAGTTTCCGTGGCGCTCCGGGGCGGAGGCGGGTGCGGGCGGGGCGGTCGTCGGTGGCGTGTCGTCGGGGAGGATGACGTAGGCCTCCTCGCCCGGGCGGACCAGGTGGTACTGGAGCCTGGCCAGGCGCTCGATCTCCTCGTCGGTCTGCAGCTGCGCGGCCTTGTCCCGCAGCTTCTGATTGGCGTCCTCGAGCTCCGCCACCTGGGCGGTCAGCTCGTCGTGGTCGCGGCGCTGGGCCATGTAGGCCTGCGCCGGGAACACGGCCAGGGCCAGCACGCCGGCCAGGGCGAGGGCGGCGGCCAGTATCCCCGCCCGCTGTCGCACCCCGGGGCTGCGCCGCCGGGGCGCCGGCGGAGCCGGTGGGACGGCTGGCACGGAGTTTGCCGTCGGGGTAGGGCGCGACGTGGGGGTCGACGCCGCCGGTGCCGGCCGCCGGGCCGGGTCGGCTGGGCCCGAGGCGGTGCGGCGACGCTTCACCCGTCCTCCCGATCCGTCCGCGCCGGCAGGGCCGCGCCTCCCCAGAACACCGCGGCCTCCCCGAGCTCGCCTTCGATCCGTAGCAGCTGGTTGTACTTGGCCACCCGCTCCGACCGGGCCGGCGCCCCGGTCTTGATCTGGCCGCAGTTGGTTGCCACCGCCAGGTCGGCGATGGTGGTGTCCTCGCTCTCGCCCGAGCGGTGCGACACGACCGACCGGTAGCCGGCCCGGGCCGCGACCCCCATGGTGTCGAGGGTCTCGGTGAGGGTGCCGACCTGGTTGACCTTGACCAGGATGGCGTTGGCGATCCCCTCGGCGATCCCCCGTTCGAGCCGCTCGGACTGGGTGACGAACAGGTCGTCGCCGACCAGCTGCACCCTGTCGCCGATCGCCCTGGTCAGCGACTTCCAGCCGGGCCAGTCGTCCTCTGACAGTCCGTCCTCGATGGAGACGATCGGGTACCTGTCGGTGAGGTCGGCGAGGAAGCCGACCATCTCGTCGGGGCCCAGCGTCCTGCCGTCGCCGGCCAGGGTGTAGACGCCCCGCTCGGTGTCGTAGAGCTCGGTGGCGGCCACGTCGAGGGCGATGGCGATGTCTCGCCCGGGCGATGTAGCCGGCCTGCTCGACCGCCTCCAGGAGGAGCCGGACCGCCTCCTCGTTGCCGACGTCGGGGGCGAACCCGCCCTCGTCGCCCAGCCCGGTGGCGAGACCCCGCTTGGTGAGCACGCCCTTGAGCACGTGGTAGCACTCGGTGCTCCATCGCAGGGCCTCGGAGAACGAGGCCGCCCCCATCGGGACCAGCATGAACTCCTGGACGTCGAGGGGGTTGTCGGCGTGGGCCCCGCCGTTGAGCACGTTGAGCATCGGCATCGGGAGGGTGCAGCCGTTGGTGCCACCCAGGTACCGGTACAGAGGCAGGCCCAGTTCGTCGGCGGCCGCCCGGGCCGCCGCCAGCGAGGTGCCGAGGATGGCGTTGGCGCCCAGCCGGGCCTTGTTGTCGGTGGCGTCGAGGGCCACCAGCCGGAGGTCGAGGCCCCGCTGGTCGAGCGCCTCCCAACCGAGCAGGTGGTCGCGGATCTCGAGGTTGACGCTGGCGACGGCGCCGAGCACCCCCTTGCCCATGTACCGGCCGCCGCCGTCCCGGCGCTCGACGGCCTCGTGGGCGCCGGTGGACGCTCCCGACGGGACGATGGCGCGGCCGCGAGCACCCGTCTCGAGCAGGACCTCGACCTCCACGGTCGGATTGCCCCGCGAGTCGAGTACCTCCCTGCCCACCAGCTGTTCGATCGCGCTCAGTGCCCGCTCTCCTCGCTCGCCCACCGGTCCCGCCGCCCCCGTTGGCAGACAGTCCTGTTGCTCGTGTTGCTGCTGTGGGCAAAGTTAGCGGACCGCCGGCAGTGGATGCGTGCCAGGCCTTCCGGAGGCAGTCCCTGAGCCGGCGGGATGGGCTCCTTCGCGGCCGGCCGTGGCGTACGTTCGGCGTCGTGAGGGGACGCCCCGGAAACACCCCCTATATAACAGTGAAGACCTATATAGAACAGTGAAGACTCAGTCCCCCACCCGGGCGCCCAGCGCCGGCGCGGACAGGCGCCGGTGAACGCCTTCGACCTGGCGATCATGGCCGTCATCCTGCTGGCCGCGGTCGGCGGGTACCGGGTCGGACTGCTGGCGCGGCTGGCCGGCTGGGGGGGATGGGTTTTCGGCATCGTGGTGGCCGCCGCCGTTGCCCCGCTCATCCTCGACCAGATCGACGGCCTCGACCCCCAGCTCCGGCTGCTGCTGGCGATCGGGGTGTTCCTGGCCGTGGCGAGCATCGGCGCCGCCCTGGGCGAGGTCGTAGGGCTGCGGCTACGACGGCTGCTCCCGACGGGGCCCTGCGCCAGGCCGACCACGCCGGCGGAGCGGTGGCCGGAGGACTGGGCGTGCTCCTCCTGCTCTGGCTCCTCCTGCCCGCCCTCGCCGACATTCCCGGCGAGATCTCGTCGCAGGTCCGCAACTCGACGATCGCCCAGGCGGTGGAGTCCGCCGCACCCCGAGCTCCGAAGCCGCTCCAGGAACTCCGCCAGGCCGTCGTCGACGCCAACTTCCCCGAGGTCTTCTCCGGGATGCGCCCGGCGCCCAACACCGGCCCGCCGCCCGAGGCGTCGGTGCTGCCGCCGGACGTGCAGGAGCGGGTCGGCGCGTCCACCGTCCGGCTCAGCGGTCGAGCGTGCAGCCGGGTGCTGTCGGGGAGTGGGTTCGCGGTGGACGACGAGACCATTGTCACCAACGCCCACGTCGTCGCCGGCGTCGACCGGCCCACCGTCATCCGGCCCGACGGCCGCCAGCTGAACGCCACCGTGCAGGTGTTCGACCCCGCCCGGGACCTTGCTGTGCTGCGGGTGCCCGGCCTGGGCCAGGCTGCGCTCGAGATCGGGTCCGCCGACATCGGCACCGAGGGTGCTGTGTTCGGCTACCCCGGCGGGCAGAGGGAGTTCGAGATCACCCCGGCCCGGATCGAGAACAAGCTGAGCGCGGTGGGCCGGGACCTGTACGGCACGTCGACCACCCGCCGGGAGGTGTTCATCCTCTCCGCCAGTGTGGAGCCCGGCGACTCGGGCGGCGCCCTGACCGACGCCGACGGAGTGGTGGTGGGCGTGGCCTTCGCCATCGCCCCCGACCGTCCGTCGACCGCCTACGCCCTCACCAGCGAGGAGCTCAATGCGGTGCTGGCGGTGCCTCGGGGCGGCGCCGTCGACACCGGATCCTGCCTGCGCTGACCGACCCGCCGCTGACCGACCCGCCGTTGGGCCGGGGCCGGGGGTCGCTGACCGGCCGCAGGCCGGTCAGCATTCGAACCCCGACCGGGGAAGTCCTCAGTCGACCTGGACCGGCTTGGCCTCGGCACCGGCGGCGTCGGGCTGCGGCGCGGGGACCACGCCGGCGACCTTCTGGCGGATGCGCTCGGAGATCTCCACCATGATCTCCGGGTTGTCCATCAGGAAGGTCTTGGCGTTCTCCCGGCCCTGGCCCAGCTGCTCGCCGTCGTAGGTGTACCAGGCGCCCGACTTCTTCACGAAGCCGAAGTCGACACCCACGTCGAGCAGCGACCCCTCGCGGCTGATGCCCTTCCCATACATGATGTCGAACTCCGCTTGGCGGAAAGGGGCGGCGCAGTTCGAGACCACCAGGTCGTTGGCGACGAAGGTGTGCAGCTCGTCGACCTCGATGTCGTAGATGTCACGCCACTCGGGCGGGCTCACCGCCTTGATGCGGTCGTACCAGACGTCCTCGTCGAGCAACTCGGCGAGGAACTCGCTCTCGAGGGCGTCGGCCAGCCGCTCGATGCGGTCACGACGGAGCCGTCGGTAGCCCAGCACGTGCCGCAGTCCACCCTTCGGGTCGCCGGCACCGTCGCCGACGAGCTGCGCCGCCAGCGCAGGGTCGATGCCGAGCCCGCGCAGGTAGGCCAGCACCGGCTCGGTCTGGGTTGCAGGCAGGTAGCCGCGCTGGGAACCCCGGTGGGTGCGGAGCTCGGGCCGAGCCAGCTCGGCGGTGAGCGCCTGCCCTTTCGGCCCCCACATCGGCAAGGCCTCCGCCAGACGGCGAACATTGTCGATGCCGCTCACCCTGACGTCCCAGCATGGATGCTTGCCCAGGAACGTGCGGCCCTTGATGATGCTTGGCCGCTGTGCCTTCGGGTCGCGCACCTGGATGGAACTCCCGATGCCCCAACGCAACAGCAGCCAGTGGATCTGCTCGGCCAGCTGTTCCGACGTGGTGGTGAAGCCACATCGGATGCCGCCCGTGGGTTGACGGCTCACGAAGCCATCGGACTCGAGGATGCCGAAGAGCAGGTTGCCGATGACCTCGGCGGAGACGTCAGGTGCGAAGAACGCCGGCGGAATGCACTTCTCCGGAGCTCGATGACCGTAGATCCCGGCCCACCGTGCGAGGTCGCGGAGCTTGTTTCTTTCGCCGGCCCGGTGAGAGAAGGACACCTGGATGCCGCGAGCGTGAGCGTCGCACCCGAGCGAGGATGCGATCGCAGCCGCGTCCGCTTGCAGCGAAGCCTGGACGTTGGTGAAGGAAACCGGCGTCTTACCTGTCACACACCCGTCGCCGATGAGGTAGCCGAGCATGCGGGCGTGATCGGGGGGTACCGGCTCCTCGGGCCCGAACGTGCCGATCCGGCGGGGCCGAGCCACAGCGTCGCCGGGGGTGAGCTCGCCAGCCTCTCGCCAGCCCCTGTCGGTGAGGACGCGGTGGTCGGGCGTGGCCCACAGCTCGGTGCCGTCACGGAAGTGAAGCCCGACGACCTCGGCCTCGCCCTGGTCCATACGGGTGACGATGGGCCGGGCGTGGAGCTTGCCGAGCTTGTCGACGGCGACCACGGAGCCCCCGGCATCGTGCTCGACGATGTCTTCGATGCGGGACGTGACGCCCGTGGTGGGGTCGAACACCTTGGTGCCGGCGGCCAGGCACTTGTTCTTCACGACCTTCACCCGGGTGCGGTTCCCGACCACCTCGACGCCGTCCTTGATCGACTCGATCCGGCGGATGTCGAGCCGGACCGACGAGTAGAACTTCAGGGCCCGGCCCCCGGGTGTCACCTCGGGGCTGCCGTACGAGATCCCGATCTTCTCCCTGAGCTGGTTGATGAACAGGGCGATGGTGTCGGTCTTGTTGAGGGTGGCGGTGAGCTTGCGCAGGGCCTGGGACATCAGGCGGGCCTGGAGGCCGACGTGGGTGTCGCCCATCTCGCCCTCGATCTCGGCCCGGGGGGTGAGGGCGGCGACGGAGTCGACGACGAGCACGTCGAGGGCGCCGGAGCGGATCAGCATGTCGGCGATCTCCAGCGCCTGCTCACCGGTGTCGGGCTGGGCGATGAGCAGCTCGTCGACGTTGACGCCGATGGCCCGGGCGTAGACAGGGTCCATGGCGTGCTCGGCGTCGATGTAGGCGCACGTGCCGCCGTTGCGCTGGGCCTCGGCGACGAGGTGCATGGCGAGGGTGGACTTCCCGGACGACTCCGGCCCGAAGACCTCCACGATGCGGCCCCTCGGCAGGCCACCGACCCCGAGGGCGAGGTCGAGGGCGAGGGCACCTGTGGGGATGGACCCGATGTCCATCGAACTCTTCTCGCCCATGCGCATCACGGCACCTTTGCCGAAGGTCTTCTCGATCTGGCTCATCGCCATGTCGAGAGCCCTGCTCTCGAGCGACCTGTCTCGTTCCACCACGGGGTCCCTTCTGCTCGTTCGGATTCGACGGCAACCCACCATACGAAGGGGGTACGACAGTTCACTCGAACCGTCTTCCTTCCCTGTAACTTCACGAGCGTAGTTCCGAACGCACGTTCGGTCAAGGACCGCTCGGGGGCTCTGCCCCCCGAGTTCCCCCCGAAGTCAAAGACCACGTCGAAGGCCACCCCGCGACCTCGCCGTCTCGGTTTCCCTGGTCGTCACGGCTCGCCGGGCCGAGGGCTACGTCCTCGGCCAGTCCTCGACGATGCCTTCGAGCAGCTCCGCGGCTCTGTCGAGGACCTCCAGGTCCTCTGGCTCGAGCGCGTTCAGGCGGGCTGCCAACTTCGCCACCCGGCGCCGTTGGCCGGCCTGGAGCGTCCACCTGCCCCTCGGGGTGGCCCGGACCTCGGCCACGCGGCGATCCTCGGCCGGGGTCGTCCTTGTCACCAGGCCCCGGGCGGCCAGGTCGCTCACGAGGCGGCTCATGGTGGGGGAGCGCACCTGTTCGGCAGCAGCCAGCTGCCCCACTGTCATCGGGCCACCGAAGACGAGCACGGAAAGGGCTGAAAGGCGAGCAGGTGTAAGGTCGATCAGTTCATCCTCCCGTCGGACCCGCCGGAGGAGGTGGACGGCGGCCGAGTGGAGCCGGTCGGCGACCGCTTCGGCCCTTGCCGGGGAGGACATAGATAGGTAGGCTACCAAACCTATGGACCTTTTCGAGGCCATCGAGGCCGACGACACGGCCGAAGTCCGCCGGATCCTGGCCGCCGACCCGGGCTCGGCCGCCACGAGAAACGCCGCCGGTGTCTCCGCCCTCCTGTGTGCCCGCTACCGACAGAACCAGGCGCTGGTCGACGCCGTCCTCGAGCCCGACCCCGAGCTCGACGTCTTCGACGCCGCCGCCCTCGGCCGCACCGACCGGCTGACCGAGCTCCTCGACGACAACCCCGAGCTCGCCAAGGAATGGGCGTCCGACGGTTTCACGCCTCTCAGCCTCGCCGCCTTCTTCGGCCAGCCCCAGGCCGTCGCCCTGCTCCTCGACCGTGGGGCCGACGTGTCGGCCGTCTCGCGGAACGCCATGGAGGTCCAACCCCTCCACGCCGCCACCGCGGCCCGCAACGCCGAGATCGTCACCCTCCTCCTCGACGCCGGAGCCGATCCCGATGCCCGCCAGCACGGCGGCTGGACGCCCCTCGCCGCCGCCCGCCACTCCGGCCAGGACGCCATCGCCGACATCCTGCTGGCCCGCGGCGCCGACCCGAGCACGGCCGACGGACCACCCGCCAGCAGCGACGCCGACCCCGACGCCTAGGCCAGGGCGAAGCGCTGGATCACGTCGTAGCGGGGCCCCGTGGGGGCCAGGCGGCTCTCGACGAGGCACACCTCGTCCACCCACCACCGCTCCTCCACCGGCTCGCCCGCGAGCGGACGAAGGTCGATCCGGGAGGCGCCCCGCACCCGCGCCAGCGTCAGGTGCCCGGTGAACGCCCGCGTCTCGGGCGGCCGGCCCAGGCCGGCGGTGGCCTCGACGGCCCGCCGGGCGATCGTGTCCAGCCCGGCCACCGGCACCATCAGCACCCTGTTCTCGAACCGCCCGACGGCCGGCCCGAGATCCGCCTGCAGCGGCAGCCGGGCCAGCGGCTCGGCCCGCAACGCCTCGACGACGGGCTCCACCTCGGTCGTGCCGAGGAACCGGAGCGTCACGTGCCACTGGTTCCGGGCGGTCCACCGCACCCCGGGCACGTCCGGCCGGCTCAGGCCCTCGAGCGTGTCGAGGACGTCCTCGGGCGGGATCACTGCCACGAACAGTCTGGGCACGGGGACCTCAGCGCCGCGGGAGCAGCCGACGGCGCAGCATGTCGACGACGGAGATCGCCGACAGCTGACGAACCAACGTTCGGTCGCCGGGGAAGTGCGCTTCTGAGACCGTGACGTCGCCGTCCAGGTCCACCGCCATGAACACCTTGCCGACCGGCTGGCCCTCCTGCGTGGTCGGCCCGGCCACGCCGGTGACCCCGAGCCCGACGTCGGCCTGGAGCACCTTCCGCGCGCCTGCAGCCATCGCGGCCGCCGCCTCACCAGTGACGACAGGGCCCTCCGGCACGCCGAGGAGGTCGAACTTCACCTGGCTGTCGTAGGCCACGATCGACCCCCGGAACCACTCGCTCGACCCCGGCACCTCGGCCAGGCGCGAGCCCACCAAGCCCCCGGTCAGCGACTCGGCCACCCCCAGCATCAGCCCCTGCTCCACCAGCATCCGCCCGACGGTCCACTCCATCGACTGCTCGTCCACCCCGAACACCAGGTCGCCGAGCAGCTCCCGAAGCAAGGCCTCCTCCCGGTCCAGCAGCTGCCGGGCGGCATCCTCGTCGGGAGCCTTGGCCGTGATGCGGACCTTGACCCCCTCGATCCCCGAGGCGAGGAAGGCGATCGTGGGGTTCGACTGACGGTCGACCCGGGGAGCGACGATCTCCGCCACCGTCGACTCCGGCGCTCCCCACGTGCGCAGCATGCGGCTGACGATCACCGATCGCGGGCCCGCGCGTCCAATGAGGTCGGGAATCACGGCCCGTTCGACCATCTCCCGCATCTCGGCCGGCACCCCCGGCACCGCGTAGACGACCCTGCCGTCGCCGGCGGGGCAGACGAGCCCGGGCGCCGTCCCGGCCTCCTGCGGGATGAACGAGGCACCCTCCGGACGGTCGGCCTGGCGCAGGTTCATGTCGACCATCCGCCGGCCCCGGCGCTCGAACATCTCGCCGATCCGCCGCACCATGTCAGGGTCGCGCTCGAGCGGGACACCGAGCGCCTCGGCGATTGCCTCCCGCGTGATGTCGTCCTGGGTGGGCCCGAGCCCGCCGCACACGACGACGGCGTCGCTGCGCCCGAGGGCGAGACGCACGGCGGCCGCGATCCGGGCCTGGTTGTCGCCCACCCGCGTCTGGAAGTGCGAATCCACGCCCGCGCGCGCCAGCTGCTCGCCGAGGAAGTCCGAGTTGGTGTCGAGTACCTGGCCGAGGAGCAACTCGGTCCCGACGGCGACGACCTCGCACGTGAATCCCCGCCTGCCGCCGGACTCGGAGCCGTCGTCGGCCGTGGCGCGGCCGGACTCAGATGGCTCGGCTGGCTCAGAGGGCACGGACGACCTGGCGGCCCTCCAGCAGGTACTGGACGCCGCTCACCAGCGTCAGCCCGACGGCCACCCAGAGCACCCCGACCGACAGGCTCCGGTAGACGTCGGAGCCCACCGGCGCGATGGCCATTCCCACCGCCACCGCCTGGGCCCAGGTCTTGACCTTCCCCGACAGCCGCGCCGGCACGGAGATCCCCCGGCGCCCGACGTAGGACCGGTACAGGCTGACGGCGACCTCACGGGTGGCGATGACCGACACCGGCACCCACCACATCGCGCCCTTGGCCACCAGCGCGGTCATGGCCCCGAGGACGAGGATCTTGTCGGCCAGCGGGTCGAGGAACGCCCCCGAGCGGGTGACGCCCTGACGCCGGGCCAGCCAGCCGTCGACCAGGTCGCTGAGCACGAGCGTGATCCACAGGACCAGCGCCTGCCACCCCGTGCCGGTGCCCAGGACGAGCAGCACCAGCAGCGGCAGGGCCACGACCCTGGCCAGGGTGATGGCGTTGGCGGGCGTCGCCAGCGCCGACGGGCCGAAGCCGGACTCGGACACCGTGGGGTCCTACGCCGCCTCGAGGTCGACGCCGACGGCGCCGGTGACGGTGACGGGCACGATCGTCCCCACCGCGAGGCCCCGCGGCACGGCGATCACGCCGTCGATCTCCGGCGCCTCGCGGTGGCTCCGGCCCACGCCGGGCTCGTCCACCAGCACCTCGACCCGTTCCCCGATCAGCGCCTCCCGGCGCCGGACCGTCACCGAGTCCTGCAGCTCCTGGAGCTCCCGGAGCCGTTCGACGACCAGCGGCGTGTCGATCGCGCCCTCCAGGCCGGCGGCGTAGGTGCCCTCCTCCGGGGAGTAGGCGAAGAAGCCCGCCCAGTCGAGATCGGCCTCCTCGACGAAGCGCAGGAGCAGGTCGTGGTCGTCCTCGGTCTCGCCCGGGTACCCGACGATGAACGACGACCGGAAGGCGGCGTCGGGCTGGCGGGCGCGGATGGCGGAGATCCGCTCGAGGAACCGCTCGCCGTCGCCCCAGCGTCGCATCCGCCGCAGCAGCGGCCGGGACACGTGCTGGAGGGACAGGTCGAAGTACGGCACTCCGGTGGAGCAGATCACGTCGACGAGCCGGTCGTCGAGCTCGGACGGGTACAGGTACAGGAGGCGCGTCCGGGCCACCCGCGCCGCGACCGCCTCCACGAGGGGCACGATCGCCCCCTTGTCGCCGACGTCGCGGCCGTACGACGCCAGGTCCTGGGCGACGAGCACGACCTCGGCGACCTCCAGGGCGTCGACCTCGGCCAGGATGTCGTCCCGACGGCGGGACCGCTGCTTGCCCCGGAACGACGGGATGGCGCAGAACCCGCAGGCCCGGTCGCAGCCCTCGGCCACCTTCACGTAGGCCCAGGGGGCCGACGCCTTGGGCCGGGGCAGGTTCAGCAGGTCGAGCTCCGGGACCCGCGGACCGCTGACCACCGCCAGCGAGACCGATCGGCGGCCCAGCGTCACGGGGACGCCGAAGCCGCTGACCTCGTCGACCTCGGGCAGCGCCGCGGCCAGCTCGTCGCCGTAGCGCTCGGCCATGCAGCCGGTGACCACCAGCCGGGCCCCGGGACGACGGGCGTCGGCCAGGGCGAGGATGGTGTCGATCGACTCCTCGCGGGCGGCCTCGATGAACGCGGAGGTGTTCACCACCACGAGGTCGGCGTCCTCGGGACGGTCCGCCGCGGACATCCCGTCGGCCACCAGCGTCCCTGCCAGCTTGTCGGAGTCCACCTGGTTCTTGGGGCAGCCAAGGGTCTCCAGCCAGTAGCTGCTCGTCACACCCCCAAGCTACCTGGCCCGCCCGGGGTCACAGCCGTGGGTCACTTCTTGCCGAGCATCCTGTTCATCTTGGTGCCGCACGTCGGGCACGTGCCCTGTGCGGCCCGCCGGCCGTTGGCCAGCTCCACCTCGGTGCCGTCGAACTCGCGCTTCTCACGGCATTTCACGCAGTAACCCTCGTAGGTTGCCAATGCTCTCTCCTTCTCACGGTCCCGTTGTCACGCGTCGGCAGCTGCCGTGGTCGAACAGGAGCAAGGCGCAACACACACAAAAGCCGCTCGAATCGGAGGACGCTGCATGTACCACTTCGCCGTAGTTGCTCTGTTGGGTCTGGCGATCCTGAAGATCGCCGACGTGCTGGTCGACCTGGTGCCGTCGCTGGGCAAGACCCGAACGCTACTCACGTTCGTGCTGGCCATCGTGACAACCGTCGCCCTGGACTACTCGCTGTTCGCCGGATTCGGCATCGACCTGCGCGAGGCGTGGATGGGCACGGTCGCCACCGGCCTCCTCGCCGGCGGCCTGGCGACGGCCTGGAAGGTCGTCTTCGCATGGCTCGGCTCGGCCGAGGACGAGACCACCGAGGACGTCCGCTCGACGAGGCGCCACCGCATCGCCGCCTAACCCACCGCATCGCCGCCTAACCCACCGTCCCCCAAGATCGTCGATGGCGCCTCAAAGAGGAGGCGCCATCGCCGCGTCTGCGGCCATACGACATCGCCGCGTCTGCGGCCATACGACATCGCCGCGTCAAGGGACTACTCCGAGCGGGACCTCAGCTCGTCGAGCTCCTCGGGCGACATCAGCACGGCCCTCGCCTTCGACCCCTCCGACGGCCCGACGACCCCTCGGCGCTCGAGCAGGTCCATGAGGCGCCCGGCCCGGGCGAAGCCGACACGCAGCTTGCGCTGCAGCATCGACGTCGACCCCAGCTGCGAGCGGACGACGAGCTCCATGGCCGCCTCGAGGTGCTCCTCGTCGTCGTCGCCCACGCCGTCGACGCCTCCGCCGGCCGACTCCTCGCCCTCCACGCCGTCGACGTACTGGGGCGACGCCTGCCGCCGCCAGTGGGCCACGACCTTGTGGACCTCGTCCTCGCTCACCCACGAGCCCTGGACCCGCCGGGGCACGTTCGACGAGGCGATGGCCAGCAGCATGTCGCCCTGGCCGATCAGGCGTTCGGCCCCGGGCTGGTCGAGGATGACCCTGCTGTCGGCGAGGGACGACACCGCGAACGCCAGCCGGGACGGGATGTTGGCCTTGATGACGCCGGTGATGACGTCGACCGACGGGCGCTGGGTGGCGATCACCAGGTGGATGCCGACCGCCCGGGCCATCTGGGCGATCCGGCAGATCGACTCCTCCACGTCCCGGGCCGCCACCATCATGAGGTCGTTGAGCTCGTCGACCACCACGACCACGAACGGCAGCCGCTTGAAGGCCTTCTCGGCGTCGGGGCCCGTATCGGTGTGGCCGGCCTGCACGCCGTCGCCGAGGTCGCCCCGGTCGAAGGCGGCGTTGTAGCCGGTGATGTCCCGCACGCCCACCTCGGCCAGCAGGTCGTACCGGCGCTCCATCTCGTGCACCGCCCACGACAGGGCGTTGGCGGCCTTCTTGGGGTTCACGACCACCTGGGTCAGCAGGTGGGGCAGCCCGTTGTACTGGCCGAGCTCCACCCGCTTCGGGTCGACGAGGATCAGCCGGACCTGGTCGGGGGTCGTGCGCACGAGCAGCGAGGTGACGAGCGAGTTGATGCACGACGACTTGCCGGCGCCCGTCGCCCCGGCGATGAGCAGGTGGGGCATCTCGGCCAGGTTCACGAGGATCGGCCGGCCGGCGATGTCCCGCCCCAGGGCCACCTCGAGCGGGTGGGTGGCCCGGGCGGCCTCGGCCGACGACAGGATGTCGCCGAGGAGGACGAGCTGGCGGGCCTTGTTCGGCACCTCGACGCCGATGGCCGACCGGCCCGGGATGGGGGCCAGGATGCGGACGTCGGCCGACGCCATGGCGTAGGCGATGTCCTTGTGCAGGTTGGTGACCCGGGCCACCTTGACGCCGGCGCCGAGCGACAGCTCGTAGCGGGTCACGGTCGGCCCCACCGTCATCCCGACGAGGGTGGTCTCCACCCCGTGGGCGGCGAGCGCCGCTTCGAGGGTGCGACCCTCGGCCTCCAGCAGGTGACGGTCGACCTCGTGCACCTCGCCCCGCTCCAGGAGCTTCAGCGGCGGGAGCTTCCACGGGCTGGCCTGGGCGCCCGGGCCCAGCTCGATCTCCAGCTGCTCCGACGGGCCGGGCTCGGGAAGCGCCTCGACGACGGCGGGAGGGATCGGAGGCCGCCCGATCGCCGCCGAGGCGCTTCCGGAGCCCGCCGCCTCTGTCTC
Source organism: uncultured Acidimicrobiia bacterium (assembly GCA_963827345.1). Classification (GTDB taxonomy): domain Bacteria; phylum Actinomycetota; class Acidimicrobiia; order Acidimicrobiales; family AC-14; genus CAWGUU01. The sequence continues at coordinate 6,128 of CAWHAN010000015.1, read as the reverse complement.
GCCCACGGCCGGCTCGCCCACGTCCACGGCCGGCGCAGGTGTCACCTCACGGCGGGGCCGCTCGCGCTCGTCGTCCTCCGGCACGGCCGGCCGGGGGGCGGGGACGAGGGTGGCGGCGACGGCGGCCACGGCCCGCCCGGCGCCGGCCATGACCCGCCCGACGCTGCGGGCCCACGACGAGGCGTGACCGGCGGAGTCCTTCACCGTCGTGCTGCCCAGGACGAGGAACCCGACGCCCAGGCCGCGATCAGGACAGCCGCCGCGCCCCAGCTGGCGAGCGCCCAGCGCAGCGGCTCGCCCACCGCCTGGCCGATTACCCCGCCGGCGCCGCGGACCTGGGCCAGGCTGGCGTCGAACCCCGGCCCGCCGCGGGCCAGGTACAGCAGGCCGCAGGCGGCCACGGTGACGAGGGCGAGCCCGAAGGCCAGGCGGGCCGGCGACTGGCCGGGCCGGCGACGCAGCACCCAGGCCCCGCCGACGGCCAGGACGACCGGGAGGCCGTACCGGGCGAGCCCGAAACCTGTGGATGTCCCGTCGGTCAGGCTCCGTCCGACCGGCCCGGCGAGCCCGCCGTAGATGGCGAGGGCGGAGAGGAGCGCGGCGGTGACGACAGCCAGCCCGGCGAGGTCCCGGCCATGTCCACCGAGGAGTGAGCGGGCCCCCGAGAGCCGGTCCTGCGGTTTCGGGCCGGTTTCCGGGCGGTTGCAGGCCCGTTCCGGGGGTCGCGGAGCCGTTCGGCCTTCGCAGGGGCGCGTTTGCGGCCGCCGGGAGGCTTTCCCTTGGAAGAAGTGGAGGTTTTGGCGGCCGGCCGCCGGCCCGACCCTGCCGTGGGGCGGCCCGCCTTTTCCTTGGGGCGGCCTGTTTTTTCCTTGGGGCGGATCGTCCTGGTCGCCACAATGGCAACAACAGTAACACCAGCAACAGTTTCGGCCCCGGAAAGTGGCCGTCAGCCCACCTGTGGCGACCGCCTCGGCCCCAGACCTCCCCCTGGCCCTCGCCTGGTAGGTGTGATAGACACCGTGCGATGCCCCACATAGTTGGTCAAGACACCTATTTACACGTCTGTGGGGATGGAGTAAATCTTGGCCCGCAGAACGCTGTTGGCGATAGCGCAGCGGGTTCCCAGCGGAAGTTGGCGCTAGCGCGCCCGAATGAGGGGGTACCATATGTCAGAGCCGGTCATCCACATCCTGTGGATTAACTCCGGTCTCAGCTGCGACGGTGACTCCGTCGCTCTTACCGCGGCCACTCAGCCGAGCATCGAGGAGATCGCCCTGCAGGCGCTCCCCGGCTTGCCGAAGATCGCGGTGCACTGGCCGCTCATCGACTTCGAGTGCGGTCCCGTCGGCGGTGCCGACGACTTCCTGGAGTGGTTCTTCCGGGCCGAGCGCGGCGAGCTCGAGCCCTTCGTGCTGGTCGTCGAGGGGTCCATCCCCAACGAGGCCATCAAGCGTGAGGGTTACTGGTGCGGGTTCGGCAACAACCCCGCCACCGACCAGCCCATGACCACCAGCGAGTGGCTCGACCGCCTCGCTCCCGTGTGCACCGGCATCCTCGCCGTCGGCACCTGCGCCACCTACGGCGGACTGCACGCCATGTCCGGTAACCCCACTGGCGCCATGGGCGTCGCCGACTACCTCGGCTGGGGATGGCGCTCGAAGGCCGGCCTGCCGGTCGTCAACGTCCCGGGCTGCCCGATCCACCCCGACAACCTGTCGGAGACCATCCTGTACCTGCTGTACATGGCCACTGGCCAGGCGCCCCTCATCCCGCTCGACGAGGCACTGCGTCCGGCATGGCTGTTCGGTAACACCGTCCACGAGGGCTGCGACCGCGCTGGGTACTACGAGCAGGGCGACTTCGCCACTGAGTACGGCTCGCCCAAGTGCATCGTGAAGCTCGGCTGCTGGGGCCCGGTGGTCAAGTGCAATGTTCCCAAGCGGGGATGGGTCAACGGTGTCGGAGGCTGCCCGAACGTCGGCGGCATCTGCATCGGTTGCACCATGCCCGGCTTCCCGGACAAGTTCATGCCGTTCATGGACGAGCCCCCGGGCGGCAAGGTGTCCACCGCAGCCAGCGGCCTGTACGGGTCCGTGATCCGTGGTCTGCGTGACATCACCGGCAAGACGGTGGACAAGGAGCCGAAGTGGCGCTCCAAGGGAAGCACCCTGCTTACCGGCTACACCCCCAGCTGGCGCTAAAGTTCGCGATAACTGAGATCTAAGGAGAAAGAGGAAAACATATGCCGACAAGGACTAGGGCACGTGCCGCTGGTGGCGACCTCGTCGAGATGGCGTGGGACCCGGTAACCCGAATCGTGGGCAGCCTGGGCATCTACACCAAGATCGACTTCGCCCAGGGCAAGGTCGTGGAGTGTCACTCCACGTCGTCCATCTTCCGGGGCTACTCCATCTTCATGAAGGGCAAGGACCCCAGGGACGCGCACTTCATCACCAGCCGCATCTGCGGCATCTGCGGTGACAACCACTGCGCGACCTCGGTCTACTGCCAGCAGATGGCCTACGACGTGCAGCCGCCGCACCTGGGCGAGTGGATCCTCAACCTCGGCGAGGCTGCCGAGTACATGTTCGACCACAACATCTTCCAGGAGAACCTGGTCGGGGTCGACTTCTGCGAGAAGATGTTCGCGGAGACCAACCCCGGCGTCCTCGACCTGGCCAACGACACCGAGGCACCCGGCGCCGCCGAGCACGGCTACGCCACCATCGGTGACATCATGCGGTCGCTGAACCCGTTCTCGGGTGACCTCTACCGCGAGGCCCTGGCCGTCAGCCGCTGGACCCGTGAGATGTTCTGTCTCATGGAGGGTCGTCACGTTCACCCGTCCACCCTGTACCCGGGCGGCGTGGGCACCACGGCCAGCATCCAGCTCATCACGGACTACATGGCGCGCCTCATGCGCTACTGCGAGTTCATGAAGAAGATCGTCCCGATCCACGACGACCTGTTCGACTTCGTCTACGAGGCGATGCCTGGTTACGAAGAGGTCGGCCGTCGTCGCATCCTGACGATCTGCTGGGGTGCCTTCCAGGACCCCGAACGTGTGCAACTTCCGTACCGCGACATGACCGAGTGGGGACGTGCGATGTTCGTCACCCCCGGCGTCGTGGTGGACGGCAAGTTGGTCACGAACGACCTGGTCGACATCAACCTGGGCATCCGCATCCTCCTGGGCAGCTCGTACTACGACAGCTGGCACGGCCAGGAAGTCTTCGTCGACCGTGACCCCCTGGGGAACCCGGTCTCCGTCGACCAGCCCTGGAACCAGCACACCATCCCCCAGCCCCAGAAGCGTGACTTCGACGGCAAGTACAGCTGGGTCATGTCGCCCCGCTGGTACGACGGCCGGGACCACCTCTCCACCGACACCGGTGGTGGGCCACTCGCCCGTCTCTTCGCCATCGCGCTCTCCGGCATCGTGGACATCGGCTGGATCAAGGCCACTGGCACCAGCATCATCATGAACATGCCCAAGACGGCGCTGAAGCCCGAGTGCACTTTCGAGTGGCACGTGCCGAAGTGGTCGAACTGCATCGAGCGTCACCGGGCCCGCACGTACTTCCAGGCCTACTCGGCCGCCTGCGGTATGTACTTCGTCGAGGAAGCCCTCAAGGAGATCCGCGCCGGCCACACCAAGACCTGGGAGCCGTTCACGGTTCCCGACGAGGCAATCGGTTGCGGTTTCACCGAGGCCGTCCGTGGCGTTCTCTCCCACCACATGGTCATCCGTGGTGGCAAGATCGCCAACTACCACCCGTACCCCCCGACGCCCTGGAACGCCAACCCGCGTGACATCTACGGGACCCCCGGTCCCTACGAAGACGCCGTGCAGAACACGCCGATCTTCGAAGAGAACACGCGAGAGAACTTCAAGGGCATCGACATCATGCGGGCCGTGCGAAGCTTCGACCCCTGCCTCCCCTGCGGTGTGCACATGTACCTCGGGAAGGGCAAGGTTCTGAAGAAGCAGCACTCGCCCACCATGATTCACACTGTCGAGAACTAAGGAAACCAGCCATCAGCGAAAACCTACGTGCGGTTGGCGACCGCATTGAATATTTGGTCACCGAGCTCAGGTCGTCGGCTACGCCGGCGACCTGGGCTCTGGCCGAAGAAGCACTGGGCAAGATGACCCAGCTCTATGGCGGCGTCCTGGACCGGATATTGGAGATCGTCGTCGATGCTGGCAACGCTCAGGTCCTCGGCGACATCGTCCACGACGAGCTCGTGAGCAGCCTCCTTCTGCTCCACGGGCTCCACCCCGACGACATGCCCACGAGGGTGGAGTACGCCCTCGACAAGGTGCGTCCGTACCTGGCGTCGCACGGTGGCGACGTCGAGCTGCTCGGGGTACTCGAAGAAGAAGGGGTCGTCCAGGTACGACTCCTGGGCAGCTGCGACGGATGCCCGTCGTCGTCTGTGACTCTCAAGCTGTCGGTCGAACAGGCCATTCATGAATCCGCTCCCGAGGTGACGCGCATCGATGTCGAGGGCTACGAGGAGCCGGCACCTGCGCCGGTTGCCAGCACCCCCATCGCGCTTGGCGTCAAACCGGTGAGCGCGTCCCGGTGAGTAGCCAGAACCCGGACTTCCTGACCGCTCTCACCAAGCAGTTCCGGGAGTCCCCGACACCGGACGCACCGGCCGACGGAACCGAGGAATCGGAATCGTCGGAGGAACCGCTCGTAAAGATCGACGAGAAGTCGGCGGCCTTTGGCGTGCTCGAGCGGCTGATGAAGCCGCCGGCGCGGCCCCGGCCCGGCGAGAAGTGCGAGATGTGCGGGGTCGACGTGGACGACAACCACTCCCACATCGTCAACCTCGACACCCGCAGCCTGATGTGCGCCTGCCGTCCCTGCTACCTGCTGTTCGTCGGGGGCGGGGCGGGAGGCGGCCGGTACCGGGCGGTTCCCAGCCGGTACCTGTCGCTCGCCGATTTCGCCATGACGCCGGTGCAGTGGGACGACCTGCAGATCCCGGTCAGCGTGGCCTTCTTCTTCTTCAACTCCCGCGCCAACCAGATGGTCGCCTTCTACCCGAGCCCCGCCGGCGCCACCGAGTCGCTGCTGCGGCTCGAGACGTGGGCGGAGATCTCGGCCGCGAACCCGGCGCTGTTCCACCTCCAGCCCGACGTCGAGGCCCTGCTGGTCCGGGTCGGCGACGCCCGGGGTGGCCCGAACGAGTCGTTCATCGTTCCCATCGACGCCTGCTACGAGCTCGTCGGCCACCTGCGCCGCCTGTGGCGCGGCTTCGACGGCGGCAACGAGGCGCACTCGGAGATGGAAGCGTTCTTCGACCGTGTGCGCGACCAGGCAGAGCCCGTTCCCACCGAGTTGCCGTGAGAGAGCCCAGCAGCGAACAAATTTGGCGCGCTTCGTCCGCCCAGGCCGGATGTCACGGCCCTCACTGGTGAACCACCCGAAGGATGGTCATGAGCGATCTCGATTTTGAGGTTTTGGGCGCCGAGCCCGACCGCTACGCCGCCGATCCCGTGCTGGTGTTCAAGCTGCGGGTGAAGGAGAACGAGGGCGAGGTCATCCAGTCGGTCAGCCTGCGCTGCCAGATCATGATCGAGCCGCAGCGCCGCCGCTACACCCGCGACGAGGAGTACCGCCTCCTGGCCATGTTCGGCGAGACGCCCCGGTGGGGCAGCACGGTCAAGCCGTTCCTGTGGACGCACTCCACCACGATCCTGCCCGGCTTCACCGGCACGATCGACGTGAACCTTCCGGTCACGTGCACGTACGACTTCGAGATCGCCTCGTCCAAGTACATGCACGCGGTGGAGAGCGGCGACGTGCCGCTCAACCTGCTGTTCTCCGGCATGGTGTTCGCCGAGGCCGAGAACGGCTTCAAGGCGGAGCCCATCGCCTGGAACAAGGAGGCCCGCTACGCGCTTCCGGGCAGCACGTGGCGCACGATGATGGACGTCTTCTTCCCGGGCACGGGGTGGCTGCGGGTCCCGCGCAACACCCTCGACCGGCTCGAGCGGTTCAAGACGGAGAGGGGCCTGCACAGCTGGGACCACACCTTCGAGACCCTGCTGAAGGAGTCGGAGGCCACCGACGAGGAGCTGAAGGCGGCGGCCGCCCTGAAGGCAGCCAGCG
>CAWHAN010000014.1:0-296270 GCA_963827345.1 uncultured Acidimicrobiia bacterium | reverse complement strand
CGTGCCGGCGCTCCGCTCGGTCCCCCCGGTGCGCTGACGCGACGCGGCGTCCTCCGGCACCGAGGGCGCAACCGAGGGATCTGGTACGCGACTGGCGCGTCTGGTCCACCTGGTGCCAGACGTCAGCGGACCGCCAGGTCGAGGACCTGGAGGGCGAGGCCTCGCAGGCTCGCGGTGTCGACCCCGGGGCCGGAGACGTCTACGGCGTAGAGGTCGTTGCCGACGTAGGCAATGGCGCTCGCCCGTCCCGCCGAGGTCGAGACGTAGGCCTCGCCGCCGTAGCCGGCCACCGACTCGTAGCCGGCGGGCACGCTGACGCTTGACCGTCCTCCGGGGACGAAGGCGACGTCGATCCCCCGTGCACCGCCGTCGTCCCAGGTGAAGTTGCACCGCCGGGGATCCGGTGTGGAGTTCTCGGTGACCCCGCTCGTCGGCGGCAGGACCCCCTGGATGTCGGCGAGCGTCACGCCGCACGCGGGTGCATCCTTGGCGGTGGTCGGCGTGGTCGCGGTGGGTCCATCGGTCGCGGGCGGCCGGTGGCCACCGGGTCGTCGTCGCTCCCGCCGCACCCCACGAAGGCGAGGCCGATGAGTGCCAGGGATGCCGCTGCGACCCGGACCCACGTCATTCCGCGGGCGGGTCGGCGAGCCGGTTCTGCTCGATAAATCGCCATGCAAGAGATTACGGCGGTTGCCGCCTGAGTCGACGACCACGACGGCGTCGCGGTAGCCGGCGAGCGCCTGCCGAGGTCGGGCGCCGGAATAGCGTAGGGGGTGGCGAACGTCGAACGCCCCGCGATCCGGATCGGTCGCGGTCGCAGCCGAGTCTAGGATGCGCCGACGACGGCTCGACGCCTACCAGCGAGCGCCCGACTGGCCCGGGAAGCAGCCGGCGTGGCAATGGGAACGGTCGGACTACGACCAGTTCCTGCTGAGCGCGGCGGCGATGCTCGACGTCGCCGTCCCCGAGCACGACGCCCTCCCGCTGACACCGGCCTCGCGGGCCGTCATCGAGGACCGTCTGTCCCATGCCGGCCTAGACGTCTGGCAGCCGCGGGTGATCCGCTCCGGTGGCCGCTACTGACTGCCGTTTCGGCGGAAGCGAGCCAGACCGTGCGAGCTGGCGCAAACTGCCGGGGCTCCATGCGGCACAGGGTTGGCACCACAACCCTTGATTGTGTGCCAATGATGTGCCATAGTGGTGCCATGGACCTGCAGCCGTACGTCGACGAGATCCACCGCCAGCTCGAGGCTGCCGCCGAGACCGGCGGCGAGGAGGCCCGGGCGCTCGCCCAACGGCTCGCCGCTCCCCTGGACGCGGCCATCCGCCTCTCGCTCCTGGACGCCCTGTCGGCCGCGGCCCAGGAGATCACCTGCGATCTGGCACCGGGCTCGGTGGAGTGCGTTACGGGCCGGACCCCGAGTTCGCGGTGACGGCTCCGGCGCCGAGCCGGCAGGCGCCGACCCGGCCGCCGCCGCCGGCACGGCAGGAGACGGCTGGTCGACGGCAGGCGCCGGAGGTCTTGGTGCGCTCCCGGGGGACGAGGGGGCGATGGCGCGGATCAACCTGCGCATGCCCGACCACCTCAAGGCCCGGGTCGACCAGGCGGCCGCGGCCGAAGGTCTCTCCGTCAACGCCTGGCTGGTGCGAGCGGCCGCTGCCGCCCTGGATCGGCCCGACCCCTCACGCCGAGCCGAACGGCCCGGCCCGCAAGGAGCTCAGCGCGTCACCGGCTGGGCTCGCTAGATCCGCTCGATCCGTCAACACCTCGAAAGGACTGCCATGCCTACGTTCGACACTCCCGAGCCGATCTCCGTCAACCTGGAGATCTGCGTCGGCGACCTCCGGGTCGTGGCCAGCGACCGCGCCGACACCGTGGTCGACGTGCAACCGAGCGACCCGGCGAAGCAGTCCGACGTGACCGCCGCCGAGCAGACCCGCGTCGCGTACGCCAACGGCGCCCTCCAGATCAAGGCGCCGAAGGGATGGAGGCGCTACAGCTTCCGGGGGGGCCACGAGTCGATCGAGGTCCGGATCGACCTGCCGACCGGCTCGCTCCTACGGGGCGAAGCCGGCGTGGCCGGGTTGCAGGCCAGCGGGACACTCGGCGAATGCCGCTACCGGACCGGAGCCGGCGACGTCGCAGTGGAGCATGTCGCGGGGCGGTCGAGCTCACCACCGGTACTGGGGCCGTCCGGATGGACCGGATCGACGGCTCGGCCACGATCAGGAACTCCAACGGCGACACCTGGATCGGTGAGGTCGTCGGCGACCTGAAGGTGAAGGCCGCCAACGGCAAGATCGCCGTCGACATGGCGCACGCGGCGGTGACGGCCAAGACCGCCAACGGTGACGTTCACCTCGGTGGAGTGGAGCACGGGGCCGTGGTGGCGGAGACGGCATGCGGCAGGGTGGACGTCGCCGTGCGTGCCGGGTAGCCGCCTGGCTGGATCTGCACACTGGCTTCGGCCATGTGCACAACCTCCTCGAGGCCAGCCGCCAGCCGGAGCCCTCCGAGGACACCGTCGAGGTGCGGGCGCGGCAGCTCCTTCGGCGACATCACCGTCCGCCGAACCGAAATCGGCGATACCGCCGAGGCCGACAAGGGCGCCGCCTGACACGACGCCCCTAGCCGATGACGCCGCGCCCTACCTGGCCTCGCTCAGGGGACCCAGTTGAACTCGTCGGGGTCTGGGCCGATCCGGCTCGTTGCAGTCGAGCCCGGAGATGTCGTGCATGTCGTCTTCGCTCAGCTCGAAGTCGAAGACGTGGAAGTTCTCCTCCATCCGGGCGCGGTGAACCGACTTGGGGAAGACGATGTCGCCCCGCTGGATGTGCCAGCGCAGGGTGACCTGGGCCGGAGTTCGACCGTGGCGATCCGCGAACCGGACGATCGTGGGGTCGCCGATGACCTTGCCCTTGGCGATCGGCGACCACGCCTCGGTGGCGATGCCGTGCTCGGCGTCGAAGGCCCGGACCTCGTCCTGGACGAGGAAGGGATGGACCTCGATCTGGTTCGCCGCCGGGACGAGCTCGCTCGTCTCCAGCAGCCGGCGGAGGTGGTGCGCCTGGAAGTTGGAGACGCCGACCGCCCGGGCCTTGCCGGCCCGGTAGATCTCCTCCATGGCGGCCCACGTCTCGACGAAGTCGCCGACCGCAGGGAGCGGCCAGTGGATCAGGAACAGGTCGACGTGGTCGAAGCCCAGGTCGTCGAGGGTCGTGTCGATCGCCGCCAGCGCGTCGTCGTAGGCGTGGCGGCTGTTGCTCAGCTTGCTGGTGACGAAGACGTCGCCCCGGGGAAGGCCCGAGGCCCGGACGGCCTCGCCCACCTGCTTCTCGTTGCCGTACATCTGGGCCGTGTCGATGTGCCGGTACCCGACGTCGAGGGCGGCGAGGGTGGCGTCCCTGGTGTGCTCCGGGTCGATCTCGAACACGCCGAAGCCGAGCTGGGGGATCTCGACGCCGTTGTTCAGCGTGATCGTGGGGACCGTGCCGACCTCGCCCATGGGTCGGGAGCTTGCCATGCCGAGCGCCGGCGCCGAGAAAGACATCCAGGCCGGCCTCGGTTCGGTCGATGACAACGGGTATGAACACTGCCTCCCGAGCCATCCGCCGGACCTTCGCCGTCGTTCTCGCCGTCGCCTCGCTCACTGCCGTCGCCTGCTCGTCGGACAGCCGCTCGACGACCCCGACCCCGTTCACCGCCGAGGACGGTCGTTTCTCGGCCGAGTTCCCCGGCACCCCCAAGCGCGACCAGCAGCAGGTGAGCGCGGCCGGCCTGGACCTGGTGGTCGTGCTCTATGCCACCGAGACGGACGACGAGAGCGTGATGGTCGGCTACACCGACTACCCGGTGGGCATGACCAGCGAAGGAGTGCTCGACGCCGCCGCTCAGGGATCGGCTCAGAACGTGAAAGGCACGATCACGGACAAGACCGACGTCACCTTCCTGGGCCACCCGGCCAAGGACGTCACGGTGACGACGGACGACGCCCTGATCAACGAGCGCCTGTTCCTCGTCGACAACCGCATGTACACCCTCCTCGGTGTGGCCAAGGACAGCCGTCCGGCCTCCTACGACCATCTGCTCGAGACGTTCAAGCTGCTGTAGCCGCGGTCAGGACCGCCGCCGCGGACGGCGCTCCGAGCTAGTACGTCTGGAACTGCCACCGACAGCCTTGCTGCTCGCACCCGCGCCCGTCGACTGTCCCGCCGCCCGGTTCGATGCACGCGTAGCGCCCCTCCACGGCGTGATTTCGGCGTTTCAGGGGCGCTATCGACGCACCAAACAGCGGGCAGTCCGCCGATCAGCGACGTAACGGGGCTGTCAGCCTTCCCTGTCGTATGAAGCGTGCCCGCAGGTCGCGGGGGACGGCGGCGGCGATGGCCTGGATGGCGTCGCGGGCCTGGGCTTCCGGCGCGACCCTCGGCCAACAGCAACGCCGACCCCGTCGTCTCCGCCATCTTGGCCGCCTCCTCGCGGTGCCCCAGACGGCCCAGGGCCAGAGCCTGGTACTTCGCCGACCCGCGCTGGCGGGAGAGGTCGAGCAGCAGCTCGGCCCGCTCCGGCTCCAGGCGGCTGGCCACCTCCACCAGGCGCAGCTCGGCCCGCCAGCGGAACGGCAGCCAGTGCCGCAGGAGGGGCTCTGCCTCGGCCACCAGGTCCGCGGCGGCGCCGGGGTCGTCGGCGAGCAGGCGGCACTCGGCCAGCGCCAGCAGGGCGTGCAGCTCCTGCTCGGTCTGCAGCTGGCCGGCGGTGACCTCCCGTGACTGCTCGATGGCCACCTGGGCCAGCTCCTCGGCGTGGCCCTGGTCGCCGAGCTCCCGCCACACCCACGAGAGGGTCGTCGACGTGCGGGCCCGGTAGAAGTGGACGTCGTAGCGCTCGAGCAGGCCCCGCTTGCGCTCGAGCACCCGCAGGGCGCCGACCAGGTCACCCAGGTTGGCCCGGGCCAGGCCGGCGAAGAAGAGCGTCCGCAGCAGGGCCCGGAACGAGCCTGTCTCCTCGCACTGGGCGATGGCCCGGGCCAGCACCTCGTTGGCCTCCTCGAAGCGGTCGCCGTGCTCCAGCAGCGCGCCCAGGCAGCTTAACGCGGAGGCCACCGTCGAGGGCTCGGCGCCGACGAGGGCGTCGGAGTAGGCCGACGCCGCCCCTGTCATGTCGCCGGCCCAGTGCCGGACCCGTCCGACCAGGACGAGCGCGCTGGGAAGGGCGCCGGGTGCGGCGGCGGCCTGCTCGGCCAGCGCCGTGGCCTGGGCGGCGAGGTCGCCGGCGGTGTCGGCGTCGCGCCCGTAGTAGGCGGTCCAGCCCAGTCGTTCGAGGGCCATGGCCTCCATCCGGGGGTCGCCGAGCTCCCGGGCCAGCGAGAGTGCCCGGTGGTGGTCGTCGCGGGCGCCGGCGTAGTCGGCCAGCTCCTCCCGCACCTGCCCTCGCCGCAGCGATACCCGGCTGATCGTCCCGGCGTCACCGTCCTTTTCCGCGGTGGCCAGGGCGGCGGTCAGCAGGCGCTCGGCGTCGCGGTTGGCGAAGCGGCGCTGGGCGTCGTCGACCGCCGCCATCCACGCCGAGCAGGCGCGCGCCCAGTCGCCGGCGGCCTCCTGGTGGACCGCCACCAGTCTCGGGCCGGTCCGCCACCAATTCGGCGATCCGGCGGTGGCGGCTGGCCCTGACCGGGCGGGGTGGTGTCGTACAGGACCTCGTGGATGACGCGGTTGGCGAAGGCCAGGCTGTCGCCCTTGGACGTGAGGAGCCCGGCCTGCACGCCGCGCTCCGCCAGCCGGGCGGCGCGGGCGGGGTCGAGGTTCTGCACCCGGCCCAGCAGGTCGATGTCGAGCGTGGCGCCGGCCACCGCGGCGACCCGGAGGAACTCCTCGATCTCGTCGCCCGCCCGCCGGATGCGCTCGACGACGACCTCTCGCAGCGACCGGGCGACCTCCAGGGCGTCGGCGGCCCGGTCGGAGTCGGCGGCCAGGCGGAAGGCCTCGACCGAGAACAGCACGTCGCCTCCGGTGAGGCGGTAGATGGGCTCGGCCAGCCCGGGAACGCCCATCACCGCCGCCAGCCGCTGCACCGCGGCCTCCGTGAGCGGACCGAGCTGGATGCTCCGACCGAGGTTCTCGAGCGTCTCCAGCGCGTCCGCGCCTCCTCGGGCCTAAGCGTCACCAGGAGTAGGAAGCGCTCGTTGCGAAGCCGGCCGGCCATGAAGCGCAGGGCCTCGAGGGTGGACGCCCCGGCGTGCTCCAGGTCCTCGATGACGAGCAGGGTGGGCTGGCGCTGGGCCAAGCGGGCCACCAGCTCGGTGACGGCTTCGAGGGACCGGCGGTGCTCGAGCTCGGGCGCGGCCCGCTCGTAGGGACCGGCGTGCAGGAGGTCGGCCAGGCCGGGCAGCAGCTCGGCCAGGGTGCCGGCCCAGTTGCCGGCCAGCTGACCGGCCACCTCCGGGGACGTCTGCTCCAGGTGGCCCCGGATGGCCTCGAGGATGGGCTGCAGGAACAGTGAGCGTTCGGCCTCGTTGCAGCGGGCGCGGAGGGCGATCCCGCCGCCCACCTCGGCCAGAGCCACCATCTCGGCCGCCAGCCGTGACTTGCCCGACCCTGCGCCTCCGCAGACGAAGACGGCTTCGCCGCGGCCACTCCCCGCCGCCCTCCATGCGTCGCGCAGGCGGTCCAGCTCGTCGGCCCTGCCCACCAGCGGGATCCGGCGCCCGTCGCCTCCGTCGGCGCCGCCCGGGGACGACCTGGCCGGCTCGGGCAGCCCGCCGACGATGGCCTGGTGGAGCTCCACCGTCTCGTCGGCCGGAGCCACGCCGAGCTCCTCGAACAGGTGCGCTTCCAGCCGCTTGTAGGTCACCAGCGCCGCACCCCGGTCCCCCCGGCGGTGGTTCGCCCGCATGAGGGCCCGCGCCGCCTCTTCGTCGAAGGCGTCGGCCTCGACCGCAGCGGTCGCCGCCCGCAGCGCGGCAGGGGTGTCCTCCAGGTCGAACGCCGCGGTCCACAGGCACCGGCGGGCCCGCCGCTGGAGCCGCTCGGCCCGGCGTCGGGGGCCTTCGGTCCAGGGTGCGTACAGCTCGTCCTCCAGCAGCTCGCCCGTGTCGAGCAGCACGAGCGCCTCGCGGGCGGCCGCCGCGGCCGGTGCCGACGACCCCGCGGCCAGGCGGTCCTCGGCCTCGGTGACCGCCTTCTCGGCGTCGTCGAGGTCGGTGGTGACCGTGCCCGACAGGACGAGGCGGTAGCCCGTCCGCCCGCCCTCGATGCAGTCCCTCCCGACCAGGCGACGGAGCCGGCTCACGAGCGAGGCGACGTTCTGCTCGGGCTTGGCCGGCGGGTTCCCCGGCCACAGGTCCTCGATGATCCGCCCCGTCGGGACCAGGCGGCCGGCGTCGGCCGCCAGCAGGCCGAGGAGGCTCGACGCCCGACCCGCGGGCAGGTCGCGCGCCCGGCTGCCGTCGACGTAGACGAGCAGCGGTCCGATGACGCGAACGCGCACGCTTCGCGCCCCCGTCTCCCCAGCTGGCGACAAGTGGTTCCCCTCCCGGTACCTCCGCCGGAAGCCGAACCCGCCCACGGTACCGTTCATCGCCGGTTCCGGCGTTGTCACGACCGGCGCGACCGGCCGCAGGAGGGCGACTGTGGACTCGAAGACACTCGGAACGCTCACCGCCATCCTCGCCGTCGCCGTTCTCTCGCCGTTCCTGGCCGACCGGCTCCAGCGGTTCCGGGTGACGGGCGTGGTGATCGAGATCCTGGCGGGGATCGTCATAGGACCGCAGGTGCTCGGCCTGGGCCAGCTCGACCCGACCATCCAGTCGATCTCCTGGCTTGGCCTCGCCTTGCTGATGTTCCTGGCCGGCTACGAGGTCGACTTCGCCCGGATCAAGGGGAAGCCGCTGAAGCTGGCCGGCAAGGGCTGGCTGCTGTCGTTGGCCCTGGGCCTGGCGATCGGCTTCCTGCTGCAGGAGGAGGGGAAGGCGGTCTCGGGGCTGATCATGGGCCTGATCCTGACCACGACCGCGCTCGGGACGATGCTGCCGATGTGGCGGGACTCCGGGCTCCTCCGCGCCCGGTTCGGCACCCACCTTCTGGCCGCCGGCGCCATCGGGGAGTTCGGCCCCATCGTGGCCATCGCCCTGCTCCTGAGCGGGCACCAGCCCCGGCAGTCGTCCCTCCTGCTGATCCTGTTCGTGGTCCTCGCCGTCGGGACCGCCCTGCTGGCGTCCCAACCCAAGAAGCCCCGGCTGCTGCACCTGCTTCAGAAGAACCTGAACACCAGCGCCCAGCTGCCGGTGCGCCTGTCGGTGTTCCTGATCGTCGTGCTGCTGTGGGTGGCCAACAGCCTGGGTCTCGACGTGCTCCTCGGGGCCTTCACCGCCGGGATCGTCGTGCGGCTGGGCATCAAGGGGCCCGACGAGGAGGTCATCAGGACCAAGCTGGAGGCCATCGGCTTCGGGTTCCTCATCCCGGTCTTCTTCGTGGTCAGCGGCATGCAGTTCGACCTCGACGGCCTGGTGTCGACAACCCGCTCGCTGGTGGTCCTGCCGGCCGCGCTCGGCCTGTTCCTGCTGGTCAGGGGCCTGCCGGTCTTCCTCTTCTACAAGGACGAGCTCGAGCCCGACCGGCGCTGGCCGTTCGCCCTCTTCTCGGCCGCCGGCCTGCCTCTCATCGTGGCCATCTCCCAGATAGGGATGTCGACGGATCGGCTGGCGCCGTCGTCGGCGGCGGCGCTGGTGGGGGCCGGGATCCTGTCGGTGTCGATCTACCCGCTGATCGCCTTCTCCCTGCTCGGACGGCGGCCGCCGAAGCCGATAGCGGGTGGGCCGGACGATCTGGGCGGGTCAGACGGTCACGAGGAGATCACGTCGGACGGGACGGCATGAACGGCGGCCGCGGCCAGCGCCGCCCCCACGATGCCCGCCTCGTTCAGCAGCTGGGCGGGGACGACCTCCGTCCTGGTGTCGAAATACGAGAAGTAGTGGTCCGACTTCTTGCTCACGCCTCCGCCGATGATGAACAGGTCGGGTGAGAAAAGGGCCTCGAGGTAGCGCAGGTACTCCCCCACCCGCTTGCCCCACTTCTTCCAGGAGAGCTCCTCGCGCTCCTGCACCGACTCGGCGGCGTAGTCCTCGGCGTCGCCACCGTGCATGTGGAGGTGCCCGAGCTCGGTGTTCGGCACGAGGGTGCCGTCGACGAACAGGGCCGAGCCGATCCCGGTGCCGAGGGTGATCATGAGCACCACGCCGGTCCTCCCGGCGCCGGCGCCGAACCGGACCTCGGCCATCCCGGCGGCGTCGGCGTCGTTGAGGACGACGAACGGGCGTCCCCCACAGGCGGCCGTGAACGTGCCGGCCACGTCCTTGCCGATCCAGCTGTGGTCGACGTTGGCGGCGGTGAGGGCCTGACCGCCCTGGATGACGGCGGGGAAGGTGGCCCCCACCGTGCCCTCCGTCTCGAACCGGCCGACGAGGTCGGCAACCACCTGGGCCACCGCCTCCGGCGTGGCCGGCTGGGGCGTCGGGATGCGCACACGGTCGGCGGTCAGCCCGCCCTTCTCGATGTCGACCGGCGCACCCTTGATCCCGGTGCCGCCGATGTCGATTCCCACCAGCTCCATGTGCACCCCCTTGCCGTCCGGAAGGTAGTTCACGCCGCGCAGGTTCGGTGACTACTCTCCCGCCCATGCCGACACGCAGTCGCCCGCTGGCCATCGTCCCTGCTCTGCTCGTGTGCGCCCTGCTGCTCGCCGGCTGCGCAGTCAATCCCGTCGGAGACCGAGGGGGACAGCCTGACGCCGGGTGAGTTCTCGTCCCAGTCGAGCGCCGACTGCACGGAGGCCAAGCTGTCGTCGCTCGGCGGGACCGCGCCCTACACCGCCCAGCAGTACCAGGCGATCCAGGCCCAGCTGGCGGTCGCCCGCCGCGCCATCGACGGGCTCATCGCCCCGGTCGACCTGCAGCAGGACGTCTACAACCTGCTCGGCGGCTACTCGGCGGTGGCCAACGCCGCCAGCACGGCCGCCCAGGGCCTCGCCACCGGCCAGACGCCCGAGCAGGCACAGGCCGGCGTACGTGGCGGCGGTGTCCGCCCCGTTGGCCGCCGTGACCACCGCCGCCCAGGCGATCAACGCCCCGGCGTGCGGGCAGTTGCCGGTCACCGGCCAGTAGCGCTCAACCAGTAGCACTCAAGCCGGCGGCCTCGACAGCCGACACCTGTAAGCGTGAAGTACCGGCGGTGCGCCCTCGTCGCGCTGGTACTGGGCGTCGCGGTCGGCGGTATCGGTCCCGCGTACGCACTCGGCGGTGGCTACTTCGCCTGGCACATCCAGCGCGTGCCGATCGTCGAGTGGACTGCGCCGGGGAGCGACCCGCTCGACGGGCTCGGCCAATGGGTCTACGTCGCCCCGATCCCTCCTGCTGGGCCTGACCAGCTGCCGACGACCGGCTACGTCTACGGACCCGGGTTCGCCTCGGCAGGTGGGCGGGGTGTGGTCGGGCTCTCGAGAGACGACCAGGGGCCGATCGCGGGCATCCAGCTGGTCCCCCCCGCCGGCGGTAACCCGGCGCCGGTCACCATCCGGTACGACTGGTCCCCCGGAAAGTTCTACTTCCTGCTCGTCCACGATCTCGGCGAGGACCGCTGGGGAGGATGGGTCTTCGACCACGCCGCATCCGCCTGGACCTTCATCGGCTCGGTTCAGGCCGCCACCGGGTCCGGGCTGCTGAGCCCGACGAGCGTGAGCCGGGTGGGCGGTGCGCACAGCAGTCCTCGACCTGCCTTCTCGCAGATCAACCTCGGAGCGATTCGGGGGCCGTGCCGCCTGTTCCCGCAGGTCGACGCCTACGCCTACCCACCCGTGGGCTACCGCGGGACGGGAGATTCCCAGATGACCGTCGCCCATGCCAGCTACGGCCTCGGCGACTGCCCGACGCAGATCACGACTGAGGCCGACTGGCTCCACATGCGCCTCGGCTGGCCTCCGATCCCGTGAGAGTCGCTCGGCGTGGCATCGCGATCGCCCTGGCCCTGGGCATCGCCGTCGCCGTCGCGGCCGTGGCGCCCTCTACCGTCTCCGCCGCCGGCGACCAGCGCTACCAGTCGGTCCCGGTGGTGGACTGGATCGCACCCGGGACGGCCCCGCTGGACGGGATCGGTCAGTGGGTCTACGTCGCCCCCGCCCCCGACGCCCGGACCGGGCCAGATCTCCACGACCGGCTACGTCTATGGGCCGTCGTTCATCGCGACCGACGCTGCGAACGGTGGCGGGTACGAGGGCACCGTCGGGCTGTCGACCGACGCCCAAGGGCCCATCGCCGGCATCGACCTGAATTGGACGGGGCAGCTGGTCACCATCCGGTACGACTGGTCGCCGGGGAAGTTCTACTACCTCTTCGTCCATCACCTCGGCGACGCCCGCTGGGGAGGATGGGTCTTCGATCACGCTGCGTCGGCATGGACCTTCATCGGCTCGGTCCAGGCCAATCTCTCCGGTCAGCAGCTGCGTCCGTGGACCGGCACTGCGGTGCTCGGGGCCGAGGGCGCCAACATCCCGGCATTCCAGCGGCTCCCGATGCCGCCCTTGACCGGCACGTGCGAGTCGTTCCCGCGGGTCGACGCCTACTTCTACCCGATGGTCGTCTACAGAGGCACCGACTTCGCGGTGTCGACCTTGGACATGAGCCGCCCGTCCATCGGCGAATGCGCCACCGAGACGACCTTCGAGCAGGGCTGGGCCCACTTCCGCCTCGGGAGCCTCGCCGGCCAGTAGAGCTCGAACAGTAAGGCTCAAGCTGCCGGCCCTTACGGCCGACAGGCACGGGGATGAAGTCACCCCGAAAGATCTTGTTCATGTTGGCGCTGGCGTTGGGCGTCGCCGCCGTCAACCCGTTCCCCGCCGTCGCGGCAACCACCTACCGCCGCCAGTCGCTGCCGACAGTCGCCTGGAGCGCGACCATGCCGTCAGCCGACCGGCCGATCGCCATCGGGCAGTGGGTCTACGTGGCACCCATCCCGCCCGCGGGCTCCGGTCAGCTGTCGACGACCGGCTACGTCTACGGGGCCACCTTCTTCCCCGAGGGCGAGCGCGGCGTCATCGGGCTGGCCCGCGACGCCGGCGGGCCCATCGCCGGGATCCAGGTCGAGGGGGCGACCGCCAAGCTGACGGCCATCCGCTACAACTGGTCGCCCGGCACCTTCTACTACCTCCTCGCCTACAACCTCGGCAACGGTCAGTGGGGGGGTTGGGTCTACGACTACACCACGACGGTGTGGACGTACATCGGCTCCGTGCAGGCCGACAAGCCGGGCCCGCTGCAGCAATCTGAGCGTCACGGCCGTGAGCGGCGCGCAGGGCACCCCGTCGGCCGCGTTCGGCCAGGAGGGCCCCGCCGTGGCCCTGCCCTGCAGCGCGTTCCCCCGGGTCGATGCCTACTTGTACTCGCCGGTCGTCTATTCCGAGACGACGTCGGTGGTGTCGACAGTGGCGTCGACGAAACCCTTCCCCGGGGACTGCCCGACGACGGTGGTCATGGAATCCGGCTGGGCCCACCTCACGCTCGGCAGCCCCGCCGCCTGACCGGAGCGAGCCAGCCGGACGGCGCTCAAGTCGGCGGCCCCGGCTGCCGACACCGTGGGGATGAACTCTCGGCGGGGCATCCTCTGCGCGCTCGTACTCGGGCTGGCCGTGGCCGCCTTCAACCCCCTGACGGCTTCGGCCCAGGTCGCAACCCACCGCCAGTCGGTGGCGTCGCCCGGGTGGGCAGCACCTTGGCCCGCCTATCCCGAGCATCCGTTCGGCATCGGCCAGTGGGTCTACGTCGCCCCTATCCCGCCGGCTGGTCCCGCGCAGCTGCCGACGACCGGGTACGTCTACGGCCTCACCTTCGTCACGGAGGGCGCCTCCGCCGTGATCGGCCTGTCGAGCGACGCCGAAGGTCCCATCGCCGGGATCAAGATGGCGGCAAGCAGTCCGAACCCGTTGCTCGCCACGATCCGCTACGACTGGTCGCCCGGCAAGTTCTACTTCCTCCTCGCCTACGACCTCGGGGACGGACTGTGGGCAGGGTGGGTGTACGACAACGCCGCGTCGGCATGGACGCCTATCGGCGCGGTCCAGTCTCCCACGGCCGGCCATCTGAGCCTCCTGAGCGTGAACTACCTGTACGGGACGACAGGCGCGCCGACGACCGGCTTCGCTGAGAATGGAGCCGACATCGAGCAGCCCTGCAGCGCGTTCCCCGCGTCGACGCCTACTTCTACCCGCCCGTGCACTTCTGGCAGTCGACGTTCGCGTCGTCGACGATAGGCGGCGGCTTCGGCTTCGGCTCGGGCGACTGCAAGACCGAGGCGACGACGGAGTTCGACTGGGCCCACGTCCGCCTCGGCAGCCCGCCGTTGCCGACAACTGAAAGATGAGGTCTCGGCGGGGAATCCTCGGCGCGCTGGTGCTCGTGTCCGCACTGTCCGGGGTGGCCCTCAACCCCATGGCGGCCTCGGCCCAGGTCGAAACCCACGCTCAGGCCGTCCCGTCGGCCCGCTGGGGGGTGCCGACACAGGAGCTCGCGAACGGGATCGGCCAATGGGTCTACGTGGCACCGATCCCAGCGGCGGGCCAGGACCAGCTGGCGACGACCGGCTACCACTACGGGCCCATCTTCTTTCCCAAGGACGCCAACGCCATCGTCGCGCTGTCGACCGACGAGCAGGGCCCCATCGCCGGGATCTCGATCAACGGCAGCGGGCCCTATCCCTCGACCGCCATCATCCGCTACGACTGGTCACCTGGGAAGTTCTATTACCTCCTCGCCTACCACCTCGGGGGCACGCTTTGGGCAGGGTGGGTCTACGACCACGCCGCGTCGACGTGGACGGTCATCGGCGCGGTGGAAGCCCCGACCTCAGGCCTCCTACACAACCTGAGCCGCAGCGAAGTGCGAGGTGCGCAGGGGCGCCCAGGAACTCCCTTCGGGGGGTGGTCGGGGGGTGCCAACTCACAGCCGTGCACCGCATTTCCGCGCGTGGACGCCTACTCCTACCCGCCGGTCATGTACTACGGCACGACGTTCACCCTGGCCCAACTGGACTCGGTCCACCGGGAATCCGGTGCTGACTGTCCGACCGAGGACTCGGTCGAGCACGGCTGGTTCCACGTACGGTTGGGGACCCTGCCCGGCTGAGCTCGGTGTATGGCCGGTTGTTGCCCGGCTGTTTGCCCTACCTCCTACCCTATGTAGGTGCACCTGAGCCTCGCTGACCGCGGCGCGGCGTGAAGAAGACGAGTGTTTACCTGCCTGACGGGTTGAAGGCCCGGCTGGCCGAGGTGGCCCGGCGGACCGGTCGGTCCGAGGCCCAGCTCGTGCGGCAGGCGGTCGAGCGACTGGTGGCGTCGGAGCCGGTGGCGGCTGCGTCGGCCTCGGCTCGGCCTGCGTGAGGACCCGGTGGTAGCCCGCCATCAGCCTGGACCTCGGTTGGTTGGCGTCGGTATGGGCCCGGGCGACCCCGGGCTGGTCACCGCCCGGGCGGCGCAGGTGCTGCGGGCCGCCGACCGGGTGGTGGCGCCGACGACGTCGGCCTCTGCCGTGGGGCGGGCGGAGGCCATCGTGCGGGAGGCCGTGCCAGAGGTGGCCGTGGAGCGGGTGGTCTTCGTGATGGAGACCGACGGCGCCGCCCGCTTGGCGGCGCTGGCGGCGGTGGCTGATCGGGTCGTCGCCCTGCTCGACGTGGGCGAGGTGGTGGCGTTCGTCACCCTCGGAGACCCCAACGTGTACAGCACGTTCTCGTCAGTGGCCTCGGAGGTGCGGGCCCGCCGGCCGGGTGTGCCGGTGGAGACCGTGCCGGGGATCATGGCGTTCCAGGACCTGGCGGCCCGGGCCGGGACGGTGCTGGTCGACGGGCGTGAGCGGCTGCTGCTGGTGCCTGCCCACGGCGTCGGCGGGCCGGATGCCGTCGCCGCCGCGGCCGCCGCCGACCCTTCGACCGCGCTGGTCGTCTACAAGGGGGGCGCCCGACTGCCCGAGCTGGCCGCCGGCCTGGCTGCGGCCGGTCGTCTGGAGGGTGCCGTGCTCGGTGAGCTGCTCGGACTGCCCGGCGGGAGGGTGGCGGCGGTGGCCGACGTGGCCGACCGCCCGGCAACCTACCTGGCCACGCTGGTCGTACCGCCGGTTCGGGGCGGGAACGGCCACATCGAGAATCGGGCAGGCCGTTGATCTCGTTCGTCGGCGCCGGCCCGGGCGCGGCCGACCTGCTGACCTTGCGCGCCGCCGACCGGCTGTCCCGTGCGGATGTCGTGGTGTGGGCGTCGTCGCTCGTGCCCGAGGAGGTGCTGGTCCACGCGCCGGAGGGCGCCGTCGTGCACGACTCGGCCGGCATGACCCTGGAGGACGTGCTCGGTGTGTACGCCGACAACGCGGCGCCGGCTCGGATCGTGC
Organism: uncultured Acidimicrobiia bacterium; assembly: GCA_963827345.1. Taxonomy (GTDB): domain Bacteria; phylum Actinomycetota; class Acidimicrobiia; order Acidimicrobiales; family AC-14; genus CAWGUU01. The sequence goes on along the minus strand of CAWHAN010000014.1, from coordinate 280,854 downwards.
GGCTGCACTCAGGCGACGTGGCCATCTACTCGGCGGTGCAGGAGCAGGTCGACTGGTGCCTCGCCACCGGTCGGGAGTGGGAGATCGTGCCGGGCGTGGGGTCGCTGGCCGCCGCCGCCGCCCTGGTCGGCCGGGAGTTGACCGTGCCCGGGGTGGCCCAGTCGATCGTCGCCACCCGGCTGCCGGGTCGGACGGCGGCGTCGATGCCGGCGGGCGAGACCGTCGCCGCCTTCGCCGGCCACCGCACGACGATGGCCGTCTACCTCTCCGGCGCCCGACCCGAGCAGTTGCAGGACGAGCTGCTCGACGAGGGTCGCGGGTACCCGCCCGAGACGCCCGCGGCGCTCGTCGTGCGGGCCTCGTGGCCCGACGAGCGGGTGCACCTCACCACCGTCGGGCAGCTGGCCGAGACCATGCGGGAGGACGCCGCCCGCACCGTGGCCCTGGTGCTGGTCGGGCCGGCGTTGGCGGGGGCGGCCCCCCGCTGCCACCTGTACGACCCCGGGTACGCCCACGGGTACCGGCGGCGTTCACTGCCCGGCTCCACCGCCGGAAGGCCGGCTCGGGCGTGACGGTCTTCCTGGTCGGCGCCGGGCCCGGCGATCCCGGCCTGCTCACGCTGCGGGCGGAAGCGCTGTTGCGGGGCGCGGCGACGGTGGTGGCGGACACCGGCGTCGCCCACCTGGCGGCCGAGTTCGCCCCGGTTGCGGAGATCATGCGGGTTGCCGACCGGGTAGCGCCGGTGGAGGTGCTGCTCGACGCCGTCCATGGCGGTCCCGGCCCGTGGTGCGGCTGTACACGGGCGACACGTGGCTGCATCCCGGCCACGCCGCCGAGGCTGCGGCGCTGGCCGACGCCGGGCTGGAGGTCGAGTCGGTGGCCGGCGTGGCGGTGGAAGTGGCGGTGCCGGCGGCGGCTGGCATCGCCGTCCACGTACGGCACCTGGCCGTGGCCTGCACGTTCGCCGACGCCGCCACCGCTCCGCCGCCGGTCGACACCGCCCGCACGCTCGTGGTGGTGACCGACGACGTGGCCGCCACCGCCCGTGCCCTGGCCGCGTCGGGCGACCCATCGCGGCCTAGCGCCGGCCTGGTCAGCGGCCAGCGGCCCCGGCGGGGAACGCTCGGGGACCTCGATGCGCACGGCCCGGGGCTGGTCGTCGTCGGGGCGGTCACTGCGTGATGTCGACCATAGAGCCGCCGCTGGCGCCCGAGGTGGCGGCGGCCACCGGCGGGCTGCGCACCGGCTGGACCACCGGCACCTGCGCCAGCGCCGCGGCCAAGGCCGCATTGGTCGGTCTGCTCACCGGCACGCCGCCCGACGAGGTCGAGGTCGGGCTGCCCGACGGTCGCCGGGTGCGCTTCCCCGTCGAGGCCGAGGCCGCCAACCGGTGCGTCGTGGTCAAGGACGCCGGCGACGACCCCGACTGCACCAACGGCGCCCGCATGACGGCGACCGTCCAGTGGGCACCCAGCGGACGCGAATGGGCGCCGAGCGAAGGCGTGACCGAGCTGCGGGCGGGGCCCGGCATCGGCACCGTCACCCGTCCCGGGCTCGGCATCCCCGTGGGCGCCCCGTCGATCACCGATGTCCCCCGTCGCATGGTCGCGGCCGCCCTGGCCGAGGTCAGCGACCGGCCCGTCGTCGTGACGTTCTCCGTCCCCGGCGGCGAGGACATGGCGGCCAAGACGTCGAACAGCCGCCTCGGCATCGTCGGCGGGATCTCCATCCTCGGCACCACCGGCGTGGTCAAGCCGTTCTCCACCGCCGCCTACCGGGCGTCGGTGGTCCAGCAGATCGACGTGGCCGCCGCCCAGGGGGCGGAGGTGATCGTGCTGGCCACCGGCACCCGGTCCGACGCGTACGCCCAGCGGGCCCACCCCGAGCTGCCCGAGGTCTGCTTCGTCGAGGTCGGCGACTTCACCGGCATCGCCCTGCGCCGGGCCGTCGCCGCCGGCATCCGCCGGGTGGTGTGGGTCGGCATGGTCGGCAAGATCGCCAAGCTGGCGGCGGGCGTGATGATGACCCACTTCCGCCGGACCAAGGTCGACACCGCCCTGCTGGCCGACGTGGCGCGTGAGGCCGGCGCCCCGACGGCGGTGGTGGTCGCCGCCACCGAGACCAACACCGCCCGCCACTTCTTCGAGGTGTGCGTCGAGCACGGCGCCACCGAGCCCATCGCCGCGCTGTGCCGGCGGGCGTCGGCCGCGTGCCGGTCCCATGTGGACGGGCAGCTGGACGTGGAGGTCGTGTGCGTCGACTTCGACGGGGCGGAGGCGGTGGCCCATGGGTGACGCCGTTCACCTGGTCGGCCTGCTCGGCGGTCGCCCGGTGGGCGACGCCGCCGTCGCCGCCCTGCGTTCGGCGGCGCTGGTGGCGGGTGGCAAGGACCAGCTGGCCGGCGTGGCCGACCTGCTGTCGCCCTCGGCGCGTACCGCGGTGGTCGGTGCCGGGCTGGCCGCCCTCGACGACGTCGTGGCCGCGGACGGGCCGGCGTGCGTGCTGGCGTCCGGCGACCCCGGGTTCTTCGGCATCGGTCGGGCGCTGGCGGCTCGGGTCGGCGGCGACGGGCTCGTCGTCCACCCCGCCCCGTCGTCGGTGGCCCTCGCCTTCGCCCGCCTGGGCCTCCCGTGGGACGACGCGGTGGTGGCCTCCTGCCACACGGGGGGCGCGGCGCGGGCCGCCGCCGAGGTGGCTCGGGCGCCGGTGGCGGCGGTGCTCTGCGGCCCCGATGCGCCGCCCGAGGCGGTCGGCGCCGCCCTCGCCACCCTGGGCGCCCACCACCGGCTGGTGGCGGTGTGCACCCGGATGGGCGAGCCCGGCGAGCAGGTGACCGTGTGCCCGACGCTGACCGACCTGGCTGCCGGCACGTTCGACCACCGGTCGGTCGTCGTGGTGGCCCACCCCTCGGCGACGGTGGTTCCCTCCGGGGGGCGCCCGGTCGCCGACTTCGCCCACCGGGCGTCGATGATCACCAAGCCCGAGGTGCGGTCGGTGGTGCTCGGCAAGCTCGACCTCCCGGCGCGGGGCGTGCTCTGGGACGTCGGCGCCGGCAGCGGCAGCGTCGCCATCGAGGCCGCCCTGGCCGCGCCCGGCCTGCGGGTGATCGCGGTCGAGCGTGATCCCTCGGACGCCCAGCGGGTGCTCGCCAACGCGGCCGCGCTCGGCGCCCTGGTCGAGGTGGTCGAGGGCAGCGCGCCCGGCGCGTTGCAGGGGCTGCCCGCGCCCGACCGGGTCTTCGTGGGCGGCGGCGGGCTCGACGTGGTCGACGCCTGCCTCGCCGCCCTGCGGCCCGGCGGGCGCCTGGTAGCCACCTTCGCCGCCGTCGACCGGGCGGTCGCCGCCCACCGCCGGCTGGGGTCGCTGGTGCAGGTCGGCGTCGACCGGGCCGAGGTCCTCCCCGACGGAGGTGTCCGCTTCGCCGCCGACAACCCGGTGTTTGTGGCCTGGGGCGACGTGGCCGCCGGTCCGAGGTCGGAGGCCGCCGGTCGGGTCGTGGTCGGCATTGGCTGCTCGACCGCCGCCACCGCCGAGGAGGTTGCCGTCGTCGTCGCCGAGGCCCTCGCGGCCGGAGGCGGCGTGGCGCCCGACCTCGTCGCCACCATCGACCGTCGGGCGGACCATCCTGCCTGCTGGCGGCGGCCGGCTCGGCCCCGCTGGCGACGTTCCCGGCCCTGCTGCTGGGTTCCGTCGACGTGCCCTCGCCGAGCGACGCAGTGGCCGCCGCGGTCGACACGCCCGAGCGTGGCCGAGGCCGCCGCCCTGCTCGCGGCCGGGCCCGGCGCCACCCTGGCCGTCACAAAGACCAAGGGCCCGACCGCAACGGCCGCCGTCGCCGTCGGCTGGCAGCCGGCCGGCGAGGCCGGCTGCGCATCGTCGGCCTCGGCCCCGGCCATCCCCGCCACCGCACACCCGCCGCCGTCGCCGCCGTTCGCGAGGCGGATGCCGTCGTGGGCTACGGGCCCTACGTCGACGCCGTCGCCGCGCTGCTCCGCCCCGACCAGCTCGTCGTCCGGGGGGCCATGGGCCAGGAGTCCGACCGCGCCCTCGCCGCCCTGGCCCTGGCCCGGGCCGGCTGGCGGGTGGCGCTGGTGTCCTCCGGCGACCCGGGCGTGTTCGCCATGGCGTCGACCACCCTCGACGTCGCCGGCGACGGCTGCGACGTCGACATCGAGATCGTCCCCGGCGTCACCGCCGCCCACGCCGCCGCCGCGGCCGCCGGTACCGCCCTCGGCCGGCCCCCATGCCCTGCTCTCGCTGTCGGACCTGCTGGTTCCCTGGTCGACGATCGAGGCCCAGCTGACGGCCGCCGCCTCCGCTGGGCTCGGGCTGGCCCTCTACAACCCCCGATCGGCCGGTCGCCCCGACAACCTGGCCCGGGCACGGGACGTGCTCGCCACCGGCTCGGCCTCGGACACGCCGGTCGTCGTCGTCACCGACGCCACCGGGCCGAGCCAGGCGGTGGTTCGCACCACCCTCGGGCGACCTCGACCCGACCATCGCCGGGATGCGGTCGATCGTGCTGGTGGGCACGTGACCACGGCGACCGTGAGGATCACCGACGCCTGCACGGCCTGCGGCGCCTGCCTCGCCACCTGCCCGGAGCGGGCCCTGCGCCGGGCCCCCCGCCGCCCCCTCGTCATCGACGACAGGTGCACGGCCTGCTGGGACTGCGTCGGCATCTGCCCGGCCGGTGCCATCCTGGAGGTCGGCCGGTGACGGACGTCCATCCGATTGAGCCTGTGCACCCCATCGAGGAGCGGAGTTACCGCATCCTGGCCGAGCGAGTCGACCTCGCACGGTGGCCACCGCTGTCTAGGGCCGTCGTGGCGCGGGTGATCCACGCCGTCGGCCGACGTCGGGTACGCCGACACGCTCGTGGTCGACGAGGAGGCGTGCCAGACCGCGGTGGCCGCGCTCCGGGCCGGGGCGCCGGTGATCGCCGACGTCGAGATGGTGGCCGTCGCCACCCGCCGGGTCGGTTCGAAGTGCCTGCTGGCCGAGGGCCGAGCGTTGGCGGCGGCCGTCGCCGACGAGGAGCCCGGCCTCACCGCCAGCGCCGCGGCCATGCGGGTGGCGATGACCCGTTGGCCCGACGGCGCCGTCGTCGTCGTCGGCAACGCCCCGACCGCCCTGTTCGAGCTGGTCCGGACTGGTGGAAGCGGGCGCGTGCCGGCCGGCGTTCGTGGTCGGCCTTCCTGTGGGATTCGTGGGCGCGGCCGACGCCAAGGTCGCGCTGCGGGCGACCGGGGTGCCGTCGGTGACCAACGTCGGCGAGCGGGGCGGCGAGCGCGGTGGCCGCCGCCGCCCTCAACGCCCTCTGGCGACTCGCCCAGGACGTGGAGCAGTGACCTCCGCCCCCACCGTCCACCTGGTTGGCGCCGGTCCCGGCGACCCGATGCTCCTCACCCGGCGGGCGGCGCAGCTGCTGGCGGTGGCCGAGGTCGTCGTGTGCGACCGCCGGTCGCTCGACCCGATCGTCGCCCTGGCCCCGCCCGAGGCGGAACGGATCTTCGTCGGCAGGGCCGACGGCCACCCGGCGTGGGACACCGACCGCACCGCCGACCTGCTGGCCGCCCGGGCCCGGGCCGGTCGCACGGTCGTGCGCCTCAAGGGCGGCGACCCCTTCGTGTGCTCGCGGGGCGGCGAGGAGATGCTGGCCCTGATCGACCGGGGCATCGAATGCCGGGTGACGTCCGGCGTGACGGCCGCCACCGCCGCACCCCTCGCCGCCGGCCTTCCCCGAGGACGGACGGTCACGATCGTGGCCGGCAACGACGACCCGGTCTACCCGCCGACCGACCTGGCCGCCCTGGCCGACCCCCTCGGCTCCCTCGTCGTCATGGTCGGGCGGTCCCGGCAGGGGGCCATCGCTTACGACCTCGGCGAGGCCGGTCTCGACCCGGACACCCCCGCCGCCGTCGTCCACGGCGCCACCCGGACCACCGCCCGGGTCGTCCACACCCACCTCGCCGCGCTCGGCGACCACCGGCTACCGCCGCCCAGCACGGTCGTCATCGGTCCGGAGGCAGGACCGGACTCGCAATCGTGCACATACCTGACGGCTGGATCGACCTCCCGACGTCGGCCGCCGGCATCGCCGTGGCCGGGACCGCCGTCGCCGTGTCGGCCCGCCGGGCGGCGGCCGCCCTGAAGGAGAAGGCGGTCACCACGCCGGCCGTGGTCGCCGCCTACCTGCTGGTGGCCGAGCTGCTGGTGGTGCCCCTGGGCCTCGGCACCAGCGCCCACATCGTCGGCACGGGGCTGGCGGCCATCCTGGTCGGGCCCAGCGTGGCCATCCTGTGCGTGTCGGTGGTCGTCGTGCTCCAGGCCCTGGTGCTGGCCGACGGCGGCGTCACCGCCATCGGGCTCAACATCGTCAACAACGGTGTCGTGCCCGCGCTCGTCGCCTACTGGCTGTTCCGCGCCCTCTACCGCGCCACCGGACGACTGGTGCCGGCCGCGGGCCTGGCCGCGGCGGTGTCGACCCTGGCGGCGGGGGCGGCCGCAGCCGTGGAGTTCGTCGCCGGCGGGACGGCGGTGGTCCCCGCCGGCGCGGTCGCCGCTGCGCTCGGGGTCGGGACGTTGGTCGTCGCCGCCGTCGAGGGGGTGCTCACCGGACTGATCGTGCGGATCGTCCACCGGCTGCGTCCCGACCTCGTCGTCGCCGTCTCCCGTGAGCGCCAGCGCAAGCAGGCCGAATCAGCGCAGCGCGAGCCGGCGGCATGAGCACCGCCCACGCCGCCCCGGGCGTCCAGGCCCGCCTGCGCGGCCCTCTCACCGCCCTGGCGCCGGAGGCCAAGCTCGTCGGGCTGGTGGCGTTCCTGCTGGTCGTGGCCGTGACCCCTCCGTCCCAGCCCGCCGTCCTCCTGGCCCAGGCGATGGTCGCAGTCGCCGTGGCCGTCATCGCCTTCGTCCAGCCTCGGGACGTGGCCCGGCGCCTGCTGATCGACCTCCCGCTCCTGGTGCTGGCCGCCACCATCGCCTTCGCCGGATCCGGCCCGCGGGTCGGCGTTGCCGGCCTGGAGCTGTCGGAGGAGGGCTTGAAGGTCGGCCTGGCCCTCCTGGCCAAGGCCAGCATCGCCATCGTGGCAGTGTCGGCGGTGGCGACGTCGACGACAGTGGCGGAGACCGTCGGCGGCCTACGCCGGCTGTGGTTGCCGGCGTGGTGCTGCGAGATGGTGGCCCTCACCGCCCGCCAGCTCGACGTCCTCCGCGACGAGATCGGCCGTCTCCGCCTGGCCGGCTCGATCAGGGCCGGCGCGCGAGGCGCCCGGGGCGAGTGGTCGGCGGTCGGACGGTCCCTCGGCGTGCTGTTCGTCCGCAGCATGGAGCGGATGGACAGGCTGCAGGTGGCCATGGCCGCCCGGGGTGGCACCCGCCTGGGCGCCACCGTGCTGGCCGACGCACCGCCAGCGGCCACGACCCCTCAGTGGCTGGCTGCCCTCGTACCAGCGGCAGCCGCCCTGGTGATCCGGTTGGCGCTGTGACCAGGCCCGACCTGCTCCTGATCGGTCACGGAAGCCGCAGCCCCGCCGCCACCGAGGAGTTCGAGCAGCTCGTGGCGCAGGTGCGGATCGCTGCGCCCGACGTCCGGGTCGGTGCCGGCTTCCTGGAGCTGGCCGAGCCGCCGATCGACGCGGCCGTCGACAGCCTCGTCGCCGAGGGTGCGACCGACGTGGTCGCGGTCCCCTACGTCCTCTTCGGCGCCGGCCACCTCAAGGACGACGGGCCCGCCGTCCTGGCCCGGGCGCGCGCGCCATCCCGGCGTCCGTTTCCGCCTGGCCCGCGACGTCGGCCTCCATCCGACCGTGCTCGACGTGGCCGAGGACCGCGCTCGCACTGCGCTCAAACGCCTGCCCGACACAGACAGCCCAGACACCGACAGAACCGCGGTCGTCCTGGTCGGACGGGGCTCCACCGACCCCGACGCCTGCGCCGACTTCGTGAAGTTCGCCCGCCTGCTGGAGGACGGCCGGGGCTTGGGCCGCGTCGAGGCCGCCTTCGTGGCCATGACCAGGCCGGGCGTCGAGGACGCCCTGGAGCGAGCCCGCCTGCTGGGCGCCGACGCCGTCGCCGTCGTGCCGCTGCTTCTCTTCGGCGGCGTATTGGTCGACGGCATCGGCGCGCGGGCCACGGCCTGGGCCGCCGGCCGGCCCGAGCTGGCCGTCTCGGTCGCCGCCCACCTGGGCCCCGACGCCCGACTGGCCGACGTGATCCTCGAGCGCCACCGGGAGGCGGCCGACGGCGACGTCCGCATGAACTGCGACCTGTGCGCCTACCGGGTCAGGCTGCCTGGCTACGAGGACAAGGTCGGGACGCCGCTCACCATCGCTCCGCCCGACGACGAGCGTCGCGGGTGGCGGGCCCGCCGGGCGGCCAACCAGTCGGCGGCCGACGCAGCCGAGCGCAGGGAACGGCCCCGCCGGGGTCTGGGCCGACGCAGCACCGGCGCGCCCGCCGCGCCCGATCGCGACGGTCCCGCCATCCGGGTCGCCGGCCTCCGCCACCGCTGGCCCGACGGCACCGACGCCCTGGCCGGCGTCGATCTCACCGTCGCCCGCGGCGAGCGGTTGGCCGTCCTCGGTCCGAACGGGTCGGGCAAGACCACCCTCGCCCTCCACCTGATCGGCGCCCTCGACCGGTCGTCAGGCACCGTCGCCGTCACCGGCCTTCCCGTCGAGAAGCGCAACCTGGCCGAGATCCGCCGCCGGGTAGGACTCGTGTTCCAGGATCCCGACGACCAGCTGCTCCTGCCGACGGTGGGAGCCGACGTCGCCCTCGGGCCGGCCAACCTCGGGCTCACCGGCGAGGCGCTGGCCGAACGGGTCGAAACAGCCCTCGACCTGGTCGGGCTCACCGACGCCGCCGACCGGGCGCCGCAGCACCTGAGCATGGGCGAGCGGCGGCGGGCGGCTCTGGCCGGGGTCCTGGCCGTCCACCCCGAGATCCTCGTCCTCGACGAGCCAAGCGCCAACCTCGATCCCTCCGCCCGGCGCGACGTCGTCGACATCGTGAAGGGCCTCGACATCACCACCGTCGTGATCACCCACGACCTCCCCCTGGCCCTCGAGCTGTGCCCGAGGTCGGTCGTGCTCGACAGGGGTCGCGTCGTGGCCGAGGGGCCCACCGCCGCCCTCCTGGCCAACCCCGGGCTGATGGCCGCCCACCGCCTCGAGCTGCCCTACGGGTTCGTGCCCAAGGGAGGAATAGTCAGATGAGCCGCAAGCCGTTCGCGACCACGACCGCCGCGCCCGTGCCGGGGGCCCACGGTGGCGACGGAGCCCGGCTGGCCGCCGCCCTCGGGATCGACCCGTCCAACGTCCTCGACCTGTCGGCGTCGATGAACCCCTGCGCGCCCGACGTGACCGCGCTCGCCGCCCGTCACCTCGACACCCTCCGTCGCTACCCCGACGCCACCGCCGCCACGGCCGCCACCGCCGCCGCGCTCGGGGTCGACGCGGAGCGGGTCTTGCTCACCAACGGCGGCTCCGAGGCCATCGCCCTCGTGGCCCAGGACGCCTTCGAGGGTGACGTGCACGACCCCGAGTTCTCCCTCTACCGGCGCCACCTGACCGTCGTCGATGGGGGCGGCGGCCGGTGGCGGTCGAACCCCAACAACCCCACCGGCGAGCTCGGCGGCCCCGACCGACGAGGCAGCGGTCTGGGACGAAGCCTTCTGGCCCCTCGCCACGGGGACGTGGACCAGGGGCGACGCCGACCGGGGCGCCACCGTCGTCGGCTCCATGACCAAGCTGTTCGCCTGCCCCGGCCTGCGGGCCGGCTACGTCATCGCCCCCGACGCCGCCACCGCCGATCGCCTCCGACGTCGCCAGCCGATGTGGTCGGTCAACGGGCTGGCCTGCGCCCTCGTGCCCGAGCTGCTCGCCGTGGCCGACATCGCCACCTGGTCAGAGACAACGAGGGCCCTGCAAGGCGAGCTGGCCGTCCTGCTCCGAACCGCCGGCTACCAGGCACGGGCGGGCGCCGCGCCGTGGGTCCTGGTCGAACCGGCCGACGACCTGCGGGAACGACTGGCGCGAGCCGCCGTCCTCGTAAGGGACTGCTCGTCGTTCGGCCTCGTGGACACCGTGAGAGTCGGTGTGCCCGGCCCGGCCGGTCTCGCCCGCATCGCCGCCGCGCTCTCCGTTGCGGGGCAAGGTTGAACTTCCGCATCGGTATGAGGCCTCGAACACCCACGAGGTCGCCAGGCGTGTCTTGGTGGCCATGATCACGACGGGGCCGACTGGTTCGATCAGTTCGGACGTTGGTGAGGTCCACCGTGCGGACAGCATCCCGGGCTCCGGTCGTCCTGTGAGCCGATGGCCTTCGGAACCTCGAGGAAGCGTCGGCCTGAGCAGACTCGCCCGCCGCTCGGTAACGTGCTCGGATGCCCATCAAGCTCGAGAACGTCGGCATCGCCGTCCGTGACCTGGAAGCGACGATCGCCTTCTTCACCGACCTCGGGCTGACCGTCCTGGGCCGGGACACGGTCAGTGGAGAGTGGACGGACACCGCCGTCGGCCTCGACGGCAACCACGCCAACATCGCCATGCTCCAGACGCCGGACGGCAACGGTCGCCTCGAGCTCTTCGAGTACATCCACCCCGACGCGATCGAGACGGAGCCCACACGGCCCAACGAGATCGGCATGCACCGCGTCGCCTTCTCGGTCGACGACATCGACGAGGCCCTCGAGATCGCCGCGAGGCACGGCTGCCACCCGCTCCGCGGCGTGGCCACCTACGGAGACGTCTACAAGCTCACCTATGTACGCGGGCCCAGCGGCATCATCGTGATGCTCGCCGAGGAGCTCAACAAGAGCTGACTACGGGGACTATGGCGGCACCCTTATGGGTTCGCCGATGCTGATGTCGATCCCGATGCCGGTGGCCGGGTCGCCATCAGCGGCGTCGAAACGAATGAGGCAGGCGTGAAGATCGGTCGAGCCAGCGCTGGCGCCCACCACGGGGGCGGTCGAGTAGCAACGATCAGCATCGTCGTGGACAAGGCCGGCGTGAGCATCGGTCGCGCGACCGCGCTCGCTGACGACGATGGTGACCGGAGGGCGGCGACGGAGAGCACCGTCGTCGACGTCGCCGACGTAGCCTGGGCGGAGTGTCCCGCCTTCGTTTGGCGCTCGAAAGGGCTGGGTCACGGTTATCCCGCAGAGTCCCGAGGCGTTGACTTTGCGTATAGGTTGAGGTTAGAGTGCGACCAGATCGATTTGCCTGCACGGCTGGGTGACTAAAGCGGTTCGCACTGCCGGAGAATCCGAAGGACCGCCGAGCAACTTGCCTCGGACGCCAGCGCGACACGCGTGGCGCTTACCCCTCGCATGCATCAATCAAGCCCATGAATTCACCTGCCCCATTTGAGTCAGGATCAGCACGTCGGAGAAAGAGGATGTTCAATGAGTGATAGCGATGTGGCCAGGCAGGATTTCGACGCAATCGACACAGACGGTGACGGGTATATCACCGCCAGCGAGCTTCTCACGGCCATAGTTATCGCCAATCCGAAGACTAGTGACGACAACATTGCCGCGATAGTGCTGATGGCAGACGAGGACGGCGACAATAGAATTTCGTACGAGGAGTACGCCAAGATCGTAAGGTAGTTTCGCTGCCGGCAGTCCTATCAGCAGGCACTCGGGCGGTAGCGCGTCGAGTTATGTGTCGGCAAAGATCGCCTGAGCGTGTACGACCATGGCCATCCGCCCATCGGTCGTCATCCTCGGCCGAGACAGCCGGCGGCAAGGGCTGTGGCACTTCAGCCGACAAGAGAGGACGGGTTTCAACATGGCTGCGTATTTTGCTTTCAAGCAAGAACAAGACAAGGAGTTTGTTTTCGAACTTACCGACGAGGCTATGATTGCGCACGCTCGGAGAATCATCTCGGGCGAGGAGACTTCGGAAGTGCATGTAATGGGCCGAATCCGCAAGACACCGCAGCCGTATAATCCGGGCTGGAGCTATCACCTGGACTCCAGTTCCATTCGATTCTTTACGATGGCGATTGAGGTGTGTGACGCCAATATGGCATATGTCGAGGACCACCTCGACGAGGCCTGCGGGGCATTCCTTCCCGGCTGCTTTTGGTGCCCATGGAGTTCGAGAGTCGTCTCCGAGGTCACCCAATAGGTGAACCTCGAGACCCTTCGGTAGAGCAAGCGGGGGAAGGCGAAGGTCTCGAGCTAGCCGGAGGAGTCGTACCTTCGGTAGCGCCTTGAAGATCCGTCGCCGGCCGTGCCTCGCGGTCGAGCATGGCGGGACGTGAGCGGTGTCCCACAAGGGTGGTCCGGAGAACCGTCCCGGTGAGGGGCCCTCTGCGGTGGGGCGTGAGGCCCTTCCTGGGCCTGCTAGGCACTTCCGCTGATCGAGGCGGCGCCAGCAAGCGAGAGCGGCCCAGCGCACTCGGGACCGCGCCGGCCAGCCCTGTTGGACCGCGCTGGGTCGGCGCAGCCACCAAAGCCGCCTCGTCGTCCCAGCCCACGGTCACCCCGCTCTGCTGCGCTCGTCCCCGAGCTCACGGTCCGAGGCCAGACCGAGCGCGCCCGGCACCGCTGTCATCGCTCGCGGACACCCGATTTCGGCCAAGCTGGGCCCATGCCGGCGACCCGCATCCCTGGCACGACACCGCTCCTGATCCACCGTCACGCCGACGGACGGCTCCGTCGCACTCCGGACGACGTCGTCACCGAGGAGCCCCTCGAGATCCGCCTGGACGGGCGCATCGTCGCCACCACCCTGCGAACGCCAGGCCACGACGCCGAACTGGCGGTGGGACTCCTCCACGCCGAGGGCGTCCTCGACGGCTGCCGGTTCATCCAGGTCCGCCACTCCCCCCCCGGCCTCTACGACGGCGGGCACCTCAACACCGTGTCGGTCGACACCGCCGGGCTGGCCACGCCGGCTGCCCCTCGCCTCCAGGTGTCGACCGCCGCCTGCGGCCTGTGCGGCGCGACCACGATCGGTGAGCTGACCGCCCGGCTCACCCCCCTGACCCCCGCCCCCCTGCCACGGGCCAACGTGATCCTCGGCCTCGGCGCCCGGGTCCGTGAGCAGCAAGGGCTGTTCGCGTCGACCGGCGGCGTCCACGCCGCCGCCCTGTTCGATGCCGAGGGTGAACCGTCGCTCGTCCGGGAGGACGTCGGGCGCCACAACGCCGTCGACAAGGTGGTAGGCCGGCTGCGGCTCGACGACCGGCTTCCGGCCACCGGCCTGGGCCTGTTCGTGTCGGGCAGGGCCGGGTTCGAGCTGGTCCAGAAGGCGTGGGCCGCCGGGTTCGCGTGGATGGTGGCGGTGGGCGCGCCCACGTCGCTGTCGGTGGAGACGGCCCGAGCCGCCGGGCTGGCGCTCGTCGGGTTCGCCGGTGACGACCACTTCAACGTGTACTCGCCGCTCGACCGGTGATCACCCTGGTCCTGGGGGGCGCCCGGTCCGGGAAGTCGCAGGTCGCCGAGCGCCTGGTGGCCGACCTGGGCTTCGACGTCACGTACGTCGCCACCGCCGTCGTCGACCCTGCCGACGCCGACTTCGCCGGCCGGGTCGCCCAGCACCGGGCCCGACGCCCGCCGGGTTGGACGACCCTCGAGGTCGGGCGCGAGCTTCCGGCCGTGCTCATCGCCGTAGAGGGGCCCGTCCTGGTCGACTCCCTCGGCACCTGGGTGGCGGGCTTCGAGGACGAGCCCGCCGGGACCGACTCCCCAGTCGATGTGGCTGCAGCCGCCCTGTGCGACGCCCTCCGCCGCCGCAACGGCCCCACCGTCGTCGTCTCCGAGGAGGTGGGGCTCGGCGTGCACCCGTCCACCGAGGTTGGCCGCCGGTTCCGCGACGACCTCGGGCTGGTGAACGCGGCGGTGGCTGACGTCGCCGGCGACGTCTGGCTGGTCGTGGCCGGCCGCCTCCTCCCACTAGCCCGGGCTGATCACCGGAACGACGCAGCAGGCTGATGCTGGCCGCCCTCGCCTTCCTCACCCCGCTGGGCAGGGCCCGCGAGCCCGACTCCCGCTCGTTCTCCTGGTTCCCGCTGGTGGGAGCCCTGCTGGGGGCGGCGGTGGGAGCCGTCTGGTGGGGCGCGGGAGAGCTGCGGGCCCCGGCGGTGGCAGCCACCATCGCCGTTGCCACCGACCTCGCCCTCACCGGCGCACTCCACGTCGACGGCCTGGCCGACACCGCCGATGGGGTGCTCCCCCACCTCGACCGCCGCCGGCGGCTGGAGGTCATGTCCCAGCCAGACGTCGGCGCCTTCGCGGTGGCGACGGTCGTCGTCACCCTCGTGATGCGGGTCGCCGTCCTGGCGTCGATGACACCGAACGTGGCGCTCGTGGCCGCCATCTGGTGCGCGTCCCGAACGCTGATGGCGGTGACTGCCCGCACCGTCCCCTACGCCCGCTCCGAGGGCGGACTGGCCAGTGCGTTCCTGGGCGGACGCCCCGCCCCGGTCGCAGCCGTCGGCGCCGCCTGCTCGATCGCGCTGGGAATCGTGGCCATGGGCGGCCGCGGCGCGGTGGCGGTGGTGGCCGCGGCCCTGGCCGGCGCCGCAGTCGTCGCCTTCGCCCGCCGCCGCTTGGGCGGCTTCACCGGCGACGTCCTCGGCGCCGCCGGCGTCATCGGCGAAACGGTGGGACTGCTGGTCGCCGCCGCCCGCTGGTAGCTGCCCGACGTGATGGTTGGAAGGGCGACTGCTCGTCACCCTCCGAGGTGTTCTGCTCCAGCTACAGCCGGATGAGGCCCCGATCCAGCGCTGGTCACCGCAGCCGTTCGGTCATTCACCCCGAGCGTCGTGACGGCCTGGGGGAGGTGGACGTTCGAAGATCGGGCGGTCAGGAGCACGACCAGACGATGACGGCGGGTCTCCTCGCCCGTGTCGGCCGAATTCGAGCCGCCATCCACCCTTCGGCTGATGGAAATCCGGCCGACTGGGCCATGTGCGTCGGCGTGTCATTGGCCAATGCTTGTCAATACCAGCCAGGAGCGGCTCGATGAGCAGGACCACCGAAGGAGATCCCCATGCGCACGATCCGCAGCAGTCTCACCCGCCTCAGCGTTGCCGCCGCCGTGACCCTGGCTCTCGGGATCGTCGGTGCGGGGCCGGCTCATGCCGGGTCCCAGGCGTGGTCCGGCCGCGCCGCGGAGATGGTGAACGATGAACGTGCCGGGGAGGACGCCGCCATCCAGTCCAGCCACCATGGAATCCACGACAGCGGCGCCAGCGGCGGAGGCCTCGACGGCAGCATCAACGCCATCTGAGCCTCGGCAGGGACTGGGTCGCACGGTGTGGCCGGCTGAGGTTCGGCAGGTCGTGGAGCTGGCCCCCGCGACATCTCGCGGGCTGGTGCAAACCCGCCGACTCGCAGTCCTCGCTGCAGCGCCGCCGCGGCTTCGGGTCAGGCGGGAGGGTCGACGCCCACGACGCCCTGGTCGGAGACGTTCGGGGTCCACGTCTGCCCGTCCCAATACCGCAGCTCGTGCCGTTGCGACGGGTCCGGGTACCAGTCCGGCGCCACCCCGGCAGACGCGGCGGCCGCGGATTGTGTGGCGACGGCCGCAGTCGGCGTCCCGCCCTGCGCCGGAGCGCCGCCGACGGTGATCTTTCCCGGCAGGAACACGAGCCAGGGCGCCCGGTAGCGCACGCGCACGGTCTCGCCCGGCTTCACGTCGACGTCGACCTCGTTACCACCGGCGTCCTTCGGCATCAGGTACTTGAACGAGACGCGCACCCGGTGCCGTCCGGGGTTGACGGGGAAGGTGTTCGTTCCCCACGGCAGCTCGTGGACGTGGCCGTCGATCGCCACCCGCGTCTTGAACGCGGCCAGCAGGAACGCCAGCACCATGTACCCGGTCGTTACCTCGATCGCACCCGCCTCGGTACCCCCGCCATCAGTCATGCCACAGGTTAAGGCGGGAAACTTTCCACGCGCCTACATTGCCGGGACCGACTGCAGTGGAGACGGGCGTGACCTCACGGTTGAAGAGCGGGCATCCACGGCTCGACCACGTCCTCGGCGGCGGGCTGTCGTCGGGCGCGCTGACGCTCATCACCGGCGCCCCCGGCACCGGCAAGACCCTGCTGGCGCAGCAGTTCGTCTTCTCCAACGCCACCCCGGAGACGCCCGCGCTCTACGTGTCCACGGTGTCCGAGCCGCTCGACAAGATCCTCCGCTACGGGCGGAGCCTGTCGTTCTTCGACGACACCAAGGTCGGGCAGGCGGTGTTCTACGAGGACCTGGGTGGGCTCCTCGACGAGAGAGGCCTGCCCGCCTTCGTCGACCGCCTGCAGGCTCTCATCGGCGAGCACTCCCCGGCCATGATCGTCATCGACAGCTTCAAGGCTCTTCACGCCTTCGCACGGGAGCCGAGTGACTTCCGCTGGTTCCTGCACGACTTCGCCGCCCGGCTGTCGGCGTCGGGGGCATCGTCGTTCTGGGTGGGCGAGTACGGCGAGGACGACATCGCCAAGGAGCCGGAGTTCGCTGTCGCCGACGCCATCATCCAGATGTCGACGGTCATGCTCAGCGAGCGCGAGACGAGGGTGTTGCAGATCCTCAAGCTGCGGGGCAGCGGGTTCCTCTCGGGCCAGCACGCCTACCGGCTGTCGGAGCGAGGCGTCGACGTGTTCCCCCGGCTCGCCGACATCGGCGACCCCACCGACTACGAACTGTCCGACGAGCGCATCTCCTCGGGCATCCCCGCTCTCGACACCATGTTGGGCGACGGCTACTGGCCGGGCGCCTGCACCCTGGTGGCCGGGCCGTCGGGGTCGGGGAAGACGGTCATGGCCCTGAGCTTCATCTTCGGCGGGGCGGCGCGGGGCGAGCGCGGCCTCATCGCCAACCTCCAGGAGAACCCGAGCCAGCTCCAGCGCACCGCCAGCGGGTTCGGCTGGTCGCTCGAGAACCCCTATGTCTCGCTTCTCTACCGGTCGACGGTCGACCTCTACATCGACGAATGGGTGTACTCCGTCCTCGACGCCATCGAGTCGCAGAACGTCACCCGCCTCGTCATCGACAGCCTGGGCGACCTCGCCTTCGCCTCACCCGATCAGATCCGCATGCGGGAGTACATGTACTCGCTGGCCCAGCGGTGCTCCCGCCGGGGCATAAGCGTGCTCATGACGATGGAGGTGCCCGACCTCTTCCACTTCTCGCGGCTGTCGGAGTCGGGGATATCCAACATGTCCGACAACGTGATCCTGTTGCAGTTCCTGCGCAGCCGGTCACGCGTCAAGCGGGCGCTCACGGTGCTCAAGACCCGGGCCAGCCTCCACGAGCCGGAGATCCGCGAGTACATGATCACGGCCGAGGGCATCGTGGTGGGCGACACCTTCGACGAGGGCGAGGGCCTCCCGCCGGCTGAGCCTCGAAGCGAAGCCCGAACCGGGGTCACAGAACCGCGTCATACGCCGTGCTCCGTCACCGGTTGGGGAGGTGGACGGTCAGGCCGGCACGTGCAGGACGAGGACGGCGATGTCGTCCCTGGGCCGGGGCCCGCCGAAGTCGATGACCGCGGCCTCGACGTTCTCGGCGATCTCGACGGCCGACAGCCCGGCGCAGGACGTCAGCACCTTCTCCAGCTGCTCGTCGCCGAACTGCTCGGTCCCCCGCCGGGCCTCGGTGACCCCGTCGGTGTAGAAGACGAGGCTGTCGCCCGGCTGGAGCTGGGTGGTCTCCTCCCACAGCCGGATCTCGGGGAAGAGACCGATGGCGCCGCCGTCGGCACCGACTGGCTCCACCTGGCCGCCCGCCCGCAGCACCAGCGGGGGTGGATGGCCGCCGCGGCAGACAGCGACCCGCATCCCACCCACGCTGGGCACCACCCGCCCGTAGGCCACGGTGCAGAACCGTTCCCCCAGCTCGTGGTGCAGGAGCGTCTCGTTGAGCTTGCGCAGGACCTGGGCGGGGTGGCGGAGGTCCATGGCCACCGACCGGATCGTGTACCGGGCGAGGGCGGTCAGGGCCGCCGCTTCCGGTCCCTTGCCGCACACGTCGCCGACGACCACCGCCCAGTCGCCGCCGGTGTCGAAGACGTCGTAGAAGTCGCCGCCGACCTCCAGGCCGGCCAGCGCGGCGTGGTAGCGAGCCCCGAGGTCGAGGCCGGGGACGTCGGGCAGCCGGGGCGGCAGCAGGCTGGTCTGCAGCGCCTTGGCCAGCTCGACCGACCGACGCCTGTCCTGTTCGGCCTGACGCCGGTCCTGTTCGGCCTGGTGTCGGGACAGGCGCTCGCTGTCGTAGAGCCGCGCCCGCTCGAGCGCCACCGCCGCCTGCTCGGCCAGCGCCACCAGGAACCGCCGGTCGTCGTCGTCGAGGGGCAGTTCGTGGTCGAACCCCACGACGAGGACGCCGACGACGCGCTCCTCGGCCGCCAGCGGGATGGCGGCCGCGCTGCGGCAGCCGGTGCCGGCCAGGGAGGGGAAGCCACCGGCGTCACCTTCCACCGGCAGGGCGTCGACCCACACTGCCTGCCCGGTGCGAGCCGCTTCGGCGGCCGGGAGGTCGGCGTCCGCAGGGATGACCAGAGCCTCGCCGGCGGGTTGTTCGGGGAGGGCGAGACGCAGGCCGCCGCTCTCGTCGTCGAGCAGCCACAAGCCCCTGCCGCGCACCGCCCGCTCGGGAAGCGGCTCGTCCCTGATGACGCGCACCACCTCGTCCACGGTGAAGGCGCGGGACAGGTGGCCGGTGAGTGCCTGCAGCCGGGTCAGGCGCTCACCCCGCTGGAAGCGGTCGACGGTGAGGGCGCACAGCTGGGCGACGGTGACGAGCAGGGCCCGTTCGTCCGGCTCGAAATCCCGGGGCTCGGCGAAGCTCAGGCCGAGGACGCCCACCGAGCGGCCGGCCACGACGAGGGGCAGGGCCACGAGGCCCTCGTGCATCACCGGGATGACTGCGGAGCGAGGGAAGGCGGCCAGCCGGGCCGCGCCCGTCGACAGGAAGATCGGCTCGCTGCGCCGGACCGCTTCGCTCAAGGGCAGGCCGGCGTCCAGCGGTATGCGTCGCCACCCGGCGGCCACGTCGCCGTAGCCCACCGCCCGCCGGACTTCGAGGCCACCGTCGCCCTCGAGGGCGAGCACGCCGGCGTCGGCCCCCACCGCAGGAAGCAGGCGGTCGACGGCGGCGTCGGCGATCTCCTCCTCCGACGAGGCCGCGGCCAGCTCCGAGATGATCCCCTGGAGCTTCTTGAGCTCGTCCAGCAGCACGACCGCGATCTCGGATCCCCCTGTCTGCTCGCCCCCGGGACGCGGACGTCTCGTCCGGTATAGCAGCCGACCGGTGCGAGGAATAGGGGCGCAAACTTGACAGAGGCAGGGCAGGACACCTAGCTCGGCCCGGTGCGAGGTCACCCGATCGGCGCGGCACTGGGCATCGTCGCCGACCGGATGGTGGGCGAGGCGGGGATGGATCCCCATCCCGTGGCCCTGTTCGGCTCGCTCATGGCCGCCCTGGAGGAGCCCATGTGGCGGGACCGGCGGTCCGCCGGCCTCGCCTACACCGCGCTCGGGGTGGGCATCGGTGCCGGGGCCGGTGCGGCCCTGCGATCGACGGCGGCGGCGACGGCGCTGGCGGTAGCCGGCCGCCTGCTCGGCGAGACGGCGTCGGCCGTCGGCGGAGCACTCGAGGCCGGCGACCTGGAACGCGCCCGCCGCCTGCTCCCCTCCCTGGCCGGACGTGACCCGTCGGCGCTCGACGAGGCCGGGGTGGTTCGGGCGGTCGTCGAGTCGGTGGCCGAGAACACCGTCGACGCGGTGGTCGCCCCCGCCCTGTGGGGGGCGCTGCTGGGCGCGCCGGGCGCCCTCGGGTACCGGGCCGTCAACACGCTCGACGCCATGGTCGGCCACCACTCCCCCCGGTACGAGCGGTTCGGCTGGGCCAGCGCCCGCCTCGACGACGTGGCCGCCTGGGCCCGGCCCGCGCCACCGCCGCGCTGGTGGCCGCCGTCCGGCCGGCGGCGGCGGGCGACGTGTGGCGGGCGGTGCGCGTCGACGCGCCGAACCACCCCTCGCCCAACGCCGGAGTGGCCGAGGCCGCCTTCGCCGCTGCCCTCGGCATCCGGCTGGGAGGCACGAACCGCTACGGCGACCGGGTGGAGGACAGGGCCCCGCTCGGCGCCGGCCGGCCGTCCGAGGTGGCCGACATCGCCGCCGCCGTCGAGCTCTCCCGCCAGGTCGGCCTGGCCCTGGCCACCGCCCTGGTCGTCGCCGGCGGCATCACCGGCCGACGTCGGCGCTGGGCGACCCTACGATGACGCCTCATGGCCAGAATCGCCGACCTCCTCGCCGCGGGGCGCTGCTTCTCCTTCGAGTTCTTCCCTCCCCGCACCGAGAAGGCCGAGGCCCAGCTGCGCCAGACCCTCCTGGACGTGGAGCCGCTCGGGCCGTCGTTCGTGTCGGTCACCTACGGCGCCGGAGGATCCACGAGGGACAAGACCCACGACATCGTCGTCGACATCCTGCGGAACACGACGATGACCCCCATGGCCCACCTGTGCTGCGCCGGCCACACCCGGGTCGAGCTGGAGGGCATCCTCGAGAAGTACCGGGACGCCGGGATCGAGAACGTGCTGGCTCTGCGGGGCGACCCGCCGCCCGACCTGGGCCTCCCGCCCGGCGACCTGCCCCACGCCGTCGAGCTGGTCAGGCTGGTACGGGAGATCGGGCCCTTCTCGGTCGGGGTGGCGGCCCATCCCGAGGGCCACCCCACCTGCCCCGACCGCACCACCGACAGGAAGAACCAGGCGGCCAAGCTGGCCGAGGCCGACTTCGGCGTCACCCAGTTCTTCTTCAACCTCGACGACTACCGCCGGCTCGTCGACGACCTCGCCGCCCTCGGGGTGCGCACCCCCGTGATCCCGGGGATCATGCCCGTCACCAACGTCTCCCAGATCGAGCGTTTCGCCCAGCTGTCGGGCGCGGCGTTCCCTGCGTGGCTGGCCGACCGGCTCCACGAGGTAGCCGACGACCCCGACGCGGTGCGCAAGGTGGGCGTCGAGGTAGCCACCGAGCTGTGCCAGGGCCTGCTCGACGCCGGCGCCCCCGGCCTGCACTTCTATACGCTCAACCGCTCGGTGGCGACGAGGGAGATCTGGGCCAACCTGGGCCTCCCGTCGGCCGGAGCGCCCTAGAGAGCCTTTCGCGCCCGGCCTCCGTAGTAGTTGCGCAACGCAACTGCCAAGGAGGAACTGACATGCGCAAGGTGCTCGCCCGACTCGCCGCGGTGATCGTGACCGCCACGTTGGTGCTGGTGGCCGGCCAGGGTGTCGCCCTCGCCGGCCTGGTCCTCACCGGCGCAGACTGAAGCGGACGCCCTGCCCCGGCGCCCCGCCGGTACAATCCGACCCACGCAGTGACGTCGCGCCAGGAGGTAGCAGAACCTCCCGCACGTCGAGGTCGACGCTGGGACATCGAGATGGCGCAGGAGATCGATCTGGAGAAGGCGGTCTCCGCCAACCGGTTGCTGGCAACACTCGAACCCGAGTTGCTGGCCGCCGTCCGCGAACACCTCGAGCTCGTGGACCTGGCGGCGCGCGACCCGGTCTACGACCGCTGGCAGCCGATCGACGACGTCTACTTCCCCGTCGACGCCGTGGTGTCGATCGTCGCCGACATGGGCGACGGCTCGGTGATCGAGGTGGCCACCGTCGGCCGGGAGGGCATGGTCGGCGTCCCAGCCCTGCTTCAGGCCGAGGCCGACGACCACCGGAGTTTCACCCAGGTCCCCGGCCGGGCGCTGCGGCTGCCAGCCGAGCGCTTCCTGGAGCTGGTGGAGGCCAGCAAGCCCTTCGAGCGGCTGCTCCACCGCTACGTCCAGGCTCTCATCACCCAGATCGCCAGGTCGGCCGCCTGCAATCGAGCCCATTCCATCGACGAGCGGGCCGGCCGCTGGCTCCTGCTCACCCACGACAGGGCGGGACGGGACGAGTTCCCACTGACTCAGGAGTTCCTCGCCCAGATGCTCGGCGTCCGCCGTCCGAGCGTCACCATCGCCGCCGGCATGCTGCAGAAGGCCGGCTTCATCCGGTACTCCCGGGGCCGGGTCACCGTGGTCGACCGAGAGGGCCTGGAGAGCGCGTCGTGCGACTGCTACCGGATCATCCGTGACGAGTACGAGCGACTGCTCGGCTGAGCCCGGGCGGATTTCTTCTGTTCGCCACCGTACAGAGCGCTACACTGAGGTCGTTCACATCACCCGGTCAGGGAGTGGCCCGGTGGCGTCAGGCGAGGGTCCAGAAGCCTTCCCGACCGAGCCGTGCCCGCCTCGTGCGTGTCTGCGGCGCTGCGACATGCAAGGGAATCGATGTGAGCGAGCCGGAGACCGATGGCCGCGTACCTGAGACGGTTCTGCAGCTCGGAATGGTGCTGCTGGGCGAGGATTCGTTCAACGTCCTGCTCGACCGCGTCGTAGAGCTGGCCGTCCAGGCCCTGCCGTCGGCCCACTTCGCCAGCATCACCGTGTCCGACAAGGCAGGGGTACACACGTCCCACACCACAGGGGCAGAAGCGCTGGCGGCCGACCAGGCGCAGTACGAGCAGGACGGCGGTCCTTGCCTTCAGGCCCTCCGGACGTCCAGGCAGGTCGATCTCGTCGTCGCCGAAGCCGACCAATGGCCCGTGTTCCAGGCAAAGGCCCAGGAGATCGGGGTGACGAGGGTACTGTCAACGCCGCTGATCCAGCGGAACACCACCATGGGCGCGCTGAACATCTACTCGGACGGCGACGGTGACATCTCGCCGGCCGACCGTCGCACCGCCACCCTGTTCGCCGAGCAGGCGGCGGTCCTGCTCGCCAACGCCATGACGCTCATCACCGCCACCGACATGGCCAAGCAGTTGGAACAGGCGCTGGCCAGCCGGGAGATCATCGGCGAGGCCAAGGGCATACTCATGGAACGAGAGTCGTGCGACCGGGATCAGGCATTCGATATCCTTCGACGGGCGTCCCAGCGCGAGAACCGCAAGCTTCGGGACCTAGCCGAGGAGTTGGTCGCCGTCGTGGAGGCACGCTCCAAGAAGAGGTGACCTCCTAAGCATGGCGACGGCTGGGAACCGGGTTCTCGAAGCAGCCAGGGTGCAGGCGGGCCTGTCGGTCAACGAGCTATGGATGGCCTACTTCGCACTCGGCGGGTCGGAGACCGCGGGAGCGGTCCGCACCTACCTCGGTGCCGACGTCGACCCCGGCCTCGTCGACTTCGACGTGCTGGCCCAGGCTCTCAACGAGAAGTTCATGGACCTGGGCGGCGACCACCCCGTGCCCTATGCGGAGGACCTCAGGCGGTAAGGCCGTAGTACCGAACGCGCCGCGTCACGGTGCTTCCCTGCCGCGGTGGTCGACGATGTCGCCGGCGATGGCCGAGACCTTGCGGTTGGCCCGGTTGGACGCCCGCCGGAGGATGTCCATGGCGTCGTCGGCGGAAATCCGTTCGGTGGCCATGAGGATCCCCATCGCCTGCCCGATGACCTCACGGTGCTCGAGGGCGCCGGCCAGCTGGCCGGCCAGGTCCTGCGCCTCGTGGAGCGCCCTGGCGTTGGCGAGCGTGACCGCCGCCTGGCCGGCGAACTTGGCCGCCGGGTTCTCGCCGGCCGCGAACGCGCCCTCCTCTCCGCCGTAGAGGTTGAGGGCGCCGGCCACGTTGTCGTGCACGACGAGGGGTATGGACAGCGAGCTCCGGATGCCGGCCCCGGCCGCCCGGACCGCGAACGCCGGCCACCTCGGCTCGTCGACGAAGGAGTCGACCCTCACGGTCGCCGCGTCCCTGATGGCGGCCAGGCACGGCCCCGCCCCCGTCTCGTACTGCCAGCCGTCGGCGTCGGCGGCCAGGTCGCCGCTGGACACGTGGGTCGCCGGACTGCCTTCGCGCACGAGGGTGATGCTGGCCGCCAGGCACCCCGGTAGCGTCCGGCGGGCCAACACGGTGATGGCGACGAGCAGGCCCTGGGTGGTGTGGTCGGCCAGCACCATCGACGCCAGCTCCAGGAGCGACGACTCGACGGATTCGCGCGGGAGCGGACCAAGTTCCGGGGCAGGCATGTCAGCCATGGCGCGGCGCCGGTGTGCACCAGCAGCTCAAGAGGGTCTCCGGGTTGGCTCGGCCAGATAGAGCCGGAGTCGCCTGGCTCGCTCCCGAGGGACCGAGCCACAACACTACGTTCAGGCCTGCGACTTGAGCGATCGAAAGATCACCAAGCAACCTCGGTGCCCGCGAGGCTACCAGGGGGTGACGAACCGGTCCCCCGGCGGGCCCCCGGCCGTCGGCGCCCCTGCCTGTAGCGACGCTCACGGGTGGTCCCTCGGTCCAGAACAGCTCGAGGGCGATGCGGTCGGGGTCCTCAAGTCCGGATCGTCCTGCGTCGCGTCGAGATGGACGGCGCCGTAGGATGTGGCCATGGCGCGGCAGGGCACCGACCGCTTCTGGCTGGCCATCCTGCTCGTCACGGCCGGGATCGTTCTGGCCGGCGGGGCTGCCGTCAGCGGTTCCTCCGAGCCCCTCGCCTCCACTGACCACGCCGCGTCCGTCAGCTTCACGCCGACCGCGCTCGACGCGGCCGTCGTCCCCGGTCGCGCCGAGGTCGGAGCCCATGTCGGCGCCAACCAGGCGCCCGGTCGGTCGCTCCTGCCCATGGTCGCCGCCCTCGCGGCCCTGGCCGGACTGGCCTGCGGCGCGGCCGGGCGGTTCGTGCCCGCGGTGGCCGGCGTCCAGCACCTGCTCACCCGCCGCCACGCCATCGCCCTTCGGGCACCGCCGTCCCTCCAGCTCGTCTGACGTCACTGTCGTCGTAGCACCGCGCCCATCGGGTGCGGCCGAGCTGGAGGTCATCGTTCGTGAAGCAGCCTCGTTGGCGCGTCGCCGTGGTCCTGGCCGCGGTCGTCGCCGCCGCCTTCCTCATCGCCACCCGCCCCGCCCGTCTGGGTCTCGACCTGCGGGGCGGCACCCAGATCGTCCTCGAAGCCAAGGACACCGCTACCGTCACCGTCGACGGCGACACGGTCGACCGCACCCTGGAGGTCCTGCGCCGGCGGGTCGACCAGCTCGGCGTGGCCGAACCCAGCCTCCAGCGGTCGGGCGATCGCCGGGTGATCGTCGAGCTCCCAGGTGTGACCGACCCCGACGAGGCGGTCGGCGTCATCGGCAAGACCGCGCAGCTCACCTTCCACCCCGTCCTCGGCGTGCTCGCCGCCGACACCGATGCCGACGCCGCGCCGGTCGAGGGCGAGCTGACCCTGCCCGACGAGTCGGGCGCCAGGCTGCGCCTCGGGCCGGCGGCCGTCACCGGCAACGACGTCGGCACCGCCCGGGCCTCGCTGAGCGACAACTTCGCCGCCTCCTGGCAGGTGGAGGTCGACTATCGGGGTTCGGGCTCGAAGGCGTGGACCGACCTCACCGGCCAGGCTGCCTGCGCCCCCGCCGGCGACACCACCCGGCGCATCGCCATCGTGCTGGACGACCGGGTCGTCTCCAGCCCGGCGGTCGGTCCCGAAGTGGCCTGCGACGTCGGCATCGCCGGTGGGACCACGGTGATCACCGGCGACTTCACCCAGGGCGAGGCCAAGGACCTGGCCCTGCTCATCCGGGCCGGTGCCCTGCCGGTGCCGGTGGAGGTGGTGGAGCAGCGCACCATCGGCCCCACCCTGGGCGAGGCCGCCATCCGTTCCAGCGCCCTGGCCGCGGTGATCGGCGCCCTGCTGACCATCGCCTTCATGATCGTCTACTACCGGCTCCTGGGCGTGGTGGCAGCCATCGCTCTGGCCCTGTACGGGGCGATGAGCTACGCCGTCCTGCTCCTGCTGGGAGCCACCCTCACCCTCCCCGGCATCGCCGGGTTCGTGCTGGCCATCGGCATGGCCGTCGACGCCAACGTCCTGGTCTACGAGCGGATCAAGGAGGAAAAGGCGGGCGGAGCCACGACCCGGCGGGCGGCCGCGGCCGGGTTCAAGCGGGCCTGGACGGCCATCGCCGACTCCAACGTCACCACCCTGCTCGCTGCGGGCCTGCTGTTCTTCTTCGCCGCGGGGGCCGTTCGGGGCTTCGGCGTCACCCTGTCCATAGGCGTGGTGGTGTCGGTGTTCACCGCCCTGGTCGTCACCCGGCTGCTGGTCGACCTGGCCATGCGCAGCGGGCTGCGCGACCGGCCCAAGCTGCTGGGCCTCGAGGTCGGGGGTCGGTTCCGGGCCTGGATCGCCGAGCGGCGGCCCGACCTCCTCCGCCACTCAGGACGGTGGCTGGCGGCGTCGGCCCTGCTCGTGACCCTGGCGGTGGCGGGCATCGTCACCCAGGGCCTCCAGTACGGGCTCGACTTCTCCGGCGGCCAGCTCCTCGAATACGACACCGAGCGCAGCCCCGACCTCGACGCCATCCGCCGGGAGGTCGCCGCCGCCGGCTTCCCCCGGGCCGTGGTGCAGGGTTCGGGCCAGGACGACGTCACCATCCGCACCGCCCAGCTGGAACCGGGCGACGTCGAGCGCATCAAGGCCGGCGTCGAGGAGGTGACGGGACCGGCCACAGTCGTGCGGGAGGAGTTCGTCGGCCCCACCATCGGCGACGAGCTCCGCCGCAAGGCGCTCATCGCCCTGGGCCTGGCCCTCGTCGCCCAGCTCGTCTACCTGGCCGTTCGCTTCCGCTGGACCTACGGGGCGGCGGTGGAGATCGCCATGCTGCATGACGTCGTGCTGCTGCTGGGGGTGTTCGCCTGGCTGGGCAAGGAGCTCGACGGCGTGTTCGTCGCCGCCCTGCTGACCGTGATCGGCTACTCGGTCAACGACTCGGTGGTGGTGTTCGACCGCATCCGTGAGCTGCGCAAGGCCCGGCCCCGGGAGCCGCTGCGGGAGGTGGCCAACGACGCCTGCCTGCAGACGGTGCCCCGCACCATCAACACCGGCCTCGGCGCCCTCTTCATCCTGGTCGCCCTCTACGTGCTCGGGGGCGAGACCTTGCGGGACTTCGCCCTCGCCCTGCTCATCGGCATCGTCGTCGGCACCTACTCCTCGGTCTTCACCGCCACGCCGTTGGCCGTGCGCTTCGAGGGCCTCGCCGGCCGGACCGGCCCGGCCCCGTCGCCTCTCCGTCCGCAGCCGGTGTCCCGCGGGGCACTCCGCCCCCAGGGCGCGGCGGACGTCCGGGCCGCTGCACCGGCCGTCACCGACGGGCCGGAGGCCCCTGGCGCGACGGCGGCGGGGCGCTCGTCGGCGTCCACCGTGCGACCGGGGTCGGTCGCGACGGCGCCCCGACCCCGCAAACAGCGCCGGAAGCCGACGAACCGGAGGAAGAACAGGAGGCGATGACGTGTCCGAGGACATCCGCGAGCAGGACCTGCCCGGCATCGGCAAGCGCTACGACCAGGCCACCGAGGACGGCCTCATCAACGTGGTCATCCACCACAGCGGTCGGCGCGACCTCTACGTCACCGAGAAGGCGGGCCGAGCACGCACGCCCACGGTCGTCACGCTCACCGACGACCAGGCCCGGCGCCTCGGAGCGGTCCTGGCCGGCGCCTACTTCCGCCCCACCGTCGCCCAGCGCATCGAAGCGGTGGTCGGGGGTCTGGTCATCGACTGGGTCACGATGCGCACCGACTCGCCGGGCGTCGAGCGCAGCATCGGCGACCTCGAGGTCCGGCGCAACACGCGCATGACCATCGTCGCCATCCTGCGGGGCGACGAGGTCGTCGTCGTGCCCGAGCCGTCGGAGGTGCTCCACGCCCGCGACAAGCTGGTCGTGATCGGCCGGCCCGACGACCTGCCCGCCTTCATCGCCCACGTCGCCGGATGACGGCGCCGCCGTGGTGATCGTCCTCGGCGCCGCGTCGGAGGTCGGGCGCGAGCTCGTCGCCCTCGGCGGCGCCCTGCTGGTGGCGGCCGCCCTGGCCCGGGCCGGACGTCGCATCCGCCTGCCCACCATCCCGCTGTTCATGGCCGCCGGCATCCTCTCCGGCCCCCACACGCCCGGTCCGGTGCTGATCAGCAACCCCGCCGACCTGGCGTTTCTGGCCACCATCGGCCTCGTCCTCCTGCTGTTCCACCTGGGCCTGGAGTTCTCCGTCGACGACCTCGCCGCCGGCGGCCTGAAGCTCTTGCTGGCGGGCGGCTTCTACCTCGCCCTCAACATCGGGCTCGGCCTGGCCCTGGGCACCGCGCTGGGATGGGGCGGGCGGGAGACCCTGGTGATCGCCGGCATCGTGGGCATCTCGTCGTCGGCCATCGTCACCAAGCTGCTGGTGGAGCTGCGCCGCCTGGCGAACCCCGAGACCGGGATGCTGCTCGGGATCATCGTCGTCGAGGACGTCTTCCTGGCCCTCTACCTCGCCCTTCTCCAGCCGGTGCTCGGCGACAGCCCCGGTGGGCTGGCGGCGGTGGTGTCGGTGGGCCGGGCGATGGTGTTCCTGGTGGCGATGTTCGCCGTGGCCCGGTGGGGACGGGGCGTCGTCGGCCGACTCCTGTCGACCGGCGACGACGAGCTGCTCACGGTGTGCTTCGTCGGCTTGGCCATCCTGGTGGCCGGCGTGGCCGCCAACCTCGGCGTGTCGGAGGCGATCGGCGCCTTCCTGGCCGGCCAGATCGTGGCCGGCTCGGTCGTGGCCCACCGGGTCGAGCGGCTGGTGCTGCCGATCCGCGACCTGCTGGCGGCCATCTTCTTCTTCGCCTTCGGCCTCTCGGTCGACCCGGCGGCGCTGGCCGACGTCGCCCTCCCGGTGGCCGCCGCCGTCGTCGTGACCGTCGTCGGCAACCTCGTGGCCGGCGTCGTGGCCGCCCGTCTCCAGGGCTCCGGGCCGCAGGAGGCGGCCAACATCGGGCTGAGCGTGCTGGCCCGGGGCGAGTTCTCCCTCATCCTGGCCAGCCTGGCCGTCGTCGCCGGCCTCGACGGCCGGCTCGGCCCCTTCGCCGCCGGCTACGTGCTGATCCTGGCCGTGGCCGGCCCGCTGGCCGCGTTCGCGGTCGCACTGGTTGGCCCGCTGGCTCCCCCGCCGCCTCTTCGGCGAGGCGCCCGGGGGCGACGACGGGAGCCCGCCACCTCGCGTCCCAGGTGTCGCCCCGTCCGCCCGCTGAGCAGCTCCGGCAGGCCCGATCGCGCCAGTACAGTGCGAAGGCAAATCGGCGGGCGTCGGGGGTGGCTCAGATGGCGGACCGGCGGCTTCGGTCTCTTCTCTCGTCCGTCCTGGTCGTGGCCGTGATGTTCGCCGTCGCCGGTCCTGCCGGCGCCCAGCGGGGCCGGCCGGATTCGGACTCGGGGGGAGTGTCCCCCGTCGCCGACGACCGCTGGAACGTCGAGCAACTCGACCGCATCCTGGCCGAGCAGCCCGGCGAGAACGTCCAGGTGGGCGACATGGTCTTCCGCCGCCCCGTCCTCCAGCGCCAGCGCGACGACTTGCCGGCAAGTCGGCACCCGCGGCGCCGAGCGCAGCGAGCACGGGCGTGACCCTGTGGACCGGCGGCACCGTCCCCTACACGTTCGACGCGAGCGTGTCCGCCGCTCACCAGCGCCACATCCTCGACGCCACTGCGGAGTGGGGCGCCTTCGCCAACGTCCGGTTCGCGGCGCGGGCGGCGGAGGCCGACTACGTCACCGTGAAGGACGTGCCCGGGCTCGTCGGCGGCGTCTCCTCCGTCGTCGGGGCGGGCGGCCAGCAGTTCCTCCAGATCGGGTCGGGCTCGTGGGACCGCTTGACGCTCCTTCACGAGATCGGGCACACGCTCGGCCTCCAGCACGAGCACCAGCGCAGCGACCGGGACACGTTCGTCACGATCCTCACGGCCAACATCGTTCCGGGGAAGGAGGGCAACTTCGTCAAGCTCCCGACCTCGAACTTCGGTGCGTACGACTTCCTGTCGGTCATGCACTACGCCCGGAACCGTTCTCGACCGACCCCGCGGCGCAGAACACCATCGTGCCGACGGCGACCTACGGCGCCTTCCTCAACCTCATGGGCACCCAATTCGACCGGCCCCAGAGCGCACTCGACCGCGCCGGGATGGCCACGGCCTACGCCCCCCACGATCGGCCCGGGCGCCGCCGTCACCAACACCAACGACAGCGGTCCCGGAAGCCTGAGGGCGGTACGGTCCCGAGGTCGCGGTGAACGGCGTCTACGTCGTGGCGCCGGAGGAGTACACCGCCGGATTCGTCCTCCGGGGCACCGCGTCGACGGTGAAGGGGCTCGTCGTCAACGGGTTCAACGACGGGGGCGTCCGGATCACCGGCACGGGCGCCACAAGTCCCGGGCCAAGAATCTCGACCGGCCCCGCGAGGACCTCGACGCCCTCGCCCGCGGCCTCGGCAGCCGCCATTACCCGAACGCAGAGAAAGTCGCCGCCCGACTGGCCGTGATCGCGATCGACGTCCTCCAGGGCGGGACAGAGGAACTCGTAGAGGTAGTCCCCCGAGTGCAGGCCGCCCCGGCGCAGCAGGTCGACCGCGCCCGAGACCGACCCTGAGACGCGGCCGGGCCGCCGCCAGGCCAGAAACCGCGGTTTGTCCACCCGCAGTGACACGTCGAGCAGCCCGCCCAGGTCGCGTCCGGCCTTCTGGTAGGCGGCGACCCCGGCGGCGATGATGGCGCCGCCGCTGGTGCCGGCCACCCGCGGGAAGGTGTAGCCGGCCTCGGCCAGGACGGTCACCGCGCCGAGCAGGGCGATGTTCTTGACGCCGCCGCCCTCGAGCACCAGATCGACCTTCTTCACTCGCTCGGCAAGGGGGTGTCAGTTCTGATCGGAGGCGAAAACCAGGTTCGAAGGATACGGCTCGCTCGTACATTGGTCCCGTGGCTGTCACATGCCGGGTGCGGGCGGTGTCTTCATGTCGACGGCATCGACACGAGGAGGACGCATGTCCAGCACGACACGGATTCCCAAGGCAGAGATCACCGGCATCTACGGGTACCTCGTGAAGCGGTTCACCCGGAAGCTGCTCGGTGACGTCCCCGAGCCGGCCGAGGTGATGTGGCACAACCGAGCGGTGCTCACCAGCTTCACCGGGTTCGGCCGCAAGGCCCAGAAGTGGGACCAGCTCGACCCCAACCTGAAGTCGTTCGCCCACATGGCGGTCGCCGCCCTGGTCGGCTGCTCGTGGTGCCTCGACTTGAACTACTTCCACGCCCACAACGAGGGACTCGACGAGGCCAAGGCCAGCGAGGTGCCCCGGTGGCGGGAGTCGCCGGTGTTCACGTCGCTGGAGCGTGACGTCCTGGAGTACGCCGAGGCGATGAGCGAGACGCCCCCGCGCGTCACCGACGACCTGTCGGCCCGCCTGCTCGGCCAGCTCGGTGCGCCGGCCATGGTCGAGCTCACCGCCTCCGTCGCCTTCGCCAACATGGCCACGAGATGCAACACGGCGTTGGGGATCGAGGCCCAGGGGTTCTCCAAGGCGTGCCCGCTGCCGCTGGCGCAACCGTCGGCCGGGTACGCCACGTCGGCATGAGCGAGGAGGCGTTCGCGCTCCACCGCAGCCTGCTGTTCACCGTCGCCTACGAGATGCTCGGCTCCGCCTCCGACGCCGAGGACGTCGTCCAGGAGACGTGGCTGCGGTGGGCCGACGTCGACCACGCCGTGGTGCGCGACCCGCGGGCCTACCTGGTCCGCATCGTCACCCGTCAGGCGCTGAACCGGCTGCGGTCGCTGGCGCGACGGCGGGAGGACTACGTCGGCGAATGGCTGCCGGAGCCGCTGCTGACGAGCCCCGACGTCGCCGCCGACGTCGAGCTGGCCGAGAGCGTCTCGATCGCGATGCTCACCGTGCTCGAGACCCTCGGTCCGGCCGAGCGCGCCGTGTTCGTGCTTCGCGAGGTGTTCGAGACCCCCTACGACGAGATTGCGGAGGCGGTCGGCAAGTCTCCCGCCGCCGTCCGCCAGATCGCCCACCGGGCACGCGACCACGTCGCCGCTCGGCGGCCGCGGGTGCCGGTCAGCACGACCGAGCAGCAGGAGGCGGTGGACCGGTTCCTCGCCGCCACCCGGGACGGCGACCTGCAGGCCCTGCTCGACGTCCTGGCGCCCGACGTCGTGCTCGTTGCCGACGGAGGCGGCTTGGTCGCCGCCGTTCGCCGTCCGATAGAGGGTGCGGAACGGGTGGCCGCCTTCCTGATCGCCGCCGCCCGCTCGGTGGACTTCGAGACGAAGGCCGTCTGGCTCAACGGGTCGCCGGCCTTCCGGATCGACATCGGCGGTGAGCTCGACACCGCGGTGAGCCTCGCCGTCGAGAACGGTCGCATCGCCCGCATCTACGCCATCCGCAACCCGCACAAGCTGACCGGGCTCGACGGGATCGCCGCCCTCACACGGACCTGACCCCTGGCACGGGTGAGGCCAACGCCGGCTTCCCCTCGCACGGCGTGTCAGGAGCGACCACCATGGTGCCCGTGGCGGCGGAGGACCCATCGAACCAGAAGCCGCAGGTCGACTTCTTCGTCAGCTACACAGGGGCGGACGAAGCGTGGGCGGAGTGGGTGGCCTGGGTGCTGGAGGAGGCCGGGTTCACCACCATCGTGCAGGCCTGGGACTTCCGGCCGGGGTCGAACTTCGTGATCGAGATGCAGGACGCACTGGCCCGCAGCGACCGGGTCATGCCCCTGCTCTCCGAGCCGTACCTGCTCTCGGCATTCGGGACCGCGGAGTGGGCGGCGACATTCGCCGCCGACCCCACCGGACGCGACGGGCGTCTGGTCGGCGTGCGGGTCGGCGAGTGCCAGCCCCGGGCCTGCTGGCTGCGGTCGTACACATCGACCTCGTCGGCCTCGACGAGCCAGGAGCCCGCAGGCGGCTGCTCGCCGGGCTCGACCAGCGACGGGCCAAGCCCCCGACCAAGCCGCGGTTCCCGCCCGCCGGTGGTGCCGGCCCACCCAGGGCCTTCCCCGGCCGGCTCCCCGCCATCTGGAACGTCCCGTCTCGCAACCCCAACTTCGCCGGCCGTGACCACCAGCTCGACGAGCTGCGCTCGGCCCTCGGCGGAGGGGCGCAGACGGTAGCGCTGCTGGCCGTGGCCGGCCTGGGCGGGGTGGGCAAGACCCAGCTCGCCATCGAGCACGCCTGGCGGCGGGCCGCGGACTACGACCTGGTGTGGTGGGTGCCCGCCGAGGTCCCCGCCGCCATCGCCGGCACCCTCACTCCCCTGGCCCACCACCTCGGTCTGCCCACCGACGACCCCGAGGTGGTCGTGAGCCTGATCCACGCCGAGCTCGGGCACCGACAACGCTGGCTGGTGGTCTTCGACAACGCCGAGGACCCCGCCTCCCTCGGGCCCTTCCTGCCCCCCGCCGGTGGTGGGGGCGGGGTGCTGGTCACCTCCCGCAACCCCAACTGGCGGGCGTTGGGCTCGACCCTCGACATCGACGTGTGGTCCGAGTCCGAAGCCGTGGCCTTCCTGCTGGCCCGCACCGGCACCGACGACGAGGCGGCGGCCCGGGCGGTGGCCACCGAGTGGGCTTCCTGCCCTTGGCCCTGGAGCAGGCCGGGGCCTACGTGGAGGAGA
Source organism: uncultured Acidimicrobiia bacterium (assembly GCA_963827345.1). Lineage (GTDB taxonomy): Bacteria > Actinomycetota > Acidimicrobiia > Acidimicrobiales > AC-14 > CAWGUU01. The sequence goes on along the minus strand of CAWHAN010000014.1, from coordinate 247,408 downwards.
CGGCCATGGCCCTGGGCGCCTACCGGGAGCTGGTGGTGGCCCGGCGGGGGGAGGTGCTGGAGCGGGGCACGCCCGCGTTCTACCGCCGCACCGTGGCCGCCACCTTCGGCCTGGCCTACGAACGAGCCCTCACAGAGAGCGCCGCCGCCGCCCGGGTGCTGGGCACCGCCGCTCTTCTGGCGCCCGACGACATCCCCCTCGAACTGGTGGCCAGCGGCGACGCCCTGGCCGACGAAGACGCGCTGGTCGTGCTGCGCCGCCTGGCCCTGGTGCGCCGCCACGATGACGCCATCGCCCTGCACCGCCTCGTTGGCGATGTCGTGCGCCATCGGCTGAGCGCCGGCCGAGCGGGACCGGCTGGCCACCGCCGCCCTGGCGGCGCTGCGCCGGACCTTCCCCGACCCCGCCCAGGATCACCGCAGCTGGGCGCGCTCGGCCCGTCTCCTGCCCCACGTGCTGGCGCTGGCCGACCACGTCGGGGAGGCGCCCGAGCTGGGGGCACTGCTCGACTCGGCGGGGATATACCTGGCGTCCCGGGCCCAGCTCGCATCCGCTCGGGAGGTCATGGGCCGGGCGCGTCGGATAAAAGAAGCGGCCTACGGCCCCGAGCACCCCGAGGTGGCCCGCACGCTCGGCAACCTCGGCAACGTCCTTCGGATTCTCGGCGACCTCCCCGCCGCCCGGGAGTACCTGCAACGGGCGCTTCGGATCAAAGAGGCCGCCTACGGTCAAGACCACCCCGAGGTGGCCCGCACGCTCGGCAACCTCGGCATCGTCTTTCGGGACCTCAGCGACCTCCCCGCCGCCCGGGAGCACCAGGAGCGGGCGCATCGGATCTTCGAGGCCGCCTACGGCCCCGACCACCCCGAGGTGGCCCTCGCGCTCGGCAACCTCGGCAATGTCCTGCAGGGCCTCGGCGACCTCCCCGCCGCCCGGGAGCACCAGCAGCGGGCGCATCGGATCTTCGAGGCCGCCTACGGCCCCGACCACCCCGAGGTGGCCCGCGCGCTCGGCAACCTCGGCAATGTCCTGCAGGGCCTCGGCGACCTCCCCGCCGCCCGGGAGCACCTCAAGCGGGCTTTTCGGATCAAAGAGGCCACCTACGGCCCCGACCACCCAGAGGTGGCCCGCACGCTCGCCAACCTCGGCGTCGTCCTGCAAGACCTCGGCGACCTCGCCGCCGCCTTGGAGCACCTGCAGCGGGCGCTTCGGATCGAAGAGGCCGCCTACGGCCCCGACCACCCCCAGGTGGCCATCACGCTCACCAACCTCGGCATCGTCCTGCAAGACCTGGGCGACCTCCCCGCCGCCCGGGAGCACCTGCGGCGGGCGCTTCGAGTCTTCGAGGCCACCTACGGCCCCGACCACCCGCACACCAGGACGGCCCGAAGCACGCTCGACAGCTTCTAGACCTGCACCTCGACGTTCCGGGTTCCAGCGCGGGGCTGACCCCCTGAACAGCTCGTCCCACCGAGCGATCCGCTTGCGGGCATCCGCCGACGCTCGGCCTTGGTTCCCCCGGGCGGGCTCGACAACCGTCCTCCTACCCGCAAGTAGGAGTAGGGACGGTTCTATTCCTACATGCGAGTCACGGAAAAGGGCCAGGTCACGATCCCCAAACGCCTTCGGGACGAGCTCGGGTTCGGAGCGGGCACCGAGGTGGAGTTCCAACGAGACGACGACGCGATCGTGATCCGGAAGCTGGCGGAGGGGCCGACCCGCGGCAGTCGACTGGTCCAGCGGCTGCGTGGGCGAGGCGACGTGGCGCTGACGACCGAGGAGATCATGGCGTTGACCCGGCAGCCGTGACGATCGCCGTCGGGACTCTCGTCGACAGCAACGTGCTCCTGGACGTGCTGACGGAGGACGAGGTCTGGCTCGGGTGGTCGGCGAACGCGCTGGCCCGGGCCGCCGACGCCGGACCGTTGTTCGTCAACCCGATCATCTTTGCCGAGGTTTCGGTCCGCTTCAGTCGCATCGAGGACCTCGATGACGCCGTCCCGCCCGGCGACTACGGTCGGCTGGCCCTGCCGTGGGAGGCGGCATTCCTGGCGGGCAAGACATTCCTCGACTACCGGCGCAACCGCGGAACGAGATCCTCGACGCTCCCCGACTTCTTCATCGGAGCGCACGCTGCCGTCGCCGAACTGGCGTTGCTCACACGCGACCCGTCTCGGTATCGGACCTACTTTCCGACCATTGCCATCACCAGCCCGTCGTGATGCGGCGGCCATAGCTTGTGGATATACGAGCGATAGGTCGATATATACTGGTGGCGTGACGAAGCGGTTGGTCGACCTCGATGACGAGGCGTTGGCGGCGGCTCGCGCCCGGTTCGGCACGCGAACCATCAAGGACACGGTGAACGAGGCCCTCCGACAGGCGGCGGCGGACCGGCGGACCGAGCTCGACCAGGCGCTCGACGTCCTCGCGGGCTCCACGCTGGACGACCGTGCCGACACCTGGCGGTGAGCTACCTGCTGGATACCAGCGTCGTCACCCGCCTTGGGGTCCCGGCGGTGCGGGCGCGCGTCGAGGCACTCGATACCTCCGGACTCGCACGCACGGCGATGACCGACCTCGAGGTGGGGTTCTCAGCCCGCAACGCGGCCGAGTGGGACCGGCTCATCGGGGCACTGGAGGCGTTCGAGCTCGTCACCATCGAACGAACCCACGTCACGAGAGCCGGCCAAGTTCAGCGGCTCCTTGCAGAACGGGGCCTGAGGGGCAGGAAGGTGCCGGACCTGGTTATCGCTGCGGCCGGTGAGGCAACGTCACGCACCGTCATCCATTACGACGCTGACTTCGACCACATCGGAGCTGTCACCGGCCAGGCCACCGAGTGGGTCGTCCCGCAAGGAACGATCGACTGACGGTGTCGGCGGCGTTGCCGACAATCCTCAGCGCACGGACGCGCTAGACCGGGCACTGCGGGGCGACAAGGAGGATCGATCGTGCACGATCTCGGGACCGGGCTCCGATGACGCGGCCGCTGCAGGTCATGGTGTCGAGCCGCAACTCGACCCTCCTCGCCGACGGCCGGACTCTCTCCGACCTGAGGCGACAGATCAAGGCGAAGGTACAGGACGCTCCTCGCCCGGCCCGACGGCGAGAGACGGGTCTCGGTGTGGATAAACGAGGACAGCGAGGCCGTCGATGGAGACTCCGACTGGTACGACGAGTCGACGGCCCAGGTCCGCCTGGCCGACGTCGTCCTCGTGCTCTTCTCGGGAGACGCCGGGTCGGTGCGTCCGGGGCGCGACGTCGGGATCTGCCATGCCGAGCTGCAGGCGGCGCTGGGCGACGCCCCCACCAAAGTCCGCGCCGTCGACGTGCGGGGCATGCTGACGCCCGGCGCGATGGCCCGCACCGAGCGCGACACCCGGTTCGTGGCCTACTTCGACGGCCTGGGTCTCATGACCCGCCGGCCGCAGTCGTTCGAGGAAGCGGTGTCCGACGCCGTCGACGCGGTGGGGGCGACGGTGCACGACCTGGCGCTGGCCGGCCTGACCGCGGCCAGGCGTGGGGTGCGGTCGCTCGGGAAGGCCCTCGACTGGCGGCGCATGACGTTCAGCGCTCGTACCGCGGCCATGGAGGAGGCCATCGTCGACACGCTCCTCCGCAACGGCGGCACGGAGATCGAGGGCGCAGCCCGGCTGGCGCACGTTCCCGTCGCCGGCCAGCAGGTCCTGTTCGTCGCCAACGCTGCGCCCGAGGGGCTCTCCCTCGCCCGGTCCCGTGGAGCTGGTGGGTCAGCCCCACCGCAACGACCACCTGCTGGTCGGGCACCTGGGCGATTCCGTGGGACCGGTCCACCTGATCGCCTGTCCCGCAGGTGTCACCGCGTCCCAGATGCGGGCGCTCATCGGGGCGACGGAGCTGGTGACGGCAGACACCTCCACGGGGATCTGGGCGGCCGACGCCGTCTCCCGCGGCCAGGTGCTCGGCCTACGGGACTGCATCGACGCCACGAGTGTCCAGGTCCAGCTCGAGGCCGCGCTTCAGTGGCTCCGCCAGAGCGGCGAGGACGTCGAGCTGGTCAAAAGGGCACGCCGCCGCCGGGCGATCGTCGAGCAGATGGCCACCGCCGACGACGACAGCGGCTGACGACCCGCCGGTGAGGGCTCCGGCGAACCGGGGCCGCGGAACCGCGCCATGCGCCGCTCCGTGACCCCAGTTCGGCAAGAGGTAGAGGGTAGGTTCCCAGCCGGCTCAGAGGGTTCTCCCAGGTTCAGGCGCTCTACTGGTGGGCATGGGAGCAGCCAAGGTCCTGGTGGTCGACGACGAGGAGTACATCCGAGACCTTGTCTCGTCGGCCCTGCGCATCGCCGGGTTCGAGTCGCACACCGCTCCCGACGGCATGCGCGGCCTGGCCTCGGTGTCGGCCAACACGCCTGACCTGGTGATTCTCGACGTCGGCCTGCCCGGCATCGACGGCTTCGAGGTCTGCCGGCGCATGCGGTCCGACGGCGACGACACGCCGGTGATCTTCCTGACCGCCCGCGACACCGCCGAGGACAAGGTCTCCGGCTTCACCAAGGGCGGCGACGACTACCTCACCAAGCCGTTCTCGCTGGAGGAGCTGGTGGCCCGCGTCCGCGCCGTCCTGCGGCGGGCCCGGGGCGAGCCGAGGGACGAGAACCGCCTCCAGTACGCCGACCTGGAGCTCGACGAGGACACCATGCGGGTGACCCGGGCCGGCCGGGCCGTCGCGCTCTCCCCCACCGAGTTCAAGTTGCTGCGCTTCCTGCTGGTGAACCGCGAGCGGGTGGTCTCGAAGAGCCAGATCCTCGACCACGTGTGGCAGTACGACTTCGGCGGCAGCGGCGGCGTGGTGGAGAACTACATCTCCTACCTGCGCAAGAAGGTCGACGACGTCGAGCCCCGGCTGATCCACACCGTCCGCGGCTTCGGGTACGTCCTCCGAACCGAGCCGTAGCCCGGCCGTGACCGCATGATCCGGCGCAAGCTGGTGGCCTCCATCATCGTCGTGGTGGCGGTCGTCACCGGCGTGGCGGGTGTGCTCATCGTGGTCACCCTCCAACAGCGGTTGGTCGACGGCCTCGACCGGGAGCTGGCGATCCGGACCACCGCCGTCGCTCCGCCGCCAGGGGGGCCGGGCCACCGGCCGAAGCACGACGACGAGCGCTCGCCGTTCGACGTCCAGCGCTACGCCTTCGTGTCGCTGGACCGCAGCGGCTCGGTGGAGTACTCGGTGGCCACCGGGGCGGCCGACGACCCTGATCCCCTCCCCGACGTCACCGGGCTCGAGGCCCCGGCCGGCCCGCTCACCGTCGGGAGCGTCGGCGGCGGCGACCTCCGCTACCGGGCCGTCGTCACCCGCCAGCCCGACGGGGACGTCCTCGTCACCGCCATCCCCCTCCGCGACGTCGACAGGGCGGCCCGGACGGCACGGGGCATCGTGGTCGTGGCCTGCCTGCTCGCCATCGCCGCCACCGGCGCGGTCGTGTGGCTGACCGTCCGCCGCACGCTGCACCCGATCGACCAGATGATCGACACCGCCGAGCGGATCGCCGAGGGGAAGCTGTCGGAGCGGGCCCCGGTGCCGCAGCCGGCCAGCGAGGTCGGCCACCTGGGCACCGCCCTCAACCTCATGCTCGACCGCATCGAGACGGCCGTCGACGCCAAGACCCAGTCGGAGGCCAGGACCCGCCGCTTCGCCGCCGACGCCTCCCACGAGCTGCGGACGCCGCTCACGTCGATCCGGGGCTATGCCGAGCTGTACCGCCAGGGAGCCCGGTCGCCCGACGAGGTCGCGCTGGCCATGACCCGCATCGAGCACGAGGCGGTCCGCATGGGCGGGTTGGTCGAGGACCTGCTGCTCCTCGCCCGCCTCGACCAGCGACGGCCGCTCGAGCGAGAGTCGGTCGACCTCACGCTGCTGGTCCTCGACGCGGTGGCCGCGGCCCGGGCGTCGGACCCGTCCCGGGAGATCCGGGTCGACCTCAGCGACGAGCCGATCGAGGTGCCGGGCGACCCGGGTCGCCTGCGCCAGGTGGTCGACAACCTGCTGGCCAACGTGCGCGAGCACACGCCGGCCGGCACCACGACCACGGTCAGCCTGGCGTCGACCGCTGATACCGCCACCGTCGTGGTCGCCGACGACGGGCCGGGCATGACCGCCGACGACGCCGCCCACGCCTTCGACCGCTTCTGGCAGGCCGGGGGCGACGGCACCGGCGGCCACCAGGGCACCGGCCTGGGCCTCGCCATCGTGGCCGAGATCGTCGCCGCCCACGGCGGCCGCGTCGACCTCCGACACTTCGCCGGGCCAGGGCGCCGCCTTCACCGTGCATCTTCCGACGGAGACGGCCGCCGTGTCCCCATCCGCTGCCTCCCCATCAATCGTCGATCCCGAACCGGAACGGAGCACGACATGAACCGCCGCCACCACGACGACGACGACGACCGGCCCGTCGGCCGCGTCCTGAGCCGGAGGGAGGCCCTCGTCCTCCTCGGCGCGGCCGGCGCCGTCCTGTTGCCCGGGTGCGGCTCGTCCGGCGACACGGCGCACGCCACCGCCACCACTGCCACGACCGGCGGCGCCACCACCGGCTCGTCCACCGTGCCGGCGGCGGGCACCGGCGACGCACCGTCCTGCGTGGTCAAGCCCGAGCTGACGGAGGGGCCCTACTTCGTCGACGAGAAGCTCAACCGGTCCGACATCCGGCCCGACCCGTCGACCGGCGCGGTCTCGGAAGGGACCCCGCTGACGCTGGCGTTCCGGGTGTCGAGCGTCACCGCCGGCGGCTGCGCCGCCCTGGCCGGGGCGATGGTGGACGTCTGGCACTGCGACGCCAAAGGCGTCTACTCGGACGTCGCCGCCAACAACTCCGTGGGCAAGAAGTTCCTGCGGGGCTACCAGGTCACCGACTCCGCCGGAGCCGCCACGTTCACGACGGTCTTCCCGGGCTGGTACCAGGGCCGGGCCGTGCACATCCACTTCAAGATCCGCACCGGCGGCTACGACTTCACCAGCCAGCTGTTCTTCGACGACGCGGTCCTCGCCGATGCGTTCAGCCAGGCTCCCTACGCCGGCCGGGGCACCCCCGACGTCACGAACGCCAGGGACGGCATCTACCGCCAGGGCGGCAGCCAGCTCGTCCTGCCGGTGACCAAGACCACCACATCGGAGAGTCCGTCGGGCTACGCAGGCACCTTCGATCATCGGCCTGCAGCTGTAGATCGCGTCAGTCGAACAGGGGCCGGGCGTGGTGGCCGTGCTCCTCGGCCAGCGCCTCGAGCACCGACTCGACCCGGGCCAGGAGCGCACCCAGCTCGGCTCGATCGTGGTCGCGCTCGGGGTCGTGGCGGCCGCCGGCCGACAGCTGCCGGCACGCCGCGTTCAACTTGGCCGCGACGTCGCTCTCGTCTGCGTCACCGGGATCCATCGAGGTGTGACGACCGCCGACGAAGTCCGTTTCCAGATCGTCGAGCAGGCGACCGACAATGCGTTCGAGCACGTCGGCGTACACGTAGCCGTGCCTGACCTCGTCGGAGGGGACGCAGTGGAGGGCCACCAGCAGCATGGCGCTGCCCCGCAGTGACGCGCTGAGGGACTCCTCGGCGTTGCCCGACTCGAAGTAGTAGAGGACCGGGAAGCGCCGCAGGTGCTCGTGGTTCTCCGTCAGCTCCCTCACCACCGCGGCCATCTCCGATGGGCCGGCCTCCCGGACCACCCGCGCCGCCCCTTCCAACTCCAGGGCGCCGCTGTTGGCCATCTGGATGCCGGTGCTGCGGAGCTGGCTCAGCAGGGGATAGACGGCGATCACGAAGGCGATGGCGGCCGAGAACGCGACGAAGCCGCTGGCCGCCTCCGCGATGGTGACCAGGCGCAGCACCACCGAGGTGGGGACCACGTCGCCGAACCCGAGAGTGGTCAGCGCCGCGCCGCTCATGTACAGGGCCTCCGCAAAGCCGCGTCCGCGGAACGGCGTCGCCGGGGCGAAAGAGAACGAGCCGATGAAGGGCAGGTAGATCAAGGCGAACCCCAGCCAGAACGCCCCCGCCCACGCCAGCACGTTGGTGACCACGGCCAGCGGCCCGGCGTAGCTCAGGCCCTGGCCCCGCAGCAGGCGCCTCGACGCCGTCTTGGTGACGCTCCACGTCACCCGGTTGGCGGCGTAGCTGAGCGGGCCCCGAGCGGTGGGGTGCAGGAGCGTGAGCATGATGTCAATCCCCACCAGCGCGATCAGCAGTGACCCCACGACGACCGCCAGCAGGCTCAAGATCCGTACCTACCCAAACCACGTGGTCGTCGAGCTCCAGCTGTACCTGCGCAGCGCGGGGAGGACCAGAAGTACTGAATGACTGTGCAAGAATGTGCAATATAGCGAGCTTCTTGCACAGTCAATGAGCTGTTTCGGGCGATGACCTCCGAGATCGTCCGTGGGCGCCTGCTCGAGGCGTCTGACACGCCGGTCGCCGGCGAACGGATCGAGGACGTCGTCGGCTTCCGGAACGTCGTGGTGGAGCAGATCCTGAGCGGCGAGGTCGAGGGGCCGCTCGACTACCTGCAGGAGCAGGACGAATGGGTGGTCGTCCTGCGGGGCGCGGCCGTCCTCGAGGTCGGCGCCGAGCGCGTCGACCTGGGGTCGGGCGACTGGGTGCTGCTACCGGCGAACGTGCCCCACCGGCTGGTGAGCGTCGAGCCGGGTACCAACTGGCTCGGCGTCCACGCTCACCCCGAGCCCCGTTCGGAGTCGTAGGCGGTCCTCGACGTCCACTAGAGCAACTCGATACTGCGCAGGTGCCGCAACGACAGCCAGCCGGGGAGGATGGGCAGCCAGTACGTCGCCAGCCTGAAGATGAGCACGCCGGCGAGGGCAGGCGCGGCGGGCATGCCGACGGCGGTCAGGCCCGCGGTCAACGCCGCCTCCATGGCCCCGAGCCCGCCCGGCGTCGGCGCGGCGGCCGCGATGGCGGCGCTTCCCAGGTAGACGAGCATCACCTGGGCGATCGGCTCGTGGACGCCGACCGCCCGCAGCGAGAGGTCGAAGGCGGCGATGTAAAGGCCCGTGACCGCGATGGCGCCCCCGAAGAGGCGAGCCAGCCGGGCCGGCTCCATGAGAATTTTCCGCAACCCGCTGACCGCCTCCCGCAGCGGCGGGAGCGCCTTCGTGCGCACCCTCGGGAACCTGAGCGCGGCGCCGACCAGTGCCAATCCCACGGCCGCCGCCACCAGGAGGATCCAACCCGAGGGCAGCGTCCACCGCGCCGACGCCTCCTCTTCCCCACGATCACCCCGGCGCACACGAGCAGGAAGACGTGCACGACGAGGCCGGTGGCCGAGTTGAGGGCGTAGCTGGAGCCGGCGACCGAGTACTCGAGACCGCCGCGCTGGAGGTACCGGATGTCGATCGCCGCCCCGCCGACGCTGGCGGGGGTGAACCGGTTGGCGAACGAGCTGGCCAGGCCCATCTCGATGGTATGGGCCAGGTTGAGCCGTTCCGGCACCGCGCCCTGCAGCTGGATGGCGGCCGCCGCGTACGTGAGGATCGACGCCAGCACGGCCCCCACCAGCCACGCCGGGTCGGCGTGGACGATCGCCGTCGAACGAGCCCGTGAAGTCGCCCAGCTGCGGGAGCAGGACGTAGAGGGCGATCCCGAGCACGGCCACCAGGAGCACCGTCCCCAGTCGGACGCGGCTGAGCGGCTCGAGGTGAGGCTCGTCGACGCCGGCGGCGGCCGCCGCCTCCTTCCGCAGCTCCTTCAGCGAGTCGGCCTGTCCGTTCGAGGCGTGGCGGCCCTTGTAGGCGTGACGGGTGGCCTCGAGAGCGCCCGCGGCTGGAGGAGCGGCAACGCCGAGGCCACCGCCTCGGCTCCGAGCCCACCGACGGCGCCGTCGACCGCCCGTCTCACCCCGACCACCGAGGCCAGCGCGGCCATCAGCTCGGCGACGTCATGGGCCAGGTGCCGCTCGGAGGGCTCGGACTCGGCGAACCCGAAGTCGACGATCCACGGCCGGCCGTCGGCCGTCACCATGACGTTGCCGAGGCGGAGGTCGCGGTGGGCGATCCGCGCCGCCCGCAGCTTGGCCACCTCGCCCCACAGCGCCCGCAGGGTGTCGTCGGTAATGGCATCCGGCTCGATCGTGGCGAGCGTGAGCCCGTCGAGGAACTCCTCCCCCAGGGCGGAGACGTCGGGCGCGACCGGGCCGGCCATGAGCACCTTCGGCGTCGACACGCCTGCTCGATCCGCCAGCAGGGCCAGGTAGGCCTCGTGCTCGACGAGCCGCTCCGCCGACACGAACGGCACCTCGTCCTCGATGCCCCCGTACGACAGGAGACGCCAGCTTTTGAACAGCGCGTCGGCGTCCCGTTCCTCGTTGCTCACCAGCTTGACGAACACCTGGGTGCCGTCCTCGGTGCGGACTACGTAGGGGATCGAGCCGCGGGCCTCCACGTTCGACGGCTCGGCCGAGGTGACGGTCATGCCGTGGTGCACGAAGAGCGGGCCGAGCGATGCCGGGTTCGGCGTCCAGCGGGGCGTGGCGAACGCCAGGTTGGAGAGCGACCCGATGGCCCAGCCCAGCGCGGCCCCACCCACCACGTCGATCGGGAGGTGGGCGCCCAGGTAGATCCGCGCCACCATCACCAGGAACACCAGGCCCCACATCGCCCGCCGGCCCCACCTCGGCAGGTAGGGGATCAGGGCCGTGGCCAGGGCGGCGGCCACCGCGGAATGGCCCGACGGGAAACCGAGGCCGGTCGCCGGGATGCCCCGGATGATGGCGTCGGCCAGCTCGGCGGCCGGGCGGCCCCTTTCGACCAGCGCCTTGAGGAGCCGGGCGGCCAGGTAGGCGGTCGTGCCCGACACGGCCAGGGCCATGGCCAGCCGCGGCCGGCGGGCGAGGAGGGCGACGGCGGTGGCGATGAGGACCGAGTAGAACGCGCCCCACTGCTGCACGGCGGTGAGGACCGGCTCGATGGCGTCGGGAAGGTCGTTGACCAGCCGGAACGCGTTCCGCTCGATGGCGCCGACCGGTCCCACCACGGCGACGACGGTGGTGAGGCCGACGATCGCGATCCCGAGGAACACCCGCACCACGTCACCGGCGTGGCGTTCCGTGCGGTTCATCGTGGCGAAAAGGTAGCCCCGGGGGTAGAACGGCCACACGTGTGAGAAAGGAGCCCCGATGGCTGACGGGACCGAGAACACAGCGCTCGAACCGGCTGACCCAGCGTTCGAGCAGGCTGACACTTTCGAACAGGCAGGCACCTTCGAGCTCACCGGAGGTGGCGCAACCATCAACTTCGACTCCAGGAGCGGCGAGCTCCACTACCGGGCCCGTCCCGGCCTCCCCTGCGGGACTTCCTCGAGGTCACCGAGACCGTCGAGCCGGAGGACACGGCCATCGGTCGCCTGGTGACCGCGACGCTCAGGGCGGCCGAGGACGGCGACAGCAGCACGATCACCGCCCTGCTCCCCCGGGTCAACCTCCGGACCGGCGAGTCCGCCGAGTTCGAGTCGCTGGCGGTGTGGACGACGAGCCGTTCGAGCATCGGCGGGCCCGGGCTGGTCGAGGGCGTGGTGCAGGACTACACGCACCGGACCATGCGGGGGACGGCTGCGCTGGGCGAGGCAGCCAAGCCGTGCCAGTTCACCGCCGTCCACGACCGGGAACCGCCGGGGCCGGCGGTGCTGCGGGTCACCGGATCGTGCACGTTCAACACCGCCGGCTTCACCGTCGAGCTGTGCCGCCACGAGCCGCAGGGCATCAACCCCCGCGACCTCCTCCTCGACCTCACCATCACGCCGCCCGACGACGTGGCGGCGCAGGTGATCACCACTGTCGAGGTCGTCTACAAGGAGCAGACCGAGGCCGAGTTCGACACCGTCACGATCCTCCCCGACGGCATCTCGGTCCCAGTCGTGAACGCCTGTCTGACCACCTTCTGGTCACGCAGTCGCGCCCCGAATCGGGCTCGAATCGGCCTCGCGGGCGGCCCCGCCGACCGGTGAAGCAAGACGTGGCAGGAACCGCTAGTGTCACCAGTTCGCCAGACACCGCCGTCAGGCGTCCCCGGACGTCGTCTCGGCCCGGAGCTGCTCGGCGATGGCCATGAGATCGTCGCCGTAGGTCTCCAGCTTCACCTGGCCGATCCCGCTGATGGCGAGGAGCCCGGCCTCGGTGGTGGGCAGCACCGCGGCGAGGGTGCGCAGCGTCTTGTCGTCGAACACCACGAACGCCGGCTTGCCCGCCGCCCTGGCCCGCTCCGAGCGCCACGCCCGCAGGCGCTCCCACGCCGTGTCGTAGCCAGGTTGGGACACGACCGCCCTGCGCCCGTCGACCGTCACCGGCGTGCCGAAGCGGACAGTGGTGGTGGCCGGGCCCTCGCCGATTCGGCCCGAACCCCGTCGTCGGTCACGTCCAGGATCTCGTGGTCGTGGCCGCCGAGGGTGAACCGAGCGCCGACGACCGCCGGAAGGGGGTCGGCAGCCACCGCCGCAACCGCCGTCGGCGCACGATCGGCGACCGCCGCCCGGGCCGTCGCCTGAGGCGCCGGTGGCTCGCCGGGTTCCACCAGCTCCCGCAGGAACTTCGACGGCGGCGATCCCGGGACGAGAGAGATCGTCGTGCGGCAGCGGGTGAGCCCCACGTGGAAGACCCGCCGCTCCTCCTCGACGTCCTCGGCCAGCCGGTGGGGCATGAGCCCGGCGGTGGCGTGGTGGAGCACGACGTGGGGCCACTCCCGGCCCTTCACCGCATGGATCGACGCCAGGGTGACCCCGTCGGGATCGGCCGGCGCGCCGAACTGGTCGGCCAGCCACGCCGGGAAGAGGGCGGCGTCGGGCTCGAGGTGGGCCAGCTCGACGAGGGCGTCGAGGTCGTCGCCGTGGGCGGCGATGGCGCCGTGGCTCCACTTGTCGAGGGCTTTGGCGCTGGCGTCGAGGCCGCCGTCGCCCACGCTCGACCGCACCACCTCCAGCACGGCGGCGGTCGACCCGCCGTCGGCGGCCCGGCGCACGACCGCCACGTCGCCCGCCAGGTCGCGGATCTTGCCCGCCTCCCGGGCGCTGCCCTTGCCGTCCAGCCACCCGGCCAGGCTGGCGATGGCCTCGACCGACCTCTGCTTGGCCACCAGGTCGAGCAGCGACGAGCTCATGCCCCGCTTCGGCCGCCGGGACGCCTCCCGCAGCACCTGGCCCGGCAGCGCCCGGTCGGGCGCGGTGGCCACCGACAACCAGGCCAGCGCCGCCCGCACGCCGCCGCGGTGGAGGAAGCGGCCCTCGGCCACGTTGACGGGCACCCCGCCGTGGCGCAGCAGCACCTGCACGGGAGCCAGCGAGGCGTTGACCCGGGCCAGCACGGCCACGTCGGCCGGCGCCGCCCCCGACGACAGCAGCTCCTGCACCCGCTGCGCCGTCCTGGTGGCCGGCCGGTCGGCGCCGTCCAGGATCGACAGCGCCGCCGGGGTGTCGGCGACGTCCCGGGCCGGGCGGATCTCCTTGGCCACCCGCACCGCGTTGCGGGTCAGGAGGTTGGACGCGGCGGTGACCACCGGCGCCGGGCACCGGTAGTTGACCTCCAGCGAGTGCATGGCCGCCCCGGGGAACCACGTGCCGAAGTCGACGAGCCAGCGGGGGGTGGCGCCGGCGTAGCCGTAGATCGTCTGGTCGTCGTCGCCGACCGCGAACACGGCCCCCGCCGGACCGCTGAGCAGGCGGATGAGCAGCAGGTGGGCCGGCGTCAGGTCCTGGAACTCGTCGACCAGCAGGACCCGGGCGAAGCGCTGGCTCCGAGCCCGGAACTCCGGGTCGCCCAGTAGGCGCTCGATGGCGCCGACGACCTGCTCGTCGAAGTCGACGATGCCCCGATCGCCCAGCTCGGCCCGGTAGCTGCGGGCCACGCGGTCGAGGTCGGAGACGTCGGGCAGCTCGTCCTCCACCAGGCCGGGGTGGGCCAGGCCCAGGCGGAGGCGGCTGAGGGCCTCGATCCACGGCGCGGCCGGGTCGCTCTCGGCCCGCCTCGGGAAGTTGACGAGGCCGCCGAGCAGCCGGCGGACCTCGATCTCCTCGATCGTCGACCGGTTCCCGCACAGCCGCAGGCCGAGGGCGTTGAGGGTGCGGACCCGCACGCCGGACACGTCGCCCAGCCGCTCCTTCATCTCGGCCGCGGCACGCACGTTGTAGGCGATGAGGGCCACCGACCCCTCCGGCAGGCCCCAGCCCCGCAGGAGCAGGCGGGCCCGCTCGGTGAGCACCCTGGTCTTGCCCGATCCGGCGGGGGCGATGACCCGGGCCGCGCCGGTCGGCTCGCCCACGGCCGCCAGCTGGTCGGCCGCCAGGGGGACACCGGCGGGATCGCTCGGGCCGAGCGGCCGCAGGGCTCCGTGCTCGAGGGACACCCGGTGGACGACGGCCACGCCCAACCGCCCGGCCACGCCCAAACGTCCGGACAGCGAGGCGTCGAGCGGCCCGCCGTCGCAGATGGCCGGCGTCGCCGCCCGGCAGGGTGACGTCGCCCGTCGGGCCGACGGCCGGCTCCGCGCCCAGGGCGCGGGCCATCTCCGCCCACCGCCACCTCGGCGCCCCGGGCTCTCGTCCGTCCACCGCGTTGGCCCAGACCGCGTGGTGCAGCCGCTCCCCCACCAGGTCGAGGTCCACCGGCCACTCCCACGGCTGGCGGCCGGTGATCACCTCGGCCGGCGGGGCGGCCGGGATCGTCGAGGCCGAGGCCGGGCGACAGCTCGATCACCAGCGAGCGGCGCTCCCGCCACGCCGCGCCCAGCTCGTCGGCGACTCCGGCGTCGACCGCGGCGACCTGCACGCGCGGGCACGACGACCACTCGCCGGGCGGGGCCTGGCCCGGGGCGACCACCACCGAGCGGCCGAGAGGGATCGGGTCGTGCACCGCCCGATTGTGACCCAGCCATCGGACACTGCCCGTTCTCGGCCCGTGGAAGACTCGGTCCTACGACCTCCACCGCTCCCGACACGCTCGCCGCCATCGACATCGGCACCAACTCGATCCACCTCCTCGTGGCTCGGACGACGGCGGAGGGCGGCTTCGAGACCATCGCCCGGGAGAAGGAGATGGTGCGCCTCGGCTCCGGCCCGGGCGACATGAAGCGCCTGGCCCCCGACGCCATCGACCGTGGCGTCGCCGCCCTCAAGCGGTTCCGGCAGGTGGCGGACATCTCGGGGGCGTCGGTGAGGGCCGTTGCCACCAGCGCCGTGCGGGAGGCCGAGAACCGCGACGAGTTCGTCCGGCGGGCCCACGACGACGCCCGCGTCGAGGTCGAGGTGGTCACCGGCGTCGAGGAGGCCCGCCTGATCCACCTCGGCGTGCTCCAGGCGGTGCCGGTCCAGGGCGCCCAGGTCCTGCTCATCGACATCGGTGGCGGCAGTACCGAGTTCGTGGTCGGCAAGGGCACCGAGATCCTCGAGGCCCGTAGCCTGAAGCTCGGAGCCATCCGGCTCAGCAGCCGCTTCTTCCCCGAGGAGCCACTCACCAAGCGCCAGGTGGAGCAGTGCCGGACCTACGTCAAGGCGTACCTCGGGCCGGTGGCGAGGGACGTCCGGCGCCACGGCTTCGACGTCGCCATCGGCAGCTCGGGCACCATCCTGAACATCGCCGAGATGGCCCTCGCCCAGCGGGGGGAGTCGTCGGAACGCACGGTCGGCAACACCACCTTCACCCGCAAGGAGCTCAAGAAGGTGGTCGCGGCCCTGGTGGCGGCACCCACCAACAAGGAGCGGCTGAAGACGCCGGGCCTCGACCCCAGGCGGGCCGACATCATCGTCGCCGGGGCCATCCTGCTGGAGCAGATCGCCGCCATCCTCGACATCGAGGCCATGACCGTGTCGGACTACGCCCTACGGGAGGGCCTCCTCCTCGACACCCTCCAGCGCACCAGCGACACGCTGCACGAGCGCCTCACCGACATCCGGTCACGCAGCGTGCGCCACCTCAGTGACCTGGTGCCCGACGAGCAGCCGCACTCCGAGCGGTCGATGAACCTCGCCCTCGAACTGTTCGACGGAACTGCCGACCTGCACCGGCTCGACACCGACTACCGCGAGATCCTCGAGGCCGCCGCCCTGCTGGCCAACGTCGGGCTGGTCATCTCCCACGACCGCCACCACCTGCACAGCTACTACGTGATCCGCAACGCCGAGCACCTGCGGGGCTTCACCGAGCGGGAGGTCGAGCTCATCGCCCAGGTCGCCCGCTACCACCGCAAGAGCGCCCCCAAGCCGAA
The DNA here is from genome assembly GCA_963827345.1 of uncultured Acidimicrobiia bacterium. GTDB lineage: Bacteria > Actinomycetota > Acidimicrobiia > Acidimicrobiales > AC-14 > CAWGUU01. The sequence goes on along the minus strand of CAWHAN010000014.1, from coordinate 231,179 downwards.
GCACGAGGCGTTCGCCGCCCTCTCCCCCGCCGATCAGCGGCGTCGTGCAGGTCCTGGCCGGGATGCTGCGCATCGCCATCGCCCTCGACCGGACCCACAACCACGTCGTCGACGACGTCGTCTGCCGCCGCGACGGCAAGGACCTGATCGTGCGGCTGGAGGTCAACGGCGACCCCTCGCTGGAGTTGTACACGGCCGAGGAGCGCAAGGAACTGTTCGAGGAGGCCCTCGACGTCCGGCTGCAGTTCGAGGTGGCCGGGTAACCGACCCCGGGTGAGGAAGCCGGTATCAAACCGCCTCTCGCCCGCCTCTTGATCAGTGGACGGCCAATTCCGTCTCCGAGGGGGCAGTCATGGGTCAGGCGCGACGTACTCACAGCGGACAGGGCGCTGCGCAGGTTCTCTACGCCTTGGCCGCGATCCTGGCCATGACGCTCACCGCCACGGCGTGTGCCGGTACCGGCACGCCGGTCGACGTGTCCGCCCAATCGGCGTCGGCATCGGAGGAGCGCACGACAACGGTCGCCCCGGCGATTCCAGGCGCGACCGTCTCGACGTGGGCGGGCCCGGTCACGACTCGGGCACGGCAGACGACCACGACGCCGCCTCCCCAGGGGACGGTGGAGACCACGCAACCGGGCGGCGGCGAGACCGTCACGACGCAGACGGTCACGACGACCCCGCCCCGACAGCCCAGGAAGATCGCCTATCCGAAGGGCGGTGCGAAGGGTACGGTTGTCCCGCCGAACGACGACGCCTTCGAGATGTTCACGACGCAGACGTGCGACGAGCCTGCTTGCGGCGACCCAGGAATGGGGACCCTCGGACCTCCTGCCGCAGCGCACGATCTACCTCTACCGACTGCCGCCAACGCCTGCCTGTCCCACTGGCACGCGGCTGTGGCCGACTTCAACAACCTGGCGCCGTTCGTGGGCGAGTTCGCCGACGCCGCCGCCGACAACCCACTGCCCTGCCCCTCCGACGCCACCGGCGGCCAAATCGGGTGCCCGCGCTGCGAGAAGCTCGTGTTGGCATGGCTTACAGAGGTCGTGGCCGCCTACAGGAGCGACCCTGACCTGCCGCCAGTGTTGACCGGGACGGCGACGGCGGCGCCGTGTTGAGCCCGTGACGGCCGGTACACCCACGCACCGAGGCATACAGGGGCCGCTGACGCCCAGCCCGCTGCTCGTGGGCGGCGCCCCGGCACCGAACGCGGGCGACACGGGCTTCGTCGACCCCACTCGGGCAATGCGCACGACTTTCAAAGGGATCGCCACGGTCGTGGCCCCCGCTTCCCTGGTCACAGCGTTGTTGTTCTACTTCGGATGGTCTCGGTCGTCGGCCCAGGCCTCGCTCATGGGCCTCGATGACAGCTTGTTCGGCTTTTCGACGCGGGACTACCTGCTCCTCAGCATCGACGCCATGTTCTGGCCACTGTTCGTCGGCGCCACGACGGTTCTCGGGGCTCTTGCCGTCCACGCCACGGTCGTCCGGTGGGAGGCCGACCTCCCCGCTGTCGATCCGATCCGACGACGCCTACTGCATCGGGGCACGACCCTGCTCACCGCGGTCGGTGCGCTGGCCCTCGCCCTCGGCACCCTCGGCGTGCGCAGGTCCGAGTCACCGGGCCTCTTTTCTGATCGGGCGGTCTCGCTGTACTCCCCCGTCTGCATCACCGTGGGCATCGTCGCCATCGGGTATGCGCTCCACATTCGGCGCCGGTACCTCCGCCGAGCCCCTCGACGGCCAGACGGACCCGAGCTGGCCACCGTGCGCCTCGTGGCTGGGAGCGTGATCGTACTGATTCTGCTGCTCAGCGTGTTCTGGAACGTGTCACGGTACGCCCATGTCAAGGGTTACGACCTGGCGGTAGAGCTGGAGAGGTCGCTCTCGACACGCCCGGACGTCACGGTGTACAGCGCCAAGCGCCTCCACCTCGAGGCGCCGGTGACGGAGACGGCGCTCGCCGGCGAGGCCTCCGCCTACCTGTACCGCTATGCCGGCCTGAAGCTCCTGTTCCGAAGCGAGCACACCTACTTCCTGCGGCCCGCGGGCCCGGCGGGGGTGGGCGTGAACGTCCTCGTCACCGAGAGCCCCGACATCCGCGTCGAGTTCGCGGCGCCGCTCTGAGCCGCCTGCGCCGTCAGCCGTCGGTGGCGGGCGGGCCGAGGTAGGCCTCGACGACCCGGGGGTCGCGCTGGACTTCGGCGGGGAGACCTTCGGCGATCTTCTCCCCGAAGTGCAGGACCGTGACCCGGTCGGACATCGCCATCACGAAGGCCATGTCGTGGTCGATGAGGACGATGGTGATGCCGTCGTCCCGTAGCCGGCGGATGAGCGCGCTGAGGGCCTGCTTCTCCGTCGCCCCCATCCCCGCCGCCGGTTCGTCCAGCAGGAGGACCCTCGGCTTGGTGCCCACCGCCCTGGCGATCTCGAGCCGTCGCTGGTCTCCGTAGGGAAGGCTGGAGGCGACGTCGCCCGCCCGGTGGCCGATGCCGACCAGGTCGAGTAGCCGCTGCGCCTCGTCACGGGTCTCCCGCTCCTCGCGGCGGTGGCGGCGGAAGGCGAACAGCGCGCCCGGAACGCTCGTCCGGCGCCGGGAGTCGACGCCGATCATCACGTTCTCGAGCACCGTCTCGTTCGGGAACAGCCTGATGTTCTGGAACGTGCGGGCGACCCCCGCCCGGGTGATCTCGTGGGGCCGCCGGCCGGTGAGCGGCTTGCCGTCCAGGCGGATCTGCCCGCTCGACGGTCGGACGAACCCGGTGACGCAGTTGAAGACCGTTGTCTTGCCGGCGCCGTTGGGACCGATCAGGGCGAGGATCTCGCCGGGCCGGACCGAGACGTCGAGGTCGTGGAGGGCGATGACCCCCCCGAAGCCGACGCCCAGTCCGGCCAGCTCCAGCAGCTGTCCGTCGGCGTCGGGGGCGACGACCGGCACCGGCTCGGCGGCCACCGGTGCCTCCGGAGCAGGCTCGGGCTCGGGCTCGGCGGAGGTCGTCGGCGTCGGCACCTCCTCGGCCACCCACGCTCCATCGTCATCGGCAACCTCGGCCGCCGGCGTCTCGACGACTGTGGCCCCCATCGCCTGGTCCGGGGCGGCCACGGCCAGCTCGGCCGCCCGCTTGCGGCTGGGCAGCAGGCCCTGGGGCCGGAAGATCATCATCACCACCAGGGCGGCCCCGAACAGCATCACCCGGTACTCGGTGATGTTGGTGGCGTGGCCTCCGGTGAGGACGTTGAGCCACCGGGTGAGGGTCTCGCCGGCGGCCACGTCCCGCAGGTACTCGGGCAGGAAGGCGACGGCGAAGGCGCCGACGATCACGCCGGGGATCGACCCCATTCCCCCCAGCACCACCGCCGACAGCAGGATCACCGAGAGGAAGAACGGGAAGTTGTCGGGGTTGATGAAGCTCACCCGGCTGGCGTAGAGCCAACCCCCCAGCCCGCCCGTCGACGCGCCGATGGCGAACGCCCAGAGCTTCATCTTGTACGTCGGGACGCCCATCGCCTCCGCCACGTCCTCGTCCTCGCGGATGGCCGCCCACGCCCTGCCCACCCGCGAGTGGGTGAGACGGAGCACCATCGCCACCGTCACCACGATGGCGGCGAGGGTGAGGTAGTAGTACGGCAGCGGGTCGAGGGCGAACCGGATGCCGTCGACCGCCGGCGGGTGGGGGATGCCGGAGATCCCGCGCGCCGCTCCGAGCGATTCGGTGTTCTGGGCGATGATCCTGGCGATCTCGCCGAACCCCAGGGTGACGATGGCGAGGTAGTCGCCGCGCAGGCGCAGGGTGGGGGCCCCGAGCACCACGCCCGCCAGCGATGCCAGCAGGATGGCGAGGACGACCGCCTCCCACGCCGACCAGCCCGCCGCGGTCGTGAGCTTGGCCGTCGTGTAGGCGCCGACCGCGTAGAAGGCCACGTAGCCGAGGTCGAGCAGGCCGGCCTGGCCGACGACCACGTTGAGGCCCAGCGCCAGCAGGATGTAGATCGCCACCGGGTAGAACAGGACGCTCTGCCAGCCGGTCGACAGGCCCAGCGGCAGAAGGATGACCGCCAGGAGGACGCCACCGACCACCGCGCCCCGGCTGGCCCGACCCTGCCGGTCCCACCACCGGCCCACCCGGTCGGAGACGGCCGGCAGGCGCAGCGCCCCGACCCGGGCCGTCACCGACGTCACGCCCTGACCCGAGCCAGGCTCTCGCCCAGCAGGCCGGTGGGGCGGAACATCAGGACGAGGACCAGCACGGCGAACGCGAACACGTCCTTCCACTGGCCGCCGAGCACGGTCGACCCCCAGTTCTCCAGCACGCCCAGCAGCAGCCCGCCGACCAGCGCCCCCCTCACGTTGCCGATGCCGCCCAGCACCGCGGCGGTGAAGGCCTTGATGCCGGGGAGGAAGCCGATGTCGTAGCGCGCCGCCTCGAAGAAGACGCCGTACAGGGTCCCCGCCGCCCCCGCCAGCAGGCCGCCGAGCAGGAAGGTGATCACGACGACCCTGTCGATGTTGATGCCCATCAGCGCCGCCGTCTCCGGGTCCTGGGCGGTGGCCCGGATGCCCCGTCCCAGGCGGGAGCTGGCCAGGAACCGGTCGAGGCCGAGGGTCAGCAGGATGGCGGCCACGATGACGAGCACCTTGTCGGTGCGGATGTTCGCCCCGCCGATCGACGCCAGCTCCGCCTTCTCCAGCACCCTCGGGAAGCCCAGGATCTCCCGGCCGTAGCGGACGGCGAACAGCTCCTGCAGGAACAGGGACACGCCGATGGCGGTGATCAGCGCGGCCAGGCGGGGCGCGTTGCGGCGGCGGAGGGGTCGGTACGCCACCCGTTCCATGGCCACGGCGGTGATGCCCGACGTGGCCATGGCCGCCATCGTCACCAGGACGAGGGTGACGACCAGGGCCAGGCCCACCTTCGGCGGGTCGCCGGTGGCGATGCCGAGGCCGTGCATGGCGAACAGGGTGGCGAACACCCCGATCATGAAGACCTCGGAGTGGGCGAAGTTGATGAGCCGCAGGACGCCGTAGACCAGCGTGTACCCGAGCGCGATCAGCGCGTAGATGGAACCCGAGGGTCAGGCCGTCGAGCGTCTGCGGCCAGAACTGGTGGACCAGGCAGGAGAAGCAGGCGTCGATGGCGCGCCCCGGCTCGGTCGCGGTTCAGGTCGAGGTCGAGGCCCGGGTTACGGCAAGAGCTCGTCGGTGGTGCCGAGCACCTTGATGGCCCCGTTCTGGAACTCGTAGACGAACACGCCGCTGGCCTTGATGTTGCCGTCGGGCTCGAACTCGATCGGCTTGCCGACACCCTCGTAGGTGCCGAGGTCCTCGACGTAGGTGAGCAGCGCCGGCCGGGTGGTGTTCCCGGCTCGGATGCCGCTGATCAGGATGTTGGCGGCGTCGTAGCCCTCGGTGGAGTACGTGGCGGGCGGCGTGTTCCACTTGGCCTGGTAGGCCTTGGCGAACTCGCCGAGCTTGCCCGGGGCGTCGGTGGTGGCCAGCTTGCAGGCGCACGTGACCTGGACCCCTTCGGCCGCCGGGGCGCCGGCCGACTGCAGGAAGCCGACGTCGAGGCTGCCGTCGCCGCTCAGGAACCTGACGTTCACCGTGGCGTCGGTGAGCTGCTTCTTCAACCGGCCGGCCTCGGAGTAGTAGCCGCCGTAGAACACCATGTCGGGCGGCGGCGAGATGGCGCGCACCTTGTTCACCGCGGCCGAGAAGTCCTGCGACTTCGGGTCGATGGGCTCGTTGAGCACCGTGGTCACGCCGGCCTTCTCCAGCTGGTCCCTCGTGCCGTCGGCCAACGCCTTGCCGTAGTCGGCGTTGTCGTGGATGTAGGCGGCGCTCTTGACGGTGAGCTTCCGGGTCACGTAGTCGGTGACGCCCTTGGCCTGGATGTCGTCGTTGGGCACCAGGCGGTGGAAGACGGTGGCGCCCGTGGTCGAGAGGTCGGTGGCGGTGGCCGAGGCGCTCACCATGACCAGCCCGGCCTCCTGCAGGGACGGCACCAGGGCGCGGGTCTCGCCCGAGAAGGTCGGGCCCACGATGCCGACGATGGAGGCGTCGTTGATGAACCTGTCCTTCAGCGTGGACGCCTGGTCGGGGCTGCCCTGCGTGTCGAACTCCGCCAACTCGAACTTGGCGTCGCCGCCGGCCTTGTTGGCCTCTTCGATGGCGACGACGACGCCGTTGCGGATGTTGATGCCGAGGTTGGCGTTCGGACCGGTCAGGGGCCCGACGTAGGCGAGCTTGTAGGTCTTCTGGCCGTCGGACGAACTGTCGTCGCTGTCGCCGCCGCACGCCGCCAGCGCCAGCGCGGCGAGCAAGAGGAGCGCCACCAACGCCCGACCGGATCGGATGACACGGGACATGTCAACGCTCCTTCCCCCTGAGGTGCTTGCGGCCAATCTCTACCAATCTCATGACCTTTTCAAGCGCTTCTGCGGAAAGAGCGCGTCCGCGCGGTGTGCGCGACGTGGAGCCCGGGCTACCGCAGCAGGAAGACGTAGGAAGCGACCACGGCGAGGCCGACGACCCCGAGCGCGATCCCGGCGATCGCCAACCCCATGCCCCCCTCGTCGTTGCGCCTGATCTGCGACCTGGCGACGAAGCCGAGGATCAGGGCCAGCAGCGACCCGATACCGCCCAGCCAGAAGATCCCCAGCCCCGTCGAGAGGATGGCGAGGTCGTTGGTCCGGCGGCCTGGCACCGAGGCGGTGAGACGCCGCGCCGCGCGCGCGTCAGGGCTGGTGGCGGGGGTTGACGGCACGTCCGGCGACCTGTGCCCGACCGCCGCCAGAGGCGCCGGGGTGGCGACGACCGGCGGGCTCGAGAACCAGGGCCCGGTCGCTTTCGTGGTTCGCCGCGCCGTCGCCGCCGGCTTGGTCGCCGCAGAGCCGGTCGGAGAGGCCGCCCGCCCGCCGTTCGTCGTCCGCCCAGCGGGCTTGGTCGCGGCCGGGTTCTTCGTCGCCGCAGACTTCGTCGCCGACGTGGACCGCGCCGCGGTCCTCGTCGCCGAGCCCTTGCTCGCCGCTGTCGTGGTGGCCGCGGGCTTGGCTGCCCCGGGCATTGTTGCCGCGGACTTGGTCGCCCTTGACTTGGTAGCCGCGGGCTGGGTGGCCGAGGAACTGGTGGCCGAGGGCCCGCTGACCGCCCGCTTGGTCGCCCCGGGCTTGGTTGCCGCGGACTTGGTGGTCCGGACCGTGGTGGCCACGGGCCTTGTGGCTCCCGAGGTGGTTCCAAGCGAGGTGGCCGCGGGCTTGGCCGCCCCGGGCTTGGTTGCCGCGGGCTTGGTGGTCCCGAGCGAGGTGGCCGCGGGCTGGGTGGCCGCGGGCTTGGTCGCCGTCGCCCTGTTCGTCGTCGGCTTGCTCGTCGTCGGCCTGCTCGGCTTCTGCTTCGCCGCCGCCGGCCCGCCCCTCGCCGGCCTGCTCGTCGTCGGCCTGCTCGTCGCCGTCGGCCTGCTCGCCGCCGTCGGTCTGCTTGTCGTCGCCTTGGTCGTCGTCGGCTTCGTCGCCGGGCTCTTGGTGGTCGCCGCCCTGGTCGTCGTCGGCTTGGTGGCCACCGGCTTGGATCTCGCAACCCTGGCCGTCGCGGTCCTGGCGGCGGCCGGCTTGGTCGCGGTGCTCCCGGTCGCCGCCTTGGCGGTCGCCGCCCTCGTCGCCGTCGCCCTGGGTGTCGCCGCCCTGGGCGCGGATACCGCAGACTCCTGCGATGGTGTCGTCATGGCGCCCGTATCGGCCACGCTGGGCTGCAGGTTGAGCCCCAAAGTGGTGATCCGCGAGGCCCCAGCGAACTGGTTCCACGGAACGGGGCCAGGCCCCGCTGTGTGGAACCAGTTCGGGGTGTGAGCACAGGTAGCGTCGCGGCGTGCGGGACCAGTCGGGCGCCTCCACCGGGCCGCCGCGCCGGCGGCGTGGCCTTCGCCGGGGCCGTCGGGGCGCTGGCCGGGCTCTCGCTCACCGCCCGCGCGCGACCTCGACATCGGATCGCGGCGGCGTCGGCCGGCGCAGTCGCGATGGCCGGGTCGGAGGCGGTCGCCCGTCATCTGCAGAAGCCGGGCGAGATCCCCGGCCTGTGGCACCGGATCCTCATGAGCGCGGCGCTCGTCGCTCCCCTGGGCTGGCTGGCCGAGCGCGCCGCCGCTGCCGGACCGACGGCGGTGGCCACCGGCGCAGGTGCGGTCGCCGGCGCCATGGGGCTCCGCCCCCAGAAGGTCGTCCTCGGCCCGGTCTTCGGGGCGGCGATGGGCCGGGGCTTGGCGGCGGTCGATCGCGACATGCCGGGATCGGTGGTCGCCGCCCTCACGGTGCTGGCCTACCGGGTCGTCTCCGCCGCCGTGTTCAGCGACGCCCAGGTCGACCTGCTGGCCGAGCGGGTCGACCCGGAGGACCTGCCCTTCGTGGTGCCGCTGGAGAGCCGCACCCGGTACGTCGGCACCGACTACGTCAAGTCGCTGGCCGACGTGTTGGGCGGCACCTACGTGCGGGCCGCCGACGACGCCGGGATCGTGCCGTCGCTCGACGCCCTTGCCGGTCCGGAGCTCGACCCGTCGACGGTGGACCCTCGGGTCCGACGGTTCTACGAGCACACCAGCCGGTTCACGCTCGACATCGTCCCGGAATGGCGGCCCTGGGCCCGCCCCGGGTACCTGCTCTACCGCACCGTGGTGGCCCGGCCCCTGGGTCAGGCCAACGTGCCGATGAACCAGCGGGAGGCGCTCCGGGGCGTTCACAGCCGGATCGACACCATCGACGTCGACGACGACGGGGTCGCCGACATCCGCGGCTGGATCCGGTCCTTCGCCGACGACGACGCCCCCATCTACACCGGCATCTACACCACCTACCGCGACGACGACCGCGGGTACGTCAGCGTGGGCTTCCCGCTGCCCAACGGCAGCTTCACCGCCACGCTCGTCCCCCGCGCCCGGCCGGGCGGCGGGTTGACGCTCTCGTCCCGCAGCGACCTCGAACACCCGGGCCACTACCTCACCTACGTCGATCCCGAGACCCGCGAGCTCACGGCCCTCGCCGTGCACGGCTTCGCCGAGGAGCTCCACGTCTACGTGGCGGACGACCAGGTGCGGGCCGACCACTCGTTCTGGGTCTTCGGCCTGCCGTTCCTCGTCCTGCACTACCGGATCCGGCCGAAGGCCTGACCGCAGGGGGCCGACCGGGCCCGTGAGTGTGCAAGAAACCACCTATACGGTGGTCTTTTGCACACTCACGACGGACCGTCCTGGAGCGGACGACGGGATTCGAACCCGCGACCCCAACCTTGGCAAGGTTGTGCTCTACCAGCTGAGCCACGTCCGCGAACTCCTTCACCCTACCAAAACATGTGCCCGCCAGTCGTTAGCGGCCGGTGTGGCCGAAGCCGCCCGTCCCTCGCTCCGATCCCGACTCCGGCAGCCCGTCGCCCACCAGGAACGTCGCCGACTCGACCCGCTGGACCACCAGCTGGGCGATCCGGTCGCCCCGGCGGACCGTGTAGTCGGTGTCGGGGTCGGTGTTGACAAGCACCGCGATCAGCTCGCCGCGGTAGCCGGAGTCGACCAGGCCGGGGGCGTTGAGCAGGGTGACGCCGTGACGCAGGGCCAGGCCGCTGCGGGGCAGGACGAAGCCCGCCCAGCCCTCCGGGATGGCCACCGCCACATCGGTCGGAACTGCCGCCGACGAAACGCCCTCGAGCCGCTGAAAAGACTCCGACCTCTACACACCTCCATCAGGAAGTGCCTCCAGGTCGAGTAGTTCACGGACGACAACAAGGTACGCCCCTGCGCCAGTTCCGCCGCGCTCGCTGCATGGAGAACTCAAGACCGTGAGACGTTCGAGTCTGGCGGCGTTGCTGCTCGCTGCCGTACTGAATGCCGGGTGCGGACTGGGTCAATCTGGTGCGGACTGGGGCGGGGAGGACCCTCCCGCGGACTCGGCCGAGTATTGCGACCTGAACCCGTGTGACTCTCAACACTCCGACTGGCAGGCGCCAGAGGTCGAATGGCCCGACGACCCGGGGGCCTGACCGATGACACTGGGTGCCCAGGCTGACAAGGTCCGGACTGAAGTTGTGGCGGTGACGATCGTCTCTTGACCGTGCAAAAAGGTCGCATATAGCGACCCTCTTGCACACTCACTGCCGTTAGCGGCCGGTGTGGCCGAAGCCGCCCGTCCCTCGCTCCGATCCCGACGCCGGCAGCTCGTCGCCCACCAGGAATGTGGCCGACTCGACCCGCTGGACGACCAGCTGGGCGATCCGATCGCCCCGGCGGACCGTGTAGGCGGTGTCGGGGTCGGTATTGACAAGCACCGCGATCAGCTCGCCGCGGTAGCCGGAGTCGACGAGGCCGGGGGCGTTGAGCAGGGTGACGCCGTGACGCAGGGCCAGGCCGCTGCGGGGCAGGACGAAGCCCGCCCAGCCCTCCGGGATGGCGACCGCGACGCCGGTCGGTACCGCCGCCCGACCCCCGCCGGCGGCCAGGACGACGTCCTCCCGTGCCACCAGGTCGGCACCGGCGTCGCCCGGCCGGGCGTAGGCGGGCAGGGGCGCGTCGGGGTCGAGACGGACGAGCGGGACCTCGATCATGTGCCAGGAACGTCGATCATGTGCCACGAACTTCGACCATGTGGCGGCAGCCTACGATCGCAACCCGTGCTGGCATGGATGGACCTGGAGATGACCGGGCTCGACCCGTCGAACCACGTGATCGTCGAGATCGCCGCCCTGATCACCGACGACGACCTCGAGATCGTGGCCGAGGGGCCCGACCTGGTGATCTTCCAGCCGGCCGAGGCCCTGCAGGCCATGCCCGACATCGTCAGGCGGATGCACGAGCACAGCGGTCTCACCACGGCGGTGCAGGCGTCCACGACGTCGCTGGCGAGCGCCGGGGACCAGGTCCTCGCCTTCCTGAAGGAGCACGCGCCCGAGCCCGGGACGGTGCCGCTGTGCGGCAACTCGATCGGCACCGACCGTCGCTTCCTGGCCGCCTACCTGCCCGAGATCAACGACCACCTCCACTACCGGTCGGTGGACGTGTCCACCGTGAAGGAGCTGTGCCGGCGCTGGTACCCCGAGGCCTTCGCGGCGGCGCCCGTGAAGGCCGGCTCCCACCGGGCCCTCGACGACATCAAGGAGTCGGTCGCCGAGCTGCGCTACTACCGCGACGCCATCTTCCTGCCGCGACCGGGCTCCACGCCGGCATGACCCGCTGGGCCTTTCTCGACCACCAGCCGATCCCCTTCGCCCACCGGGGCGGTGCCAGCGACTGCCCCGAGAACACCATGCGGGCGTTCGAGAACGCCGTCGAGCTCGGCTACCGGTACGTCGAGACCGACGTGCACACGACCAGTGACGGGGTGGTGGTGGCCTTCCACGACGACTACCTCGACCGGGTCACCGACCGGCAGGGCAAGATCTGCGACCTGGCGTGGTCGGAGGTGGGCCGCGCCCGGGTGGCGGGCGAGGGGATCCCCCTGCTGGAGGACATCCTCGGCGCCTGGCCCGACGTCCGGGTCAACATCGACCCCAAGCACGACGAGTCGGTGGAACCCCTCGCCGAGGTGCTCAGACGGTGCAAGGCCCACGACCGGGTGTGCGTGGCCGCCTTCTCCGACCGCCGCCTGGCCCGCTTCCGCGCCCTGACCGACGGGCGGGTCTGCACGGCCCTGGGGCCCCGCGGGATCGCCCGGATGCGCGCCCGCAGCTACCGCGTCCCCGCAGGGAGGTTCGCGGCCGCCTGCACCCAGGTCCCGGTCAGACGCGGGCGCTGGCTGGTGACCGACCCCCGCTACGTCCGCGCCGCCCACAGGGCCGGTCTGCCGGTCCACGTGTGGACCATCGACGACGCCGCCGAGATGGAGCGCCTGCTCGACATGGGCGTCGACGGGATCATGACCGACCGCCCAGCCGTGCTGAAGAAGGTCCTGACCGCCAGGGGCCTCTGGAGCTGAGCCCGCCGCTCAGGCGGACCCGTTGTACGTGCCGTGCATGTCGCCCAGAAGACACTTCCCGAGGACGGGTTCCGGTCGTAGAGTCTGGGCGGGTCCTCGGGCATGTCCGACCAAAGAGCCGGCGTATGAGGGTGTGAGCCGGTCGCGCAGGTGGCCTCGAGCCGATGAGTCGTTCCCTCTTTGACACCCGAGGGCCCACACCTGTGCCTGCCGCCTCGCCGGTTCCGTCCGCGCCATCGGAGTTCTCAGGCGATGTCCTCGACGACCAGGTTGTCGAAGATCACACCTGTCGCCGACCGGCCGGCCATGCCGACGTTCCCCGGCCCCAGTCCCGACCGGTCCGTCACCGTGCCGACCACCGTGCCGTCCACGGAGAGAACCAGCGATACCTCGACCCGGCCGAGGCAATCCAGGCGCAGGCGAGCGGCGAAGTCTGCGCCTAGCGGCCGCTCGATCGCTGGTGCCTGGCCGCTCCCCAGGATGCGTTCCACATACTCGGCACCGATGCTGGTGCGAGCGATCGTCCAGGAGCCGTCCGGCCTGACACCCGCCACGTAAGCGTCCGTGCCAAAGCCCCCGAACCGGCAGAGGACCCCGAACCACGTGTTGGCATCGTGTGGTGTGCCACGCACGTCGACTGCCACGCTGACGTCCGGCGTCTGGACGACTCTCGGGAGATCAGGGGCCTCCCGTGGGATGGGAGCGTAAACGTCATGGCGCTCGGACTGCAGCCGGAACGTCTCGTCCTGAACGGCCAGACCGTAGCCATCGCTCTGGCTGGAACGAAATGCAGTGCCGCCCGAGAAGTCGTCCCGGAACAGGACTGTCGACTCTTCCCGCCGAGCAACAATCGCAGCGACATCGGCAGAGATCACGGCCACGATGAGCAGGGCGAGGATACGGCGCAGGACCTTCGAGCGGCTCCGCCCGGCCGACCGGTCGTCGTGCTCGGTCGGCGTCCGACCGTCATCCCGGTTCATGGACGAAAACCTATCAAATGCTGCAAGAGTGACCGTGACGGGTAGGACGATTCCGACCGTCTCACCCGCTCGGTACCCTCGCCTTGGATGGAGCTGACCGAAGGGCAACGGCGGGTGGTCGACCACGACCACGGCGTCATGCAGGTCGTGGCAGCGGCCGGCACGGGCAAGACGACGGCGCTGACGGCCCGGTACCGGCGGCTGGTCCGGGAGCACCGGCCGTCGTCGGTCGTCGTGCTGTGCCGAAGCCGGGGCGCGGCCCTGCGGTTCCGTGATGAGGTCCTGCCGGGGCTGGCGGGCGGGTTCGACAGCCTGCCGATCACGACGTTCGCCGGCCTCGCCTTCGACGTCGTCGCCCGCAGCGACGGGCCCGTCCGGCTGGTCACCGGCCCCGAGCAGCGGCGCACCGTCGCCCGGCTGCTGGCCGAAGAGGACGCGTCGGCGTGGCCGACCCTCGGCCACCTGCTTGGCCGCCGGGCGCTGGTGGCCGAGGTCGCCGACGCCCTCCTCCTGCTGCAGCACCGCCCTGGCGACGACGCGGCCGCTCCGCACGCCGACCCCGCCTGGGACGAGCTGGCGCGGTTCCTACCCCGGTACCGCCAGGCCCTCGCCGACCTGGGCGGCCTGGACGTCGCCGGCCTCCTCGGCCGGGCCGCCGACCTGCTCGCCAGACACGCCGGCGCCGGAGACAGGTTCTGGCACGTGCTGGTGGACGACTGCGAGGCGGCCGGGCCGGCCTCCGACCGCATCCTGCACACCCTGGCCACCGCCGCCACCGACCTCGTCGTGGCCGGTGATTGCCACGGCCTCGCCCCCGCTGCCTGCGTCGATCTCGGCGAACAGTCGTTCCGCCGCCCGCAGCCGCCCGTGCTGGTCACGTGCCGGCACCCGTCGCTGGAGGTCGAGGCCGTCGCCGCCGAGCTGCTGGCCGCCCGCGACAAGGGGGTCGAGTGGGCCGACATGGCCGTCCTCCTACGCCACCCGGCACGACGGGCCCGCCGGCTCTCACGGGCCCTGGCCCGCCACGGCATCCCTGCCGCCATCGCCGCGCCGGCGATCGCTCGCGACGATCCGGTGGTGGCCAGCGTCGTCGACATGCTGCGGTGGCTGGACGGCGACCCCACGGCCCTCGACCGGCTCCTCGTCTCACCCCTGTCCCGGCTCGACCCACTCGAGGCGCGGCGCATCCGGCGCACCGCCCGCGTCAACGAAACCGCGTTGGAATCCGACCCTCGACTGGTCCCGCTGGCCGGACTCCGGAACCGGCTGGCGGCACGGGCTGCCGTCGACCCCCCCGCCGAGCTGGCCTTCGAGATCTGGCGCCAGGGCCTCGCCCACCTCGTGGCCGACGACGGTCGGGACAACTCCCTCGACGCCCTGGTCGGCTTCCTCGACGCCCTCAACCGCGACGCCGAGCGGAACCCCGACGCCCGTCTGGGCGACGTCCTTGCCGCCCTCGACCTCGCCGGATCGGAGATCGACCCCTACCGTGTCGCCGCGGCAACCCCGACCGATGCGGTCACGGTGACGTCGATCCTCGGCGCCGCCGGCCAGGAATGGCACACGGTCGTCCTGGCCGGCTGCGTGGAAGGCGAGTTGCCGTCCATCCGAGCGCGCGAAGCAATCTTCGACGAGGCCGTGCTGGCTGGCGGTGAGCGGCCGACGTCGGCCGAACGCCGCCGCCAGGCCCTGGCCGAGGAGCGCCGCCTGTTCGCCCTGGCCTGCTCCCGCGCCACCGACCGCCTCGTCGGCGTCGCCGCCCCCGAGCCGGGCGTGCTGCTCAGCCGGTTCGTCGAGGCGTGGCCGCCCGTGCCCGCGGGCGTGGTGGTCCCGCGGGACGATGCCCCCGCGCCCCTGGAGCCCACGAGGAATCGGATACCCGTCGTCAGCGGCACGGGCCTGATGCTCTCGGCCACCCAGCTCGACACCTACGACGACTGCCCGCTGCGGTACGCCTACCGCTACGTGGTGCGGGTGCGTGACGAGGGCGGAGTCCGAGCCGACCTGGGGTCGCTCGTCCACGACGTCCTCCGAAGATTCCTCGACCCCGCCGGCGACATCCCCCGCACCCACGACGCGCTCCTCGATCTTGGCCGCGGCCTCTGGCGGGACGACATCGCCCGCTACCGCCCCCAGGTCGAGGAGGCCCGCCGCGACTACTTCGCCATGCTCGAGAGCTGGTGGCAGGTCGAGGGTGAGGGGCCGCTGGCGCCCGAGGTGCTCGCCGTTGAGTACCCGTTCGACATCGAGGTCGCCGGCCACCGGCTGCGGGGCGCCATCGACAGGATCGACAGGGCCGACGACGGGGTCGGCATCCGCATCCTCGACTACAAGACCGGCAAGGCCGAGTCCGTCGCGGGCGCAGGGAGCCGCCGACAACCTGCAGCTAGCCGTCTACCACCTGGCCGCCACGCGAGACCCAGAGCTGGCGGCGCTCGGACCACCCACCCAGCTGCGCCTGCTGTTCCTGCGCAGCATGCGGTGCTACGACCAGGACGTCGTGGCCGGGATGGCCGAGGCCACCGAGGCCCGCATCGCCGACGTGGCCGGGCGCATCCGGGGTGAGGAGTTCCAGCCGGCCGTCGACGCCAACTGCCGGTGGTGCTCGTTCCAGCGCCTCTGCCCCATCCAGCCCGAGGGCCGCCAAATCGGGGACAGGCAGCTCGGGGATGTGGAGGTCGGCGTGGACGCATGACCACCTTCCACCCGACCACCGAGCAGACCGATGCCATCGAGGCGCCGCTCACCCCGCACTCCTCGTGGCCGGGGCCGGCGCCGGCAAGACCACCGTCATGGCCCACCGCATCCTCCACGTGGTGCAGTCCGGCCAGGCCAGGGCGGACCAGGTCCTCGCACTCACCTTCACCAACAAGGCGGCCCAGCACCTCAAGCAGCGGGTGCGCGAGGTGCTCGGCCCCGACGCCGACGCCACCATCGCCACCTACCACTCCTTCGGCGCCTCGCTGGTGGCCGACCACGCCCTCGAGCTCGACCTGGCACCCGGCACCCGCGTCCTCAACCGGGCCGAGTCGTGGCAGCTGCTGTTCGCGGTGTTCGACGAGTTCCGCTTCGACCGGCGCAGCACGCTCTCGCCCGAGTTCGTCCTCACCGACGCCCTCAACCTGGCCTCCCGGGCCGCCGACCACCTCGTTCCCGTCGAGGCGATCGTGGCCGACTGCCACGCCGTCCAGGCCGCCAACCGCTGGAAGAAGATGTCCGACACCGCCGCCTCCCGCCTGGAGCTGTGCCAGGTGGTGGCCGCCTACGAGCGCCGCAAGCGGGCGCGCGACCTGCTCGACTTCGACGATCAGGTCGGGCTGGCGGTCAGGCTCCTCACCGAGCATCCCAACGTGGCCGACGACCTCCGCCTGCGCCACCCCGTCGTGCTCCTCGACGAGTACCAGGACACCAACTTCGCCCAGCGCCGACTCCTCCAGCTCGTCTACCCGCCGGGCTCTGCCATCACCGCGGTGGGCGACGACATGCAGTCGATCTACGGCTTCCGCGGCGCCCACCTGGCCAACATCCTCAGCTTCCCGCAGCACTTCCCGCCCGTCACCCCCCGGCCGCTGCAGACCACGTTCCGGTTCGGGGCGACGCTCAGCCGGCTGGCCAACCGCATCCAGGGCCAGGTCGAGCACAGCCTGTCGAAGACGCTGACCTCCGGTCCCCACGCTCGGGACACCACGATCGAGTGCTTTCTCGCCGCCGACGACACCGCCGAGGCGGCCGCCATCGCCGACGACATCGCCAGGCGGGGCCGAAGTGGTCCGACAGCGCGGTGCTGTGCCGCAAGCGCCGCCTCATCGGGCCGATCGTCGACGCCCTCCAGCAGCGGGGCGTGCCGGTGGAGGCGGTGGGCACCAGCGGCCTGCTCGACCGGCCCGAGATCGTCGACCTGGTGGCGTGGCTGGAGGTGCTGGCCGACCCGTCGGCGTCGGTGGCGCTCCTGCGCATCCTCACCGGCCCCCGCTACCGCATCGGCCTCAGGGACCTGGCGGCGCTCGCCCGCCACGGCCGGGAGCTCGGCTCCGACGCTCAGTTGCCAAAACCCGATCTGCCACATCCCGATTTGGTCGACGCCGTGTGCGACCTCGACGAATCGGGTTGGCGCGACAGCGACGTGTCGTTCGAGGCGCAGGACCGGCTGCACCGGTTCGAGGCCGAGCGCCGCGCCCTGGGGACACTGGCCGCCCGGCTGCCGGTCGTCGACCTGGCCGAGGCCATCCTGGTGCGCACCGACCTGTGGCCGGCCGCCGGTCCCCTCGGCCGGGAGAACCTCCTCCGCCTCCTCGACCTGGCCGAGCGCTTCCAGCCCGTCGAGGGCGACCCCGGCCTGGCCGCGTTCGTCGAATACCTCCAGCTGCTCGACGAGTCGGAGGAGGACCTGGCCGAGGCCCACCTGAGCGACGCCGACGCGGTGCGGGTGATGACCATCCACCAGGCCAAGGGCCTCGAGTTCCCCGCCGTCTACGTGCCCGGGCTGGCCGGCAAGGGATCGTCGAAGATCTTCCCCGACGGACGGCCCGGCGAGAACGCGGTCTCCAACTCCTCGGCGCTGCCCTGGTGGCTCCGGGAGGACGACGAGGGCATCCCGTCGTGGCGAACGGCCCGGATGGTCGACATCGACGACGCCATCCGTCGCCGCAAGCTCGACGAGGAGTGGCGGCTGCTTGTACGTGGCCTGCACCCGGGCCCAGGAGCGGCTGGTCTGCTCGGCCGCCCACTGGTACCGGGGCGCGGCCGAGGCCCAGGGGCCGTCGCCCTTCTACGCCTTCGTCGCCGGTCAGACCGATCTGGTCACCGAGCGCTTCCGGCAGGAGCCGGCCGACGTCGACCCCGAGGTGGCGGCCAAGGAGCGGTTCCGGGCCGCCGCCGCCCGCCGTTACCCTGCTTCGATGGGCCCTCCGGTCGCCCGCCAGCTGACCCTCGACGACCTCGTGTTAGACGTCGAGGTCACCCGCGGCGCGCCGCGTCGCCCCCCGGCGAGCCCCATCGGCGCTGTCGGTCACCGGCATGGTCACCTACGCCCGGTGCCCGAAGCAGTTCTACTGGACCGTCGTCCGCCCCCTCCCGCGCAGCTCGTCGGCCGCGGCCAGGCTGGGCACCGAGGTCCACCGTTGGATCGAGCAGCGGGCCGACCGCCAGCTCGCCCTGCTGGAGCCGGAGGCCGACCCCGACCTCGACCGGGACGTGCTCCCCAGCGGCGCCGGCGTGGCCGCCCGCCTGAAGGCGTCGTTCCTGGCCAGCCCCTACGCCGAGCTCGATCCCGTCAAGGTGGAGGCGCCCTTCGCCCTGGCCGTAGACGGGCACCTGGTCAGAGGCCGGATCGACGCCGTCTACGAGCGTGACGGCCGGCTCGAGCTCGTCGACTTCAAGACCGGCCGCCCCACGGCCACTGACCAGCCTGGGGCAGCGATGCAGCTCGACCTCTACGGCCTGGCCGCCATCGGCACCTGGGACGCCGACCCCGACCGGCTGCGCACCACGTACTGCTGGCTCCGCACCGACGGTCCGCCGGTCGTCGACAGCCGCGACTGGGACGCCGGCACCGCCGCCGACGTGCGCAAGCGGGTGTCCGTCGCGCTCGACGCCCTTGCCGCCGGGGCGTTCGGCGCCACGCCGGGCCGTTGGTGCTCGTCGTGCGACTTCCAGTCGTTCTGCCCAGAGGGCAATGCGCATGCCTCCCCATTCCGGGAATAGTTGAGCGTGCAACAACCTTGGTACTATGTGACACGGAAACACCGACCGAGGGGACACCATGACATCAACCGTCACCGCACCGCAGCAGCTGCTGGCACAGGGCACCTGGAACATCGACCCGGCGCACTCCAGCCTCCAGTTCTCGGTCCGCCATCTGATGATCTCGAAGGTCAAGGGCAGCTTCACCAAGTTCGAGGGCACCGTCACGGTCCCGGAGAACCCCTACGAGGCCGTCGCCGACGTCACCTTCGACCCGGCGTCGATCGAGACCGGCGACGCCACGCGTGATGGCCACCTGCGGTCCGCCGACTTCTTCGAGGTCGAGAAGTACCCGCAGGCTCGATTCACGTCGACGGCGGTCCGCGAGGAGGGCGATGGCTACGTCGTCGAGGGCAATCTCGACCTCCACGGCGTCACCCGGCCGGTATCGCTCGACGTGGAGTTCCACGGCGTCGGCACCGACCCCTGGGGCGGCACCCGCTCCGGGTTCAGCGCCACCACCGAGATCAACCGCAAGGACTTCGGCATCAACATCGAGATGCCCATGGAGACCGGCGGCGTCGTCGTGGGCGACAAGATCAAGATCGACCTGGAAGTGGAGCTCATCCTCCAGGCCGAGTCCTAACCGGCTCGCCCGACAGGATGAACGGGTTCCTTGCTCAGAACCCCATCCAGGGCGTTTCCCGCCCGAATCCCTTTCCGTCGGACATGGTGCAGACGCCGCTGTAGCCGGTGAACACGTTGCCGACGATGCGGCAGTAGTCGACCTTGCCGTCGGCGTTGTAGTCGATCCACGTCCTGGTGTCGTCCCAGCCGGCGTCCAGGTTCAGCGAGTGGAACGTCTCCCCGAAGCCCTCGCCGATGGCCGGGCCGGTGAGCGATGTCGGCCAGGTCGGAGGGGCGGTCGACACCGTGCACGCGAGGCGGGTGTAGTCCACGACCCGGCAGTAGTCGGCCCGGCCGTCGCCGTTGTGATCGACCCACGCCCTCCCTGCCTTCCACCCCGGGTCGAACGTCCTCGACTGGTAGGTGAGGTTCGGCTTCCCGGCGGGGGCGGCGAGGACGCACTTGGCGTTGAGGGCGCCGTCGGAGACGTAGCAGGTGTCCTTCCGGGAGTCACCGTTGAAGTCGGCCGCCGACCCGGCCGGGGACGACGTCCCGCCGTCGCCGCCGGTCTCCTCAGTGGGTTCGGTGGTCATGAGGGCGCCGGCGGGGTCGGCCAGGAGCATCGCCACTGCGCCGGCCGCTGCCAACAGTGCGGACAACCGCTTCATTCTCGACATCTCTGCCTCCAGGTTCTCGGTGATGTGGTCACCGTCACATGGGCCGCGTCCCGGCGTCATGGGGCAGATGTCCCGACTGGGTCCCGACTGTCGGGCCCCGACGGGGGTCGAGTCAGATGAAGACCACCAGCGCGTCCGGCTCGACCCGGAGCGCCAACGTCCGGGCCTTACCGACGACGACCCCGTCGAGGCGCAGCGGGAGGGCGCTCTCCAGCTCGAACTGCAGGGCAGATGTCCGCCGCTCGCGGATTCCCGGGTGGGGCAGGTGGGCGCCATGACCGGCCCGAGCCCGCACCGCCAACGCCTGGCGCAACGGCAGCCGAACGTCGAAGGTGTCGAGGATGCCGTCGCCTGGATGGCCGGGCCGAGGTTCATGCCGTCGACCCACTGCGCGTTCATGGCCACGAAAGCCCTGGTCCAGAGCCTGGTGCGGGCCACCAGCGAGGCGACGAACAGGTGGATCCTGCCGTCGGCCAGCACCACGCCGAGGTCGACGGGGAAGCGCACGCCGACCAGCTCCCTCCCACCTCCGCCGAGCGTGCGGCACAGGTCGCCGCCGAGCAGCCCGAGCGGTGGGTAGGGGCGACGCTCGCGGCGGGCCTGCTCCAGGGCGGCGCGGGCCTCGGCGTCGGACCTGACCACCACGAGATCGTCGGGCACCGGTCCCGGCGCGCCGTACTCGCTGCCCTTGGCGATCGGCATCGCTGGCCCGCCAGTCCGTCAGGCCGCGACCGACGACGCGGCCACGACCCCCCGGAGCAGGCGGTCGGCGGCCTGCTCGGCGGCGGTCGACGTCTTCGGCGACGTGGCCGCGGTGACGATGGCGAGCTGGCGGAGCAGGTCGATCAGCTGCTTCATGTTGCGGACGAAGTCGCCGCCGGTGACGGCCTCGTCGCCGATGACGTCGGCCAGGTCCTCCCCCGCCGCCCACCCGTGGGCCACCGCGAAGAAGCCCGGGTCGGGGTTCCGGGTCTGCGGCAGCCCGGCTTCGCGCTCGGTGGCGTTCAGGTCGGCGGCGATGCGCTCGAGCTGCGCCCACCGCCGCTGCACCTTGCCTGAGGGGAACCACAGGTCCGGCTCCTTGGCGCCGCCGGCCCCCGCGCCCGGCCCCCGAGCCGGCCCCCGCCGCGTCTCGAAGGTGAAGGCCGACGCCAGGCTGGCCACCGCCGCCGGGTCGAGGTCGTCGAACAGCCCGGCCTTCAATGCCTCGGCCACCAGCAGGTCGCACTCGTGGTAGATCCGGGTCAGCTGCTCGCCGGAGGGCGTCAGCGCCCACCCGTCGACGTAGCCCCACACCTCCATCACCCGCAGCACCCTGTCGAACTGGCGGGCCAGCGACTCGGTGCGACCCTCGATCCGCCGGTGCAGCCGGTTGAGGTCCTTCTCCAGGCGGTCGGCCCGCTCGGCCGCCCGCAGGTGGCGGCGGAGGTCGGGGCAGGACGCCGCCGGGTGCATCTCCGCCGAACCGGTGACGGACAACGGCGCCTGGCGCGGCTGATCGTCACCGGTTCGGGCCTTGGCCTTCACCAGCGCCTGGGCCACCTCCCGCTGGAACGCGGCGTTCCGGGGGGCGTAGGGCGTCGGCAGGTCTATGTGGGCGACCGCCAGCGGCGGCTTCGAGAAGTCCCGCGCCGACAGGGTCAGATAGCGACGGTCGACGGTGATGGCCCCCAGCCGCACCTCCGCTCCCCGGCGGCGGGCGGTGGACAGAACGGCCACCCGTCCCGGCGACTTCCCGCCCGACAGCACCAGCACGTCGCCCGGCTTGATCCGCTCGAGGGCCTCGACCACGCCCTGACGCAGGTTGGGCCGTTGACGATTCGAGGAGCCGCCGCCGCCGCCCTCCGCCGCCGCCCGAACCAGCGCCCGGTACTCCTCGACGTCGCCCAGCTCGCACTCGGCGTCGTGGCGGGCGTCCTCGAGGTGCTGGGCCGTCCGCTCCAGCTGGGTCTCCAGGCGGACGACGTCGCGGTCGGCCCGGTACTGGGCGAACGACAGGTTCAGCAGGTGCCGGGCCTGCTCCGGCGAGTACCGCCGCACCAGGTTGGCGGCCATGTTGTAGGTCGGGTGGAACGACGACGTCAGCGCGTAGGTGCGGGTCGACGCCAGCCCCGCCACCTGGTCGAACGGCACGAACGCCGACCACAGCACCACCGCGTAGCCGACCTTGTCGATGCCCCGTCGCCCGGCCCGGCCGGTGAGCTGGGTGTACTCGCCGGGGCTGAGGAACTCGTGGCGCTCGCCGGTGAACTTCGACAGCTTCTCGATGACCACCGACCGGGCCGGCATGTTGATGCCGAGGGCGAGGGTCTCGGTGGCGAACACGGCCTTCACCAGCCCGGCGGTGAACGCCTCCTCCACCGCCTCCTTGAAGGCGGGAACCATGCCGGCGTGGTGGGCGGCCAGGCCCGACTCCAGCCCGGTCAGCCACTCGCCGTAGCCGAGGACGGCCAGGTCGTCGTCGGAGAGCGCCTTCGTCCTCGCCTCGACGATGGCCCGGATGGCAATCCGCTCGTCCGGCGTCGTCATCCGCAGCCCGGCGTGCAGGCACTGGCGCACCGCCTCGTCGCAGCCGGCCCGGCTGAAGATGAAGTAGATGGCCGGGAGCATGCCCTCGTCCCACAGCCGCTCGACCACGTCGGCCCGCCGGGGTGTCTGCAGGCCCGACGACCGCGGCCGGTTGCGGAACGAGGCCGCGGAGTGGACGACCTTGGCGTCGAGCTTGGCCGCCTCCGCGTTCGGCCGCCCGTCGACGAAGGTCGGCAGGAGCCGGAGGTCCTCGGACTCCCTGTCGCCGACCAGGTAGAGGTGGTTCAGCTCCACCGGCCGGTGCTCCTCGATGATGGCCACCGTCGCCCCCCGCACCGTCTGGATCCAGTCGGCGAACTCCTCGGCGTTCGACACCGTCGCCGACAGGCAGACCAGGTCGACCTCCATCGGCGTGTGGATGATCACCTCCTCCCACACCGGCCCCCGGTACTGGTCCTGCAGGTAGTGGACCTCGTCGAGCACGACGTACCGCGAGCCCGGCGAGCGTGGGCGAGTCGGCGTAGATCATGTTGCGGAGGACCTCGGTGGTCATCACCACCACCGGCGCGTTCGGGTTGATCGAGTTGTCGCCGGTGAGCAGGCCGACCTTCTCCACGCCGAACTGCCGGCCGAGGTCGCCGAACTTCTGGTTGGACAGCGCCTTGATCGGCGTCGTGTAGAAGACCTTGCCCCCCTCGGCCAGCGCCTTGGCCACCGCGTACTCGGCGACGACCGTCTTGCCCGACCCGGTGGGCGCCGCCACCAGCACCGATCGGCCGGCGTCGAGGGCGTCGAGGGCCCTGACCTGGAACGGGTCGAGCCCGAACGGGTAGGCGGCGGCGAACTGGTCCCGCGTCACTTCTTGAGGAGGCGCCCGATCAGGATCGATCCCTCGTAGAACAGGTACATCGGGCCGGCCATGGCGAAGAGCGAGTACGGATCCTGGCTGGGCGTGATCACCGCCGCCACGGCCACGATGATCACCGCCGCCCCCCGCCGCCAGCTGCGCAGCTTCTGGCTCGACACCACGCCCGCCACCTGGAGGAAGACGAGCAGGACGGGGAACTCGAAGGCGATCCCGAACGCCACCATCATCAGGGTGATCAGGCTCAGGTACTTGCCCGGCGAGAAGAGGGGGTCGATGTTCGTGCCGCCCACGCCGATCAGGAACCGCAGGGCCTGGGGGAACGTCAGCATCGCCACCACCGCGCCCAGCGCGAACAGCAGCACCGACGAGATGATGAACGGGATGGCGTAGCGCTTCTCGTTCTTGTGCAACCCGGGTGTGATGAACCGCCACAGCTGCCACAGCACGACCGGTGAGGCGAGGAACGCGCCACACCACGCCGCCACCTTGAGCCGGGCCGCGAACCCCTCGAGGGGGTCGAGGATCACGAACTCGGTCTTCCCGGTGATCTCCGTGTAGGGGCGGATCAGGAAGTCGAGGATGTAGTTGTACAGGGAGAAGGCGACGATCGCCCCGGCCACCAGGGCGACGGCGGAGATGATGAGCCGGCGGCGCAGCTCGGCCAGGTGGGCGACCAGCGGCATGCGCTCGCCGGTGTCACCTACCTGCGGGTCCTCTTCGAGAATGGCGATCGGAGACGCCTAACCCTGCGCCGAATCCCCCTGCGGGGCCTCCGGGCTCGACGGTGGGCCCGAGACCCTCGGCCGCCGGCGGCTCGACCACGGCGGCGGTGCTGGGCTCGGCGGCCACCGTGAACGAAGGGTCGGCGGAAACCGTCGGAGTCCGGCTCGGCGTGGACCTCCGACGCCGGAGGGGCCGGCTCCGGCTCGGCCGGGACTGCCGCCGCTGCGGTGACTGCCGCGACTGCTGTTCCTGTGACTGCCGTGCCTGCTGCCGTGTCTGTGACCGGCTGCGGGTCGGCGGTGACCGTCGTCGAGGCCGTCGGTGACGACGGGTAGGACGGGCGATCCTCGAAGTCGACGACGGTCTTGATCTCGCTCTTCATGTCCGACGTCCATCTCCGGACCTCGGCCAGCGCCTTGCCGAGCTGGCGGCCGGCCTGCGGCAGCTTGTTCGGCCCGAGCACGATGAGGGCGACGACGAGGATGACCAGGATCTCGGCCGGTCCCAGCGAGGACGGCATGTCGTCAGTCTACCGGCGTCGCTATTGGCGACTGGTGTCGTCCACGGAGCCGTTCTGCTCCGGCACCTCGCTCTGGCCGTCGCCCTGCACCTCGCCCTTCAGGCGCTGGAGATCGGTAGCCACCTCGCCCAGCTCTTCCATGCTGACGACGAGGGCCCCCATCGTCTTGCTCAGCTGCTTGACCACCTTGAGCAGGAAATAGCAGCTGACCAGCACCACGACGGCGAGCAGCACCCAGACGACGGTCACGAGGCTCGATGCTACCGGCTCGGCGAGCCGGCGCCCGGACCGGCGAAGATGGGTGGATCGTCGACTCCCTGCGCAACCCACCGATCGGCTTCGCCCACCGGGGCGGGCAGGCCCACGCCCCCGCCAACACCCTCGAGGCCTTCACCCTCGCCCTGCGCATCGGCGCCACCGCCCTGGAGAGCGACGTGTGGCTCACCGCCGACGGCGTGGTCGTGCTCGACCACGACGGCAAGGTCGGCCGCAAGCCGGTCCGCCGGCACATCTCGGGCATCGACAGGGCCGACCTGCCCGCCTACGTGCCGAGCCTCGGCGACCTCTACGCCGAGTGCGGCACCGGCTTCGAGCTGTCCCTCGACGTCAAGGACTCGAGCGCGGCCGAGTCGGTGGTGGCGGTGGCCCGGGCCGCCGGCGGTGGCGCACCCGAGCGGCTGTGGCTCTGTCACGGCGACGTCGCCCGCCTGGCGGCGTGGCGCGAGGACCCCGCCTTCAACGGCGTCCACCTGGTCAACAGCACCGCCCTGAAGGACATGCGCCGCGGGCCGGAGCGCCGGGCCGCCCAGCTGGCCGAGGCCGGCATCGACGCCGTCAACCTCCGCTACCCCGAGTGGACGGGCGGCCTCACCACGCTGTTCCACCGGTTCGGCCGGCTCTCCTTCGGCTGGGGCGCCGAGCACGAGCGGATCATCCGCGAGCTCGTGAAGATGGGGATCGACGGCGTCTACAGCGACTGGGTCGACCGCCTGCTGGCCGTGCTCGGTCCGCCCGATTCAGCGAACCGGTGACGCAGAGCGGTTCCGGGCGCCGCTGACCGTCACCATTTCGGTGGGTCCCCGCCAAGCCCCTCCAACTGGTGACACGGAACGGTTCCTGCCGCCGCTGACCGTCACCGGTTCGGCTGGAAACGCCGCTACGGGCCGACCTCGTTCTGCCGGGGCTCGGCCCTGGCCGCCACCCTGATCACCTTGTTGACTGCACTGAGGTAGGCCCGGGCCGACGCCTCCACCACGTCGGTGGACACGCCCCTGCCCGACACCCGGATGCCGTCGGACTCGAGCTGGATGATCACGTCGCCCAGGGCGTCGACGCCGCCGGTGACCGACGACACGTTGAAATCGGTGAGCTTGCCGTCGACGCCGGTTGCCTGGCGGATGGCGTTGCAGGCGGCGTCGATCATGCCGTCGCCCTCGCTGTCGGCCTCCAGCTTCTGGCCGTCGTCGCGGGACAGGACGACGCGCGCCCGCGGTACCCCGACGGTGCCGCCGCTGACCTCGAGCGACTCCAGGCTGAAGGCGGAGGCGACGCTCGTGCCCAGCTCCTCGGCCACGATGGCCTCGAGGTCGGCGTCGGTGATCTGGACCTTGCGGTCGGCCAGCTCCTTGAACCGGGCGAAGGCCGAGTTGAGCACGTCGCCGCTGACGGTGATCCCCATCTTGGCCAGGGTGTCGGAGAAGGCGTGGCGGCCGGAGTGCTTGCCCAGCACGATCTGGCTCCCCACCTGGCCGACCGTGGCGGCGTCGATGATCTCGTAGGTGGTGCGCTCGGCCAGCACCCCGTGCTGGTGGATGCCCGACTCGTGGGCGAAGGCGTTGCGGCCGACGACGGCCTTGTTGTACTGCACCGGGTAGCCGGTGAGCCGGCTGACCAGACGGCTGGTGCGGGCCAGCTCCTCGGTGCGGACATTGGTGTCGAGACCGTCGAACTGGTCGGGGCGGATCTTCAGCGCCATCACGACCTCCTCCAGGGCGGCGTTGCCGGCCCGCTCCCCCAGCCCGTTGACGCAGACCTCGACCTGCCGGGCGCCTGCGGCAACGCCGGCCAGGGAGTTGGCGGTGGCCAGGCCCAGGTCGTTGTGGCAGTGGACGGAGGTGATGTAGTCGCCCTTCACCTCACGGCGGATGTACTGGATGAGGGCGCCGAAGTCCCAGGGGATGCCGTAGCCGACGGTGTCGGGGATGTTCAGGGTGGTGGCGCCGGAGTCGACCGCCGCCTGCAGGACCTCCAGCATGAAGTCGAGCGGTGTGCGGGTGGCGTCCTGGGGGCTGAACTCGACGTCGTCGGTGTGCTCCCGGGCCCGCGCCACACCGGAGCGGATGGCGGCCAGCACCTGGGCCTGCGTCATCTTCAGCATGTGCTCCATGTGGTTGGGGCTGGTGGAGATGAAGACGTGGATGCGGGCCCGCTCGGCGTCGCGCAGCGCGTCCCAGCACCGGTCGACGTCGGTCACCTGGGTGCGGGAGAGCCCCGCGATCACCGGTCCGCGGACCGCCCGGGCGATGCCCCGCACCGCCTCGAAGTCGCCCTGGCTGGCCACCGGGAAGCCGGCCTCCACGTAGTCGACTCCCAGCCGCGCCAGCTGCTCGGCGATCTCGAGCTTCTCGGCCGCGTCGAGGGAGATGCCGGGCGACTGCTCGCCGTCCCGCAGCGTGGTGTCGAAGATGATCAGCCGGTCAGGTTGGGTGTTCATCGGAGCCTCCTGGGGAAAAGAAAAACCTCCCGGCCCGGAGGCTCGAGAGGCGGGGCGAGCACGCGCGCAGGCGCTCGCCGCTAAGTAAGGAGCAGGACGGTGGCGAGGTAACGGCGCGACATGTCACCCGTGATCGTGACAGGCGGGCCCGGACCCGTCAAGTAGCCTCCTGAGGATGATCAGGCAGTTCGCACGCACCGTACGGCGCACCTTCAAGATCGGCGCGGTCGTCAGCCTCATGGCCGGCACCGCCTACGGCGTGGTCAGGGTGATGAAGTGGAAGCGGGCGCCCGAGCCGATGCTGGTGCCGGTACCGACGCCGCCCCGACGGGTCCCCACCCCCGGGCCGGAGCCCGCCAAGGATGTCACCGAGACTGCACCCGCCGCGGCGACGACAGACACCTCGGCCGAGGCCGACGGGCCCACCGACGCCACCGACACCGCACCGGCGACCGAAGTGCCCGAAGCCGCGCCGGACAAGCCCGTGGGCAACCGGGTCAGCACCGGGCGGGCGAAGAGCCCGAACAGGGCCAGGGTCGTCACGGGTGACGGGGTCGCCGACCCCGAGCCCGACGGCGACGCCGCCCCTGAGGCCGAGGCCGAGCCCCAAGCCGACGCCGGGGCCGGGGCGGACGCCAAGCCGGAGGCGGAAGCCAAGACGGAGCCGGAGGCGGCAGCGAAGCCCGCGCCGGCCAAGGCAAAGACCGCCAGCAGGGCGAAGGCAAAGGCCGAGCCGGAGGCAAAGCCGGCGGCCGACGCCGAGGCAACCACCGAGTAGACGGGCACCGACTGACCCGGCTCTCGCAGGCCGAGTAGCTCGTCAGCGAGGGCGGCGGCGGTGGCGGTACTCCCAGCAGGCCAGATGCCAGTGGCGCCTGAGGTCGGGCTCCAGGCGGGGTACCACCACCAGGTGCCCGAGACCCACGTCGATGCGCTGGTTGCAGCCGGGGCACTGGTAGGGCTTGCGGGCCTGGTACGGCTGGATGCGCCTGACCTCGAAGTCCTCCGCCTCCGCCTCGGCGTCCTCAGGGCTCAACCGAGCTGCCCGTCTACCTGGAGCTGACGGTGTTGACCTCGAGGATGCCGGGCTGCGACCGCAGCTCGTCGAGCACCGCCGCCGGCACCTGCTGGTCGGTGGAGAGCACCATCAGGGCGGCCTCACCGGAGGGCGACCGGCCCACGTCCATGTCGGAGATGTTGATCCCCGCCTGGCCGACGATGAGCCCGACGAGGCCGATCATCCCGGGCCTGTCGTCGTTGCGGACCACGACCATCTCCCTCGACGGCGGGATGTCGACGGCGTGCTCGTCCACCATCACCAGCCGGGCCTCGTTGCGCAGCCCGAACAGGGTGCCGGCCAGGGCGTGGTCGTCGCCCCGGATCGAGATGAGGTTCACGTACTCGAAGGACTCGGCGGTGCTCACCTCCCGCACCGCCACCCCGCGCTCGCTGGCCAGCTTCGGGGCGTTGACGTAGGACACCGGCTCCTCGCTGCCGGCGCTCAGCAGTCCCTTGAGCACGGCGAGGGTGAGGATCCGGGTGTCCTGGCCGGCCAGCTGGCCCTCGTAGGCGATCTCGAGCGAACCGGGCACGCCGTCGTTCAGCGACCCGAAGATGCGGCCCAGACGCTCGGCGAGCGGCAGGAACGGCCGCACCGCCTCCGACGCCTCGGTGGCGGCGACGTTGATGGCGTACGGGACGAACTCCCCGGCCAGGGCCAGCAGCACCTGCCCGGCAATGGTCTCGCCCGCCTTGTCCTGGGCCTCGCGGGTGCTGGCGCCCAGGTGGGGGGTGACCACCACCGTCTCCAGCTCGAAGAGCGGCGACTCGGTGATCGGCTCGGTGGAGAAGACGTCGAGGGCGGCGCCCGCCACCTGCCCGCGTCGGAGGGCGGCGTTCAGGGCGGCCTCGTCGAGGATGCCGCCGCGGGCGGTGTTGACGATCCGAAGGTTGGGCTTGGCCTTGGCCAGCAGCTCCTCGCCGATCAGCCCGACGGTGTCCGGCGTGCGGGGGAGGTGGATGGTGAGGAAGTCGGCGATCTGGATGAGCTCGTCCAGCTCCATCAGGTCGACGCCCATCTGGCGGGCCCGGTCGTCGGAGACGTAGGGGTCGAAGGCGGCAACCCGCATGCCGAACGCCGACAGCCGCTGGGCCACCAGCGTGCCCACCCGGCCGAGGCCGACCACGCCGAGCACCTTGCCGTGCAGCTCGACGCCCTCCCAGCGCGAGCGTTGCCACTTCCCGGCCACGAGGGCGGCGTGGGCCTGGGGGATGTTGCGGGCCATGGAGAGCAGCAGAGCCACGGCGTGCTCGGCCGCCGAGAGCACGTTCGACGTCGGTGCGTTCACGACCATGACGCCGCGGCGGGTGGCGGCGGCCACGTCGACGTTGTCGAGCCCGATCCCGGCCCGGCCGACGACGACCAGGTCCCCGCCGGCCTCGAGCACGTCGGCGGTCACCTGGGTCTCGGACCGGATGATCAGCGCCGCCGCGCCCGGCACCGCGGCCAGGAGCTGGACGGGCATGAGGCCGATGCGGATGTCGACGTCGTGACCCGCTTCCCGCAGGCGGACGATTCCGCGCTCGGCGATCGTCTCGGAGACGAGGACCCTGGCCATCCCCGCCATGGTCGCCCATGACGAGGACGCATAGCGAAAGGGAAAGTCGGCCGCAGTATTCGTCGACGAGGGGCATCCCGCTCGCGGAACGGCTCCGAACACTGTGCAGGCGCCCCTCATCGCGCCAGCGCGCAGCCATCGAACCCAAGGAGCAAGAACGTGAGACAAGTACGGCGAGCATTGATCGTCCTCCTCGCAGCTGCGGCCGTCACTGCGGTGTCGGTGCTGCCGGCGGGGCCCAGACCGGCGGCCCCGGCCAGACGCTGTACGGCCTGACAACCGGCAACCGCATCGTCACCTTCAGCACCGGCTTCGCCGCGCTGGCGTCGAACGACGTCGCCGTCACCGGCCTGTCGCCGGGTGAGACCCTGATCGGGATCGACCGCCGCCCCAAGACCGGCGCCATCTACGGCGTCGGCAAGCTGGGTACCGCCGGCCGGCTCTACACCGTCGACCCCACCACTGGCGCAGCCACCCTCGTGGCGCCCCTTGTCTCCGCTCCCCTCGTGGCCGGTGACCCCCGCACACCGATCGCCCTGTCGGGCACCGAGTTCGGCTTCGACTTCAACCCCGCCGCCGACGCCCTGCGCATCGTCAGCGACACCGGTCAGAACCTGCGGGTCATCCCGTCGGACCGCATGCCGGCCGCCATCGCCCTGCTCACCGGCGACACGTTCACCGACGGCACCCTCAACGTCGCCGGCACGACCGCGACCGGCGTCACCGGGGCGGCGTACACGAACAACGACAACGACCCGGCCACCGCCACCACCCTCTACGACCTCGACACCCGGCGTGACCTGCTCGTTCGGCAGGACCCGCCCAACTCGGGCACCCTCGTGACCGTCGGTTCGCTGCGGTTCCCGGCCGGCCGGATCGCCGGCTTCGACATCGTGACCGCCGGCGGCGTCGACACCGCCTACGCGGCCCTCACCGTCGACGGCTTCCCCTTCACGTTCCTGGCCCGGGTCGACCTCGCGACCGGCGCCGCCAAGATCAGCTCCGTCGCCGCCTTCCCCCGCACGCTTCGAGGCCTCGCCGCCTGACCGCCCACCCGGGCGGCGACACCGGATGGCAGGAACCCGCAGGCTGGGGGCGGGTTCCTGCCATCCTCACTCGGTGCTGTCCGCCCCGCCTCGGTCCTCGATCCTGACCATCACGGTCAGCGCCGCCGACAGGAACACGAGCAGGAGGGCTGGGATCCACATCGAGCCCAGCGCGGCCTGGAGCCGGGCGAAGAAGCCCAGCCGGCCCATCGGCTCCCAGGAGCCGACGATCATCCACCATCCCCAGACCACGCCGACGACGGCGGCTTGGGGCACCGCCCACCGCTTCTTGGCCCAGACCAGGAGCAGGTACCAGGCCAGGAACGTGGCCCCGGCGACGACCAGCGCACCGAAAAGAGGCTCGCCGAGGATGAAGTCACGCACGAACGGCGTGTTCTTGCGGAACCGCTCCGGGGGCACGAGCTGATCACGCAACAGGGGCCACCACATGACGGTCCATCCGAACGCCTGGATGGCGAGGGTGACGCCGCCGGCCACAATCCCTCGCCAGGCGTGCTTCTCGTCGGCGCGGCGACGCGCCAGCACCAGCCAGAAGACGAGCGAACCGAGTGTCGAGAGCACCAGCACGACCCACTGGATCAACGACCCTGGCTCCAGGCGGGGGACGAGGACGACGTTCAGGAGCAGGCTGCACGCCACCAGGAAGGCGCCCCGGGCCAGGAGGGCGGCGGTGGTGATCATGATCGGCACCGCCGCCAGCGACCGGGCCGCCCAGCGCGCCACGCCGCGTCCCGGCACCAACGACCGGGACAGGTTCCGCGCCACCCGGACCCCCAGGGCTGTCGTCCTCCTGGCGCCCCAGAGGTCCAAGGCCCGCCGAGGCGTCCCTTCGTAGGCCGACATCACCTTGGCGATGTTGGCCGTCGCCCGCTGCACCTCGACCGGCGATGGTTCGGCACTACCTGGCTGGTCGGCCCCGCCGGGCCGGTCGGCCCCGCCGGGCCGGTCCAGGGCGGGGAACTGCTCGGGGCCGCTGCCCGGGTGCAGCGAGGAGGCGAGAAGCCGGCGCACCTCGACCAGGAAGATCTCGAGCTGCCACCGGGCGGTGAGCAGCCGTCGGGTCGCATCCATCGTGGCGGTGGGGTCGTTGACGGCGAGTTGGACGTCGTCGTGCACCAGCGTGGTGTTCTCCGCCCACAACCTGCGAAAGACGGTCTCCGCCGACTCCCGGACCGGGTCGTGCTCGTCCCCGACGGAGGCGAAGGGAGCCAACACCGCGGCCTCGATCCTGGACTCGACGGCCTCGGCCTGCTCCATCCGGTCCAGGGCCAGGTGCTCGGGTCGGATGAGGATGTCGACCAGGCCCGCGGCCGCATCCATGCGGCCCCACATCCAGTCGTTGGCCCGGAACCGCGGGGACAGGAACGCGGCGAAGTTGGCCAGGCTGTTGCCTGACAGCTTCTTCTCGGGGTCGATGCGCCCGGCGTCCTCACTCAACTTGGAGAACTTGCACCAGGCGCCCTCGGGAAACTGCGAGTCCTTCGCCAGCGGGGATCCCGCCGCCCCTGAGATGCGCACGTACTCGATCGGCAACGGAGCCCCGACGGACCTCCCGCGGTGGAGCCCGGCACACGCGGCGTCGAGGGCCACCAGGTGGCGCCGAACCTCGCCGACGGCGGGCGCCGCGCCGAGCTGGTGGTGCAGCAGCCCGAACAGGCCGGTGGGGGCTCCGTCGGGCAGCGACCGAGCCTGGGCGAGAAGGGCGCATCCCACGTCGGCGAGCCGGCCCAGGAGGACCTCGTCGAGCGGGCCCAGCGACGCGTCCTTCGGCCCGACCGGCAGGTGGCCGGCGGCCAGGACGTCGAGCGTGACCTGGGCCGACTCGTCGACCAGCCGCTCCCGGAGCGGTTCCGGTGCCTCGTCGCCTGCCGGACCGGCCGAACCGGCGAACCGGGCCAACCGGTGGAGGGCGGCCGACAGGCGCGCCTCAGCCAGCGCCTCGGCCAGCGCCTCCACCCGGCGGTCGGCGGTGGCGAGGAAGACCCTGTCGAGGGCGGCGTCGACCAGGCGGGCCACCAGGAGGATGTCGTAGACCTCCCGACGCAGCTCGGCGTGGGACGCTCCGCCCCGCCGCTCCACCCACCGGATCCACTCGATGGACAGGTGCGACAGGCGGACCAGGCGGGCGAACGGGCGCACCGTCTCGTCGAGAGCCAGCAGCTCGTCGAGGAAGTCCACGCGCATCTTGATCCGGGCCGTCTCGTCGACGTCGTCGATCGGGGACTCGGGAGGCACCTCCCCGATCGGCACCCACCCGAGCAGCGTGGCCGGGTCGTCGAGGAGGGCGTAGAGGTGGTCGGCGTCGACTGACGCCAGGCCGTCGCACTGGCGCCCGTCGCCCGCCGACAACGCGTCGAACGCGGCGAGGCAGAGGGAATAGCGCTGCACCCGCTGCGACTCCGATTCCCGGTTGTGCTCGCGCAGCACCTCCAGGTCGTCGAGCAGGGTCTCGACGCCTCGTCCGGCCAGCAGGTCCATGACGACCTTGAAGATCTGTGGCGACTCCGTCGAGTCCGACTCGGCCCGGAGCGGCTTCGCGAGCGTCGGGCTCGGATGGAGGTAGACGACCCATCGGCGCACAGGCTCCTGCGCCGGAGAGGATGCCGCGGCGTGGATGGCGCGGGCCACCGGGATGTTGTCGAGGATGCCGCCGTCGAAGAGCCGGAGCGTGGTCGGCGTGGCCGCGCCCGCAGGGAGCTGGAGCCGACCGCTGAACGCCGCCGCCTCCATGCGCTCGGGGTCGAAGGCGACGGGGAAGGACGCGCTGGCCCGCGCCGCCCGGCCGAGCCGATCGGGCGCGTCGGGCCGACCGCAGGTGTCGCTGAACCGGGGTGAGACGGCCAGATGCCGGAAATGGAAATAGGCCTGCCGGCGCCGGTCGGAGAACGTCGGGTCGCCCGCCTCGGTGACGGAGACGCCACCGAACACGGTGGCGGCCAGGAAGACCTCCACCGGGGACCCTGGGCCGCCCTCGCCACGATCGGCGAGCGAGGTCAGGGCTTGGACGACCTCTCTTCGGAAGTAATCGCCGTTGAGCAGCGACCGGATCGTCGCCTTGCTGGCGCTCGGGATGTCGAGCAGCTTGTCGATGTCGGCGGTCTTCATCCACACGTCCCGGAGGCTCTTCAGCGAGGTCCCGTGGGCAATGGCCATGCCGGCCAGGGCGGCGTTGAGCCCCCCCGCGCTGGCGCCCGTGATGATGTCGACCTCGAGCCGGTTGAACCGGGTGACCCCGAGAATGTGGCGGGCGAAACCCGAGTCCTCGGCATCGTCGGGATCGTCGGGATGCCGCAGGTGATCGATCTCCTGCATCGCCCCGCCGATCCACACCGCCAGGCTCACACCCCCTCGCATTGCCACCGCGAACCGCAGGACGCTCTGGTCCGGGACGGGGCTCGAGCCCAGACCGAGCGGCTCGGCGGTCGTGGCCCCGGGGATCTCGCTGCTCATCCGCACTCCCTCGCCGTGTCGGCGGGACTCTAGGTCGCTCCCTGCGACTTGGTACCGCACGTTTGCCGGGGGGCGGCTCCCGTGCAAGCATGCTCGTGGTGCGGCGGATCCCGGGGGCCCTGAGCGCGGTCCTTGTGCTGGCCGTCCTCGCCGCCGGGTGCAGCGGCGACGGCGACGAGCCCCCGTCCACCACCGTCACCACCGAGGCGCCGACCACCACCGTCGTCCCCGACAACAAGGGGATCGCCTGCCTGAGAGTGTCCACCGACGCGTTGAAGCTGGCCAACGACTTCCGTGACCCGGCGGGCGGGCGGGGCGTCGTCGGCCCCTCGGATCCCTCTCCGGAGGCGGTCGCGGCCGGCCGGGCCAGGGCCGCCGAGCTCCGAGCCGAGTACGCCCGGCTCGGCTGCCCGGGTCAGATCCTCAGGGGCTTCCTCGACTAACTCGCGCTAGGTCGGGTCGGCGACCCTCAGGCGCAGGCCCAGCTCGCCCAGCTGTTTCGGCTCGAGGGCACCGGGCGCTCCCGTCAGCGGGTCGACGCCCGACTGGGTCTTGGGGAAGGCGATGACCTCCCTGATGTTCTCCTCGCCGGCCAGGATGGCCACCAGCCGGTCGATGCCGAAGGCGAACCCGGCGTGGGGCGGGGCGCCGTGGCGGAAGGCGTCGAGGAGGAAGCCGAAGCGGGCCTGGGCCCGTTCGGCGTCGATCCCGAGCAGCGAGAAGATGCGCTGCTGCACGTCGGAGCGGTGGATACGGACGCTGCCCGACCCCAGCTCCCACCCGTTGAGCACCAGGTCGTAGGCCTGTGACCGCACCGACAGCGGGTCGGACTCGAGCCGGTCGAGGTCGTCGGGGTGGGGCATGGTGAAGGGGTGGTGGGCGGGGATGAGCCGGCCCTCGGCGTCGGTCCCCTCGAACAGCGGGAAGTCGGTGACCCACACCAGGCGCAGCCCGCCCTCGGTGACCGGCGGCCGTCCGAGGTCGAGGCGCAGCGTCCCCAGCACGTGGTTGGCCATCGACGGCTCGCCGGCGACGATGAGCAGCAGGTCACCAGGGTCGGCCGCCAGCGCCTCGATCAGCGACTTCTGCTCCTGGGCGGTGACGAACTTGGCGACCGGTGCGTCGAGCACGCCGCCCTCCTCGACGCGCATCCACACCAGGCCGGCCGCCCCGAGCTGCTTGGCCCTGTCGGTGAGACGGTCGAGCGCGGCCCGGCCGGTGGCGCCGTGCCCCGGCACCCGGATGCCCTTGACCGCCGGGGCCTGGAAGGCGCGGAAGCCGGTCTCGGCGAACACCGGCTTCAGGTCGACGAGCTCCATCCCGAAGCGCAGGTCGGGCTTGTCGGAGCCGAAGCGGTCCTGGGCCTCCTGCCACGTCATCCGGGGGATCTCGCCCGGGTCGTCCCGGCCGGCAGCCTGGACGGCGGCGGCCACCGCCTTGTCGATGAAGGCGATGACGTCGTCCTGGTCGACGAACGACGCCTCGGCGTCGAGCTGGGTGAACTCGAACTGGCGGTCGGCCCGCAGGTCCTCGTCCCGGAGACACTTGGCCAACTGGTAGTACCGGTCGATGCCGCCCACCATCAGCAGCTGCTTGAAGAGCTGGGGGCTCTGCGGGAGGGCGTAGAAGTTGCCCGGCTTGAGCCGGGACGGCACCACGAAGTCACGGGCGCCCTCGGGCGTCGACGCCACCAGCAGCGGGGTCTCCACCTCCACGAAGCCCTGGTCGTCCATGGCCCTGCGGATGGCGCCGGACACCGTGGCCCGCAGCCGCAGGTTGCGCTGCATGGCCGCCCGTCGCAGGTCGAGGTAGCGGTGCCGGAGCCGGAGGACCTCGTCGGCGTCGACCCGGTCGGTCAGTGGGAACGGCGGCGGCTCGGCCACCGACAGGACCTCCACCGCGCAGTCGCCCACCTCGATCTCGCCGGTGCCCAGGCCGGCGTTGACGGTGCCTTCGGGCCGGGCCCGCACGGTACCGGTCACCCGCAGCACGTACTCCGACCGCAGCTCGGACGCCCCGTCGACGACGCACTGGACGACGCCGGTGTGGTCCCGCAGGTCGACGAAGGCCAGGTGCTCACCGTGCTCGCGCCGGCTCGCCACCCAGCCGCAGACTGCGACCTCACGCCCGATGTCGCCGGTGCCCAGCTCGCCGCAGTAGTCGGTGCGCATCATGGGGTTTCTGCTCGCGCAAATGCGGGCGTGACCCGGTCGAATCGCGAGCAGAATCGCCAGATCACGGGAGCCGCTTCCGCACGTGGTCGACGACGTCGGCCCGGGGCACGACCTCCTGGTCGCCCGTGCGCAGGTCCCGCAGGGTGACCGTGCCGTCGGCCGCCTCCCGCTCGCCGACCACCAGGGCCAGCTTGGCCCCGGAGCGGTCGGCGGACTTGAACTGGCTCTTCATCGACCTGCCGTCGAAGGCCCGGTCGGCGCCGATGCCGGCCTCCCGCAGCGCGGCGGTGAGGCCGACGGCGGCGGTCCCGGTGCCGTCGGCGGTGTCGACGACGAACACCTCCACCGGGCCGTCAGGGACGGGGAAGACGCCTTCCGCGTCGCAGGCCAGCAGCAGCCGCTCGATGCCCATCCCGAACCCGATGCCGGGCGTGGGCGGGCCGCCGAGGGCCTCGGCCAGCTTGTCGTAGCGACCGCCGCCGCCGACCGCATTCTGGGCCGAGTCGAGGGCGGAGGCGGCCAGCTCGAACGTGGTGCGGGTGTAGTAGTCGAGGCCCCGCACCAGCCGGGGCTCGATGCGGTAGGGCACGCCGAGCAGGTCGAGGCCGCGGCAGACCCGGTCGAAGTGGACGGCACACGCATCGCACAGGTGGTCGACCATGCGGGGGGCGGCGTCGGTGGCGTCGCGACACGCCGGCCGCTTGCAGTCGAGGACCCGGAGGGGGTTATCGGCGAAGCGCTCGCGGTGTTCGTCGCACAGCTCGCCGGCGGTTTCGGCGAGGAAGGCCCGGAGGGCGTCGAGGTAGGCGGGACGGCAGGCGTCGTCGCCCAGCGAGTTGAGGAGCAGGTCGACCTGGGTGAGGCCCAGGTCGCGGGCGACCGACCAGGCCAGGGCGACGATCTCCACGTCGAGGTCGGGATCCTCGGTGCCGAGGGCCTCGACGCCGACCTGGTGGTGCTGGCGGAAGCGTCCCGCCTGGGGCCGCTCGTACCGGAAGTTGGGTGCCACGTACCAGGCCTTGAACGGCACCGGCGGGCGGTGCTGCACGTAGGCCCGCACGACGAGACGCGGTGCCCTCGGGCCGCAGGGCGATGCGCCGGCCGCCCTTGTCCTCGAAGTCGTACATCTCCTTGCGGACGACGTCGGTGCCCTCCCCCACCCGCTCGAACACGCCGACGTCCTCGAAGATGGGGCTGAGGACCAGCCCGTAGCCCGCCCGCTCGACCCGGCCGGCGAACGTGGCGACGAGGCGCTCCCAACGCCGGGACTCCGGCGGGAGCACGTCACGCGTGCCGACAGGGGCGCGGAACTCGGTCACCAGCGGAGGCTACCGGCTTACACTTTGGACCAATGACCGCGTTGCCGTGGGGCTCGGAGCTGACTGTCGAGGACCTGGAAGCGATTCCCGAGGACGGACACCGCTATGAACTGCTCGACGGCAGCCTGCTCGTGACGCCCGCACCGAACATCCTCCATCAGCGATGTGTGGTGCGTCTCGGTCGCTCTCTTCCTCGCCGCGGCCGACCGTGAGCTCGAAGTCATTGTTGCGCCCTTCGACTGGGTGGTCGGTCCGCGAACGCTGTTCCAACCTGACCTGCTGGTCGCCCGCCGGCCACGACATCGGGCCGAATCGCCTCGAGCGTGCCCCCTCTGCTCGTCGTCGAGGTGCTGTCGCCCTCGACCCGTCGGTTCGATCTGGCGCTAAAGCGCATGGCGTACGCAGAGGCCGGCGTCGCCGCCTACTGGCTGGTGGACCCCGACGTCCCGTCGCTCATGATCCTGGACCTCGAAGGCGACCAATACACGGAGGTGACGACCGTCACCGGCGACGTCGCCTACACATCGGAGTGGCCGTTCGAGGCGACGATCGTCCCCTCGGCGCTGGTCGAGTAGCTCAGCGGCCGCCGCCGGGCAGGACCCGGTAGGCGTCGTAGACCGAGTCGATCCGCTTGACGGTGGCCAACACCGACTCGAGGTGGGACGGGTCGGAGAGCTCGAACTCGAAGCGCAGGTGGGCGATCTGGTCGGAGCCGGTGGACGTGAACGACGAGACGATGTTCAGGTGCTGCTCCGACAGCACCGTCGAGACGTCCCGCAGGAGCTTGGCCCGGTCGAGCGCCTCCACCTCGATCGACGCGACGAACCCGCCGGTGGGGGCACCGTCCCACTCGACCTCCATCTGGCGATCGCCCATGCGGACCGACAGAGCCACGGCGTTGGCGCAGTCCGACCGGTGCACCGAGACACCGCGGCCGGTGGTGACGAAGCCGACGATCTGGTCGCCTGGTACCGGGGTGCAGCAGCGTGAGAGCCGGACCATGACGTCGTCGAGGCCCTCGACGTGGACGCCCACCTTGGCCCCCCGCCGCCTGCGGGTGGGGCGCCGGGCGGTGGACGGCAGCTGCTCCTCGTGCACGCCGCCCTGCAGCTCGCGGGTAACCCGCTGGGCCACCGAGTGGGCCGAGACGTGCCCCTCGCCGATGGCCGCATGCAACGAGTCGAGGTCGGCGTAGTTCATGGCCACCGCCACCGACAGCAGCACCGGGGAGGAGGTCAGCTTCTGCACCGGCAGGCCCTCCCTGCGCATGGCCCGCACCAGGTCCTCCCTGCCGCTGTCGATCGCCTCCTCCCGCCGGCTCCGGCTGAACCACTGGCGAATCTTGTTGCGGGCCCGCGGCGTCACGACGATCGCCAGCCAGTCGCGGGACGGCCCGGCCCCCTCCACCTTGGACGTGAACACCTCGACGGTGTCGCCCGACGAGAGGGTGGAGTCGAGCGGCACGAGCCGGCCGTTCACCTTGGCACCGATGCAGCGGTGCCCGACGTCGGTGTGGATCGAATAGGCGAAGTCGATCGGTGTGGCGCCGGCCGGCATGGTGATGACGTCGCCCTTGGGCGTGAAGACGAAGACCTCGTCCTGATCGAGATCGACCTTCAGGGACTCCATGAACTCGCGGGGGTCGACCGTCTCCTGCTGCCAGTCGACGATGCGCTTGAGCCAGTTGGCCTCCGTCACCGGAGTGCGTTCCTTGTAGCTCCAGTGGGCGGCGATGCCCGACTCGGCCCGGGTGTGCATCTCGCGGGTACGGATCTGCACCTCGAGGGCCTTGCCCTGGGGTCCCACGACAGTGGTGTGCAGGGACTGGTAGAGGTTGAACTTCGGCATGGCGATGAAGTCCTTGAACCTGCCCTGCACCGGCTTCCAGGTGGCGTGGATGCTCCCGAGGGCGGCGTAGCAGTCCTTCACGCTCCCCACGAGCACCCGGATGCCGATGAGGTCGTTGATGTCGTCGAACTCCACCTTCCTGACGACCATTTTCTCGTAGATGCTCCAGTAGTGCTTCGGCCGGCCGAACACCTCGGCGTCGATCCGCAGCTCGGCCATGCGACTGCGGACCATGTCGATGACCTGGGTGAGATAGATCTCACGCTCGGGCGCCCGCATCGAGACGAGTCTGTTCGATCTCGGCGTACCGCTTCGGGTACAGGGTGGCGAACGACAGGTCCTCGAGCTGCAGCTTGATGCCGGAGATCCCGAGGCGATGGGCGAGCGGGGCGTAGATGTCGAGGGTTTCCTGGGCTGTGCGGTGCTGCATGGCGATCGGCATGGCGGCGATGGTCCGCATGTTGTGGAGACGGTCGGCCAGCTTGATGAGCAGGACCCGGATGTCCTTGGCCATGGCCACGAGCATCTTGCGCATGCTCGCCGCCTGCTGGGCCTCCTTGGAGTCGAAGCTCACCCGATCGAGCTTGGTGACCCCGTCGACGATGGCGGCGACCTCGGCGCCGAAGTCGCGCACGATGTCGTCGAGGCTCACCGCGGTGTCCTCCACCGCATCGTGCAGGAGGGCGGCGGCGAGGGTGACGTCGTCGAGGCCCAGGTCGGCGAGGATCGACGCCACGGCCACCGGGTGCTGGATGTACGGATCGCCCGACCGGCGCAACTGGCCCTCGTGGGCGGCGGCCGCGACCGCGTAGGCCCGCGTGATCAGGCTGGTATCGGCCTTGGGGTGCCGACCCTTGTAGAGCTCGAGCACCTCACGTAGCCCGTCCGCGGTCGCCGTCTGAGACGAGACGCGCCGCCAGGGCAGCACTCGGTCAGCCGTGACCAACCAGCCCCCCTCCCCGTTGAACGGACCCGATACACCAGTCTAGTGAGACCCGAGGGCCAACTCGGACCCGGTGGGGCCCTTCAGTCGTAGATCAGGAGGGAGAACGCGTCGTAGCCGCCCAGGCGGCTGCGCCCGGCCAGGAACGCCAGCTCGATGACGAACCCGAGCCCCACCACGGTGCCACCGGCGGCGTCGACGAGACGGAGGGTGGCGGCGGCGGTGCCCCCGGTGGCCAGGACGTCGTCGATCACCAGGACCCGGTCGCCGCGCTCGAGGGCGTCGCGGTGCATCTCCAGCCGGTCGGCGCCGTACTCGAGGGAGTACTCCTGGGCCTCGGTGTGGAACGGAAGCTTGCCGGGCTTGCGGACCGGCACGAAGCCGGCGCCCAGCTTGTAGGCCACCGGCGCGGCCAGGATGAAGCCCCGGGCCTCGATCCCGACCACCTTGTCCACCCTGCTCCCTGCGTAGCGGGCGGTGAGGGTGTCGACGGTGGAGCGGAAACCCTCGGCGTGGCCGAGGAGCGGAGTGATGTCCTTGAAGACGATCCCGGGACTGGGGAAGTCGGGGATGTCACGGATGTGGTCCTTCAGCCAGTCGGCGTCCATCATGGCGGGCACAAACGTATCCCGCAGGAGCCGAATCGCCGCCGGGGCCTTTGACTTCGGGGGGACTCGGGGGGCAGCGCCCCCCGAGGACTACCTCTTTTTGCCTTTTTTCCTGGGTCTCGGCCCGCCAGGACGGTTGGCCGGTCGGGGCTTGTTCGCCGGCCCCGGCTTGGCGGCACCCGACCCCGTCGACGTGTTCGGTTTTGAGGGGAGGAGGACGTCGCCACCCTTGGTCGCAGAAGGGCCGGCCTTGCCGTTCCCGGACTTGCCGGCTGCCCCGGACTTGGCTGGCGCTCCGCCCTTGGCGGCCCCGCCGCCCTTGGCCAGCGTGGCGGTGGTCGCACCGGCGGACTTGGCCTTGGCCTTGCCGGCGCCACCACCCGAACCGCCGGCGCCGGCCAGCGCGGCGGCGGCCGCCGGGGTGAGCGCGGTGGAGCCACCCTTGGCCGCCAGCCTCTGGCGGACGTTCACGTAGCGGGGCTCCCGCTCCTTGAGCATGGCGAGCAGTGGCGAGGCGATGAAGATCGAGGAGTAGGCGCCGGTGAGCAGGCCGACCAGCAGTGCGAGGCCGAAGTCCTTCAGGACGGTGGCGCCCATGACGCCGGCGCCGATGATCAGGATCGAGAGGATCGGCAGGATCGCGACCAGCGACGTGTTCAGGGACCGCATGAGGACCTGGTTCATCGACAGGTTCACCGTGTCGGAGTAGGTCATCCGCCCGCTGGCCGCCACGCCCCTGGCGTTCTCCCTGACCTTGTCGAACACCACGATCGTGTCGTACAGCGAGTACCCCAGGATCGTGAGGAAGGCCACCACCGTGCCCGGCGTGACCTCGAAACGCGACACCGAGTAGACGCCGATCGTGATCAGGATGTCGTGGACCACCGCGGCGATGGCAGCCATCGCCATCTTCCACTCGAACTGGATCGAGATGTAGGCGGTGATGAGGATGAAGAAGACGATCAGGGCGGTGCGGGCCTTCTTGGTGACGTCCTTGCCCCACGACGGTCCGACGTCGTTGAGGCTCACCTGGCCCGGGTCCACATTGGCCAGCTCGGCCAGCTTGTTGGTGACGGCGACCTGCTCCTCGGGCGACCGGGAGTCGGCCTGCACCCGGATGATGTCGGCTCCCTGGATCTGGATCTTGGCGCTGCCCAACCCGACCGACTGCAGGCTGTCCCTGGCCTCGGCCACGCTCACGCCCGGCGCGATCACCTCCCAGGCGGTGCCACCCTTGAAGTCGATCCCGTAGTTGAGGCCCTGGGTGACGAGGGAGATGATCCCGATCAGGATCACCGCGCCGGAGATGGCGAACCACAGCCACGCCCGGCCGACGAAGTCGAACGACGTCTCGCCGTGGTACAGCCGGTAGCGCAGCGACCTCCCCTCGGCGTCCTTGCTCACCCTGGGCCCCCCACCGTCACCGGGGCCGGCGATGCCGGCTTTCGCACGTCGAGGCCGCGGGCCACGCCGACCCAGCGGGCCTCGGTGAAGAACCGGCTGCGCCCGAGCAGGGCCACCATCGGACGGGTGTAGAAGTAGGCGACGACGACGTCCAGCAGGGTCGACAGGGCGAGGAACAGGGCGAAGCCCCGCACCGAGCCGACGCTCAGCACGTAGAGGACGGTGGCGCCGATGAACGAGGCGGCGTCGGCGGCCAGGATCGTCCGGTAGGCCCGGTTGAAACCACGGTC
The DNA here is from genome assembly GCA_963827345.1 of uncultured Acidimicrobiia bacterium. GTDB lineage: Bacteria > Actinomycetota > Acidimicrobiia > Acidimicrobiales > AC-14 > CAWGUU01. The sequence goes on along the minus strand of CAWHAN010000014.1, from coordinate 188,194 downwards.
GACCGAGGACCTGATGGTCTTGCCGGACCGGATCTCGTCCTTCAGCCGCTCGAAGTACACGACATAGGAGTCCACCGTGACCCCCACCGACACGATCAGGCCCGTGCACCCGGCCAGGGTGAGGGCCAGGCCGCTGGTCTGGCCCAGCAGCGTGACCAGGGAGTACATGATGGCGCCGGACAAGAGGAGGCCGAACAGGACCACGATGCCCAGCGCCCGGTAGTAGAGCAGCATGTAGAGCACGACCAGGAGGAGGCCGACGATGCCGGAGATGATGCCGGCCCGCAGGCTGTCCTTGCCGAGGCTGGCCGAGATCGTCTGGGCCTGCTGGCGGTCGAGCTGCACCGGCAGCGAGCCGTAGCGGAGGACCAACGCCAGGTCCTTGGCCTCACCCTCGCTGAAGTCGCCGCTGATCTGGCCGGAGCCGGGGAAGTTGGTGGTGGACAGGCTGGGTGCCGACTTGACCTCGCCGTCGAGGTCGATGGCGATGCGGTTGTTGACGCCCACCTTCTGGGCCATGGCGTTCCACTGGGTGGTGCCGTCACTGGTGAGGTTGAACTTCACCTCCCAGGTCCCGTTGGTGGAGTTGACGGTGGCCGACGCGTCCGAAAGGGCCTGGCCGGTGACCTCGGCCGGCCCGAGGAGCAGGCGGGCGGTGACGTTGCCGTTGGGATCCTTCTCGGGGAGGATCACACTCTTCGCCGGGTCGTCCTGCTCCGGCGGCGTCGTGGAGTTGGGGTCGGGGGTGCCCTCGGGCAGCGGGGTGGTGGTGGACGGGTCCACGGGCGTGGTCGTCGCCGGGAGGATCTCCTGGACGGGCCGGAAGTAGAGCTGGGCGGTCTGGCCCACGATCTCCAGGGCCCGGTCGCGGTTCTTCACGCCGGGGAGCTGGACGATGATCGACGACCCCTGGCGGGTGATGTCCGGCTCGGACACGCCCAGGGCGTCGACCCGGTTCCGGATGATCTCGATGGCCTGGTCGAGGGTGGAGGCGGGCACCTCCTCGCGCGGCTGGAGGACCACCTGGGCACCGCCCTGGAGGTCGAGGCCGAGCTGAGGCGCGTTGCCGGTGGCGAACGTGGCCGCCAGGGAGACGACGGCGACGAGGATGATGCAGACGAGACCGACGGTGGCCGACCGCTTCACGATCCGCCGTTCCCGGCGTCGGGCCGGCGGGGCGGGACGTCGCCGAGGGTGGGGTCTGCCGGGGGCGGGGTCGCGGTGTCTGGCCCAGTCGTCGTGTCAGGCGGAGGCAGCTCCCCGCTGGAGGCGGGAGGCAGCTCCTCGACGGCGGCGGTCTCGATCTCGGGCAGGTCAGGCTCGTCGTCGACATCGTCGACGTCGTCGGCGGTGAACTCCTCGTCGGGGCCGGCGATGCGGCTCTGGACCGCCGAGCGGAGCATCTTGATCTGCACTCCTGGCGCCACCTCGACGGTCAGGACCTCTTCGTTGATCTCGTCCACGGTGCCGATCAGGCCCCCGGTGGTGACCACCTCGTCGCCCTCGACGAGCGACGCCACGACCTGTTGGTGCTGGCGCACGCGGCGCTGCTGGGGACGGATGAGCAGCACCCACATCAGGCCGAACAGGAGGATGAGAGGGAAAAGGGATTCCATGGGGTACGAGGGTCCGATGGACCAGGCGCGACACTACCCGGGGCCGGCGCCAACGGCCCATCGGGCCATCGGGCTTCGATCGGCCGGAAGAGCCCGGTCAGCCGAACGAGCCCGGGGGGCGGGTCAGCCGAACAGGCCCGGCGGGCGGGGCGGGGTGGGCGGCGGCTGGAGGCCGATGTGATCCCACGCCGCCGCCGTGGCGGTGCGTCCCCGCGGCGTCCGCTGGAGCAGGCCCAGCCTGAGGAGGTAGGGCTCGTACACGTCCTCCACCGTCTCGGGCTCCTCCCCCACGCAGATGGCGAGGGTGGCGAGCCCCACCGGTCCGCCACCGAACTGGCGGCAGACGGCACCGAGGATGGCCCGGTCGACCTTGTCGAGGCCGGCGGCGTCGACCTCGAACAGCTCGAGGGCGGCGTCGGCCACCGCCCGGGTGACGACGCCGTCGGCGTCACCCCGCACCTCGGCGAAGTCACGAACCCGCCGCAGGAGCCGGTTGGCGATGCGGGGCGTCCCCGGGCCCGCTGGGCGATCTCGGCCGCGCCCTCCGGCAGGAGCGGCACGTCCATGATCCGGGCCGCCCGCCGGACGATGGCGTCGAGCTCGTCGACCTCGTAGTAGTCGAGCCGGGCGACGAAGCCGAACCTGTCGCGGAGCGGCCCGGTGATCAGGCCGGTGCGGGTGGTGGCCCCGACAAGGGTGAACTTGGGCAGGTCGAGGCGGATCGAGCGGGCCGACGGGCCCTTGCCGATCACGATGTCGAGCTGGAAGTCCTCCATCGCCGGATAGAGCACCTCCTCGACGACGCGGCTGAGGCGGTGGATCTCGTCGATGAACAGCACGTCGCCGTCGTCGAGGTTGGTCAGCACCGAGGCCAGGTCGCCGGCCCGCTCGAGCGCCGGGCCGGACGTGACCCGCAGGCTCACGCCCATCTCGGCCGCCACGATGCCGGCCAACGAGGTCTTGCCCAGGCCGGGCGGGCCGCGAACAAGAGGTGGTCGACCGGCTCGCCCCGGCCCCGGGCCGCACCGAGCAGGATCTCGAGGTGCTGGCGGAGCTGGGCCTGGCCGACGAACTCGTCGAGCCTCCGGGGTCGGAGGGTGACCTCATCGGGGTTGTCGTCGGGCGCGGTCGACGCCGTCAGCAGCTCGTTGCGGGTCACCACATCACACTCATTTGGGCGACCCTCATCGGGCGGCGCCGAGCAGCCTGAGGGCGCTCCGCAGGGTGTCCTCGACGCCCTTGTCGACGGGCAGCTCCCGGAGGACGTCCTGCACCTCGGCCTGGTCGTAGCCGAGGGCGGCCAGGGCGGCACGGACCTCGATGCGGGTGGAGACCGACCCGTTGCCGTTGCCGTTGACTTGCCGATCTCGGGCTCGGGCAGGTCGAGGCGGGACTTGAGCTCGATCAGCAGGCGGGCCGCCGTCTTGCGGCCGACGCCCGGGACGAGGGTGAGGGCGTCGAGGTCGCCCTCCAGCAGCACCCGCCGGAGCTGGTTGGGCGAGTGGACCGAGAGGATGGCCAGGGCCAGCGCCGGTCCCACGCCGTGAGCCGCGACCAGGGCCTCGAAGCAGTCGCGCTCGTCGCGGGTGGCGAAGCCGTAGAGGGTCAGGGCGTCCTCCCGGACCTGGAGCGACGTGTGGAGCAGGGTGGCGGGGCCGGTTCGCCCACGGCCACCGCCACGGCCGCCAGCGTGGCGGGCGGCACCATGACCCGGTAGCCGACCCCTCCCACCTCGATCAGCACCTCACCGCGCCGCGAGCGGTCGACGACACTGCCCCGCAGCGACCCGATCATCGTGCCTCCTTCGCCTTCAGGCGGGCGCGCAGCGGCTCGCCCGCCAGGTGGCAGAGGGCCAGGGCGAGGGCGTCGGCGGCGTCGGGCGGCGTCGGCCGCTCGGTGAGGCTCAGCAACGTCTGCACCATGCGCTGGACCTGCTCCTTCGGCGCGGAGCCGTACCCGGCCACCGCCTGCTTGACCTCGTTCGGCGTGTACTGGACGACCTCGCAGCCGGCGCTGGCGGCGGCGGCCATGGCCAGGCCGCTGGCCTGGCCGACCGACATCGCGGTGCGGGCGTTGACCTGGAAGAACACCCGCTCCACCGCGACCACGGCCGGGCGGAACTCGGCGACCAACGACCGCAGGTCGACGTCGAGCACGGCGAGCCGGTGCGGCAGCGGGTCGGACGGCGACGTGGTGAGCACGCCGACGCCCAGCACCCGAAGGTCGCCGCCGGGGAGCCGCGCCAGGCAGCCGTAGCCGCACCGGGAGACCCCCGGGTCGATTCCCATGACCACGAACACACGTTCGCAGGAGTAGTCCACGGGCGGCGCCGGAACGCGGATACCGATTTCTGCTCGCGCCTTTCCGGGCAGGAGCCGGGACAATCGCGAGCAGACCGTCGACGCGAGGCTCAGGCGGGGTCGCGGCGGACCATGATCGTGTCGACGACGTCGCCGGACACGCCGACGACGAGGAAGGCGGTGGCCGCCGCGCCGGGCGTCGACCAGGTCGCGGCGTACTCGTCCGAGTCGTGGAGCGTCGGCATGGCGCGGAACGGGCCGAATCGCTCGTTGACCTCCGTCCAGGACAGTGGCGGCCCACCCTCGGGTAGCTCGACCTCGACGACACCGGTCACGTCGTCGGTCCACGGACGGACCTCGAGCGAGTCGAACGGGCTCGACGAGTCGCACACCACCCGGATGCCGCCCGGCCGGTGTCGACTGGGCTCTGGCGAACCCCACCGGTCGGCGAACGAGGTCGCGTCGTCGCTCGTGCACACGTCGCCCAGCAGCGAGCGCAGCGCAGCCTCCTGACCGCTGTTCACCGGCTCACGGCCGTCACGGGACCTTGGGTGCCTTGGCGGCGATCTTGTCCTCCAGCCGCTGGACGATGGCCGAAGCCGCCTCGTAGCGACGGAATGCCTCCTCACGTGCGGCCTTCCTCTGCTCGAGGGTGTCCCGGGGCCGGGGTTGGAGCGCGGCCGCCTCCGCCGTCCGGAAGCGGGCGTAGGCGTCGCGGGCCCCGGTCCGTGCGGTCTGCAGCGTGCGGAGCTGCTGCTGCACCGCCGTGGCGACGGTCTGGCCGTGCCGTCGGGCGTCGACCTCCTCGGGGAGGTACTCGTACTGTTCGTGCACCCGGTCGGCCTGGGCCAGCGCCTCCTTGTAGCGCTGCTCGGCCGCTCGGCGCGTGGGGTCGTTGATCGGGAGGTTCATCGCCTGCTGGAGGGCGTCGTAGGCGGCATCGCGCTCGGCGACCCGCACCTTCTTCTCTGCGTAGATCCTCGCCCGGTCCGCGCTCCCGGTGCCGTACACACTCTGGAAGAAGTCCTGGGCCTGCTGGTACTTGAGCTGGCCCGGCTCCAGCCGCTCGGCGCGGCGAAGGCCCTGGTTCGCCTCGCGGGCCGCCTTGAGGGCCTGCGGGTCGATGGTGTCGCCGACACCTTGGGGGTTGACCCGGGCCATGCGGAACCACTGGAGGGCATGCCGGGCCTCGTGGGCGAGGGTGTCGCAGGCGGCCGCGAACTCGGCCGGCGTCGGATCGCGATGGGACACCAGGTCGCGGTTGATGTTCAGCTCCCAGACCTTGAACTCCAGGGCGCCGAAGTTCTCCGGCCGCGGCCGGTGGAGGAAGTTCGGCATCAACGGCGGCGCACCGGCGGCCACCAGCTGCTTGTTGACGACGGCCAGCATGGCCTCGAAGCGGGCTTCCGGGGTCCTGAGCGCGCCCCACCGCTCGTAGATCGGCACGAACCCGCCGGCCAGGCTGCGGGCGGCGTCGGTGAGGCGGTACTCGAGCGCCTGGACGACCCTCTCCGTCCGCGGGCTCCTGGACGACTCGGGAGCGGGGGGTGCGGTCAGCTTGACGTTCGTCTGCTCGGACCACCCCGGCGACTTGGCGTCGAGGTACTCCTGGGCCTGGGTGAGGTGCTGAGGCCCGTCCGGCCCGGTGAACCGCACCTCGATGTCGCGCCCGCCGGTTGCGGAGTCGGAGACGACGACCTCGCCGCCGAAGACCGATCCGGCGTTGCGGGCCACCATCTCGCGGTGGCTCTCGAACCTGTCCATGAGCGCTCGCCGCTCGGCGGGCGCCATGTTGGCCCCGAGCCCGGTGCCGGTCTCCAACTCGCCCTTCAGCCGCTCCCAGCCTCCACCCTCGTTGAGCAGGGAGCGCACCGCCTGCTCGGGCATGTGGCGGGGCGCCTCTTCGGTGGCTTTGACGGTCCTGGCCGGGTCGGGCGCGCCGGGCGCCGCCGTCTTCGGTCCGACTCCGGCCGTGGTCGGGAGGGCAGGGGCGGCGGGCGCGTTCGCCGCCCGTCCCGCCTTCCAGTTGTGGTACTGCTGCGCCGCCCGCTTGTTCAGGCCGGACAGCGCGAAATCCATCCCGACGTCCTTGACGGCGTTGTCCACGACCATGTCGGCGAAGGCCGACGCGCTGGTCGGCAGGGCCTTGCCCTCGGCGATGTTCCTGATGACCGCCTCGGTCGCCGTCATGTAGACCGACGAGCCGGCCGACGCCACGGCACTGGTGGCCCGCTCGGCGAACCAGCTGTTGCCCATTCCCAGCTTGTCGAACCGCAGCTTCAGGGCCTTCTCGAACTTCCCCTGGAGCGAGCCACCCATCAGGGTCATCACCGTCGTGACACCGGCCTTCGTCACCAGGCCGGCGAGGTCGAAGCTCTTGCGCTGGCCGTAGTACATCTCCGAGGCGCGGGCGGCGCCTTCCTGGGCGGCCTCGTAGCCGCCGGCGGCCAGCGCCGCGCCGGTGAGCCCGAGGCCTCCGGACGCGACCCCCGCGGCGATCGTCCCGGCCACCTTCAGCACCTCGAGGGCCTTGACCATCCGGCCGGCGCCGCTCTGCACCCGGCCCTCGTAGGCTGTGTACTTCTTGATGGCGTCGGCCGTCGTCGTCTCGGCCATCGACATGAGGGTGACCGCCAGCTCGAACTCGCCCTTGTTGAACGACAGGATCGCCTTGTCGCAGAGAATGTCGGGCTGGTCCCAGATCTTGATGGTCGGGTAGGGGGCGCTACCCGACCCCACGGCTTCGGAGATGTGGCGCACGAGCCCGAAGCCGATCTTGCGGGCGTTGATGTCGCTGCGCTCCTTGTGCTCCACCTTCATCTCGATGATGGCGTCGCGGATCATGTGGAGCGCCTTGTCGAGCTCGGTGATCTCCTTTCGGTGGGACACCCAGGCCCGGTACTCCGCCGGGTACTGGTGGCGCAGGTTCTCGGCGGTGATGAAGCCCTTGGTGTTCCTCACGGTGATGGGCCACTGGCCGAGCGCCTCGTACCACGACGCGCTCGGCGCGGTGTCGATCGTGATCGGCTTCTTGGCGACCTCCGCGATCGCCCACTCGCGGAAGGTCATCTCCGCCTTCACGTCCCACTTCGGCTCCTCGTGGACGTCGTCGGCGAAGAGCAGGCGGGTGTCGACGGTCAGCGGTGTCGCCGACGGGGCCTTCCGGCGGGCCTTGGCCGCGTCGAGCTGGCGCTTCCGCGTCTTGTACTCCTGGGTCTGCGACCAGAGCTCGCCGTAATAGGCATGCGTCGGGGGCCGCGGCCCTTGGAACCCGGTCTGGGGCCCCAGGGTGCCGTAGTCGAGGTCGTACTCCTTGGTCCTCAGGGCGCGACTGAAATAGGCGTGGTCGACGACGTGCTGCCACTGGTCCAGCTGGGCCTCGGTGAGGGCCGCCAGCAGCCCGGGCAGCCGGCCCCGGAGCTCGGCGCGGACGTCGGGGCCGCGGGTCGGCAGCCCCGCCTTGTCGACAGGGATGCCGAGGCTGTCGACGGGGCCCTTCTTGTCCCGCTGGACGGCCAGCGTGACGGCACGGTTGCCGGCCACGCGCTGCAGGTCGAGGACGTCCTCGGCGGCGGGCTCGCTCCGTTCCTCGGCGAGCGCCGCCACCGCCCGGCTCGCCCCCTTCGCCCCGTCCCGCAACCGGCCGGAACCGGCGCCGGCGCCGTGGCGCGGCGGGCCCGCCGACGATCGACCGCAGCGCGACGCTTCGGGCCCGTGATCCATCGAACGTACAGCTCGGGTCATTGCCCGTTCGGTCAGATATTTCGACCCCTTTGCTCGCCCCGGTGGCCCCGTCGAGCCACCGGGCGGCCCCTCCGCGCTCAGTCGGGACGGATGTTCCCGAGCACGCACTTCATGTGGAGGGCCTGCAGGCAACGCCGCCGGGTGGGGCCGATCGAACCGATGGGAATCCCGAGCTCGGTCGCCACCTCGCTGTAGCTGGGTGCCACGTCCGACATCAGCCGTCGGACGATCGCCCGCTGGATGTCGGGCAGCTTGGCGACCACGGCCCGCAGCTGGTCGTCGCGGTCGCTCGTCTCCACTGCGGGTTCGACCGGGTTCTCGTCGACGATGAGGTCGAGCCGGTCCGGGTCCGGCATCAGCCCGACCCTCTGGCGCTGACGCCACACGCTGATGCACTCGTGGCGCGTGGTCGTCGCCAGCCAGCTCCTGACGTGCTGTGGCTCCCGGATCTGGTCCATGTGCACGAAGAGCTTCATCCACACCGTCTGGGCCACGTCGGCGACGTCGGCGGCACACAGGCCGCGACCCCTCGCTATCGACGCGATCATCGGTCCGTGCCGCCGGACGAGGGCTTCCCAGCCATCGTCGGCCTCCGCCGTCCGTACCGCCGTGTCACTCATGCTGATCGCCCCTCAAATCGTCCCCGGACCGGCATCGTCGGTCCCAACAGCAGCCTGGGCGGAGGACCTTTCAGCCCCCTGAAGGGACGCTTACAGCCCTTGTGGGCGATCTCGTGGGTGCCCATACAGGTAAATCGCAGACTTCGCGGGACGCCCCTGGGCTACCGTCCGGTCAAGGAGAAATCACATGGATCGGCGGATGGAATTCCGGGCGCTGGGGCCGCTGGCGGTGAGCCAAGGTGATCGTCTGCTGGCCCTGGGCGGCCCCAAGCAGCGTGTCCTGCTCGCCCTCCTCGTCATCCACGCCAACGAGGTCGTCTCCGCCGACCGGCTCGCCGACGAGCTGTGGGGCGACGATCCGCCCGCGGATCCCGGCGGCACCATGCAGGTCTACGTCTCCAACCTCCGCAAGCGCCTGGAACCCGACCGGGGGCGCACCGCACCCCCGGAGCTCTTGTTGACGAGAGCGCCGGGGTACGTCCTGCAGGTCGAGCCGTCGCAGGTCGACGCCCTCCGCTTCGCCGAGCTGGTGGCCGGCGGGCGTGGCGCCCTGGCGCGCCACGCTCCCGACGAGGCCGCCGCCACCCTTCGCCAGGCGCTTGACCTGTGGCGGGGGCCGGCGCTGGCCGACCTCGCCGACCATCCCTTCGCCCATGCCTTCGTCGCTCGCCTGGACGAGGCCCGGGTGTCGGCCCTCGAGGACCTGTACGACGCCGAGCTGGCACTGGGCCGTCACGCCGAGTCGGTCGAAGCGCTGCAGTCGCTCGTCGCCGAGCACCCCGTGCGGGAGCGACTGCGGGGCCAGCTGATGCTGGCCCTCTACCGCGGCGGGCGCCAGGCGGAGGCCCTGGCCGCCTACCAGGACGCTCGATCCGTCCTCGTCGAGGGGCTGGGCATCGACCCGGGCCCCGACCTGCAGCGCATCGAGAGCGGCGATCCTCAGGCAGGAGGCCGACCTCGCCGGCCCGGCGGCCGCCTACCCGCTGGCGGAACCGCAGTTGCAGCAGCAGCCACAGCTGCCCATGCCCGCGGCCGTTCGGCTCTCGTGGGACCTGCCGTTCGTCGGCCGGTCGGCGGAGATGGAGACGATGCGCGACGCCTGGAAGCGGGCTGTCACCGGCGAACGCCAGGTGGTGGTGGTGGCCGGGGAGCCCGGGATCGGCAAGAGCCGCCTCATCAGCGAGGCGGCTCGCGTGATGCACGATGAGGGTTCCACCGTCCTCTACGGGCGCTGCGACCCGGACCTGGGCGTGCCCTACCAGCCCTTCATCGAGGCCCTCGGCTACTTCGTCGACGCCTGCACCGACGAGGAGCTGGCGGCCGCAACCTCGGACTGGAGCGGCGAGCTGACGCGCATCGTCCCCGAGGTGGCCCGGCGCCTGCCCGACGTCCCTCAACACCCCAGCGCCGACCTCGAGACCGAGCGGTACCGGCTCTTCCAGGCGGTGGGCGCGCTCCTGACCCGTGCCTCGGAGTCACGACCGGTCGTCCTCGTGCTCGAGGACCTCCACTGGGCCACCAAGCCCACAATCCTTCTCTTCCGGCATCTGGCCACCTCCGTCGTTCCCGGCGCGGTGTTGCTCGTGGCGACCTACCGCAACACCGATCTCGTCGCCACCGCCCCCCTCAGCGAGGCCCTCGCCGACCTGAGCCGGGAGCCGGGCGTGCGACGCCTGCCACTCACCGGTCTCGACCAGTCGGAGGTCGTGAGCCTGATCGAGAGCGCGGAGGCCCGAAGTTTCGACGAGGCCGACCATGCCGCCGCCCTTGGGTTATGGCGGGACACCGACGGCAATCCCTTCTTCGTCACCGAGATCCTCCGCCACCTGGCCGAAGCCGGGGGATCGGGCCGTCCCGGACAGACGATGGCCGACGGGGGTTTCGTCGTGCCCGAGAGCGTGCGGGAGGTGCTGGCCCGGCGCATCGCCCGCCTCTCGCCGGGCGTGAACCGGGCCCTCGCCATCGCGGCCGTGATCGGACGCGACTTCGAGCTGTCCCTGGCCAGCACGGCGAGCCAGCTCCCCGAGGAGGAGATGCTCGACCTGCTCGAGGAGGCCTGTGGCGCGGCGTTCGTCACCGAGGTCCCCGGCCACCCGGGACGGTTCACCTTCTCGCACGCCTTGATCCGCCTCGCCCTGTACGACCAGCTGGGCCTCGCCCGGCGGGCGTTCATGCACCGGCGGGTGGCAGAGGCGCTGGAGGCGCAGGGGCCGGCTTCGAGCGTTCCGGTGCCCGCCCTCGCCCACCACTGGTTCGCAGCCGGAGCCGCAGGCGACTGGTCGAAGGCGGTTCGGTACTCGAGACAGGCCGGCGACGCGGCGCGGGCCGAGCTGGCCTACGAGGAGGCAGCGGTCCACTTCGAGCGGGCGGTGACGGCGGTCCAGGGTGACGATCGGAAGGGCAGCTCGCTCCGATGCGACCTGCTCCTCGCCCTCGGCGACGCCCAGCGGATCGGCGGGGACCAGAGGTACCGCGCCACCATGCGTGAGGCGGCGGCCGTGGCACGCGACCTCCACGACCCCGAGCGGCTGACTCTGGCCGCCCTGGGCAGCGCCCGCATGAATGCCTGGTTCGCCGAGGGCGGGCGGGTGGACGAGGCACTCGTGGCGCTCTACGAGGAGGCCCTGTCGGTGTTGCCGGAGGGCGACAGCGCCCCCCGCGCCCGCCTGAAGGGCCTCATCGCCGCCGAGCTGGTGTGGACGAGGGAGCGTGAGCGGCGGTCCCAGCTGTGCGACGAGGCGACGGCGATGGCCCGCCGCCTCGGCGACCCGACGTGCCTGGCGCACGTGCTGGCCACCAAGGTCGGCGCCGTCTGGGACCCGACCACGCTCGACGAACGGCTCGACCTGGCGGCCGAGCTCACCGAGCTGGCTACCCAGCTCGACGACCTCGACCTCGTCATGCGGGCGTTGACCGCGCTCATCGTCTGCCTGTTCGAGTCGGGTGAGTTCGCTCGGGGGCGCGCCGAGCTGGCCGAAGCCGAACGGCTGGCCAGGGAGCCGTGGCTGCCGTTCTGGAACTGGTGCGTGACGATGCGCCAGACCGCGCTCCTGCTCCTGGAGGTCTCGCCGCAGGCCGAGGAGAGCATCTATGCCGGTTTCGCCCTCGGCCAGCGGTGCGGCCAGCCGGACGCCGCCACCGCGATGTCCTCCCAGCTCTACGTACTTTGGTGGGACCAGGGCAGGTTGCCGGAGATGGTCGGCATGCTGGCGAACTGGGTCGACCAGTTCCCGGCCATCCCCACCACCCGGGCCGCGTTGGCTCACGCCTACGCGATGAGCGGGAACCTCCCCGCCGCCCGGGAGCATTTCGACCTCATGGCCGGGCAGGACGGGTTCGGGCTCCCCCTCGACTTCGTGTGGTCGCCGGGGATGGCCCTGCTGACCGACACCTGCGCCGCCCTCGGCGACTCGGCCCGGGCCGGCGTGCTCTACGAGTTGTTCCTGCCCTTCGCCCACCAGGTCGTCGTCGGCGGCACCGGGCAGTACTCGCTCGGGTCGGTGTCCCGGTCCCTCGGCGTGCTGGCCGCCATGATGGGTCGCTGGGACGACGCCCAGGCCCATTTCGAGGATGCGCTGGCCGTGAACCGACGCATCGGCGCATGGGCCTTCCTGGTGCGCACCCAGCGCGCCTACGCCGAGATGCTGCTCGACCGCGACGGGCCGGGCGACGCAGGCACGGCGAGGGATCTCGTCGAGGAGGCGTTGGCCGCGGCCGAGGCGTTGCAGCTCGGGCAGGAAGTACCGCGGCTCGAGGACATTGCGGGGCGCCTCGGCTGAAGTCGTTGGCGCACGAACTGAACGTGTTCAGAAAAGGCTTGACGCAGGGCCGGACCGGCGGTACACCTGTAGTTGAACACGTTCAACTCGCAGGAGGAGCTCCCAATGGACCTCGCCGTCGTCACGTACCTGCTCTACCTGGCCATCACCGTGCCCCTCACGATCTGGGTGGCGCGAGCGCTCCACCGGCACGGCCAGGTGTTCCTGATCGACGTCTTCAACGGCGACGAGCGCCTGGCCGAGGCCGTCAACCAGCTGCTCGTGATCGGTTTCTACCTGCTCAACTTCGGCTTCCTGTCCTTCTTCATGGCGTCCGAGACCTCCGTCGACACCACCCGGGAGGTGCTCGAGCAGCTGTCCACCAAAGTCGGCGTCGTGGCGCTCGTCGTCGGCATGGTGCACTTCGCCAACGTCTGGTGGCTCAACGCCCTCCGCCGGCGGGCCGTACATCGCAACCTCGGTCCGACGCCGCCCGAGCCCGTCTGGCACGGTCCTGTCCCCCAGCCGGGCTGGGTCCCGCCCGGCGGTGCCGGCAGCGTCCAGGCCTGATGGCTTCCGACACTGGCAACCCGGTGGGCGAAACTGGAAACCCGGGTAACGCCGGCGACCCGGTGCGGGAGACCAAGTCGGCCCGCACCCGGTCCGCCATCATCGACGCCGCCCTCCGCCTGTTCCGGGAGAAGGGCTACGAGGCCACCACCATGCGGGCGGTGGCGGCCGAGGCCGGAGTGTCGGTCGGCAACGCCTACTACTACTTCGAGTCCAAGGAGCACCTGGTCCAGGGCTTCTACGACAGGGAGCAGCTCGACCACGCCGCCGCCGCGCGGGTCGTGCTCGACGGTACGACCGACCTCACCGAGCGGATCGTGGGCGTGGCCGGGTCGTGGCTCGACCTGATGGACCCCTACCGGGCCTTCGCCGGGAAGTTCTTCAAGAACGCCGCCGAGCCCACCAGCCCGCTCAGCCCCTTCAGCCCCGAGTCGGCGCCGGCCCGCGAAGCCGCCATCGCGCTGTGGCGGGAGGTGATCGACGGCTCCGACGCCAAGATCCCGAAGCGCCTGCGGCCGGACCTGCCCGAGCTGGTCTGGCTCTACTTCATGGGCATCGTGCTCTTCTGGGTCCACGACCCCACCGAGGGGGCGGCGGCCACCCGAGCCGTCGTCGGCCGCACCGCCCCGCTCCTGGTGCGGGCCATCGGCCTGACCCGCCTACCGGTGATGGGAAAGATGATGGACGACGTGGTTGGCGCCCTCCACGAGATCAAGCGGCTCCTGCCGGCGCCGTCCGCCTGACCGGATTCTGCTTCCGCGAATCCGGGCAGGAGCCGGCACGATCGCGAGCAGAACTCGGGCGCAGCGCGGCGACCCGAGGTCCTACGCGGTCACGGCCTCCAGCACCGAGTCGGGGATGTCGAAGTTGGCGTAGACGGCCTGCACGTCGTCGTGGTCCTCGAGGACGTCGATGACCCTGAGCACCTTGCGGGCGTCGGCCTCCGAGTCCAGGTTGATGGTGGCGCTGGGGAGCATGGTCAGGTCACCGGACTGGACGGTGACGCCCGACTCCTCCAGGGCCGTCCTGACCGCGGCTAGGTCGCCGGGCGGCGTGGTGACCAGCCAGGTGTCGCCCTGGTCGTCGAGGTCCTCGGCGCCCGCTTCCAGGGCGAGCAGCATGAGCTCGTCGTCGTCGCCGGTCTTGGGCACGACCAGCGCCCCCTTGCGCTCGAACTGCCACGCCACCGCCCCCGGCTCGGCGATGGAGCCGCCGTTCTTGGAGAAGGCAGCTCGGACCTCGGCCCCGGTGCGATTGCGGTTGTCGGTGAGCGCCTCCACGTACACGGCCACGCCGCACGGGGCGTAGCCCTCGTAGTTCACCGCCTCGTAGCGGACCCCCTCGAGGTCGCCGGTGGCCCGCTTGATGGCCCGCTCGATGGTGTCGATGGGCACCGAGGCCTCCCGCGCCTTCTGGTACATCGTGCGCAGCGAGGCGTTGGCGTTCATGTCGGCGCCGCCCTCGCGGGCAGCTACCTCGACCTGGCGCAGGACCTTGGCGAACACCTTGGCCCTGGCCTTGTCCTTGGCACCCTTCTGGTGCTTGATGGTTGCCCACTTGGAATGACCGGACATCGGGCTCTCCTCAGATCTGGTTCAGGAACAGTCGGTGCAGGCGGAGGTCGTCCGACAGGCTCGGGATGGAACGCGGCGACGAGGACCGGGCCCTGCCGGCACAGCACCGCCCGCCCGTCGATCGACGCCAGGACCTCCACGCCGTCGCCGACCCGCTCGACGACCGGCGCCCTGATGAACACCGCCGGGAACGGCTCGCCCCCCGCACCGGAAATCGCCAACCCCGTGACCGGCAGCGGCGCCTCGAACGAGTCGAGCTGGCGGCCGAAGGCGTTGCGCCGCACCGACACGTCGATGGCCCCGAAGCTGCGCTGGTCGGGACGGCCGTCGAGCACCTCGTCGGCCAGCAGGATCATCCCCGCGCAGGTGCCGAAGGCCGGCATCCCGTCGGCCAGACGCTCGGCGACGGCTTCGAACAGGCCCGACGAGAGGAGCAGCTTGGAGAGGGTGCTCGACTCCCCGCCGGGGAGGACCAACGCCGCGCAGCCGGTCAGCTCGGAGGGCGAGCGCACCTCGACCGGAGCAGCGCCGACGGCCGCCAGGGCCTCAACGTGGCGCTGGACGCCCCCCTGGAGGGCGATGACGGCGATCTTGTGCACCTGGCGGCCTCGCGCGCTGCGGGGTCACCGATCTACCAGCCCCGCTCGGAGAGGCGCACGTCGAGGCCGGCGATCTCCTGGCCGGGCATGGCCTCGCCGAGGCCGCGGCTGACCTTGGCCAGGATGTGGGGGTCGTTGAAGTGAGCGGTGGCCTCGACGACGGCCTTGGCCCGGGCCTCGGGATCCGAGCTCTTGAAGATGCCGGACCCGACGAACACCGCCTCCGCACCCAGCTGCATCACCAGGGCGGCGTCGGCGGGCGTGGCGATGCCGCCGGCGCAGAACAGGGGCACGGGCAGCCGTCCGGTGTCGGCCACCTCGGCCACGAGGGTCACCGGCGCCCGCAGCTGCTTGGCCCAGGCGTGGCGTTCGGCGGCGTCGGCGGTGGAGAGCTTGCGGATGTCGCCCAGGATGGACCGCAGGTGGCGCACGGCCTCGACGATGTTGCCGGTGCCGGCCTCGCCCTTGGAACGGATGAGGGCTGCGCCTTCGGAGATCCGGCGCAACGCCTCGCCCAGGTCGGTGGCCCCGCACACGACCGGGACGGTGAACTGCCACTTGTCGATGTGATGGGCCTCGTCGGCGGGGGTGAGCACCTCGCTCTCGTCGATGAAGTCGACGCCCAGGGCCTCGAGGATCTGAGCCTCGACGAAGTGCCCGATGCGGGCCTTGGCCATCACCGGGATCCGCACCGCGGCCTGGATGGCCTCGATCATGGCGGGGTCGCTCATCCTGGCCACGCCGCCGTCGCGCCGGATGTCGGCGGGGACGCGCTCGAGGGCCATCACGGCGACCGCGCCGGCGTCCTCGGCGATCCTCGCCTGGTCGGCGTCGACCACGTCCATGATCACGCCGCCCTTGAGCATCTCTGCCAGGCCGCGCTTCACCAGGTCGCTTCCGGTGGTGCGTGGGCCAGTTGTCTCGAAACCAGTTCTCACGACACCCAGTCTACGAGCCGGGCCGACTCAGGGAGTCGTCGTTGTCGGTTCCGGCGGCGGCGGGGGGCCGGTCGTCGTCACCGTCGTGCCCGGAGCGACCAGCTCGATCAACGTCTGCCCGGGCGGCAGCACGATCGGCGCCCCGGCCGCGTCGGTGAAGGTGGTGACTGCGCTGGCCGCCGGCTTCGACCACTTGCCCTGGGCCAGCATCCCGCCGGCGAAGATCCACGCGTCGCCGGAGCCGATGACCTCGGGGAACGTGACCTTGGTGTCCTCGGCGAAGCGGGAATAGGGCGCGAACTGGACGATGACGTTCTGCGGGGCGATCTGGGCGTCGTTCTCGAGGAGGTGGGGCTCGCCGTTGGTCGAGCGCTTCCAGGTGCCCGACGGCGCGTCCCATTCGAAGTCGGCCTTGATGTTGGGTGCGATCGGGACCCCCATGCTCAGCGTCGGGCACCGCCCCGGCGGCGGCGAACGTCTCGTTCTGCTTCAGGAACTGGGCGAACGCCGGCGGGTTGGGCAGGCCCTGCGCCTGTGGGAGGGCGTAGAGCAGCGCGCTCGAGGTGTAGAGGTTGTGCGGGGCCCGTCGGGTGGACCGGCGCTTCAGGGCCGCGGTGTCGTTCTCGGTGGCGGTGGGCAGGCCGGCCCCGGTCACGAGCGCCACCGCGGCTGGCGACCCGCCCGAGAAGACGAACAGCCCCCCGAGGGGGTCGACGATGAGAGGGTCGGCCGGGCGCACCGAGCGCACCGGCCCGATCTCGTCGGCGTTCTGGGACTGGAAGACGACGACGAACCGGGTGATGCCCTCGGTGACCTCCTCGTAGATCAGGTCGGCGACGTCGAGCCCTGCCTGGGGCCGGGAGTCGGCGTTGTTGTCGATCTTCGCCGCCAGCGACGGCCGGTTCAGCAACGCCGGATCGGTGACGAAGCGCCCGGTCAGGGGCGCGATGGGCGGCAGCGTGGTGGTCGTCGTGGCGATGGTGGTGACGGCCGGGGCCTTTTTCTTGTCGCCACCGCAGGCCGCGGCCAGGACCATCAGCACGACGGGCACGACCACGAGGGCTCGCCGCCTGGGACGTATCGGCCGAAAACGTGTCACATCAGTCAAGGTTCTCCCCCCAGAGAAGGATTAGAGCTCCTTCAGAGCCTGGATCCGCTCCTCGAGCGGTGGATGCGTATCGAACAGGCGGTTCAGCCACGCTAGGCGGCCCTCCTCCTGGGTGCGAGCCAGGGGCGACTCGATCCACAGATGGGCGGTGGCGCGCGACGACGAGTGGACCACGGTGGTGTCGTCCTGGAGCTTCTCCAGGGCGGCGATGAGCCCCGGCGGGTAGCGGGTGAGGGCGACGCCGCTGAAGTCGGCCAGCGCCTCCCGCCGACGGCTGACGGCGAACTGCATGGCCCTGGCCGCGAGGGGGGCCAGGAGGAGCAGCAGGAAGCCGAACACCGAGAGGATGGCGGCCGCGCCCGGACCGCCGGCCGACGTGTCGTCGCGATGCCGGGGGCCACCCCACCAGAGGAAGCGCAGGCTGAAGTCGGCCAGCAGGGCGACCACGCCGACGAGCGTCACCGCGATCGTCGAGACGGCGACGTCGTAGTTCTTGATGTGGCTCAGCTCGTGGGCCAGGACGCCCTCGAGCTCGATCCGGTTGAGCTTGTCGAGGAGTCCGGTGGTGACCGCCACCGCCGCGTGCCGGGGGTTGCGGCCGGTGGCGAAGGCGTTGGGGGCGGCGTCCTCGACGACGTACACCCGCGGCTTGGGCAGGCCGGCGGCGATGCAGAGGCCCTCGACCAGGTTGTGGAGGCGGGGGTAGGTGTCGGGCGTCGTCAGGCGGGCGTGGCTCATGGCCAGGGCCACCGCGTCCGACTTCCACCAGGCCAGCGCCGACCCGGTGCCGACGACGACGAGTGCCACCAGCAGCCCGGCCACGCCGTAGCCGAGCACCCAGTTCACGGCGAAGGCGACCGCCGTGACGAGCACCACGAAGCCGGCCACCAGGACGACCGAACGGCGCTTGTTGGAGGAGATCTGGTCGTACAGGGCGGGCTACAGGCCCATCAGAATTCGACGGTGACCGGACCGCGGGACGTGTCGTCCGCCTCGAAGTACTCCCGCTCCTTGAACTTGAACATGTTGGCCAGGATGTTCGACGGGAAGCTCTGGATCTTGGTGTTCAGCTGGAGCACGGCGTCGTTGTAGAACTGCCGGGCGTAGCTGATGCGGCCCTCGGTGCCGGTGAGCTCCTCCTGGAGGGCGAGGAAGTTCTCGTTGGCCTTCAGGTCGGGGTAGGCCTCGGCCACTGCGAACAGGGACTTCAGGGCGCCGGTGATCATGTTCTCGGCCTGGGCCTGCTCGGCCACCCCGGTGGCGTTGATGGCGTTGGCCCGGGCCTGGGTGACCGCCTCGAACGTGCCCCGCTCGTGCTTGGCGTAGCCCTTGACCGTCTCCACCAGGTTGGGGATGAGGTCGTAGCGCCGCTTGAGCTGGACGTCGATCTGGGCCCAGGCGTTGTCGACCCTGTTCCGCAGCTTGATCAGCGCGTTGTACGTGACGATGACGAACAGGACGAGGAGGACGGCCACCCCGAGGAGGATCCAGACGATCACGGGACCATCATACGGTGCGCCGCGGTGATCGGGCCTGGCGGGCGCCCCGACGCTCGAGCGCCTCCTGGTAGAGCACGGAGTACTGCTCGGCCAGGTGGTCCATCGAGTACTCCGCGGCCCGACCCTCGCCGGCCGCCACGAGGGAGTCGGCGGTCGACCGCTCGGTCAGGGCCCGGGTCAGGGCGCCGGCGAGCGCCACGCCGTCGCCGGGTGGGACCAGGAGAGCGGCCTCGCCGCAGCCGGCGACGTTGCGGTAGCCGGGGATGTCGCTGGCCACGACGGGTGTGGCCGCCGCCATCCCCTCCAGCAGCACCATCCCGAAGGACTCGCCGTGCAACGACGGGGCACAGAGCACGTCGGCCCCCCGGAGGCGCCGGGCCCGTTCGTCGTCGCCGATCCGGCCGAGCCACTCCACCTGGGTGTTCCCGGCGGTCCGGCTCCGGAGGTGGCCCGTCTCGGGCCCGTCGCTGGCCACCCACACCCGGGTGTCAGAGGGGAGGTGGGGCAGGGCGTCGAGCAGGACCGTCAGGCCCTTTCGGGACTCGTGGCGGGACAGGAAGAGGACGGTCGGCCCCTCGGTCGGCCACGGGGTGGCCTTGGCGAAGCGCTCGACCTCGATCCCGTTGTGGAGGACCACGTACTCACCGCCGAGGTAGCGGGCGGCCAGCTCCTTGGCGTCCTCGGACACCGCGCACCGGACGCTGAGGCGCCGGGCCAGGCGGCTGGCGAAGACGTGCGTCACCCGGTAGCCGGTGCTCTCGCCGGCCGAGTGGAACGTGCCGACGATCGGCACGCTGGCGAAGCACACGCAGGTCAGCGTCGGCCCGGGGGCCATCGGCTCGTGGAGGTGCAGGACGTCGAAGTGCTCGTCGCGGAGGGCGGCGATGGTTCGGAGGGCGCACGATGGGTCGGGGGCGAGCGGCGCCATCGAGCCGTTGGCCGCGGTGGGGATGCTGTTGCCGAGGGGGATGACACCGACCTCGGGGGGCGGGCCGTCGCAGGGACCGAGAACCAGCACGTCGTGGCCCTGGCCCCGAAGGGCGTGGGCCAGTCCGAGCACCTGCCCCTGGACGCCGCCGGGAACGGTGAGGCTGTAGGGGCTGACGAGCCCGACGCGCACGAGCCGTATCCCCTAGATGGCCGGCCAGCCGGGTCGGCACACGCGAGGAGGGGCTGGCACGGAACCGAGCGTACCGGTGCGGGCAATACTGGCCAGATGAACGAGGACAACCTCACCCGCGCCGAGGCCCAGGAACGGGCCTCCATGCTCTCCGAGCTCTCCTACGACGTCGACGTCGACCTCACCGGCGAGGGGGACACCTACGCCAGCACCACGGTCATCCGCTTCTCGGCCCAGGCGGGCGCGGCCACCTTCGTCGACCTCGACGCCACCGCCGTCCGCGAGCTCACCCTGAACGGGGAGGCGGTCCCCCTCGACGCCTTCGACGCCGACCGCAGCCGGATCACCCTGCCGGCGGTGGCGGCCCGCAACGAGCTGCGGGTCGTGGCCGACTGCGCCTACCAGCACACCGGCGTCGGCCTGCACCGCTTCGACGACCCCACGGACGGGAACCGGTACCTCCACACGCAGTTCGAGCCCTACGACGCCCACCGGGTGTTCGCCTGCTTCGACCAGCCCGACCTCAAGGGCACCTTCGACCTGGCGGTGACCGCTCCCGAGGGCTGGACGGTCGTCAGCAACAACCCCGTCGCGAAGCGAGAGGGCGCCGAGCAGAACGCGGTGAGGTGGCGGTACGAGACCACCCCTGTCATCTCGACCTACCTGGTGGCAATCGTGGCCGGCGCCTACCACGTCGTCGAGGAACGCCACGGCGGCGTGGGGATGGCGCTCTACTGCCGCGAGTCGCTGGCCCAGTACCTCGACGCCGACGAGATCTTCACCGTCACCCGCCAGGGCCTCGACTTCTTCGAGGCCGAGTTCGGGTACCCGTACCCGTTCGAGAAGTACGACCAGCTGTTCGTCCCGGAGTTCAACTTCGGCGCCATGGAGAACCCGGGCTGCATCACCTTCAACGAGGGCTACATCTTCCGCTCCCGGGTGACCGACGCCTCCTTCGAGAACCGGGCCGGCACGATCCTCCACGAGATGGCCCACATGTGGTTCGGCGACCTCGTCACCATGTACTGGTGGGACGACCTGTGGCTGAACGAGAGCTTCGCCACGTACATGGGCAACGACGCCGTGGCCCGGGCCACCCGGTTCTCCGACGCCTGGGCCCGCTTCGCAGCGGGCACCAAGGGCTGGGCGCTGGTCCAGGACCAGCTGCCGACCACCCATCCGATCTCGGCCGACATCGTCGACACCGACGCCGTCCGCCTCCACTTCGACGGCATCACCTACGCCAAGGGGGCGTCGGTCCTGAAGCAGCTGGTGGCGTGGGTGGGACGCGACGCCTTCGCCGAGGGCGTCCGTCGGTACTTCCGCCGTCACGAGTGGGCCAACGCCGGCCTGGCCGACTTCCTCGGCGCCCTGGAGGAGACCAGCGGCCGGGATCTCTCGGCCTGGGCCGAGGAGTGGCTCCAGACGGCCGGCGTGAACACCATCCGGGCCTCGTTCACGACTGCATCCGATTCAATCGGTGACGGGGTCTACACGTCGTTCTCCCTGGAGCAGGCGGGTGAGCCGCTGCGGTCGCACCGCCTCGCCGTCGGCCTCTACGACCTCGGCGACGAGGGCCTCACCCGCCGGCGCCGGGTGGAGCTCGACGTGGTGGGCACCTCGACCGACGTCGTCGACCTCGTCGGCGAGCGGGCCGCCGACCTCGTGCTGGTCAACGACGACGACCTGGCGTACACCAAGATCCGCCTCGACGAGCGCTCCCTCGACACGCTCGAGGCCCACCTGAGCGACATCGTCGACCCGCTGGCCCGGAACCTCTGCTGGTCGGCGACCTGGGACATGGTGCGCGACGCCGAGCTGGCCACCCGGCGGTTCGTCGCCCTGGTCAGACGCCCAGGGCGAGGCCGACGACAGCACGCTCGCCCGACTGCTGGGCCAGGCCTCGACCGCCGCCGACGCCTACGGCGACCCTGCCAACCGCACCCCCACCCGCGTCGGGCTGGCGGCCGACGCCCACACCGGGCTGACCGACGCCGACCCGGGCTCCGACCGGCAACTGATCTGGGCCCGCCAGCTGCTGTCGATGGCCGACAGCCGGGAGGACCTGGCCTTCGCCCGAGGCCTGCTCGACGGCTCGCCGGAGGTCCCGGGCCTGAAGGTCGACACCGACCTGCGCTGGCAGATCGTGGGCACGCTGGCCGCCAGCGGCGTCCACGACGGGCAGGGGCTCATCGCCGCCGAGCTGGAACGCGACCCCACCGACATCGGCGGGCGACGGGCGGCGTCGGCGCGGGCGTCGCTGCCCCGCCAAGAGGCCAAGGCCGACGGGTGGGCCCGGGCGACGTCGCCCGGCGTGCACCTCGCCATCGCCCGCTCCATCGCCGGTGGGTTCTGGCAGTACGGCCAGGACAACCTGCTGGAGCCCTACGTCGGCATCTACTTCGATTCCGTCCTCGACTGGTGGGCCCAGCGGGGCCGGGAGGAGGCCATCGGCCTGGCCAACGGCCTCTACCCCCGCACGCTGGTGGAGCCCCACGTGATCGAGGCCACCGACCACGCGCTGGCCGACGAGGGCCTGCCCGGCCCGATCCGGCGCATCCTCCTGGAGGGCAAGGACTCGATGGAGCGGGCGGTGCGGGCGCGGGCGGCCGACGTGGCCCACGACGAAGTCGCGGTGGCCGGGTAGCTGCGCCGCCGGCCTTGCCGAACCCAATCGGGGGCCTGCAGTGCGCGGTGGCGCCGGCCCCTCCGGCGCCGCTGATCGCCGACGCCGTCGTCGCTGGCGGCGGGTCGCTCGCCGATCCGTCCGAGGCCGAGGTCCTGGTCTGGACCGACCCCACCGACGCGTCGGCGCTTGCCGACCTGCTGGCCGGCGCCCCACAGATCGAGTGGGTGCAGCTCCCGTTCGCCGGTGTCGACACGTTCCTCGAGCTGATCGACGACGGGCGCACGTGGACCAGCACCAAGGGCGCCTACTCCGAGCCGGTGGCCGAGCACGCCATGGCCCTGGGCCTGGCCGGGCTGCGCCAGCTGAAGGTGCGGGCGCGGGCCGACCGGTGGGGCGAGCAGGCGGGCCGGCGGCTCATGGGCGGGCGGGTGACGCTGGTGGGAGGCGGGGGCATCGCGCAGGCCCTGCTGCGGCTGCTGGGGCCCTTCCACGTCGACGCCACGGTCGTCCGCCGCCACATTGCGCCGGTGGAGGGGGCGGCGAGGGTGGTCGGGCCCGACGGGCTCCACGACGCCCTGCCCGGTGCCGACCTGGTCGTGCTGGCCCTGCCGCTCACGCCCGACACGGCGGGCATCATCGCGGCGGAGGAGCTCGGGCTGATGGCCGGGCACGCCTGGCTGGTCAACGTGGCCCGGGGGAAGCACGTGGTGACCGACGACCTGGTCGCCGCCCTGGAAGCCGGCGCCATCGGCGGGGCCGCCCTCGACGTCACCGACCCCGAGCCCCTTCCCGCCGGCCACCGCCTGTGGAGCCTCGACAACTGCCTCATCACGCCCCACACGTCCAACACGTGGGTGATGGCCGAGCCGCTGTTCGCCCAGCGGGTGGTCGAAAACCTCGGCCGCTACCAGCGGGGCGAGCCGCTCCTCGGCGTCGTCGACCCCGCTCTCGGGTACTGATCTCTCCGGCCTTCTGGCTCCCTGGCCCCGGCCCTCTGGCGGGTCAGGACGTGCCGAGCGACGCCACCGCCTGGCGCTGGACGTCGGCCAGCGTCGCCTGCGGATCCTTCTGCTCCCGCAGTATCTGGTCGATGCCGGCCGACAGCGCCGTCAGCACGACGGGGAAGGCATCCAGCTTGTGGGGGCGGGCCACCTGCAGCTCGGCCAGCATCGTCTGCTGGATCGGATCGTCGAAGAAGGGGTCGGAGTAGACCCGCGGCCGCACCGGCAGCCGTCCCTCCTCCTCGGCCAGGCGCAGCGCATAGTCGTCCCCGGTGACGTGGAGCATGAAGTCGAAGGCCAGGTCCGCCTGCTTCGACTGGACGGGGATGAACAGGCTGCTGCCGCCGAGCGACGTGCCGACGTCGGCCCGACCCTGGCTCGGGGCATGGGCAACACCCCGAGCTCCACGTCCGGCCGGCTCTTCCGCAGCCTGGCCACGTCCCAGGACCCAGTCGCCTGGAACACGGTGGTGCCCGACTCGAACAGCGCGTAGACGCTGGCCGAGCCGGTGCCGGGCGGGACGGGAGCGAACGCCAGGCCCTGGCCGACGAGCCCGGCCATGAACGCGAGCGCCTCCAGCGTCTCCGGGGAATCGACGGAGAATGCGGGCGTACCGTCGGGGGTCAGCCGCAGCCAGCTGCCGCCGCCGGCTGCCACCCACCCGAACGTCCGGAAGATGCTGGTGCCGAGGCCGATCGCCCGGCGGGACCCGTCGGGTGACGTGACCGCCCTCGCCAGCGCTTCGAAGTCGGCGAACGTCATCGGACTCGGACCGCCGGGAGGCGTGACCCCTGCGGCCCGGAGGAGGTCGGCGTTGTAGACCATGACCAGGGCGTTGGTGTCGAGCGGCACGCCGTAGTGGCGGCCTGCCCACATGACGTCGTCGAGGGCGCCGGGGAAGTACTCGTCGTCGCGCAGGTGCTTCTTCCAGAGGTCGTCGACGGGTCGGGCCAGGCCCCGTGCGCCCGCGGCGAAGGCGTGGTTCTGGACGACGTCCGGGGGGCTGTCACCGAGGTTGCCGGACGCCAGGTCGTCGAGCATCGTCGAGATCGACTTCTTGTCGACCACCACCCTGACGCCCTCGTTGGCGGCCTCGAAGTCCCTGACGGCGTCGAGGAACGGCGGGGTCACCCAGTCGTCGGTCATCAGGACGTGCAGCGTCCTGGGCTCCGGGGTGCCGCCGCCGCCATCCGAGCAGGCGCCGCAGAGCACGAGGGCGACCACGATCGCCGCTATCCACCGCTGACGGCCCTGAGGCCGAGAATTCCATCCGCCGGTCATGGCACCATCCTCTGCCAGATCGTCGGCACGCGCCAGACCGACCGCCCGCCCAGGATCGTCTCCGGGTGGCGGGCAGACTGGGTGCCTTGTCGATCTCCACCCGCCCCGTCGACCGCGCCCGCTCGACTCCCCTGGGCCCTGGCGGCCGCCCGCTCCGCGGGCTTCGGGTGATCCCGACGCTCCTTGTCCTCGGCGCGATGGCCGCCAACGCCGCCATCCTCCTCTCCGACCGGGCCCCGGGCTGCTCCGCCGGCTGTCGGTCCGCATCGACGCAGGCGGAATCCAGGGCCGCCGACGTGGCGTCCCGAGCCCGAATCTCGACCGACTCGGACTTCGCCGTGCACGTCCTGATCTGGGGCGTCGCCACCGTCCTGGTCGGTCTGGCCGCGTGGTCGTGGGGGTCGCTGCTGCTCGGCAGCGTCGGCGTGTTCGCGTCGAGCCTGGTGCTGGAAGCGGCCCAGCACTTCGTCACCACGACGAGGGCGGTGCAGGCCGCCGACGTCTCCGCCAACGCCCTGGGGGTGGCCGCCGGGTTGGCCGCGGTCACTCTGTTCGCAGTCGTGTGGCGCGCCATCGGGGTGCTGGGGCGTGGCCCGTGAGGCTCTACGGTCTGGCGGGATGACATTCCCTCGTCTGTTCGTCGCCGCCGCCGCCGTCGTGGTCCTGCTGGCCGGAGCCTGCAGCCGCACCGAGTCGCCGAGGATCAGCATCGACACCGCCGGCGCCGGCCCGATCGCGGCCGATCCCACCGTGACCCTCGGAAGCACCACCTTCGATCCCGAGAAGCTCACCGTCCGGATCGGCACCACGGTCACCTGGCGGTGGCCCGACGGCACCGTCGGCCACGACGTCACCGGCGACGGGTTCGAAAGCCCGATCCAGACGCAGGGCACCTTCGAGCACCGCTTCGTCTCGTCCGGCACCTACACCTACCTCTGCACGCTGCACCCGGGCATGGTGGGCAGGGTGATCGCCATCGCCTGAGGTGCCCGAACGGGTCGGCCTGTCTGCCCCGACGTGCACCCCGACGGCCCGGTCGAGGCCCGTCGCGGTCGGTACGTTCCCTGCCATGGAGCGTTGGCCCGTCGTGTCTGTTGCGGCCGCCGGGCGTCGGTCGTAGGGCCGCCGCCCGTGTACACGCAGGGGGACCGGGGAACCGACGGGCAGGCTCGGCCGGATGGCTCCCGGCGAGTCGATGCCGGCGCCGCCGGGGCACGGTCGGCGGCGCCGGGGATGGGAGCGGTACCCATGGCCGCGCTCGGGCCACAGGGCATGGTCGTGCTGCAGCGCATGGCCGGGAACGCCGCCGCCGCCTCGGTGGTGCAGCGGAAATCGCACGCCGCCGAGTTCCCGTCGCCGATCGGGGACCCGGCCGACTTCGCCCGCAAGCTCGACGCCCTCTCCACGACGGACCTGATCGAGACCCTGGACGAGCTCACCGCCAAGGGCAGTGCGTCCGTCCTCGTCGCCCAGCCGGAGGCACTTGGCGGGTTGCCGTTCCAACGGCTTGAACGCCTCACCGCCGCGCTCCACGTCACCGGGAGCATGATCAACCCCCGCTTCTACATCGCCGTCGCCCGCAGCGACGTGGCCGACCAGGCCCCGCTGCTCGCACGCGCCGAAAGGACGGTGAAGGGCGCCAGCACGCCGGAGTACCGGATCGCGGTCATGGGCGGCGGCCTGCTCGGCATGATCAAGGCCAACGCCTACGAGGAGGCGTTCCTCTACCTCAACGGGCTCGACATGGTCGGGATCCTGGAGACCATGACCTTCGCCCGGGCCGCCGCCAACCCCCACGTTCCCGCCGCCGTGGGCGGGACGGCGTCGACGATGCTCGACGCCCTCAAGAGCCATCTCGGCGACGCCAAGGGCGTGAACGTGATCCGGCAGAAGGTGGCGATCGAGGTCGTGCTCTTCGACAAGGCCGACTACCCGGCCTTCGAGGCCGCCCACTCCGAGGTCAACGACCCCGCGGTGCTACCGCTCGAGCGGGAGATGATCAAGCAGTTCTACGCCAAAGGCGGCCGGGCCACGTTCGCGGCCATGATCGCCGACCCGAACCTGTCCATCGCCGGCCAGTTCTTCTGGAGCGGCGAGATCTCCAAGGCGATCATGGCCGATTCGGCCGTGACCGCCCTGAACGTGCCGGGCGCGCCGCCGGCCCACGCCGCACTGTTCCTCCAGATGAAGGACCTCGTCCAGACTGCGGCCGACCGGGACAAAGCCACGTCGGCGGTACAGACCAAGGCATCCGCGTTCATCGTCGCGGCTCGGGCCGCGGCGACGTCGGGCACATCCCGTCTCGTCGCCATCGCCACCGCCCTGGCGCCCGGACCGCTGGCCCAGGGCGTCGATCCCGGCCCGTTCAAGGGCAAGGGCGCCGAGTTCCTCGCCGGCTGGGGCATCTACCAGCGGCTCAACGGCGGGTTCCTGGTCGCGCCCACCCCCGACGTCTCGCTCCAGAAGAACGTCTTCAAGCTCCACTTCCTCTCCCTCGCCGAGCCCGAGGTCTGCGGCTTCCAGGCCGGGTTCCTCGGCAACCGGTTCCGCGCCCTGAAGAAGCGGGCGGGCGGGCCGCCGCCGGACCCGAAGGTGGCGGTCGGGGGGCTCCCGCTCGCGACCAAGGTCACGCCGAGCCACACCCCTTTCGTCCAGGACGGTGTCAACCTCGTGCGCGGCGACGTCTGCGAGTACGGACCGGGCCTGGGCGCGTCGATCGCCAAGATCAAGGCGGCACTCGACGGCGGCTGGATCGTCAGTGTGCGGGTGATGAGCGGGTTCGGCGGTGGGGGTCTGAGCGGCGAGCACTCGTTCATCCTCATCGGCTACCAGGGGAACGGCTTCACCGTCGCCGACAGCGACCCCGGCAACGAGGGCGAGGCGGCGATGATGAGCGGGTTCACGACCGTGTACTACGACCCGGCGGTGCCCCGCTTCAGCACCGCCGTCAACGACGCCAACTTCCCGGTCCTCGTCAGCGACTCCCGGCTCCAACGGAACCGGCACCACCGCTATCAGATCCTGTCCGTCACCGGCAGCATCTGACGGGAACGTTCCGGCGACGCCTCCATGGCCTCTTGGGCGGCGTCGAGCAGCCGGCGGAGGGTTCGGGCGTCGGGGGCCAGGACCACGGCGTGGGCCGCGGGGCCGGCGAGGGGAAGGATGGCAGCGGAGCCCGGCACGAGGGTCAGTGGGCCGGGCGGGCCCGTGTCGGCGCTCGACCACGCCGGGTCGACGGCCAGCAGGGAGCCGGCGCAGCGGGCCGCGCCTCCGACCGCGGCGGTCGCCCACCCGGGATGCTCGGGGCCGGCCTCCGTCCGGTGGCGGAGCAGTGGTCGGCCGTCGAGGTCCACCGACAGCCGGGCCGACACCGAGCCGCCCTCCTCGCCGTGACGGCCCAGGACGATCTCGTCCCGCCAGATCAGCCTGGCGCCCGCGCCGACCAGGACCGGGCCGAGTCACGTGCACGGCCTTCGCCGCCGCGACGGTGGGCTCGGGCAGCCACCGCAGCGATCCCCCCTCCCCCACCCGGGCGTCTATCTCCAGCCTCGACGGTCCCGGCCCCGGGAGGACGACCGCGGCCGCGGCGGTGCACAGGGTGAGCTCGGCACCGGGGCCGACGTCGATCTCCAGCCTGAGGTCGTCGCCGCCGATCGGCCCCGCGGCCGCACCGACCAGGTAGACGGCGCCGGGCGTGGGCCGGAGGACGAGCGGGCCGTCCGAGCGCAGGCAGATGAGCCGGCTCTTCTCCCCGCCCGCCGCCTCCACCGCCACCCTCGCCCGGCCTCTCACCTGGTTGTCAGGCACCTCCAGGCGGCGAGCTCGGCGCGGACCCACTCGGCCGCCGCCTTGGCCGTGGGGTCTTCGACCAGCGAGCAGAAGAGCACCGGGCCGGTCCCCCGCTTGGCCGCGGCGTCCCTGCTCCATGACCCCGAGGTCGGCACCGACCATCGGCGCCAGGTCGGTCTTGTTGACGATCAGCAGGTCCGACGTGGTGATGCCCGGCCCACCCTTGCGGGGCACCTTGTCGCCGCCGGCGACGTCGATCACGAATATCTGGCGGTCGACGAGGCCCTTGCTGAACGTGGCGGTGAGGTTGTCGCCCCCGCTCTCGACGAGCACCAGGTCGAGCGGTTGGTGGCGGGCCTCCAGGTCCTCGACCGCCTCCAGGTTGGCGGAGATGTCGTCGCGGATGGCGGTGTGGGGGCAGCACCCGGTCTGCACCGCGGTGATGCGGGCGTCGTCGAGGACGCCGGCCCGGCGAAGGAACTCGGCGTCCTCCTCGGTGTAGATGTCGTTGGTGACGACGGCCAGCTCCAGCTCGTCGCCCAGCGACCGGCATAGGGCCGCCACCAGCGCCGTCTTGCCGCTGCCCACCGGCCCGCCGATCCCGATCCGCAGGGCTCTAGCTGGCAAAGAGACGCACCTCCGCCACGGCGTGGACCTCGGCGCCCAGGTCGAGCAAGGGAGCCGCCTGGCACGGCAGGTCCTCCGGGTCGGCGGCCGCAGCGACCCACGTAGCAGCTTCGGCGGCCACCTCGTCGATAGCCGTGGCCAGGCCTGCGACCAGGGCAGATACGGCGAAGGGGTCGAGGGCGAGGAGGCGCACGCCGGCCGTAGCCGGTGACATGACCGAGTCGTAGGCGGCCCAGCGGGCGGCGTCGACCGGCCCCAGCCCGGCGGCGGCCGAGACGAGCCCGACGGCCACCGCGTGGTGGGGCGACGATGCCGCCTTCGCCGCTACGAGCGACGGTGCCGCCTTCGCCGCTACGAGCGACGGTGCCGCCTTCGCCGCTACGAGCGACGGTGCCGCCTTCGCCGCTACCGGCGACGTTGCCGCCTCCACCGGCACCGGCCAGGCGTGAGCCGCGGCCCGGACCAGCTGTCGGCCCTGGACCCGCGACGCCCGCCGCAGCGCGGGCGACGAGATCCTGGCGTCGGCCTCGGCGTCCAGCACCGCCACAGGCCACCGCCCGCTGCACGCCGCCGCGGCCAGACCGGCGGCCACCCGGCCGGCGGTGGCCAGCCGTCCCTCGACGAAGGACGCCAGCGAGGCCACGTCGTGCACCCGCCCGTCCGACACCGCCGCCTCCAGGCCACCGGAGTGGGCGTGCCCGCCGGCGGGGAACCGACCGTCGGCGAGGAGCAGAGCCGCCAGCGGCGTCATGACCGCATCAGAACAGGAAGTAGCGCTGGGCCATGGGCAGCTCCCGGGCGGGGTCCGCCTCGACCACCTCGCCGTCGATGCGGACGGTGAACGTGTCGGGCTCCACCTCGATCCTCGGCAGGGCGTCGTTCTCGGGCATGTCGGCCTTGGTGAGGGAGCGCACGTCGGCGACCGGCACCAGCCGGCGCCGGACCGCCAGCCGGTCGGCCAGGCCGTCCTCCACCGCCGCCGGCGCCACGAACGCCACGCTGGTGGCGGCGGCGGCGACCGGAGATGCCCCGAACATGGGCCGGGGGAGCACCGGCTGGGGCGACGGGATGGACGCGTTGGCGTCGCCCATGGC
This sequence comes from uncultured Acidimicrobiia bacterium, assembly GCA_963827345.1. Taxonomy (GTDB): domain Bacteria; phylum Actinomycetota; class Acidimicrobiia; order Acidimicrobiales; family AC-14; genus CAWGUU01. The sequence continues at coordinate 158,327 of CAWHAN010000014.1, read as the reverse complement.
CGCCCAGGCGATCATGCCGCCCTTGACCACCACGTGGGGCCGGACGCCGAAGAAGGCCGGGTCCCAGAGCACCAGGTCGGCCAGCTTGCCCACCTCGACCGAGCCGATCTCTCCCGCCAGGCCGTGGGCCACCGCCGGGCAGATCGTGTACTTGGCGACGTAGCGGCGAGCCCGCCGGTTGTCGGCTGCGCCGTCGCCCGCCAGGGCGCCCCGGCGGCGCCTCATCACGTGGGCCGTCTGCCACGTGCGCAGGACGACCTCCCCCACCCGGCCCATGGCCTGCGCGTCCGACCCGATCATGGAGATGGCCCCGAGGTCGTGGAGCACGTCCTCGGCGGCGATGGTGGACGGGCGGATCCGGCTCTCGGCGAAGGCCAGGTCCTCCGGAACGGCCGGGTTGAGGTGGTGGCAGTGCATGAGCATGTCGAGGTGCTCGTCGATGGTGTTGACGGTGTGCGGCCGGGTCGGGTTGGTCGACGACGGGAGCACGTTGGGCTGGCCGGCGACGGTGATGATGTCGGGCGCGTGGCCTCCTCCTGCGCCCTCGGTGTGGTAGGCGTGGATGCCCCGACCGGCGATGGCGGCGAGGGTCGACTCCACGAAGCCGGCCTCGTTCAGCGTGTCGCTGTGGAGGGCCACCTGCACGCCCGACGCGTCGGCCACGCGGAGGCAGGCGTCGATGGCGGCCGGCGTCGACCCCCAGTCCTCGTGGAGCTTGAAGCCCGACGCGCCGGCCCGCAGCTGCTCCCACATGGCCTCGGCCGACACCGTGTTCCCCTTGCCCAGCAGGGCGACGTTGATCGGCCAGGCGTCGAGCGCCTCCAGCATCCGCGCCAGGTGCCAGGCGCCGGGTGTGACCGTTGTGGCGGTGGTGCCCTCGGCCGGCCCAGTGCCGCCGCCGACGATCGTGGTGATCCCCCCGCCCAGCGCCTCCTCGATGATCTGCGGGCAGATGAGGTGGACGTGGCAGTCGATGGCCCCGGCGGTGAGGATGCGGCGGTTGCCGGCGATCACCTCGGTCGACGGCCCGATGACCAGCGCCGGGTCGACGCCGTCCATCGTGTCGGGGTTCCCGGCCTTGCCCAGCCCGACGATGCGGCCGTCGCGGATCCCCACGTCGGCCTTCACCACGCCCCAGTGGTCGAGGACGACGGCCCCGGTGATGACCGTGTCGGCGGCGCCCTCGGCCCTCGTGGTGCGGCCCTGCCCCATCGACTCTCGGATCACCTTGCCGCCGCCGAAGACGGCCTCGTCGCCGCCACCGCAACGGTCCTCCTCGACCTCGACGAACAGGTCGGTGTCGGCCAGCCGGATGCGGTCGCCAGTCGTCGGGCCGTAGAGGTTCGAGTAACGCGGGCGCTCGATCTCCATCTACAGCGGCCCGGCCACCTCGCCGCGGAACCCGGCCATGAACCGGGCGCCGCCGAAGGGCACCAGGTCGACCTCCCGCTCGATCCCCGGCTCGAACCGCACCGAGGTGCCGGCCGGCACGGCCAGCCGCTGACCCCGGGCGGCGGCCCGGTCGAACGACAGGGCCGGGTTGGCCTCGGCGAAGTGGTAGTGCGACCCCACCTGCACCGGCCGGTCACCGGTGTTCGCCACCACCAACGTGGTCACCGACTTGCCGGCGTTGATCACCACCGGACCGTCGCCGTGGAGTATCTCGCCCGGGATCACGACCCCACCCTTCCCCAACTGGGGCGGTGTACCGGGGCATAGCGCGGTTGAGTCGCCCCAGTTCGCTGGGGGTTGGGCCTCAAGGGATCGGTCGGTGGACGGTGACCAGCTTGGTCCCGTCCGGGAAGGTGGCCTCGACCTGGACCTCGGCGATCATCTCGGGGACGCCCTCCATGACGTCGTCGCGGCTGAGGACGGTTCGTCCCGCCTCCATGAGGTCCGACACCGATCGGCCGTCACGAGCCCCTTCCAGCAGGAACGACGTGATGAGGGCGACCGCCTCGGGATGGTTGAGCAGCAGGCCGCGGGCCCGGCGGTCGCGGGCCAGACCGCCGGCCACGTGGACCAGGAGCCGCTCCTGCTCGTGGGGGGTCAGCCGCATCGGGTGCCCATATCCATGTCTCAGCCTGCCACGCCTACCGTCGTCGAAGCCTGCTCGGCCAGCAGGTCGTCGATCGACCAGCACAGCTCCTGGAAGGCAGGGTCACGCAGTAGCGGCCGGGCCCGGTCGTCGCCGAACGGGACAGACAGTTCAGTGGCGATCCGGCCGGGCCGCGACGTCAACACGTACACCCGGTTCGACAGGTACACCGCCTCCTCGACGTCGTGGGTGACCATCAGGATCGTGGCCCGGGTGTCCCGCTTCACCTGGAGGACGAACTCCCGCATCGAGCCCCGGGTCTGGGAGTCGAGGGCGCCGAAGGGCTCGTCGAACAGGAGCACCGACGGCTCCGTCGCCATGGCCCGGGCGATGGCCACCCGCTGGCGCATGCCGCCCGACAGCTGGCGAGGGAGTGACGCGGCGAAGGCGGTGAGACCCACGACCTCCAGCAGGTGGCCGACGCGCTCCCGTCGCTCGACCTTGGCCGTGCCCTTGATCTCCAGGCCGAAGGCCACGTTCTCGGCCACCGTCCGCCACGGGTACAGGGAGTAGCTCTGGGGGACGAGCCCGCGGTCGGGGCCCGGCCCGATCACGTGGAGGCCGTCGACCAGCACTGCCCCGTCGGTGGGGTCCTGCAAACCGGCGGCGACCGAGAGCAGGGTCGACTTCCCGCACCCCGACGCCCCCACCAGGCAGACGAGCTCACCCTCCTCCACGTGGAGGTCGATGCCCTCGACCGCCCGTACCGGGCCGCGCTTGGACGGGTAGTCCTTGGTCATGGCGACCATCTGGAGCTTGTGCGCCTTCATCGGGCCCATGGGGACAGCCGGTCGCGGAGGAGGCGGAACCCGAGGTCCATGAGCACGCCGATCACGCCGATGACGATGAGCACGGCGAAGATCGTGTCGGTCTGGCGGAACCGCTGGGCCCGCACGATCCGGTACCCGAGGCCCTGTTGGGCGGCGATCAGCTCGGCCACCACCACCAAGTTCCACGTGGCGGCGATGTTCACCCGCATGGCGTCGAGCAGGCCCGGCAGGGCGGAGGGCACGATCACCTTGCGCACGACCTCCCCCCGGCTGGCGCCCAGTGTGTAGGTGACGTCGATCAGCTCCCTCGGCACGCGGGCGGCGGCGTCGGCGCTCATGAGCGTGTTGAAGAAGACGGTGCCGATGACGAGCAGGGCGATCTTGGACGGCTCGCCCAGTCCCAGCCAGATGATCAGCAACGGGATGAAGGCGGGCGCCGGCATGTACCTGACCAGGCCGATCATGGGCTCGAACAGGGACCGGGCGATCGGCGACGTGCCCATGGCCACGCCCAGCGGCACCGAGATCAGCACGACGATGCCGAAACCGATGCCGACCCGGACGAGCGTGACGCGGACGTCGGCCCACAGGTCGCCGCTGCCGGCTAGTCGGCCGAACGCCCGGGCCACCGACCCCGGGGACGGCAGGAAGATCGGGTCGACCACTCCGGTGCCGGTCACGGCCACCCACACGAGGAGGGGGAACAGCACCGAGCCCACCGCGATCGGCCAACGCAGCCGCTCGGGGATCGCCTGCTGGAGCATGAACATCCGCACCTGGGACCGGCGAATGCCCAGCGGTGGCGTGCCCAGGGCGCCGGCCGGCACCACCGGCGACGACGTCGTGTCCTCGGTCAACGTGGCGGACGGGCCGCCCTCCGCCGAGGTCACCCGCCGGCGGCCGCCCGGGCCTGGACGAACTTGGGCTCGAAGAGGCCGGCGAGCTGGGGAGCCTTCTCGATCAGGCCGGTGCCGAGGAGGAACTCGGAGATCTTCGACGCCTCGTAGTCGAGGTGCTTGGCATCGGTGCCGGGCGTGAACGCCTCGATGTTGTCGGCGACGGTGAAGATGGTGGTCCCGGCGTCGTAGGACTTGTAGTCCTCGGGCGACACCCCGCCCTTCTCGGCCATGATCGCCACCGCCTCGTCGGGGTTGGACTTGATGAAGGCGACGGTGTCGAACCAGGCGTCCACCAGCTTCTGCACGTCGTCGGGGCGGCTCTGCACGAAGTCGGCGTCGAACACCAGGTGGTCGGGGATGGCGCCGGGGAAGTCCTTCGAGGTGAACAGCGCCTTCGAACCCTCCCGTTTCAGGGCCTCGGTGGTGAAGGGGGCGAAGGCGCCGACGGCGTCGACCTGGCCTCCCGCGAAAGCGGCGGCCGCGGCGTCGGTAAGGAGGGGCTGGAGGCTGATGTCGCTCTGCTTCATGCCCGCCTTCTCGAGGCCGAGGAGCAGGAGGTAGTGGTCGACCGTGCCCTCCTCGACCGCCACCCTCTTGCCTCTCAGGTCCTCGATCGTCTCGATCCCGGGGCCGACGATGATCTGGTCGTTGCCCGTCGAGTTGTCGTTGACGAGGACGACCGACTGTTTCGAGCCGGACGCCACCGAGGACACCGTGTCGTTGAGGGTCTGGCTGTTGGCGTCGATGTTGCCGGTGGCCAGGGCGTTGAGGGAATCGGTGTAGCTCTCGAAGTAGCGGAGGTTCACGTCGAGCCCGTGCTGGGCGAAGATCCCCTTCTCGTCGGCGACCTGCCACGGGAACCATCCCGGCCAGGCGCTGAAGCCCAGGCTCAGCTTCGAGGCGTCGCCGCCGGACGAAGACGACGACGAGGAGCCCGGATCGCCGCCACCGCAGGCGACGAGGACCACCAGGCCGAGGGCGACGGCCCCAGCCGTCAGTCGTCCGGCAAGGGTCGGGCGTCTACGCACTGCTACCTCCTGTGTTCTTGGGCAGGTGGCCCTCGTTGACCAGGGTGGCCAGCACGTCGCAGACGACCCGCGTGCCGAGGAGCGACGTGATGTCGGCGTTGTCGTAGGGCGGCGAGCACTCGACGATCTCGATCCCGGCCAGGCCCCGCCGGGCGACTCCCTGGACCAGCTTCAGCACCTCCCGCGGCAGGAAACCGCCCGGCTCGGGCCAGCCGGTGCCGGGCACGAAGGCGGCGTCCACGCAGTCCACGTCGAACGACAGCCACACCGCCTCGGTGCCGTCCCAGGCCACCTCCAGCGCCCGGTCGATCGCCGCGTCGAGGCCCATCTCCACGCAGTCGTTGACGGTCATGATCGTCGTCTCCCGCTCGCGGCACACGGCCACGCCCGGCCGGGGCGCCTGCCACCCGCCGATGCCCAGCTGCACGAGGTTGCGGGCGGGGACGTTGGGGATGTCGGTGGCGTGGAACCACGGGGTCGTGTGCATCCGCTCGTCGAGGTCGGTCTCCTGGGTGTCGACGTGGCGGTCGAAGTGGATGATCCCGAGGTTCCCGCCGCCGAGGTGGGGCGCCACCCCTCGCACCGTGGGGTAGCCGATCGAGTGGTCGCCGCCGAGCACCACCGGGAACGCCCCGCTGGCGTAGATGTGGGACACCGCCTTGGAGATCTGGTCGAACGACTTCTCGATGTTGCCGGGGATGGTGAAGATGTCGCCCAGGTCGCACATCGTCACCGATTCCCGCAGGTCGACGCCCAGCTCGAAGGAGTAGGTGCCGTAGAGGGCCGAGATCCGCCGCATGCCCTGGGGCCGAATCTCGTGCCGGGGCGGTAGGTGGTGCCGGAGTCGTGGGGGGCGCCGACGACGGCGATGTCGTAGTCGCCGCAGGTGCGCACGTCCTCGACGTAGGGCGCCTTCAGGAAGGTGTTGATGCCGGCGTAGTGCGGCAGCTCGCCCCGGCTGAACGTCGGGATCTTGCGATCGACGATGGAGTCTGCGCCCTGCAGCCCCATCTCGAGCCCCCGGGCGATCTCCTCCTCCCACTTGGTCGTCGGGAGCAGGGCCTCGGCTTCGAGCGCGCGCCTGGCCTCGGGGCCGTGCCGATCGTGGACTGCCACCCGTTGCGTCCTCCCAGCTGGAAAAGAAACAGCCCAAAAGAAATGACCCGGTCGATCCTTGGGATCTCCCGGGCTTTTGTCCCTCCGTGACGGCCGCCGCCGCTGCACCTCTCGGACCAGGCCATCCCGACGTTCGGGGTGCGGAACCCTAGGTGCTGGTGTTCTCGGTTGTGGTCCGGACGGTACGCCCGGGTCGTTTCTGTCTTGTTTCGAGGACGCGAACGCGTCAGTTACTTCGACGGCCGGCCGTTCGGGTGCCTGGCGGAACGACCCGGCGACCGCGATGCTGGCTCCAATGGGCTGGTGCCGATGACCGTCGCGCTCGAGAAGACGGACGAGCCGGTCGAGCCGAGCCGGGACCGGGCCGGCGGCTGGCCGGATCCCTGGCCGCGGCGGTCGCCCTGACGACAACGGTCGTCGCCGACGCCCTGTGGCCCAGGGTGCCGTCGTTGATCGCCGTCGTCGGCCAGGCCTTCATCCGGGCGGTCCCCGGCTGGTTCTCCCGGTTCGGCGTGGAGAGCGCGGGCTCGGCCGACAAGCCCCTGGTGCTGGTCGGCACCGTCGTCATCGGACTGATCATTGGCGCCTACGTCGGGAGCGCGGCCCGGCGACGGCCGCTGCTCGGGGATCTGTCCTTCGCCGTCTTCGGCCTGCTCGGCGTGGCCTGCGCGGCCTGGCTGGGCCACGTGTCGGTGGCGGGAGCGGCTGTCGCCGCGGTGGCGGGGGCGGTCGCCGGTGCGCTCAGCCTGCGCCTGCTCCTGTCGGCCGTGGCGGCCGACGCGGCCGAGGCCGGCGCGGCCGTCGCGGCGATGCCGGCCGACGGCGCCGAGCCCAGCCCGGAGATGCCGGGGTCGGGAGTGGACCGTCGACGCTTCCTCACCGTCGGCGCGGTCACCGCCGGCGGCACCGCGCTGGCGCTGGCCGGCGTTGGCGGCTTCCGGTGGCCGGGCACGTCCGCCGCCCAGCGGGCGGCCCTGCGGCTACCCGCCCCCGCCGAGCCCGCCGGCGCTGTCCCCGCCGGGCTCGAGGCCGAGGGGATCAGCCCCCTCGTGGTCCCCAACCGGGACTTCTACCGCATCGACGAGGCCCTGGTGGTGCCCCAGGTCGACGTCGACTCGTGGCGCCTGAAGGTCACCGGCATGGTCGACGCCCCGTTCGAGATCGGCTACGCCGAGCTGCTGGCCATGCCCCTGATCGAGCGCCACATCACCCTGTCGTGCGTCTCCAACGAGGTGGGCGGTCCGCTGGTGGGGAACGCCAGGTGGCTCGGCGTCGGCCTGGCCGATCTGCTGGAACGGGCGGGCGTGCAGGCCGGCGCCACCCAGCTGGTGGGCCGGTCGGTCGACCGCTTCACCGTGGGCTTCCCGACGTCGGTCGCCCTCGACGGCCGCGGTGCCATGGTGGCCGTCGGCATGAACGGCGAGCCCCTCCCGGCCGCCCACGGCTTCCCCGCCCGCCTGGTGGTGCCGGGCCTCTACGGGTACGTGTCCGCCACCAAGTGGCTGGCCGAGATCGAGCTCACCACGTGGGAGAAGTTCGACCCCTACTGGATCCAGCGCAACTGGCCCGGGAGGCGCCGGTGAAGGTCCAGTCCCGGATCGACGTGCCCCAGAACTACAGCCAGGTCCGCCCCGGCCCCCGCACCGTCGCCGGCGTGGCCTGGGCTCCGGCCCGAGGCGTCGCCAAGGTCGAGGTCAGGGTCGACGAGGGACCCTGGCGGGAGGCCCGGCTGAGCGAGACGCTGGGCGACGACGCGTGGCGCCAGTGGGCCATCGACTGGGACGCCGACCCCGGCGAGCACGAGATCTCGGTCCGGGCCACCACCGGCGACGGCGAGACCCAGACCGACACCAAGAAGAGCGTCTTCCCCGACGGCGCCACCGGCCACCACCGGGTGACCGTCCGAGTCGGTTGAGCCGGCCCACCCCCACGCAACTGGTGACGCTCAGCGGGGAATGCCGCCGTTCTGTGTCACCGGTTCGAGCGCGCCGGTCCACCCTCCCGAACCGGTGACGCTCAGCGGGGAGTGCCGCCGTTCTGTGCCACCAGTTCGAGGCCCAGCAGCCCCGGATCCGCCCGAAGCCGGACAGCACGCCCTCCAGCACCGGCAGAGCGTGGCTGACCTGGCGGGCGCGGATGAGGACGTCCCACACCCGCTCGAACTTCTTCCAGCCCGCGGAGTAGGCGGCGTGGCGGATCCCGCCGGTCCAGTCGTCGTGGGCGGCGGCGCCCCGGGCGATGTTGCGCCAGCGGTAGAAGTCCCGGTACGCCCGCCAGTACCCCTCCTCCAGCTGCTCGGGGCTCATGCGGGCCGGCCGGAAGACGGTGTGGCGGGTGTCGTAGAGGTCCCAGTCGTGGTGCAGCAGCCGGCCCTCGGCCTCCATCCGCTGGTACAGGCCGGTCGACGGGTACGGCGTGAGGACGTGGAAGGTGGCGGTCTCGACCCCCTGGCTCACCGCCCAGTCGACGGTCCTGTCGAAGACGGTCACGTCGTCGTCGTCCATCCCGAAAACGAAGCTGGCGTTCACCATCACACCGAGGTCGTGGAGACGACGGACGGCGGCGGCGTAGTCCTTGTTCAGGTTCTGGTTCTTGCGATGTTCGACCAGGTTGGCCTGGCTGATCGTCTCGAAGCCCACGAAGAGGCTGCGCAGCCCGGCGTCCACGGCGGCTTCGAGCAGACCGGGCTGGAGCACCGACTTCACCGTCCCGGCGGCCTGCCACAGCCGGCCCATCCCCGACATGCCGGCGAACAGCTCCCGGGCGAACTTGCCGTTCCCGAAGAGATGGTCGTCGAGGAAGTACAGGTGGCGGCCCGGCAGGCGGTCGATCTCGGCCAAGGCGTCGTCGACGATCTGGGTGTAGAACGACCGGCCACCCTCGAAGAACGCCTCCTTGTAACAGAAGTCGCACTTGTGGGGGCAGCCGCGGGACACCACGATCGAGTTCGGGACGAGGTACAGCCGGCGCTTGATCAGGTCACGCCGGATCGGCGGCAGGCCCACGAGCGTCCGCACCGTCGACGTGTAGCGCGGCGCCGGCCGACCGGCGGCCAGGTCCTCGAGGAACTGGGGCCAGGTGTCCTCGCCCGGACCGATGAACACGGTGTCGGCGTGGGCCGCGGCCTCGTCGGGCAGCGACGTGGGGTGCAGGCCGCCAATGACGACGTAGACGCCCTGGCGCCGGTAGTGGTCGGCGATCTCGTAGGACCGGCGGGCGGACGTGATGTAGGCCTGGATCACCACCAGGTCGGGTTCGTCGTCGAGGCGCAGCCGCTCCACGTGCTCGTCGTGGATGCTCACCTCGACGTCGGGGCCGAGGTAGGCGGCCAGCGTGGCCAGGCCGAGCGGGGGGAACAGCGAGTACTTGATCGGCCGGAAGAGCGGGCTCGTCGCCTCGGTCAACGCCGGCAGGATCATCTTGACGCGCCTCGGGCGCGGCTGGGTCATGGTTCAGGAGACCGACGACCCGCCCCCGCGGTTCCGCGTCAGGACACGACGGGGCGCTCCGGCATCGGCTGCTCCAGCGTGTCGGCCCCGACCACCGAGGCCGGCTGGGGGACGGGCTCGGGGGCCCGTGGTCGGAACGCGCGGACCGCGGCAGCCGGGGCCAACGATTCCCGCGCCCGGGAGACGGCGTCCCCGGCGATGCGCTCGGCGTCCACCGCCGGGCTCCCCGTGGCCGCACCCACGCCCGGACCGCTGGAGCCCGGCTGGCCGGCCGCCTCGACGTCCCGAAGGACGACTTCCAGGTAGGCGGCGGCAGCTTCGCCCCGCGCCATCCGCCGGAAGGGGTCGCGCAGCTCGTCGGGGACGTCCATGGCGGCGAGCCGGGCCTTGGCGTCGGTGTAGTCGAAGAGCGTCTCCGCCACCAGGGTGGCCGTCCCCACGTACCGCGGCGACGCCACCGAGAACAGGACGGCCGCCAGCCCGCACAGGGCGGCGCCCGAGATCAACGCGGCGGCGGTGGCGGCGCTGTCGAGCTCCAGGAACAGGCCGACCACCCCGGCCACCAGCACCAGGAAACCGGTCAGCAGCAGGAACCACACCCCCTGGTCGAAGTCGACTGCCCGCCTCGGCCACCCTCGACCACCGCCACCCGAACCCACCCGGTCTGCCATTGCCGCACCTCCCACGACGTCGTAGGAGATGTCTTCCCTTCTGACCGGCGGCCCTACACCGCCAACAGGTCGGAGAAGGCGGCCAGCTCGACGGCGCTGGTCTCGCCCTCGTGGGTGATGAGCCCGCCCTCCATCACCGCGTACCGCTCGGCCAGCCGCAGGGCGAACTCGACGTACTGCTCGACGAGCAGGATGGTCATGCCCGTCGACTTGTGGAGGTTGGCGATGGCGTCCTCGATCTCGAGGATGATCGACGGCTGGATGCCCTCGGTGGGCTCGTCCAGCACCAGCACCGTGGGACGCGACACGAGCGTCCGGCAGATGGCCAGCTGCTGGGCCTCGCCGCCGGAGAGCAGGCCGGCGGCCCGGTTCAGCAGCTTGTGCAGGTTTGGGAAGACGTCGAGGGCCTCGTCGATGGCGGCGGGGTCGCCCTTGCGGTCCCGCTCGAACACGACCTGCAGGTTCTCCCTCGCCGTGAGGTGCGGGAACACCTGGTGACCCTGGGGGACGTACCCGATGCCGGCCTTGGCCCGCTTCGGCGTGCTGAGCGAGGTGATGTCCTGCCCGTCCAGGCGGATGCTTCCGCCCTTGAGCGGGAGCACCCCCATCACGCCGTTGAGCAGGGTGGTCTTGCCCATCCCGTTGCGGCCCATGAGGCAGGTCAGGCTGCCGTCGGGCACGGTCAACGAGACCCCGAACACCACCTCGGTTCGCCCGTAGGCGATCCGGACATTCTCGAGCTCGAGGTTCACCGTGCCTCCACCCCGGCACCGACCACCGGGGCCGCGCCCGACCGCTCGTCGCGTGACCGGCCCAGGTAGACCTGTCGAACCTTCGGGTCGGCCTGCACCTCCTCCACGGTCCCTTCGAACAGGAGCCGGCCCTCGCACAGCACGGTCACCGTGTGGGCGAACCGGCGGAGGAAGGCCATGTCGTGCTCGATGACGACGACGGTGTGCTCCCCCGCCAGCTCGTTGAGCAGGGCGCCGGTGTCGAGCCGTTCCTGCGGGCTCATGCCCGCCACCGGCTCGTCGAGAAGGAGCAGCTTCGGACCCTGCACCAGCAGCATCCCGATCTCCAGCCACTGCTTCTGGCCGTGGCTCAGGGCGCCCGCCGGCTGGTCGGGCACGTTCGCCAGCCCCACCCGCTCGAGGGTGGCGGCGACGCCGTCGGACACCTTCCGCCGGTTCTTGAAGAGGGTGATCATGGGCTTGCGGAACGACTCGGCCAGGTCGAGGTTCTCGACGACCGTCAGCGTCTCGAAGACCGTCGGCGTCTGGAAGCTCCGCCCGATGCCGAGCTTCACCCGCCGATGCTCGGCCATCTTGCCGAGGCGCCGGCCCTCGAAGAACACCTCGCCGTGGGACGGCTTGGTCAACCCGGTGATGCAGTCGATCAGCGTCGTCTTGCCGGCGCCGTTCGGCCCGATCAGGAACCGCAGCTCGCCCTGCTCGACGGTGAGGTCGACACTCTCCAGGGCCTTGAAGCCGTCGAACTCCACGCTCAGGCACCGGACCTCCAGCACGGCCGTCATGACTCGTCCACCCTCGAAATCGCCACCACTGGGCTCGACGTTTCCACGACCCCGACCGACCGGCCCGGCAGCCTGGCGCTCACCGTCTCCCAGCCCTTGCGGAGGAGCCCGGCCAGGCCGCCCGGGAAGAAGGCCAGCACGACGATGAAGAGGAGCGCCTGCATGTACAGCCAGTCGTCGGGCCGGGCGGCGCCGACGGTGACCCTCGCCCAGTTCACGAGCAGGGCACCGAGCACCGCGCCCCACAGGACGCCCCTGCCGCCGACCGCCACCCAGCAGATCATGAGGATCGACGGGAGGTAGTCGAACTGGCCCGGTGACACGATGCCGAACACAGGGGCGGCGATGGCGCCGGCGAAGCCGGCCATGCCGGCGGCGACGACGAACCCGATGGTCTTGACGATGGCCGGGTCGTAGCCGAGGAACCGCACCCGGTCCTCGCTGTCGCGGGTGGCCTGGAGGAGCTTGCCGTACCGGCTGCGCACGATCTTCATGGCCAGGGCCAGGACGACCAACAGCCCCACCGCCGCGACCGTGTACAGCCAGCGGTTGGTGTCGCCGTCGTACTTGTTCCGCCCGAAGATCTTGGTGAAGCCGGTGAGGCCGTTGAACCCGGCCGTCAGCTTCAGGTTCCCGATGAGCAGCAGGGCGAAGATGACGGCGGTGGCCTGGGTCAGGATGGCGAAGAAGGGGCCGCGGATCCGCCGCTTGAAGACGAGCAGCCCGAGCAGGCCGCCCAGGATCATCGGGATCAGGACGGCGGCGAAGGCGGCGAACCAGAAGCTCTGGAACGGCCTCCACACCGCCGGCAGGGACGAGTAGTCGCTGTAGAGGCCCATGAACTCGGGCAGGGCGCCCTTGGGCACGTTCTCGAGCGACAGGTGCATCCCCATGGCATAGGCGCCGAGCCCGAAGAACAGGCCCTGACCGAGGGCCAGCATCCCGCCGTAGCCCCAGGCCAGGTCGAGGCCCACGGCCACCATGGCGTAGCAGAGCCACTCGGCCCACTGCCTGATGTCGGTGGGGTTGCTGATGATGCTCGGCCAGATGAAGAGCCCGGCTCCGAACAGGCAGAGGGCCACGCGGGCGATCCACGGGTTCTTGGTGTCTGACAGGAACGGCAGCCGGGCCACCAGCCCCCTGCGCTCCGGGGTTGCCGGCGACGTGACCGCCGGCGGCGGCTCGACGGTGACGAGATCGGTCATGTGGCCAAACTCATGTGGTCAGACCCCGTGTGCGGAAGGACACGATGCCGTTCGGCCGGAACTGCAGGAAGAGGATGACGGCGAAGAACACCGCCGCCTTGGCCAGCGTCGACGACGTCCACTGCTCGACGAAGGCGTTGAGGGTGCCCAGGGCGATGGCGGCGATGACGACGCCCTGGATCTTGCCGAGCCCGCCGACGATGACGACGAGGAAGGCGCTGACGATGTACGCGGTACCGGTGCCGGTGCCGATTGGCCCGATCAGGGCGACGGCCACGCCGGCGATGCCGGCCAGCCCCGACCCGATGAAGAACGTGATGGCGTCGACCCGGGCCGTCGGCAACCCGCTGACCGCGGCCAGCTCCCGGTTCTGCATGACCGCCCGCATCCGTCGTCCGGCCGGCAGCCTGGTCATGAACAACCAGACGGCGACCATCGTGAGCACGACGAGCAGGAGGATGAACAGTCGGGTGTGGGTGACGGTGATCCCGAACAGGCCCCACTGGCCGTGCAGGAAGGTGGGGATCGCCACGTCCTTGTTGTTGGCCGAGAAGATGTCCTTGGCCGCCTGCTGGAGGAGCAAGCTGACGCCGAACGTGACCAGCAGGGTGTCCAGTGCCCGGCCGTACATGCGGCGGATGAGGAGCCGCTCCAGGATCACCCCCATGAGCCCCGACACCAGGAACGCCACCGGCAGGGCCACGAGGATGGCGACGCCCTCGGCCCCCCCGAACACCGTCGTCTGGAGCACGAAGGCGGTGTAGGCCCCGATCATGATGAATTCGCCGTGGGCCATGTTGATGACGCCCATCTGGCCGAACGTGAAGGACAGTCCCAGGCCCACGAGCAGGAAGATCGAGGCCAGGGTTATCCCGATGTAGACGTTGTTGAGGATCGTCTCCACGTGTTCTCTCCCGGTGTGAGGCCGCCGCCCGGGAGACCCGGGCGACGGCGCTTCACCTATTGGGACTTAGCTGGCCGGGTTCTTGACGGCGTCGCATTCGGCCCTGGCTTGGCCGGTTGCGAGCCCTGCGGCCCATGCGTAGGTGTCGAGGCACGGGTCGGGGGCGATCGGCGTCCCGGAGTTCCAGACCTCGTCGATCAGGCCGGACGAGTTCACCTTGCCGATGCGGGCGGTCTTGAAGACGTGGTGGTTGGTGGGGTGCACCGTCACCTTGCCTTCGGGCGTGTCCAGCTCGATCCCGCCGGCGGCCTTGGCCACCGCGTCGGGGTCGAACGTGCCGGCCTTCTCCACCGCCGCCTTCCAGATGTAGACCGAGTTGTAGCCGGCCTCGATCGGGTCGTCGGTGTGCTTGTCGGCGCCGTACTCGGCCTGGAAGGCGGCGACGAACTCCTTGTTCTTCGGGTTGTCGGTGGTCTGGTAGTAGTTCCAGGCCGTCAGGTGCCCGACCAGGTTGTCGATGCCGACGCCGGCCGTCTCCTCCTCGGCGATCGAGACCGAGAGGGTCTGGATCTGCTCCGGTGTGTTGCCCTTGGCCTTGAGCTCCTTGAAGAAGGCCACGTTGGTGTCGCCGTTCAGGGTGTTGAAGACGACCTGGGGCTTGGCGTCGATGACCTTCTGCACCAGGCTCTGGACGTTGGTGTCACCGAGCTGCAGGTAGTCCTCGCCGACGATCTCCAGGCCGTTGGCCGCGGCATAGGCCTTGATCTCCTTGTTGGCCGTGCGGGGGAAGACGTACTCGGATCCGACCAGGTAGACCCTGGTGAGGCCCTGCTCCTTCAGGTAGTCGAGGGCCGGGATGATCTGCTGGTTGGTCGTGGCGCCCGTGTAGAAGATGTTGGGCGAGACCTCGAGGCCCTCGTACTGCACCGGGTAGAAGAGCAGGCAGTCGGCGCCCTCGACCACCGGCTTCATGGCCTTGCGGCTGGCCGACGTCCACCCGCCGAACACGACGGCGACCTTGTCGGTGGTGCACAGCTGCTCAACCTTCTGGGCGAAGACCTCGGGCTTGGACTCACCGTCGAGGACGACGGGCGTCAGCTGCTTGCCCATGACCCCGCCGGCGGCGTTGATCTCCTTGATCGCCAGCATCTCGGCGTTCTTCACCGCTACCTCACTGATGGACATCGTGCCGCTCAGCGACTGGAGGACCCCCACCTTGACGCCGTCGGCGGTCGTGTCACTGGTCGTGTCGGAGCCACTGTCGCTGCTGCAAGCCGCCAAAGTGAGGACGACCAATGCCAAACAGGCGAACAGAGTCTTCGACGACGGTCTCTTTTTCATGCGCTCCCCAAGTCCCTGGATGTCGAGTCCCCGCGACCATATGGACGGGCGATTGCCCGACCGTGAAGCGGAGATGTTGCGACCATGACCATTCGCTGTCACGTTCCTGACACTCGTTCCCGGACGTATACCGTCCGGTGTGCCGAGCCGTGTGCCGGCGGTGATCGTGACGCGGCGACGGCTCCGATGGCACGGGTGGGACCGACCGCGTGATCCGGCCGCGCCGATCGCCTACCCTTGGGCGGTTCGACGCCGCATTCATCTGGCGACAACCGGAGGGGTTCACATGGCACAGGGCGTGACGGGCAGGTCGGCCGTCCGAACCGCGGCCGCGATAGTGATGGTCGCCGCGTTCGTGCTGCTCGGAGGCACTGCGTGGGCCCAGACGTCCACCGGAGGGCCCAGCGCGGGCACCGCCGATTCGGGTGGCGGCGACGGCGGGTCCAACGTTGTGGTCTCCAACCCCGTGGCCACGTCGGGCAGCTCGGGAGCGGCCTCGGCCAGCTCCTCGGCCACGAACACCGGCCGCACCGGCGACGCCACCTCGCAGGCGATCTCCAACCCCATCAGCACCTCCGGCGGCTCCGGTGGCACCGGCGACCAGGGCGACGCCACGTCCAACCCCACCGCCACCAACAGCGCCATCCTCGGCACCGCCGTCGCCGCCGGCCAGCGGGTCACCACCAGCGCCTCCGACTCCAGCGGCGGCACCGGCAACGCAGTCGCCGGCACCTTCGCCCAGCCGGCGCAGTCTGGTCCCGGGTCCGTGGCCGGTCCGGCGACTGCCTTCTCCTCCGCCGGGAGCTCCTCGTCGCCGGTGCTGCCGGCCACCGCCGGCTCGTCCGCCGCCTTCCAGGCACCCGAGGCCGACGCCGGTGGCTTCGTCGGGTTCAGCCGGGCCGTCGCCCGGGAGGCCGGGAGCACACAGACCGCCAACCTGGTCATGCTCGGCCTCGGTATCGCCCTCGCCGCCACGCTGGCCGTCAGCCTCAGCCGCATCAACCGCTACTGGGCCACCGTGGGGTCCCCCCAGGCCGTCTGACTCCGCCCACCCAGCGGCGTCGAGCGGGCAACTACCTGGATATATTCCAGGATTTTGCACGGTCAGTTGGGGTCTTTCGTCCCGACCACCCCGGACGTACACTTCCGCGACAGGTCGGACTGGGGAGGACCGGATGCGAAAGACGTCCCGACGAGCATGTTTCGCCGTGGTGGCTCTGTTCGCCGTCGTGGCCGCCGCCTGCGGAGGAAGCGACAGCGGCTCCTCGGGGGACGGCGGGCTGTCGGACAGCGTCGTGGTGGGCACCACCGACTCGCTGCAGAACAGCTTCGACCCGGCCGAGGCCTACGACCTGTTCGGGGCCAACGTGGCCTTCAACACCGCCCAGACCCTGGTCACCTATGCCCCCAACGCCACCGACCCCTCTCCCCTGCTGGCGTCCAAGCTGCCCGACGTGTCGGCCGACGGCCTGACGTACACCTTCGAGCTGCGGCCGGGGGTGAAGTTCCACGACGGCACCCCCCTCGACTCGGCGGCGGTGAAGTTCTCCCTCGAACGGGCCCGCGACTTCGGGGCCAAGGACGCCGAGGCCGCCGGCTTCCTTCTCAGCGGCATCACCTCGATCGACACGCCGTCGCCCACCACCGTCGTCATCCACCTCGCCAAGGCGAACGTGACCTTCCTCGCCCGACTGGCCTACACCGTCGCCAGCATCGTGAGCCCCACCGCCTACAAGGACAACGTCCTCACCGGCACCGAGACGCCTCCGGAGGTGCTGACCAAGTACAAGACCGACACGGTCGTCGGCACCGGGCCCTACAAGATCGCCTCCTACAAGGAGAAGGAGTCGATCACCCTCGAGGCCAACCCCGACTACTGGGGCGACGCCCCCAAGACCGAGCGGGTGCTGATCCGACTCTTCGACAAGTCGTCGGCCCTCAAGCTGGCGCTGCAGAACCGTGAGATCGACATGGCCTACCGGTCACTGCAGCCCGACGAGCTGAACTCCTTCCGTGACCAGAGCGGGTTCGAGGTGATCGAGGGCGAGGGCCCCGGCATCCGCTACGTGGTGTTCAACGTCTCCAAGCCGCCCTTCGACAACGTCAACCTGCGCAAGGCGGTGGCGGCCGCCATCGACCGCAAGCCGGTCGTGGACGAGATCCTCAAGGGCACGGGCAAGCCACTCGACTCGATGATCCCCCCCACGTTCGACACCGCCTACGAGCCCAAGTGGGCCGAGCTGTACGGCTCGGGCACCGACAAGGCCAAGGTCGACGACTACCTGCAGAAGGCGGGCATCCCCGCCGGCCAGAAGGTCGACCTCGACTTCTGGTTCAGCCCCACCCACTACGGCGACACCGAGGCGGGCGTGGCGCAGGTCCTGGCTCGGGGCCTGGAGGCCACGGGTCGGTTCAACGTCACCCTGTCCAACGTCGAGTGGTCGGAGTACGGGCAGAAGCGACGGAACGGGGAGATGCCCGTGTTCCTCATGGGCTGGTTCCCGGACTACCTCGACGTCGACGACTACCTCGAGCCCTTCGCCGACCCCGCGATCTTCGACCCGGCCAAGTGGGACGACCCCGCCATGCTCGACCTGGTGCACGCCCAGCAGGCGGCGCTCGATCCCACTGCCCGGGTGGGGATCATCAAGCAGGCCCAGACGTACATGGCCGAGCAGACGCCCTACGTGCCCGTCTTCCAGATCTCGCAGTTCGCGGCCACCACCGACAAGGTGTCGGGCGCCGTGCTCGACCCCATCCAGCTCTTCCGCTACTGGCTCCTCGAGAAGCAGGGCTGAACCGGCTCCGGCCGGTGCCACGCGACCCGGCCAGCGCTCCCGCCTGACGTGGCAGGTCGGAAGTCGAGCTCACTGCGGGCCTACGTGCTGGCCCGGCTGGTGCTGGTCGTGCCCATGCTGTTCATCCTGCTCACGGCGGTGTTCCTGCTCCTGCGGGTGGCGCCCGGGGATCCGGTGACCGCCACCCTGGGCGACAGGGTCTCCGATGTCAGGGCCGACCAGCTCCGCCACGACCTCGGCCTCGACCGGCCCCTGCTCCAACAGTACGGCGACTACCTGGGCGATGTCGTCCGGGGCGACTTCGGCCGGGCCATCACCACCGGGCGACCCGTCCGCCAGACCATCGCCGACCGCTTCCCGGCGACGCTCGAGCTGACGCTGGCAGCCATGGCGGTGGCCGTGAGCACGGGCGTCGTGCTGGGCGCGATCGCCGCCCGCCACCGGGACAAGCCGGTCGACGTCGGCAGCCGGCTGCTCGGCATCCTGCTCTACGCCGCCCCCGTCTTCTGGTTCGGGATCATGATGCAGCTGCTGTTCTCCATCAAGCTGGGCTGGCTGCCCACCGGGGGCCGCACCGCGCCGTTCGGCGAACCCCGCACCGTCACCCACCTCTACCTGGTCGACTCGATCCTCACCGGCAACTGGTCGGCGCTCGGCAGCGCCCTCAGGTACCTGGTCCTACCGGCGGTGACCCTCGGCCTGGTGATCGGCGGGATCTTCATCCGGCTGGTCCGGGTCAATATGCTCCAGTCGCTGCAGGCCGACCACATCGAGGCGGCCCGGGCCGGGGCGTCCCCGAGCGCCGGCTGCTCTACCACCACGCCTTCAAGAACGCCCTGGTGCCGGTGGTGACGATCGTGGGCCTGGAGTTCGCCCTCCTCCTGTCGGGGGCGGTGCTGACCGAGGCCACCTTCACCTGGCCCGGGATCGGCCTGTCGCTCTACCAGTTCCTCCAGAACCGCGATTACACCGCGGTGCAGGGACTGGTGACCTTCTACGCCCTGTTCGTGGTGTTCGTCAGCCTGGCGATCGACCTCGTCTCGGCGTGGGTCGACCCGCGGAATCCGGTACGGATGAGCCCGAAGAAGGCGGCCGGCGTACGGCTGCGGGCGCTGTGGCGCGACACCCACCCCACCGCCCGGCGGCTGCTGATCGCCGGCGCCGTCGTCACCGGCCTGTTCCTGCTGCTCGCCGTGTTCGCCCCCCTCGTCGCCCCCTACGGAGAGGCCGAGTTCGAGGGCGTGCCGCAGCTGTCCCCGCCGTCGGCCGATCACTGGTTCGGCACCACCAACCTCCGCTACGACGTCTTCTCGCGGGTCGTCTACGGCACCCGGTTGGCCTTCGAGGTGGTCATCCTCTCCACCGTGTTCGCCATGGCCATCGGCATCCCACTGGGACTGGTCGCCGGCTACACCGGCCGCAAGCTCGACCGGGCCCTCGTCCTGGCCATGGACGCCATGTACGCCTTCCCCAGCCTCCTGCTCGCCATCGTGGCCGCGTTCGCCCTGGCCCGGTGGATCGGCGAGGGGGTGCCGGCCGCAGCCCTGTCGATCTCGGTCATCTACATCCCCCAGTACTTCCGGGTGGTGCGCAACCACACCCTCTCGGTCAGGGAGGAGACGTTCGTCGACGCCGCCCGGGCCATGGGCGCCCACCGCCGGACCGTGCTCCTGCGCTACGTGCTGCTCAACGTCGTCCAGTCGGTGCCGGTGATCTTCACCGTCAACGCGGCCGACGCCATCCTCACCCTCGCCGCCCTCGGGTTCCTCGGCTACGGAGTACACGTGCCGGCGGCGGAGTGGGGCTACGACATCTCCCGGGCCATCAGCGACGTGGCCAACGGCTTCTGGTGGACGTCGCTGTTCCCCGGCGTTTTCATCCTCCTGCTCGTGACCGGCCTGACCCTCCTCGGCGAGGGCATCAACGACGTCGTCAACCCCCTCCTGCGTCGCCGCGGCCTGGGCGCCGGCGGGGCGGTGCCCGGTGCGCTGGTGGTGGAGCCGATGGTGTCCGCCGCCGAGGAGCCGGTGATGAGCGCGGTCGAGGCCGCTCCGCTCACGCCCGCCGGTGACGCCCACCTGGCACCCGATCCCGCGGCGCTGCCGGGCGACGAGCTGGTGGGGACCGGGGCGGTGGCGCCTGTCGCCGCCGACGGGGAGGGGGAAGGGGACTTCGCCACCACGTCCCGCTCCACCGCGCTCGCGGTCGTGGGCCTGCGGGTGACCTACCGCACGGGCCGCGGCCCGGTGACGGCGGTCGACGGTGTGAGCCTCACCGTGGCCAAGGGCGAGAGCGTGGGGCTGGTGGGCGAGAGCGGGTGCGGCAAGTCCAGCCTGGGGCGGGGGATCCTGGGCATCCTGCCGCCCGGCGCAAACATGTCGGGCCAGGTGCTGGTGGGGGGCGACGACCTGGTCACCATGGAGCCCCGCGAGCTGCGCCGGGCGAGGGGCGAACGGGTGGCGCTCGCCTTCCAAGAGCCGATGACCCGGCTCGACCCCCTCCAGCGGGTGGACGACCACTTCGTCGAGACCATCCGGGCCCACCGTCCCGACGTCGGCCGGCGGGAGGCACGGCAGATGGCCCGCGACGCGCTGGCGGCCATGCGCATCCCTCCCACCCGAGCCGGGTCCTGGCCCCACGAGTTCTCGGGTGGCATGCGCCAGCGGATCATGATCGCCCTGGCCATCGTGCTCGGCCCGCAGGTCCTTGTGGCCGACGAGCCCACCACCAGCCTGGACGTGATCGTCGAGGCCCAGATCCTCGCCATCCTCGACGACCTCCGGCGTGCGAGCGACATGGCCCTGCTGCTCATCACCCACAACCTGGGCGTGGTGGCCGAGACCTGCGACCGCGTGGCCGTCATGTACGCGGGCAAGATCGTGGAGGACGGGCCGGTGGTCGACGTGTTCGAAGCGCCGCGGCACCCGTACACCCAGGGCCTGCTGGCCAGCGTGATCAGCCTCGACACGGTGCGGCTGTCGTCGATCCCAGGCTCGCCGCCCGACCTGCTGGAACCGCCTCCCGGCTGCCGGTTCGCCCGCCGGTGCCCCTTCGCCATGGACGTGTGCCACCAGGTCGAGCCGGTGATGGTACCGGTCTCCGACGACGTCGCCGTCGCCTGCCACCTGTACTCCGGCGCCGACCCGCGCCATCCCGAGCAGCGGTGGGTGGCCGAGGGCCGGCGTCGCCACCTCGACGACCCGGTGCGGGTCGGCGGCCTCAAATGACCGGCTCCCCTCGCATGCCCGGCTCCCTTCCTATGACAGGCACCCCGCCACTTCTCCGCCTGTCCGGCGTCCGCACCCACTTCCCGGTCACCACCGGGTTCCTCGGCTCCCTCGTGGGCCGGGCGTCGGGCTGGGTGCGGGCCGTCGACGGCGTCGACCTGGAGGTGCGCACCGGCGAGATCGTCGGGCTGGTGGGCGAGAGCGGCAGTGGCAAGACCACCCTCGGGCGCACGATCCTGCGGCTGGAGGAGCCGGTGACGGGAACCGTGGAGTTCGAGGGCCGCGACATCACCCATCTGAGCGAGAAGGACCTCCGACCTCTGCGCCTGCGCATGCAGCCGGTGTTCCAGGATCCCCATGCCGCCCTCAACCCGGCCATGACCATCGGCTCGGCGGTCGCCCATCCGCTCCTGATCCACGGGCTGGCCGACACCCGCGACGCAGCCACCGAGCGGGCCGCCGAGATGCTCGAGCGAGTCGGCCTGGCGCCAGCCGCCGATTTCGTCGACCGTCGGCCGTCGGACCTCTCCGGCGGGCAGAAGCAGCGGGTGGTCATCGCCCGGGCCCTGGTCACGGGGCCGAGGCTGGTGGTGCTCGACGAGCCGGTGGCCATGCTCGACATGAGCGTGCGGGCCAAGATCCTCCAGCTCCTCCTCGACCTCAAGGACGACCTCGACCTCACCTACGTCTTCATCACCCACGACCTGGCCACGGCCAAGTTCATCTGCGACCGCATCGCCATCCTCTACCTGGGGAAGGTGGCCGAGACGGGGCCGTCGGCGCCGGTGTACGCCGCGCCCCAGCACCCCTATACGTCCGCCCTGCTCGAGGCCGTCCCCCTCCCCGACCCCACCCGGCGCGGCCGGGACCGACATCTGCCCTCGGGCGAGGTCCCCGACGCCGTCTCCCCGCCCCAAGGGTGCCGGTTCCACCCCCGCTGCCCCCAGGCCTTCGCCCCCTGCGGCTGGGAGGGCCGCGACGTGGTGGCCACCCTCGAGGAGCGCTGGACCGACCCTGCGCTGTTCGAGAGCGAATCCGGCCTGGTGGGCCCGCTCGGTTCGGTGACGGTCGACGCCGACCGGGTGGTCTTCCCCCGGGGCGGAGACGAGCTGGCGGCGCTGCTGGGACGGCTGCAGGCCGATGGTGGGTACCGGGTGTTCTCGGGGGTCATCGAGATAGAGGCCGACGGTCCGAAGGTCACCGTCCGGTTCGGGCCTCGCTTGGAGCCCGCCCTCCAGGGGGTGGACGGTCGCCTCGTCGCCTGCCACCTCCACGGGATGACGGATGCGTCGGCGGTGAGATAGCCGGTGTCAGCCCTGTAGTGTTCGGTGCAGCGACCTTGTTGTTTGTTGTTTTACCAGCTGTCGAGGCTCCGACCAGATGATCTCTCCGCCCATATCGCCGTGCCCGCTCTGCGCCTCGACCGACAACGTCGAGCGTCCGGTGGCCCTTCCCGAGGGTGGCTGGCAGTTCGTCTGCCGTGGGGATCACGACCCGTACGCCTTCGACGTCGACTCGGACGCCCAACTCGTCCCCTTCCCCGAGGACCTGGCGGCCGACCTCGAGATCCTCGAGGACCTGCGCGCCCTGATCCTGAACGAGTTCCAGCGGGTGGAGTACGGCATCGTCGAGCACATGTACGGCACCGCTCACCGCAAGAAGTACGACAAGCTCATCAACGCCTACGACCACGGCGCCCTCGAGGGCGGCAAGTACACCACGTCGTCGTTCATCGCCGGGGTCCTCGGTCGGCTCCGCCTCGCCGGCCAGCTCAACGGGGCCATCGGGCCGGCCACGGGCTACTGGTCGCAGAACGTCGCGATCACGTACTGGTGCCCCGCGGGCGTCGAGCCGGAGAACGGGAAGACGTGGGAGGTGTTCGCAATCGAGCGCGACATGGACCCCATGTCGTGGCCGTTGCTCGGCTCGACCCGTGCCCAGCGGTACTGGAAGGGCGAGTTCCTGCAGCTGGCGGCCGGTGACCCCACCGGTCCCTACCCGCAGAACGACATGGAGTGGGACGGCAGGAGCGAGTCGCTGCTGGAGTCTGTGTACAAGATCGCGGTGAACCCCCAGAGCGCATCCGACACCGGCGAGCGGTAGCCCCGACGGGGTGACCCCGTGGGCCGATGGTCCCGGCGTGGTGGAGTTTCCCGACGGCCGCAGGATTCGTGGTCGGGGCCTGCGGCGAGGGTTGCCCGACGGTGACCGTCCGGAGTTCGGCGTGTACCTCCTGGCACGAGATCCCGGCCCGTTCGATTGGCCCCACCACTGGGTCCGGTGGCCCGACTTCCGCACTCCCGCGTCGACCGAGGACGCCATCCCGGCGCTGGCGGAGGCCTACGAACGGGCGGCGGGTGAGCGGGTGGAGATCGCGTGCGGGGGCGGCGTCGGGCGGACCGGGACGGCGCTGGCGGCTATCGCGGTGATGGCCGGCGTCCCGGGCGCCGAGGCGGTCGCCTGGGTGCGAGGTCGGTACAACGGCCGAGCCGTGGAAACGCCGTGGCAACGACGATGGGTCCTCGAGGTCGAGCGCGGCCTGTAAACGGCGGTCAGGCGCCCCGCCGCCACGTCGCCGAGGAGAACCGGACCCACCGGGCGGCCCGATCGACCGCCTCGACCTCGCGGCCCGAGTCAAGCCAGGCCCGGGCCTGCGCGTGGCGGGCCCGGACGCCTCGTTCGCCCACCACGCCGGCCACCGCTCGGCCGAGGGAGGAAGCCCACCGACGAGGGTACCGATCTCGTCGAAGGTCATCTCGACGGGGCCGTCACCGCACCGGCACAGGTGCGCGAGCAGGCGGTCGTACTTCCCCACCTCGCCAGTGTGCCTGCGCCTGGTCCGCTACGCGCCCGCCTGGGGGCCGCGGCGGCCGGGATCGAGCTTCTCGGGCTTGAAGTTGCCCTTGCCCCGGACGCCGTTCACGCCCTCGGTGTTCTGGGCGAAGGTGATCACGGAGAACGCCACCGCGTCCGACATCTGATCGATGGCGGTGAGGTTCACGTTGGCGACGGTGTCGCACGCCTGGTGGTAGCACGGGTCGTACGGGGCGCCGGCGGTGCCTCCGTAGACGGCCGCCTGCTCCGGCGTCTTGATCCCCTCGGCGCCGGTGAACAGACCGCCCGCGGGAATGCCGACCTCGATGAAGGGCCCGTAGTCCGATCGTCCGTCGAAGGCGGTGGGCTCGGAGGCCAGGCCGCGGGACGAGAAGTAGTCGACGAAGACTTCTCGATGTAGCCGGAGCCCGGAGGACCTTCCGACGACCCGGTGCCGACCGGGAACGCCGAATTGTCACCGTCGTAGACGAAGCGCACGAAGTTGGGCGACCCGACCATGTCGAAGTTCAGGTTGAGGGCGACGTCGGCGATTTCCGCGGCGTCGAGCTGGCTCACGTAGTGGGTGGAGCCGAGAAGGCCCAGCTCCTCGGCCCCGAACCAGATGAAACGGACCGTGTTGCGGGGCTTGACCTTCTCCATCTGAAGGGCCACCTCGAGGATTGTGGACGAGCCGCTGCCGTTGTCGTTGATCCCCGGACCGGCGACGACGCTGTCGAGGTGGGCACCGACGACCACCACGTTGTCGTCGCTGCCGTTCGCCGTCTCCGCGATCACGTTCCAGGTGGTGCGGGCCTCGGAGATGGTGTCGGTGCTGACGTGCAGGACGAGGCCGGGCACGCCGTTCAACTCCTCGCCGGTGGCGAAGCTGGCCCCCACCACGGGGATCGTGACCACCGGACCACCAAGGGTCCCGAGGACGACGTCGGTGCGCCCCGGCTGGCCCTCGTTGAAGATGACGACCGCGCTGGCACCGGCCGCCTCTGCGTTGGTGGCCTTGACCGCGAACGTGCAGGTGCCCCGCTGGATGACTGCGACGTTCCCGTCCGGGAACCCGTCGAAGTCTTCGGTCTCGCAACCACTGGTGGAGCTCGGCACGGGCGCGGGCGGGATCTGGACGTCGACCATGGTGGCGGGCGCGATCACGTCACCGGACCCGGAGAAGGTGAAGCTCGCCGTCTCGTAGCTGGGGCCGCTCGGATCCACCTGCTCGAGGACCGCCGGGCTGAGCTCCTCGAAGAACGGGAACTCGAACTCCTGGAGCTGGGGGGAGTAGCCGGCGGTGGTGAGCTGGCCGACGACGTAGTCGACGGAGGCCTCGTAGCCCGGCGTGCCCGAGGCCCGCGTGCCGCCGTTGGCGTCGGCGATCTGCTGAAGGGCCTGCTCGTGTTGCATGACCCCGGCGGCCGTGACCGCCTCGAGCAGCTTCTTGGCGTTGTTGTTGTTCGGCGCGGCGCTGGCCGCGGGAGACCAGACTCCCGAGATCAGAGCTGCGGCGACCGCGAGCACGGCCAATCGTCGGCGCATGTCATCACCCTTCCCGGTCGACCACACAGGACAATGACGGGTGTTCTACCCAAAACGTGGAACGCCAACGCTCGAGAACCGGGTGACGACGTTCCCCTATGAGGAGAATCAGCCGTGTAAGCGCCGCAGGGACCTCATGCCGCGAGCTTCTGGAGGGAGACGCCGTAGCCGAGTTCCTGGAGCTGGCGGATCAGGTGGTCCCGGCGCTTGTCACTGTCGTTGCGACGTGTGAACCAGTCCCCGCCGAGGTCCTCGTAGTCGCAGTCCTCGCTCAGCAGGTGCCAGCAGATGACCAGGATGGAGTGGCCGACGGCGACCGCCGCCTTCTTCTTGCCGATGCGCCGGGCCAGGCGCCAGAACTGGGCCGACAAGTAGGTGTCCCGGGACCGGGCCGCCGACCAGGCGCACTCCACGAGGATGTCGGCCAGCCAGACGTCGCCCTTGGTTGTCCTGGCCGAACGGCGCTTGCCGCCGGTGACGTTGTTGCCCGGCGCCATACCCGCCCACGACGCCAGGTGCCCGGCGGTCGGGAAGCGGCCCATGTCGACGCCGATCTCGGCGATGACGACCTCGGCGGCCCGCTTGCCCACCCCGGTGATGGTGTCGAGGCGGTCACGGGCCCGCACGAAAGGGACGCCGGCCTCGCTCTCGTTGGCGGCGAAGACCTTGTCCACCTGGGCGTCGAGCTTGGCGATGGCCGCCTCCAGGTGGCCGCAGTGCTCCAAGCACATGCCGACGAGCAGGGCGTGGTGCTCCCTGAACCGTCCTCGCAGCGCCTTGCGCAGCTCGGGGATCTTCTTCCGCAGCCGCCCCTTGGCCAGCTCGGCCAGCACCTCGGGCTCCCGCTCGCCGGCCACCAGGGCCGCCAGCATGGCCCGCCCCGACACTCCCAGGCTGTCGGAGGCCACCGAGTCGAGCTTGATGCCGGCGTCCTCCATCGTCTTGTGGATACGCTGGGCCTCGGCGGTGTGGGCCTGCACCAGGCGCTTGCGGTAACGGGTCAGGTCCCGCAGCTCGCGGATGACCGGCGGGGGGACGAAGCTGCCCCGCAGCAGGCCGTGCTCCAACAGCTCGGCCAACCACTCGGCGTCGGCGACGTCGGTCTTGCGTCCGGGCAGCATCTTGACGTGGCGGGCGTTGACCAGCTTCGGCCTCGATGTCCCGATCCTCCAGCCCGTACCACACCGGCTTCCAGTAGGAGCCGGTGGCCTCCATCACCACCTCGGTGACCCCCTCGGCGGCGAACCAGTCGGCCATGGCCTCCAGGTCCTCGGTGAAGGTCCGGAACGTGCGGGTCTCCTTCCGGCGTCCGCCGTCCGGGTCGGGTGTGCGTACGCAGGCCACCACCTCGTCCTTGCCGATGTCTATCCCCGCGCACCGCTCCACCAACAGGTCCATCAAACACCTCCACGCACTCGACGGTTCGGGGTGGGACCGGCAGGGTCGACCGATCAACGACGCTATGAGACGTGCTCGAAGCAACAGTTCGTGGTGCCGGGAAGACCCCAGGCGTCAGTCTGTGACTCGGGTTCAACCGCACCAAGGATGAACGAGCTCAGCCGGGCCGGACCGCGATTCTCATCGTTCGCTGGTCGCCCCGCCAGGGGCGGTGGGGGTCTGTGACCGAGAAGGAGATGCGGGCGTCGGTTTCTAATGCTCTCGGTGCTATCCTTACCTAACTCCGTCGGTTCGGAAAGGTTGCCGTGAGTGCTGGCGCGACCGTCGCGATCACGTGGCAGGGCCGACGGGTCGACGCGTTCGTTCCTGGGCCAGTCCCGCGTACGGTCGAACTGCCCGAGCGGGTCGTGCGGGCGACGGAGCGGGCGGCCGCGTCGCTGCAGCGGGTCGACGACAGGATGGCGCACCGCTTCGAGCCGCTGGCCCGCCTGTTGCTTCGGACAGAGGGGGTCGCCTCCTCTCACATCGAGGGGGTGCGCCCGGCCGAGCTCGTGGCCGTCGCCCAGCTCGACGCCGGCGCGGTCGATGCCACCTCGGCATGGGTCGCCGACAACCTGGCCGTGGTCGACGCCTCACTCGAACACGCCCGCTCCGACGCCCCGCTCACGGTCGGCGACCTCCACCGCTGGCACGCCCGGCTCATGGCCCACGGCACCCTCCCCGACGAGCTCGTGGGCCAGTTCCGGCGGGTGCAGAACTGGGTAGGCGGGGCGACGCCACGGGAGGCGGCGTTCGTGCCACCACCGGCCGAGCACGTCGACCGGTTGATGAACGACCTCGTGCGGGCCGCCAACACGAGCGAGCTCGATCCCGTCACCCTCGCCGCCGTGGTCCACGCCCAGTTCGAGACCATCCACCCCTACGGTGACGGCAACGGCCGGCTCGGTCGCGTGCTCATCGGTTGGACGCTGGTCCGCCGAGCCGGGGTCGCCGTGCCCCCGCCGGTGAGCGTGGTCATCGCCCGGGACGTCGGCGGTTACCTGTCAGGTCTGACCCGCTGGCGCCAGGGCGACGTGACCGGCTGGGTGACCTGGGTCGCCGACACCGTCAGCCGTTCGGCCGAACAGGTCATGGACCTCGTCGCCTACGCCGAGGACCTGCGCCGGCGCTGGGAGGGGCTCGTCGCGGACGTCCGTTCCGATGCCGCCGCCCGCAGGCTCCTCGACGTCATCCCGCAACATCTCGTCGTCACCGCGCCGATGGTCTCCGACCTCCTGGGCGTGTCAGCCCCGACGGCGAGGGCCGCCATCGAGACGCTGGCGACTCGCGGCATCCTGCAGCCCCTCGACCTTCGCCCCGTCAGGCCCGGGCGGCCGCCACAGTGGTGGATGGCCGAGGAGCTCGTCGCCGTCGTGGGCCGATGGTCCCGTTGACCGAGGGCCCGCAGGCAGGTGGACGGCGGTTGACCTAACGGGCGACTCGCTAGCCGGCCACGATCGTCGCCGCGAGCGCCATCCGATGGTCCTTCGTCCACGGCGGTCCCAGCGTCGCCCGGGGGCCGTGGAGCACCTCGTCGGCCCGGTCACCCAGGATGCTCACCGCCTGGCACTCGACGACTTTGGCGCCATAGAGATGGACGTCCCAGCCGCGTGCGCGGGCCTGCTCAGCCAGTACCTGCCGGTACATGATGGAGTCGGCACGGGCCTCGTAGGGTGGGCGACGTTGGACGGCGATGTCGGCGGGGAAGTCGAGCGGCCAGGCTCGCAGCGACATCGACACGATCGGTTCGGGCACCGCGGTCGCGAGGTCGTCCAGCGAAGCCGACGTCGCCCGCACCGCCGACGCTCGCACCTTCACGACCAACGCCGCGGTGGCGGCGTCGTCGAGAGGTTTGCCCTCGTGGTGGATCGGCGCCGATGCCACGCCGGGTTCGATCAGCTCGATCCTCCGGCGGTCCACGACCGTGTGGTCCGTCGATGCAGTGACCGCCACGGCCCAGCCGAAATGATGTGCGATCCCTACGCGCATGCCGTCAGACATCGTCGAGCGTGAACCTTCGCCGCCATGAACAATTTAGCGCGAGGGAGGGGGCTTGCCGCAAGCGACCGAAACGTGCTGACCATGACTCGTCCGCTGAGCCGATCACGGCCAGAACCTCTGACGCCAGGAGTCGTGGAAATGGGTGTGTTGCCTTCGCCGGATGGCTCGACCTGGAACCCTGAGGAGCGGCGATGACCGAACATGCGGTGGTGATCGCCGGAGGAGGTCCGACGGGGCTGATGTTGGCGGCCGAGCTGGCGTTGGCGGGGATCGACGCCGTCATCGTCGAACGACGTGCCAGTCAGGATCTCGACGGCTCGCGAGCCGGGGGTCTGCACTCCCGCACCATCGAGGTGCTCGATCAGCGTGGCGTCGCCGAACGATTCCTCTCGGCGGGGCAGGTCCATCCATTCGTGGGCTACGCCGGGACGTTCTTGGACATCAGTGACTTCCCCACCCGCCACAAGTACATCCTTGCCCTCTGGCAGAGCCACATCGAGCGCATCCTGGCCGGCTGGGTCGAGGAGCTCGGGGTTCCGATCCTTCGCCAGTGCGAGGTTGCGGGCTTCGTGCAGGACGACACCGGCGTCGACGTCGCGCTGTCCGACGACACGTCGCTGCGGGCGGAGTACCTCGTCGGGTGCGACGGCGGACGAAGCATGGTCCGCAAGGCGGCCGGCATCGACTTCCCCGGGTGGGACCCGACGTCGAGCTACCTGATCGCCGAGGTCGAGATGGACGAGGAGCCGGAGATCGGCCCGCGCCCCGAGGGTGGTGGCCTCGGTCCCGTCAACCCGGCGGAGGGCGGAGGGCCGTACCGGGTCGTCCTGCTCGAGAAGCACGTCGAACACACCCGCGAGCCCACCATGGGGGACCTCAGCGAGGCGCTCATCGCCGCCTACGGGACGGACTATGGGGTGCACAGCCCCACCTGGATCTCCCGGTTCACCGACATGACCCGGCAGGCGGCGTCCTACCGCGAGGGACGGGTGCTGCTCGCCGGCGACGCCGCCCACATCCATGGCCCGCAAGGTGGACAGGGCCTCAACACTGGCGTGCAGGATGCCGTGAACCTCGGATGGAAGCTTGCCCAGGTGGTCGACAAGACGTCAGCCGAGAGCCTCCTGGACACCTACCACGCCGAACGGCATCCGGTCGGAGCCCGGGTGTTGCACAACACGATGGCCCAGGTCGCGCTCAGCCGCATCGACGAGCGCAGCCGGGCCCTCCGCGACACCATGCTCGAACAGCTGAGCATCGACGAGCCGCGCCGGCGCATCGTGGGGATGATCTCGGGTCTCGACATCCACTACGACCTCGGAGAGGGACACCCGCTGCTCGGGCGGCGCATGCCCGACCTCGACCTGCAGACCGCCGACGGTCCGACGCGCGTCTTCACCCTGCTGCACGACGCACGGCCCGTACTCCTCAACCTCGGTGAACCTGGCGGTTTCGACATCTCTCCGTGGGCGAATCGAGTCCGGTTGGTGGACGCCAGTCACGGTGGCGTGTGGGAGCTCCCGGTCCTGGGCGAGGTCGCTGCGCCCGCGGCCGTGTTGATCCGACCCGACGGGCATGTCGCCTGGGCAGGAGACCTCACGGGCCCGGAGCTGCCTCGAGCGCTTGCGAACTGGTTCGGAGCGGCCACTCCGGCTCATTAGAACCCGACATCCGAGCGCGACCGCGGCCATCAACCGCCAGTTACATCTGACCGTGGCGAACCGGACCAGCTGGTTCGTAGGTGCCGAGGACGATGCCGAGATCGGTAACGGTGAGGTCGAGAGGGCGCATCGTCGCCGGGAGGATGCCGTCGTTGAACAAGCGGCGACCGGAGCCGAGCACCAGCGGAAAGGTCATCAGGCGGAAGCTGTCGACGAGCTGGTGCTGCAACAGCGTCTGGAGCAGGTTGCCGCTTCCCCAGATCTGCAGCTCGTCGCCGGGTTGGTCCTTCAGCGCTCGCACCGCCGCGACGACATCGCCGGTCACGAGGCGAGCCGTGTCGGGATGCTCGCCGCGCCACGTGGCATCGGCCTCGCTCAGCGAGTTGGACACGACGTACTTGGGCAGCGAGTTGATCGCCATGGCAATTGGGTTGGCGGGGTCGGTCTGATCAGGCCAGTAGCCGCGGAAGATGTCGAACGTTCTGCGACCGAACAGGAACGCGCTGGCGTGGCTGTTGAGCTCGGTGACGAACTCGCCGACGGTCGGGTCGGGGAACGGGGCCTGCCAGCCGCCGTGGATGAAGGTGTCGCTGGGATCTTCCTCAGGTCCGCCGGGAGCCTGCATCACGCCGTCGAGGGTCAGAAACGTCTGAACAGTGAGCTTCATGCCAATGCAGACGGAGCGATGCACTGATTCTGAGCGCTCGTGGCGACGAAGTTGTCGTCCTCGTCGAGCAGGTCAGCGGCCTACAGTCGGTCGGAAGGCCAGTTGGGCTGGAAAAGGTGCACAGGGTTCGCCGGCCTGGTCGTTTTCGCGAAAGTGCTGGTCAGAGGGTACGTCTCATATCGTCGAAGGTCAGCGAGTTCCGTCTTGTGATACCAAAAGGTCCCCCTGAAGGTCCCCCTCGGCAGGAAAAGGTGCCACTACAATCCGGGGCCATGAAGCAGTGGATCGAGACTGTTCCCGGGGGCCACAAGGCCCGCGTCCGGTACCCGAACGGGAAGAGCCGAAGCAAGACCTTCCCCACCGTCCGCGAGGCGAGAGCGTGGCTCCGCCAGACGATGACGGAGATCGACAAGGGCACCTACGTACCCGACTCCAGCGGCAAGTTGTTGTTCGCCGACTGGGCCGAGCAGTTCGTCGCCATGAGTGTCGACCTGGCTTCCGGCACCATCAACCGACGGGTCAGCGACCTGAAGAACTGGGTGCTCCCCGAGTTCGGCCACCGGACGCTGGGCTCCATCACCCAGCCCGAAGTACGCGCGTGGGTGGCGGCCATGACGAAAGCCGGGTGCAACGCCGGCAGCGTGAAGCTGCGCTACGAGACGCTGTCAACGATCTTCCGGGCGGCGGTCGACGCCGAGCTGATCCGACGTTCCCCGTGCTTCCGGGTCGGGCTCCCCCGCTACGAGCGCGGCGAGATGCGGCTGCTCTATCTGCGACAAATTCTCGACCTGTCGGACGCCATTCACCCGAGGTACAAGGCCCTCGTCCTCCTGGCCGGCACGGGAGGTCTCCGGATCGGCGAGCTGGGCGCGCTTCGCGGGAAGCGGGTGGACTTCAAGCGGGGCACGGTCGAGGTCGCGGAGAACCTCCTACTCGACAACGGTCGGCCCGAGTTCGGCCCGCTGAAGACGAAAGCGAGCCACCGTAAGGTTCCGGTCCCCCGCCAGACCTTGGCCGCACTCGACGAGCATGTACGGGCGTTCGGAGTCGGTCGCGAAGACCTGCTGTTCACTTCCGTCACAGGACGCGTCCTCCGCCCGTACCAATTCCGCCGACGTCACTTCCATGATGCGGCCGAGCTTTCAGGTCTCGCTCCCCTACGGCCCCACGACCTCCGGCACAGCGCGATCTCGCTCTGGATCGCCAGCGGCGCCAATCCAAAGGTCGTTCAAGCCAAGGCTGGCCACGCCTCCATCAAGGTGACCTTTGACCGCTACGGCCACTTGTTCCCCGACTACGACGACAAGGCAACCCGCCACCTCGAGGACCTGTGGGAGCGAGCGGCTCCGGAGTCGAATGTGGTCGCGATCCGGTCACATGCCGAGACGGGCTGAGCCACGGTCCGTTCGCCGTGCCAGCGGCGAGCGCAACGGCTTTCGCGTCCGCTGGGCCGTCGCCTCCCCGTAGGCGCCGGACGAACTCGGGTGCCCCACGTGTGGCTGGGAGTTCGGCGCAGCCGACGTGGCTGGGATTCCCCCACACGACGCAGGCCGTCGCGGCGCGCGGCCCTCCCTACCGCCCCGGCGCCCAATCCTCCTCCCCGTGGTGCTCGCGCAGCAGGCCGGAGATGCGCTGGCGGGTGACCCCGAACAGGGCGGCGATCTTGTCCATGGTCACGC
Organism: uncultured Acidimicrobiia bacterium; assembly: GCA_963827345.1. Lineage (GTDB taxonomy): Bacteria > Actinomycetota > Acidimicrobiia > Acidimicrobiales > AC-14 > CAWGUU01. The sequence goes on along the minus strand of CAWHAN010000014.1, from coordinate 125,483 downwards.
CCTCGGCGTGCAGCGCCCTGGCCTCGGCCCAGCGCAGGCGGGCGCTGACCCGCAGCAGGCGCTCCACGTTCTCCCTGGGTGACCTGGCGGATGAGGGAGTGCTCGTCGCGGGTGAAGATGTCGCGGTAGGACTGGCCACCCTTGTGCAGTCGCTTGATGGCCTGGGCCTGTCTGGTGGCCAGCCGGTTGCGCTTGGTGCTCTCGCCCAGCACCGCGACCAGGGCCTCCAGCGCCGCCAGCAGCTCGTCGTTGGGGGCGCGGTCGGCCATGTCACTCCTCGGTCCGGGCGCTCACCCACGCCTGTCTCGTACGCGCAGGACGATACCCGCGTCCGAGCCTCGGGCGCCAGTGGGCCTTGCCGTCAAGCTTTTCTTACGGTCAGCCCAGGTTGCGCTACGGTGGGGAGCGACAGGCAGCACCCGCGCCAGCCCTCAGCAGCAGGCAGGCGCGGTCGACATGTCGATCGGCGACGGCACCGGTGAGGGTGCAGCCTGCTCGGCGGGAAAGCAGGCCATCCCCATGGCGGACCGACGCAACCCCAGGCCCAGCGCGGCCGGGCTCAGCAGGCGCAGCACCGTCCCCGGCACCAGCCGCGCCCGGCGCCGATCCCTGGCTGTGGCGCTCATGGCGGCGATGGTCATGGTCGGGGCTCAGGCCCTGGTCGTCACTCCCGCCGGGGCGGAGGCGAAGCCCAAGCCGCGCCAGGAGCTGCCGGCGCTGGCCTCCGAGCCCGCCCCCGCCATCGAGCCCCGCATCGCCACCGGCGACTTCTCCAACCCGCCGCCGGTTCCCGGCGCCGAACGGGGGAGCGAGGCGGCGCCGGAGTCCTTCGACCCCGCCACCTCGACGGTCATCGACGCCGAGACCAGCCCCACCCGCAAGGCGTGGGACAACGCCGACGGCACCACCACCGTCGAGGTCGTCCCGGGCCGAGCGCCGATTCCTCGACGGCACCACCTGGCGGGACATCGACATGACGCTGGAGCGGGGATCCGACGGCGCCCTGCGGGCCAAGGCGGCGCCGGCCAGCGCGGTGGTGGGGGCCGGGCCAACGACGGGGTCAGCTTCGACACCCCCGCCGGTGCCATCGTGCTGCACCACCCGGACGCGACCGCGGTGGCGGCCCGACCCGACGCCCACCAGGCCACCTACCCCGGGGCACTGGGGGGCCGGGACCTGACCGGTGGCGCTCAGCCCCGACGGTTTCGAGGAGACCGTCACCGTGCCCCAGCCGGGACATCGGCTGCGAGCTACGTGGACGAGTTCGTGCTGCCCGAGGGCGTGACGCTTCGCCCGGCGGGCGAGGGCGTCGAGTTCGTCGACCGCGACGGCAACGTCGTCGCCGCCTTCGGCGGCGGCCTGGCCTTCGACTCCGCCTCTGAGCCATCGATGGCACCGGTGTCGGTGCGCCTGCTGCCCGACGAGGGCGACGACGAGGCCGTTCCCACGACCACCCCCGAGCCGACGATCACCACTTCGACGACCACCGCCGAGGCGACCGAGGCGACGCCCGTCGGGGAAACGACCACCACGACCACCGTCGCGCCCGACCTCCCCGCCCACTGCGGCCGATGCTGCGCCGGCCGACCCGGCCAGGGACCGCCGTGTGGCAAGGGTCGAGGTCAGCGCCGGGGACTGGGCCACCGACCCGGCCCGGGTCTACCCCCTGCGCATCGACCCGCCCGTGACCGTCTTCAAGTTCAGCAGCCCGGCCGACGGCGGCAAGGACACCTTCGTCTGGTCCACCGCCCCGACCCTGGTCGCGGGCAGCAGTGCGGGCTTGTACGTGGGCGTCAACACCAACGGCACGCTGCGCAGCCTGGTCGCCTTCAACCTGGGGGTGGCGCCAGCGTCGAACATCTACGTTACGTCGGCGGCGGTGGTGCTGAACCAGCAGAGCGCCGGCACGTGCGCGGCCACGCCCATGTACCTCAACAGCATCGCCAGTAACTGGACCGAGGCTGGCACCTGGTGGAACAACATGCCCACCGTCGCCGCCGACACCGTCACCGCCCCCGCCTTCAACAAGGGCCCCGCCGGCTGCTCGACCCCCGGCTACGGCACCCCCATCTACCTCACCGCCATGGTCGAGCGCTGGCTGTCGGGGGTCACCCCCAACTACGGGATGCAGCTGTCCTCGGCGGCTGAGACCAACGCCGCCTACAACAAGGACTTCGCCTCCGGCAACACCGCCGCCGCCCCCTATCTCGTGTTCACCTTCGGCCACCGTCCCGCCATCGCCGCTCCCGCCAGCCCCGCCCACGGCACCCGCGTCGACACCACCACCCCCACCCTGGCCACCGCCGCCGCCATCGACCCCGACGGCGACACCGTGTCGTACTGGTTCAAGGGCACGTCCGGCACCGACGCCGTGACCGGCCACCTCGCCATCGAGTCGGGCTGGCAGCCCGGGACCACCTTCCAGGTGCCGCCGGGGCTGCTGGTGGACGGAGTGAGCTACACCTGGAACGTCTACACCTGGGATTCCTATGGCGGGACCAGTGCCGTCACCCTTCCCGACCCGACCCTCAACCGCAGCTTCACCGTCGACCTGCACCTGGGGGCGGAGCCGGCCGCCCCCTACGACGCCATGGGCCCCGTGCAGGTCAACCTGGTCTCCGGCAACGCCCTGGTCAGCGCCGCCTCGCCGGCGGGGCTGAGCTACGCCTACAACTCCTCCACCCCGACGGTGACGGGGGCGGCCATCGGCAGCTACTACAACGACTTCGACGCCGACGGCGGGATCGATGCAAACGAACTCGTCATGGAGCGCCGGGACCCGACCATCGGCATGTACTGGGGCCTGGGCGGTCCCGGTGGGGGCGTGTGGGCCGACAACTTCATGGTGCGATGGTCGGCCAAGCTGAAAGTGCCCACCGCCGGCAGCTACAAATTCTTCGTCTCTGCCGACGACGGCATCAAGCTGACGGTCCAGGGAACTGGATCCCCCGTGGTGCTCGACCGCTGGTCCGGCGGCGCAGCCCTGCCCGGGGTCTACAGCGACCCCATCGCCGCCACCACCGGCGAGAAGCTGACCTTGACGGTGGACTACAAGGAGGCGACCTCCATCTCCTATGCCAACGTGTGGGTCGAGGGCCCCGGCACGCCACCGACCCCCAAGCTGGCTCCCCTCGACCCCAGCTGGCTGGAGGCCGATACCCCGGCCCTGCCCACCGGCTGGACGCTGTCGCCGGGTCTGGCCTACGCCTCGGCCCGGGTGGTGGACGACCACGTGGTCCTCACCGACGCCTCCGGTGCCCCCCACGTGTACTCGGGCAAGGCCGGCGGCTACCTGCCGCCGCCGGAGGAGGACGCCGTGCTCGGCCTTGATGTCAACGGGTCACGCAGCCTGCAGGGTGCCGACGGCACCACCTACGGCTTCGACGGCGGGGGCCACATCTCCTCGGCCACCGTCGCCACCGACGACGGCGCCCCCTCCAGTCGGACCTACCTCTACAGCACCATCGACGGTCAGACCCGGCTGGCGGAGATCACCGATCCGGTGGGGGGACGGACCATGTATCTGCACTACCAGGACTTCGACCCGGCCAAGGGCTGCCCCTCGCCGGGCACCGGCTTCGTCACCCCGCCCCCCCAGGCCCTGTGCCAGGTCGACTACTGGGATCCGGACGCGGTCACGACCGTGCTGCAATACGTGAGCGAAGGGTTGGCCCAGATCGAGGATCCGGGAGCGGTGGCCAGCCCCGCCATCGCCACGAGCGTTGCCGGCCCCGCCCCCGTCACCACCGACTTCTCCTACAGCGGAAACAAGATGACCAGCATCCGCTCGCCCCTGGCCAACGACGCCCTGCGGGCAGGCGTGGTCACCGACGTCTCCGGCAAGGCCCGCACCGTCATCGCCTACCCCGTCGACAAGGTGGGTTCGGTGACCCTGCCGGTGCCCAACTCGGGCGCCGTCGTCGAGCTGCCCCGCACCGTTCACACCTACGCCTACGGCACCGGGTCGGCGACGGTGACCGTCACCGGCCTGTCGGGGGTCAACCGCAGTGTGGGATTCGACGCCCTCGGACGCACCCTCACCGACACCCAGACCACCGGTGCCAACCCCAGCCTGGTCACCACCATGGTCTGGGACGATGACGACAACCTGGTGTCGTTCACCGATCCCGCCGACCGGCGCACCACCACCTCCTACGACGGCGACGCCGTCCGGGCCCACGCCAGCGGTCGGGCCACGCAGAGCTACGGCCCCGCCCCCGCCGACGACTGCTACAGCGGCGACACCCCCACCTGCCTCACCACCATGCCCCATTCGGTGACCGCCTACGACAGCGACACCGCCAGCGCCACCACCGCCTGGCCGGGCCTGGCCGCCACCTACTGGGACAACCGCACGCTGGCCGGCGGCTCGGTCGTCGGCGTGCGGGACGGGCCGACCGCCCACGACGTGGCCGCCCTCAGCTCCGGCAGCCCCCTGCCCAGCCTGCCTGCGGGGCTGCCCGCCAACAACTGGTCGGCCCGCTACACGGGCGAGCTCGACGTCACCTCGGCCGGGGCGCACGGCTTCGCCCTGATACTGAACGGCGGGGGCCGGCTCTTCGTCGACGACGTGCTCGTCATCGACGCCACCGGCAACCTGGCCAGTCGGACGGTAAACAGCCCGGCCCCGCCGTCGCTGGGCGTCGGCCGCCATCGCATCCGCCTGGACTACGAGACCCCCACCGCCGACATCGACCCCACCCCCGCCCTGGCGCTGCACTGGGCCCCGCCCGTCGGCTCCGCCGGGGCGGTGCCCGCCACCTCCGTCGCTCCCCGCTACTCCATGGCCACCGCCACCACCGTCGACGACCAACCCACCGCCAACGCCACCCGGGTGTCGGGCACGACCTACGGCCGGCTCGCCGCCGGCACCGCCGCGTTCATCCCCAAGGCGGCCAGGCTGACCAGCTCCGCCACCGCCGACGTGGGCGGCGCCCCTGACGAGCAAGGTGACCTACGAGGACGCGGGCCTCCTGCGGCCCCTGGCCAGCTTCCAGCCGGGGGCGGGTGCCAGCGGCACCGGCACCAACTACACGTGGTGGGCGCCGACCGCCACCGCCGCGGGCTGCACCAGCGCAGCCGTCGCACAGGCCGGTGCCCTGCGCACCCTCACCCAGCCCGCCCAGGCCGGCGGGCCCCGCCGGGAGGAGAACTACGTCTACGACTGGGCCGGGCGGGTCATCAAGCGCGAGATCGGCGGCGCCAGCACCTGCACCACCTACGACGGTCGGGGCCGGGTGCTCACCGCTGTCTATCCTGTCCACACCAACACCAACGTCACCCCCAACGTCACCGCCCCGGCTCGCACCGTCACCTACGACTACGCGGTGGGCGGATCAGGGACCGTCGTTAACGACGGCAACCCCCTGGTCTCCTCGGTCACCGACCCGGCCGGCACCGTCACCACCACCGTCGACCTGCTGGGCCGGGTGGTGGCCTACACCGACGTGTGGAACCAGACCACCACCTACGCCTACGACCAGCCCGGGCGGATGATCCTCAGCGACGGCCCCGCCGGACGGCGTGACTTCGCCTACGACGCCGCCGGCCAGCCTCGAGGAGGAGTTCCTAGGCGACCCCGGGGCCACCCTCCAAGGGCCGTCGGTGTCGAACCCGACCTACACCGATGGCGAGATCTCGTCGGCCGCCTTCGGCAACGGCTCCACCCTGGTCGTGACCCGCAGCGACGACGATCAACTGCCCACCGAGGAACTGGCGTGGAGCGGTCCTCTGGGGCTGTTGGCCATCGCCAGCGACAAGGTCACCCGCTCCCAGTCGGGACGGGTGGTGGACCAGGTCGTCGACGGCATCGACCACCGCCCCGCCGCCGACAACTACGACTACGACGGCGCCGGCCGCCTCACCGAGGCGTGGGTGCCGAGCCAGACCCTGACCTACGGCTACGGGGCCAACGGCGACGCCGCCTGCACCGCCCTCGACCCGGTGGTGGCCGGCGATAACGGCAACCGCACCTCCAAGACGCTCAACGGCGGCACCGCCACCACCTACTGCCACGACGGCGCCAGCCGCCTGGTGTCGAGCACCGACACCGCCATCGGCACCCCCACCTACGACGCCCGGGGCAACACCACCGTGCTCGGGGCCCAGCAGCTGCTCTACGACGGGGCCGACCGCCACACCGAGACACGGGCCACCGGGGGGGCCACCGTGGTCTACGGGCGCGACGCCACCGACCGCATCGTGTCCCGCACCGAGGGCACGACCATCGTCCACTACGGCTTCGGCGGCCCGGGCGACTCGTCGTCGTTCACCATGGGCGTCACCAACGCGGTGACCGAGCGGGTCATCGGCCTGGCCGGCGGCGTGCTGCTCACCAAACGCCCCGGGCTCCTCGACGTCAACGACGTGTGGAGCTACCCCAACGTCCACGGCGACGTGGTCGCTACCGCCAACACCGCCGGGGTCAAGCAGGCCGCCTTCGCCTACGACCCTGACGGCGCTACCGTCACCAACGTCGACAACTCGCCCGGCAACTACGACTACGGCTGGCTGGGCCAGCACCAGCGTGGGCTCGAGCACGCCGCCGGCATCGCCACCATCGAGATGGGGGCCCGCCAGTATGTGCCGGCGCTGGGGCGGTTCCTGTCGGTGGACCCCGTCGAGGGCGGGTCATGTAACGACTACGACTACGCGTGCGGAGATCCGGTCAACCGGTTCGACCTGAATGGCGATAAAGCTAAGCCCCTTCCGCCACTCCACGAGCAGTGTCTGTCCGGCGGAACAAAAGCTACGGTCGGTAGCATGTCAACCGGCCGCTGTGACGCATTTCGTGCCGCGTGGTGGTCCGGACGAGATGAGCTGTATTGGGACTATGACCGGGATCCCGATTCCTACTTCAATCCACAGATCAGCCGATTGTGCCCGGCGTGGCTGAAGACACTATCGCAAAGTGCCGGTTATGGCGGCATGGTGCGCGTCCTCATCGGTCAGGCACCCCGCAATGACTTCTATCAGGAAATCTTCCAGGAATATGCCGTTGAAATTGCTGGTCGATTCTTTAGCTTCGTCGGCAAGGCGTCACCGTACGTTTCAGCTGGCGGTACAATCGTCGACCTGGAATGCACGGCCGTCGACGTCTTTTCGTGACTTGGGCAAAGTCATGTACTGCTCATTGGAAGTTACGTGACAAGTAAGAATCAGCATAGAGACGGCGAGGGGCAATCTAGCCCTCGGGTACCCGCCCTACGGGCTTTAGCTATTAGTGTGTTGTTAGTCGTGGCTATTGTGCTGAGGGTGACCGCCATTGGGGGCGGGAGGGTCGCGGTAGCTGTCTCCATATGTGTACTTGTCACGATCTATGTGGGTGCCATCCTGTTAGAACTCTTTATACGGAGATAGCGGTACCACTACAAAATAGACCGGCCGAGGGGTGAGCGCAGTGAGGATGGCACGGATCGGATGCACTATCGCCCTTTCGCTGGCACTGCTGGGTTTGGACGGATGCACCTTCCCAGGATCTAACCAGGCTCTTTGTCCCCCTAACCGGCCAGGCATAGAACAGGCGCCCGGCCTGGAGGGACGCATCGCCTTCTGGAGCGAGGGCGGCAGTGGACCGTGCGAAAGCATCTACTCGATGCGTGCCGACGGCACCGATGTCCGACGTCTCACGGATCGGCCGCTACTACCCCTCGATCCGAGCTGGTCACCGGACGGTCGCCTCATCGCCTTTCTGTGCGATCGCGAACACCAGGGCCCCCATGACCTCTGCGTGATGGCCTCGGACGGAGAACATCTGAGAACGGTGGCTACTGGGCCGATCTTTCCTGGCAGCCCCGCGTGGTCACCCGATGGCCGACGACTTGCGTTCGCACGACACAACGAAGGGAACTCGCCGACGGGCGCGCATGCGTCCATCCACATCATCGGCCTCGATGGCAGCGGCGAGATGACGCTCGTCGAGTCCGCGGGGGGTCCGGCCTGGTCGCCCGACGGAAGCCGGATCGCCTTCGTGAGCGATCCCGGCCGGGCAGACAGCATCTCGATGGTCAATCCGGACGGAAGCGGGTTGGTCCATCTCACCGACGGTCCCACTGACATGTCCCCGGCGTGGTCCCCCGATGGCCGTCAGATCGCTTTCGCCAGTGCGCGAGCAGGTAAGGCTGAAGGAGCGATGGACGCCCTTAACCCGGCTCCGAACCTGACGACGGTGGTTCCGCTGCGTTCCGCCGCCGACATCTACGTCATGCAGGCCGACGGCACTGGCGTCGTGCAGCTGACCCGGGAGTCGGAGAACGACGCGCCGGCGTGGTCGCCCGACGGCAATCACATTGCCTTCACAAGTAACCGCGACGGCAATTTCGAGCTCTATGTCATGGACTCAGATGGCGCGGCAGTAAGGAGACTCACGAATTTGCGGGGGACGGACTCGGAACCGTCGTGGTCTCAGTGATTCGGCCGGTCGCTGACCTCGACGGCCTGTGGGCTCACCGTTAGGTTTCCCCACCCGAGTCAGGTCCGTCCAGGCTCTCACCGCCGGCCGCCCCCTGGCACGCTGCCGCCGATTTCTTGAATGCCAACGCTGGTCGACCCGCTGCACCGACGAGCTCACCGCCAGATACCAAGCGCCGGGGGCGCCAGCCCGAGACTGGCGCTGCTGTGCGCCCCACCCGGAGGCTCTAGCTAGAGGAGCGGTGCCTGGATGTGTCAAGCAGGACTGGACCCCTTAGAGTCCGAGGCCGATGTCCAAGGCCCGGTCCAGACCCCGGTCCAGGGTCTGAGCGCCCCGCTCGATGCCTCGTGGCTGGGGATGCAGCTGCGGCGGGACGGCGACGATGCCGTCGAGGTCCTGTCGCTCGACGTCGAGCTCCCAGGCGGCGGTGGCGATCTGGTGGTCGAGGCGATGGAGCCGGCGCACGGCCTCGGGGTGGGCGATGCCGAAGTGGAGGCTGCCGCGGTACCGGCCCTCCAGGTCGGCCAGCACCTCCTTGGCCTCCGGCAGCTCCTGGGCCAGGCGGGCCCGCTCCGGGGCGGCCAAGGCGTCGAAGCGGTCCCGCAGGGGCCACACCCGCTCGGCCGCCACCCGGGCCTGTCTCCGCAGGCCATGCCCCTCCCGCCACCCGACGTGCTCGGCCCGGGCCAGGCTGGACTCCCACGTCCGGTGGGCCTGTTTCCAGGCGATGGCGGCGTCGCCCACCGGCGTGGCTTTCCACACGCCCCACCCCTCGGCCCGGTCGAGGTCCTCGAGCTGGGCGCTGAGTTCACGCACCCGCTGCTGGGCGTGGTGGTAGGCGAAGCCGGGGTCGGCGGGAATCACCGCCGCCAGTGCCTCCCGCTCGGCCACCAGGCGGGCGTGGCGCAGGCTGGCGGAAACCGTCGGTGCGAGCGGCGGCGATGAGGGCTCGGGCTCGAGGCCCGGTGCCGGGGTGCCCTTGTCGATGGCCCAGCCGATGCGGCGGGACTGGGCCCAGCACCACCTCAGGTCCTCGACCGCCTGCTCGATCGAGTCGGCCACCGCGTAGAGCGTGGATCGTTCCCGGGCCCGGCTCATCTTGACGTAGGCCAGCTCTCTGCCTCCGCCGTCCTCGAAGATGTGGGCCCGGGCCACCGTCGCCCCCGGGCCCGGTGGACGGTGACGCCATAGCCGTGGGCCAGGTGGTCGGCGTCGAGCTCGTCGGGCCCGAAGTGCTGAATGCGCCCGTCGTCCATGGTGGCGGCCAGGTCGCCGTGGCCAACGTCGACGGCGAGCACCGTGCCCGTCTCAGACGTGACGATCTGGCCGCCGGCGCCTGGGGCCAGGGTGACGATGCGGTCCCCGGCCCGATAGCCGACACCGCCGACGACCAGTTCGGGGCCCGACAGCCGGCCCAGGGCGTCCCACGCCTGGCGTCCCCGCCGGTTGAGCTCGGCCACGTTGGCCCGCCGCCAGGCGTACATGGCTGCGTGTGTCCCCTCGGCCACGTCGGCCGCCCACCCCGCCACCACCGCGTCGAGAGCCGTGTCTCGATCAGTGGACACCGAGATGCGACCCTGGGTGGCGTACCAGGCCACCGCCTGGCTGACGTCGCCCGAGCGGAGGTGGCCCAGGGCGACCCGCTCGAGGGGATCGACCTGGCGGACGTTCTCGGTCAGGGGATGCACCGCCCCGCCGAAGCGCGACAACAGGGCCTCGAAGCCGCCGCCGGGGCCGACGGCGCTCAGCTGGCGGGGGTCGCCCACGGCCACCACCTTGGTGCCGGTCTCCCGGGCCGCCTCCAGGAAGGCCAGGAGGTCGGCGTCGTCGGTCATGGCCGCCTCGTCGAGCACGGCCACATGAGCAGGCGACAGCCGCAAAGTGTTGTGCTGGATGCGCCAGTTGAGCGAGGCCAGGGTGCGGCTGTCGATGCCCGCCTCCCGATCCAGGGTGCGGGCGGCCTGACCCGACGTGGACGTGCCCACCACCTCGTAGCCGGCCGCCTCGAAGCCGTCACGGGTGGCGGCCAGGGCGGTGGTCTTGCCCGAGCCGGCCACCCCCACCACCAGCTCCACCCCCCGCCCGGAGGTGAGGATCCCCTCGACAGCCCTTCGCTGGCCATCGGTCAGTGCCCGGCCTAACCGCTCCTCGGCCCGGGCCACCGCCGCATCGGCGGCCTCCGGCGACACCACCGCGGCGTTGTGGCGGGATGCCTGGGCCTCGACCGAGCGGGCGATGGCGTGTTCCCGGGCGATGGTGGTGGCGGTGGCGTAGGCCCGCTCGTGGGCCCCGGCCACCCCCAGCAACGGCACCGCCTCGGGATCGGCCAGGGTGCGGTCCACAACCCTGGCCAGCTCGGCCGGATCACGGCCGTAGAGGGCGGGGGCCACGGCCACTACGACGTCACGGCGGCTGAACACCTTGCGGGCGGCCAGGGCGCCGTCGGGGTCCAGCGTCTTGTCGACCAGCCGGCGGGCCTCGTGGGCGCTGATCTCGGGCGAGGGGAGAGTGCGCTCGGCCGCCTCCCGCTGCACCGACTCGGTGATGGCGTCCAGGCTCCAGCCGGTGGCCTCGATCTCCACTCGCCAGCGGCGCATGAGCAGCTCCACCGGGGTGTGGCGCTTGGGGTCGCGGGTGGCCCGGGCGGCGATGTTGCGGGCCTGGTAGGAGTCGTAGCCGGTGGCGTCCATCTCGGCCTGGATCTCCACCGCCCGCTTGGAGTGGACCTCCATCACCGCCTCGGGCACCCCGGCGATGGCCCAGTGACCCAGACGTCCCGACGGCCCGGGGTCGGCCACGATGGCGTAGCCCAGCTCGACGGCTCGATAAGCCGACGCCATGCGCCCGACCATGGTGGCGGCGTGGAGGTGCTCGCGCCACAGGGCGGTGTCGGCCGCCTTCCAGCCGCCCTGGTCGTCGGCCATGGCCACCACGTTGGCCACCAGCACGTGGTCATGCGGACAGGGGTCGCCGGCCCGGGAGGTGGCGTGGCGGGCGGTGGCATAGATCAGGCCCTCGGTGGGGGTGCGCAGCGCGGCCCGTCCCCGGCGGCCGCCGATGCGCTGGGTGAGGTCGTCGAGGTAGGCCATGGTGGCGTCGCGCTCGGCGTCCATGATCTGGTGCATGTCCTCGGCCCGACCGATGACGCCCAGCTCGGCGACGGACTTGTGGGCGGAGATGACCAGCTCCAGCCCCGGCCGGGTGGTGCCCACCAGGCGTTCGCCGGTGGTGGGGTCACAGGCCCCGCCCGGTCCGTAGAGGGCCTCGTACTGCTCGTCGGTCACCGCCCCTTCCAGGCCCAGGGCACGGGCGCCACCGCCGCCCCACAGCAGGGGCGTCTCGCCCCGGCTGGCGTAGTAGGCCAGGGCCTGGCCGGGGTGGTCGTCGCCCCGGGCCAGCACCGTCTTGCGGTGGTACTCGACCGAGTCGACTCCCATCATCCGCATCCAGGCCACGCCGACCAAGTCCTCCTGCAACGTCATTCGTTGCAATCGTGTCTCCGCTTTTCGTGTCAGTGCCTAGTCATAGCTGACTCTGCGACGGTAGTAAAGACGCATTCTTGGAGATGTCTTGGTCGTCCATTATTCAGAATCGGGTGTCTGATATCGAATGCGATTAAGCGTGGGTATCTGGTGCTAGCTCATGCTGACGTGTACATCGTTGCTGGTCAAGGTAACGTTTGGTGGAGCGGCCTGTTCTGTCGCGTCATCACTGGCTCGTCGGATTGCGCGGCCGGGTCCGGTATAGATGGCTGCTGCTCTTCTCGATCGGTTTGTCTTGATGGCTGTGACTCCCTGGCGGCACCAGTGTGTATGGACCTTCCTCAGAATCCGTCGCCATGACGTCTACTAGTGCTCTGCGAGTCGGGTCCGGCGGGTGCGCTACGTCACCTACGCCCAGCTGGTCACGAGTTGGCGGAGGCGGCCGACGAGCGACGCCTGTCCCGGATTGTCGCCCGCTACGGACGTCTCGCTCTGCTGTTCCAGATCGTCCGAGAGAAAGGACAAGGCGTCCGTCGGCGCCGGGAGCAAACCTGCCCTTCAGTGAGTGGGGCCTCGATCATCCCCGATCACCGCTTGGTCGCCGTCCATCGTCGACCGCCTCACCTTCCACGCCCACGTTATCGAGACGGGGACCGAGAGCTTCCGGTTGCGGACTACTCGGGCGCCAAAGGGCATGAGGGGACGCCGCTCTAGCTGAGAAGCGCGTTGCGGAGCGCTGGCCTGGTTTCGTCCGGCATCCTGGGTGTGTGGGAAGGAGGAAGCAACGAGCCCTTGAGTCTCTCGACGTTGCGTTCGGCGCGATGCAGGCTCTCGCCGACCAGCGTGACAGGGACCGGGGCGTGCTGCGGCTGACGGTCATGGCCGACTACGGCTGCTCAGGGCTTTGGAAGGGTCGGGCCGGCGGTCCGATCGCGCCGGAGGACTTGGGATTGAGCCCCGAACTCTGCGAACGCGTGCGCCAGTGGTCCGACGCCTATCAACGCGAACTCGAGGGCACGGACGCAGCTACGTGGTCACGGCTGGGACCACAACTCGCCAAAGCGATTCAGGTCGAGCTAGGTCCGACCGCCCAGGTGGACTACCGCCCCAACTAGGGGACGCTCGATCCCGTCGTCCGCAACACACACGATGTACTCGCGTGCGGCCAGTTCGGGAGAGCGGTAGGCCGAGTCCCGGGCTGACATTCCCGGCCTGGTTCAGCCTGCGAAGGGTAATCCGTCCTGGGTCGAATCTCGCGTCCTTCGGCGGTTGGCCGATGAGGTCGACCGCGGGATGTCCTGCGCCGAGGGCCGCTCGTCGGTCTTGGCCCGCTTGGGCCGGTGCCGCTCCGCTGGGGGAGGAATGACGGTGACGCGGATGTTGTAGTGCTGCTCGAACTGCACCCGAGGGACGCGGAGGGAGCCGCCGACCCGCTTGGCGGGCAACCCGTCCCGCCCGGTGTCGAGCCACTGATGGGCCTGTTGGTAGGCCGTCGTGCGCCCGATCCTCAACACCCGCGCCGCCTCCTCGACAGTCAGGAAGTCGGGTACCTCTGCCGATCCCATGGCCTACCTCACCGTTGATTGATCAAGGCCCAGCAGCATAGATGTCCACAGGTTCGTACACAACCCGAGCGTTGACGATTCTGTTGGGGCGTTCAGCTAATGTCGGCTGATGCCACGTCGTCGCAAGCCGTCCCCCGGACTGTGGACTGCGAACCAGATCGTCGCCTTCAACGTGGCGAAGGCACGTCTGCTGCGTGGGTGGACCCAAGAGGAGGCGGCGCAAGCTCTGGCCCCTTACCTCGGTACGTTGCTGTCGACCGCCAGCTTCTCGGCCATCGAGCGCTCCGTCGACACGGGACGGGTGCGGGAGTTCAGCGCCGATGAGTTGTTGGCCTTCGCTCGGGGCTTCCGGGTGCCCATCACATGGTTCTTCACTCCCCCGTCGTTCTGGGAAGGAGTCGGGGTTTCCACTCCGGACGCTGGAGAGGAGGGACTCGATCCACTCGAGATGCTGCACGCCGTGCTCGGCACCCCCGAGACGCTGGCGGACTACAGGGAGTACCTTCTCAGCTGGCCCGACCCGCGGCACCGTATGCGGATCAACCCCGATGGGACGACCGAGAACCTAGGTCGGGTACAGGAGGACGTGCACCCCCTCCTCGACGATCTTCTGCGCCTGCGGCCGGCGCCAGCTACGCGATCGCTTCGGCGACGTCGATCAGGCGAGAGACGTGCTCAGGGCCCTGACTGCACTCCTGGACGAGCTGGACGATCCATCGTTCGACGAGTCAGAAGCGGGCGAACCGCCCAGACCGGACGCGCCGCCGAAGAAGCCGAAGAAGCGACGCGGTGATGGCGCGGCATCAACTCAGAGGACCTCGTCCTAATCGCCCCTTCCTCCCGACGCGGCGCCAGCGCGACGGACAGCACGAGCCACGACGGACTGGCACTCGCCGGACGTGGGCTGACCAGCCCGTCTGCCGCACGGTCCCCCTCGGCCCCCTCGCCGCGAAAGATTCCGAAAAAAGTCCCCCTCACGGCCCCCCTGAGGGCACCGGGGGGCAATAAAGGTGCAGGTCAGAGGCTATTTTCTCGGTCAGACGGCCAGTTGGGCTGAAACAGATGCCACTGCTCCGGGGCGCGGCGGATGAGGGTCTCCAGCTCGCCGGCCAGGCGCTGGGTCACGTCCTCCACGCTTCCTTCCAGCGGCACCGGTGGGCGGACGACGGCGTGGTGACCCCTCCCGTCGAAGTAGATCGCCGTGGGGAGCAGCGGTGCGCCCCCATCCGGCGGGCCAACGTGGCCGGGCCTCCGGGCAGCTTCGTCGTCTCGCCGAAGAACTCCACGTCGACGCCGCCGCCCCCGATGTCCCGGTCGGCCAGCAGCGCCACCACCTGGTTGGCTCGCAGCGCCCGCACCACGGCCATGCCCGCCCGGGGCCCCAACGGGATGACCTTGAACCCGAAGCCCTCCCGCAGCCGCACGAACCAGTCGAACAGCTCCGGCGGCTCCACCGGCTCCACCACAACCGTCAGCGGGAAGCCCCGACGCACGAACCAGGCCCCGCCGACCTCCCATCCGCCCAGGTGGGGGATGGCCAGGATCGCCCCCTTGCCGGCCGCCCGCGCCGCCTCGATGTGGCCCAGCCCCTCGATGGAGAACTGCTCGGCCAGTCGGGCCGGGTCGAGGGACGGCAGTCGGAACGACTCCATCCAGTAGCGCCCGTACGACGCGAAGGCACCGCGCACCCGCCGTTCGGTGGTGCTGGCGTCGAGCGGCTCGACGGCGATTCGTTGCTGGTTGCGCCCGACGACCACCGACCGGGCGCCCATGAACGACGCTGCCACCATCCCACCCCGACTGGCGAGGGGGACGGCGATGCGCTCGGGCAGGGCGTTGGCCACCAGGGACGCGGCCCGATAGAGCAGGTACGGGCTGCGCCGACGCCAGCGGCTGCGGGGGGGAGCGGGCTCGGTTACGGCCGGCTGCGGGCCCGGCGGCGCCAGGCCCCGGGATCGGCCGCCGACGGATCGGTGGTGGTCCTGGTGACCGGCTGCCCGGGCGCCAGTGCGGGGGCCGTCGGTGCGCTGCCGCTGTCGGTGCGGGAACCGTCGCCACGCACGCTTTCCGTGCGGGGCGCCGCCGCGACACGTTCCGCCCGGCTGCCGCTCTCGTCGAGCGGCCGTCGTCCCGAAGCTCACGCTCGGCGTCCAGCCCCGCCAGCGCCCGGTACCCCAGGCCGACGGCGGCCGGTTGAGGCGGCGGGGAGCGTTGGCCTGGCGCCAGACCATCAGGAACCGGTGACCGGCGGTGAAGAGGGTGAGGGCCAGCATCACCCAGAGGATCGGCACGAGGACGGCGCTGAAGATGAGGCCGGCGGCGATGGCGATCATCCGCTCGGCCCGCTCCATCAGCCCGCCGCGGGCGGTGAAGCCGAGCGACTCGGCCCGGGCCCGCTCGTAGGACACCAGGCTCGATGCCGCCAGCACGGCCAGCGGGAGGATGGCGGCGTGGCCACCGTCGACCGAAGCCAGGTACCAGGCCACCCCGCCGAGCACGAGCATGTCGCTGACCCTGTCGGCCACCGAGTCGAAGAAGGCGCCCCGGGGCGACGCCGTGCCGGACGCCTTGGCCACCGCCCCGTCGAGCAGGTCGGGGACCGCGGAGAGGCCCAGCAGGACCATTCCCAGGAAAAGTCGACCGGAACCGATGGCCACAGCCGATGCAACGGAGATCACCAGGCCGGCCGCGGTGAGCTGGTCGGCCTTGATACCGGCGCGTCGCAGGCCCGTGCCTACCGGCTTCAGGCCCCTCTCGACGCCCGCGCGCAGTCTTTTGTCGAACATCTCAGCTAGTCACGCTACCAGGAGGGGCCGGTAGGCTTACGTCCCCTAAGGCCAAACCCCCTCTCCCGCGAGGCGCCCGTGAAGAGCTTCCCCCCTGCCCAGATCCGCAACGTCGCCCTCGTCGGCCACGGTGGCACCGGGAAGACGACGCTCGCGGAGGCGCTCCTGTACTGCGCCGGAGCCATCAACCGCCAGGGCAGGGTCGAGGACGGCACCACCACCACGGACTTCGACGCCGAGGAGGTCCGCCGGGGGATCTCGCTGTCGCTGGCACTGGCGCCGTTCGAGCACGACGGCTTCAAGATCAACCTGATCGACACCCCGGGGTACGCCGACTTCGTGGTCGAGTTGCAGACCGCCCTGCGCGTCGCCGACCTGGCGGTGCTGGTGGTGAGCGGCGTGGAGGGCGTCGAGGTCCAGACCGAGGTTGCCTGGCGGATGGCCAGCGAGCTGGGACTGCCCCGGATGTTCTTCGTCAACAAGCTCGACCGGGAGCGGGCCAGCTTCGACCGCACGATGGACCAGCTCCGCGACCGGTTCGGCGCCGGCGTGGCCCCCCTGGAGCTCCCGATCGGCGAGGAGGCGTCCTTCCGGGGCATCGCCGACCTCCTCACCGACAAGGCCCACTTCTACGACGGTCCCACGGCGACCATCGGCGATATCCCGGAGGACATGGAGGCTCGCGAGCACGAGGTGCGCGACAACCTGGTCGAGGGCATCGTCGTGGCCGACGACGACCTCACCGAGCGGTACCTGGAGGGCGAGGACATCAGTCCCAAGGAGCTCGAAGAGGCGCTGGCCAAGGGCGTCGCCGAGGCGAGCGTCTTCCCGGTGACCTGCGGGTCGGCGGCCAAGCTGATCGGCATCGACCGCCTGGCCCAGCTGATCTGCGAGGTCGGGCCGTCCCCGCTGGACCGGCCGCCGGTGAGGGTGCAGGCGGGCGACGGCACCATGGACGTCGTGCCCGACCCGGCCGGCCAGACCCTGGCGGTCGTCTACCGGACCCTGGCCGACCCCTACGTCGGCAAGGTCTCGTTCATCCGGGTCCTCTCCGGCACCGTCCGTCCCGACGTGGTGCTGACCAACTCGAGGACCCACGCCGACGAGCGCCTCCACGGCCTGTTCACCATGCGGGGCAAGGAGCAGGACCAGGTGTCCTACCTCCCCGCCGGCGACCTGGGGGCGGTGGCCAAGCTGTCCGACACCGCCACCGGCGACACGCTGGCGCCGAAGGGCGTGCCGGTGGTGGTACCCCAGCCCGATCCGCCCACGCCGGTGCTGTCGGTGGCCATCCGCCCCAAGTCCAAGGGCGACGAGGACAAGCTGATGACCGCCCTCCACCGCCTTCAGGACGAGGACTCGTCGTTGCTCGTGCGGCGCGACGACGAGACCCACCAGACCCTGCTGTCGGGCATGGGCGAGACCCATCTGTCGATCGTCACCGAGCGACTGCACCGCAAGTTCGGGGTCGAGGTGGAGACCGAGGACGTGCGGGTCCCCTACCGGGAGACGATCACCGGCCAGGCCGAGGCCGAGGGGAAGTACAAGAAGCAGACGGGCGGCCACGGCCAGTTCGGGGTGGCGTTCCTGCGGGTCGAGCCCCTGGAGCGCAGCGGCGGGTTCGAGTTCGTCGACAAGATCGTCGGCGGTGCCATCCCCCGCCAGTTCATCCCCGCGGTCGAGAAGGGGGTCATCGAGACCATGACCACGGCCGGCATTTACGGCTACCCGGTCGTCGACGTGCGGGTCACGCTGTACGACGGCAAGTACCACTCCGTCGACTCGTCGGAGATGAGCTTCAAGATGGCCGGCTCGCTGGGCTTCAAAGAGGCGATGGCCAAGGCCGGCCCAACCCTGCTCGAGCCGATCTCGCTGCTGGAGGTCATCGTGCCCATCCAGTTCCAGGGCGACGTCATGGGCGACCTCAACTCCCGCCGGGGCCGGGTGCAGGGCACCGAGGCGGTTGGCAACGGCGAGCAGATGATCACCGCAATGGTCCCGACGTCGGAGATCCTCCGCTACTCGATCGACCTCCGGTCGATGACGGGTGGACGCGGGCGGTTCAACGTGGCTCACGACCACTACGACCCCCTCCCCAGCCACCTCGTCGACAAGGTGGTCGGCAAGAACGAATGATGAGGTTGGCGACGTGAAGGCCCCGAAGGATGTCTGTGCGGACTGCGGCTTCGTCTACGCCGAGATCGGGCCCGCCGAGGCGCCGGACAAGCTCCGGGGCTTCGCCCGCCGCTACCGCGCCCCGCTGACCCGGTTCCTGCCGGGTGAGGACGGCGACACCCTCGTTCGCCGGCGGCCGGAGCCGGGCACGTGGTCGGCGCTGGAGTACGCCGCCCACGTGCGGGACATGTTCGCGGCGTTCGACCGTCGGGTGACGTGGCAGGTCGCCGGCTACTCGATCCCGGACAAGGCTGTCGCCGGCGAGCCGGCCGTGGTCGCCGAGCTCGATCGGGTCGCCGTCGCCGACGAGCTGGCGGCCAACGCCGAGCGCCTGGCCACGTCGCTCGAGGCCGTCCCGACCGAGGGATGGCACGAGGAGGGCCACGAGGAGCGCAGCGTGCTCGCCACCGCCCGGCGGGCGGTGCACGAGGGCAACCACCACCTGCTCGACATCGGCAGGGTGCTGCGGGCGGTCAGGGAGCAGTCCAAGGACGACTGAGGTTCCGCCCGGCCGGCCGCCGGCCCCGGTCGCGCTGAGACCCGGGTGTGGCTGGCATGATCGACCCATGGGCCAAAGCCAGTGGCAGACCGTCGATCGCAACCTGGGGATGGAGCTCGTGCGGGCGACGGAGGCCGGTGCTCTGGCCGCCGCCCGGTGGACGGGCCGGGGCGACAAGGAGGCCGCCGACGGCGCTGCGGTCGAGGCCATGCGAGTCCAGCTCAACAGCGTGGCGATGAGCGGCGTGGTGGTGATCGGTGAGGGCGAGAAGGACGAGGCCCCGATGCTCTACAACGGCGAGAGGCTCGGCACGGGCACGCCGCCGGAGGTCGACATCGCCGTCGACCCGGTCGAGGGGACCACGCTGACCTCGCGGGGGCGGGCCAGCGCCCTGTCGGTGATCGCCGCCAGCGAGCGGGGCACCATGTTCGACCCGGGACCGTGCTTCTACATGGCCAAGGCGGTGGTGGGGCCGTGGGCGGTCGGCTCGATCGACGTCAACAAGTCGGCGACGGAGAACGTCCGGGCGGTGGCGGCGGCGGTCGGTCGGCCGGTGGGTGACCTCACCGTCGTTGTCCTCGACCGTCCCCGCCACAGCGACCTCATCGCCGAGATCCGGGCGGCGGGGCCCGCGTCCGGCTGATCGAGGACGGCGACGTCGCCGGCGGCATCGCCACCGCCTGGCCCGGCTCCGGCGCCGACCTGCTGCTCGGGGTCGGCGGCACGCCCGAGGGCGTCATCACCGCCGCCGCCATCAAGTGCATGGGCGGCGAGATCCAGGCCCGGCTGGAGCCCAGGAACGACGACGAGCGCCAGCGGGTGATCGACGCCGGGATCGACCCGGACAAGGTGCTCGGCACCGACGACCTCGTCTCGGGCGACAACTGCTTCTTCGCCTGCACCGGCATCACCGACGGCGAGCTGGTCCAGGGCGTGCACTACGACGATCGCGGCGCCACCACCGCCTCGCTGGTCATGCGGTCGAAGTCGGGCACGGTGCGCCACATCGACGCCCGCTTCCCGCCCGGGCATCCCTGGACGTCCTGATCAGGCCGGCGGCAGTCGGGACCGTTCCGCCGAAGCCGGTCCCGACCGCCGCGACCCGTCCGCCGCACTAGGTAAGAGTCACGCCGGCCGCGTTCAGATACAAGTTTCTCGATGTCGGCGCTGATGGCGGGCGACGGCGACCTGTCGGGCAATCCTTCGCAGTCACCTCGCCATGCGACCTGTTTCGTAGGCCCACATGGCGATCTCGACCCGGTTCCGGGCGCCGAGCTTGTTCATGAGGCTGGCGAGGTGGGTCTTGACCGTGCTCAGGCTGATGTAGAGCTCGTCGGCGATCTCGGCGTTGGTTCGGCCCCGGGCCACGGTCAGCAGGACCTCTTCCTCGCGGTCGGTGAGCGGGGCGATGGGCTGGGCCGGCGGCATCGCGGTCCCTGGGCTCGAGAACGTGGCGAGCAGGCGGGCGGTCACGCTCGGGGCGATGAGTGCGTCCCCGTGGGCGGCGGCCTGGATCGCTTGCGCGAGCAGTTCGGGCCCGGCGTCCTTGAGCAGGAACCCCCGCGCACCCGCTTTGAGGGCACCGTGCACGTATTCGTCGAGGTCAAAGGTCGTTATCACCACGACCGCCAGCGGGTCGTCGACCGCAGGCCCGGCGAGCTGTCGGGTGGCCTCGATGCCGTCGAGGTCGGGCATGCGGATGTCGAACAGGCACACATCCGGGCGGAGCCGGCGGGCGAGCGCCACCGCTTCCCGCCCGTCGGCCGCCTCACCGATGACCTCGATGTCGGGATGGGCGTTCAGGATCATCCTGAGCCCGGTCCGGATGATCTCCTGATCGTCGGCCAGGACGACCCGGATCGTCATGACCCACCGGGGTCTCTGGGCAGCACGGCCCGCACCGTCCAGCCCCTGTCCCCGTTCGGCCCCGCCGACAGAGCTCCGCCGAGCAGCCTCGCTCGCTCGGCCATACCGATCAGCCCGAACCCCGACGACGAGCGGGGATCGAAGGCGCCGGCGTCACCGTCGTCGCCGACGGTGAGCCGCACGCAGTCGTCCTCGCCTCGCACCTCGACCAGGATGCGTGTGGCGTGGCGGGCGTGCCGAAGGGCGTTCGTGATCGACTCCTGGGCGAGCCGGTAGAGGGCCGCGTCGATCGACGGCCGGAGCCCGTCCAGGTCGCCGGAGAGCGCGATGTCGACACGGGGCCGGTCCCCCTCGCCCGTCGCGAGACGTTCGATGTCGGCGACCCCTCGCTGGGGGGCGAGGTCGGGTTCCTCGCCCTGGCGGAGGGCACCGACCATGGCTCGCATCTCGGCCAGTGTCCGTGATGCCTCCTCCTCGATGACCGCAAGCGCGGCCAGGGCGGCGTCGGGATCGGTGGGGGCGACGACCCGCCCGGCCTGGGCACGGATGGCAATGGCCGAGACGTGGTGGGCGACGGTGTCGTGGAGCTCTCGTGCCAACTGCTCGCGCTCGAGGAGCTTGACCTGGTCCAGACCGCGGGCGCGGGCCTTGTCCTGGTAGCGGACCGAGACGCCGATCGCGGCCGCGAGCAGTACGACCATGCCGCCGGCGAACGTCTCCCCGATCGGGATCGGGTCGAAGGCGCTGAGCAGGACCGGGACCAGGATGACGGCCAGGCCGGTCGCGGCTTCACGACCCGAGCCCCATCGGAACAGCGCATAGGGCAAGAGGAGCACGAACGCGCCCGTGTTGAGCCCCTCCCATTCGACACCGACGACGAGCGAGACGACCTGGACCGTCGCGATCGTGCCGAAAGCGACTACGACGGCTGCGAGCGGGTGCGTCCGTCGCCAGAGCAGCGTCGGCACGAGCGCCACGACCACCGCGACCGACAGAACCCGCCAGACCAGGTCGTCTCGAAACACTCCTTCGAGCACGGCAACTGGCACGAGCGCGGCGACGAGCGCCCAGTCCCGCCACCCCTGCGCAGTCGGGTTCGGCGCCCGGGGTTCGGCCCACAACGAACGAGCCGTGTCCCGCACCATGGCCTCCACCCTAAAGAAGCGACGCGGGATGCGGATCGGCCGAAAGAACGGGACGCGGACCGTCCGATCGGTCGGTCGCGAATTGACCGGACACCCGATGCGGCCGACCGACGACATCGGGACGATGGCCCCATGCGAACATCGACGGCGACGACGAGCCCGACGACAGCCCTGACCACCGGCAAGGGCGGTGAGCCGCCCGGCCGGCCAGCGACCCTTCTCGGCCGAATCGGCAGCTGGTGCTTCGATCACCGGATGAAGGCGGTCGGTGCCTGGCTCGCCGTGCTCTTCGCGATCTTCGGCGCGGCTGGCGCGGTGGGATCGCAGTACAGCGCCTCCTCCACCGTCCCCGACTCCGGGAGCGCCGCGGGCTTCGCGGTGCTCGAGGCAGCACTTCCCCGAGCTGGGCACCGGTGGGCAGTCCGGGACGATCGTGTTCAGGGCCCGCCAGGGCGTCGACGACCCCGGGGTGAAGGCAGCCATGGAACAACTGTTCGGGCTGGTCGACACCGGCTTCCCCGACGGCGACGGTGTGGCGCAGCATCCGGGCGGCACCGTCGTCTCGCCGTACTCGGAGGGCGGCGGGGGCCAGATCGCGCGCACCGGGCCGCTCGCCGACCAGGTCGCCTACGCGCAGTTGAATCTGTCGGCCGCCGTCGACGACACCGAATCCGGCCTTCTCGGTCAGGCGATACGTGCCCACGCCCCCGCGATCGAGGGCCTCGAAGTCCTGCCCGGCGGCCAGTACCTCGCCGTGGCCGAACCTCCGGAGACAGAGCTGATCGGCCTCGCCTTCGCAATGCTGGTGCTGATCCTCGCGTTCGGGTCGGTCCTGGCCATGGGCCTGCCCATCGCGGTCGCGCTCGGCGGCGTCGGTGCCGGAATCGGGACCACCCTGCTCCTGAGCCATCTCTTCACCATCCCCGACGTCACGATCCTGCTGGGGATGATGATCGGGCTCGGCGTGGGGATCGACTACGCCCTCTTCATCGTCTCCCGCTACCGGGAAGGCCTCCACGAGGGCCGCTCCCCCCGAGACGCGGTCGTGGCCGCCATGGATTCGGCCGGACGCGCCGTGGTCTTCGCCGGGATCACCGTGATGATCTCCATGCTCGGTCTCCTCCTCGTTGGCATCGGCTGGATCGGGGGCATGGGAATCGGCGTGTCGGCCACCGTGCTGGCCACGATGCTCACCGCCACGACGCTCCTGCCGGCGCTACTCGGCTTCGCACGGGAGCGCGTCGAGCTCACCCGCTGGCGTGGCCTCGTCGCCGCCGGGTTCACCGCGACAGCACTCCTGGGGCTCGGGATCGGCTTCGCCCCGTTGGCCGCGATCGGCGGCGGGCTCGCCGCCCTCACCCTTCTGGCCAGTGTCGCCGTCCGGCCGCTGCGCCGCCCGGTCCCCCGGCGGGTGCCCAAGCCCGTGCGGGCGACCTACGCCTACCGCTGGAGTCGCACCATCCAGCGCAGCCCCTGGAGGTGGCTGCTGGGGGCGACCGCCCTGCTGCTCGTCCTGGCCGCACCGGTCACGAGCCTGCGCCTCGGCTGGGCCGACGAGGGGAACTTCCCCGCGGACACCCCCACCCGGCAGGCCTATGACCTTCTGTCGCAGGGTTTCGGCGACGGGTTCAACGGCCCGTTCGTCATCACCGTCGTGCCCGGGCTCGCCCCGGATCTCCGCAGGCCGTCCAGAGGATGCACGACGCCCTGGAGAACGCCCCCGGGGTCGCTGCCGTCACGACTCCCACCGCCGACAACCCCGCGCAGCCGGCGGCCTACATGATGAGCCTCGTCGCCACGACCGCACCCCAGGACGAGGCCACGAGTGACCTCGTGCGACGCCTGCGCGACGACGTCATCCCCGCGGCGGTGGCCGGCACCGAGCTCGACGTGCAGGTCACCGGCAGCGCCGCCGCCAACATCGACATCACCGACTACCTCGCCGAGCGCATGCCCCTCTTCTTCGGCGCCGTGCTGGCCCTGTCGTTCCTGCTCCTGATGACCGTCTTCCGGTCGCTCGTCGTGCCTTTCAAGGCCGTGCTCATGAACGTGCTGTCGATCGGCGCGGCCTATGGGGTCGTCGTCGCCGTCTTCCAGTGGGGCTGGGCCGGCCAGCTGCTCGGCATCGAAGGCGGGCCCATCAACCCGTTCATCCCGATGATGCTCTTCGCCGTCGTGTTCGGCCTGTCCATGGACTACGAGGTCTTCATGATCTCCCGTATCAGGGAGGAGTACCTGCGGACCGGCGACGCCACCGCCTCCGTAGCCGACGGCCTGGCGGCCACCGCCCGGGTGATCACCGCCGCCGCCGCCATCATGGTCGTGGTCTTCGCCTCGTTCATGCTCGAGGACAACCGGGAGATCAAGGTGTTCGGACTTGGCCTCGCCCTCGCCGTGCTGCTGGACGCCACGCTCGTCCGCATGGTGGTCCTCCCGGCGACCATGGAGTTGCTGGGCGAACGGAACTGGTGGCTCCCGAAGTGGCTCGACCGGCTGCTGCCCCACGTCGAGATCGAGCGCTCCGGGGGGGCGTCTGTGATCGACAGTGCGGCGCCCGGCAGGCCTTCACCCTCTGCTTCAACCGGTGTCGCTAGCAAGGCATCGCGCTGAGCTGACGCGAATTAGGCTCGGGCGCTCCGTCGACATTGGCGCGAGGCGCACGATGATCCTGCCCAGAAACCGCGGAGGTCGTGCCCGCGTGCACGGGGCTGGTCGGACTTCGGACCACCCCCGGCCCGGCCACCGGCGTCAATCTGCAGGGAATCCAGACCATCGTCGTCGCCCACACTCCCCGCCGGCCCGTTCAGCGCTAAACGCCTTGACAGGTCGACACCGCGATCAAGGTCCCGGGCACGAAGCCGGCCAGGGCCAGAGCCGCACGAGGACGGGCGTCCTCCCGCCCAGGCCCGGTGCGAGGATCGTCACCAACCGCTGCCAACGCTGCAGGGTGTTCCCCGTGGGTCGTCGCTGCCTGGATCATTTTCCGCTCCCCTCGTCGCTGGCTCGCCGGCCGCGTCGTCGAGACGAGGGTGCGCCTACCGCCTTGTAGCGGAGGGCCGAAGACAGGGCGTGACCTGGGGCGATGGGGGCCATCGAGCCTGACGCGGTGTGCCGAGCAGCGGTTGAGACGCGGACGCGTGTTTCGGGCCGATGAAGGGCGGCGCCGGTGCAGCTCGGGGCGGGGAACGCGGTCGCCAGCACGGCCACCAGTGTCCGAGGGCGCGGCCTCAGCGGCGAAAGGAAGAAGCTCAGTGGGTCAGCGGACTCGCGCAGCCGCGTCACCGCCGGTGCAAGTGCGTGGAACGCGCGCGTTGGCCGGGTGCGGCGGCGGTCAGGTGATGACGTGGACACCGATGCCGAGGTCCTCGGCGGCTCGGCTCAGGTGGCGGCCGACGTTGCCCGGGGTGCCGAAGAACAGCCTCTGGCCGTGGACGAGGCCGGCGGCCAGGGTCTCGGCGATGAGCAGGCCGCCGCCGTAGCGGGCAGCCAGGGCGGCGGCGTCGTCGAGCAGGGGCCGGGGGTCCAAGACGCCGAGCACCTCGGGGTGGGGGTGGCGGATGCCGTCCCGGCCGGCGTCGCTGAGCCTGGGCCAGGATTTGAGAGAGCTGGCCGTCGCCGGGGGCGTGCACCCGCTGCAGCAGGCGCCAGTGGCGGCTGGCGGGAAGGGCGAGGTCCTCGTCGTCGGGCAGGCCCTCGGGCCAGGCGCCGCCCACCACGCGCACGGCCAGGTACTCATCGATGACGATCACCGCTCAGCCCTGCCGAGGTTGATCAGTCGTCGTGGTCGTGGCCACCCAGCACCGGGTCGGCCGCCACATCGGCGTCGAGGGCGGCCTGGAACGCTGGCGCCAGGTCGCCGCTGGTGATGCGGCGCAGGATCTCCCGATCGGCGTCGCTGAGGCGGGGATCGCCGGCCCGGCGCCGTCGCCGGCGCTGGTCGAGGAGCTCCTCACCGATGCTCATGGCCTCCATTCTGCCCGACGTCTCCTCCACCGCCACGAGGTTGGGCAGGTTCCGCCAAAGCGGAACCTGCAAATGTGTGTGCCTCGGCTCGCTGGCGTTGCGGAGGTGTTCCTCTTCGGCTCGTTCACTCCGGAACGGACCCGGTTTCAGGCTCTCGCGGTGACGCTGAGGACGGGTAGGCGTCGGCGGGTCGATGTGAGGGCCTGTTGCTCGGCAAGGGCTTGGTGTTCGTCGACGTCGTTGGTCGGCGTCGAGCGGTTGGATCCTCGGTTGGTCGGTCGTCGTCAGGGTGGCGCTGGTGGGGTCGTCGTCGTGTTCGTCGTCGTCGTGTTCGTCGTCGTCGTGTTCGTCGTCGTCGTGTTCGTCGTCGTCGTGTTCGCCGTGGTCGTGTTCCTCGATGGTTTCGGCGTCGAGGGTGTCGAGGAGCTTCGACCGCCCACAGAAGTGATCGTCCGCTACATCGACGAGCACCGACTGACCTTCGGGGTCGCGCGGAACTGCACCACGCTGCAGATCGCCCCGTCGACGTACTACTCGGCCCGCTCCCGGGCGCCGTCGGCCCGCTCCATCCGAGACACCGTGCTCAAGGTCGTCCTGCTGGCGCTGTGGAAGGCCAACTACGAGTCTTCGGGGCCCGCAAGCTGTGGAAGGCGGCCTCCGGGCGGGCGAGTGCGTCGGCCGCGACCAGGTGGCCCGCGTCATGCGTGAGCTGGGCATTCGCGGTGTCCGCCGGGGCGGCAAGGTGTTCACCACCCGCCCCGAGGCCACCTCCGCCCGGGCACCGGACCTGGTCGACCGCCCGTTCCGCTCCGCCCGCCCCAATGCCTCGTGGGTCACGGATCTGACCTACGTGGCCACCTGGGCGGGGACGGTCTACGTCGGCTCATCGTCGACGCCTTCTCTCCGCACCATCGTGGGCTGGCGGGCGGCGACGAACATGCGCACCGACATGGTCCTCGACGCCCTGGAGATGGCCCGGTGGTCGGGGACACGCCTGGAGGGCCTGGTGTGCCATTCCGACGCCGGCAGTCAATTCACCTCCATCCGTTACGGCGAGCGGCTGGCCGAGATCGGGGCGGTGCCGTCGATCGGCTCGGTCGGGGATTCGTTCGACAACGCCCTGGCCGAGACCGTCAACGGTCTCTACAAGACCGAACTCATCCGCCGGCGACGACCGTGGCGCAACGTCGACGAGGTCGTGCTGGCCACCCTGGAGTGGGTCCACTGGTTCAACACGCCCCGCCTCCACGGCACCCTCGGCGACATCCCGCCGGCCGAGTTCGACGCCACCTACTACCGTCAGCTCGAGGCCAGCGAGTCGCTTGGAATCCAATAACCCGAGCTCCATCAGACCCAGGGTGGTTCAGTTCCCCTTTGCGGACCTGCGGACTCCCGGAAGTCGCCCGAGAACTCGATGGGCACGGCCTCGAAGACGGCACGTGAGGACCCGCCGCGCCAGCGACATCAGCGCTCGGTCGGTGGGGCGAGGCGCGTCAATGGATGGCAAGTCGGCGGCCCACGCTTGGCGGCGCGCGTGTTGGAGGTCAACGCGGGGCTATGCCACGACAAGTAGTGAGCGCCCCACCCTTCGTGGTGATGCAACGTCGACCCCGCCGCCGCTCATCGATGCAACGAGCGTGGCTCGACACTTCTTGGCGATGCAACGCTCGCGTCAAGAGTTTCGTCAACCCTGGACTCGGATGCTCGGCGAGATGGATAAGGGGAATGCATCAGGGTCACAAGACCGAGCGCACCGCCGCCGAGCGCAGCACTCGTGCCCGAATGGCCGCCTACGAGCTGCATGCAACGCACGATCCGCGAGAGACGACCGAGGCGGCGCCACAGGTGTTTCCGGCGCGACAGGTGTTTCTGGCCAGGTTCGAGGAGCAGGTGGATCCGACACGATCGCTCCCGGCGGCGGAGCGCAAGCGCCGCGCGGACGCGGCGAAGACGGCCTACTTCATCCGACTCTCGATCAAGTCGGCGAAGGTCCGACGCCGGGCCTCCACGGATGGGCCGGGCGGCGGGACCACTGCGTAGGCGCCGCTCCCAATCGCCTCACAGCAGGCCCATCGGGTTCACGGTGTCGTACGCGGTGAGAGCTCGGTCGACGGCGCGGGCCTCGCCGTAGCGACGCATGATCTCCGACGACTCCCATCCCCCGAGGCGTTGGAGATCGCCCTCGTTGCCTCCTGACCGCAACCACCGGTCGGCCCAGGTGTGGCGCAACTGGTTCGGGTGAACGTGGCGGATGCCGGCCTCGGCGGAGCGCTTGTTGAGCATCGTCGGCACCCCCTTGCGCGTCGTCCTCCCCCGGTGACCGATCCAAAGCCACGGAAGGCCGGCATAGGCGTGCCGGGAGCGGACTCGCTTGTACCGGTCGAGCGCCGCGGCGGTGGAGGCGTCGAATCGCACGACCCGGGCCTTGTCTATCTTGCCGTGCCGGACGGCGACGATCCGGTTGGTGAGATCGAGGTCACCCTGGGCGATGTCGCACAGCTCCGAGACGCGCAGGCCGGTCGCCAACATCAGCCGGATCAAGGCCAGGTCGCGCCGGGCGTTGAAGTCCTTTCCCTCGCACGCCTTCAGGAGCAGCTTCAGCTCGGCGTCGGTCAGGACATCCGGCGCCGGCGCGTTGCTCTTGGCCACGACCACTCGCTCGACCGGGCTCCGCTCGATCTCGTCCTCCGCCAGCGCCCACCCGTACAGGTTCCGAAGCGCCACCCATCGGTTCCGCATCGTCGCCTGAGCAATGCCTGCCGCTCGTTGCGCCGTGAGCCACGCTTCGACATCCTTGCGCTCGACGGCGAGCAGGTCGCCGGCCGCCGCCGGCCGGTCGTTCTCGGCCAGCCACGAAACGAAGCGCCGGACCTCGTCGAGGTAGTGCCGGACAGTACGGGGCGCCTTGCCGTGGAGCGAGAGCGTCCAAGATTCCACGAGGGCGGCGTTCGCTGCGCTCGGACCGGGCATCGGGAGGGTGAGTACTTCAGCGCTGGCAGGCATGGCCGAGGATTGTGCCCGAAGGTGCGGTGTGCTAACGCTGGAAAGTCTCTGACCAGCGCATTCCTACTTGTCGTACTGCGACCAGTCCTCGGGGTTGTCCTCCACGAAGTGGGACAGCACGTCGCCATCGACCGCGTCGACGAGGACGAGCCCTCGCCGGGCGGGGGGCTCCTCGTTGGAGTAGAGCAGGATCCGCCACGTCGGGCGGCTTCGAAGGCCTCGCCAGCCGAGCTGGGCCGAGGCATGGCCGACGGCGAATCCCACCTGGCGGACGGCCGCCACCAGGGCGTCGCTGTCCCGCACCGCGAGCGGCCACGCCGCGGCCATGTGGTACGCCCCGATCAACAGGAGGGCGACGGCCGTGAGCAGGAAACCCCCGTTGACCAGCACCGAGTCGCTGTCCCTCGTGGCCGCCCAAAGACCGAAGCACGCCGTGGCGACGGCGAGGTAGATGTAGCCGGGCCACCGCCTCCGCCGGATGTCGGGGAAGGTGTACATGCCGACGTAGGCGGTGACGTCGAGCTCGGCGGGCAGCTGATCGCCCTCGACGGCCTCCGGCGCCGCCACGACCTCGGGCTCGGTGAGCTTGGCGGGCTTGGCGGGCTCGGCGGGCTCGGCGGGCTCGGCGGGCTCGGCGGGCTCGGCGGGCTCGGCGGGCTCGGCGGGCTCGGCGGGCTCGGCGGGCTCGGGCCGGCGGGCTCGGCGGGCTCGGCGGGCTCGGCGGGCTCGGCGGGCTCGGCGGGCTTGGCGGGCTCGGCGGGCTCGGCGGGCTCGGCGGGCTCGGCGGGCTCGGCGGGCTCGGCGGGCTCGGCGGGCTCAACAACCTCGGGCTCGGCGGGCTCGGCGGCGACCACGGTCGGCGTCGCCACCGGCTCGGTGGGGACGACTGGGGTCGCGGCGTCGGTCGGCGCGGCGGGCTCTTCGGCGGGCTGCTCGTCGGGTGGGTCGTCGTCCATGACGCCGTTCAGCGTACGCTCGGGCCGTGAGCGACACGCCGCCGCCGGAGCCGCCCCCAATTCCCCCGCCGCCCCCCGTGCCCCCGCCGCCCCCCCTGGAGCCCCCGTCCCCGCCCGGCCCCCCGCCTCCGCCCGGCCCCCCGCCTCCGCCCGGCCCCCCGCCTCCGCCCGGCCCGCCGCCGCCCCCGGGCGGCCCGCCACCGCAGTACTCCACTCCCCCGGCGTCACCGCCGCCCCGCCCGCCGGGCCAGCCGGCGGCCGAGAGGGTCCGGGCCGCCTACCAGGCCCGCTACCAGACCGACTACATCTTCAACTACTGGACGGCGCTCGGGTGGACGGTGCTGAGCTGCGGCATCTTCGGTTTCTACGTCCTCTACCAGCTCGTCCGCCGCATGCGCGACCACAACCGCCGCCGGCTCGACCTGCTCGAGGGAAGCATCGCCTTCGCCTGGGACCAGGTGCAGAGCCGCCCCGGGCTGGCCGAGGAGCTACGTCCGTACTTCGAGCGCATGGCCGCCAACCTGCGGGTCATGCAGCAGATGACCACCGAGTTCCGCGACCCGACGGTCTGGACGGTGCTGGCTGTCGTCGCCAGCGGCATCGTCCAAATCGTC
Organism: uncultured Acidimicrobiia bacterium; assembly: GCA_963827345.1. Taxonomy (GTDB): domain Bacteria; phylum Actinomycetota; class Acidimicrobiia; order Acidimicrobiales; family AC-14; genus CAWGUU01. Next base: position 95,019 of record CAWHAN010000014.1, on the reverse strand, counting down.
GCCTTCATCCTCCTCGACGGCGACCTCGTCCGGCACACGGCGGCGGAGCGGGCAGTCGAGCACGACCTCGCCTTCGTCTACAGCCGCCTCGGCAAGCAGCTGCCGGTGCCGTCTCGGCCGACCAAGGAGAAGCACAACTACGTCGCCCGGGTGATCGTGACGTGCGTCACCCTCGGGATCTACTCCTTCTGGTGGTACTACGACGTGATGGAGGAGCCCAACAAGCACTTCATCGAGGACTGGGAGTGGGAAGACCAGCTGGGCACCGCCGTGTACGAGCTGGCCGGCGCCCGCTGATCCCCGGAATCTCCAGAACGCCAGCAGTCCCCAGAACGCCAGGAATCCCCGGAAGGCCGGCAATCCCCAGAACAGCTGTATCAGGGAGGCCCCCCACCCGCTCTGTCTAGGTACGCAGGCAGCGTTCGCCGGCGTACTGGGGGCAGAGGAGATGGCAAGGCTGACCGTGCCGGCGACACGGGAACGGGTGACACGGACCCACCAGGCGGCGCTGCGTGGTCCCACCTGGGCCCCGTCCCCGCCCCCGACTCCGACTCCGACCCCGTCCACCGCCCCCGAGACCGCCCGGCAGGCGTCGGCCGTCGTCGTCGGGTTCCATGGCACGGACTGCGTGCGCGGTGTGGTCGAGGCGGTTCCGGGTCTCACCGCCAAGTTCGTTCCCAAGCTGCCACCTCCGGGGCAGTCCATGACGGCCGATCTCGCCATCGGGATCTCGGTGTGGGACCCCGGTGAGCGGGGCCGCGCCTTCTCGGCGTGGGCCTGGGCGGCCGGTGTGCCCGCCCTCGAGATCGTCCTCGGCCCGAGGATCGTGCTCGTCGGGCCACTGACGATCCCGGGTCGCGTTGGCTGCGGGACCTGCGCCCGCCTGCGGCTGGCGGCGGCGTCGCCCGATGCGCTGCGGTTCGACGACGGGGCCACCGTGACCGGTCCTGTCGACGACCTCGGACCGGCCGGGCCTGTCGTCGCCGCCGAGCTGGGGGCCCTCAGGGACATCGTGGGACGCCTGCCGTGCCTGTCCCGCCTGGTCGACCAGATCCTCGCCGTCGACACCGACACCGGCGACACTCCCTCCACCGCGTCGTCCCGATCTCGCGGTGCGCCGTCTGTGGTGGCGCCGTCGACGCACTGCCGAAGGCCTGGTCCCGGCGGCTCTCGGCCGACGATGCGCCCGAGGCCGTGCTCCACGCCCTGGCCGGATGGGTCGACCCCCTCACCGGCGTCATCCCCAGCCTGGTCATGGAGCCCGACGAGGCGAGCGACGTCCCCGTCGTGATCTCCGCCGCCTCCCCGCACCTGGTCGAGCCCGACGGCTCCCGGCGGCAGCTCCCATCGGGCCGGGGCTCCGGCCTGGACGTCTCCAGCGCCATCCTGGCGGCGGTCGGCGACGCCCTCGGGCGCTACTGCCCGTCGACGCCCGATCCGGCCCGGATCGCCTGGGAGCGCCTCGAAGACCTCCACGGCGAGGTCCTCCATCCCAGGGCCTTCCCGCTGTACACGGCCCGGCAGTACAAGCAGGACCGCTTCCCGTACGTTCGCTTCGACGAGTCGGTCGCCTACCCGTGGACATTGGGCACGTGGCTCGATTCCGGCGCACCCGTCTGGGTGCCGGCCGGGTTCTCGCTGCTGACGATGGACGTCCGCCCCCGTCAACGGCTCGTCCAGAGCACCTCCGACGGGCTGGCCGCCGCCACCGATCCCCAGGACGCCGCCCTCGCCGCCACCCTCGACCTGGTGGGCCGCGACGCCTTCGTGGCCGCATGGATGACCGGCTGCGCCGGACGCCGCGTGGAGATCGACGACGCCCTCGACCCTGCCCTCCGGCGGGTGATCGCCGCCACCGAGGCGCTGGGCGGCGACATCGAGGCGTACCTGCTCCCGACCGGCGCCTGCGGCACCACCGCCGTGGCGCTCGGCCTGGGCGACGGCGTGAGATGGCCCGGCGTCGCCGTCGGGCTGGGCACCGCCCTCGATCCGCACCTGGCGGTCCGACGGGCGGTCCTCGCGCTGAGCGAGAACGGGTCCCGCCTCGCCCGCCTGATGCGGTCCGGTCCGCTGCTGGTGCCGGGGAAGCCTCGGGCGGTGACGACCGTCGCCGACCACGCTGCCTGGTACGTGCCGGTCGACCGCCGGTCCGCCTTCGACCGGCTTCGCGCCAGCGACGGCGCCGTCTCCCTCGCCGACCTCGATGCGATCCACGTCGACCGGCCCCTCCGGCACTGTGCGACCGAGCTGGCGGCGGCCGGCGTGCGAGTCGCCGTCGTGGACGTGACGTCGCCCGACGTGTCCACCGGGCCGTTCACGGTGATGCGAGCGGTCAGTCCCGACCTCCAGCCGATGAGCTACGGGTTCGGCCCCGACCGGCTGCTGGTGAAGCGGCTCGCCGGACGGGTGGCCCCGGAGGCCGCCGCGGTACTGCCCGCTGTCTAGCCCCGGCGGGGCCAGGCCGATCGCACCCGCGCCAGGGTTTCCGGCAAAGACTCGGGCAGGACGCGGGTGCCGCCGATCGTGGTGAGGAAGCTGGTGTCACCGTCCCACCGGGGGATGCAGTGGACGTGGAAGTGGCCTGGGATGCCGGCGCCGGCCGACCGGCCGAGGTTGGAGCCCAGGTTGAGCCCGTCGGGGCGGTAGGCGTCCTTGAGGGCGCGCACCCCGTCCGTCACCGCCGACCACACGGCCGCGCCCTCCCCGTCGTCCAGCTCCTCGATGTCGGCGACGTGGCGCACGGGCATCACCAGCAGGTGGCCCGACGTGTACGGGTAGGCGTTGAGCACGGCCGCCACCGTGTCGTCGCGCCAGACGACGAGGGTCGACTCGGCCGGCTCGTCGCTCGCGAGGAGCCGGCAGAACACACAGGGGCCGGCGTCGGGATCGCCGGGGGGCCGACGCCCTCGACGTACTCCATCCGCCAACCCGCCCACAGCCGCTCGAGCGTCACGCCTTTGCCGACCTCACCGTTTGTGACGGACCTCGTCGAGCAGGCGGGTCAACAAGTCGTCGACCGGCACGTCCCGCTCGACGGCGCCGCCGCGGGGGTTGACACCGACGGTGCCGCCGGCCACGTCGGAATCCCCCACGACCAGCACGTAGGGGATCTTCTCCATCTTGGCCCGCCGGATGCGCCCGCCGAGGGGCTCGTCGGCCTCCGACGTGTCCACCCGCAGGCCGGCGGCCCGCAGCCGGGTGGTGACCTCCGAGGCGTAGCCCTCGTGGTCGGCCCGTACCGGCAGGACCCGAGCCTGCACCGGCGAAAGCCAGGCCGGGAAGGCGCCGGCGTAGTGCTCGAGCAGGATGGCGAAGAAGCGCTCGACCGAGCCGAACAGGGCCCGGTGGATCATGAACGGGCGGTGGCGGGCGTTGTCGGCGCCGACGTACTCCATACCGAAACGCTGCGGCAGCTGGAAGTCGACCTGCAGCGTCGAGATCTGCCAGCGGCGGCCGATGGCGTCGCGCACGTGGACGTCGATCTTGGGGGCGTAGAAGGCGCCCTCGCCCTCGGCGACCGTGTACGGGATGCCGGAGACCTCCAGCGCCTCTCGCAGGGCCTCGGTGGCCTCGTCCCACTCCTCGGGCTCGCCCACGAACTTCTCCGGACGGGTGGCCAGCTCGGCTTCGAACTCGGTGAGTCCGAACGTGCGCAGGATGCGCAGGACGAAGGCGAGCAAGGAGGTGAGCTCGCCGAGCAGCTGGTCGGGAGTCACGAAGATGTGGGCGTCGTCCTGGGAGAAGCCCCGCACCCGGGTGAGGCCGTGCAGCACGCCCGAGCGCTCGAAGCGGTAGACGGTGCCGAGCTCGAACAGCCGCAGGGGCAGCTCCCGGTAGGACCGGGCCTGCGACGTGTAGATCAGGATGTGCATCGGGCAGTTCATCGGCTTGGGGTAGTAGGTGGCGCCCTCCATCTCCATGGGCGGGTACATGCCCTCGGAGTACCAGTCGAGGTGGCCGGATATCTCGAACAGCGTCGACTTGGCCAGGTGGGGGGTGAACACGAACTCGTAGCCGGCGGCCTCGTGCTCGGCGCGGGAGAAGTCCTCCATGAGCTTGCGGATCAGGCCGCCCTTGGGATGGAAGACGGGCAGGCCGCCGCCGATCTCGGGCGGGAAGTGGAACAGGTCGAGCTCGAGGCCCAGGCGGCGGTGGTCGCGGCGCTCGGCCTCCTCCAGGCGGTGCAGGTGCTCGGCCAGGGCCTTGTCGGACTCCCACGCGGTGCCGTAGATCCGCTGGAGCATCTGCCGGTGCTCGTCGCCCCGCCAGTAGGCGCCGGCCACCCTCATGAGCTTGAACGAGCCCGAGCCGGCGGGTGGAGGGCACGTGGGGGCCGCGGCACAGGTCGGCCCAGTCCCGAAGAGGATCGACACCGTTCGTGTAGACGCTGACCTCGCTGCCGCCGGCGCCCTCGTCGGGCTCGACGCCCTCGATGATCTCCACCTTGTACGGCTGGTCGGCGAAGCGCTGCAGGCCCTCGTCCCGGGACAGTTCCTCCCTGACGAAGGGCTGGCCCTCGGCCACGATCTCCCGCATGCGGGCGTCGATGCGACCCAGGTCGTCCTCGGTGAACGACGCCCCGCCCGGGAGGTCGAAGTCGTAGTAGAAGCCGTCCTCGACGGGCGGCCCGATGGCGTACTTGGCTCCGGGGAACAGGTCGCAGACCGCCTGGGCCAGCACGTGGGCGGTGGAGTGGCGGAGCACGTACCGGCCGGCGTCGGAGTCGGCGGTGACGATGGCCACCTTGCCGCCGTCGGGCAGCGGCGCCGACAGGTCGACCTGGGCGCCGTCGACGGTGGCGGCGACGGCCGCCTTGGCCAGGCCCCGACCGATCGACTTGGCCAGGTCGGCGGCGGTGGCCCCGCGCTCCAGGGTGCGGACCGACCCGTCGGGCAGGGTTACGGCGATCTCTTCTGACGCACTTTGATCGGACATGACCCGATCGAGACTACCGGGAGGCCGACCGGTGCTCCGGTGGGCCGACCTGTGCTCCGGTGGGATGTCCGGGCCCGGTGGGATAATCCGTCCATCGGGGACCGGTTCGAATTCCGCAACGTCAGGGTCGACGGCGACCACGGTCCCATCGTCGCCGGCTTCTCCGCCCGTATTCCGGCCGACGGCCTCACCGCCATCGTCGGACCGTCGGGCGCCGGCAAGACCACGCTCCTACGCCTTCTGAACCGCCTCGACGACCCCGACGAGGGCGAGGTGCTGTTCGACGGCCGCGACGTCCGCTCCTACGACGTGCTCGAACTGCGTCGCCGGGTCCAGTACGTGGGCCAGGTGCCGGTGCCGTTCCCCGGCACGGTCTCATCGAATCTGGGCGCCGCCGGTCTGGGAGCGGTGGACGGTGCCGCGGTCGACGCCGTGCTGGCCAGGGTCGGCCTCGACCCCGCCCTGGCGTCGCGGCCGGCCGACCGGCTCTCCGTCGGCGAGTCCCAGCGCATGTGCCTGGCCCGGGCTCTCGTCCTCGAGCCGCAGTGCCTTGTCCTCGACGAGCCGACATCGGCGCTCGACGCCGGCTCCAAGCTCGGCATCGAGCGGCTGGTGCGGTCGCTGGCGGACGATGGGCTCACCGTGGTGATGGTGACCCACGACCGGGCCCAGGCCGAGCAGCTGGCCGACCGGATGATCACCGTGACCCCGCCATCGCCGCCGTCCCCGCCGTCCCCGTCCCGGCCTCCGGCCAGCCCGCCCCCGTGAACGACCTGAGCAACCAGATCTCCAGCGGCGACGTGGCCCTGTCGCTGCTGCTGGTGGCGGTCGCCATCGTCGTCTCCCGGGCCCGGCGGGCCGACCTCGAGCGGGACATCCTCGTCGCCACCTTCCGGTCCTTCGCCCAGCTCCTGGCCGTCGGTTTCGTGCTCGAGTACGTCTTCGACAGCCAGTCCCGGCTCACCCCTGTCGTCCTGGCGGTGATGGTCCTCACCGCCACCCTCACGTCGGGCAAGCGGGGCCGGCGGGTGCCCGGCGCCTACCTGATCGCCATCGCCGCGGTGGGCGCGGCCACGGCCGGCACACTTGGCGTCCTGCTCGTCCTCGGCATCGTGCCGGCCGAGCCTCGGTCGGCCATACCGCTTGGCTCCATGGTGATCTCCGGCGCCATGACCGCGACGTCGCTGGTGATGACCCGTCTCTACGACGACCTGGCGTCGCACCGCAGGGAGGTGGAGGCCCGCCTGAGCCTGGGCATGACGTCGGCCGAGGCGGCCGCGCCCTGGCACCGGGCGGCGCTGCGCACCGGCACGCTGCCGATCATCGACCAGACCAAGGTGGTCGGCCTGGTTGCCCTGCCGGGGGCCATGACCGGGATGCTGCTGGCCGGGGCGTCGCCGGCGTCGGCCATCCGCCTCCAGCTGGTGGTCATGTACATGCTGCTCGGCGGCAACGCCTTCGCCGCCCTGGTCGCCGGCACCCTCACCCTGCGCCGGCTGTTCACCCCCCACCACCAGCTGCTGCGGTCGCTGAGCCGCAGGGAGGACTGAGCCCCGAGGGCCCAGGCGGCAGGCGTCAGCCGGTCAGCCCAGCAAGCTGCTGCCTTTCAGCTCGACCTCCACCTGCCGGGGAGCCTCGGCGGCGGCGATGACTGCCTTCGCCGCCACCGCACCGCCCGACTTGGGGGTGAACGCCACCTGTATCTCGCAGGTCCGTCCGAGCGGGAGCGGCTCCTTCGTGCAGCTGACGTCGCCGGCCAGGAAGTGCTGGGCGCCCGTGCCGGTGACCGTGGGCGCCTTGATGGTGAGCGGCACTGCGCCGGTGTTCCGCACGACGACGGTGGCCTGCTGGGGCCCGACGACGGCGAAGGTGACCGACGTCGGCTCCACTTCGAACTGTCCCGCGCTCGACGACCCGGTCTGACCGGAGCCGCTCGGAGCACCGGTGCCCGAGGACGAGCCGGGAACCGTCGTGCCGGAGCCAACGATCGAGCTCGTCGTCGCACCTGGAAGCGTGGTGGGGGTGCCCGTCCCCCCGCCGGAGCTGCCACCGCCTATCCACCCCAGCTGGACGGCCACGGTCAGGAGGCCCACCAGCGCGGTGAGCACGCCGGCGCCACCGGTGACGACGCCGGGCACTGTCGACCAGAACGATCCTCGTTCACTCATGTACTCCGACCCTACCGGCCGGGATCGGAGGGCCTTTCGCGCCCTCCGCGGGACACCCGGGCGCGCCAAATCGAGCCAAGTCATACTTGTCCCGTCCGTCGGGCCCCTCCGGAGGAGGAGTCGCATGTCATCGTCAGACCCGTCCGGTCGGTAGGCGGCATGTCCTCCTACGACCCGTACGACCCGTACGGGGAGCAGCAGCCGCCGCCCCAACCCCAGCCGTACCAATACCCACCGCAGTTCGGTCCACCAGTACCGCCGACGAACGGCATGGCCATCGCCTCCCTCGTCCTCGGGATCGCGTCCCCGTTCTTCTGCGGGGTGGCGTCTGTCCTGGCGCTCGTGTTCGGGTACATGGCCAAGAGCCAGATCCGTCAGCGGGGCGAGGGTGGCAGCGGGATGGCCACTGCCGGCATCGTGCTCGGCTGGATCGGCGTGGCGGCGTCGGTCCTCCTCACCATCGTCTTAGTGATCGGCTTCCTCGCCAGTTACTGACGTGCCACCGGCGTCGGGCCAAAACCGCAGGTAAGGCGGGTGGCCGGCGGGTGAACAGTCGAGCGCGCCAACGGTCTTCCACCGGCCCGGGAGGTACACTGCGCGCCGCGGCGAAACCCGTCCGCGGGGGCGAAGGCGAGGTGGGCATATGGCGTACGGGCCGAAATACCCGGTACAGCTCGAGCTGCAAAATCCGCTGAAAGTGCCGCGGTGGGTGCCGCTTGTCGCATGGCTGCTGGTCATCCCACACGTCATCGTGCTCTACGTCCTCCAGCTCGTCCTCGGCGTGTTGCACCTGGTCGCCTTCTTCACGATCCTCTTCACCGCCAAGATCCCCAAGGGCCTGTTCGACGTGATGGCGATGGTCCTCCGCTACAACTGGAGAGTCAGCTCGTACTTGTTCTTCATGCGGGGCAAATACCCGCCCTTCGAGTTCACCCCATCCGATCTCGACCCGGGCACCGACCCCGCCATGATGTCGGTGGAATACCCGCCGAAGCTGAGCCGCCTGCTGATCTTCGTGAAGTGGCTTCTGCTCATCCCTCACCTGATCGTGATCCTGCTTCTCGCCATCGGCGCGTTGTTCGTGCTCCTGATCGCCTTCTTCGCGGTGCTGATCACCGGGAAGTGGCCACAGGGCCTGCGCAACTACATGGTGGGCTTCATGCGCTGGACCACACGGGTCAACGCCTACTGGTTCCTCATGACCGACAAGTACCCGCCGTTCCGTCTCGGCGAGTAACGCCAAGGAGCCCTAGGAGCCGCCGGCCGCGACGATTCCCAGGAGCGTCGCGGCCCGGCTGACTCCGCCATTCGTCGTCGCCTCGTCGATGGCGGCGACCGCTCGGGGCAGGTCGAGGTCGTCGTCGAGGGCGGCCCGCACCTCGTCGAGCCCTGCCTCCCCGGGCCCCGCAGCACGCCAGCGCTCCAGGCGCTCGGTCGCCCTCGGGAGCAGTCCTTCGTGCCAGGCCCAGGGGTCCCGGTACGAGTTGTCGACGATCGCCAGGCGGACGGCCATCGGGTCCCAGTTCTTCACAAGGTCGCCGATGAACACCATGTTGCCGAGCGACTTCGACATCTTGGTGCCGTCGAGCTCGACCATCGGGGCGTGCAGCCAGTGACGGACGAAGCGCTCGCCGGTGGCGGCCTCCGACTGGGCCGTCTCGCACTCGTGGTGGGGGAAGATCAGGTCGGTGCCCCCGCCGTGGAGGTCGATGCTGACGCCCAGCTCGCGTAGGGCCAGGGCCGAGCACTCGACGTGCCAGCCGGGCCGACCGGCGCCCCACTGGGAGGGCCACGCCGGCTCGTCGGGCGCCGACGGCTGCCAGAGGACGAAGTCGAGGGGGTCGCGCTTGGCCGGGTCGTCGGGGTTGCCGCCGCGCTCGGCCGCCAGCGCCAGCATCTCGTCCCGGCCCAGGTGGCTGAGCTGGCCGAACCTGTCGAACGAGGCCACGTCGAAGTAGACGCCGCCCCCCGCCAGGTAGGCGTGGCCCCGGTCGAGCACCATACCGATGAAGCCGAGGATGTCGTGGATGGCCGAGGTGGCGCGGGGCTCGCTGTAGGCCGGGAGCATGCCGAGGGCGGCCATGTCGGCGTCGAACTTCGCCGTCTCCGTCGCCGCCAGCTCGAGGTAGGGAATGCCCAGCTCACGCGCCTTGCGGAGGAGGTCGTCGTCGACGTCGGTGATGTTGCGGACGCACAGGGTGCGGTGACCGATGTCTCGCAGCCGGCGCTGGAGCACGTCGTAGAGGACGTAGGTGGCGGCGTGGCCGACGTGGGTGGCGTCGTAGGGCGTGATCCCGCACGTGTACATGGTGACCACGGGCCCGGGCCTGAACTCGGCCACCTCGCCCCGGGCGGTGTCGTACAGGCGCACAGGCGTCAGTCGCCGACGCCGATGAGCCGCAGGCCGGCCCGGCGGTGGATCCCGATCAACACCGCGGTGAATCCCTCGACGGTGCCGGCCAGGGCCAGCGAGCCGGAGCGGATGGGGCGGAGACCGGGGATCAGCCTCACCAGGTCGACGGTGGCGTCGGCGGCGGCGGGGTGGTCGGCGCAGATGACGACGTCGCCCTCGAGCGGGCGGTCGAGGCGGCCCAGGTCGCGGGCCGGGATGTGGTTGAAGGCGGTGGCGACGAGGGCCGCGGGGGCGGCCTCCTGCACCGCGGCGGCCACCGAGCCCGTCGGCAGCGGCACCGGACGGAGCTCGCCGTCGATCTTGGCCAGGGCGTTGCCCATGGACACGACGACCTTGCCTCGCAGCTCGTCGGCGACCGACGCGGCGGTCTCGGCCGACGCCTCCCACACGGTGGCGATCACCACCAGGTCGGCCTGGGCCGCCTCCGGGTTGGTGCCCGGCTTCAGGGCCAGGTCGCGGTCGGACCAGCGGGCCCGCAGCTCGTCGCAGGCGGCCCCCGCCCGTTCCACCGACCGCGAGCCGATGACGACCTGGCAGCCCACCGACGCCAGCCGGGCGGCCAGCGCCTGCCCGGCCGGGCCGGTACCCCCGAGAATGCCCACGTACACAGTCAGTACCCTTCTTTCACGGGCCGGCCGAGGCGGGCCGGCGTGCTGGCCGTCCGCGCACGAGCGCCAACTGCCAGATACCGCCAGAGTGGCGGAACACACCAGACTTTCAGATAAACGGCGCGACCCGGACCACAGAGAGCCTGACCCTGACCAGCCCCCCTCACGACAGATCGTTCCGACACGGCGTCGCCAGCGGCGACCCGCTCCCCGACGGGGTGTTGCTGTGGACCCGGTGGAGTCCCCCGGCCGGCCGCATGGGACCGCAGCCGTCCGCGTCGGCGTCGGTGGACGTCGGGTGGCAGGTGGCGCTCGACCCCGGGTTCGACGACGTCGTCGCCAAGGGCACGGCCACGACAGGTCCCGACGACGACTTCACGGTGAAGGTCGACGTCGGCGACCTCGACCCGGCCACCACCTACTGGTACCGGTTCGAGGCGCCGGGCGCGGACGGCGCCCTGTCCCCGGTGGGGCGGGCCCGGACCGCTCCGGCGCTCGCCGAGCCCGTCGCCGACATGCGCCTGGGACTGGTCTCGTGTGCGTCCCTGCCCGCGGGACGGTTCCACGCCTACCGCAACCTAGCCGCCCGCGACGTCGACCTCGTGGTGCACGTCGGCGACTACATCTACGAGAACGACCGGCACGCCCGCACCGAGGTCCGCCCCCACCAGCCCCGACCCGCGGCCGTCTCGCTGTCCCACTACCGCGCCCGGCACGCCCAGTACAAGGCCGACCCCCACCTGCGGGCCCTGCACGCCCGTCACCCGATGGTGGCGGTGTGGGACGACCACGAGTTCGCCGGCGGCTCGTGGCGGGACGGGGCCGCCTATCACGACGACAGGTACGACGGACCGTGGGCGGCGCGGCGGGCGGCGGCGGTGCGGGCCTACCGGGAGTGGATGCCGGTGCGCTGGCCCGGTGAGGGCGACAGGGTGTACCGCAGCTTCCACTGGGGCGATCTCGTCGACCTGGCCATGCTCGACACCCGCCTGATCGGGCGCGACCGGCCGCTGCACGGCGCAGACCGGGTCGTGTTCGCCGTGCGGGACCGGGGCAGGTCACTGCTCGGCGGGCCGCAGCGGGAGTGGCTGGCGGCCGAGCTCTCGGCGTCGACGGCCCGGTGGCGGGTGATCGGCAGCCAGGTGGTGGTGGCGCCGATCGGCCTGGTGGCGGGGCGGCTGGTCAACCCCGGCCAGTGGGACGGCTACCCCGACGAGCGTGACTGGCTCTACACCAGGCTGGCCGAGGCGGGCGGGAACGCCGTGGTGCTGAGCGGCGACATCCACTCGTCGTGGGCGTCCGACCTCCCCGTGGGGGCCGAGTTCGTGACGCCGAGCGTGTCGTCCCCCAGCTTCGCCAGCATCCTCGTGCCGGGTGGGGTGCTCGGGGCGAAGGCGGCGGAGGCGGTGTTCCGGTGGCAGAACCGCCACCTGAAGTTCGTGGACCTCCGCCGCCACGGGTACGTGGTGGTCGACGTCACCCCGGAGCGGGTGCAGGCCGACTGGTGGCACCTCGACAGCGTCGTCCGCGCCTCGCCCGCCGAGCGCTGGGCCGGCAGCTGGCGCCTCGACTGGGGCGGAACTGGGCTGGTACCGGCGTCGGAACCCCTCGCGCTGCGCCGCTGACCGCGTCGAATGTGCAAAAAGGTCGCCATATGCGACCTTCTTGCACAGTCAACTCGACGTTCAGGCTCCTGCGAGCAGGTCCCCCAGGCGGGTGAGGCCCTCGACCAGGGCGTCGTCGCCCAAGGCGTAGGAGAGGCGGATGTAGCCGGGGGCACCGAACGCCTCGCCGGGCACGAGGGCCACCTTGGCCTTGTCGAGCACGACGTCGGCCAATTGCAGGGTGGTGTCGACCCGGGTGCCGCCGATCTGGCGGCCGAGGACGCCGGCAAAGGTCGGGAAGGCGTAGAAGGCGCCCTCCGGCTCGCGGCAGACGACGCCGGGCATCGCCTGCAGCATCTCGTACATCTTCAGGCGGCGGCGGTCGAACGCCTCGCGCATCCGGGTGATCGGCTCCATGTCGCCGGTGAGGGCGGCCAGTGCGGCCATCTGGGACACGTTGGCGACGTTCGACGTGGCGTGGGACTGCAGGTTGACCGCGCCCTTGACCACGTCGGCCGGCGCGATCATCCAGCCCACCCGCCAGCCGGTCATGGCGAACGTCTTGGCCACCCCGTTGACGACGATGCACTGGTCGGCCAGCTCCGGGACCAGGACCGGAATCGACGAGAACCGGTTCTCGCCGTAGACGAGGTGCTCGTAGATCTCGTCGGTGATCACCCAGACGCCGTTGTCGGCGGCCCACTGCCCGACGGCGGTGACCTCCTCGGGCGTGTAGACGGCGCCGGTGGGGTTTGAGGGAGACACGAACATGAGGACCTTGGTGCGTTCCGTACGGGCCGACTCGAGGGCGTCGACGGTTGCCCGGAAGCCGGTGCTCTCGTCGGTGGGCACGATCACCGTCACGCCGCCCGCCAGCCGGATGGCCTCGGGGTAGGTGACCCAGTACGGCGCCGGGAGGAGCACCTCGTCACCGGGGTCGAGCAGGGCTGCGCACGAGTTGTAGATCGCCTGCTTGGCCCCGTTGGTGACGACGACCTGGCTGGCCTTGACCTCGAAGCCGGAGTCCTTCGCCGTCTTCTCGGCGATCGCCGCCTTCAGCTCGGGCAGGCCGCCGGCCGGCGTGTAGTGGTGGTTGCGCGGCACCCGGCAGGCCGCCTCGGCGGCGGCGACGATGTGCTCGGGGGTCGGGAAGTCGGGCTCACCTGCCCCGAAGCCGATCACGGGCTCGCCGGCCGCCTTCAGCGCCTTCGCCTTGGCGTCGACGGCGAGGGTGGCGGATTCTTCGATTGACGCAATACGCGCGGAGACACGGGCCATGGGCGCGATAGTTGCACACGCCATGGCCCCTCCCGTCCCCGATATCCACCTGCCCCCCGACCTCCTGCCCGGCGACGGCCGTTTCGGCAGCGGACCGTCGAAGGTCCGCCACGAAGCGGTAGACGCCCTTGCCGCCGAAGCCAGGACCTATCTGGGCACCAGCCACCGGGCCGCCACCGTCCGTTCGAGGGTGGCCCGGGTGCGTGCCGGGCTGGCCGAGCTGTTCGCCCTGCCGGACGGCTACGAGGTGGCGCTGGGCAACGGGGGCGCCGCCCTGTTCTGGGACATGGCCACATTCGGGCTGATCGAGCGGCGCAGCCAGCACCTCTCGTTCGGGCAGTTCTCGGCCTCGTTCGCGGCGACTGCGAAGGCCGCGCCCCACCTCGAGGACCCGGAGGTGATCGAGTCGGCGCTCGGCACCCACCCCGAGCCTCGCCCGAGCGCCGATGTCGACGCCTACGCCTTCACCCACAACGAGACCTCGACCGGCGTGGCCATGCCCGTCCGGCGGCCAGGAGGAAAGTCGTCGCGCAATGCAGCCCTCGTGCTCGTCGATGCCACGTCGGCGGCCGGCGGGATGCGGGTCGACCCCGCCGAGTTCGACGTCTACTACTTCGCCCCCCAGAAGTGCTTCGCGTCCGACGGCGGCCTTTGGCTGGCCCTCCTCTCCCCCGCCGCCGTCGAGCGGGTGGAGCGGATCGACGCGTCCGGCCGGTGGGCGCCGGCCAGCCTGAGCCTGACGATGGCGCTGGAGAACTCCCGGCTGGACCAGACCTACAACACCCCTGGCCTGGCCACGCTGTTCCTGCTGGCCGAGCAGGTCGAGTGGATGCTCGACGGCGGCGGTCTCGACTGGGCTGCGGGCCGGTCGGAGGCGTCGGCCGCTGTCCTGTACGGCTGGGCGGAGGCGTCGTCCTACGCCTCGCCGTTCGTGGCCGACCCCGCCCAGCGCAGCCCGGTGGTGGGGACCATCGACCTCGATGCGGCCGTGGACGCAGGTGTGGTGTCCAAGGTCCTCCGGGCCAACGGCATCGTCGACACCGAGTCGTACCGCCGCCTGGGCCGCAACCAGCTGCGCATCGCCATGTACCCGGCGGTCGACGCCGCCGACGTCGAGATCCTCACCCGGGCCATCGACCACGTGGTGGCGAAGCTGTCCTGAGGTGGGCTGGCCTGATTCCCTCACGGAATCCTCATCCGGCCGCGACCATCCCTTCACCTCTGGCGGCGACAATGGGTGACCTTGACACTGGTGATGGGGTCGACAAGGAGCTGGGACTGACGTGAAGCGCATCCTCGGGGTACTGGTCGGGACGGCGGTCCTGTTGGGAATCGGCGTCGGCGCGGTGGCCTGGGCCGACGACGGTCCCGCACCCGACCGGGAGGCCAGGGCGGCCAAGAAGGCAGCGGTGCGCGACTGCCTGGAGCAGGCTCGGTCGGCTGCCGGTCCCGACGCCGACCGGGCCGCGCTCGAGGACGCCATGGCCGCCTGCGTCAAGGAGGCCGGCATCGAGCTGCCGGCTTTGTCGCCGGAGCTGCGGGCCAAGCGGGAGGCGGCCAAGGCGTGCATCGACTCGGCCAAGAACGCCGCCGGCTCAGATGCCGACAAGTCCGCCGTCAGGGAAGCCGCGGCGGCGTGCATGGAGGAGGCCGGCATCTCCTTCCCCAAGCTTCGGCCCGAGCTACGGGCCAAGGCCGAAGCCGTTCGTGAGTGCTTGAAGGGCGTGAAGGAGGCCAACCCCGACGCCGAGCGGCCGGCCTTGAAGGAGGCGGCGAAGCCGTGCCTCGAGCAGGCGGGCGTCGACCTGGGTGCGGTGAAGGAGAAGATGGAGAAGCTTCGGGCCTGCATGTCCGAGGCCCGGGCCGCCACACCCGACGGCGATCGCCCGACGCTCAGGCCGCTGGTCAGGGAGTGCCTGAAGAAGGGTTGACCATTGGCCCCGCGGGCTTCAGTTCTCGACCGGTTCCGTCGATGACCGGGGCGTGGAACCAGCCGAAGTCGGACAGTCGGAACTCGGGCAGTCGGACCTCGGTGCGCTCTACCGGGAGCTCCAGCCCGGGCTCCTGCGCTATGTGAGGAGCGTCGCCCCGGCGTCGGCCGAGGACCTGGCGGCCGACGTTTGGGTCGAGGTTGCCACCAGCCTGCACCGCTTCCAGGGCGACAGCGGCGCCTTCCGGGCCTGGCTGTTCACCATCGCCCGCCGACGGGTGATCGACGGGCACCGGCGGGCGGGCCGGCGCCGGACCGATCCGGTGGACCGGGAGCGGTTCAACGACCACCCGTGCGCCGACCACCCCGATGAGACCGCCCTCGATCGGCTGACCACCAAGACCGTTGTCGCCCGCGTCATGGCCGACCTCACTCCCGACCAGGCCGAGGTCGTGCTGCTCAGGGTCGTCGGCGGCCTGCGGGTGTCACAGGTGGCCGAGATGATGGGGAAGCGTCCCGGGACGGTGCGCGTGCTCCAGCACCGCGGCCTGCGGCGCCTGTCGGTGCTGGAGACGCCGGAGAAGCTGACCGCCTGACCGGTCTCCCTAGAGAGTGTGCTAGCCGGCACGCCTCCGGCGGTTGCCGTTGGCGCCGGTGCCGTTCGACGACGACGGCCACGACGACGTACGCCGCGCCGCCGCGCCGTGGGGGCGCTGCCCGTAGCCGCCGTTGCGGCTGGGGCCACGCGTCGGCCCGGGCGAGGCCGGTGCCGGCTGGGGACGGAACACGGGCTCGGCGAAGGGACCGGTGAGCGCCGCCGTCTGGTGGGCTCCGGGGCCGACCCGGGCCGAGGCCGGGCGGACGCCCGCCTGGCGGATCATGCTGGCGACCTCGCGCACCTGGTCGGGCAGGATCACCGTCACCACGGCACCCTTGGCGCCGGCGCGGGCGGTGCGGCCGGAGCGGTGGAGGTACGCCTTGTGCTCGGTGGGCGGGTCGACGTGGACCACGAGGGCGATGTCGGAGACGTGGATGCCACGGGCGGCGACATCGGTGGCCACCAGCACCCGCGTCCTGCCATTGGCGAACTCGGCCAGGTTGCGGTCGCGCTGGGCCTGCGACAGGTTGCCGTGCAGGTCGAGGGCGGGGATGCCGCGGGCCGTCAGGTCCTTGGCCAGCTTCTTGGCGCCGTGCTTGGTGCGGGTGAAGAGCAGGGCGCGCTCCTTGCCCGATGCCAGCTCCCGCACGACGGCCGCCTTGTCGTCGGGCGCCACCGTGAAGGCGTGGTGCTCGAGGTCGGGCGGCGTGGCGTCGACGCTGTCGACGGAGTGGGTGACCGGGTTGTTCAGGTAGCGGCGGACCACGGCGTCGACGCCCTTGTCGAGGGTGGCCGAGAAGAGCATGCGCTGGCCGCCGGCCGGCGTCTGGTCGAGAATCCGCTGCACGGCGGGAAGAAATCCCAGGTCGGCGAGGTGGTCGGCCTCGTCGAGCACGGCGACCTCGACCGCGCCGAGCCGGCAGTGGCCCTGCTCGATGAGGTCCTCGAGGCGACCGGGGCAGGCGACGAGCACGTCGAGGCCCTTGCGCAGCGCGGTGACCTGCGGGCCCTGGCTGACGCCGCCGTGCACGGTGGCGACGCTCAGGCCCATGGCCCGGGCCAGGGGCATGATCGTCTTCGCCACCTGGCTGGCCAGCTCCCGGGTGGGGACCAGGACCAGCGAGCGGGGGAGGTTCGGCCGCCGGGCGTTGGTGGAGCCGGCGATCTTCACCACCATCGGGATGGCGAAGGCGGCGGTCTTGCCGCTGCCGGTGATGGCCCGGCCGAGGACGTCACGGCCGGCGAGGGCGCTGGGCAGGGTGGCGGCCTGGATGGGGAACGGCGTCGGGCAGCCGGCCTTGACCAGGGCGGCGACGATCGCGGCGGGCACGCCGAGGGCGTCGAAGGTCGTGGACTCGACGGGCGCCTGGACCACCTCGTAGTTCGGCGCCGGCTCGCGGCGAGCCGCGACGGGTCGGGATGGCGCGGACGTGGCGTACTGGGACGGGCGGCGACCGCGGCGGCGCGCGCCGGTGGGGGCGGGTGACATCTGGGTGGTTCCTTTCGATTCGGTGGTTGGCCGTTGATGCTGCGGCCACACGCTCCGAAGAACGGAAACCCTGCGCTGGGTAACGCACTCGCACTCGACCCCGATGGCGCCAGCTGGCGTCATCGCTGGACACGACTCTACCGGACCGGCGACTCCGGCTCGCGCCGATCGTCCTGGACGGGTCGTCCGTCGGGGTCGAACTGGCGCAGCAGGGAGAACGCCCGAGGGGTCGGTCCCTCGCGGATCAGGACGCTGGAGACGGGCCTTCGCGCTCCTCGAGGGACGGCCGCTCGCCCGCCGGGACCCACCACAGGACCGTCGTCGGACCGGGCAGGCGTTCGAACCACTGGTCGCGCCGGGCCGTGTAGCGGCCGTGCGGGCTCCGGTAGACGAAGGCGTGCAGGTGCTCGTACGACTCCCACACCGAAATCGTGCCGATGGTGCGCTCGTCGGCCTCCACGACGGCCGGATGGCCGCCGGGCGACTCCAGCCGCCAGACGAAGCCGGGGCTGCGCTCCGCCAGCCGGCTGATGCGGAGGAACCCGTCGACGAACCCGCGATTCGAGGGATCGTCGATCGGCGCCCGCAGCCGGGAGACGTTGAACTCGGCCAGGTGGTGCGCCGCGGCTCCCTCCGTCGGTCAGCCTCCGGAGACGTCCTGGGGCTTGGCCTTGCCGGCCGAGATCCACGGCATCATGGCCCGCAGGTCGGCGCCCACCGCCTCGATGGGGTGCTCCGTGCCCTTCTTGCGCAGCTCGTTGAACCGGGGACGGCCGGCCTTGTTCTCGGCCACCCACTCCTCGGCGAACCGGCCGTCCTGGATCTCGTCGAGGATTCGGCGCATCTCGGCGCGGGTCTCGTCGGTGATGATCCGGGGGCCGCGGGTGTAGTCGCCGTACTCGGCGGTGTCCGAGATGGAGAAGCGCATGCCGGAGATGCCGTTCTCGTACATCAGGTCGACGATGAGCTTCACCTCGTGGAGGCACTCGAAGTAGGCCGACTCGGGCTGGTACCCGGCGCCGACGAGGGTCTCGTAGCCGGCCATGATCAGCTCGGTGAGGCCGCCGCACAGCACCACCTGCTCGCCGAACAGGTCGGTCTCGGTCTCCTCCTCGAAGGTGGTCTCCAGCACGCCGGCCCGGGTGGCGCCAAGGGCGTGGGCGTAGGAGAGGGCGAGGGCCTTGGCCTTGCCCGACTCGTCCTGGGACACGGCGATGAGCGACGGCGTGCCGCCGCCCGACTCGAACGTGCGCCGCACCAGGTGGCCGGGCCCTTGGGCGCCACCATGCCCACGTCGACGCCCGCCGGCGGGCGGATGAGCCCGAAGCGGATGTTGAAGCCGTGGGCGAAGAAGATGGCGTCGCCGTCGACAAGGTTGGGCTCGATGTCGGACTCGTAGATCGCCTTCTGCTCGGTGTCGGGGGCCAGGATCATGATCAGGTCGGCCTCGGCGGTGGCCTGGGCGATCGTCGCCACCCGGAGCCCGGCGGCCTCGGCCTTGGCCCACGATCCCGAGCCCTCCCGCAGGCCGACGCGGACGTCGACGCCCGAGTCCTTCAGGTTCAGTGCGTGGGCGTGGCCCTGCGACCCGTACCCGATCACCGCCACCTTGCGGCTGGCGATGAGCGCCGGGTCGGCGTCCTTCTCGTAGTAGACGTTGGCCATCTAACCCACCTTTCCGGAGACGCTGCGCAGCCGCGACGGCTGGCGTTCGAGCTTGGGCAGGGCCACCCGGCCGGTGCGCTGCAGCTGGGCGATGCCGAATGCCCTCATGAGATCCTCGAAGTCGTCGAGCTTGGACGGAGGCCCGGCCAGCACCACGGTCAGCTGCTCGAGCCCCACGTCGATGATACGACCCTCGAACACCTGCACGAGCTGGATGACCTGGGCGCGGGAGGAGGTGTCGGCGTGGACGCTGACGAGCATCATCTCCCGCTCCACCGCGTCCTCGGGCGCCAGCTCGGTGATCTTGACCACGTTGATGAGCTTGAACAGCTGCTTGGTGATCTGCTCCAGCGGCGTCGACTCGACGTCGACCACGATGGTGATGCGGCTGAACCGCTCGTTGTCGGTCGGCGCCACCGCCAGCGAGTAGATGTTGAACCCCCGCCGGGCGAACAGGCTCGACACCCGGGCCAGCACGCCGGCCTTGTTCTCGACCAGCACCGAGAGGATGTGGTGGGCGGGCTTGGCGGGCGGGGCCATCAGCGCTGCCTTTCGCTCGTGAGTGTGCAAGAAACGCCCATAGAGAGGGTCTTTTGCACACTCGACCGGCAGTGAGTGGCCGTCCAGCGGGCCTTTCCGACCGTGAGCGTGCAGAAAGGTCGCATATAGCTACCTTCTTGCACACTCACGTGGCGGTTGACCTTGCCGGCGGCCGCAGACGGCGCCGAACGCGCCCCCGACGGATGCCGGCCTCGGCCGAGCGAAGGTCGGCCGACAAAGAAGATGGCGGAGGCCGGCCGGCTCCGCCGGTCGGCTGGAGCGCCTTGAAGCTCGCAGGAACGGAGCGAAGCGAGTGACGGCGAAATCATCAGTGGCCTCCGGGGCCTTGTTCCGGGCCGAGGATGATGTCGTCGTTGGACGTGCCTGCCGCGACCATCGGGTAGACCTTCTCGTCGGAGTCGCAGCGGAAGTCGATGACGACGGGGCGGTCGTCGATCGAGTTGGCCTTCTCGATGGCGGCCTCCACCTCGTGGGGCGACTCCACCCGCATGCCCACGCAGCCCATGGCCTCGGCCCACATCTTGTAGTCGGGCAGGTCGGGCGACAGGTAGACCTCGCTGTAGCGCTCCTCGTAGAACAGCTCCTGCCACTGGCGCACCATGCCCAGGTAGGCGTTGTTGAGGATCGCCACCTTGATCGGGATGCGCTCGGCGGCGGCGGTGACAAGCTCCTGGGCCGTCATCTGGAAGCAGCCGTCGCCGTCGATGGCCCACACGGTGCGGCTGGGCATGCCCACCTTGGCGCCGATTGCGGCGGGGACGGCGAAGCCCATGGTGCCGAGCCCGCCGGAGTTGACCCACGTGTAGGGCTGCTCGAAGCGCCACAGCTGGCTCGACCACATCTGGTGCTGGCCGACACCCGAGACCACGATGGTGCCCTCCGGCGCGGCGTTGCAGAGGGACTCGATGCAGAACTGGGGCTTGAGCTTGTCGCCCTCGTCCCATCCCTGCTCGAAGTGCAGCGGGAACTGCTCCTGCCAGTCGCTCAGCTGCTTGTTCCAGGCCGAGCGGTCGGGTTGGGGGGCGCCGTCACGCACCGCCTTGATCAGCTCCTCGATGACCACCTTGCAGTCGCCCACGATCGGGACGTCGGGGCGGCGGACCTTGCCCAGCTCGGCGGGGTCGATGTCGACGTGGATGATCTTGGCGTCGGGGGCGAAGGCGCCGACCTTGCCGGTGACCCTGTCGTCGAAGCGGGAGCCGAGGGCGATCAGCAGGTCGGACTGCTGCATCGACGTCACCGCCGTGTAGTTGCCGTGCATGCCGGGCATGCCCAGGCACTGCGGGTGGGAGTCGGGGAAGGCGCCCCGGGCCATCAAGGTGGTGACCACCCGGATGCCGGTGAGCTCGGCCAGCTCACGAAGCGCCTCGGCCGCCCGCGCCTTGAGGATGCCGCCGCCGGCGTAGATGATCGGCCGGTTCGACTCGGAGATCAGCTTGGCCGCTTCCCGGATCTTCAGCGGGTGACCCTTGGTGGTGGGCTTGTAGCCGGGCAGGTCGATCGTCTCCGGCCAGTACCACTCCATGGCCGAGTTCGGGTTCCGGGGGTCGACGATGTCCTTGGGGATGTCGACCAGCACGGGCCGGGACGGCCGGTGGTGGCGATGTGGAACGCCTCCCTGATCACCCGGGGGATGTCCTGGGCCGACGTGATCAGCTCGTTGTGCTTGGTGACCGACCGGGTGATGCCGATCGTGTCGCACTCCTGGAAGGCGTCGGTGCCGATGGCGGCGGAGGGCACCTGGCCGGTGATCACGACGATCGGGATCGAGTCCATCATGGCGTCGCACAGGGGCGTGACGATGTTGGTGGCGCCCGGCCCGCTCGTCACCATGGCCACCCCGGGCCTGCCGGTGGCGTGGGCGTAGCCCTCCGCCATGTGGCCGGCGCCCTGCTCGTGGCGGACCAGGATGTGGCGGATCGGCGAGTCGATGATGGGGTCGTAGACGGGCAGGATCGCCCCGCCGGGAAGGCCGAACATGACCTCCACGCCTTCCATCTCCAGGCTCTTGATGAGGGCTTGCCCCCCGTTCAGCTTCATGGCTCGTGGCTTCTCCTGGCCGGGAAAGGAAACGACCTCCCGGCTGGGAGGTCGTTCGGCGCACGCGTGGTTGGACGCGTGCGCTACTGGATGAGTACGAGGATGGCGACAGGCGTCTTGGTGAATGCAGGCGTCATCAGGCCCTCAGTGTGGCACGACAGGAGGTTGACCCGCCACCCGTTACCAGCGGACGATGTCGTCCCACTCCGAGGTGCGGACCCCGGTGCCGGCCTGGGCGCCGGCCAGCCGCCGGCGGGCGGGCAGCAGCAGGGCCATCCCGGCCACCACGAGGGCGGCGGCGACGAGCGCCAGGCTCGACTCGATGCCCGTGCGGGCCAGCGTCTGGGCCTTGACCACCTGGCCGTGGTGGGCCTTGTGGATCACCGGCACCGCGAAGGGCGCCCCGGTGATCGGGTTGCGGGCCACGAGGGGCGTGGCGCCGGCGGCCTGCCCGCAGAACTGGCTCTGGCTGACCGTGTTCGTCGACTGGTTGCCGGAGGCGTTGGCGGCGCCGCTGTTGATGGTGGCGGTGCCCGTGGAGTTGTTGGTGGCCCCGCCGCCCAGGTTGAGGTTGAGGCCGATGAGGCCGCCCGACGCCGTCTGGGTGACCGTGGCCGTGTTGGTGGAGTTGTTGCCCACCGCAGTGTTGCCGCCCGTGCCGGCGCTGGCGGTGCCGACGTTGTCGATGCTGGCGCTCTGGCCGCCGCCGCTGGTGGCGAAGGGCGAGAACGGGAAGAAGCGGCCGCTGCAGGGGTCGTACGAGCTGCCGAAGCCGCTCACCGTGCCGGGGTAGAGGCCGGGGCCGAAGGGCGTGCCGGCGATGTACCCGCCGCTCGGGTCGCCGACGGCCCGGGCCTGGCTGACCGTGTTGCCGGCGGTGTTGCCGGCGGCGGTGGCCGCTCCGCTGTTGATGGTTGCGGCGCCGGTGGAGGTGTTCGAAGCCCCGCCGCCCAGGTTCACGTTGGCGCCGATCAGACCGCCGGTGGCCGACTGGGTGAGGGTGGCGGTGTTGTCGGAGTTGTTGCCGGTGGCCGTGTTGCCGCCGGTGGAGGCGGTGGCGGTGCCGTCGTTGGTGACGGCGGCGGCCTGCCCGGCCGGCTGCGAGAAGAAGGGGGTGAAGGTGGAGCCGGTGCCGTCGGTGGTCTGGTTGACGCCGGTGCCCGAGGCGTTCCCGGTGGCCGTGGCCGGGCCGGTGGTGACGTCGGCCGTGCCGGAGGAGGTGTTGGACGAGGCCGGCCCGCCCAGGTCGACGCTGGCGTTGATGAGGCCGCCGCTGGTGGTGTCGGACGAGGTGTCGTTCGTGGAGTTGTTGCCGGTGGCGGTGTTCCCGCCGGTGCTGGCGGTGCCGCTCCCGCTGTTGCCGATGCTCACGTTGATCAGCTGGCCGTTGGCTCCCGGGGCCCGCGCCAGGCTGAAGAGCGCCAAGCCCGCCACGAGCGCCATCACCCCGGCGATCATGCGCGTTCGGTCATGTCCCGCCTGCAACCGCTGAACGTGCCCCATAGCCGAACTCTCCCCGCTCTTCGTGACCGGATTCTGCCCCAAATCGGCCCTCGGAAGCAAGCTTCCCCCCTACGGGGGACCCCCACACGCCCGGACCGAGACGCAGGGAACTGCCACCCCGGAAGCGGGGCTACTCGGTGATCGCTCCCCGCTCGGCACCGGTGACCAGCTTGGCGTATTTGGCCAGCACACCGGTGGTGTAGCGGGGCGGCGGCATCTTCTGGTCGGCCCGCCGGAGAGCCAGCGTGGCGTCGTCGACGAGCAGGTCGATGGTGCGGGCGTCGGCGTCGATCACGATGGTGTCGCCCTCGGCGACGAGGCCGATCGGGCCGCCGTCGACCGCCTCGGGCGCGACGTGGCCGACGCAGAAGCCGTGGGTGCCCCCGGAGAACCGTCCGTCGGTGATCAGCGCGGTGTCGGCGCCCCGTCCGGCACCCTTCATGGCGCCGGTGACGGCGAGCATCTCCCGCATGCCGGGGCCTCCCTTGGGGCCCTCGTAGCGGATGACGACGACGTCGCCGGGATGGATCCCTCCGGCCAGGATCACCTCCATCGCTGCGGCCTCGCCGTCGAAGACCCGCGCCCTCCCCTCGAACCGCAGGACGTCGATGCCCGCCACCTTCACGACAGCCCCGTTCGGCGCCAGCGACCCCCGGAGCACGGCGAGACCACCTTCGGCGTGGATGGGCTCGTCAAGCCCGTGGACGACCCTGCCGTCGGGCGCGGGCGGGTCGAGGGCGGCGATGTTCTCGGCGATGGTGCGGCCGGTGACGGTGAGGCAGTCGCCGTGGAGCAGCCCGGCCTCGAGCAGCTGGCGCATGACGACGGCCACGCCGCCCACGGCGTCGAGGTCGGCCATGTGGAAGCGACCGTGGGGCTTCATGTCGGCCACATGGGGGACCCGGCGGCCGACCTTGTTGAAGTCGTCGAGCTCGAGCTCGACCCGGGCCTCGTTGGCGATGGCGAGCAGGTGCAGCACGGCGTTGGTGGACCCGCCCAGGGCGTTCACCACGGCGATGGCGTTCTCGAACGCCTCCCGGGTGAGGATCTGGCGGGGACGGATCCCGGCTTCGACCAGGGCGACCACCGCTTCGCCGCTGGCGTAGGCGAGGTCGTCGCGGCGACGGTCGACGGCAGGGGCCGACGAGGAGCCCGGCAGCGACATCCCCAGGGCCTCGGCCACCGCCGCCATGGTGTTGGCGGTGAACATGCCGGCGCAGGAGCCGATGGTGGGGCAGGCGTTGTGCTCGATGAGGTCGAGCTCCTCGGCGGTCAGCTTGCCGGCGGCGTAGGAGCCGACCGCCTCGAACACGCTGACGATGTCGAGGGCCTCGCCGTGGCCACCCCGTCCGGGGAGGATGGTGCCGCCGTACAGGAAGACCGAGGGCACGTTCAGCCGGGCGGCAGCCATCATCATGCCGGGCAACGACTTGTCGCACCCGGCGAGGGTGACGAGGGCGTCGAAGCGCTCGGCGTGCACCATCGTCTCGATGGAGTCGGCGATGACCTCCCGGCTCACCAGCGAGGCCCGCATGCCCTCGTGGCCCATGGAGATGCCGTCGGACACCGCGATCGTCATGAACTCGAGCGGGAACCCGCCCGCCGCCCGCACGCCGACCTTGGCCCGCTTGGCCAGTCGGTCGAGCGGCATGTTGCAGGGGGTGACCTCGTTCCAGCTGCTCGCCACGCCCACCTGGGGCTTCGTCCAGTCGTCGTCGGTCATCCCGACGGCTCGCAGCATGGCCCGGGCCGGGGCCCGCTCGTACCCGGACGTGACCTCGCGGCTCCGCAGATCCATGGCCCGATGGTGGCACAGGTACCGTCCGTGACTCCTTTACTTTGTTGACGTGGACCTGCGGCAGCGGCTGGCGGACGAGCTGGAGGCGGCGAGGAGCCGGTCGCTCGACCTGCTGGCGCCGGTGGAGGACGCCGACCTGCGGCGGCAGCTGTCGCCGATCATGTCGCCGCTGGTCTGGGACCTGGCCCACGTCGGCAACTTCGAGGAGCTGTGGCTGCTGCGGGAGGTCGGAGGGGCGACCCCGATCGACGCCAGCCTCGACGACCTCTACGACGCCTTCCGCCACCCCCGGCCCAACCGTCCCGCCCTCCCGCTGCTGGGGCCGGCGGATGCCCGCCGCTACATCGCCGACGTGCGGGGCCGGGCGCTCGACGGGCTCGAAACCGCCGATCTCGACGACGGCCGGCAGCTGCTGGCCGGCGGGTTCGTCTACGGGATGATCGTCCAGCACGAGCACCAGCACGACGAGACGATGCTGGCGTCCCTCCAACTCATGGACGGCGAGGGCTACCGGCCGCTGGCGCCGCCGCCCCCGGCTCCCGCCTCGGTGGTGGACGGCGAGGTGCTCGTCCCCGCCGGGCCGTTCGTGATGGGCACCGACTCCGACGCCTTCGCCTACGACAACGAGCGGCCGGCCCACGTCGTCGACCTTCCCGCCTTCCGGATCGACGTCGCGCCGGTGACGAACCGCCGCTACCTCGAGTTCATGGAGGACGGCGGCTACGACGACCCCAGGTGGTGGGACTCCGACGGCTGGCGCTGGCGGGAGGAGGGCAACGTGGACAGCCCGCAGTTCTGGCCCGTGCCGGCGACGGGCGCTCGTGGTCGCGGGTGCGGTTCGGCTGGCACGAGGACCTTCCCCTCGACGAGCCGGTGCAGCACGTGTGCTGGTACGAGGCCGACGCCTACGCCCGGTGGGCCGGCAAGCGGCTGCCCACCGAGGCCGAGTGGGAGAAGGCCGCGTCCTGGGCCCCGCTGACTCTCAGGATCGTGGCTGGAGGAAGCGCCGATTCCCCTGGGGCGACGAGGAGCCGACGCCCGCCCACGCCAACCTGGGCGGCACCCACTACCGGCCGGCCGAGGTCGGCGCCTACCCGGCGGGGGCCAGCGCCTACGGGTGCCACCAGATGGTCGGCGACGTGTGGGAGTGGACGTCGTCGGACTTCGAGCCATACCCGGGCTTCCGGCCGTTCCCCTACCGCGAGTACTCCGAGGTGTTCTTCGGCCCGGGCTACAAGGTGCTGCGGGGCGGCTCGTGGGCCACGGCGCCGGCCGCCATCCGCACGACCTTCCGCAACTGGGACTACCCAATCCGCCGGCAGATCTTCACCGGCTTCCGCTGCGCACGACCTGTTTGATGCCTTTCAGGTGTGACAGTTGATGTGCAGGTTCCTCGGGTACCTGGGGCCGCCGGTGACGCTCGCGTCGATCGTGCTCGACCCGCCGCACTCGCTCCTGCGCCAGGCGTGGGAGCCGAGGCACCAGCGGCCGGGGGCGGTCAACGCCGACGGGTTCGGGGTGGGCTGGTACGACCTGGCCCGCCGGGCGGAGCCCGCCCGGTACCGAACGAGCCGCCCCATCTGGGGCGACAGGTCCTTCGCCAACCTGGCCGGGCTGGTGGCGTCGGGCGCCGTGCTCGCCGCCCTGCGTGACGCCACCCCGCCCGCTCCCATCGAGGAGAGCGGGACGCCGCCCTTCACCGCCGGGCCGTGGCTGTTCGCCCACAACGGGGCCGTCGACGGCTACGGCCTCGACCCGTCGGTCCGAATCCGACTGCGCCGGCTGGTGTCCGACGAGCGGGCCGCCGGCGTCGAGGGGGCGGCCGACTCGGAGCTGCTGTTCGCACTGGCTCTCGACGCCCTGGACACCGGCGCCGGCCTGGGCGAGGCGCTGGAGACGGTCATCCCGGCCGTGCGCGGGGTCACCACGGCGCGGCTCAACATGATCATCGCCGACGGCACGGGGCTGGCGGCCACCTCCTGCGGCCACTCGCTGTTCGTGCTGGAGGGCGACGGGAGCGCGGTCGTGGCGTCCGAGCCGTACGACGACGACGCTGGGTGGCGGCCGGTGCCCGAGGGGTCGATGGTGGAGGGCGGGCCGGGGCGGGTAACCATGCGACTGTGCACCCAGTGACGACCGATCCGCCCGCCGATTCGCCCATGCCGATTCACCCAGTGACAGACAACCGCTGCCGCATCGACGTCCACCTGGCCCCCGACTGGCTGCGCTCGGCGCTGCGGGCCGACGTGGCCGAGGGACTCACGGCGTCGCCCAAGGAGCTGCCCCCGAAGTGGTTCTACGACGAGCGGGGGTCGGAGCTGTTCGACGAGATCACCCGGCTCCCCGAGTACTACCCCACCCGGTGCGAGCGGGCCATCCTCGAGGAGCGGGCTCCGGAGATCGCCTCCCTCAGCGGCGCCGACACCCTGGTCGAGCTCGGGTCGGGCACGTCCGAGAAGACCCGCCTGCTGCTCGACGCCTGCGTGGCCGGCGGGGAACGGGGGCGTCTGCGCCGGTTCGTCCCGTTCGACGTCAGCGAGGCGACGCTGCGCCAGGCGGCCACGGCGGTGGCGGGCGAGTACCCCACCGTCGACGTGCACGCCGTGTGCGGCGACTTCGACCACCACCTGGGCACGATCCCCGGCGGCGGGCGGCGGCTGGTGGCGTTCCTGGGCGGCACCATCGGCAACCTCGACCCCAAGCAGCGGGCCGAGTTCCTCGCCGCCCTCTCCGCCAACCTGGCGCCGGGCGACGGCCTCCTCCTGGGCACCGACCTGGTGAAGGACCCGGCCCGCCTGGTGGCCGCCTACGACGACGCCGCCGGTGTCACCGCCGCCTTCAACCGCAACGTGCTGACCGTGGTCAACCGCGAGCTGGACTCCGACTTCGACGTCGACCGGTTCGGCCACGTGGCGCGGTGGGACGACGAGGCGGAATGGATCGAGATGCGCCTGCGGTCCGATGTCGCCCAGGACGTCACCGTCGCCGAGCTCGGCCTCGTCGTCGAGTTCGCCGACGGCGAGGAGATGCGCACCGAGATCAGCGCCAAGTTCCGCCGGGACGGCGTCGACGCCGAGCTGGCCGCCGCCGGGCTGGACCTCGCCCGGTGGTGGACCGACCCCGCCGGCGACTTCGGCCTCTCCCTGTCATTCAAGGAGTAGCGCAGACCCGTCCGCGAGTGAGCCCGGCCGCAAGGACCGGGCTCACGTCTGACTGCGCTGTGCGTTCGGTCTACGGCGTGCCGTCGTCCTCGAGGGCGTTCAGGGCGTCGGTGACGGCGGGGTCGAGGGCGCTGGCGCCGTCACGCCGGCGGCGGACCGCCGGGCGGACCCCGACTGGGCGGTACTCGGCCGGCCGGGCTCCGGAGAAGCCGCGGCTGGGCAACGGCGAGCCACCGCCACCCCTGTAGGCCACCAGGCCCAGCAGTATCGCGGCCACGGCGACCATCGCCATCGGCATGGGGTCCGAGCCGGTGCGCACCAGCGGCGGGGCGGTGACGACGGG
The DNA here is from genome assembly GCA_963827345.1 of uncultured Acidimicrobiia bacterium. Taxonomy (GTDB): domain Bacteria; phylum Actinomycetota; class Acidimicrobiia; order Acidimicrobiales; family AC-14; genus CAWGUU01. Next base: position 66,925 of record CAWHAN010000014.1, on the reverse strand, counting down.
CTTGACGGTGGTGACCACCGTGGGCGCCGTCGACCCGACCGGCGGGAGCGTCGGCGGCACGGTGGGCGGCAGGGTCTGGGGCGGGTTGGTGGAGGGCGGCAGCGTCGGCGGCGGGGTCGTCGGGGGGGCGCGTGGTGGGAGGTGCCGTCGTCGGCGGCGGGGTCGTCGGGGGGCCCGTGGTGGGCGGCGAGGTGGGAGGGCTGGTGGTGCTCGACGTGGTCGTCGAGTTCACGTCGGGCCCGCTGGCGGCGCAGTTGGACTCGCCGATGATCACGTCGACGACGCCGAGCAGGCCGGCGAGGCCGGGCAGCACGGTGATGTGCAGGGCGCGGACCCGGATGCTCGTGCTACCCGGGGCGTTGCTGATCGTCTGCTCGTTGAGGACGATGCTGAGGATGCCCGGGAGCTCGACGACGGTGTTGGGCAGCGGCGACTCGAGGAGGGGGTTGCCGCCGAGGACGGCACCGACAAGCTCGGTGGAGCCGGTGGAACCGTCACCGTCGGACCGGCAGACGCTCTCGACGGCGTCGATGGTGAGGGCACCGAGGCCGACGACGATGTCGGCCGCGCTGGCCCGGCTCAGGGCGAAGCCGAAGTGGCCCGTGGGGTCGCCGGCGGCCACCCCGTCGCCCTGGGTGAACCCGTTCAGGACGCCGATGTGGAGGAGCCCGATGACGTCCACCGGCAGGGTGGACTGGTCGATCGGCCCGAAGCTGTTGGTGGGCTCGGTGGCCGACCCGGACACCAGCGGCGTCGGGGCGATGACCTGGCCCAGGAGGCTCGAGTTGAGCGCGGCCGCGTAGGCGCTGCCCGACACCGAGTCGACGTCGGCCTGGGCCGTCGGCGACATGGTGGTGGCCAGGATCGCCGCCAAGGGGATGGCGGCCAGGGCCGCGGCCCGTAGGCGCGTTCGTGCTCGCGTTCCAGTGCTCACACGTCTCATACCAGGACTCCCCGCGTCATCCTGCGCCTCCCCGATTCCCGCCTTCGTCACCCGCTGTGCCGCCGCGGCCACAACCTAGCCGACGGCCCCGCGCAAAGCATCCCTCGGGCATCCCCTTCTCCGGGCTCGCTCCGAGATGCAAGCAGCCCGGCCGCGGGGCCGGGCTGCTCGTTCGTTCAGTTCGCCTTTGCCGGCGGCCGGCTAGGGAGCCGGCTGGTCCGGGTCGTCAGGCGGCGCCGGGGCCTCGTAGGCAGCCAGGGCATCGGCGACGGCCGGGTCGAGGGGGTCACCCTGGGCCCTGCGCTTCATCTGGCCGGGCCGCACCTTGAGGGGCCGGAACTGCGCCGGGCTCGGAGGCGCAAACGGTGACCGCTCGGGTGTGACCGGTACGGGGCTGGCGCCTCGGAAGACGAGGGCGCCGAGGACGACGGCGACCATGCCCAGCGCCACCATCGGCATCAGGTTGGAGCCCGTGCGGGCCAGCGGCTTGTGGACCACCTTGTGGTCGTCCTCGTCGTCGATCACCTTGATGACCTTGGTGGTGACGACGACCGTGCCGCCTGGGGGCCCGGGAGGACCTGGGGGGCCCGGAGGCCCTGGCGGTCCGGGAGGACCTGGCGGACCTTGAGGACCTTGCGGACCGGTGGGGATGGTGGTCGTCGGCGGGATCGTGGTGGTCGGCACGGCGGTTGTCGTCGGTCCGGCGGTGGTGGTGGGACCGGCGGTTGTCGTCGGTCCGGCCGTGGTCGTGGGACCGGCGGTCGTCGTCGGGACCGGCGGTGGTGGTGGGACCGGCGGTGGTGGTGGGACCGGCGGTGGTGGTGGGACCGGCGGTGGTGGTGGGACCGGCGGTTGTCGTCGGTCCGGCCGTAGTGGTCGGTCCGGCGGTGGTGGTGGGACCGGCCGTGGTCGTGGCCCAGCGGTGGTCGTCGGGGCTACGAGGACGTCGGGTCCGGCCACTGCGCACTGCGACTCGGCCAGGATGATGTCGACCACGCCCAGCAGCCCGCCGAGGCCGGGGAACACTTCGATGTGGGCACCCCGAACGATGATGCTGGAGCTGACGCCGGGGATGTCCTGGCGGATCTGCTCGTTCAGCGTGACCTCGAGGATGCCCGGGATCTGCAGGAATGTATTGGCCGCGGGGCTGGTGATGATCGGGTTGCCGTTGAGGACGCCGCCGATGATCTCGGTGGAGCCGGTGGAGCCGTCACCGTCGGAGCGGCACACGCTCTCGATGGCGTCGAGGGTGATGGAGTTGAGGCCGACGATGACGTCGGCGACGCTGGCCCTGCTCAGCGCGAAGCCGAGGTGCCCGGTGGGGTCGCCGGCGGCGACGCCGTCACCCTGGGTGAACCCGTTGAGGGCACCGATCGACAGCAGACCCGGGATGTTGATGGGGAGCGCCGACTGGGCCGTGGGGCCGAAGCTGTTGGTGGGCTCGGTGGCCGTGCCCGTGACAAGTGGCGTCGGGGCGATGACGGTGCCGAGCAGGCTCGACTGCACCGTCGCCGCGTAGGCGGCGCCCGTGGCGGTGTCGACGTCGGCCGACGCCGTCGGCGACAGCGTGGTCAGGAAGATCGCGGCCAAGGGAATTGCCGCAAGGGCTACCGCCCTGACCCTGGTTCGAGACGCCTTCATCTCGTGACTCCTTCGGTCATCTCGGCGATGATCGCCTCCCCGCCCGCGCCACCCGCTGTAGCGCAGCGGCCGTAAACTAGCTGACAGGAAGGGGCAGACGCCAGTACCCGAGGCGGCGGCTCCCTAGGAAGCCGCCTCCCGCTGCTCCACCACGAACGCCCAAAGCTCGCTGCCAGTGGCGACGGGACCACTCTTGGGCGGCGCGGAAGGGCCCTGGGCGCCCGAATGTCCCTGCGAGCCTGCATGTCCCTGCGAGAACGCCTGGGACGCCATCCAGGCCTGGAACGACTCCTCGTCCCGCCAGCGGGTGTAGACGAGCCAGGTGGTGCGGTCGTCGGACGGCCGCAGGAGCTGGAACTCCTCGAAACCCTCGGACTTGCCGACCTGCCCGGCCCGGGCCGCGAACCGGGCGGCCATCTCGTCGGCCCGTTCGGCCGGCACGGAGATGGCGTTGATCTTGACGACGCTCATGCCAGGACCCTAGGCCCGGCAGGACCCTAGGACCGGTAGCCGAGACCCGTGGACCAGCCGGTCAGGGGCCGGCGGCGAGCTCTCGCAGCCTGGCGGTGACTGCCTTGCCGTCGGCCTTGCCCTTGGTGGAGGCCATGACCTTGCCCACGAAGAACCCGGCCAGCTTCTGCTCGCCGTCCCTGAAGCGGGCCCACTCGCCCGGGTGGGCGGCAACCACGTCGTCGACGACCGCGGCCAGGTCGCCGGTGGCGAGCGCCTCGAACCCCCTCGCCTCGGCGATCTTGGCTGGGTCGCCGCCCGTGGCGAGGGTCTCGGCCAGGACCTGCTTGGCCTGGGTGGCGGTGAGTGCGCCTGCGGTCTCCATGCGGAGGACGGCGGCGAACCCGGCGGCGTCGACGGTGTCGCCGTCGACATGGGCGGCGGCCACCTCGTTGGCGGCCCGGTTCAGGGCCAGGCGGGGGTCGGCGCCTGGCCTCGAGGGCGGCCCGGACCAGGCGGTCGAGGCCGAGGTGGACGACGGTGACCAGGGCACGGTCGTCGACGGCGATGCCGGTCGCGCCGGCCAGCGCCGCCGCGCCGGTCGGCCGGGAGGGCGGGGAGGGCGGCCCGCACCGCCGCCTGCCAGTCGGCGTCGGGCTCCAGCGGGACGAGGTCGGGCTCCGGGAAGTAGCGGTAGTCGTAGGCCTCCTCCTTGGAGCGCATCGACGACGTCCGGCCCGCGTCCTCGTCCCAGTGGCGGGTCTCCTGCACCACCGTCTCGCCGGATTCGAGCAGGTCGACCTGGCGGGCCACCTCGTACTCGACGGCCCGGCCCAACGACCGCACCGAGTTGAGGTTCTTGATCTCGGCCCGGGTGCCGAACGCCGGGGCGCCGGCGGGGCGCACCGAGACGTTGGCGTCGATGCGCAGGGAGCCCTCCTCCATCCTGGCGTCGGAGGCGCCGATGGCCACGAGGATGGCCCGCAGCTCGTTGACGTAGGCCTTGGCGTCGTCGGAGGAGCGCAGGTCGGGCTCGCTCACGATCTCGACCAGGGGGACGCCGGCCCGGTTGTAGTCGACGAGGGCGTAGTCGGCGCCGTGGATGCGGCCGGAGTGACCGACGTGGGTCGTCTTTCCGGTGTCCTCCTCCATGTGGGCCCGCGTGATGCCGATCCTCGTATATCCGGATGTGGCACTCGGGAGGTCGATCCAGCCGCCGACGTTGATGGGTCGGTCGTACTGGCTGACCTGGTAGTCCTTCGGCATGTCCGGATAGAAATAGTTCTTCCGGTGGAAGATCGAGGCTTGGGTCGTGCAGCGCAGCGCGGCCCCGATGCGCATGGCCAGCTCCACCGCCTGACGGTTGAGCACCGGGAGGGACCCCGGGAGGCCCAGGCAGACGGGGCAGACGTTGGTGTTGGGCTCGTCGCCGAAGGCGTTGCGGCAGCTGCAGAACAGCTTGGTGGCCGTCCCCAGCTCGCAGTGGACCTCGAGGCCGATCACCGTCTCCCAGGTGGTCGCCGCTCTCATCGTCATGCCGGGGCGCTCCGCTCCAGGGCGGCGGCCGCTCGGAACAGCACGGGCTCGGCCAGGGCCGGCCCCAGCAGCTGGACGCCGACCGGCAGGCCGTCGTCGCCGGTGCCGAAGGGGACCGAGATGGCGGGGTGGCCGGCCAGGTTGGACGGGATGGTGAAGGTGTCGGACAGGTACATGGCCAGGGGATCGTCGCTCTTGGCGCCGAGGGGGAAGGCGGTGGAGGGCGTGGTGGGCGTGATCAGCAGGTCGACGCTCGCGTAGGCGGACTCGAAGTCCTGGATGACAAGGGTGCGGACCCGCTGGGCCTGGCCGTAGTAGGCGTCGTAGTAGCCGGCCGACAGGGCGTAGGTGCCGAGCATGATGCGGCGCTTGACCTCGGCCGAAGCCGGCGGCGCGGGTGGCGCCGTACATGGCGGTCACGTCGGGGGCGTCGACCCGGAGGCCGTAGCGCACCCCGTCGTACCTGGCCAGGTTGCTCGACGCCTCGGCCGGGGCGATCAGGTAGTACGCCGGCAGCCCGTAGGAGAGGGCCGGCACCGACACCTCGTCGACCTTGGCGCCCGCTGCCTCCAGGGCGGCGGCGGCCTCGGCCACGCGATCGGCGACGTCGGCGTCCATCCCTCCGGCCAGCTCCCGGACGATGCCGATCCGCAGGCCCTCGACACCCTCGTCCAGGACCGGCGTCACCTTCTGCGCCGGCCCTGCGATCGACGTCGAGTCGGCGGGGTCGTGGCCGGCGATGACGTCCAGCAGCAGGGCGGCGTCGGCGACGGTGGCGGCCAGCGGGCCGATCTGGTCGAGCGACGAGGCGAAGGCGACGAGGCCGTAGCGGGAGACCAGGCCGTAGGTGGGCTTCATCCCCACCACGCCGCAGAGCGCCGCCGGCTGACGGATCGACCCGCCGGTGTCGGACCCGAGGGCGACCGACGCGAAGCCGGCGGCGACGGCGGCCGCGCTCCCCCCGCTGGAGCCGCCCGGCACCCGGCTGAGGTCGTGGGGGTTCCGGGTGGGGCCGAACGCCGAGTTCTCGGTGGACGAGCCCATGGCGAACTCGTCCATGTTGGTCTTCCCGACGACGACGGCCCCGGCCGCCCGCAGCCGCGTCACGACGGTGGCGTCGTAGGGAGGGCGCCAGTTCTCCAGGATGCGCGACGAGCAGGTCGTCGGGATCCCCCGGGTGGCCAGGTTGTCCTTCAGGGCGACGGGGACGCCGGCCATGGGGCCGGGGTCGTCGCCGGCGGCCACCCTCCTGTCGATGTCGTCGGCCGCGGCCCGTGCCTCGTCGGCCAGGACGAGGTTGAAGGCGTGGATGTCAGCCTCGCTGGCGGCGATAGCGGCCAGGTGCTCGTCGACGACGTCACGGGCCCTGACCCGGCCGGCGCCGACCTCGGCGGCGATGGCCGCGGCGCCGGAGTAGGTGGCGCCGGCCATCACGGCGCGTCGCCGAGGATCGGCGGCACCTTGAACCGGTGGGCCTCGACCGCGGGCGCGGCGGCCAGGACCTCGTCCCGGTCGAGGCTGGGCCGGGGGACGTCGTCGCGCAGCACGTTCACGAGCGGCAGCGGGTGGGCGGTGGGAGCCACGCCGGTCGTGTCGACCGCGGCGACGGCGGCGGCGTGGTCCAGGACCGCCGCCAGCTGCCCGGTGAAGGTGTCGATCTCGTCGTCGGTCAGGTCGAGGCGGGCGAGGACGGCGACGTGGACCACGTCGTCTCGGGAAAGGGAGGCCACCGGGTCATCGTACGGCCCGGGTGGCGAAATCGACGACGGCCTTTTCGACCAGGTCCCGCTCCACGTCGAGCGTCGCCAGGTGGAAGCTGCGCTCGAGGAACAGGCGCTCGACCGGTCCCGACACGGCCGCCGCCAGCAGGTCGCTCGACACTGGAGGCACCACGTGGTCCTGGCGGCTGGTGACGATCAGCACCGGGCAGGTGATCGCCGGCAGCCGCGGAAGCAGGTCGTCGAGGGCATCGAACAGGGAGAGGAGCGGCTCGATGGGCCACTGGTCGTAGCCGCCCTCCTCGGCGTCCGGCTCGGCCACGTCGTTGGCCGGCCCCGGCACACAGTCGAAGCCGGCGTCGAGGAAGCCGTGCATGAGGTCCCGGAACGACCCTGCCGGCGGGTCGATGTACGGGTTCACGCACGCCAGGCCGGCGACCTGGGCGTGGTCGGCGGCGGCGGCCGCCAGCCAGGTGGCCAGCGTTGCGCCCATCGACAGCCCGACCAGGACCACCTCGTCGTGACCCTCCGCCAGCCGCTGGTAGGCAGCCTCGACGGCGGCCACCCAGTCCGTCCAGCGGCGGGTCAGCAGGTCGTCCACCGACGTGCAATGGCCGGGCAGGAGCGGCACCTCCACGTCGAACCCGGCGGTCTCCAGCGCCGCGCCCAGTCCCTCCACCGAGTGCGGGGCACCCGTGTAGCCGTGAATGACGAGGCAGGCGGCCCGTGTACGTTGCATCCGATGGACCGTTACCCCTTCCTCTCCGACGAGTGGGTCGCCGCCGCCCGGCAGATCCGCTCCGAGTACGGCGTCCTCGACGACGGCGTGCCGACCAACATCAGGATGAACCAGATCATCACCGACGTCCCGTTCGGCGACGGGAACATCGACGCCCACACTGACACCACCTCGGGTGCGCTCGAGATGGACCTGGGTCACCTAGACAAGGCCGACGTCACCGTCACCCTCGATTACGACACCGCCAAGGCGGTCTTCGTGGACGGCACCGTCGCCGTCGCCATGAAGGCGTTCATGGAGGGCAAGGTGCGGGTGCAGGGCGAGATGTCGAAGCTGCTCGCCGCCCTGGGCCAGCTGACGCCGTCGGACGAGTCGTCGGTGAACGAGGTCCAGCAGAAGATCCGCGACATCACCTCGTAGGAGGGGGGCAGGCCCCCCTCCTAGACCTCCCCCGGGGGCGGCCCCTGCGGGGCCGCTTCTCGGCGCCATCCATAGAGGCGGCCTTCGGCCGCGTCCGCTGGCCGGCGCAAAGGCGTAGATGCTCACGTCGCGGCAAGACCGGGCTTGTGCCCTCACGAGACCTCCTGCGTCCCTGGCCACGCTTCCTGTAGCCCCTCCACCGTCCAGCGGGCCTCGCCCTCGAGCTTGACCTGCTCGTCGAGGGTCCATGGCTGGAAGCGCTGAACCGTCGTGCCGTGCACGTAGAGAACCTCGCCGGTGAGCGGGCAGCCCTCGCTGGCCAGCCACGCCACCACCGGCGAGACGTTGGCCGGGTGCCAGGCGTCGAATGCGTCGGCATCGGCCGGCTCGGCCACCAGGTCCTTCAGGCCGGGCGTCGACTCGGTGAGGCGAGTCCGGGCCATGGGCGCGATGGCGTTGACCCGCACGCCGTAGCGGCCCAGCTCGGCGGCGGCGATCACGGTGAGGGCGGCGATCCCCGCCTTGGCCGCGCCGTAGGCCGACTGGCCGGGGTTGCCGAGCAGCCCCGACGTCGACGAGGTGTTCACGACCGACGCCGCCACCGGCCGGCCCGCCTTGGACCGGTCCCGCCAGTGGGCGGCGGCCCACCGAGTCGGCGCGGCGTGGCCCCGGAGGTGGGCCCGGATCACGTCGTCCCACTCGCCGGGCTCGACGTTGGCGAGGAAGCGGTCGCGCAGGATGCCGGCGTTGTTGACCAGGACGTGCAGCTCGCCGAAGGCCTCGAGAGCGGTGGTGACCAACTGCCGGGCGCCGTCCCAGTCGGCGACGTCGTCGGCATTGGCGACGGCCTCGCCTCCCGCCGCCCTGATCTCCCCCACCACCAGCTCGGCGGCCGAGGCGTCGGCGCCCGACCCGTCGATCGCCGAGCCCAGGTCGTTCACCACCACGTTCGCCCCCTGGGCGGCCAGGTGCAGGGCGTGCTCACGGCCCAGCCCACGCCCGGCGCCGGTGACGATGGCGACCCGCCCGGCCAGCCCTGCCATCAATCGAACGCAGGCGTCAAAGGATGTAGAGCGTGACCGACGAGCCCGGCTTGACCTTGCTGCCCTCGCCGGGGACGGCGAGGAACACCTCGCCGCCGCCGGGCCCGAACTTGCTGCCGACCTTGAGGCCGACGGCTTCCAGGGCCGCGGTTGCCTTCTCCACGTTCAGGCCGTTCAGCTTGGGCACCACCGGCCTGCCCTTGGAGACGGTGACGGTGACCTTGGTGCCGCGCTTCAACTTGGCCCCGGCCGCCGGGTCGGTGCCGACCACGGTGCCCTTCAGGTCGTCGTCGTCGGTGTAGGCGTCGACGCGTGACACCTCCAGGCCGAGGTCGCTCAGGGCGGCGAAGGCCTCCTCGTAGGACTTTCCGTCGAAGTTCGGGACGGTGCGGGGCACGGGCCCGGCGCTCAGCACCAGGTCGATGGCGGCGCCCTTCGGCGGCGACTGGCCCTTCTGGGCCCAGTCGAGCACGGTGCCCTCGGCGGCCTCCTCGTCGTTCCTGGAGGTCACCTTGCCGAGAGTGTGGCCGACCGCCTCCACCGCCTGCTGGGCCGCGGCCTGGTCCATCCCGGTGAGCTCGGGCACGAGGGTGGGCGTCGGGCCCTTGGAGACCACGAGGGTGACGGTCTTGCCCTCCTTGAGCTTCTCGGTGGGCCCGCCCGGCGGCGTCTGGGACTTGACCAGGCCGGCGACGGTGCCGTCGATGAACTCCTGGCGGACGACGACCTCGAACTCGAGCGCCTGGAGCTGGGCGACGGCGTCCTGCTCCGTGCGGTCGAGGACGCTCGGCAGCGGGTGGCTGGGCACGAGGTTGCTGACGACCAGGTACGACCCCCCCGCCCCGCCGCCGGCCAGGAGCAGCAGGATCAGCACGACCCACGGCCAGCGGCGTCGACGGCGACGACCCTTCTTGGACAGCTCGGGCGTCGGCGGGGGCGGGAGGTACGACTGCTCAGGGGCGGCGGCAACGGGCGTGACCTGGGTGGCGGTGGCGTCGGCAGCTGCGGCTGGACCGGTCGGGTCGGCAGGCATCACCCAGGTGGCGTCGGGACCGGGGTCGACAGGGATGGCGACGGTGGGAGCGGCGGCTGCCGCCGGCGTGGCGACAGTGTTGGCCGTCGGCGAGGGCGGCGGTCTCGTGGCCGTCGGCCGGGGGCCGATGTCGGTGGGGTCAGGGGTGGGGACGGTGTCGTCGAGGGTGGCGGCACCCGACAGCGGGAAGGGCTCGGGGCCGGGCAGCGAGGTGGCCACGGCCTGGAGGGCGGCGCCGAAGGCGGCGGCGTCGAGCCGCTCGGCCGGATCGGGGCGGCCGGCGCGGGCGACGATCGGTGCCAGTGGGCCGAGCTGGGGCGGGGCCTCGATGGGGCGGTCGAGGCGACCCATCAGGGTGGCGACGGTGGTGTCGGCGGCGAAGGGCACGGTGCCGGTGACGGCCTCCACCAGCACCAGGGCCAGCGAGTAGACGTCGGCCTTGCCGTCGATCGGCGCCCCGCTGACCTGCTCGGGGGACGCATAGCGGGCGGTGCCGAGGACCGCGCCCACGGGCTCGGTCCACGCCGCCTCGGCCAGTGCCCGTGCCAGGCCGAAGTCGCCGATGCGCAACCTGCCCTCCTCGTCGAAGAGGAGGTTGGCGGGCTTGATGTCGCGGTGGACGAGGCCACGGCGATGGGCGTAGTCGAGGCCGCGAGCGGCGTCGAGACCGATGAGCAGCGCCTGCGAGGTGCTCAGCCGCCGGCCCATGTCGAGCATCGAGCGGAGGCTCCCGCCGCCGAGGTACTCGCACACCAGGTACGGGCCGTCGACCTCCTCGCCCCAGTCGTACACCGACATGATGTTTGGGTGGTTGAGGGCGGCGGCGGCCCGTGCCTCGGCCCGGAACCGGCGCAGGAACGCCTCGTCGTCGGCCAGCGCCGGGTGGAGGACCTTGACGGCGACGCGACGGCGCAGCCGAACGTCGTCGGCAAGAAAGACGCTGCCCGATGCACCGCTTCCCACCGGCCTCAGGAGCCGGTAGCGGTCGCCGAGCACGCGACCGATGTGGTCGGCCAGGCGCGTGGGTGCCACGCTCGAAGGGTACCGTGCCCGACCTGGGAAACCGAGGCAAGCGCGACGGGCGAAGATGGGGCCCGGACCGAGATGACAAACGACCTGCGCCCGCGTGATCGAGAAACCTGAGCCTGCATGATCAAGAGGCCTGCATGATCAAGAGGATCGTCATGACCGTCATCGCCGCGGCTGCCGTGGGCGGCCTCGTCTACGCCTTCTCGGCCTCACCCAGCAGGATGCCCCCGGCCCGCCGCCGGCAGGAGTCGAGTCGGTGACCCCCGCCGGCGGCGACCTCGACCTGCGGCAGGTCACGATCAGCGCCGACCTCGCCCCGGGGTACACGGGCTATCTGCTGATGGACGGTGTCGAGGTGCCGCGGGACGACCTGCAGATCGTCGAGGCCCTGAACACGATCACCCTCACTCCCCTGCCCGACAGCGACTACGAGATCCTCCAGCCCGGACGGCACTGCGCCACCGTCGTCTACCGGCGCATCGGCCAGTCCGAGGGCGACTCCAACTCGTACCAGTGGTGCTTCAGCCTGCACTAGCGCCCGTGTCGGTGGGACCGGGTTGAGCGACACGGCCGCCTGCGCCTTCTGCGAGATCGTGGCCGGCCGGGCGCCGGCGTGGACGGTGCTGGAGGACGACGGCTTCGTCGCCTTCCTCGACGCCAGACCGGTGTTCGAGGGCCACTGCCTGCTCGTCCCCCGCCCGCACCACGAGACACTCGCCGACCTGCCCGAGGCACTGGTCGGCCCGCTGTTCCTGACCGCCCGTCGCCTGGCATCGGCGGTCGAGTCGGCGATGGAGGCCCACGGCACGTTCGTGGCCCTGAACAACAAGGTGAGCCAGAGCGTTCCCCACCTGCACGTTCACGTCGTGCCCCGCCGGTTCAAGGACGGCCTGCGCGGCTTCTTCTGGCCGCGCACGAAGTACGACGACGCCGCGGAAGCCCAGCACGTGGCGGACAGGATCAGGTCGACGCTGGCCTGACCCCGGGCAGCTACCCCGTTTCCGGAGCGCCCTTGATCTTGCCTATGCCGAACACGGCTCCCTGGGGGTCGGCGACGACCGCGCCCCGGCCGAAGTCCATGTCGGTCGGCGGCAGGAGCACCCTGCCACCCAGCTCGGCTGCCGTGGCGGCCGACGCGTCGACGTCGTCGGAGCCGAACCACGCCGACCACGCCGGGAACTCGCCCGGTCCGGCGACGTGGGCGCCGCACACCACCTGACCGTCGACCGTGAAGATCGAGGCCTGGTCGCTGCTCGTCTGGGGTTCGACCGCCCACACGAAGATCGCCTGATAGAACGCGGTCGAGAGCGATAGGTCGGTGGTGGCCAGCTCGCTCCAGCCGAACGTCCCGGGCTCGTTCACCAACGTGGCGCCGATCATCGTGTCGGGCTGCCAGATCGAGATGAACGATCCGATCGGGTCCCTGACAACGCCCATCCGGCCGGCGTCGAGCACGTCCATGGGGCCCATCACCACCGTCCCGCCGGCGGCGGTGACCTTGGCCAGCGTGGCATCGGCGTCGGCGACGGTCACGTAGACGCTCCAGTACGGCGGCATGTCGGGGTTCATCTGGGGGCCGAGGCCGGCGACCGTCTTGCCTCGCAACGTGAAGATCCCATAGCCGCCTGCTTCGGGGCGTGGGTCCATCTCGGCCTGCCATCCGAACAGCTCGCCGTAGTACGCGGCGGCGGCCGCCGGGTCGGGGGCCCCAGGTCGACCCAGGAAGGTGTGCCCGGTTCGTAACGCGTTCGCTCTGCCATGGTCGCGACGCTACTCGCGACGGCGCCGACCGAGGCTGCTGGGCACGATCGTCACCGGGAACGGGTAGGTGGCCTCGTACGGCTCGTCACCGACGACCCGCGCCACCTCCTCGTAGCGTCCATCGACCAGGCGCAGGACGGTGAGGCCGGGCTCGTCGGGGTCGACCAGCCAGTACTCGGGCACGCCGAACGCCTCGTAGGCAAGGCGCTTGGTGCCGAGGTCGACCAGCCGGGTGCTCCGTGAGCTCGATCTCCACGAGGAGCATTGGGCTTCGCTCGGGCCGAGCCTGTCCAGTCCCACGTCGGCGTCGAGGGCCACGACGATGTCGGGCTCGAAATAGGTGAACTCGCTCACGTAGAAGTCGAAGGGAGCCGGGACGACGAAGTGCTCGCGGCCGGCAGCTGCCTTCAACGCGAACGACAGGTTCATGACCCAGCTCTGATGGTCCGCATTCGGTGCGGGCGTCACCAGGAGCACCCCCTCGACCAGCTCGTACCGGTGACCGTCGGGGGGAAAGCGCTGCACGTCGTCGTAGGTGAGGGGGACTCCCCAAGGGAGCGTGAGAGCCATCGAAAGACAGTGTAACGCGGCGCGCTGCCTCAGGCAAGAAAGGAGCGGAGCTCCTCGGCGTCGCCGGCGGCTTGGCGGCGGCCCATGGCGATGGCGTCGGGCACGGCCGCCGGGTCCATCAGGGTCTTCGGGTCGACCCGCGCCGGCACCCGGCGGAACAACCGGCTGCCCGACTCCTCCAGCGCCGCGGCCTCGGCCTCGGTCGAGCCGGGGGTCGTTGTCATCGTGGCCTTCACGATGCCGCGGCCGTCGGTCAGGGCCAGCACGACCACCCGCTCCGAACCGGCGAGCAGGTCGAGGTGGGTGCCGCTGCCGCTGACGCCGCCGTCCATGCAGCGGCGGTCACCGATCGGCTGCGGCGCGAACAGTCCCGGCACCGCGCTGCTGGCGGCGACGGCGCGTCGGATGTCGACGCCGGCCGTCCGGGAGACGACGACCCGTTCGCCCGAGTAGGTGTCGACGCAGGTGACGTGGAGCACCGCCGACGGCCACGTTCTCGACGCCAGGACCAGCCCGATGTTGCGGGCCATGGCCGAGGGAGGGGGCGTCTGCGCCGCGAGCGCGGCGTGGCCGATGGCCCTGATCGTCGGGGGCTCGGCGTCGGGAGCGTGGCGGAACAGGTCGAGCGCCCGGACCTGGCTCGGGCGCAGCTGGCCCGACGGGGCCAGCGCGCCGAGCACCACCGGGAGCCTGGCGAGCACGGTCAGCTCCTTGTTGACGCGACTGATCCGCCGGGCCGTGAGCACCGAGGCCACCAGGGCCCCGGCGGAGGTACCGACCACCCGGTCGGCGCCCGCCAGGTCGATGCCCCGCGCCGCCAGCTCGTGCAGGTACGACAGCTGCCAGGCCACGAAGAACACGCCTCCCCCGCCCAGCGAGACCCCCAGCCGGAGGCCGTCGCCGTAACGGGCGTCGAAGTCACGGGGCCAGGCCAGGCCGTCGGGCGCCGGCCCGGCGGCGCCTGCGTCCCCCGTCATCGATCGACCGGGACCCGCTCACGACGCGATTCCGTCTGGTAGTGCGGCGAGCGGGCGAGGCGGACGCGACCGATCTGCGTCCTCGCCCCCGACATCGTGTCGGCGAGGACCTTCTTGCGGGGCGGCCGGCCGCGGCGAAGCAACCGCGCCGTGGCCCCGAGCAGCCGCTTGGGCGTCAGCACCTCGGACGGCTGCAGGCGGTGGTTGAGCAGGTCGACGAACTGCCGGCGCCCGTCGGCGGTGGCGGTGAGCTCGCCCAGCGCCTCGACGGTGACGGGCGGCATCGGGCCGGCGGCGCCCATGTCGGCCGCGAACGCGCGGCGTCGAGCAGCGGGCGGCGGACGCACGGAGCCGGGCCCGGGTCGCCCGGCAGCGTCGGCCACTCCGCCGACACCGACACGTGTTCGAACGTGCCGTCCAGCCGCTCGAGCCACGGGGCTCCCGATGCCAGCACGCGGTCGAGGACGCCGAGGCGGGCCAGGCAGCCGATCCCCTCGGCCTGGAACCAGTGTGTCGACGGCGTGTCCGAAGGGAACCCGGCCCGGTCGAGGACGACGACCGACAGCCCTTTCCGCGTGAGGTGCATCGCCAGCGACGGAGCCCGCCAGCCGCCCGCCCACCACGACGACGTCGTACCACCTCGTCCCGTCCGCCATCTCACCTCCTCGCTCGAGCCCGGCGCCTGCCCCTGCGACCGTACCGGGCACCGCCGCGGCCCGGAAGGGCCGCCTGCGTAACTCCGGCCCGGGCGTACCGTCTGAGTGTGGACATGCTGGCTCTGGTGAAAGCGGCCCCCGGCCCGGGCCTGGAGCTGTGCGAGGTCCCCCGCCCACCGTTCGGGATCAACGACGTGCGCATCCGGGTCCTGCGCACGGGGATCTGTGGCACGGACCTGCACATCCACGACTGGGACGGGTGGGCCGAACGCCACGTCCACCCGCCGCTCGTCGTCGGCCACGAGTTCGTCGGCGTCATCGATGAGGTCGGGTCGAACGTCACCGGCTTCGCGCCGGGTGAGGTGGTGTCGGGCGAGGGCCACGTGGTGTGCGGGAGGTGCCGCCACTGCCTGGCCGGACGGCGGGAGCTCTGCGCCCACACCGTCGGTCTCGGGGTGGGCCGCGACGGCGCCTTCGCCGAGTTCGTGGTGCTGCCGATGACCAACGTCTGGCGCCACTGGGCCGGGATCGACCTCGACGTGGCGGCGGTCTTCGACCCGCTGGGCAACGCCGTCCACACCGCGCTGGCGTTCCCGGTGCTGGGCGAGGACGTGCTGGTGAGCGGGGCCGGCCCCATCGGGCTGATGGCCACCGCCGTGGTCCGCCACGCCGGGGCGCGCCACGTTGTGGTGAGCGAGCCCAACGCCTTCCGCCGGGAGCTGGCCCTCGAGATGGGGGCCACCACGACCATCGACCCGGCGGTGACCCGGCTCGACGACGTGTTCGGCAGTCTGGCCATGGTCGAGGGCTACGACGTGGCGCTCGAGGTGTCGGGGAACGCGGACGCCCTCCGGTCGGCCATCGGGGCCATGGCCCACGGCGGGGGCATCGCGGTGCTGGGCCTGCCTGCCCACGACGTGCCCATCGACGTGAGCGAGGTCGTCCTCAAGATGCTCACCATCCGGGGGATCTACGGCCGGGAGATGTACGAGACCTGGCACAAGATGACGGTGATGCTCCTGTCGGGGCTCGACGTCCGGGCGGCGATCACCCACCGCTTCGACTTCCGCGACCACGAGGCCGCCTTCGCCGCCGCCCGCTCGGGCGATTCGGGCAAGGTCATCATGAGCTGGGCCTCGTGACACCGGCACCGGTGTCGCCGCGGGTCGACCCGCTCGGCTTCCTCGAGGAGGAGGTGGCCGCGCTCCGGGCCCAGCACCTGTACCGGTCGTTGCGGGTGATGACCAGTGCCCAGGGGCCGGTGGTGGAGGTCGACCGGCGGCGGTTGGTGAGCCTGTCGTCGAACGACTACCTCGGCCTCACCCACCATCCCCGGCTGAAGGACGCGGCACTGGCCGCGGTGGCCGACTTCGGGGTCGGGTCGGGGGCGGTGCGCACCATCGCCGGCACCATGGCCGCCCACGAGGCACTCGAAGCCGAGCTGGCCGGGTTCAAGGGCGTGGAGGCGGTGCTCACCTTCCAGTCGGGGTTCACGGCCAACACCGGCCTCATCCCCACCATCACCGGCGAGCCCGACCTGATCGTGTCCGACCAGCTCAACCACGCCTCGATCATCGACGGGATGCGCCTGTCGAAGGCCCCCCGCCGCATCTACCCCCACGCCGACGTCGACGCCCTGCGCGCCATCCTCGAGGAGGCGGCGAACGACGGGCGGTACCGGCTCGTCCTCGTCGTCACCGACGGCGTGTTCAGCATGGACGGCGACATCGCTCCCCTGCCTGGGATCGTGGCCGCGGCCGAGGCGGTCGGGGCCGCCGTCCTGGTCGACGACGCCCACGGCTCGGGCGTGCTCGGCCGCCAGGGAAGGGGCACGGTCGACCACTTCGGTCTCACCGAGCGGGTCTCCATCCAGGTCGGGACCCTGTCCAAGGCCATAGGCGGGCTGGGCGGCTACGTGGCCGGGCCGACCGCCCTGCGGGAGGTCCTCACCCAGCGGGCGCGGCCGTTCCTCTTCTCCACGTCGCACCCGCCGGCGGTGGTGGCCGCGTGCCGGGCCGCCCTGCGGGTCCTGCAGGACGAGCCCGAGCTGCTCGAGCGGCTGTGGGCCAACACCCGCCGGTTCAAGGCCGAGCTGGCCGGTCTGGGATTCGACACCGGCCGGTCGGACACGCCCATCACGCCGGTCATGATGGGCGACCCGGAGACCGCCATGCGCTTCTCCGACCGCCTGGCCGACGAGGGCGTGTTCGCCCAGCCGGTCGTCTTCCCCACCGTGGCCCTGGAAAAGGCCCGCATCCGCACCATCGTCACCGCCGCCCACACCGACGAGCACCTGGACAGGGCCGTTTCCGCCTTCGCCACCGTCGGCCGCGAGCTGGGGCTGGTTGGCCCCTGAAGCGAGCGAGCTGGCCATTCGGAAAAGTGTGAGGTCTGGGCGCTGGCCCTGCTCCTCCATGCGACGGGTGGATTTCGCCACCCGGTGACGAATGGAGGAAGCGATGAGCCGCAAGAGAGTTCCGTTCCTGCTGGCCGGCTTGACGACGGCCGCGACGATGCTGGCGCCGCTCGCCGCGGGAGCCACCGAGGCCAGGCCGCGGGCAGTCGACGGCAAGACCACCGAGCTCGGCTCGGTACGCACGTCGGTGCCGGTCTCCCCGACCGGCGGCCTGAAGGGGCTCGCCGAGTGCCCCGAGGGACACCATCTGTCGCCGTTCGACATGCCGATCTACGACGGGCTCTTCGTCGTCGGCTACGAGACGGTGTGGTTCTGCATCCCGGACGACCTCGAGCCCGCCGGCTAGGGAGCACAGCGATCGGAGATGCCGGTCCGGCCGCGCCGCCGGCCGGGCCGGCGTCGCGTTGTCCCGGTCGATCGGTACGCTCGTCCCTGGAGGTTCGTGGCGATCCTCGGTTCGGCGACGGTGGGAGACGAAATGGCGGAGCGAGTCAGGTACCGAGTGGCGTCGGTCGCGGTTCTGATCGCCCTGGCACTGGGCCTGAGCCTGGGTCTCCCGGCGCCGGCGTCCGCCAGGCCGGCCGCCTTCGGCGAGCACGCCGCCACCCACCTCACCGCCGCCACGTACAACGTCGACTTCGGCACCAACCTGGCGCCACTCTTCGCCATCACCGATCCGGTGCAGGTGATGGCCGCCGCCAACGCCGTCTACCAGGACATGATCGAGTCGAACTACGCCGAGCGGGCCGACACCATCGCCGACCTCGTCGCCAAGGAGCGTCCGGACGTGGTCGGTTTGCAGGAGATCGCCACATGGGAGATCTTCGACCAGGTCCGCCCCGACCTCGGCTTCGTCGTCGCCTACGACTTCGAGCCCCTGTTGCTCGCCGCTCTCGCCGAGCGGGGCCTCCCGTACACGGTGGCGGTGGCGAACACGACGTTCCAGGGGAGCCTGCCCACCTCGCCCACGACCGTCGTCCGGTTCACCGACGAGAACCTCATCCTGGTTCGAGGCGACCAGCCCGATCGCAAGCTGACGACGGCCAATGGGGCGGAAGGCCAGTTCGTGGCCCGTATCCCGCTTCTCAACCTGGGAATCTTCGTCACCAGGGGCTGGGCGAGCGCCGACGTCACGGTCAGGGGTCGGACCTTCCGCTTCTTCACGACCCACCTCGAGGCCTACAGCGAGCCGATCCGCAACCTCCAGGCGTTGCAGCTGGGGCTGATGGTGGCGACGTCGCCCTACCCCGTGGTCGTCTCCGGCGACATCAACTCCCGGCCGACGTGCTCCGGCGTCAACACGACCGCCTACGACACGCTCGTCCTCCTCGGCCTGGTCGAGGTCTGGCCCGTGGTCCACCGCCAGGATCCCTGCGGCGGCTTCACCAGTGGCCAGAAAGCGCTGGACTGGCCCGTGAGCACCCTCGACCACCGTATCGACGACATCTTCTACGACCCGGACTTCATGGACGCCATCCAGGCCGACGTGATCGGCGATCGCGAGAGCGACCGCACGCCGAGCGGCCTGTGGCCGTCGGACCACGCGGGAAGCGTCGCCACGCTGCGTTTCCGGACCTGATCGGCCGGAACTGATCGACCGGAACTGATCTGCCGGATTGGCTACAGCCGTCCGGCCAGCTTCGCCTTCCACTCGGCGGCCAGCGGCTCGACGGTCAGCAGCTCCTCGAGGACCTCGGCCGGGGCGTGGCCGGGGCGGGCGGCGTCGTGCATGGCGAACACGCTGGCGCCCGCCGGGTGTCGGTGGACGACCTCGATCGGCCCGGCCACCGGAACGCGGCCCTCGACGAGGACCCGCAGGTACCAGCCGGTGCGACCCGCCTCCTTCAGGAGGCCGCCGATGTCGCCCCGGCCCCGGTGCATGGCCAGCTTGAAGCACGGCCACCGGGGCTGGCAGACCTCCAGCAGGGCCGACTCACCTCCAGCCGGGCCCCAGCGCCAGCGGTCGCCGATGCAGACGTCGTGCTCCAGCCACCCCACGGTGGACAGGTTCTCGCCGAACGGGGCCGGCCCCAGGTCGTCCTCGCCCAGCTCTTCCCGCCAGGCGGGCAGGTGCTCGGACGGGTAGGCGTACACCGCCTTGTCGACGCCGCCGTGGTCGACCAGGTCGGCCTGGCCGTCGCCCTCCAGGTTGGTGCGGCCGAGCCACAGGTCGGCGACATCGGCCGGGACGGGCTGCTTGGCGATGCCGCTGGACACCGGCCGCCCACGGTGCAGGCCGAGGATCTTCGGCCGGCCGACGTTCACCACCGCCAGGCCCACCTCGCCGCGGCCGGCAGGGCTCACGCTCACGCCTCGCCGGTCTCCAGCAGGCGCAGGAAGGCGTCCTCGTCGATGACGGGCACGCCTGACGCCTCCGCCTTGGCCACCTTGGCCGCGCCCGGCTCGGCACCGGCCACGAGGTAGGCGGTCTTCTTCGACACGCTGCCCGGCGACGAGCCGCCCCGCGCCTTGACCGCCTCCACCGCCGCCTCCCGCGACATCGACTCCAACGTGCCGGTGACGACCACCGCCATGCCGTCCAGCGTCTTCTCCAGGCCGGAGTCGGGCCGGCCTCCGGCGAAGTTGACGCCTGCCGCCCGGAGCTTGTCGACGATCGCCCGGTTGCGGTCGAGGGCGAAGAAGCGGACCACGCTGTGGGCGATCACCGGGCCGACGCCGGGGGTCACGGCAAGGTCCTCCTCGGGCGCCTCGATGATCCGGTCGAGGTGGCCGAGGGCGTCGGCCAGCACGTCGGCCCCCCGACCGCCCAGGTGGCGGATGCCGAGCCCGACCAGCAGGTTCGGCAGCGGCCGGGTCTTCGACGCCTCGATGGCGCCGAGCAGGTTGCGCACCGAGATGTCGGCGAACCCCTCCATGCCGAGCAGATCGTCGTAGGTGAGGGCGTAGATGTCGCCCACGTCGCGCAGCGTCCCGGCGGTGGTCAGCAGGCGCACCCGCTGCTCGCCGAGCCCCTCGATGTCCATCGCTCCCCGGGACGCGAAGTGGGCGATGCGCTGGTCGCGCTGGCCCGGGCAGTCGGCGTTCGTGCAGAAGGTGTCGCTCTCCCCCGGCTCCCGCACCAGCGGCGCCCCGCAGCCCGGCACCGGGCACGACGTGGGGAACCCCCACTCGGGCAGGTCGGGCGGGCGCATCGAGAGCACCGGGGCGACTACCTCGGGGATGACGTCGCCCGCCTTTCGCACGACGACCGTGTCGCCGGGCCGGACGTCCTTCACCCTGACCTGGTCCTGGTTGTGCAGCGTGGCCAGCTTCACCGTGGAGCCGCTGACCTTGACCGGCTCCAGCATGGCGAAGGGCGTGGCCTTCCCGGTGCGGCCGATCGACACCATGATGTTCGTGAGGGTGGTGGTGGCCTCCTCCGGCGGGAACTTGTAGGCGATCGCCCACCGCGGCGATTTCGACGTTGCCCCCAACTCGTCACGCTGGCCCAGGTCGTCGACCTTCACCACCGCCCCGTCGATCTCGTAGTCGAGGTCGTGGCGGTGGTCGAGCCACTTGCGGCAGTAGGCGTCGACCTCCTCCAGCGTCGTGATCCGCTCGACCTCGGGGTTCACCGGCAGGCCGACGTCCCGCAGGTAGTCGAGCGTCTCGGAGTGGCGGCGGAACACCGGACCGCCCTCGTACGCGCCCAGCTGGTAGGCGAAGTAGCGCAGGTCACGGCTGGCGGTGATCGAGGGGTCCTTCTGGCGCAGCGAGCCGGCGCCCGAGTTGCGAGGGTTGGCGAACAGGCGCAGCCCGGCCTCGCCCTGGCGCTGGTTGAGTTCCTCGAACGCGGTCAGCGGCATGTACACCTCGCCCCTCACCTCGAGCACGTCGGGCACCTTGGCGCCGGCCGGCACCGACAGGCGCTCGGGGATGACGGAGATCGTCCGCACGTTCTCGGTGACGTCCTCGCCCGTCACCCCGTTGCCCCGCGTGGCGCCCCGCACGTACACGCCGTTCTCGTACAGCAGGGAGATGGCGATGCCGTCGATCTTCAGCTCGCCCACGTACTCGACGTCCTCGGAGATGTAGCGCTCCATGCGCTTGCCCCACGCCACCAGCTCGTCGAAGCCGAACACGTTGTCGAGCGACATCATCGGGACCCGGTGACGGACCTCGGCGAACAGCGGCGACGGCGCCGCGCCCACCGTCTGGGTGGGCGAGTCCGGCGCCCGCAGGTCGGGGTGGGCCGCCTCCAGCTCCCGAAGCTCCCTGGTCAGGGCGTCGTAGGCGGCGTCGGAGATCTCCGGGTCGTCGAGGGCGTGGTAGCGCTCGTTGTGGTAGGCGATCAGTCGCCGGAGCTCGTCGATCCGCGCGCGCTGTTGCTCCGAGGCGGGGCCAGGGTCCACCTGCCCGACGGTAGCGTGAGGCCCATGCCCGATCATCAGAGCCAGCCCGATCCCGGCCACGTCTCCCCCGGAGCGATCCCCGAGAGCATCCCCGTCAGCACGACGTTCGACTTCCCCGACTGGAAGGTCGAGCGCTACGTGGGCGCCTGCTTCGGGCTGATCGTGCGCAGCATGGGGGCGGTCAAGGGGCTCGGCGCCGCCTTCAAGAGCGTCGTCGGTGGCGAGGTCACCCAGTACACCGAGTCTGCTCGAGGACACCCGGCGCCACGCCATGGACCGCATGGTCGAGAACGCCCGCATCATGGGCGCCAACGCCATCGTCGGCATGCGGTTCGACTCCTCGGAGATGGGCCAGGGCCTCACCGAGGTGGTCGCCTACGGGACCGCGGTCGTGGTCACGGCCAAGTGACAGCCGTCTCGGCCAGGTGACCTGATGCTCTGGGTCCTCCTGCTTGTCGTGCTGGTCGTGGCCGCGGTGGTCGGCTACGTGGGCATGCGCCGCCATGGTGAGAGCGCGGTGGCCGCCGACGGCTGGGACCGCACCGACGAGGTCTTCCGCGACCCGTCGACCGGACGACTCATGCGGGTGTGGCTGGACCCAGTCGACGGCACCCGCCACTACGTGCCCGAGCCCGGCGCCCGCTGACGCCGTCATCGACTCACCAGGAGGGCGTCGTTGCCGGCGCTGCTGCCCTGGCTGCTGCGCGGCCTGTGGGTCGCCCTGCCGTTCACGGTCGGGCCGGCGCTGGCCGCCGCGCTCGACGGCGCCGGCGAACCGGTGCGCACGGTCGCCTCGCTGGGCCTGTGGGCGGGGTGGGCGGTCGGCGTGGCCGCCGTGGTGGTGACCCATCCGATCGGGTTGACCGCCCTCCGCCTGCTGGCCCCCGGGGCGGTTGTCGCCGCACTGGCCGCCGCCGTCGACGGTGAGCCGTCGGCCCTGGCCGTGGGCTGGGCGCTGGTGGCCGCGGCGTGGGCGTTCACGCCTGCGGTGGGCGCCGTGTGGGTGAACGGGCCCTCCTACCCCAACGAGCGCCGGTACCTGTTACGGGTGCCGGGGCCCCTGCTGCTCGGCCCGCTGGCGGTGGCGTGGGCCCTGTTCGTGGCCGGGATCGCCGCCGGCCCCCTCCTGCTCGCCGCCGAGCGGTGGGTGGCGGGCGGGGCGGCGCTGGCCGTCGGGGCCCCGGTGGCGTGGGTGCTGGCCCGATCGATGCACAACCTGGCCCGGCGCTGGGCGGTGTTCGTGCCGGCGGGGATGGTCCTGCACGATCCCCTCACCCTCGTCGACCCCGTCCTGTTCGAGCGGAGGATGGTGGTGAGGGTGGGGCCGGCGCCGGCCGACTCCACCGCCCTCGACCTCACCCAGCGGGCGCCCGGCCTCGCCCTCGAGGTCGAGCTGCGGGGCGACGCCCCCTTCACCCTGTTGACGCCGGGGAAGCGAGAGGGCCGGTCGGTGACCACCGACCGGTTCCTCTTCACGCCGACCCGGCCGGGCGCCCTGCTGGACGAGGCCCGCCGGCGGCGGCTCCCCGTCAAGTAATCATCGGGCTTCAGAGCTCGACCCGGTAGACCCTGCCGGGCCGCTGGACGTCGGCCCAGGCCAGCACCGGGGCGGCGTGGGCCCGGTGGAGACCGCCGGCGCTGTCCTTGTTGGCCCCGATCACCTTGGTGGCGGCGGCGGTCTTGCCGCTGGCCAGGTCCAGGAAGAGCACCTGGTCCGACAGGTTGGTGGGGTCGATGGAGCTGACCAGCAGGGTGGCGTCGTCGTTCACCGTCGTCACCCCTGCGGGGGTTCCCAGACGCAGGTCGGACAGCACGGGCGTGGCCTTCCCGTCGCTGACCTTCAGCACCCCGCCCTTGCCCTTGCCGGGGCCCTGGTCGGTGACGTAGGCGACGCCCCCGGCGGTGACGACCACCGAATCGGGCGACTCGAACGGGGCGCCCACGGCGACCGTCGTGGCGGTGCCGCCGGCGGCGGGGACCCGGAAGAGCCCGGGCGTTCCGTTGGCAGGATCGAGGCCGGTGAAGTAGACGACGTCGGCGCCACCCTCGCTCACCACGTCGACGCCACGGGGCGACCGTCCCTCGGTGCCCGCCAGCAGGGTCATTGCCGGCGTGCCGGTGGTCGACACCTGGAGGACGCCGCCCGAGGCGCCGGACACGCTGTCCTGGAGCGCCTGCCGGTCGGCCACGAAGACGCGGCTGCCGTCGGTGGCAACCGCCACGCCCGTCGGCTTCACCAGGGGCGCGCCCTGGACGATGGTCGTCGCCGATCCGCCGGCGGCCGGGACGCTCGAGAGCACCGAGCCGCTGTCGCCGGTGGTGATGTAGTAGACGACGGTGCCGTCCGGCGACGGCGCGGCGTCGAGTGGCATCGCGGACTGGTCGGTCTGGGCCACCACCAGGGCCGATTTGATCGCCGGGTCCCCGAGCACCGGGCTGGTGGTGGTGCTCTCGGTGGTGTTCCCGTTCCCGCCGCTCGTCTGGCCGCCGCGACTGTCGTCTCCGCAGGCGCTCGAGCCCACCAACATCGTGAGTGCCAGGACCGCCCATGCATGGTTCTTGCGCATCTCCAACCCCCTCACAGTCGTCGGCTCCATCGTGCCGACCTCGTCAAGGGTTTCGTCGCCGGGAGCGCTACCGGATCAGTTCGGGCTCCCTCGCCGGGCCGTTAGGCGGCGATTCCGCCGCCGAGCACCTCGTCGCCCCGGTAGAGCACGACGCTCTGGCCGGGCGCGACCCGTCGCTGGGGTTCGGCGAAGACGACGGTGGTGCCCTCCAGGCGGGCGTCGGCGGGCCGCCCGTGGGCGGTCGACTGGGCTTCGACCCGGCCGCCGTCGTCGGGGAGGGGTTCGCCGATCCATGTCACGCCCGTGAGCTCGACCCTGTCGGTCAGCAGGTCGGCGGCGGTGCCGGCGACGACGGTCGCGGTGGCTGCGTCGACCGACAGCGCGTACCGTCTCGGTCCGCCGCCGGTGCCCAGACCCCGGCGCTGGCCGACGGTGACGAGCTCGACGGCGTCGACCCGTCCGAGCAGGGCACCGTCGGTGCCGACCACCCGGCCCTCGTGCAGCTCGGTCCGAGGCGCGAGGAACGCCTGCCGGCCGCCGGCGGTGGTGACGAAGCACACGTCCTGGCTGTCGGGCTTGTCGGCGGTGACGAGGCCCAGCTCGGCGGCCCGGGCCCGCACCTCGGCCTTGGTCAGGTGGCCGACGGGGAACCGGGTGCGGGCCAGCTCGACCTGGCCCAGCACGTAGAGCACGTAGGACTGGTCCTTGGCCCGGTCGGCACCCCGCCGCAGCCGGTACCCGCCGGTGCTGCCGCCGCCGGCGTGCTCAACCCGGGCGTGGTGGCCGGTGGCGATCGCCTCGAAGCCCAGCGCGGTCGCCCGCCGCAGCAGCTTCCCGAACTTCAGGTGGCGGTTGCACTCGATGCAGGGGTTCGGCGTGCGGCCGGCGGCGTGGTCGGCCACGTAGGGGGCGACGACCCGGGCCTCGAACTCGTCGGTGAAGGTCCACACCAGGTGATCGATGCCGAGCTGGGACGCCACCCGGCGGGCGTCGTCGATCTCGGCCACCGAGCAGCACCCCGAGTCGACGGCCGCCTCGGCCCACAGTCGCAGGGTCACGCCGGTGACGTCGTGGCCGTGGTCGACCAGGAGGGCGGCGGCCACCGACGAGTCGACCCCGCCCGACATGGCGGCCAGGACCTTCACAACGCAACACCTCGGAGCCGGGCCACCGCCGGTGGGATCACGGCGAGGGCCAGGTCGACGTCGCCCTCGGTGGTCTCGGGCCCCAGGGACAGGCGCAGGGCACCGGCCGCCCGATCCGCCGGTACGCCCATGGCGGCGAGCACGTGCGACGGGTCGACCGCGCCGCTGGCGCAGGCGGACCCGGCCGCGGCGTAGACCCCGGCGCCGTCGAGGAGCACCAGCATGGCCTCGGACTCGATCCCGCCGACGGTGACGTGGCAGGTCCCGGCGATCTTCGGCGCGCCGGCGGCAGTGACGACAAGGTCGGGCACAGTCGCCACCAACCCGGTCGCCAGCCGGTCCCGGAGGGCGCCGACCCGCTCCACCGTCGCCGCCCGCCCCGCCACCGTCGCGGCCATGGCCGCAGCCATCCCGACGATCCCGGCCACGTTGTGGGTGCCACTGCGCCTGTCGCGCTCCTGGCCGCCGCCGTGCAGAAGGGGTGCGAGGGCCACGCCCCGGCGCACCACGAGGGCGCCGACCCCCTTGGGCCCCCCGAACTTGTGGGCGCTGACTGCAACCAGGTCGGCCGGACCGGCCAGCGCGGCGACGTCGAGCCAGGAGAACGCCTGGACCGCATCGGTGTGGACGGCGGCGCCGGGCGCCCTCTTCCGGACCAGCTCAGCGACGTCGGCAAGGGGCTGGACGGTGCCGACCTCGTTGTTGGCCAGCATCACCGACACGAGGCAGACGTCGTCGTCGAGCATGGCGTCGAACCGGTGGAGGTCGATCACGCCGTCGGGGGTGACCGGGGCAACCACGGCGCGCTCGCCGAGGGCGGCGCAGGAATGGAGGACTGCGTGGTGCTCGACGGCCGAGCACACCACCCGTCCCGACCGCAGGCCGCCGACGCCCGCCACGGCCAGGTTGTCGGCCTCCGTCCCGCCAGCGGTGAACACCACCTCGCCGGGCTCCGCGCCCAGACAGTCGGCCACCACCTCGCGTGCGTCGTCGAGGGCCTTCCTGGCCTCCCGGGCCATGGCGTGGCTGCCCGACGGGTTGCCGAACCGGTCCCGCAGGAACGGCAGCATCGCCTCCACCGCCTCCGGCCGCATCGGCGTGGTGGCGGCGTTGTCCAGGTAGGCGGCCACCTGCTCACGGTACCGGGGCTTCGCCCATCCGAACTGGTGACGCCGAGCGGCGTATCCCGCCGTTCTGCGACCCCGGTTCGGTGGGCGGCCGGCCCCCCCATCCGAACTGGTGACGCTGAGCGGCGTATCCCGCCGTTCTGTGACCCCGGTTCGGTCGCGGAGGCGAGTCGTGCGACGCCCCTGCGGGGTAGGTAGGGCGCATGGCAAGACACCGAGCCAGTCGAGCCAGTCGAGCCAGGGTCGTGGCGATCACGGGGGCGAGTTCCGGCGTCGGCCGGGCGTCCGCCCGCGCCTTCGCCGAGCGGGGCGCCGACGTCGCCCTCATCGCCCGCGGGCGGGACGGGCTGGAGGCGGCGGCCAAGGAAGTGGAGGCGGCGGGGCAGAAGGCGCTCGTCCTCCCCCTCGACGTGGCCGACGCCGAGGCCGTCGACGACGCCGCCCAGCGGGTCGAGGACGAGCTGGCCCCATCGACGTGTGGGTGAACTCGGCGATGACCGCGGTGCTGGCGCCGGTGGTCGAGACGTCGGCGGCGGAGTTCGCCCGGGTCACGAACGTCACCTACCTCGGCCAGGTCCACGGCACTCTGGCCGCCCTGGCCAGGATGCTCCCACGCGACCGCGGTGTCATCGTCCAGGTCGGATCGGCGCTCTGCTACCGCTCGATCCCACTCCAGGCGACCTACTGCGGCGCCAAGCACGCCATCAAGGGCTTCACCGAGTCGCTGCGCTGCGAGCTGCTCCACGACCGCAGCAACGTGCGGGTCACGATGGTGCACCTCCCGGGGCTGAACACCCCCCAGTTCGACAGGGTGAAGACCACGCTCCCCCGCCATCCGCGCCCTGTCGCGCCGGTGTACCAGCCTGAGCTGGCCGCCCGCGCCGTCGTGTGGTCGGCGGAGCACCCTCGCCGCCGGGAGGTCATGGTGGGCGAGCCGACGCCGCTCACGGTGTGGGCCGGGCGTCTGGCGCCCGGCCTCGTCGACCGCTACCTGGCCAAGACGAACTACGAGGGCCAGCAGACCGACGAGCCCATCCCGCCCGATCGGCCGTCGTACCTCTGGCGGCCGGTGCCCGGCGACCCCGGCGCCCACGGCGACTTCGACAACGAGGCCCACGCGTCGAGTCCCCAGGTCGTGGTCACGACCCACCGGCCAGTGGTCGCCGGGGTGGTGGGCGCAGCGGCGGCGGCGTCGGCATCGCTGGCCTGGGGTCGATCCCGTCGGAGGTAGACCTCCAGCGCAACTGGGGTCACGCAGCGGCTTGGAGCGCGGACTTGTGACCCCAGTCCGGGCCTTCCTTCGCCGACGTAGCGACTACCCCAGCGGGGCGAAGCCGCCGCCGGGCGGGGCCTCGTCGCCCGGCGGAGGCGTAGGTTCCGTCGCTGCGGGTGCCGCCCACACCGAAGGAGCGGGATCCGGAGGAGGAGGAGGAGGCGGCGGCGGAGGCGGCGGTGACGGCGGCGGAGTCCCCGTGGGGCTCGTCGCCCCGGCGCGTCGCTGGTAGACGGCGGCCACGCAGATCAGGTACCAGACGGGCTGGATGCCGGCGGGGGGCAGCGGTCTCACCCGGCTCGCCAGGGCGTCGGCCAGCTCCAACGCCAGCTGGTAGCGGACCTGCGGGCTGAGGCTCGGCGCCCGGAGCACGAGCGCCCGCACGGCGCGGTAGTCCTCGGCGGTGAGGCCGCTCACGTCGAGGCTGGCGGCGTAGGACTCCAGGCCCACCGGCACCGTGAACGTCGTCGCCACCGGCTGCGCCAGCCCGGTGCGCTCCCGCAGCACGAGCGTGCCCGCGGCGAGGTCGCCGAGGCGCTGGTTGCGAGGAGTGGCCAGCACCGAGATCACCGCCGCCGCCCCCGACGTCAGCGGGAAGTCGACGATGCCCAACGCCGTCCTGATGGCGGCGTGGCGGAAGGTGATGGGACCGCCCTCGGTGGTCACCACCCGCAACCCCAGCGCCGCCTTGCCGACGGTGCGGCCCCGCCAGAGCGTCTCCAGGGCGACGGGATAGCCGAAGATGATGAGGAAGGCCAGCAGGATCAGGAAGGCGATCCCGACGCCCCCGAGCCCGCCGCCGCTCAGGGCGATGGTCGCCATGAGCAGGGCGAACAGGGCCGCGAACTGGATGGTCCAGTCGATCACCAGGCCCAGGAACCGCGAACCCAGGCCGGCGAGCCGGAGGTCGAGGGGCACCGCCTCCGGCGTGACGACCGACGGCGCGGTCACATTCCTCCCGCTGTCACATTTCTCCTGGCAACATCCCGACCGTCACCTTCCCTCCTGGCATGCCCGTACGGTACAGAGCGTGGTCGACGTCGACTCCTACATCCGCCGCAACGAGCCCGTCTGGGCCCGCCTGGACGACCTCACCCGGCGGGCGGAACGGGGGGTCGGTCGGCTGTCGGCGGCCGAGCTCGACGAGCTGGTACGCCTGTACCAGCGGGTGTCCACCCACCTGTCCTACGCCCGCACGTTCTACCGGGACCCCGCCCTCACGGCCACGCTGACCACCCGGGTGTCGCGGGCCGGAGCGGTCGTCTTCGGCACCCGAGCCCGGACGCTGCGGGTGGTGGGCCGGTTCTTCGCCACGACGTTCCCCGAGGCCATGTGGCGGGCCCGCCACTTCGTGCTGGTCAGCGCCGCCCTTCTCTTCCTGCCGGCGCTGGCCGTCGGCGTGTGGCTGGCCAACTCGCCGGCCGCGGTCGACGCCACCGCCCCGGCCGCGGTGCGGGAGGCCTACCTCGAGCACGACTTCGAGGACTACTACTCCTCGGATTCCGGCCGCCGCCTTCGCGTCGGAGGTGTTCACCAACAACGTGCAGGTGGCGATCGTGGCCTTCGCGGCCGGGATCGGCCTCTGCCTGCCGACGGCCCTCATCCTCGCCCTCAACGGGGCGTCGATCGGCGCCGTCGCCGGCCTGTTCCACGCCGCCGGCCAGGCGCCGAAGTTCTGGGGCCTTATCCTCCCCCACGGCCTGCTCGAGCTCACCGCCGTCTGTGTGGCGGGCGCCGCCGGCCTGCGCCTGGGCTGGACGATCATCGATCCCGGCGACCGGCCCCGAGGCGTGGCCCTGGCCGAGGAGGCCCGCCAGGCCATGGTGATCGTCCTCGGCCTCGTCGTCGTCTTCGCCGCCGCCGGAGTCATCGAGGGCTTCGTCACCGGCTCCGACCCTGCCCACGTTCGTGCGGGTCGGCATCGGCGTGGTCGCCGAGGTCGGCTTCCTCCTGTACTTCTGGTCCGGCCGCGAGCGAACGGCGGCGACACCGGTTCGCGTCCCTCCGCGTCGCCCGGTCGAGCCGCCGAAGGCGGCCGCCAGGCCTGACGCCGCGGCCGGCGCAGCCGGGCCCGCAGGAAGCTCTCCTCGGCCCCGCGGATCAGTCCTGTTCTCTCCCTGCAGAAATCGGACATGCGCTCGTAGAAGAGCCGGTGCTCGCGTGACCATTGCCACGGGCAGCCGAGCCCGAGCCCTGGATGGCGGCGATGATCTGGGCGGCCCAGTCGGTCGGGTGGTCGTCGCCGAGCAGGTCGGCGAGCTGGCCGAGGCGTTTCCGGCGCTCCTCGACGCCGAGCGTCAGGGCCCGCTGCAGCGTGTCGACGAGGTTGGCGGGTGAGCTCGGGTCCGTGAGGACCGCAGCCGTCCCGAGTTGGACCGCGGCGCCGGCATATCGAGAGAGCACGAGCACGCCGGCCAGGCCGGCGGCTGCCTGGGCGGCGACGAACTCCTTCGCGGTGAGGTTCATGCCGTCCTGGAGCGAAGTGATCCAGAACACGTCGGCGGCGAGGTAGTGGTCGATCAGCTCCGCCTGGGAGAGCCGGCGGGGCTCGTAGTCGATCGGCTGCCACACGGCAGTCCCCCACGTCTGGTTGACCTCGGCGATGCGGCGTTCCAGTGTTCGGCGGGTGGTTTCGTAGGCCGTGATCCCTGTTTCGGGGGGTGGGCACACCAGCCGGAACTGCAGACGTCCCGTCCAGCTGGGGTCCCGACCGAGGAGAGCGGCGATCGCCTCCACCTTCTGCACCGGGGCTTTGGCGTAGTCGAGGCGTTCGACGGACAGAACCAGCTGACCGTCTGCCCGTCGTCGCCGGGACAGGCGGGCTCGCGCCAGTCCTTCGACGGCGACCCGGTCGATCCCGAGCGGATGAACACCGAGCCGCGGCAGCCGGGCGAAGCCGGCGAGGACCTCCCGGAAGTGCGTGGCGAAGGCCTCGGTGTGGAACCCGGCCCAGTCCAGGCACGCCAGCGAGTCGCGCAGCTCCGGGGCTGTGGGCAAGGTGTCGAAGACCTCGGGCGGCGGGAAGGGCGTGTGGTGGAACAGGCCTATTCGCAGGTCCGGGCGCATGAGAGCGGAGAAGACCGGGGACGAGCCACAGGTTGTAGTCGTGAAGCCACACCGTCCCCCCGGGCGCGGTCCGGGCGCTGATGTGATCGGCGAAGCGTGTGTTCACCGTTCGGAAGTGGGCCCACGCGGAGGCGTCGAAGCGCAGCCGGTGGGGCTGGGACATCAATGCCGGCCACAACGTGTCCTTGCAGGCTCGGTGGAAGTACCCCGACCACTCGGCGGCGCTCACCGGGACGAAGGACAACGGCAGACCGGTGCCGTGGCCCCCGAGGCCGGCATCTGAAGTGTCGATCGACTCGACGACCGCAGCCGTTGCCCACACGGCGTCGTGCTTCGCTCGGAACACGCTGAGGAGGGTGGGCAGGATCCCGTTCGGGCTCGACGTCGGCTGCCATCCGGAGGACGTCAAGCTCACCGGGGGACGGTGATAACCGATCACCAGCGGGTACTCCCGCTCCACCCAGCCCAGCTCCTGGAGGGCCGTCAGGACGCCGGCGGCGTTCGGATGCCGGGCCCGGTGAACCGTGTCGCCGGCGGGCACGGCTGCCCACAAGCCGGGTTCGGCGTTGCCGACGATGACGCCCCGAGCGCCGACCTGGAACATCGACAGGTCGTTGAGGGAGTCGCCGGCCACCAGCACCGAGGTCATGGGCCACCCGAGACCGCGAGCCAGCACGACCAGCGCCCTCCCCTTGCTCGCTCTCGGCGGCAGGACGTCGAAGAAGCGGTCGGAGGAGTAGAGCCACGAGCAGCCCAGCTGGTCCACCGCGTCGGTGATCTCCTCGGTCAGATCACCCGGATCCAGGAGGAACGAGCAACGGCCGTCCTGGGGCACGCCCTCTTGGTAGACCAACGCCGTGAAGACGCCGAGCTTGGCGCGCACGTGGTCCGCACCGGGCCAGCCGCTCCGCAGTGGCCCCTGTAGCGCTTCGACCGGGACCATGTCCGCACCGTCGATGACGCTCGCCCCGACATCGGCGATGATCCAGCGCGGCCTCGGCAACAGCGGGTCGAGCAGCGCCTCGTGCACCGACGCCAGGCCCCGGCCGGTAGCGAAGACGACCGTCACCTCGGGGTGGCGGGTCAGCGCCGCATGCAGCCGGCGACGATCGGCCGTGCCGCCACCGAGAAGCGTGCCGTCCAAGTCGGCTACGAGAATCCTCATTCAGCCAGGGACACGCGCCAGCCACGTCCGAAGCCCGGCTACATCCACCGCCGCGCTCGACCCGGGCGCCGTCACTCCTGCGGCTCCACAGGCGACGGCGGCGGCAAGGCATTCCCGAAGGGGCCGGCCAGCGAGGTGGGCGTGCACGAACCCGGCATTGAAGCAGTCACCTGCGCCAGTGGTGTCCACGACCTCCAGTGCGACCGCGGCGATGTCGTAGCGCTCTCCGCCCTGGGCTGCGGTGGCGCCGGCGCTGCCGCGCTTGACGACCACTGTGTCGACGAGACCTGTGAGGACCTCGAGCGCGTCGTCCAAGGTGCTGGTTCCCGTGAGCCGCAGTGCCTCGTCGGCGTTGGGGGCGAAGATGTCGACCTCGGCGAGGGTGTCGCGGACCGCCTGGCTTTCGAGCAGGCCTTCGACGTCCTGGCAGTCCATGAACACCAACGTCCCGAGCTGGTGGGCGACCTGTAGGGCGGCGTCCACGGGCTCGCCGTACTGCAGCTCGGCGAGCATCAGGACCTGCGGGCGGTGCTCGCAAACGAGTGCCGCCAGCGACTGTGGACAGATGGGATCCTGAAAGCTGACCATGGCGCGGTCGTCGGGACAGGAGAGCGCCACCGTGACGCTCCGCTGCGCGGCGACGGTGGTGGCGAAAGGCCGTCTCGTCGAGACCTTCCCTGCGGGCCGCAGCGAGGACGTGCTGGCTGAACAGGTCGTCGCCGAAGTCGGCAGCCCACACGACGTCGTGGCCCAGGCGGCGCATGGCCATCGCCGGGGAGAACGCCCCACCCGGCAGCAGATCGAAACCTCGGGCATCGACCTCCGCGCCCAGTGTCACCGGTCGAGTCAAGTCCCGAAAGATCAGGTCGGCGAAGTACGAGCCATAGACGAGAACCTCACGGGCGAGCGTCCCCGAGTCAGCCATCGGGCCGGCCGCCGGCACGGACCGCGTGATCCCCCTTTCCCCAACCCGGCGTCGCTGGCAGCACGCCGCCGGCCTGCGTCAGGATCACGCCGCGATGGTGTCACAAGCCCGCGCCGGCGGGCTTTCGAGCACGCGACGAGCCCCCTGGTCCGAGGCGGGCTCGATTCTCGTGGTCCTCGCCCCGCATCTTGACGACGCCGTCCTTTCCTGCGGCGCGCTCATCGCCGACGTCAGCCGGTGCGGCGTCGACGTGGTGGTGCTCACGGTCTTCAACGGACAACCGATCCCGCCGATATCCGATGCGGCGAAGAGGCTCCACGCCCGATGTGGCTTGGCCGACGAGCGCGCCATCGAGGAGCGCGAGCGCGAGGACGACCTCGCCCTCGCCCTGGTGGGCGCCAGGACCAAGCGGCTCGGCTTTCCCGAAGCGTTGTACAGGAAACGTGGCGACGGCAGGCCGACCTACCGCGCCGAGGCCGCGATCTTCGAGGCCGGCGAGGAGTCGGAAGAGGACACGCTCGCGGCAGTCGAGCAGGCGATCGGCGACGAGATCGCAGCGATCCGGCCCGACCTGGTGCTCGCCCCCCTTGGTATCGGCGCCCACATCGACCACCTGCTCGTATCCAGCGCTGCCCGACGCCTCAGCTGCGACGTCCTGAACTACGAGGAGGTGCCCTATGTCCTCTCCCCGCATCGCCAGACCGGACGGGATCCGGTCGCACCGGGCGAGCCGCGGTTGCACCCCTGCACCCCGCTCGGGTGGTCGGCCAAGATCAGCGCCATCGAGTGCTACAAATCACAACTGCCCGTGCTGTGGCCCGGCCCGGGGACCTGGCAGCAGGACCTGAATTCGTACGCGCGGTCGATCGGCGACGGCGATCCAGCGGAGCGACTGTGGTTCCCGAGCATCCGGTCGACGGAGCGCTGGTGATCTCTCGCTCTCTCATCGTCCAGGGAGCGACCCCCCCGCGTGATCGAGAAGCGCCTACAGGCGCCCCGTCGCCTTCACCTTGAGGTAGGCGTCGGCCAGGCGGGGGGCCAGGCGGCCTGGCTCGGCGTCGACGACGGTAGCTCCCAGGCCCCGAAGCCGGGCGACGGTGCGCGCCCGCGACGCCCTGGATGCCACCGCCGCCGACTTGCGGTAGGCGCTGGACGCGTCGGTCGGCACCGATGACGCCCACGCCGCCACCTCGGGGTCGGTGACGCTCGCCACCAGCACGAGGTGGTGACGGCTGAGGAGGGGCAGCACCGGCACCACCGTTTCGGTCACCGCCTGCTCGGCCAGCTCGGTGAAGAGCACGAGCAGCGACCGCCGGCGGAACCGGCTCAGGGTCGAGGCGAAGGCGCCGCGGTAGTCGCTCTCGACCAGCTCGGGCTCGAGCGCGTACATGGCCTCGGTGACCCTGCCCAGCTGGTTGCGGCCCGACCCCGGCGGCACGACCGCCCGCACCTCCTGGTCGAAGGCGACCATGCCGACCCGGTCGCCCAGGCGGGAGGCGACGGCGGTGAGCATCATGACCGCGTCCATGGCGTGGTCGAGCCGGGGGACGCCGGCCACCTGGCCGGCCATCATCCGGCCGGAGTCGAGCAGGAGCAGGATCGTCTGGTTGCGCTCCGGACGGTAGGTGCGCACGATCGGCTTGCCCGTCCTGGCGGTGGCGGCCCAGTCGACCCGCCGGAACTCGTCGTCGACCGTGTACTCCCGCAGCGCGTCGAACTCGGTGCCGCCGCCTCGCCCCGGCGCCGAGCGCAGGCCGATCTCCAGGATGCGGGCCTTGTCGATGCGGAGCTCCGCCTCCTCCCGGGACTTGAACGGCGGGTACACCCGCATGGCGCCCGGCACCCGCAGCCGGCCCTGACGGCCGGCCAGCCCGAGCGGTCCCTCCACCCGCAGGACGACCTCGGTGGGGGTGAACAGGCCCCTGCGCTGGGGGTTCAGCGTCGTCCGGGCCGAGACCTTCCCGTTCGGCGGCACCGACACCCGGGCCCGGCGCGACGCCGGGTGCAGCGACGGCGCCAGCTCGTCGGCCAGCCGCAACCGCAGCCGGCGCGACCCTGGGTTGGAGACCCGCCACACGACCTCGGCCGTCCCTCCCAGCGGGACGATGCCCGGCAGCTCGCGCTCGACCCCCACCGTCCTGGGCCGGACGGCGACCAACCAGTCGACGACGAAGGCGAGGAGCAGGGCCCCGCACACCGCCCAGAGGGTCGTCCGCGGCCACGGCGAGACCAGGACGAGGACCGACGCCGCGGCCGCGACGACCGCCAGCCGGGCGGTGGGGACGGGCATCACGCCGCTCCCCAGTTGCGCGTAGAGTGCGGGACCCACCACGAGGAGTGTCGCCACCCGGCATGTCGCCAGACGCAAAGTCTCCCGACGAACCGACACCGAATCCGACTCCGACACGGGGCCGACCCGCGGCGACGTGGTGGATCCTCCGCGCCGGCCCCTGGGTGGTGCTGGCCGCCGCCATCGCCTTCGGCGTGGCCCACGGAGCGACCGCCCAGTTCTACCGGCCGCTGGGGATCACACCGGGCGACGCAGGCGTGGGCGCCGGCCGCACCCTCGTCCTCACCTTCTCCCTGCTCGGGCTCCTCGCCCTGCTCCTGGTCAGCATGGGTGCGGTTGCCGCGCTGACCCGCCACGTGGTCGGCGGGGCCGCCGCCCCCGGGAAGCGCCGGCCGGCTGGGGAGGGCACGCCCGTGCTCGTCGCCCTCGCCCCGCTGCTGGCCCTCACCGTCGAGGCGTGGACGATCGAACGCCGGACGGCGTGGGGTTGGATCGCCGGCACGACGATCGCCCTCGGCGCCGCGCTCTGGGTGACGGCGGTTCGCGACCCGGTGAAGCCGGGGAAGCGGACGGTCGCAGCCGCCGTCGTCGGTGCCGCCGGCGCCGGCCTCGTCGCCCTCGCGGCGTGGTTCGCCCCCACCACCACCGCCGCCTTCCTGTTCGCGTCGTTCCTGGTGGTGGCCCTGCTGGTCGCCCTGGGGGGCGACGTTCCGGCCTGGCGGCGGGCCCGCCGCTACCTGCCCCCGCTCCTCCTGCTCTCGACGGCTTGCGTCGCGGTGGCCCTCAGCCGGGGGGCGCTGGCGGTGTGGCTGGTGCTGGTGCTGCCCTTCGCCGTCCTCGGCGTGTGGCTGGCGGTGGCCGAGCCGGCCGGCCGGCGCCACCCGGCAGGCCGGGCGCGGCTGCGGGGACTCCCCCGCTTCGACCGGCTCGTGCTCGTCCTGGCGGTGACGGCGGCGAGCGGGCTGGGGACCGTGGCCCTGTGGATGGCGGCCAATCACGACGGACGCCACCTCCTGGCCACCGGCGAGACGCGCGGCCTCTTCGCCGGCCAGGTGTTCCCCGCCCGGGTGATGCTGCGCTACGACGGCATCGACCCCCTCGGCATCTGCCGTTCCCGGCGGGAGGCGACCCTGGTGGGCGGCAACGCCCGCGTCGCCTACGTCCTGCTGCGCCAGACCGGTACCGACCGGCCGTCGCCCGACCTCCCGCTGGTGGTGCCCCTGCCGTACGAGTCCTATGTCGTCACCACCGGTGTGGCCGCGCCCGGCCGGTGCGTCGACCTGCGATAGAGGGTCACCGGCTCATCGGGTCATCGGGTCATCGGGTCATCGGGGAACGGGCACGGCGGCCAGCACCCCGTCGAGAACGCCGTCGGCGGTGACGCCCTCCAGCTCCACCTCGGGCCGCAGCATCACCCGGTGGCGCAGGGCCGGCTTGGCCACGGCCTTGACCTCGTCGGGTGTGACGAACGGCTTGCCGGCCAGGTAGGCCCAGGCCTTGGCCGCCCAGAGCATCATCGTGGCCCCCCGGGGAGAGGCGCCCAGGGCCAGTGACGGGGACTCCCTCGTGGCCCGCACGATGGCCACGATGTAGTTCAGGACCTTGTCCTCGACGGCCACCGCCGACACCTGGCGGCGGGCGGCGGCCAGGTCGGCGGCACCGGCCACCGCCCTGATGCCGAGGCTGTCGAGGTCGTGGGGGTCCATGCCCGCGTTGTGGCGGGCCAGCACCATCGCCTCCTGGTCGGCGGTCGGGTACGGCACCGCCAGCTTGAGCAGGAAGCGGTCGAGCTGGGCCTCGGGCAGCGGGTAGGTGCCCTCGTACTCGACAGGGTTCTGGGTGGCGATCACCACGAACGGGTCGGGCAGGGGGCGGGACACCCCGTCGATGGTGACCTGGCGTTCCTCCATGGCCTCCAGCAGGGCGGCCTGGGTCTTGGGCGGCGTGCGGTTGATCTCGTCGGCCAGCAACAGGTTGGTGAAGGCGGGGCCGGCGCGGAACCGGAACGTCCCGCCCTCCAGGATCATCTGGCCGGTGACGTCGGACGGCATGAGGTCGGGCGTGAACTGCACCCGCTTGAACTCGAGGTCGAGCGTGGTCGCCAGCACCTTCACCAGCAGGGTCTTGGCGACGCCGGGCACGCCTTCGAGCAGCACGTGGCCCCGAACGAGGAGGGCCACCACGAGGCCGGTGAGCACCGCGTCCTGGCCGACGACGACCTTGGCCACCTCCTCGCGGATGCGAAGGACGGCGGCCCGGGGGTCGTCGGACGCCCCGGTGGGTGTGGCGCCGGCCGACGTCACGGGTCCCGCCGGATGGACTCGACCTGCTGAGCGAGGAGCACGAGGCCATCTTCGCCTACCGGCGTCGGCCCGGTCAGGACGGCCAGCACGTCGTCGGCCCGGCGCCCCGACGGCGACGTCGCGGCGACGGCGTCGGCCACCACGTCGGCGGGCGTGGCCGGGGGCAGCCCGAGCCGCTCGGCCAGCGTCCTGCGCAGGTCGTCGCGCAGAACAGTGGCGGCCTGGTCGCGGCCCTTGGCCCGCTGCATGAGGTCGCCGACGGCCACCACCAGGTCCGATGCCGGCAGCTGCACCGGCTGGGGCTCGAGCACCGGTCGTCCCAGGCGGCGGGCCCGCCACAGGGCCAGCACCGCGAAGGCGATAGCCAGCTGGACGAGGGCCAGCTTCACCCTCGGCGCGATCAGGTCGCCGAGGCCGACGTCGCCCTCGCCGAGGGGACGGGCGCAGGACGACGACGTGGTCCGACGCCGTGGGCGCCAGCAGGTCGGCCGCCAGCAGGGCGTTGTCGGCCTCGCCCAGCTCGGGCGGCATGGGTTCCGTCTGCCAAACCTGAAGCACGTAGCAGCCGTCGCCCTGAGAGTTCAAGGCGAAGTCGTATGGATGGTTCTCGATGTATGAGTTCCAGATGTCCGGAAGACTCTGCCGAACTCTTTCAGCGCGCTCCCAGCGGTGCCAGCAGGCATCGAACGGCATATCGCGCATGCTGCCGAGTTTTGCACGCGTCGCCCACAACCTGCTCCTGCTCGATCATGCCTGCCACGGCGCTGGGCTGCGCACACGTTCGATGCTGCCCGATCACCTGTTCCGCAGGACTTCCCTCGCCCGTTCGACCTCCTCCGTGCTGTAGCACCTGGGATCGGTCAGTTCTCGCCAGATGGCGTAGTACGCCTTGATCAGCCGCCTGTCTGCGGGGTCGGCCTCGCCAGAGGCCTTCCTTGTTTCGGCTCCCTTGATGGTCCACGGACGGCCGTCGTAGCGCTGTTCATACCGTTCCGCCTGATTATTGAAGGCAGCACGCAAACGGGTCAGTTCGTAGACGCACCCCCTCACCCTGCGCTCTGCATGCTGCCATCCGGGGTCAGGTCCAGCCTGATCGAATCGGTCGGGACCTGATGTGTCGGGACCTGATAGATCGATCGCATTTGCCGCGACGGCTCGCTCCTCGGCAGCATTGATCAGGAACCCGCTGGCAGCGACTGAAAACGCAAGGATTAGTAGCCAGGCCGCGAAAGGAGCATACGAAGTAGACGTTGCGCGAGCGCGCCAAGCCGGATATCCGGGGAATAGAAATGCCCAAATGACACCCCAAGACTTGTCTGACCTGATCGGCGGCAATCGAGCAAGGTCGGCGACGGCGATGACCATGAGGAGCACCGCAGCGCCAACCGGGACCGCGATCCGCCACCAACTGGAGTCGGGCTCTATGTCGGCTTGAAAGAGAACCGCCTGTGCGGCGACGGCTAGCAATGGTGCGAATGCAAATGCCCATATCAGACGTCGCGAGCGCGATTTGAGCGGCCCATTTCCAGTCCCGCGTTCAGGCGTGTGCTCTGCGTCCGTCGCGACCGCGGACGGTGGTGTGTCTTCGTAGGCGTCCGTCCACCGACTTCCGTCCCACCACTGACGCTGCCCGCCGGGATTCGCATACCAGCCCGCGGGCGGACTGTCCGAGCCATCGCTCATGGCCGAAGTGTAGATCCGCCCGGCACTCACGGTGGCGTTCTAGCGGTCTGCCCCGCATTAGACCAAGCCGACGCTGATGGCCGAGACGTCGCCGCGCTCAGAAGAAGGGGTCGCCAGTGGCGAGTGTGATTCTGCCGGGCATGAGTAGTGGCGCTGATGAAGCGATCTCGGGTACAGACTTGGATGGTGGATACCACCGGCAGCGTCTTCAGCGTCATCGGCACGATCATCACGTTCGGGGCGTACTTCTCTGGGCAGCGCAAACTGCGGTTGCGCGAGTTGGCACCCCGCCTGACGGCGCTCGCGCAGTGGGTGAGGATCCGTTTCCGCAGACTTATCGGACGACCGGGCAAGAACGTCACGGTCAACGTCCCGCCAATCGTGGCGACCGCAACGATGTCGGCAAGTGCTCGCGTGTGGGCCCCTATCGCGGCAGGCGACACCACAGAGACTCGTGTCGAAAAGATCGCCCGCAACCTCGACACCTTGGTCACTGACATGGACGAGTTCCGCCGGGCGACGGATCACAGGATCGGGGCGGCCGAGCGTGACACATTCGCCCGCATCACGCAGATCGAGGCTGACATCGCAGCGAGGGGGGCGGTCGAACGCGCTGCGGAAACGGCGGCTGCGAGGTGGGAGATCAACGGCCTGCTGCTCGTCCTTCTCGGCACCATCCTCAACCTGATCGGGTAGAGGTCTCGCCGAGGTCTCGCCACCTTACGTGAGTGTCTCCCCGGACCCGAGTTCCTCGTCGTCCACTTCGAGACCCTCAACGTCCTCGTCCTCGACAAGCGGAAGCGTTCGGCGTTCGTACCGCTCGCGCACTTTGACATGCTCGGTCACCGGCGTCGTCTCAAGCACGCGCTCGACCATCTCAACGAGAAATCGGTCAGGCCGAAGGTCTTCGGGCACACGTTCGAGGAGAACTGAAACCTTCCTCTGATGGAGAGGAATCGATTCGTCCCAATCGACGAGGCAAAGGCCCGTCGTGGAGTAGCCCTGACCGGGCACATCCGATCGCAGTTTCCGCATCATGTCCACTGCCCGCTCGTAGATCTCCGGCTCCTCGGTCAGGATCGTCGCTCGTTGCAGGAAGAAGAAGCCGACGGCGGCAAGGGGATATCTGCTCGTTAGGTTCGCCGCGTCGCCGACGGCCTCCTCAAAGCGGTTCGGGAGGTTGTTCGAGAACGAACTGAGTTGCGCCTTCGAACTCGCCAGCAGTTCGGGACCACGGTCCCATCGGGCAATCACGACGTCTACCTGTTTGTTATAGGCCCGGCCAAGAACGACTGCGTTCGTCGGCGTGATCGCGGGTACCCCGTTGATTCGCTCGCGCACATACTCGCGGAGATTGAGTCCCTTGTAGCCGACAACGCGGGTAGGGAGGTCGTCGATCAACGCCTGCACCTCGGGCGTCAGCACTCGGGGACGTTCTCGGCGGGGCCAGGTCTCCTGATCGAGAAAGCCGGCGCGGCGAAGCTCGTAAGCGAGCCAAAGGTCGATCCCCTTGGGGAATATCCCATCCTCGCTTGACGCTCCGTGGCGGATCGCCGACGTGAGGAGGTCTTCGAGAACACCGTAGGCGGGTGCGTATGTCGGCGGCGTGTCCTTCTCGTGGGTCCACGGATCGTCGACGGGAGCCGCCGCGAGAACGTCGTCGTAGACGGCCTGCATCGCGTCGGGCTTGCGCGGCATCTCTACTGCCCTCTCTGCTTTGCGCCGCGAGCGACGCGGCGGGCGGTCAGTTCCGCATGAGCCTCCCGTAAAGCCTGCACGTCCGAAGTTGGCATCCCGAGAGCCCCAACCAGAAGTAGGTCGTCGATCAGTCGAGCAGCATCTGTGAGACGCCCAGACCTGAGAAGACGACCCACCTGGGGGCGAATCTCGGCGAGTCGTGAGGTGACGGACTTGACGAGGTCGGGAGACGGCATCGGCAGCCGGTCGGCCTCGCGTGGCTCGACCTTCAGCATCCCGCCGCCGTAAGCGCGTCCAACGGTCTCCGCGCCAACGAGGGTCATGGAGTTGATCGAGGCAAGCGGGAGGTGATCCATCGAGAGCCGCTTCACCTCTGGGCGTGTGTACACGCCGTGCACCGAGTTGAGGTGGTGCACTCGCGCTCGGTTCGTGCAAAGGCGTGGTGTGTCGGCGTTCATGTACGTGAGCAGAAGATCAGCCGGCGGCACGAGCGGCACGCGCCACCACTCTGGCCGGATGCGGCATTTGTAGGCGTTGTTGACTCCGGACACTTCTCCGGCCTCGATGTATCTGCGTCCGGCGGTCGAGGGCTCGCCAGCAGGCCGAAACAGCCAGGTGGACGCGCCAGCCGCTCCAAGCGCGTCGAGTGCCGAACGGGTCATGGTCATGCTCCGAAGGTGCCGGGAGCCAGGTGGCGAAAGCGGAACGAGGTCCGATGTCGTCAGTCCGAGTTCAGCGACGCGCTGGGGCGAAAGCGCGAAGTAGCCGTTGTTCCCTGTCACCATGCCAAGGGTCGTCTCGCCCCACATGTGCAGGGTCGAGAAGCCGTCGCCCTCAGTCAGCAGGTTGAACGGGGCAAGGGCTTCGTGCGAGAGGAGCGATGGGGTCCACTTTGCGTCGAGGTCGTTCGGCTTCCACGACCGAACGACGGGTGATCCGGCGAGCCCGTCTGCATTCCGGGGTTGGTAGAAGCGGAAATGGTCCGTCGGACCCTCGTCGTAGCCCTCCGCGAGGAGCAAGACGACCTCTTCGAGAACGTCGGGGAAGACTCGCTCTTCGAAAAGGACCAGGTCGACGCTCGCAAAGCGTTCGAGTAGAAAGCGCCGGATTGGGGCGGCGTAGTTCACGGTGAGGAGTTCGGCAGGCAGCACGAGACCGAGTCGACCGCCCTTCCGAAGGAACAGGGCCGCGTGAATCGTGAACGCCGCCCATGACGACGCGAGGTTTGACATAGGCACTCCGGCACGGAGCGCTGCCTCACGAGAGCGGGCTCGGGATTCGCCGGAAAAGTCTTGGTAGCGGACATACGGCGGGTTACCGATCACGGCATCGTAGGAACCTGTCGGTTGGAATGTGAAGAAGTCGCCAACGCGCACGTCGGCCTCGACCCCGGCAGCCTGAAGAAGTTCGCGAGCCGCAACAGCGGAGGCGTCGTGCAGTTCGATGCCGTCGAGGTGTGGCGTTGCCGGGCCAGCCTCGGCGTCCTGCAGCGCGGTGAGTCGATCAAGCGCCGACAGTAGGAACGCCGCCTCGCCGCAGGACGGTTCGAGGACCTTGTCCACGACGCTCCGGACGGCCCACTCGGTCACGTACCGCGCTAGGGGCTCCGGCGTAAAGAACGCCCCGCGAGCCTTGCGGAGCGCTGCGGCGCTGAGTGGGGCGGATGGGACCTGCACAAAACGTAGTCTGCCGGAGCCGCCTGACGGTTACCTGCAGGCCGCGCCGTTGCCGCCGTTGCCGGGCCCAGCGGGCAGCACTAGGCCCCATCGTCGAGTGTGTCAGCGAAAATGTCAGCCTCCTCCAACTGCGGCTGTCGTAGGGCGAGCATCTCACCCACCCATGCCTCGATCTCGCGCTCCGTCGGTGTGGACAGTTCCAGGCGAGAAGGTTCGTCCAGCCCGTCGAGTTTTGCGGCTGCCTGTTCGATCCTGACTGCGGCGGTCGATGACCCCGGCACGCGGTCGTGCAGGTCCTTCACAACCTGTCGCCAGACGATCTCCAATCGATCCCGCCAGAGCCGCCGGAGGTCCTCTCGCTCGACCTTCGGCAGACGCCCGTACACGCTCGTGACGGCCCTACGGCAGTTCGATCCGTTGCTGTAGTCCGCCACCACGGCGGCCTGCTCCCACGTCGCACCGAGCACCCGCGCCTGCCACGCCCGTTCGGCCCGCTCGGCCATGTCGGCCCGCACCGAGCGGGTCGGATTGGGCGGTCTCATGTCTTTCTGGTCAGGCACATTTACTCCTTCTCGAAGCCGCAGAGGCTCGCCATCTCGACCGCTCCGAGGCCGCCGTCCTTTGGCTCGGCAGTCAGGAGGGTCATCGCGTCGTACATCGCACCGCCGTCGCCGTGACCACGCTCCTCACACCATCCTCCGTCCTCGGCGAACGGCCTGCGGCACTTCCAGCAGGCCGACTCGCTATCGGCCACAGGTACCTCAAGAGGTACCGCAGATACCGGCGTCTGAATGCCAGTACCTCCAGTACCTGTGCTGGTACCTGTGCGGAGAATCCACGTATGGACTTGGCCGCTCCCGAAGCCGGAGCGGTCGGTGTCGGCCACCTTGCGTCGAGCATTCTTCAGCGTCTGCTCGCTGTAACCCATCGCCTTGCCAGCGGTGAGAACATCGCGGGCTGGAGCCCGTCCCCCGGCGTCCGTCAGGAAGCGCCCGATCCATGTGGCGGCGTCGCGCCGTTCCTCGACGTCCTCGGGGTCATGACGACTCTCTCTGAGGATGTCGGTCACCGACCGGTCAGACAGGCCAGTGAAGACGAACAGACCAGTCGACGTCGGGCCCTTCCTCGTGTCGATGATGGTGCCCTCGATCTTGTAGGAAAGGCTCGGCAGGTCGTCGCGGCCAAGGTTGTTCTTGGCCTGGGTCATCACCCTCCCGCCGTTCTCGTCGGCATCGTCGCGGGCGAAGCCGAAGACCGAGCGCGGCACGTTCTTGAACGCACCCGAACCGGTGATCAGACTCGCTGCGTCGGTGCCGGAGCCCTTGTTGAAGTGGGCGAGGCCGAGCAAGACCGCCATCGTCCGGTCGGCAAGTTTCGCCAGCGGGTCGAGCGCCGAACGGACTTCCCGTTCGCGGTGTGTGTCGATCCGTTCGCCGATCACGCTCATGAGCGGGTCGATGACCACGAGCGCGACGTCATGGTCGGTGATGGCGGCTTCCAGCAAGGCGTTGTCGTGGGGAAGGGAGAGCGTGACCTCCTCCTCCGAGAAACTCAGCACGTCGAACCGGCCGATCATGCCGAGGT
This sequence comes from uncultured Acidimicrobiia bacterium, assembly GCA_963827345.1. GTDB lineage: Bacteria > Actinomycetota > Acidimicrobiia > Acidimicrobiales > AC-14 > CAWGUU01. The sequence continues at coordinate 23,139 of CAWHAN010000014.1, read as the reverse complement.
CGGCTCCAGCGGCCATCATCCTCGGCACGAGTGTGTGCTTCCAGGAATCCTCGACGGCGACGTAAAGGACTCGGCGAGGCTGCCCGAAGAACGAGCCGGGGAGCGTGCCGCGTGTGATCTGCGCCGCCATCCAGATTCCGAACGAGCTTTTCCCGGTCCCCTCCCGCCCAGCAGCAATGGACAGCGATCCGGCGGGGATTCGGCCCTCGCCATCGGCCTCCCACGCCCACATGACCGGTTCAGGGCTGATCTGGTCGGCCCACGTCACGCGGGCTCGGCGCACTCGCGCTCGGCTGTCACTCATCTCGTCGTGCTCGGTCAGATCGTCGATTTGACTCAGACCTCCCCCAGCAGGCGACGGAGCGCCGAGACCGCGACCACCCGGCGACCGCCCAGCGCGATGGTCTCCAACTCCCCCCGTCGTACGAGATCGAACGCGAGAGTTCGACCGATGCCGAGGATCTCGGCTGCCTCCGGAATGCTCAGCGCACCCCGGTCCCGCCAGTCCGGTTCGGTTCGAATCAGTTCGTAAGACATGTCCCCATGCTGAGTTCTAGCAGTATCCATGACAAGCAGATAGAATCTATGCGATGAGGTCATTTGATGAATACTGGGAGACCGATCCCAGCGAGGTCGGCTACCGCTACGTGCTTCCGACTGGGTACGACGACACCACTGGCGAGTTTGTCTACGAGGGCTCCCAGCGGCTCGGCTCGTTCGTGTCATGGGCGGCGGCACGCGGCCTTTCACATGCGCAACGCCTCTGGAATACGGCACGACCAAAGCCCAAGGAGGTCGGCGGCGTGAAGGCCTTGCCCGTTCGCGTGGTGACCGTCATCGATCCCGACGCCCACCTGACCTACACCGCCACCATCGACACCGACGCATCCGGCCCGTACCTCTCCTCCCTTCTCATCACTCCCCGGCGGCCCGACCAGCGCATCAACCACGACGTTCTCCGCAGGATCCCTACCCAGCCCCTCGCCCAGCACATCGCCCGACACTTCGCCCGCGAGGACCACAAGTTCAGCAAGGACGGCATGGGCGTCGTCACCACCATCGGCCACAACGACCCCAGCCGGCCCACCCTCGAATGGATCGCCCAGGCTCGGCAGGACGGCATCCGGATCAAAGACATTGCCGACGAGTGGGGGATCGGCCACTCCACGGTCACGGCCCTGATCCGCAAAGCGATGGACGCGGGCCTCATCGAAAAGGACCCGCGACGCGGCGGCAGACCCCGCGCCCCCAAGCCTTCCGGCTCGCCGCGAGCCGGGACCAGTAAGAGACCAAACCGGAAGGACGAACAGTGAGGATCACGAAACCGAAGCCCGACGAACCGATCAGGCTCGTCGAGACCGTGAACGGCGTGCGGTACCGCGCCGTCGTCAGCACCGGTCATCACCACGATGGGCGACGGAGGCAGGCGACCAGAACGCTGCCCTCGCTCACAGAAGCCCGAGATTGGGTCGCCGCGACGAAGCTTTCGGTGCGCAACGGCACGTACATCGCGCCCGACACCATCACCTTCGACGGCCTCTGCACCCGGTGGCTCGCCTCCAAGCGCGACGTTCGGGAGGTCACCCGCTCCAACTACGAGAACGTTCTCAAACCGGTGCGATCTCGCCTGGGGCAGCGCAAGGCCCAGGACCTCCGCCGCTCCGACATGGAGGCCCTTGTGGAGTGGCTGGCGACCGACGGCGGGCAGCGCGGCAAGGGCCTCTCTCGGGTCTCCATCGTCTACACGATGGGCCGGGTGCATCAGGTGCTCGCGTACGGCGTGGCTGAGGGCCTGTTCGCCGTGAACGTGGCCGATGGGGTCAAGGCCCCGCGCAGGAAGCACAGCGACGACCGCGACCTCTCCGTGTGGGAACTCGATGACTTCCTGCGGTTCAAGGCCCACGCCGACACCGACGAATGGGCGGCAGCATGGCGGCTCACCCTGTCGGGTCTCCGACGCTCCGAGGTACTCGGGCTCAGGTGGTCCGACGTCGACCTCGACGCCGGGTCCGTCACTGTTCGCCGGGGCAGGGTGGCCCTCAATGGCCGCAGGTCAGTCGTCGACGATCCGAAGTCCTCGGCCTCGTGGCGCACCGTACCCATCGAGCAGGTGCACCCCGGCAGCGTCGACCTCCTCCGGACGCTCGCCAAGGACCGTCTCCGCTCTCTGACGGCCCAGCCCGAGACCGACTACGTGGTGGTCGATGCGTTGGGTCAGCCGCCCCGGCCCGAAGCGTTCTCCGACCGCTTCGCGCTCCTGTGCCGCGAGGCTGGGGTGCCCGTTGTCCGCCTCCACTCGGCCCGTCACGCGCTGGCCGGAATGCTGCACCGGGCCGGGGTCGCGCCCGCCGATGCCGCCGCCCTGTTGGGCCACCGGGTGACGACGCACCTGGCGTTCTACGTCAAGCCGTCCGAGCACGGACTGAGCAGCGCGGCGACCGCCCTCGGGTCAGTCCTGTCGGAAGCCCGCTAGGGAGCGTTCGTGAGGACCACCTGTGAGAGAAGTGTGAGAGGGGCACGAGATGAGTAGAAGTCACCTCGCGCCCCTCGACACGTCACCGCAGGTCAGAGAACCCGCAGGTGGGAGCCGCTTGTCGGAATCGAACCGACGACCTTTTCATTACGAGTGAAACGCTCTACCGACTGAGCTAAAGCGGCAAGGTCCGCCGGGGGGTCGCCCCGCCGAACCGGGACGAGTCTACCGATCGGGTGCGGGCCGATCGAATCGCGGGGCTCGACGATCTGTAGGCCCGTAGAATCACCGACTGTGGACCCGACGGACGAGACCCTGGCCGAGCTCGAGGACATGCGCGCGAGCATCGACAACATCGATGCCGCAGTCGTGCACATGCTCGCCGAACGGTTCAAGTGCACCAAGCGGGTCGGCCGCCTGAAGGCCGACCACGACATGCCGCCGGCGGACGCCGCGCGGGAGTCGCGTCAGATCGCGCGACTTCGTGAGCTCGCCATCGAGGCCGACCTCGACCCTGCGTTCGCGGAGAAGTTCCTCACCTTCATCATCGATGAGGTCATCCGTCACCACGAAGCCATCCGCTGAGCGATTTCACGCACGCGGCTTCGACTCGTCCTTGCAGGTGGTGCCGTCCTTGGGCACCGTGCCGTCGACGAGGTAGGCGTCGACCAGCTTCTTGATGCACTGGTTGCCGGACGTGTAGGCGGTGTGGCCGTCGCCCTCACGGGAGACGAGGACGGCCGTGCCGAGCTCGTCGGCCAGTGTCTTGGCCCACTCGTACGGTGTGGCCGGGTCGCGAGTGGTGCCGAGCACGACGATCGGCTTCGAGCCGGTCGCGTCGACGTCGACCTGCGGGTGCGTGGCCTTGATCGGCCAGTCGGCGCAGGTCAGCGTTCCCCAGGCAAGCACTGGGCCGAACACCGGCGACACCTCCTCGAAGCGAGGCAGCGATGCCTGGACCTCCTGGAGCGTGCTCTCGTCGTCGTCATCGGCGGAATCGAGGCAGTTGATGGCTGGATTGGCCTCTTGAAGGTTCTCCCGAAACGACCCGTCGGGCTGCCTGCGGAAGTATGTGTCGTTCAGACGCAGCAGGGCCGACCCGTCGCCCTGGAAGGCGGCCGTCAACGCCTCACTGAGGCTCGTCCAGGTGGACTTGCTGTAGAGCGTGACGGCGATGCCGTAGAACGTGATGCCCTGGGTGAGCCGGCGTTCCTGGCCGGTGTCCATGGGGCTGGCGTCACGAGCGTCGATGAAGTCGACGAGCTTGTCCTCGGCCGCGTCGGCGTCACGGCCCAGCGGACAGGTCTCCTGCTTCACGCAGTCCTCGATGTAGGCGTCGAGCGCGCGCTGGAAGCCGGTGGTCTGCCCGAAGGCGGACTCCTCCGCGGTCAGTGACGGGTCGACCGCGCCGTCGAGCACCATGCGCCCGACGGTCTTCGGGAAGAGGGTGGCGTAGGTGGCGCCGAGCTCCGTGCCGTAGGAGGCGCCGAACCAGTCGAGCGTCTTCGAGCCGAGCAACGCCCGCACCACGTCGAAGTCGCGAGCCGCCTCCTCGGTGGAGATGTGTGACGCCACTGCGCCGGACCTCTCCTCGCACCCGTTGCCGAAGTCGACGATCCTGGCCCGGTATTCCTCGATCTCGGCCGGGTTGTCCGGATCGGGCTCGCTGGCTGCATAGGCGTCCAGCTCGCGATCGGACAGGCAGTCGATTGGCGTGCTCCGGCCGACACCACGGGGGTCGACAAACACGATGTCGTAACGGTCGAGCACGGCGCCGGCAAACCGTGAGCTCACGGGCTCTGCATACGGTATTGCTGCGCCGCCGGGCCCTCCCGGGTTGTAGAACAGGGAACGCCCGCCATCACCTGAGGAAAGGACGACTTTGACGGCGAGCTGGAGCGTGTCGCCGTCGGGCTTCGCGTAATCGATCGGCACCTCTACCGTTGTGCACCGGGCTTCCATCCGCGCCTGCATCCAGCCTAGAACGCTTCTTTCGCAGTTGTTCCACGAGAGCTCCTGGGTGTAGAAGTCCTCGAGTCCGCTGGGCACGCCCTCGCCAGCTTGCGCCGGCTGGTCCGAGTCGGCCTCGCCGTCGTCGCTGAATGTCGTGACGGCGGCGAAGACGATCGCCGCGGCGAGTACGACGGCCAGGGCAGCGGCGAGGATCTTGGTGCGTGGGGTCACGAGCGCAATCTCATCACGCATCTGGTTGTCAGACGGTGGCGGCCTGACGGGCTACTCCTTGCAGGTGGTCCCGGCCTTCGGGACCTTGCCGTCTGCAAGGTAGGCGTCGACCAGGTTGTCGATGCACTGGTTGCCGGCCCCGTAGGCGCCGTGGCCGTCACCTTCACGGGTGACCAGGACTCCGGTGCGAAGCTGGTCGACGAGCGCTTCTGACCATTCGTACGGAGTCGCCGGGTCGCGGGTCGTGCCCAGAACGATGATCGGTTTCGAGCCCGTGGCGTCGACGTCGTTCTGCGGGTGGGTGGCCCGGATGGGCCAGTCGGCGCAGCCGAGCATGCCCCAGGCGTTCGCGCGTCCGAACACCGGATTCGCGCGTTCGAAGCGCGGGAGCGCCTTTTCGACGTCCTCGGGCTTGCCACGGTCGTCGAAGTCGAGGCAGTTCACGGCCGGGAAGGCCTCGAGGCGGTTGCTGGCGTAGTTGCCGTCGGCGAGGCGGTCGATGTAGAGGTCGGACAGCCGCAGCAAACCCGATCCGTCGCCCTTGAACGCCGACTTGAGAGCGCCAGTGAGCTGCGGCCAAAGATCTTCGGCGTAGAGCGGTAAGGCCAGCCCGATCTTCATGAGCCCCTCGGTGAGCCGGCGGGACTCACCCGTGCGCAGCGGCGTGGCGTCGGCTGATTCGAGGAGGTCGGAGAGCTTTCCTTCGGCCGCGGCGACGTTGCGCCCCAGCGGGCAGTCCTCCGCGCGCACGCAGTCCTCGATGTACGCGCGGAGGGCACGACCGAAACCCTCGCTCTGGCCCAGGGCGAGCTCAGGGCCCGTGAGGGAGATGTCGATCCCGCCATCGAGGACCATGCGGCCGACGTTCGTTGGGAACAGTGCCGCGTAGGTGGCCCCCAGCTGCGAGCCGTAGGACCCCCCGAAAAAGTCGAAGGTCGTGGCACCAAGGAGCCCGCGAACGATGTCGAAGTCGCGGGCGGCCTCCTCGGTGGAGACGTGGGCGGCGAGATCTCCTGACTTCTGCCGGCACCCGGCACCGAACGTCGGCGCTGCTGGTCCGGAACGCGGCGATCTCGGCGGCGTCGTCGGGCGTGGGATCGCTTGCCAGAGCGGCATCGAGGTCACGATCGGACAAGCAGTCGAGCGGCGAGCTCTCGCCAACTCCTCGGGGGTCGAGGAAGACGAGGTCGTAACGGGCTCGCACGTCGCGACCGAGCTGGCTCGCCATGTAGTCGACGTAGGGGATGGCCGCAGCGCCGGGGCCGCCCGGGTTGAAGAACAGGCTGCGCCCACCGTCGCCGCTCGACGGGAGAACGTGGACTCGCAGCGACAGCGTCTTGCCCTCGGGCTTCTCGTACTCCAGCGGCACCTCGATACTGGTGCACTGCGCGTTCTCGCATTCGTCCCACTCCAGGTCCTGGGCGTAGAACCGCTCAAGGCCCTCGGGGGCTCCTCTGGCGACCGGATTCGGTTCCTCCCAGTCCGGACGCCCTTGCCGGTCATCACCAATGACGAGCGCCGTCGCGATCACCCCCAAGAGCGCCACGGCGATGAGGACGGCGAGGATCGCGTCGCGTCGGTTCATGGCAGGAATCCGATCATCATGCGCTCGAGCGCGAGCTGGGGGGCAGCGTTCGCATCCAGGGCCTCACGACACTCGACGATGGCATCGATGCGGCGCAGGGTCGATTCCGGAGTCCACACCCGGGCCACGGACCCGACGTCGTCGGCGACATCGGCGTTGACGAGCTCGGTGCCCGGGGCGCACTGTGCCGCGATGACGTCGCGGCAGAACGCCAGGAGATCGATGAGCACGCCGTCGATGGAGTCACGGGCGAGCCGGGTGCGGCGGCGCTTCTGGTCCTTCTCGAGCGTGGAGAGGGCGCCGGCATAGCCCGACGGGCGACGACCCCGCTCCTCGACACCCCAGGACGTCCGCAGGTCGGTGATCTCCTGCTCGTCGGCGGTGTCGGCCACCCCGGCCGCGCGAGCGGTGGCCTCGTCGTTGATGGTCTGTGCCGCGGCGAGGCAGTCGCCGAGGCTGCCGACCTGCAGCGGGAGCGCCAGGATGGCCTTGCGCCGGTCGCGGGCCACCGTGTCGCGCGCGAGGCCGAGGGCCCTGCCGATGTGACCCTGCGACGCGGCGGCCGCCGCGTGGGCGAGCTCGGGCTCGATACCGTCGCGTCCCACCAGCAGCTCGGCGATGGCTGCTGCCGACGGGGTGCGGAGCAGCACCGGCCGGCACCGTGAGCGGACGGTGATCATGACGTCCTCGATCGCCGGAGCGCACAGCATCCACACCGTGTGGGAGGCCGGCTCCTCCAGCGACTTGAGCAGCGCGTTGGCGGCTTGGTCGGTGAGCCGGTCGGCGTCCTCGACGACGAGCACCTGCCACCGGCCCAGGGCCGGCCGCAGCGCGGCCCGGCGGACGTAGTCGCGGATGAGGTCGGTGCCGATCGAGAGGCCGTCGGTGCGGATGACGGTGATGTCGGGATGACTGCCGGCCCTGGCCGTGGCGCAGGAGTGACACTCGCCGCAGCCGTCCTGCTCGCACTGGAGCGCCGCGGCGAACGCCCGTGCGGCGTTGGATCGACCGGACCCCGGCGGGCCGGTGAACAGCCAGGCGTGCGTCATGTGCTGCGGCTGCGCCACGGCGTCGCGCAGGCTCTCGACCACCGGCTCCTGGCCGACGAGCTCCTGCCACACGCTCATGCGGGTGTCGCCTGCCCGAGCCAGGGCTCGATGCCGGCGCGGATGGCCTCGTGCACCTTGTCCGCGTCGCCGTCGGCGGGGAGGACGAGGTAGTGGTCGGGGTCGGCGTCGGCGAGGCCGAGGAAGTGCTCGCGGACCCGCTGGTGGAACTCCAGCGGCTCGGCCTCGATGCGGTCGAGTGTCCCGGCGCGGTCGAGCCCGGTGGCAGGGTCGACGTCGAGCACAACGGTGAGATGTGGTCGCAGGTCGGACGTGGCCCATCGCGCGACCTGCTCGAGCTCGGTGACGTCGACGACGCGGCCGGCGCCCTGGTACGCCAGCAGCGAGTCGACGTAGCGGTCGGTGACGACGACCATGCCCTCGGCCAGCGCCGGCAGCACGATCTCGTCGACGTGCTCGGCCTTGTCGGCGGCGTAGATGAGCGCCTCGGCCCGCGGTGACAGGGTGCCGGTGCCGTGGTCGAGCACGATATGCCGCAGCACGGCGCCGACGTCGGTGCCGCCGGGCTCGCGCGTGAGCAGCACCCGGTGACCGAGCTCATCGAGCCAGTCGCCGAGCATCCTGGACTGGGTGGACTTGCCGGCTCCTTCACCGCCCTCGAGGGCGACGAACACCCCACGTTCGGTGAAGAGCGGCTCCATGGGAGCGAGCCTAGTGGCCCGCTCCCACGGAGGGTCAGGACGGATTGACGCATCGCGGCCGAGCGTGTCGCCGCGATGCATCAACGGTCGGCCGCCGCCCGCAGCCGCGGGCGGTCAGGCGCTGATCTTCTCGTCGAGCTGCCGGCTGTCCGAGCCGCGCGCGATCTCGATGCGACGCGGCTTGGCCTGCTCGGCCACCGGGATCCGGATCGACAGCACTCCGTCCGCGTAGTCGGCCTCGAGCTGGTCGACGTCCAGGGTGTCGCCGAGGAACATCTGGCGGCTGAACGTGCCGTAGGTCCGCTCGCCGACCACGCGCTCAACGTCGTCGTCGGAAGGACGCTTCCGCTCGGCGTGCACCGCGAGCACGCTCTGCTCGACGGTGAGGTCGATCGAGTCGGGGTCGATGCCCGGCAGGTCGAGGTGGATGACGAACGTGTCGTCGGCGCGGTAGGCATCCATCGGCATGACGGCCGGGCGGGTGGTGGTCCCGAAGACGGACTCGGCCAACCGGTCGAGGTCGCGGAAGGGATCGGTTCGCATCAACATCTCACAGCCTCCTTTGTCGGTCTCCGACGCTGGTCCGTCGGATCAGATCTATGTTGGTCACTTGAGATTTTATAACGCTGTGAGAAGATTTCAAGTAGTGGAGCCAGCATAGATTGCGAGGTGATGAGAATGACGCGCACCGGTGGCCGGCCAGCCTTGGCGGTGCTCGGCCTCGAGCCCGACGCCACACGCGACGAGATCGCGCGCGCGTACCGGCGACTCGCCCTTCTCACCCATCCGGACGTCTCTGGCGATCCCCTGGCCGCTCAGCGATTCACCTCACTGACCGACGCCTACCGGCGCGCATTGGTCGAGGCGGGGTCCCGCCGGACCCCCCCGATCCCGCCGCCGGCTCCGCGCGTGCCCCGCAACCCAGGTCGCCAGTTCGTGGCCGGGCCGGTCCACGTCGTGCCGCAGCCGTTCCGACCGACGCGAAAGGATGCCTGATCATGGAGCTCAGGGACGATCGCGCAGTGTTCGGGATCTCGGTGGCCGCGGAGCTGACCGGCGTGAACGCACAGATGTTGCGCACCTACGAGGCCAAAGGGCTCCTCGAGCCGTTCCGCACCGGTGGTGGAACCCGCCGATACAGCCAAGGTGACCTCTTGCGAGTCGACCGCATCTCGTCGCTGCTGGACGACGGGCTCAATCTCGCGGGTATCGCCCAGGTATTCGCACTAGAGGCCGAGACCAGGCGCCTGCAGGACGAGGTGGACCGCCTCGAGGAGCGCCTGCGCCGGAAGGAGGATTAGTCGACCATCGCGTCCAGGCGGCTGACGAGCCTCTGCGGGGCCATCTGGCGGTAGCTGTCAGTGACCAGCTCCTCGACCTCCTCCCAGTCGGTGTTCTCGGTGATGACGCTGCCGACGACGTCGCGCCCCCAACCGCCGTAGAAGTAGGGCTCGCCCATGGACGCGAAGGCGTCGACCTCCGACGGCGGCGTGCGGAACGTGAGCACCGTGGCCGGTCCGTCGTGGCCGAGCGCGCGGGCATGCGATTGCGGCTTCCCGTCGGCGACGACGAGCAGGTGCGCGATGGTGCGGGTGCGGATGCGCCACCGGATGCCCGTCCACGCCGTTTCCTCGTGGGTCTCGGGCAGCGCCAGGCAGATGGAGCGCACGCGATCGAGGACCTCGGAGCTCAGGTCGTCCATGTGCTGATGCTAGGAGTCGTCGCCGACAGCAACGGGGGCGTCCCGCGTGAGGAACAGCTCGACCGCGAGCAATGTGGTCATCACCAACCCGACCCACAGCTCGGTGTACGGCACCCAGATGAGGGCCAGGGTTGCGATGATCGCCGCCGTGAACGGGACCAGCGTCCGAGCGGACGCATCGTGCAGCCGGATGCACACGAACCAGGACGCGGCCAGGAACGCCGCGACCGGCGCGGCCACGAAGGCGCTGCTCACGATGTCGGAGACCTTGGCGTGGTCCTCGTAGTACTCGACCCGCGCAGCAAGGCCGGCGCCGAACGCGGCTGCCCCGCCGAAGATGACGTAGTGGCCGAAGCCCCACGCGAACCCGATGTCATTGCCCGTCAGCACGTCGGCGTCGTCGCGGGAGAAGTACAGCCACCACGCGCAGAACGTGATCAGCACACCGCCGACGACGACGGCGGCCAGGGCTGCCGGCGGGTGCGCCTTGTCGATGGCGACCTGAAGGGCGAGAGCGACCGACAGCACCGTCTCGCCCAGCACGATGATGAAGAACAGCCCGTAGCGCTCGGCGATGTGGTGCGGGTGCCACGGGGTTGCTCCGGCCTTCTCCGCGTAGAACGGAACGGCGAAGTCTGCCGCAACGAGGATGGCGAACAGCCAGACCGGGAGGTCTCCCCCGGTGACGAGCAGGGCGACGACCCAGCCGCCCTGCACGACCAGGAGGCCGATCACGTACCGCATGGCCGTGGCGCGCCGCTCGGGGTGACCCGCCGCGGCCCGCAGCCACATCAGCACCAGTCCGACGCGCATGATGACGTAGCCGATGACCCCGAGGGTGAAGTCGGACTCGAAGATCCGCGGGATGCCGGCAGCGAGCACCAGCGAGCCGAAGATCTGCAGCAGGGTCAGCAGTCGGTGCAAGGTGTCGTCGGGATCGTAGGCCGAGTTGAACCAGGCGAAGTTGAGCCACGCCCACCAGATCGCGAAGAAGGCCATCGCGAAGTACACGAGACCGTGACCCGGATGCCCCTCGACGATCTCGTGGTGGAGCGTCAGCCCAGCCTGGGCAACCGCGACGACGTAGCAGAGGTCGGCGAACAGCTCCAGCGGCGTGGCGGTCCGGTTGCCCTCCTGCGGGTCGCGCGGTGACAGCGGACGGACGAGGGAGACCACCCGGCTACTCGCTCTTCTTGGCGGCCGTCTTCTTGGCGGCCGTCTTCTTCGCGGTCGACTTCTTCGCTGTTGTCTTCTTCTTGGTGCTCTTCTTCGCTCCCCGCTTGGCGGCCTTCTTGGCCGGGCCCTTCGCGCGGCGCTCGGCCAGCAGCTCCTGCGCGCGCTCGGGGGTGAGCGTGTCGATGGAGTCGTCCTTGCGCAGCGTGGCGTTGTACTCGCCGTCGGTGACGTACATGCCGAAGCGGCCGTCCTTGGCCACGATGGGCTTGCCGCTCACCGGGTCGTCGCCGAGCTCCTTGAGCGGCGCCGCGGCTGCGCGCCCGCGTCCGTAGGTCTTGGGCTGGGCGTAGATGGCCCGCGCCTCCTCCTCGGTGAGGGTGAGGAGCTGGTCCTCGGTCTGCAGGGACCGGGAGTCGCTGCCCTTCTTGAGGTACGGGCCGTAGCGACCGTTCTGGGCGGTGATCTCCTCACCGTCGACGTCGGTGCCGACCACGCGCGGCAGCGTGAGCAGCAGGACCGCGTCGTCGATGCCGATGCTGTCGAGCGACATCGACTCAAACAGGCTGGCCGTGCGCGGCTTGGCGCTCTTGGGGGCGTCCGCGGGCAGCCGCTCGGTGATGAACGGGCCGAAGCGGCCGTTCTTCGCAATCAGCTCGAGGCCGGTCTCCGGATGGGTGCCGAGGGTCTTCTCCTGCCCGGCCGGGTTGGCGAGCAGCTCCTTGGCCTTCTCGAGGGTGAGCTCGTCGGGCGGGAGGTCCTCCGGAACGTTGGCACGGGTGGGCACGTCGGTGCCACCGTCGCCGGGCAGCATCGGCGGGCCCTCGACGTACGGGCCGTAGCGTCCGACCCGCAGATTGATGCTCTCGCCGATCTCGAACGTCGCCAGGCTGCGAGCGTCGATGTCAGGAAGGTTCTCGATGAGGCGCTTGAGGCCGGTGTCGTTCTCGCCCTCGCCGGTCCAGAAGCTCTGGAGGACGGCGACGCGCTCCTCGCGTCCGCCGGCGACCTCGTCGAGGACGTCCTCGAGCTCGGCGGTGAAGCCGTAGTCGACGAGGCGCGGGAAGTGCTGTTCCAGCAGGCGGACCACGCTGAACGCGATCCAAGCCGGCACCAGCGCAGTGCCCTTCTTGTACACGTAGCCACGGTTCTGGATGGTGCCGATGATCGAGGCATAGGTGGAGGGGCGACCGATCTCGCGCTCTTCCAGCTCCTTGATCAGGCTGGCCTCGGTGAAGCGCGCCGGTGGCTTGGTCTCGTGCCCGGCCGAGCCGAGCTCGTCGACGGTGACTGTGTCGCCCTGCGCGACGTCGGGCAGGCGGGTCTGCTGGTCGTCGCCCTGCTGATTGGGGTCGTCGCCGGACTCCACGTACGCCTTGAGGAAGCCGTGGAACGTGATCGTGCGGCCCGAGCTGGTGAACTCGACCGTCTCACCGGAGGTCGCGCCGGCCGTGATGCGCAGCGTGACCGTTTCTCCCTTGGCGTCCTTCATCTGCGACGCGATGGTGCGCTTCCAGATCAGCTCGTACAGCTTGGCCTCGTCGCCGGAGAGCGTGACCTGCCGCGGCGTGCGGAACGACTCACCGGCCGGGCGGATGGCCTCGTGCGCCTCCTGGGCGTTCTTGACCTTGCCGGCGTAGGTGCGAGGGGCATCGGGAAGGTACTCAGCGCCGTACAGCTCGCGCACCTGGGACCGCGCCGCGTTGAGCGCCGTCTGCGACAACGCCGAGGAGTCGGTGCGCATGTAGGTGATGTAGCCGCCCTCGTAGAGCCGCTGCGCGACCTGCATGGTGCGGGCGGCGCCGAAGCCGAACTTGCGCGACGCCTCCTGCTGCATGGTGGTGGTGCGGAATGGCGGGTAGGGCTTGCGCGTGTACGGCTTGGCCTCGACCGAGCTGATCGTGAAGGTCTGGTCGGCGAGGGCGACGGCCAACGCGCCGGCCCGCTCCTCGTCGAGGTGCACCACGTCGGAGTTCTTCAGGGCTCCGTCGTCGCCGAAGCTGGAGCCGGTGGCGACGCGCTTGCCGTCGACGCTGATGAGACGGGACGGGAAGGTGCGGGGCTCGTGCTGCTCGCCGGCGTCGAACGTTGCCTCGAGGTCCCAGTAGGACGCGGACCGGAACGCCATCCGGGCCCGCTCGCGCTCGACCACGAGCCGGGTCGCCACCGACTGCACGCGGCCGGCGGACAGGCCGCTCATGACCTTCTTCCAGAGCACCGGGCTGACCTCGTAGCCGTAGAGACGGTCCAGGATTCGCCGGGTCTCCTGGGCGTCGACGAGGTCCATGTCGATGTCGCGCGGGTTGGCGACGGCGTGCAGGATCGCCTCGCGGGTGATCTCGTGGAACACGATGCGCTTGACCGGCACCTTGGGCTTCAGCTCGTCGAACAGGTGCCAGGCGATGGCCTCGCCCTCGCGGTCCTCATCCGTCGCGAGCACGAGCTCGTCGGCGTCCTTGAGCAGCTTCTTGAGCTTGGTGATCTGCGACTTCTTGTCGGCGGAGACCACGTAGACCGGTTCGAAGGAGTTCTCGATGTCGACCCCGAGCCGCGCCCACGACTCTCCCTTGTACTTGGCGGGCACCTCGTCGGCGCCCTTCGGGAGGTCACGGATGTGGCCGACGCTGGAGTCCACGACGTAGCCGTCGCCGAGATAGCCCGCGATGCTGCGGACCTTGTTCGGCGACTCGACGATGACAAGCGTGGTCAAGCGGACTCTCCCTGGGGGTTGGGCGGGGTCAGACGGCGCTAACGTAACGCGTCCTGTCAAGATTCCTCGCGTTTCGGGCCTGTGACGTACGTCGATCTGTGCCCGGCGATGCACCGGTCGGCCGGTACATCGTGGTCCCTACAGCGTGCCAGAATCACTCCTCGCGGGGTTCTCGGGGTACGCGCGGCTGTGCGGGCGGAGCCGCGAGCGCACCGCCCATCGGCGCATCGATCGACGGCGTGGGCGCCCGGGGCGGGTTCGTCCTCGGCGGAACCGCTGCCGTGGCGATCGCCCTCACCTCTTACGCCAGCCAGCTCGTGCCGCGAGTGACGCAGGCCAGACCGCGAGTGGCGCAGACTCGTCGCCCTTGATCAGGACGGCGAGATCTGCGCCACTCGCGTGGTGCTGGTGTCGCTCAGGCTGTCGCTTCAGCTGCCGCTTCGGCCGCCTCGGCGTCGCTGCCGATCGCGATCGGGCGACGCTTCGAGATGTAGACCGCGGTCACGATGATGATCACCGAGACGGCGGCGATCCCGTAGCGCAGCGGTGCGTTCTCGTCCGTGCCGTAGGCGAACTTGATGATGAGCGGGGCCGCGAGCAGCGACACCAGGTTCATCACCTTGAGCAGCGGGTTGATGGCCGGGCCGGCGGTGTCCTTGAACGGGTCACCGACGGTGTCACCGATGATCGTGGCCTCGTGGGCCGGCGATCCCTTGCCACCGTGGTTGCCGTCCTCGACCAGCTTCTTGGCGTTGTCCCACGCGCCACCGGAGTTCGCGAGGAAGACCGCCATCAGCACGCCGGTGCCGATCGCTCCGGCGAGGTAGGCGCCCAACGGGCCGATGCCGAGGCCGAAGCCGACCGCGATCGGCGCGAAGATCGCCAGGATGCCCGGCGTCGCGAGCTCACGGAGCGAGTCGCGCGTGCAGATGTCGACGACCTTGCCGTACTCGGGACGGCCGGTGCCCTCCATGATCCCGGGGATCTCCTTGAACTGGCGACGCACCTCGAACACGACCGCGCCGGCCGCGCGACCGACGGCATTGATCGCCAGGCCGGCGAACAGGAACACGACCGCGGCGCCGATGATCAGGCCGAACAGGTTGGCCGGATCGGCGACGTTGAGGATGCCGCTGAACGCGTAGGTCTCGGTGACCTTGATGTTCGCAGCGGTCTCGTTGTTCAGGCCGGAGTCCTGGATCGCCTTGCTGATCGTGTCGGTGAACGACCCGAACAGCGCGGTGGCCGCCAGGACGGCGGTCGCGATCGCGATGCCCTTGGTGATGGCCTTCGTGGTGTTGCCGACCGCGTCGAGCTCGGTGAGGATGCCCGCACCCTTCTCGTCGACGTCGCCGGACATCTCCGCGATGCCCTGGGCGTTGTCGCTGACCGGGCCGAACGTGTCCATGGCCACGATGACGCCGACCGTGGTGAGCAGGCCGGTGCCGGCGAGGGCGACAGCGAACAGCGAGACCACGATCGAGCCGGAGCCCAGCAGGAACGCGCCGAACACGGCCGCACCGATGGTGAGCGCCGTGTAGACGGCGGACTCGAAACCGACCGAGAGTCCGGACAGGATGACCGTGGCCGGGCCGGTGAGCGCGGTCTTGCCGACGTCCTTGACCGGACGCGTGGTGGTGCCGGTGTAGTAGCCGGTGAGGGCCAGGATGACGGCGGCGAGCGCGATGCCGATGAGCACGGCGATGATCGCGATGACTCGCGGCGAAGCGGGGTTGCCGAACATCTCGAGACCCGGCTGCTCCTGCCCGCTGGCCTGGGCGATGGTCGCGATCAGGCCGTTGGGGTCGATGCCCTTGAGGTCGCCGAAGCTCTTCGGCAGGTAGAGCCAGGCGAAGACCGACGTGCCGACGGCCGAGATGAACGCCGAGATGTAGAACGAGCGGTTGATCGTGGTCAGGCCGCCCTCGCCCTCGCGCGGCCGGGTGATGAAGACGCCGATGATCGCCGTGACCGCGCCGATGGCCGGCACGACGAGCGGGAAGACGAGGCCGTGCTCGCCGAAGGCGACGGATCCGAGGATCAGTGCGGCCACGAGTGTGACGGCGTAGGACTCGAAGAGGTCGGCCGCCATGCCGGCGCAGTCGCCCACGTTGTCGCCGACGTTGTCGGCGATGGTGGCGGCGTTGCGCGGGTCGTCCTCGGGGATGCCCTGCTCGACCTTGCCCACGAGGTCGGCGCCCACGTCGGCCGCCTTGGTGAAGATTCCGCCGCCGACACGCATGAACATGGCGAGCAGCGCGGCGCCGAAGCCGAAGCCCTCGAGCACGGACGGTGCTTCATCCTTGAAGTACAGGACCACAGCGGACGCGCCGAGCAGGCCGAGGCCCACCGTCAGCATGCCGACGTGACCGCCGGTGCGGAACGCGATGCGCATCGCGGGATCGCGGCCCTCGTTCTGCGCGGCTGCGGCGACCCGGACGTTGGCGCGCGTCGCGAGCCACATGCCGAGGTAGCCGATCGCGGCGGAGAAGCCCGCGCCCACCACGAAGAAGACGGATCGACCGAGCTGGATCTTGTTCGAGTCCGGGATGAAGTAGAGCAGGACGGCGATGGGCAGGATGAAGAAGCTCAGCGTCTTGAACTGACGCGACAGGTAGGCGCTGGCGCCCTCCTGGACGGCTCGCCCGATCTCCTGCATCTTCTCGGTGCCTTCGCCGTGCTTGAGCACCTCGGCGCGGAACACCGCCGCCAGAATGAGTGCGAGGACAGCGATACCGGCAACGATCCACAAGAAGATCATGTTGTCGCTGCTGATGTTGATGTCCTCGGCTTGCGCAACCAGTGTCGCGTGAAGCATGAATTTCCTCCGTGAACGGGGCAAGACTTACCGAGAGAAGGAAACCAGCCCGCCGTCACGCGGACGACACCGGGGTCAGTCGTGAGCGGCGATCGCCTCGCCAACCGAGTGATGCAGGCCGAAGACCTTGTCGAGCCCGGTGATGTCGAAGATCTTGAGGATGCGCTGCTGCGTGCAGACGATGTCGAGGGTGCCGCCGTCGGCCCTGACCTTCTTGAGCGCGCCGACCAGCACGCCGAGACCGGTGGAGTCGAGGAACTCGACCTTCTCGACGTCGATGACGAGACGCGTGTGGCCCTCTTCGACGGCCGCGACGATCGCTTCGCGAAGGCGAGGGGCTGTGTAGACGTCGATCTCGCCGCCGACTTCGATGATCTCGAACGGTCCGTCCGTGTGTGTGCCGAGTGACAACTCCATGGCCTTCCTCCCCTCGCCCCGATGATGCTGCGTCGATTCAACCACGCCCCCG
The DNA here is from genome assembly GCA_963827345.1 of uncultured Acidimicrobiia bacterium. Lineage (GTDB taxonomy): Bacteria > Actinomycetota > Acidimicrobiia > Acidimicrobiales > AC-14 > CAWGUU01. Next base: position 6,257 of record CAWHAN010000014.1, on the reverse strand, counting down.
ATGGCGCGGTACTCGTCGCATGTCACCGTCCCACCGCTCTGGGAGACTCGGGAGGTGGACCCTGCCGACCTGCTGAGCCGGTACGGCGAGCGCGTCACCCACGTCGAGCGCGTGCCGGCCCGCGACGCCGTATTCGAGCCCTGGCCCGACTGGGTGAGCCCGGAGGTCCGCGCGGTTTTCGAGGCCGAGGGTGCCACCGAGCCGTGGGCGCACCAGGCCGAGGGCCTGCGGCACGTTCACGACGGTCGGCACGTCGTGGTCTCCACCGGCACGGCGTCCGGCAAGTCGCTGGTGTTCCAGGTGCCGGCGCTCGAGGCGCTCGCGGGCGGACGCACGGGCAGCGCTCTGCACGGCCACCGATCCCCCACCGTGCTGTACGTCGCACCCACCAAGGCGCTCGCGGCCGACCAGCGCAGGAGGCTGCATCCGGCCGCCGACCTCGTTCGTGCGGCGACGATCGACGGCGACAACACCCGCGACGAGCGCGACTGGGCCCGCGACCACGCCGACTACGCGTTGACGAACCCCGACACGCTGCACCACTCGATCCTTCCCGCGCACGCTCGGTGGACGAGGCTGCTCGGCGGGCTGCGGTACGTCGTGGTCGACGAGTGCCACCACTACCGCGGGGTGTTCGGCGCGCACGTCGCGCACGTCCTGCGCCGGTTGCGTCGCGTCTGCGCCCACTACGGCAGCGGTGCCGACGGAAGAGGGCCCGTGTTCATCCTGTCGTCGGCCACCGTGGCCGAGCCGGCCGACTTCGCCCGCCGGCTCACCGGCCTCGACGTCGTGGCCGTCACCGACGACGCCTCGCCGCACGCGGCCCGCACCATCGCCCTGTGGGAGCCGCCGCTGATCGGCGCGGCACATCCGACCCAGCCACCGCACCGGCGATCGGCCACCACCGAGGCGGCCGAGATCCTCACCGACCTCGTCGTCGGAGGCACCCGGACGCTCGTGTTCGTGCGGTCGCGGCGCGGGGCCGAGGCGGTCGCAGCAGGCGCCCAGCGGAGGCTCGACGATGTCGACCCGTCGCTCGTGCGCAGCGTCGCCACGTACCGCGGCGGCTACCTGCCCGAGGAGCGACGCGAGCTGGAGCAGCGACTGCGAGGCGGCGACCTGCTCGGCCTCGCCAGCACCAACGCGCTCGAGCTCGGCATCGACGTGGCCGGGCTCGACGCCGTCGTCAGCGTCGGGTTCCCCGGCACGCGGGCCGCGCTGCAGCAACAGCTCGGCCGGGCCGGGCGGGCCGGCCAGGAGTCGCTCGGGGTGCTGGTGGCGCGCGACGAGCCGCTCGACACGTTCCTCGTGCATCACCCCGAGGCCCTGCTCGGAGCACCGGTGGAGGCATCCGTCTTCGACCCGGACAACCCGTACGTGCTGGGACCACACCTCGCCGCTGCGGCGCAGGAGCTGCCGCTCACGTCCGACGACATCGAGATGTTCGGGCCGCGCACGGCCGAGGGCATCGAGGCCCTGGCGGCGGCCGGCTGGCTGCGGCGGCGCGACGCCGGCTGGTTCTGGACCCGGCGCGACCGCGCTTCCGACCTCGCCGACCTCCGCTCCAGTGGCGGAGCGCCGGTGCAGATCGTCGACGGCGTCACCGGCCGTCTCGTCGGCACCGTCGATGCCGGCTCGGCCGACTCCACGGTGCACACCGGTGCCGTCTACGTGCACCAGGGCGAGGTGTACGTCGTCGACGAGTACGACGTGGAGGGCGGCGCGGCCGAGGTTCACCTCGACGACCCGGAGTACTCCACGCAGGCTCGCTCGACCACCGAGATCACGATCGTCGAGACCGAGCGCACGCAGACGTGGGGCGAGGCCGAGATCGCCTTCGGCACCGTCGACGTGGTGGGCCAGGTCGTCTCGTACGTCATGCGGAGCAAGAGCGGCTCCACCCTGGGCGAGGAGCCGCTCGACCTGCCTGAACGAACCCTGCGCACCAAGGCGGTCTGGTGGACGCTCCGCGGATCGGCCGTCATGGACGCGCTGGCCTCGGCCGACGTGCCGGGCGCGGCGCATGCCGCCGAGCACGCCGCCATCGGCATGCTGCCGCTGCTGGCCACCTGCGACCGGTGGGACATCGGTGGCGTCTCCACCGCGTTGCACGCCGACACCGGTCGGCTCACCGTGTTCGTCTACGACGGCTACCCCGGCGGAGCAGGATTCGCCGAGCGTGGCCACGACGTCGCGGCTCGTTGGCTCCGGTTCACGCGCGAGGCGATCGTCGCCTGCGAGTGCGCCGACGGCTGCCCGTCGTGCGTGCACTCACCCAAGTGCGGCAACGGCAACGAGCCGCTCGACAAGGCCGGCGCCGTGCAGCTGCTCGACGCGATCCTGGCCGGTGCGCCGGCGGGCTGACGATCAGAAGGGGAACGTCGGCGGCTCGCGGCGGACGGTGACCCACTGCGTCTCGGTGAAGGCGTCGATGTTGGCTCCCGCTCCCCCGAACCGGCTCCCGGTGCCCGACGCACCCACGCCGCCGAACGGCGCGTTGGCCTCGTCGTTGACGGTCTGGTCGTTGATGTGGACGATGCCGGTCGGGATGCGGTCGGCGATGGCGAGGCCGGCCATGACGTCGCGGGTGACGATGCCGAGCGACAGCCCGTACTCGTTGTTCCTGGCCACCTCGACCGCCTCGTCGGGGGACGAGACGCGCAGCACCGAGGCCACCGGGCCGAAGACCTCCTCGGCATACGCCGGGGCGTCGACGCTGGGTGTCGAGATGACGGTCGGCCGGTAGAACAGGTCGGTGTACTCGCCGCCGCTCACCACGTTCGCACCGACATCGGCGCTGCCGGTGACGAGCGCGTGGATCTTGTCCCGCTGGCCTTCGTCGATGACCGGCCCGAGCGCGACCTCGGACGTGTTCGGGTCGCCGACCGGCAGGTGTGACGCCTTCTCGCCCAGCCGATCGACGAAGGTGTCGTGCAGCCCGTCGGCCACGAGGTAGCGGCCGGTGGTCATGCAGATCTGGCCCTGGTGGAAGAACGAGCCCCACGCGGCCAGGTTGACGGCCTGGTCGACGTCAGCGTCGTCGAGGACCAGGACGGCGGAGTTGCCGCCGAGCTCGAGGTGGGCGCGCTTGAGGTGGCGTCCGGCGAGCTCGCCGATCGTGCGCCCGACCTGGGTCGATCCGGTGAACGAGATCACACCGATGTTCGGATCGGTCACCAGGGCCTCGCCGACGTCGGCGCCGCCCGGCAGCATCTGGAGCACGCCTGGCGGGAGCCCGGCTTCCTCGAAGACGCGGACGATGTTGACGCCGCCGGTCACCGCGGTTCGCGGATCCGGCTTGAGCACGACGGCGTTGCCGAGAGCGAGCGCCGGGGCGACCGAACGGATGCCGAGGATGAGCGGGACGTTGAACGGGGCGATGACGCCGACGACGCCGACCGGCACGCGGCGGGCCATCGAGAGCCGTGGCTCCTCGCTGGGCAGCAGCTCGCCGTACGGGGTGCCGGGCAGTGCGGCCGCGGCGTAGCACTCCTCGGTGGCGACGTGCAGGGCGAAGCCGGCCATGCCTCCGATGGCGCCGACCTCGCGGACGTTCCACTCCGAGAACTCCTCGGCGTGCTCCTGCCAGAGGTCGCCGGCACGACGCAGCACGGCGGCTCGTTCGGTGTGCGGCTTCGCGGCCCACTCACGTTGCGCCTCGGCGGCACTTGCGGCGGCCTTCTCGACGTCACCGGCCGACGCCATGCCGTGTCGGCCCAGCTCGTCGCCGGTGGCCGGTTCGACGATCGGAGCGTCGCCGCTCCCGCCGTCGACCCAAGTGCCGTCGACGTAGACCTTGCCCGTCCAGGAATCGAGCTCGAGCACCATCTCCCCAACCTTTCAACACGGGCTTCCGGCGTGTGCGCTTGGCGAACGTACGTTTCTTGTGCGAACATATGTCGTGATTCTTCGCCGCGTCAACCGTTCGTCGCGGCTCACTGCTCCCCTAAGGTGTGACGCGTGAGCGAGTCGGAGAGCGCAGCCCCCTCGTCCGCCGCTCCCGTGCAGTCACTGGTCCGCGGGCTCGCGGTGATCCGTGTCTTCGATGCCGACAATGCCCAGCTGACGCTGTCCGACGTGGCCCGTCGCGCCGATCTCACCCGCGCCACGGCCCGGCGCGTGCTGCACACCCTGGCCGACCTCGGCTACGTCTCCACGGACGGCCGCCGGTTCAGCCTCCGCCCGAAGATCCTCGAGCTCGGGCACGCGTTCCTGTCGTCCATGCGGCTGCCGGCGATCGTCCAGCCCCACCTTGAGCGCCTCACCGAGTCCGCGCACGAGTCGTCATCGGTCGCGGTGCTCGATGACCGCGACGTCGTCTACGTCGCCCGGGTCGCGAGGCAGCGGATCATGACCGTGGCGATCAACGTCGGTACCCGGTTCCCCGCCTACGCCACGTCCATGGGGCGCGTCCTGCTGGCGAACCTGCCGTCCGAGAAGCTCGACGACTACCTCGACCGGCACGATCGCGAGGCGTTCACGCCGCACACCATCACCGATCGGCGCCAGCTGGTCGCGGAGCTCACCAAGGTCCGCGACCAGGGCTGGGCCTTCGTCGACCAGGAGCTGGAGGCGGGTCTGCGGTCGATCGCCGCACCCATCCGCGACGGCACCGGCGTCGTGGTCGCCGCGCTCAACCTGTCCGCCAGCTCACGCCGCGGCGAGGCCGCGGAGGTCGTCGATCACCTGTTGCCGCTGCTGCTGGCGGCCGCGAGCGCCATCGACGACGACCTGCGCGTCATCGAGGTGTCGCACTGAACGGCAGCCCCGCGTAGTTCTCGGCGAGCGACGTCGCGGCGGCGCGGGACGACTGGGTGAGCCGCAGCTGCGACAGCTGCAGCTCGGCATCGAACTCGTCGCCGTGACGATGCAGCATCGTGGTCATCCACCACGAGAAGTGGGTGCAGCGCCAGACCCGATGCAGGGCTGACTCGGAGTAGGAGTCCAGCAGGCTCGTCGACCCGTCGTGCACGTACGCGGCCATCGCCGGAGCGAGAAGGGCGACGTCGGCGATGGCGAGGTTGAGGCCCTTGGCTCCGGCCGGCGGCACGATGTGCGCGCTGTCGCCGGCCAGGAACAGCCGGCCGTGCCGCATCGGTGAGCTGACGAAGCTGCGCATCGGCAGGACGCTCTTCTCCGTGACCGGGCCGTCCTGCAGGTGCCAGCCTTCGTGCGCGAACCGGGTGGACAGCTCGGTCCAGATGCGGTCGTCGGACCACTCGTCGACGTCCTCGTCCGGTTCGACCTGAAGATAGAAGCGGCTGACCTCGGTCGAGCGCATCGAGTGCAGCGCGAACCCGTTCGGGTGCCAGGCGTACATCAGCTCGTCGGTGGATGGGGCGACGGAGGCGAGCACGCCGAGCCAGGCGAACGGGTAGTCGCGCTCGAGCACGGTGGCATCCGGGACGTGGGCCCGGCTGGGACCGTGGAAGCCGTCGCACCCGGCGATCAGCGAGGCATCGATGCGCACCGGCTCACCGTCGGCGGCGACGAGGCTCACCCACGGCGCGTCCGAGTCGACGTCGTGCAGCTCGACCTCCGACGCGTCGTAGAAGGTCTCTTGTCCGTCCGCGTCGCGGGCAGCGCCCAGGTCCTTGGTCACCTCCGTCTGGCCGTACACCCACACGCCGCGACCGATCAGGTCGACGAAGTCGAGATGGTGCCGGGTTCCGGGCCACTGCAGGTAGATGCCTCGATGAGCCATGCCCTCCCGGTGCAGCCGCTCCCCCACGCCGGCCTCGTCCAGCAGCTCCACGCTGGCCGCCTCGAGGATGCCGGCACGGATGCGCGCCTCCACGTACTCGCGGGACCGGTTCTCCACGATCACGGCGTCGACGCCGGCGCGCGCGAGGAGATGCGACATCAGCAGGCCGGCGGGCCCTGCGCCGATGATGGCGACCTGGGTGCGCATGGTCCGACGGTGGCGCGTGCTGCCGTTCGGCGCCAGTTGACGTTTCCGTTCAGCGGAAGCGTCACCGCACCAGGGCTCGCCACTGGCGGGTGATGCCGGCCGACGCCGTCGTGAGCGCGGCCACCAGACGGGGGGCGTCCCGCCGCAGGCTCGACACGACGATGCCGACGGCCGCGGCCACGGATCCGGCATGGTCCAGCACGGGCACGGCGACCGAGCACGCGCCGAGCGACATCTCCTCGTCGGTGCGTGCGTACCCACGCTCGCGGACCTGGACGAGCTGCTGCTGCAGCGTGCCGGGCGCGACGATCGTGTACGGGGTCTCCCGAGTGAGGTCGGCCAGCAC
>CAWHAN010000013.1:0-139084 GCA_963827345.1 uncultured Acidimicrobiia bacterium | reverse complement strand
CATTGGTGGTCAGGGGCGCGTCGCTCGCAGAGCGAGCCCGTTTCCCCATCCCCCTTTCAATCCGTGCGTGCGGTTTTCCCGCACACGGCTTACCGATGGTCGTCTGGACATGGTTACGCCGCCTTCGGGTAGCGGATGGTGCCGAGCAGCTTGTGCAGGCCCTGGTCGTGGAACCAGGCGGGCGTCCAACGGTCCGCCTGACCAGCTCGCAGGTTGCGGCCCCGCTTCTTGATGAGCAAGCGCTTCAGCCGCCACGCCACGTGCCGGTCGATGGAGACGAACTTGTTGGTTGCGTTGCCGGTGCGGAAGTAGTTGCCCCATCCCCGCAGGAACAGGTTGAGGTCGTAGATCACGTCCTCCAACTCCAAGCCGACCCGGTTCCGGCCGGTGAGGGCCTTGACCCGAAGGCGTGCCCGCTTCATCGAGCGCGGCGACGGCCAGCGGTGCAGGTAGTAGCGGATGATTCCCCGCTGCTCCCACAGCCGGCCCGACATGCGGGCGTGAAGATGACAGCCCAGGAAATCGAAGCCCTCCTTGCCCTCCCGGAGGTCGACCACTCGGGTCTTGTCCGGGTGCAGGCTCAGACCGAGATCACCCAGCAGGGCCGCCGCCCTGGCCTGGGCCGCCTCGGCCTGGCTGCGGGTCGTGCACAGCACCACGAAGTCGTCCGCGTAGCGGACCAGCTCCCCGGTGCCGGACTCGGCCCAGGACCGGTCGAAGGCGTGCAGGTAGATGTTGGCCAGCAGCGGGGAGATGACCCCGCCCTGGGGCGTGCCCGTGACCGTCTCGGACCGCACCCCCTCGACCAGCACCCCCGCACGCAGCCATTGGCGAAGCAGCTTGAGCACCCGCCGGTCCGAGACGCGCTCGCCGACCAGCGAGAGAAGCCTCTCGTGGTCGATCTGCCCGAAGAAGTCGCGGATGTCGGCCTCGAAAACGAACTGCCGTCCTCGGGGGAACGCCACCCGGATGGCTTCCAGGGCGTCGGTGGCCGAGCGCTTGGGTCGGAAACCGAAGCTTTGTGGCAGGAAGTCGGCCTCGAAGATGGGTTCGAGGACGATCTTGGCTGCCTGCTGGCACACCCGGTCGCGCACGGTGGGGATGCCCAGCGGCCGCTTTCGACCATCAGGCTTTGGTATCTCCACCCGGCGCACGGGCGACGGGCGGTAGGTGCCTGCACGGAGGTCAGCGGCCAGCTCGTCGAGCATGATCTGAACGCCGTATTCCTCCACCGCCTCCAGGGTCAGGCGATCGACCCCGGCGGCGCCACGATTTGCTCGGACCCGTCTCCACGCCTCCCACAGGACGTCAGGCCTGTGGATTCGGTCGAACAGGGCGTGGAAGCGGCGACCCGGAGACTGCTTGGCCGCAGCCCATAGCCGGTTCTGGAGTTTTCGCACGTTGTCGGTGGGCGCCTGCCCACCGGGGTGGTTGGGCCGGGCGGTCCCGGCCATGCCCTGGCGCTTACCTCCATCTCCGACGTGACCAAAGTCGGGGCCCTTCCCGCCCGCCATCACGGCGACGGCCGGTACTACGACCCCGTCGGACTCCCGCTGCGCTCCGCTCGATTTCACCACTGGCTTATACGGGCGGTCTTTGCTGACGAGGCTGCGCAGACGGGTCTCTCCCCTTCCGAACCTGACCCTGCGTACGTGCCGCTCCCCTTACCCCGAGGGGACCCGACCAGGGGCATCTCCGGAACGCCAGTCGGTCGGATGCTGCCTTCGCCGTGACATGAGCGGCTCGGCTCCCCCGTTGTAAATCTGACGAGGCTGCAGGACTCACGCCTGGTGGCGCTACGGCCCGCACGCTTGCTCCCTCCATAGAGGCTTTCGACGCCCCGCTCAGCCAGTCGCCTCTCGGCGACGGACCGGGGCCTGCTACCGGGCTCTCCGGCGATTACCCGGACGGGACTCACACCCGCTGGTCTGGTCCAGCTTCGAGGACGCACCATGGGACGAGTCTACCGGTGGGGCCGGCGCGACTCCGGGCCGGGCCCTGACCCCGCCGTGCGTCCCGGGGCGGCCGGAGGCGGGACAAGATAGGGCGTGGCGCCGACGGAGGACCAGGTCGAGAAGCAGGCCGAGGAGCGTGATCGCGACTCTGTCGACTTCTCGGCGTGGAGCGGCTGGCTCCGGCGGCGGGGCGTCATCCGGCCCGTCCGCGCCCGCGCCGAGCCGCCCGCCGACGAGGAGATTGCCAGGCCGGCCGGGCCTGCCGCCGAGCCCGCCGAGCCCGACCGCGACACCGTCGACTTCAGTGCCCTGACCAGCTGGCTGCGGCGCCGGGGCGTGCTCAGGGACCGCCGGCCGTCGCCGCCCGTCGCCGACGAGCCCGCCGACGCCGAGCCTGCCGACGCCGGCGGCGACCAGCTCGCCCTGTTCGACGTGCCCGCCGCCGAGAAGGACGAGGCCCGCGCTGGCGATCCGGTCGTCCGGCCGGGGTGGCTGGAGGCGGGGCCCTGGCGGGACTGGGACTGGGTGCCCGACGCCGACAGCCGTCCCATCCTGGCCGACACCGCCGCCCGCGTGGTGCTGGTGGCGGCGACGGTGGCCTACATCTGGCTGTTCTCCTACTGGACCTTCCGCCACCACGACGGCTACGGCACCCAGGCCTTCGACTTCGGCATCTACGACCAGGGCCTGTGGCTGCTGAGCAGGTTCAAGAGCCCGTTCGTCACGGTCATGGGCCGCCAGCTGTTCGGCGACCACACCTCGTTCATCCTCCTGCCCCTGGTCCCGGTCTACTGGATCTTCCCGTCGGCCAAGGTCCTCCTCTTCTTCCAGGCCGCCGCGCTCGGGTCGGCGGCGGTGCCCACCTTCCTGTTGGCCCGGGAGAAGCTGCGGGACGAGCGCCTGGCCGCGGCCATGGCCGTCGTCTACCTGCTCCACCCGGCGGTGGCCTTCGTCAACCTCGAGCAGTTCCACCCCGACGTGTTCGAGCTACCGCTGGTGATGTTCGCCCTGTGGTTCATGGTGCGGAAGCGGTGGGTCGGGTTCCTCCTGTGCATCGCGGGCGCCCTGCTGGTGAAGGAGGACGTCGCCCTGCTCACGATCGGCCTCGGCATCTACGTGGCCGTCCGCCACGACCGCCGGATCGGGCTGATCACCTGCGCGGTGTCGGGGCTGGCGATGGCGGCCGCCCTGTGGTGGATCCTCCCGGCGCTCAACGGCGTGGGCAGCCTGAACGCCTGGCGGGTGCCGTTCGGCGGCCTTCGCGGGCTGGTCACCACCACGCTCCTGCGGCCGTGGGAGGTGGTCGAGTACGCCCTGGGCCCGGGCCGGCCCTGGTACGTCTGGCAGATGTTCAGCCCGGTGGCGTTCATGCCGCTGCTGGCGCCGAGGTTCCTGCTGGTCGGGCTGGCGCCCCTCGCCGCCAACGTCCTCAGCACCTTCTACTACCAGTACGACATCCACTATCACTACGGCACCCTGATCCTTCCGGTGCTCATCGGGGGGACGATCCTCGGCATCTCCCACGCCAGGTCGATGGCCGGCCGGCGGGTGCTGGTCGGCGTCGTGGTGGCCTCGTCGCTGCTGACGGCCTACCTGTGGGGGCCGACGCCCATCGGCCGGCACCCCGCCGCCATCGCCGACCCCGGTGGCAACAGCGTGCCCCACCTGGAGAAGATGCACGAGCTGATCCCCGACGACGCCGCGCTGTCGGCGTTCTACGGCTACGTCCCCCACTTCGACCACCGGGAAGAGATCTACATGTTCCCGAACCCGTTCAAGGGCTCCTACTGGGGAACGTTCGAGCAGGAGGGCGAGCGCCTGCCCCAGGCCGACGGGGTCGAGTACATCCTGGTGCCGACCGTCCTCGATCCCGAGCCGAAGGCGGTGCTCGACGGGGTCCGTGGCGAGTTCGAGACGATCTACGAGGAGGGCAACATCACCCTCCTGAAGCGCCGACCCTGAGCAGGGCCGCTCAGGCCTCGGGCATGCCCATCTCCTGGCGGACGCCTTCGTCGACCTCCTCCACCGACGCCGGGCAGGTGCCGTCGCTCAGGTGGTCGTGCCGGCGGTCGGGTACCACTTGCCGAGTGCCGTCGTCGCCCAGGGGAGTGCCGAAGATCGTCCGCGAGCGGGCGAGCTGGGTGCATCGACGCAGCGGACGGCCGTAGTACTCGGTCCACATCACCGACCAGCTTCCGAGGCGGCCCCAGTCCCCCGGCACGCGGATGCGGCCGATGGGGCTGACCAGGCCGGAGCGCTCGTCGGCCACCGTCGCCGCCCACCAGCCGGCGCCGTCGGTCCACAGCCGTAGCCGGTAGGCGTCGCCGGCCACCCAGCGGTACGGGATGCGGCAGCTCCACCCGGTGCCCTCGCCGCCGAACCGCACCGCGCCGAATCCGCCGGGCCCGGCGCCCTCGGCCTCGACCGCGTCCCAGATCGAGAAGATCGCCATCTTGCCCAGACTGCCGTCGGCCCGGTTGCCCTTGGTCTGCAGGCCGAGATAGCCGCCCTCGCCGCCGATCAGCTGGAACTGGTGGGCCCAGAAGTACATCGAGTCGGGGCCGGGGTCGAGCTCGGGCACCAGCCGGTGCTCGAAGCCGGTGAAGCCGCCCGTCGTCGCCGGCCAGAACCAGTCGGAGTACGTCCCCCTTGGGATGACCGTCAGGCCCCGGGGGGTGACGCTCAGGTCGCGGCCTCGATCTGGGCCCGCAGCTGGAGCTTCACCAGGATGTTGGCCACGTGGTTGCGCACCGTGTTCTCCGACACCTGGAGCTGCCCGGCGACGTCGTGGTTGCCGAGGCCGAGGGCGACGAGCTTGAGGATCTCGACCTCGCGGTCGGACAGCCGGGGCGTCGCCGACGAGAGGGCGGCGTCGGCCGCCGACCCCACCTGGCCCGAGAAGTCGCTCAGCAGCTTGGAGGCCAGCGACGGCGAGATCAGGCTCTGGCCGGCGTAGACGGCCCGGACCGCGTCGGCCACCTCCTCGATGGAGACCTCTTTGAGGAGGTACCCGTTGGCGCCGGCCTTGACCGCGCCGTAGAGGTCGTCCTGCTCGTCGCTCACGGTGAGGACGATGATCCGGGTGGAGGGGAACAGCTGGCGGATGGTGCGGGTGGCGTCGATGCCGCCCATCCGCGGCATGCGCACGTCCATGAGCACGACGTCGGGGGCCAGCTCCTCGACCCGGGCCACGGCCTGCTGACCGTCGGCCGCCTCGGCCACCACCTCGATGTCGTCCTCGGCCTCCAGCACCATCCGGAGACCCTTGCGGAACAGGTCGTGGTCGTCGGAGATCAACACCCGGATGGGCTCGGCCGGCCCGCGTCCGGCATCGGTCATCGCGCCACCGTCACACCCACGAGCACCTCCCCGCTCGCACGCCCAGGAACATCAGGCTAGGTGGCGTCGATCAGCCCGACGTCACCGTCGCCGCGGCGGTAGACCACCGCGGCGACGCCGGTGTCGGCGTTGATGAAGAAGTAGAAGCCGTGGCCAAGCATGTCCATCTGCAGCGCTGCTTCCTCGGGCGTCATCGGCTTGATCTCGAAGCGCTTGGACTTGACGATCCTCGCCCCGCCGGCAGTGCGCTCCTCGTCCCAACTCTCGTTCGGCAGGTCGTTGTCGGACGAGTCTACCGGTCCGCGCCGAGGGTGGGTCCTGGCCTGCTGGCGGCTCTTGAGCTTCTCGATCTGGTGCTCGAGCTTGTCGATGACCCTGTCGACCGACGCGAACATGTCGGACGACGCCGCCTTGGCCCTGATGATGTGACCGTGGCCGCGCAGGGTGACCTCACACACCTCCTTGGCCGAGATCCTCGGGTTCTTCTCCTCGGAGAAGTGGACCTCGGCCTGCTCCCAACCGTCGAGGTGACGGCTCAGGCGGGTGACCTTGTCCCGCGCCGACGCCTTGAGGGCGTCGGACACGTCGACGTTGCGGCCTCGGATCGTTACCTCCATGCAAGCTCCCTGGACTGGACTCGACGTGGACCGAAAACTAGAGCAAAGCCGATCGCCTGGCGGCTTTGCCGGCCGAGGCCGGCACCGCGGGGGTGGTTGTGGCCGTGCGTGGCTGACCTGGTCTTTGCCCCCACACTCGCCTGCCGGGGAGTGTCGGGCCCGAACGGTGGCGGCCGGTGGACCTGGCCCAACACCGTCTGTCGTGCACGTTTCCCCCCCTCTCCCGAAGAGGCCCGCCAATCGGGCTCCCTGCGGGGCAGGGCTTACTCCTAAGCCGCACCATGCTCAGCAACCACGGGTTGCCTTACGTGGGTCGTTTTGCCTGCGACTGGCCTCGACTTTCAACCACAGACCCACGCACGACCACCGCCGCAGTCTACGCCCCCACCGCCCGCGCCCCGGGCGACGGCGTGCGGGCCACCGCCACGACGTGGACCTCGATCGCCCCCGACTGCCGCAGCGCCCTCGCTGCCGCCGAGACCGTCGCGCCGCTGGTGACGACGTCGTCGACGAGGAGGACCCGCGCCGGTGCCGGCCGGCTGGGTTCGAAGGCGGGACCGGCGCGGCGGCCGGCCAGCGGCTGGCCGGTCTGGATGGGGCCGGGTCGGCGGACGAGCAGCGATCGTGCCGGGAGTCGCAGGGCCCGGGCCACCGCACGTGCCAGGAGCTCGGCCTGGTCGAAGCCACGACGCCGCCGTCGGGCGGCGGTGGTCGGCGCCCAGGTGACGGCGTCGAAGGGCACGGGCGGGGCCAGGGCGACCAGCGCCCGGGCCAGGAAGCCGAGCGACGAGCGGGCGTTGCGGTACTTGAACCGGGCGACGAGCTCCCGGCCCACGTCCTCGTAGGCGAGGAAGGCGGCGCAGGAGTCGACGCCAGGCGGCGCCGGCAACGAGGGCGCCCGCCGCAGCCCGGCCGCGCAGGCCGGGCACGGCGCGCTCCCCTTGGCCCCGCACACCGGGCAGCTGACAGGCAGGAACACGCCGCCGAAGGTACCCAAGGGTGCGACAGCCAGCCTTGCCGCCGGAGTCAAGGCCCAACTGGTGACACAGGGCGGTGGATGGCGCCGTTTTGTGACCCCGGTTCGGCCACGCCAGGGCGCCTCGGCGCCGGCAGTCGGTCGGGCCGGCGAGCGTGCAAGAAGGTCGCATATAGCGACCTTCTTGCACATTCACCAGGAGCTCTAGGTGCCGACCGTCCAGCTTGTGAGGTACTCGACCTGGGCGGGAGTGAGGACGTCGAGCTGGACGCCCATGCTCTCCAGCTTGAGACGGGCGATCTCGGCGTCGATGTCGGCCGGGACGTCGTAGACCCGCGGCTCCAGGCCCTTGCGCTGCGCCAGTACCCACTCGGCGCACAGGGCCTGGTTGGCGAAGCTCATGTCCATCACCGCCGCCGGGTGGCCCTCGGCTGCGCCCAGGTTGACCAGGCGCCCCTCGGCGACGACGAGGATCCGCTTCCCGCCGTGGTCGAACTCCTCCACCGACGGCCGTACCTCGCGCCGCCCGTCGGACTCGGCAGCCAGCGCCTGCAGGTCGATCTCGATGTCGAAGTGGCCGGAGTTGGCGAGGATGGCGCCGTCCTTCATGGCGGCGAAGTGCTCCGACCGCAGCACGTCGCGGTCGCCGGTGACGGTGATGAAGATGTCGCCCTCCCGAGCGGCCTCGATCATGGGCTCGACGCGGAACCCGTCCATGACCGCCTCGAGCGCCCTCAGCGGGTCGACCTCGGTGACGACGACCTGGGCGCCCATCCCCCGGCCCGGCTGGACACGCCTTTGCCGCAGTAGCCGTAGCCGGCGACGACGATCACCTTGCCGGCGAGCAGCACGTTGGTGGCGCGAATGATGCCGTCGAGGGTCGACTGGCCGGTGCCGTAGCGGTTGTCGAACATGTGCTTGGTGTTGGCGTCGTTCACCGCCACGATCGGGAACTTCAGGGCGCCGTCGACCTCCATGGCCCGCAGGCGGATGACGCCGGTGGTGGTCTCCTCGGTGCCGGCCAGGACCTCGCCCACCTGGTCGGGACGCTCGCGGTGCAGGCGCGACACCAGGTCGCACCCGTCGTCCATGGTCAACACGGGGTGGGCGTCGAGCACCGCGTCGATGTGCCGGAAGTAGGTCTCGGTGTCCTCGCCTTTGATGGCGTAGGTGGCGATGCCCTCGTCGAGCGCCAGCGAGGCGGCCACGTCGTCCTGGGTGGACAGCGGGTTCGAGGCGCAGTTGACGACGGTGGCGCCGCCGGCCTTGAGCGTCCTGAACAGGTTGGCGGTCTCGGTGGTGACGTGCAGGCACGCCCCGATCACCACGCCGTCGAGGGGACGTTCCTTGGCGAAGCGCTCGCGGATGCTCGCCAGCACCGGCATGTGGCTGTCGGCCCAGGCGATGCGCTGGCGCCCGAGGGCTGCGAGTGCGGGGTCCGCGATGTCGTAATCCCCACTGGACAATGTCATTGTCAGGTTCCTTCCGATGTGCCGTCGCCCGCCGACGTGGCCAAGGCGTGTTTGATGTCCTCCTGGACCGGGATCGGTCCGGGGTCGACCCCCTCCTGGAGGGCCAGATCGATGGCGGTGACGCCCCCGACCAGCACGAGGTCGAGCAGCTGGGCCAGCTCGCCCTCGCCCTCGGCCGACAGCTCCTCGATGCCGGCGACGACCTCGTCCAGCACCTGGTAGGTGAGGTCGAAGCGCTGCATCACCTGGGGGTGCTCGAAGTCGTGGCGCAGGCCGATGAGGGTGATGACCTGCCTGGTGACGTCGCCGTGCTGGCCCCATCCCGAGAGCTCGTTGTGGCACAGCTCGGGTTGGGTGTTCCAGAAGGCGGGCACCTTGGCGTTCTCGTTCAGGTCGGTCTTCCACCGGTAGGCGGCGGCCGCTCCCAGCACCCCGCCTCCGTAGATCAGGGGGATGGTGCGCCCGATGGCCCGGGCCATGGCCTCAGCCGGGTTCCCGGGCTTCAGCAGCTCCTCCCGGCGGACCTTCAACTGCTCGATGGCCGACTCGATCCACGACCGGGCGCCGGGGAACAGGCCCATGTCCTCCAGGACAACGAGGGGCGGGACGGACAGCGCCCCCAGGGCGGCCCGGGGCTGCGGGATGCCGCCGCCCACCCGCACGATCGGCACCTCCCACGACTCGGCCAACCGGGCCAGCTCGCCACCTTTGGCAGTGACGACGACGACCTTGGCCCCGGCCAGGGCCGACTCGGTGACCGCCTCGATCGTCTCCTCGGTGTCGCCGGAGAAGGAGATGGCGAAGACGAGCGAGCCCTCGCCCACGAAGGCCGGCACCTGGTAGCTGCGGACGACGGAGACGGGGACCGGCAGGAAGGAGCCCGCGGTCGCGGCCAGCACGTCGCCGGCGGCCGCACTGCCACCCATGCCCACCACGACCACGTTCTCGATGCCGCCACGGTCGGGCAGGCCGTCGAGGCCCGACGACGCTTCCAGCGACTCGGCCATCTGCTCGGGCATGGACAGCACCGCGTCGAGCACGCCCTGGCTGTCGAGCCCGACTCTCGTGGTGGTCATGCCTCGCCGCCAGTTGCGGGTGTGAACGTGGGCCGGACGCCGTCGGCCTCGGCCTTGGCCACGAGACGGCCGTGCTCGGCGTCGTCGACGGTCTCGGCCTCGTCGATCAGCATGATCGGGATGCCGTCACGCACCGCGTACCGGCGGTGGAGGCGGGGGTTGTAGAGGCTGTCCTCGTCGGTGAAGTAGAGGAGGGGGCCGCGGTCCTCCGGGCACGCCAGAATCTCGAGCAGCCGGGCATCCAGACCCATCAGTTCTTGCCTTTCATGAGGACCCATTCCTTTTCATGAGGCCCATTCTTTTTCATTAGAGTCAGTACCTCGTCGACGTGGGCCCGGCAGGACTCGTCGTCGGCGGCCTCGAGGTTCAGCCGCAGCACGGGCTCGGTGTTGGACGGTCGGACGTTGAACCACCAGTCCCCCAGGTCGACCGTGAGCCCGTCGGTGCGGTCCTGCTCGGCGTCGGGGTAGGCGTCGGCGAGGCCGTCGATGACGGCGTGGGGGTCGTCGTCCACCGGCACGTTGATCTCGCCGGAGTCGGAATAGCGCTCGAAGGGCTTGCGCAGCTCGGACAGCGGCTCGCCCGCCTCCGACAGCAGCTGCATGACGACCATCGACGCGATGAGCCCGGAGTCGGCCCGGTAGTTGTCGAGGAAGTAGTAGTGGCCGCTGTGCTCGCCGCCGAAGATGGCGCCGGTGTCGGCCATGACGGCCTTGATGAACGAGTGGCCCACCCGAGTGCGGATCGGCTTGCCACCCTTCTCCTCCACGATCTCGGGCAGCGCCTTGGAGCAGATCAGGTTGTAGAGGATGGTGGCGCCGGGCGTCCTCCCCAGCAGCGCCGCCGCGACCATGGTGGCGGTGGTGGAGCCCGACACCGGCTCGGCCTTGTCGTCGACGAGGAACACCCGGTCGGCGTCGCCGTCGAAGGCCAGGCCGACGTCGGCGCCGGTTTCGAGCACCCGGGCCTGGAGGTCCTTCAGGTTCTCGGGCTCGATGGGGTTGGGCGGGTGGTTGGGGAAGGTGCCGTCGAGCTCGGCGTACATCATCTCCAGGTCGAACGGCAGCCCGCTGAAGACCTCGGGGACGACGAGCCCGCCCATGCCGTTGCCGGCGTCGGCGATCACCTTGAGCGGCCGGAGCTTGGAGAGGTCGATGAACGACCTGACGTGCTCGGCGAACTCGCCCAGCAGGTCGAGCGAGGTCACCGTGCCCCGCGTGCCGGTGGCCTCGCCGTCGTCCTCGGTGCCGACGCCGTCCTCGACCATCTTCTGGATCTCGCCCAGCCCGGTGTCCTGGCCGACCGGCCGGGCCCCGGACAGGCACAGCTTGATCCCGTTGTACTCGGCGGGGTTGTGGGAGGCGGTGAACATTGCCGCCGGGGCGTCGAGGCTGCCGGCGGCGAAGTACACCAGGTCGCTCGAGATCAGCCCGAGGTCGACGACGTCGGCGCCCTCGGAGGTGGCGCCGTCGGCGAAGGCGGCGGACAGAGCCGCCCCGGACGCCCGCATGTCGCGGCCCATCAGGATGCGGGGTGCGCCGGTGAACCGGGCGAAGGCGACGCCCACCGACCGGGCGATGGACGCGTCGAGTTGGTCGGGCACGATGCCGCGAATGTCGTACGCCTTGAAGATCGCGGCAATCGCCATTGGGCACCCAATGTAGTTGGGGCAGGATGAGGACCTTGATCTCGGTGGTCATGCCCGCCCACGACGAGGAGGACTTCCTCGCCGCCTCGGTCGAAGAGGTGGTGCTGGGCCTTCGGGGACGGCGCGATTTCGAGGTCGTCGTGGTCGAGAACGGCTCGTCCGACGCCACCGCGGCGGTGGCGGCCAAGCTGTGCGGCGACCTGCCCGAGGTCCGCTGCATCTCGCTCGCCCAGGCGGACTACGGCAACGCGCTCCGGCAGGGGTTCCTCGCCGCCACCGGCGACGCGGTGGTGATCTTCGACGTCGACTACTACGACCTGGGGTTTCTCGACCAGGCGCTGGCGGTTCTCGAGCGACCCGGCGGTCCGGCCATCGTCGTCGGCAGCAAGCGGGGCCGGGTGCGGTCGACACCCGGGGATGGAGCCGCCGCCTGGTGACGTGGGCGTTCTCCAGCACGCTGCGGATGGGCTTCGGCCTCGGCGTGTCCGACACCCACGGCATGAAGGTCCTGCGGCGCAAGGAGATGGTGGCCCTGGTGAAGGACTCGAAGTTCGGCACCGACCTGTTCGACACCGAGCCTGGTGATCCGGGCCGAGCGGGCCGGGCTCCGCGTCGAGGAGCTGCCGGTGCTGGTGGAGGAGCGCCGACCGTCGAGGACGTCGATCGCCCGCCGCATCCCGAGGTCGCTGGTTGGCCTGGCCCGCCTCCGGTTGGTGCTGTGGCAGGAGGGCCGGCCGTCACCCGCCGAGTGACGCTCGCTAGCCGGTGGCCTCGGCCTTCTTGTCCTTCTCCTCGTGGTAGACGGCCTCGACGTTGACGTTCCAGATGTCGTGGGGCGGGTCGGCCCCGAGGATGTTCCGGATCGAGAGCATCGCCGTGTACATGGAGTGGTCCTGGTTGTTGTAGCGGTGCATCCCGTTGCGGCCGACGGGGAACACGTTCGGCGTGTTGGCCTCGATCCAGTCCCGCAGGGTCTGGACGTTGGCCTTGTAGGTGGCGTCGTACATCGGGTACGCCTTCGGCATCCGCACCACGTAGCCGGCCTCGACCTTGGACGGGTCGACGAGCCCGAGGATGCCCAGCTCCTTCTTGCCCAGCTCGACCAGGTCCTCGTCGGCCATCGTCCAGAGGTCGTCGCCCTCGAACACGAAGTACTCCAGGCCGAGGCAGGTGCGACCCTCCTTGACCAGGTACGGCGACCACGATCCGAAGTTCTGGATGCGCCCCAGGCGGACGTCGGGCGAGTGCACGTAGATCCAGTTGTCGGGGAAGCCGCACGCCTCCGGCACCACCAGGGCGATGGTGAGGAAGTCGCGGTAGTGGAGGTTGTTGGCGGCGGCCAGCACCTCGGCCGACGGGGGCGGGTCCATGATCTTGAGCAGGGTCGAGATCGGCATCGACGAGATCACGTGGCTGGCCGGGTGGCGGCCGGCGGGCGTGGAGACGGCCACCGCCTTGCCCCCGGCGTGGTGGATGGCGGTCACCGGTGACTCCATCTCCACCTTGGTGCCGAGCGCCTCGACCTTCTCGCGGCAGCGCTCCCACATCATCCCGGCCCGTACTTCGGGTACTGGAACTCCTCGATGAGGCTGGTGATCTCCGTCTGGTTCCGGCTGGGCAGGATGGCGTTGGTGACGGCCTTCATCAGCGAGAGGTTCTTGATGCGCTGGGCGGCCCAGTCGGCCTGGATCTCGGTGGCGGGCACCCCCCACAGCTTCTCGGTGTACGTCTTGAAGAAGATCCGGTAGAGCCGGTAGCCGAAGCGGGCGGCGGTCCAGCCCTCGAACGTCGACTGGTCCTTCGGGGGGCGCACCCGGCCCAGCCGTAGGAGGCCACGCACCGCACCGACTCGAAGAAGCCGAGGCTCTTCAGGGCGTTCCCGGGCTTGAGCGGGTAGTCGAAGAACTTGCCGTTGTAGAAGATCCGGCTCATCCGGGGGCGCAGCAGGAACTCGTCGTCGGTGAGGATCTCGTGCCACACGTCCTCGACCGCCTGGACCTTGGTGAAGAAGCGGTGGCCGCCGATGTCGAAGCGCCAGCCGTCGCGCTGGGCGGTCTGGGCGATACCGCCGACCACCGAATCGGCCTCGAGGATGGTGGCGGTATGCCCGCTCTTGGACAGCTCCCACGCCGCCGTCAGCCCGGCCGGGCCGGCACCGACGATGACGATCTCGAGCTCTTCTGGGGCCTGCTCTTCTGCTTCCGGGACGCTGGCAGGCTGTTGCGCGGTCGACTGCTCGGGTGGCACCGATCTGCTCCTTTGTCGGCGTCGACCCTATCCGTGCGGGTAGAGGGCCAAGCCCGGGCGCTCGAAGTTCTTCGTCGAAACCTTCACCGGCCGGAGGTCGACGCCTCGCACCCGCCTCAGCTCGTCCATCATGAGCTGGCACTTCACACCGAAGGTGCGGTAGCTGGGCGCCCACACCACCCACACGTCGTGGTCGGGGCCGGCTCGCTCGAGCAGCATACGGGCGAAATCGACGGGCTCGGCCGCCTTCACCGCCTCCTCGTAGCCGACCCAGTCCACGAACTGGGGCGGCGTGCCCCGGGGATAGGTGACCTGGACGAGGCCGTCTCCGGCTCCTCCCGGGGTGTCGGCGAGCAGCCGGCTCACGCCCGGCCCGAGCTGGTCGGGGCAGTAGGCCACCACGTCGCCCGGCTGGCCTGGCCCGCAGCACCTCGGCCACCACGCCGGCCGACGTGCGGTCGCCGGCGGCGAAGGGGATCGATGCCGCGAAACCGAGCACGATCGCCAGCCCGAGGGCCCACGGCCCGGCGCGGCTCGGGGCCAGGACGGCGCAGCCGAGGCCGGCGATCAGGACGACCAGGGGGAAGACGACGGCTGCGTAGCGGACGGCGAAGGCGGCCCCGGTGAGGCGTCCGGCGGCCACGCCGATGACGAGGGTGGCGACCGCGACCATGGTGAGGGCCTGGCCGGGTGGCCGGCCGCGCAGGTCGAGTCCCACCACTCCGGCCACCGCCGGTCGGCCGAAGATGCCCAGGACGACGAGGGCGTAGAGCAGCAGGCCCAGCGGCAAGGCCAGGTCGGGCTGAGCCGCCGCGAATTGGAACACCACGTCGAAGGGCACCCGGGGCGGGGGCAGTCGGCCCCACGGCGTGCCCGTGTTGGCCGCCTGGTAGAGGAAGGCGGGGATCCACGGCAGGAAGGCCAGCGACCCGATGGCGATGGCCAGCAGAGCCCGGACGGCGCCGGCGGCGCGCTCCCCGTTTCCCCGTCGACGGGCCCGCACCACGGCCACGACGAGGGACCCGACAACGGCCGCGACCAGGAAGAACGACCAGTAGTGGGTCAGCAGCAGGGCGCCGGTGACGGCCCCGAGCGCGATCGACGCGACCAGCGAGCGGGGGCGCCGCTCGACGACCGTGTCGATGGCAAGGAAGCCGCCCAGCACCAGGACGATGATGAGCGAGTACATCCGGGCCTCGGTGGCGTAGCGGATGGCGAACGGCGACGAGGCGAGGAGCAGGAGCGCGCCCCACGCCGCCGGGCGCCCGCCCAGGCGGCGGCCGACGAGCCAGGCGAGGGGCAGCGCGGCCACGGCCAGCACCCCCGAGAACGCCCGCACGGCCACGTCGCCGTCGCCGAAGACGGCCATCCAGGCGTGGAGGGCGAGGTAGTAGAGGGGAGGCGAGCCGTCGTGGCGGAGGGCCTGGCTGAGGTCTCCGAGCGGCAACCGGGCGATGTTGACGGTGAGGGCCTCGTCGAGCCACAGGTGGGCCACCGTGGCGAACCGGGCGACCACCGCCACGGCGAGGGCGATCCCGACGGCCACCACCACCGCCCGACCGGCCGGACGGGCGGCAACGGGTGCGGCCCCAGGATCGGCAGGGGTCGCGGCGGGGGGGCGTCGGGCGGGGCCGGAGCGCGCAGGTCGTCGAGGGTCAAAGGGGTCGGGATCCGACCGGCAGGGTCAGCCGCCGCGGTCTGCGACGGGCAACGACTCCTGCGCGACCCACTGGGGGACGGGTTCGATGGCTTCACCGTCCAGGGGGCCATCCTCGTCCGACGCCGGTTGGTCCAGGTCGGTCTCCTGCGCCGGCGGATCGAGCACGACGCGGCCCCGCCGGGCCCAGATCACGGCCAGGGCGATGCCCGAAAGGCTCATCAGCCAGCCGATGACGTCGGGCGTGGTCCAGCCGTACTTGATGGTGACGTGGGTGGAGTTCGGGATCACCACCATGAGGTTCGGTGTCACCCGCCACGGGCCCTCGGCACCCCAGGCCTTCCAGTTGGGGAAGTAGGAGGCCTTCACCAGCACGGGCGAGCCCACCTTGTCCACGTCGAAGCTGATCCGGTTGTCGGAGGTCCTGATGTTGCTGACGGTGACCGGCTCGACGGGGATGCGCTCCGGTTGGTCGACGGAGACGTCGGTGCCGAACACCTTGGAGTCCGTGGGCACCGAGTTGACCTTGACGCGCTGCCACTCCTTCGGGCCGGACTGGGCCAGCGGGACGTCGTGGCTCTCGGGATCCATGTACCACTGGGCGGACACGTCGAGCCAGCCCCGCTCGCCCTTGCCGCCGCCGCTGAGCACGGCCGGCTGGAAGGCCAGCGGGGAGACGATCTCGGAGTCCTTGACCTGGTACACCCGCCAGTTGTCGGCCACCGACACCAGGTCGAGGTTCGGGCTCCTCTCGGCCTGCTCCGTCGCCTCGGGCGAGAAGACCAGGTAGTAGCGGGTGCCCATCATCTGGAGGTGGCGGACGCCGGCCTCCACGTCGAGGCTGGTGTAGGGCAGGTCGCGCTGGGGGTTGGACGGCGCCTTGGACAGCTCGGCGGCGGTGAGGAAGTGGTACGGCACCGACGCCGAGGACTCGAAGTAGAGGCCCTCCATCGACCCGATGCAGCCGTCGGTCCAGAAGGGCAGGAGCATGAGGGCCATCGGCGTGCCGAAGCGGTCCTGGCCCGACTCGTACTCCCAGTGGGTGCGCCCGCAGCCGTTGGTCTGGCCGACCTGCCTCATCATGTCGACGACCTTGTCGTACTCGGGCCAAGCCTCCTTGCGCTCGTAACCCGAGTAGTTCCACTTGGCCCAGTCGTCGATGTAGCTGCTGTCGGCGGTGGCCGGCTTGGGCAGCCAGCTCGGCAGCACGCCGAGGGGAAGGCCCACGAACATCCAGACGGCCAGTGCCCCGGCGATGGGCGTGAACCTCGCCGCGAACGACGATGGACGGTCGGGGTCGCGTGCGAACACCCGGCCGAGGGCGGGGCCGATCTCGGCCAGGGCCACGCCGGCCAGCAGGTACAGGCACAGGTACCAGAAGGGCAGGACCCTGGCGTTCCACAGCCGGCCGGGAGGGGCGACGATGAACAGGGCGCCGGAGATGGCGGCCATGCCGACGAGGAACAGGCCGACCCGTCGCCGGTAGACGAGGGCGCAAACCGCCCCCGTGGCGGCCAGGATGGGCAACCACCACCGCATGCTGGTGGGGAACAGGTTCTTGCTGTACTCGGTGAGCTTCTCCCAGCCCATGTTGTTGGCGTACTGCAGGCGCATCAGGAACGGGAACGACCAGAAGCCGGCCAGGAGGAGCCCCAGCAGCAGGATGCCGGCGAGGAACTTCAGCCTCGACTTGCCCGGCCGCAGCATGAGGAGCAGCACGGCCCCGACGACGGCGAAGATCGTCGGCAGGAGGTGGCACAGCCCGGTGACGGCCAGGAGCACGCCCGCGAGCGTCCGGTTCCTGCCGGTGTCGAGGCCACGGGCCACCACTCCGAGGAAGAGCAGGGCGAACGACAGGCTGATCGAGAAGGAGAACTCGCCGGCCAGCGTCGACGCGATGTTCCCCCCGTAGATCGTGAACGACCGGTCGAAGAGGAACGGCACCGCCACCACTGCCAGCAGGGGCGGCCCCGGGAAGCGCATGCCGGCCAGGCGCCCGAAGGCGTAGGCGGCCAGCGGCAGGGTGACCACCCCGAGGACGGTGATCAGCTTGAGGGCGACGCCGTAGGGAAGGAGCAGGTCGAGCGCCACGACCATCAGGGCGGGGAGCGGGAAGTAGAAGTGGTAGGCGGGGAAGCCGTCGTACCAGTCGGGCGCCCAGCCGGTGATGCGTCCGTTGGGCAGGAGGTGGTGGCGCAGGTAGTCGGGGCCCCACACGTGGGCGCCGGTGTCGCCGCCGGCCGGCGTCGTGTTGGTGAGCAGCAACGACGGCTGGAGCTGGAGGAGCACGAACAGCATCGCCGCCCCGACCACGCCGAGGGTGATGATCGTCTCCGGGGAGATCCTGGACAGCCAGGCCTTGACGTCCTCGACCACCGGCGGCGTGGGCCGCGTGGCGCGAGCCGCCTGCTGGCGCACGTCCGACATCTGGACATCTTGTCATCCCGCCGTAGAGAGGTCGTGTCGCCGGACGGGCGCCGGCACCGCTCTTCTGGCGATTTCCCCGGGCCGGCAGGGGCCCGGCCCAAACCGGCACCCAACGGGAACTTCGTCAGCGTGTGCAGGTACAGCCACGGTGCGCCCGACGACCCGATCGTCCACCCGGGCCAGCCGGGTGCGTCCCACGCCCACGACTTCTTCGCCAACACCACGACCGACGCCGGGTCCACCCTGGAGTCGCTACAGGCAGGCTCGACACTGTGCAACCGGCCGGGGGACAAAGCCGCCTACTGGGTCCCGACGCTGTCGGATGGCGGAGGCGTCATACGTCCGACGCGGGTCCTCGCCTACTACCTGGTGGCCGGCCGCGACCCGAAGTCGATCGAGCCGTTCCCGACCGGACCCGCAACGCCGGCGTCGTCGGGTGGGCGTGCATCGGCGGCAAACAGGACAGTCCCGAGCAGGAGACACCGCCCGACTGCCCGGATCCGATGCACGTGGTCCAGCGCATCCACTTCCCCGACTGCTGGGACGGCCACAACCTCGACAGCGCCGACCACCGCAGCCACATGGCCTATGCGTCCACGGGCGCTGGTGCATCCGGCGGCGCCCGGCGGCGCCCGCCGGGCCACGCACCCGGTCCCCCACCTCCGGCTCGGCGTCCACTACCCGACGGGGTGGGCGGTGCCGACGTGACCCTGTCGTCGGGCGGCCCGGAGACCCCCACGCCGACTTCTTCAAGGCCTGGGACCCGGCCGCCCAGGCGAGGCTGGTGCGGCAGTGCCTCAACGCCGCCCGTAAGTGCGGGGCGACGGGGGCCTGAGCTGCTCGTTCAGCGAGCGGCGACGAGGTCGAGAACCGAGCGGAGGGCCACCTTCTGGCCGTCGCGGTCCCACCACCGGCGCTCGCACGACGGGCACGAGTGCATCATCACGTGATCGCCGTTGAGGCGCATTCCGATCTCGACCAGGCTGTGCGAACGGCAGTACGGACACGTCATCTCTGGACTCCCTTTGTTGTTGCCCTCCCAAGGCTCCCTTCGTATCGGCAGATCGAGGACCGACCTGAAGCAAATCCGCCAGGAACTGTGCGACGATGTCGCCCACTCGGGAGTCGAGCCGGATGGCAAGCGGACACAGCAGAGCGGCGGTCCGACGAACTGTCTTCGGCGCGCTCGCAGTCTTCCTCCTCGCCGCCTGCGGCTCGGGTGACGAACGGGGCAGCACCCGGGGCCCGATCAGCACGCTGCCCCTACCGCCCGTGTTCGACGCCCTACCGGACGTGACGACAACCACCGAGCCCCAGAGCGCGCCCTCCACCGAGGACACGGCCGACGAAGAGGAAGAGGAGAAGGACAAGGGGTCGGACGACGTCCGGGCCGTGCAGAAGAGGCTGGCCGAGCTCGGCTACGACGTCGGCACCATCGACGGCGGGCTCGGTGGCCGCACCGGCTACTCGATCATGGCCTTCCAGAAGGTCGAGGGCCTGGAGCGCACCGGCACCATCAACGCCGAGGTCAGGGAGGCCCTGGACAACGCCAGCCGGCCCGGGCCGATGACAGGTGCCGGAGGCACGAGGGTCGAGATCGACCTGAACCGGCAGGTCCTGTTCCTGTGGAAGGGCGGATCGCTGGCCCGGATCCTGCCGATCTCCAGCGGGAACGGGAAGCACTACTGCGTGAAGGGCGACTGTGACGTGGCCGTCACCCCGCCGGGGTCGTTCCGCATCGGCCGCAAGGCCACCGGGCTCGAGGTCGCGCCGCTGGGCGAGCTGTGGTGGCCGATGTATTTCAACGGCGGCATCGCCATCCACGGGTCGCCGTCGGTGCCGGGCTACCCGGCGTCCCACGGGTGCATCAGGGTGCCCATGTACGCCGCGCCCACGCTCTTCGAGCAGGTGGACAGGGGTACGCCGGTGATCCTCGTCGGCGAAGGCCCGGGGCCGAAGGGCGCAAGGATCGTCCCGCCGCCCGAGCCGCCGCCGGCACCGGCGTCGACCACCACCAAGGCGCCGACGACGTCGCCGCCGACGAGCGAGCCCCCGACCACCGATCCCCCGACCACCGAGCCCGAGGTCACCACCACCCTCGAGGAGCCGTTCTTCTAGCCGAAGAGCGGGCCGGCCCGGGCGAGCCGGCTATCGGTAGGCGAACAGCAGGCTGATGGCGTTGAACGCCGCGTGAGCGACGATCGACGCCCCCAGCCGGCCGGTCTTCACCGCCAGCAGGGCCAGGACGACGGCGAAGGCGGTCAGCCCGGCCATGACGATGACGACTGCGCCGGTGTCCAGGGGCTGGGGATGGGCGAGGCCGAAGAGCACCGCCGAAACGGCCACCCCCCACCCGGTACCGAGCCGTCGCTGCAACGAACGCAGGAGCAGACCCCGGAAGAACAGTTCCTCCACGAGTGGCGCGCACACCACCGCCACCAGGACGAGGATGAGGGCCTTGGCGCCGCTGGCCTGGTCGACCAGGTCCTTCACCGGCTTGGAGACGTCGGGATGCCCGAAGAACGGTCGGAGGGCGAGGGCCACGAGGGGCACGACCAGGAGCCAGGAGACGAGGGCGGCGCCCAACCCGATGCCGAGGTCGGACGGTTTGGCGGAGAACCCGAAGTCCTCGGCCAGGGTGCCGTAGCCCTTGCGCCGGCTGGCCAGCAGGGCGATGCCGACGAGCCCGGTCCAGAGCCCCACCTGACCGGCGGTGCGGGCCCCGAGGCCGTCCTCGTCGCCCCCGAACACCGACAGCCACAGGCTGCCGAGCACGGTGGCCAGGAAGATGGCCAGGGCGAACCCGAGGGCAGCGTCGCCCAGCCCCCACCGCGGCTGCACGGGGATGCCGACGGGGGCGCCGTTCGTGTCCAGGGGTTCCACCGGACGCAGGATATGGCGAGACGGAGCCCCGGTCGGGCTCAGCGGCTACCCCGGAGGGCTAGGACACTCGGCCCGGAGGGCTAGGACGCTTCGGCCCGGAAGGCTAGGACGCCTCGGCCCGGAGAGCCGGTTCGGGCGACTCCTCGCGCTCGGCCGACCGCATCGTCGACGCCATCCGCCGGTCGTGGCCGGTCCAGCCCATCGGCGGGGCCGTGCGGTCGGCGTGGGCGCCGCAAAGGTCGATCGAGAAGGGCTCGTTGACGCCCAGATCGTCGAGGAACACGGTGCGGTTGCCGTACTGAAAGGTGAGGGCGGCGGCCGCCGGGGCTCCACAGCCCGGCCGCGCACACAGTCGAGAACGCTGCATCCGGTCGACGGTACCCGCCGCGCCCGTCGACACCGAGGATGGTGGGGCAAGTTGCCAGGCGTTGGTGTAGGAAGTTGGACCGCCTGGGGGCCTACCATTGGGGCGTGAGCCCCCAGACGCCCAATCCGCGCGGCGCGCAGAAAGAGAAGTCCGGATCGGGCCTTCCGGGAGCCGGGTCGTCGTGGCCCCGCCCGCTGGCCTGGGTCCTGATAGCCGTCGCCCTCCTCGCCCTCCTCGTGGCCCCGGCGATGACCCGCTCGGACGCCACCAAGATCGACTACAGCACCTTCATCGAGAAGGTGAAGGCCGACGAGGTGGCGTCGGTCAAGGTCACCAACGAGACCTCCCGCATCTCCGGCGTCTACAAGGCGGACAAGGGCGAGTTCACCACCACCGCGCCCGCCGTCATCCCCGACGCCGACCTCGCCCTGATGAACGAGAAGGGCGTCAAGATCGAGTTCCTCCCGCCCAGTTCCAACGTCATCGGGTCGCTGCTCATCTGGCTGCTGCCGATCAGCTTGCTGCTGTTGTTCTGGTGGTGGATGGGCAAGCGGGCCCAGGGCCAGATGGCCGGGCTGATGTCGATCGGCAGGTCGAAGGCCAAGGTGTACTCCACCGAGAAGCCCAAGACCACCTTCGCCGACGTCGCCGGCTACACGGGCGTGAAGCAGGAGATCAACGAGGTCGTCGACTTTCTCAAGGCGCCCGAGAAGTTCCGGGAGATCGGGGCCCGCATCCCCAAGGGAGTCCTGCTGGTGGGCCCGCCGGGCACCGGCAAGACCCTCATCGCCAGGGCGGTGGCGGGCGAGGCCGGCGTGCCGTTCATGTCGATCACCGGCTCCGACTTCATGGAGATGTTCGTGGGCGTCGGCGCCGCCCGGGTCCGTGACCTGTTCCAGTCGGCCCGCAAGCAGGCTCCGTGCATCATCTTCGTGGACGAGATCGACTCGATCGGCCGCAAGCGCGGCGCCGGGCTCGGCGGCGGCCACGACGAGCGGGAGCAGACGCTCAACCAGATGCTCTCGGAGATGGACGGGTTCGAGACCACCGAGGGCGTGGTGATGATGGCGGCCACCAACCGTCCCGACATCCTCGACCCCGCCCTGCTGCGTCCGGGCCGCTTCGACCGCCAGGTGGTGGTGCCCCTTCCCGACCTCGAGGAGCGGCTGCCGATCCTCCAGGTCCACTGCAAGGACAAGCGCCTGTCCGACGACGTCGACCTCCAGGTCATCGCCCGGGGCACGCCCGGCATGAGCGGTGCCGACCTGGCCAACCTGGTCAACGAGGCCGCCCTCCACGCGGTGCGGGCGGGCCGCAAGGAAGTCCACATGGAGGACTTCGAGTCGGCCCGTGACCGGGTGCTGATGGGCCAGCGCCGCGAGTCGATGGCGCTGTCCGACGCCGAGAAGGAGATCATCGCCTACCACGAGGGTGGCCACGCGGTGGCCGCCTACGTGCTCGAGCACGCCGACCCCGTGCACAAGGTCACCATCCTCCCCTCGGGCATGGCCCTGGGCGTCACCCAGCAGCTGCCCATCGAGGAGCGCCACATCTACCAGATGTCCTACATCCAGGACTCGCTGGTGGTCCGCCTGGGCGGGCGCATCTCCGAGGAGCTCGTCTTCGGGATGATCTCCACCGGGGCCAACAACGACCTGGTCGGGTGCACCGAGCTGGCCCGCAAGATGGTCCGCGAGTGGGGCATGAGCGAGCGGGTGGGACCGATGGCCTGGGGCTCCCAGGGCATGGTGTTCCTCGGCGACGACCTGATGCACAGCCGGGACTACAGCGAGGACACCGCCCGGGTGATCGACGAGGAGGTCGAGCTCATCCTGCGCCAGCAGGAGGACCGCTGCCGCGTCGTGCTGAAGGAACACCGGGGCGGGCTCGACCTGGTGGCCAAGGCGCTGCTGGAGAAGGAGACCATCGACGGCGCCGAGGTCCGGCGGCTGGTCGACCAGGCCGCCGGCCGCGAGGTCCGGCCCCCGCTGCCCGATGCGGTCGGGGTCGAGGTCGACCCGCCCGAGGTCTCCACCAACGGCGACGGCCGAGCCGACGAAACGGCCGGCGACGAAACGGCCGGCGACGACGGCTCCCAGGACCAGGTTGCCGAGCAGCCGAGCAGCGCCCACTAGCATCGGTTCGAGACGCGTGCCCGCGCACGCCCAGCTCCAACCACCGGATCACTGCTGAAAGACCCCCCTGCCTTGAGTTTCCTGACGCCTGCCTCGAGTTGCATGACGATCGAGCTGCCTTGAGCCGCTTCACGACCGACGCTGCCGTCGCCCTGGAAGGTCCCGCCTGGCTGCGGGCCCGCCGGGCGGCCGCCGCGGAACGTTTCGCCGCCACCAGCCTGCCTACCGAAGCCGAGGAGATCTGGCGCTACAGCCGAGTGTCACGGATCGACCTCGATGCCTACTCGCCCGTCAACGGAGCAAGTAACGGCGTCGGGCCGTCGAGCCTCCCGGCCGCCCTCGAGCAGGTGCTCACCGCGGCCGGCCCCGGGCCGGCCTGCTCGTCGTCCACAACGGCAGGATCGTCCACCGCGAGCTCGACCCTGCCCTGGCGGCGCGCGGCGTGGTCGTGGGCGACGCCCTGGAGCTTCCCGATGCGGAAGGCATCCTCGACGCCACCGACACCGGTGTCGACGCCTTCACCGAGCTGAACACCGCATTCATGCGCGGCACCGCAGTCGTGTCGATCCCGCCGGGCGTCACCGTGGACAACCCGGTCATCGTCCTGCACTGGTTCGACGGCGAGGGCACCGCCGCCTTCCCCCGCACCGTGCTGCGGGCCGGCGCCGACAGCCAGGTCACCGTCGTCGAGCACCAGGCGTCGGCCGACGTCAGCGCCCTCGTCGACCCGGTCGTGCAGATCGACGTGTCCGACGCCGGCCGGCTGCGCTACGTCAACGTGCAGCAACTCGGCCCCGCGTCTCCCAGGTTGGCTACCAGAACAGCCGGGTCGGTCGCGACGCCAGCCTGACCTCGTCGGTCGTCGCCCTCGGCGGCGACTACGCCAGGGTCCGAACCGACTCGCTCATCGACGGCAAGGGCGGATCGGCCCAGCTCAACGCCGTCTACTTCGCCGACGGCGACCGCATGCACGACTTCCGCACCCTCCAGGACCACGCCGCCCCGTCCTCCACCAGCGACCTCCTCTTCAAGGGGGCGGTGCAGGACCACGGCCGGTCGGTGTACTCGGGGATGATCCGGGTGCGGAAGGAGGCGCGGGGCACGAACGCCTTCCAGACGAACCGCAACCTGGTTCTGTCCGAGGGGGCCTCGGCGGAGTCGGTGCCCAACCTCGAGATCCTCACCGAGGACGTCAAGTGCAGCCACGCCTCGGCCGTCGGCCCGGTCAACGAGGAGCAGCGGTACTACCTGGAGAGCCGTGGCATCCCGCCGGAGCAGGCGGAGCGGCTGATCGTCGTCGGGTTCCTGGGCGAGGTCCTCGACCGGCTGCCCACGCCGACGCTGGTGGCCGGGCTGCGGGCCACCATCGCCCGCCGGCTGGCGTCGAGGAGCGACGCATGATGGGCGCCACCACCGTCGCTCGTCTCTGCGCGGTGGCCGACATCGCCCCCGGCACCGCCAAGCGGTTCGACGTCGGCAAGCACCGCATCGCCCTGGTTCGCATCGGCGACGACTTCTACGCCGTCGGCGACACGTGCAGCCACGCCGACTTCTCGCTGTCCGAGGGCGAGATCTGGCCGGAGGAGCGGGAGATCGAGTGCTGGAAGCACGGCAGCACGTTCTCGCTGATCGACGGCTGCCCGCAGTCGCTCCCGGCCACCACCGCCATCCCCGTCTACAAGGTGCACGTCGAGGACGGCCACGTCGTCGTGGAGGTCTCCAAGTGAGCGAGCCGGAGGCGAGCGAACCAATGTGGCGCGCTTCGTCCGGCCGCAGGCCGGATGTCACGGATCTCATTGGTGCACCGTCCGAAGGAAGGGTGCACCAGTGAGCGTCTTGCGAGTAACAGGCCTGCGGGCCGGGGTCGGTGGGCAGGACATCCTGCGGGGCGTCGACCTGACGGTGTCCAGCGGCGAGGTCCACGCGGTGATGGGGCCGAACGGGTCGGGCAAGTCCACGCTCGCCCACGTCATCATGGGCAAGCCCGGCTACCACGTGACGGGCGGGTCGGTCACCCTCGACGGCGTCGAGCTCATCGGCATGCCCACGTGGAAGCGGGCCCAGGCCGGCCTGTTCCTCGCCATGCAGTACCCCACCGAGGTCCCCGGCGTGTCGCTGGAGGACTCGCTGGCCGCCGCCCTCGAGGCTCGCGGCAACGACCTGGCCGGGCTGCGGGAGCGGGTTGCCGCCGAGGCGGTCCGGATCGGCCTGCCGCCGGCCCTGCTCACCCGCGCCCTCAACGTCGACCTGTCGGGCGGCGAGAAGAAGCGGAACGAGACCCTGCAGCTGGGCATCCTCACCCCCAAGATCGCCGTGCTCGACGAGATCGACTCCGGTCTCGACGTCGACGCCCTCCGCGACGTCAGTCGCCGGGTGGAGGCCATCACCCACGAGATGGGTGTCGGCGTCCTCGTCATCACCCACTACAGCCGCCTGCTCCGGGAGCTCGAAGTCCGACAAGGTGTCGGTGCTGCGAGGTGGCCGCATCGTGGCCAGCGGCGGCCCCGAGCTGGCCGACGAGCTGGAGAAGACCGGGTACGCCGGCTACGAACAGGACGAGCGCGAGGTCACGGCCCCCTCGTCGTAGCTACGGGACCGTGGTCGTAGGCAGGAGCAGTTCGATGATGGAGGGCGTCGACGGGGGCGCCGAATCCGGCAGCGTGGGGTCGGTGGCCCCTGTCGGCAGGGGGTCGCCCGGCGCCGGTGCCGGCGGCGGCACGTTGATCTGGTCGCCCGGTCCGAGCACGTACACCGCGGTGCCCACCCCGACCTTGGACGGGAACCACTCGGCGGCGTTCATCGGGATGCGGACGCAGCCGTGGGACGCGGGCCCGGCGGGCACCGACTGGGCGCCGTGGATGGCCACGCCGCCGTTGAAGTAGAGCGGGTTGTAGAGGCCGCCCAGCGGCCCGATCTCCCAGCCCCGGCCGGCCCGGTAGACCTCGAACGACCCTCCCGGCGTGACCGCCTTGCGGCACCATCCCTCGGAGCAGAACCTGGTGTTCGACCCGGTGGAGACCGGCAGGATCGTGGAGATCTGCCCACCCTCGTAGAGGAACAGCACCTGCCGGTCGATGTCGACCTCCACCCGGTTGGGAGGTCCGCCGGTGACCAGCGCCGGCGGGGTGCCCTCGGTGGCGTTGACGGCGGCGATCACGTCGTCGGTGGCGCGGCCCGTCCGCTCCATCCCCTTCACCTTCTGGAACGCCATGACCGCGTAGCCGGTGACCTTGTCGAACGAGCCGTCGATCTCGCCCGGGTCGTACTCGAGCGCCTCCAGCTTGCGCTCGAGGGCCATCACGGCCTCGCCCTCGTCGCCTGGGCCGAGCCCGGGCGGAGGCGGGGGTTCGGGACCGGTGGTCGTCACCTCCGCCACGGTGGTGGTGGTCGGCTCGGTGGACGTCGTGGTCGACTCCGACTCGGCCGCGATGGTGTCCTGGCGGGCGACGGACGCCGCCGGCTGGACCTCGGTGCCGCCGACGGAGGACCACCCCGCCACCGCCGCCAGCACGAGGGCGGCGAGGGCGGCGACGGCACCGGCGAAGATGCCGAACCAGCGGGTCGAGGGCTTCGGCATGCTCAATGCGGGATCTTCTCCGGGCCCTGGTTGGCGTAGCTGTCGACGAACCGTTCGATGCTGGCGACGTCGGGCCCGCCACAGAGGAGCCGGGCGTGCCACGCGGTGGCGGCGACAGGCTGGTCGATCGAAGCGCGGGGAACGAGCAGGACGTCCCGGGCGTGGCGCTGGGTCAGCTCCTGGAGCGCGGTCAGGTCGGCCGGGGGGATGTCGGGGCGGTACCAGACGATCACGTAACCGTGCTCGAGGCTGTGGACGAGCAGACCGTCGGAGGGCTTGTTCTCGTCGGTGTAGATGCCCGCCGGCGCCGCGGACGGGTTGTGGTCGCCGCCGGCGGGTGGGTCGACCTTGTAGGTCGGGTTGGCGACGTGGTTGCGGCCGGCGCCGGCGTCGCCGTCGCTCTTGCGGTCGAAGTCGCAGGACCCGGTCTCGAATCCGGCCGCCTCTTTGGCCCGGTCCCTGTTGTTCGACACGACGAGGAAGCCGATGACGAGCAGGACCAGGGCCACGCCACCGGCCACCGCCGCCCGCGTCCGCAGTTCCCGGCGGCGCCGCGCCTTCGCCGCCGCGGCCAGGCGCTCCGCCCTCGTGAGTCCGGGGCGGGGAGACTTGGTCGGCGCCGCGGGCTTCGGCGTGACGGTCGGCTTGGCGTTGGCGGCCGTCTTGGCGTTGGCGGCCGTCTTGGCGTTGGCGGCCGACTTGGCGTTGGCGGCCGTCTTGGCGTTGGCGGCCGTCTTGGCGTTGGCGGCCGGCTTGGCCCCTGCTCTGGGCTTGGTGACGGTGCCCGCCGCCGGACCCGGGCCCGGCTGCGCCCCGGCCTTGGCGGTTGGCTTGGGCGCGGCCTTCGTCGTCGGGGCGGCAGCAGCGCTCCTCGTCGCGCCGGCCGAGGCGGGCCGGGACGACGCCTGCTGGTTCCCGCTGCGGGGGTTGCGCCCGCTGGTCTTCTTCTTGGCCATGGGCAGGGCGAACAGTAGTCCCCTGGGCTGCGCCAACGCGCCTCAGGGGGCTACTGCGTCAGTGGACGACCTTTTCCGGGCCCTTGTTCACGTGGGTGGTGACGAAGCGCTCCAGCTTGGGCACGTCGACCGATCCGCACAGCAGCCGGGCGTGCCAGGCGGTGGCGGCGACGGGCTGTGACAGCGAGGCCCGAGGCACCGTGAGCACGTCCCGGCCGTTGCGGAAGGCGAGGTCCTGGAGGGCGGCCAGGTCTTCGAGCTCGAGGTCCGGGTGGTACCAGAGCACGACGTAGCCCTGTTCGAGGGCCTGGACGATCTCGCCGTCGGCGGGCAGGTAGTCCACGCCGTAGGCGCCCGGTCGGGCGGCCTGGGCAAGGTGGTTGCCACCGGCCGGGGGGTCGACCTTGTAGGTGGGGTTGGCGACGTGGTTCTGGCCGGGACCGTCGTCCTTGTCGCTCTTGGTGTCGGCGCTGCACCCGGCCCCGCCGCCACCGCGCAGCCCGAACCCGTCGCCGCGGAGAAGCCCGATCCCGGCGACGACCAGCGCCAACCCGACCACGGCCACCACCACCCGGCGGCGGGTCAGCTGTGAGCTGGTCGGACGCGGAAGTCGGGGCCTGGGCCGCTCGGGGGCGTCGGCAGGGGTGGGGGTGGCGAGGGCCACCGCCGTCCTGGCCGGCTGACTCGCCGGTGAGGCGGGGACCGGGACGGACGGGGGTGCCTGGGTGCGGGTCTGGCCGGGCGCCTCGGCGTTGGCCGGCGTCCGGCGGGCGTGCTTCCGAGGCGAACGACGGCCGGTGGCCCCGGAGGGGTCGTCGACCGACCGAGGGCCGTGGACAGCCGGCGGGGCCGTCGGCCACGGCGCGGGACTCGCAGGCCGGGCCGCCGGTGGCGCCGCCGGAGCCGGAGCCGGAGGTGGCGGTGGCGGTGGCGGTGGCGGTGGCGGTGGCGGTGGCGGTGGCGGTGGCGGAGCTTGGGCGACGGACGCGGCGGCCGTGGCCGCGGACGGTGGCGGTGGAGGTGGAGGTGGAGGAGGGGGCGGCGGAGGGGGCGGCGGTGCTGCTTGGGCGACTGGCGAGGCTGCCGTGGCCGCGGATGGAGAGGCCCGCGGAGCGTCGATCTGGGGTACAGACGGGGCTGCCGGCGGTGCGGGTGAGCCTGTCTGCCGAGCGGCAGTCTGGGCGACGCGCGGCCCGGCCACGGGTGGGTCTGCCTGCGGAGCGGTCTGGGCGACGCGCCGGCCGGCCTGCGCCGCGGGCGCGGCTGGCTGCGGAGCCGGCGGGCCAGGCTGGGCGCGGCGCGGAGAGGCCTCGAGCGGCGGGCGGCGGTCCGTCCGGGCGGCGATAGGCCCGTTCCCGGCGGCGTTGGGCCCGTTCCCGGCGCCAGTGGGCCTGTCGGCGCTGGCCGTGCGCCTGTCCCTGGCGGCAGTGGGCCTGTTCCCGGCGGCAGACGGCCTGTCGGTGGCGCGGGGCGGCCTGTCGGCGAGGAGGGCGTGCGGGTCGGCGAGCTCGGGGAAGGGGTCCGGGGCCTTGCGATCCGCCTGGTCGGCAGCTTGTTCGGTGGGCTGGTCGTCGCCCCCGACCGTGGCGAGGGGGTCGACCAGCTCCCCCGTGACGTGTCGTCCCGCGAGCCATGGGGTCTGGTCGGCTCATCCGCACGGGTCAGCCATCGGGGCGGAGCCGGCAGGGGAGAGGGCACGAGTGGCTCGTCGAGACGGGTCCTGAGCGGCGGCCGCGGGCCGGGCGTGACCGCAGGCCGCGGCACGACCGGCACCGCCGGGGCGGCGCTCGAAACGATGACGACCGGCGAGCCCGGCGGCGGTGGCGGTGGCGGTGCCGCCCGCTCCGTGGAGGTCGACTGGGCGGGCGCCGGCGGCTCGGGCCCATCGGCAACAGGGGCCGGCGCATCCACGACGGCGGGGCGGGGCGTCGGCAGCCGCAGCGTCGGCAGGAGACTGCTTCGCTGCGGCGGCGCCGTGGGTGCCGCGGCCGACGCGTCCGGGGGGGCCACCATCGTCACCGCCTGGGGCCGGGGGCCGGGGCGGGCGGGCCGAACGGGGGGTGGCGCGAGGGGTGGCGGCGCCGGCAGTCCCTTCCCGTCGGCGGCCAGCAGGGCGGCGCGCTCGGCCAGGCTGGCCCGAGCGGGCACCGTCCGTGCCCTGGGAGGCGCCGGCCGAGCCCCGTCGCCCGTCAAACGAGCGGCGCGCTCGGCCAGGGACGTCCGACCCTCGTCCGACAGGGCGCCGGTGTCTCCGTAGCGGCGCCCGATCTCCTCCAGCTCGGCGGCCCGCTGGGACAGCGACGCCCGGCCCTCCCGGCTCGGGGCCGCAGCCTCTACGTCGTCCGACGTCTCGTTTTCCGGATGACCGCTCACCGCCGAACGCTCACCCGGCTGCCACTGCTGGAAAGCCGCCATGTCGGGCACTGCTGGAAGCCGCCATGTCGGGGCGAGGCTACCGCCCGCGCCTGCCTAGAGTGCGGTTCATGCTGGCTCCGGACGACCGTGCGCCGACATTTCTTCTCCCCGACATCGACTCCGGCGAGCGGGTCTCCAACCCCTGGGAGGGCGGCAGCCCGACCGTGGTGGCGTTCTTCAAGTCCACCTGCCCGGTCTGCCAGATGGTGGCGCCCAAGGTCGACGCCCTGGCCCGGTCGGGTGCGAGGGTGGTGGCCATCGGCGAGGACCCGGCGCCGACGCTGGCCGCCTACCGCACGCACCACGGCCAGGACGTGCCCACGCTCAGCGAGCCGGCGCCCTACCGGGTGTCGAACGCCTACGGACTGGCCACGGTGCCGACGATCTTCCTGGTCGACGGCGACGGCGTGGTGCGGGATGCGGTCGCCGGCTGGGACCGGGACGGCTGGAACCGCCTGGCCGTGGCCGCCGGTG
The DNA here is from genome assembly GCA_963827345.1 of uncultured Acidimicrobiia bacterium. GTDB lineage: Bacteria > Actinomycetota > Acidimicrobiia > Acidimicrobiales > AC-14 > CAWGUU01. Next base: position 108,863 of record CAWHAN010000013.1, on the reverse strand, counting down.
GGGCGCCGGTGTCAGCCGCCGGCGACGGCCTACCGCCGTTCCGCCCCGGCTGAGGCAGCCGCAACCGTCACTGACCCGGTCGGGCCAGTCCGAGGAGCCAGAAACCGGCGCTGGCGCCGGATGACGCTCAGGCGGCCAATGCTTCGTCGTCCCTGGGATCGTCGAGCGTCGCCATCAGGTCGGGCCGGGTGAGCCGGACCACCACCACGATTAGGGCGAACGCCACCGCGCACCCGGCGGTGACCGTCCTGAGACCGAACCGGTCGCCGAGCGCCCCCTGGACGACGGCCCCGATCGGGTAGATCGTGCCCAGGGCCACCATGTAGAGGCTCAGGATCCGCCCCCGGAAGGCCGTCGGCGCCCGCAGCTGCACGACGGTGGCCAGGCCCGAGAGGATCCCGATGTAGGCGGCGCCCACCGCGGCCAGGGTGAGGGCCGCCACCGGCAGCGACGGCGAGACGGCGTACAGGACGAGCAGCGCCGGCAGCACCAGCAGGTTCACCAGCAGCGCCCGCGGGCGGCCGAACCGGGCGGCCACCCACGTCAGCGCCAGGGCGCCGGCGACGCCTCCGATCCCCTGGGCGGTGATGAGCACCGACGTGCCCCCCTCGCCCTTGTTCAACAGGTTGATCGCCACCGCCGGGATCAGGGCGATGAACGGCGACAGGAGGATGGCGGCGACGCCGATGGTGACGATCGACGTCCGGCAGCCGGGCTCGGACCAGGCCGCCCGTGCTCCCGTGGCGATGCGTCGCCAGAGGCCTCCCTCCTCGCCCGTGGCCACCGGTCTCGGCAGCCGTACCAGGGAGAGGGCGACGAGCACCGCCCCGAACGACATCGCGTTGATCACGAAGGCGAAGGTGTACGAGCCGACGACGAGCACGAGCCCGGCGATCGCCGGCCCGACGACCCGGCCCAGGTTGTACTGGGTCATGGACAGCGACATGGCGCCGAGCAGCTCCTCCCTGGGGACCAGGTCGGGAAGGGCGGCCTGGTAGGAGGGGAACCCCAGCGCCGCCATGCAGCCGCCCCCGAGCACCACGAGGCTGACGTTCAGGGGTGTGGCGTGGCCCGTCGCCGTCAGGATCGCCAGCAGGGAGGCGAAGAGCGTCTCGCCGACGGTGGTCAGGCGCAGGACCATCCGCCGGTCGACCCGGTCGGCCAGCACGCCGCCGACGGGCGACAGCAGGCCGATGGGCAGGAAGCCGGCGGCCGCGACCAGGCCGGTCCAGCGGGCCTGGCCGGTCATCTCGGTGACCAGGGCGCCGACCGCCACCGTCTGCACCCAGGTGCCGATGTTGGAGACGAGCGCCGCCGACCACAGGAGCCCGAAGTCCCGGTGCCGCAGCGGGCGCAGGGACCCGAACCGGCCGAGCCCGAGGCCGCGGCCGCGCTCCCGCCGCGGCGGCACCGGACCATCGGGGACGAGCTGTTCCTCCGGGATCACTCCCCGTCCGTCACTCCCCCATCCGGCACTCCCCCATCCGGCACTCCCCCATCTGGCACTCCCCCATCTGGCACTCCCCCATCCGGCACTCCCCCATCTGGCACTCCCCCATCCGGCGGCTGGTAGCGGGCCTCGAGCTGGTAGTGCTCCTCGAGGCCCACGACCCGGTTGAAGTCGTCGAAGGTGGTCAGCAGGTCGGTGTCGTCGCGCAGCGACCCCTTGGCCGCCAGCACCCCGTAGGCATGGGCCAGCGAGCGGGCGGCGGCGAACAGGCCGGTGAGGGGCGACACGATCAGGTCGAAGCCGAGGGCGTGGAGCTCGTCGGGGGTCAGCAGCGGCGTCTTCCCGGCCTCGATCATGTTGGCCACCCTGACGATGCCGGGCGTGGCCGCGGCCACCGCCTCCAGCTCCTCGATCGACTCCGGCGCCTCGACGAAGATGGCGTCGACGCCAAGGTCGGCGGCCATGCGGGCCCGCTCGCAGGCCTCCTCCAGCCCGACGGCGGACCGGGCGTCGGTGCGGGCCACGACGAACAGGGTGTCGCGGGTGTCGACCGCCGCCGCCAGCTTGGACAGCCACTCCTGGCGGGGGACGACCCGCTTGCCCGCCATGTGCCCGCACTTCTTCGGCCAGACCTGGTCCTCCAGGAAGATGCCGGCGCCCCCGGCCGCCTCGAACAGCTCGACCGTGCGGCGGGTGTTGAGGGCGTTCCCGTAGCCGGTGTCCCCGTCGATCACCACGGCGACGTCGGGCGCCGCCCGGCACACCCGCCGGGCCACCTCGGCCATCTCCCCCTGGGTCAGGTACCCGAAGTCGGGCAGGGCCAGGAGCGTGGCCGACGTGGCGTACCCCGACAGGAAGGCCACGGGGAACCCCATCGACCCGACGATCCGCACCGACAGGGCGTCCCAGACCCCGGGCATGAGCACCGTCTCCCCGCTCGCCAGCAGGGCCCTGATCCGGTCACCGTTCATGGAACCCCTGTCGTCCGGCCGATCTCAGGAGGTGCAGGAGGCTCGGGCTCTGGCTCACGGGGAGATCGCGCAGACCTCCCGGCCGTAGCGGGTGACGCGGTCGGCCGCCACCTGGAACTGCGGGTCGGACAGGGTGGCGATGTCGAGCTGCTGCCCGGAGTCGAGGCTGTCGCTGATCTTCTTGAAGGCGTCGGCCAGGTACTGGACGTCCGCCTTGATCTCCTCGGGCGCCTCGGAGACGGCCTTGCGCACGGCGGGCTCCACCTCGTCCAGCACGGTCTTGAGCTGGGCGGGGTTGGTGACGTTGGCACCGACGGTGGTGATCTGGGCGCTGTAGTCCCTCGCCAGCTTGCAGAAGTCACCGCTGCCCTCGCCGGAGAACCCCGACGGCGTCGTCGAGGTCGGGCCCGACGACGTATCTCCGTCGTCGTCGTCGCCACCACACGCTCCGAGTACGGCAAGGGCGGCTACGACGAGGACGATCGTGAACGTACGGCGCATCAGGTTGCTCCCATGGCTAGGGCTGGGCGGCGGCGGCCTCGTCGAGGGCCTGAGCCAGCGTGTTCCAGGACAATGTTGCGCATTTGATGCGCACGGGAAACTTCACCACACCGCGGAGGGCCTCGAGGTCGCCCAGCGGCACCGCCGGATCGGGCGCCACCGCCTCGGTGACCTCCTGGCCGTCCCCGTCGAGGCGGTGCTCGTGGATCGACATCATGGCCTTGAACGCCCGGATCAGCCCCCGCGCCTCGGGGGCGGTGCGGCCCTTGACCACCGCCGTCATCATCGACGCCGACGACTGGCTGATGGAACAGCCCTGGCCGGAGATCTTGATGTCGGCGACCTCGCCGTCGGGCCGACCTCGACGTACAGGACCACCTCGTCGCCGCACAGCGGGTTGAAGCCCTCGACGCGCAGGGCGGGCGGGCTGGGCAGCTCGCCACGGTTCCGCGGGTTGCGGTAGTGGTCGAGGATGATCTCGCGGTAGAGGTCTTCGAGGGACATGAGCTGTGGGTGATCGGTCCTTACGCGGGGAGGAAGATGTCGGCAGTGGCGAGGAGGGCGTCGGACAGGGCGTCGACGTCGCTCTCGTCGTTGTACAGGTAGAACGACGCCCGGGCGGTGGAGTTCACGCCCAGCCGGCGCATCAGCGGCTTGGCGCAGTGGTGGCCGGCCCTGATGCAGACGCCCTTGGAGTCGAGGACCTGGGACAGGTCGTGGGGGTGGATGTCGCGGTAGCCGAACGACAGCACGCCGCCGCGGGCCTCGGGGTCGGTGGGGCCGTGCACGGTGAAGTCGTCGCCGTGGCGCTCGGAAAGGGCCCGCAGGGCGTAGCCGGTGAGGGCGATCTCGTGCTTGCGCACCGCCTCCATGCCCAGGCCCTCCAGGTAGTCGACGGCCGCGCCCAGCCCGACCGCCTCGGCGATGGGTGGGGTGCCGGCCTCGAACTTCCACGGGATGTCGTTGGGCGTCCACCGGTCGAGGCGGACGTCGGTGATCATCTCGCCGCCGCCCAGGAACGCCGGCATGGCGTCGAGCAGCTGCTCCTTGCCCCACAGCACGCCGATGCCAGTGGGGCCGCACATCTTGTGGCCGGTGAAGGCCAGCAGGTCACAGCCGAGGGCGGTGACGTCGGTGGGCAGGTGGGGCACGTACTGCGAGCCGTCGACGAGCACGACCGCGCCGGCGGCGTGGGCGGCGTCGGCGATCTCCCGCACCGGGTTCAGCGTGCCGAGGACGTTCGACATGGCGGTGACGGCCACCAGGCCCACACCGTCGAGCAACCGGGGGAGGTCGTCGAGCACGAGGACCCCGTCGGCGTCGAACGGCAGGTACCGCAGCTCGACGCCCCGCTCCTCGCGCAGCTGGAGCCAGGGCACGAGGTTGGCGTGGTGCTCCATCTCGGTGAGCAGGACGGCCTGGCCGGGCCGCAGGAGGTGGCGGCCGTAGCTGTAGGCGACAAGGTTGATGGCCTCGGTGGCGTTCTTGGTGAAGACGACGCTGCGGGCCGACGGGGCGCCGATGAACCCGGCCACCTTGGCCCGGCCCCCCTCGTAGGCGGCAGTGGCGGCCTCGGCCAGCTGGTACACGCCCCGGTGGACGTTGGCGTGGGTGGTCTCGTAGTACCGGTCCATGGCGTCGAGCACCACCTGCGGCTTCTGCGAGCTGGCGGCCGAGTCGAGGAAGACAAGGGGAGCCTCGTCGGGCCCTCTGTTCAGGAGAGGGAAGTCGGCCTTGCCGAAGTGCGGGGACTCGGGGCTCAGGTCGTGCGCCACGCGTCGTAGCCCTCGGTCTCGAGCCGGTGGGCGAGGTCGGGGCCACCGCTGTCGACGATGCGGCCGTCGACGAGGATGTGGACGACGTCGGGCTCCAGGTACTGCAGGATGCGCTGGTAGTGGGTGATCAGCAGCACGCCCAGGTCGGGGCGGTCGGTGCGGACCTCCTGCACGCCGTGGGAGACGACCCGCAGGGCGTCGATGTCGAGGCCCGAGTCGGTCTCGTCGAGGACGGCGAACTCGGGCTCGAGGATCGCCATCTGCAGCACCTCGTTGCGCTTCTTCTCACCACCGGAGAAGCCCTCGTTCAGGTAGCGGTCGCCGAACGACGGGTCGATGCCCAGCCGGGCCATCCACTCCATGATCGCCAGCCGCAGCTCGAGCACCGAGAGGTCGATGCCCTTGCGGGCGGACAGAGCCTGGCGGAGGAACTGCACCACCGAGACGCCGGGGATCTCCTCGGGGTACTGGAAGGCGAGGAAGATGCCGGCCTTGCCGCGGACGTCGGTGCCCCAGTCGGTGATGTCGTCACCCTTGAACCGCACCCGGCCCGCCGTGACCTCGTAGTCGGGGTGGGCCAGCAGGGTGTTGGCGAGGGTGGACTTGCCCGACCCGTTCGGCCCCATGAGGGCGTGCACCTCGCCCGGCATGACCGTGAGGTCGACCCCCTTGAGGATCTCCGTGCCCTCCACCGAGACGTGCAGGTTTTCGATCTGGAACAGCGGTTCGGCCACCAAACGACATTACCACTACGGTCGTAGTGCTAATTGGGGAAGAGAAGGATGAGCGGACTCGCGACAGCCAGCGCCTACGTGCTCGCCACCGTGTTCGTGGTGGCGTCGGCCTCGAAGCTCGCCGCCGGGTCTCGCACCGCCGACATCTTCCACGCGCTGGGCCTTCCTGCGGCCCGGGTCATGGCCTGGGTCGTGCCTGTCGTCGAGCTGGTGGTGGCCGTCGCCCTGGTGGCCGCGCCCTCGGTCGGCGCCGTGGCCGCCCTCGTCGTGCTCACCGCCTTCACCGTCGTCCTGGCCAGGGCGGTCGCCTCCGGCATCGGTGCGCCGTGCGCCTGCTTCGGCCGCCCCCGCACCGACCCGGTGTCGATCGTCGACCTGGTCCGGAACGTCCTCCTGGGCCTGCTGGCGGTGGCCGCCCTCGGCACCGGCCGCCCGACCCGGCCGACGATCGCGGAGGCGGCGATCGTCGGGGCAGCCGTCGTGGCCGGCACCCTCCTGCTCGCGGTGATCCGCTGGATGCACGCAGCCCGGCACTCGTCGGGCTGGTAAACCCTGTCGGTCGGACTGAAACGGCAGCCTCGCTAACCTCGGGTCATCGCCGACCCCTGGACCTTCTCGGGCGCGAGCGCGCCGTTCGGCCAGGCCGAGGGGGCGGTGACCCTGGTGCAGGGATCGTCGTTCTGCATCTCCGACCGCAGCGGCGACATCCGGTCGACGTCGGCCCAGGGCCTGTTCTTCCGAGACACTCGGTTCCTCTCCCGCCTCGAGCTCATCGTCAACGACGCCCGGCCGGAGCCCCTGGCGGCCCAGTCGACCACCCCGTTCTCGGCCACCTTCGTGCTCCGCACCCAGCCTCGGGGCAGGGTCGCCGACAGCTCGCTGATGGTCTTCCGGTACCGCTACGTCGGGCGGGGGATGCGCGAGGACATCGTCGTCCACAACCACGGCGAGGAGGCGGCCTACTGCTCGGTGGAGATGGGCTTCGGGGCCGACTTCGCCAACCTGTTCAGGGTCAAGGAGGGCTCGGTGCAGCCCGAGGGCGAGGTGCGGCTGACGGCGTCGTCGTCGGAGCTGCTGTTCGACTTCCACAAGGGCCCGTTCCACCACGCCACCGCCCAGAAGGGCCTCCGCATCTCGAGCAGCGCCCCGGCCACGGTGATCATGCTGTCGACGCTCCGCTTCGAGATGGTGGTGCCGGCCCGCAGCAGCTGGCAGACGTGCCTGGAGCTGGCGCCGATCATCGAGGGTGAGGAGATCGAGCCCCGGTACCGGTGCGGCGAACCGGTGGAGGACGCCACGCCCAAGCGCCGGCTCGACCAGTGGCGCAGCGTCGTCCCCTCCGTCGACACCGACTACCCCGGGCTGAAGGCGGTGGTGGCCCGCAGCGCCGAGGACCTGGGGGCGCTGCGGATCTTCGACCCCGACCACCCCGAGCGCACCGTCGTCGCCGCCGGCGCGCCCTGGTTCATGACCCTGTTCGGGCGGGACTCCCTGCTGACGTCGTGGATGGCCCTGCTCGTCGACCCCGACCTGGCCAAGGGCGTGCTGCAGACCCTGGCTCGCTTCCAGGGCACCAAGGTCGACCCCCGCCAGGACGAGGAGCCCGGGCGCATCCTCCACGAGATGCGCTTCGGCGACGCCGCGGGGCTGTCGCTGGGCGGCGGCGAGGTCTACTACGGCTCGGCCGACTCGACGCCGCTGTTCGTCATGATGCTCGGCGAGCTGCGTCGTTGGGGCCTGGAGGCCCACGTGGTCGACTCGCTGATGCCGGCGGCCGACAAGGCCATGGCCTGGATCGAGGAGTACGGCGACCGCGACGGCGACGGCTACGTCGAGTACCGGCGGGGTTCCGACCGCGGCCTGGCCAACCAGGGCTGGAAGGACTCCTGGGACGCAATCCGGTTCGCCGACGGGCGCCTGGCCCGGCCGCCGATCGCCCTGTGCGAGGTCCAGGGCTACACCTACGGCGCCTACGTGGCCCGGGCCCACTTCGCCGACGAGGCCGGCGACGAGCTGACCGCGGCCCGGTTCCGGGCCAAGGCGGTCGAGCTCAAGGACAACTTCAACCGCGACTTCTGGTTGCCCGACAAGGGCTGGTACGCCCTCGCCCTCGACGCCGACAAGCAGCCGGCCGACGCCCTCGCCTCCAACATGGGCCACTGCCTCTGGACCGGCATCGTCGACGAGGAGCATGCCCCGCAGGTGGCCGAGCGGCTCCTGTCGCCCGAGCTGTTCAGCGGCTGGGGCATCCGCACGCTGGCCACGAACATGGTCGGCTACAACCCGGTCAGCTACCACGTGGGTTCGATCTGGCCCCACGACAACGCCATCATCGCGGCCGGCCTCATGCGCTACGGGTTCGTCGACGAGGCCCACCGGGTGATCAAGGGGCTGCTGGAGGCGGCCGCCCACTTCGACCACCGCCTGCCGGAGCTGTTCGCCGGCCTGGCCCGCGACGAGGTGCCGTTCCCGGTCACCTACCCGTCGTCGTGCTCGCCGCAGGCGTGGGCCGCGGCCTCGCCGCTGCTGTTCCTGCGGACGCTGCTGCGCCTCGACCCGTGGGTGCCCCACGGCAAGGTCTGGGTCGACCCGGTCCTGCCCGAGTGGATCGGCCGCCTGCGGGTGGGCAACATCCCACTGGCCGGGCGGCGGGTCACCATCGACGCCGACCACGACGGGGCGACGATCGAGGGCCTGGAATCCGACGTCGAGCTGGTCAGGGAGCCGCGGGAGCCCCTCACGGCTTAGTTCGTGAGGTCGAGGGCCTCTCGGAGGAAGTCGACCTGGAGGCGGAGGAGGTTCTCGGCCACCGACTCCTGGGTCGCCATGTGGGTGATCCCGGACAGGGGCAGCACCCGGTGCGGCCGGCCCGCCTCCGTGAGGGCCCGCGACAGGCGCAGGGTGTGGGCGAACACCACGTTGTCGTCGGCGATCCCGTGGATGAGCAGGAGGGGTCGCGCCAGCCCGGCGGCGTCGTCTAGCAGCGAGCTGCGCCGGTAGGCGTCGGGCGCCTCGCCGGGCAGGCCGAGGTAGCGCTCGGTGTAATGCGTGTCGTACAGCGCCCAGTCGGTGACGGGGGCGCCGGCGATGGCGGCGCGGAAGACATCGGGCCGGCGCAGGACGGCGAGGGCGGCCAGGTAGCCGCCGAACGACCAGCCGCGAATGGCGACTTTGCCGAGGTCGAGGCGGTCGTCGGCGGCGGCGAGCGCCTGGAGGGCGTCGACCTGGTCGTCGAGCACCGGCCCGGCCAGGTCGCCGTGGACCGCCCGCTCCCACTCCGGCCCCCGCCCGGGCGTGCCCCGACCGTCGACGACCACGACGGCGAAGCCCTGGTCGGCCAGCCACTGCGAGGTGAGGAAGGCGCCCCGGGCACGCAGCACCCGCTGGGCGTGAGGCCCGCCGTAGGGGTCCATCAGCACCGGGAGGGGCCGTCTCGGTCAGTGACGCCGGCCGACGGGAGCAGCACCGCCGCCCGCAGCCGCCGCTCCCCGACGACGGCGAACTCGGCGTGCGGGCGCACCAGCGGGGTCTCGGCGTGGGACACGACGGCGTGCACGGGTACGCCGTCCCGACGGATTTCGACCCGGGCGCCGTCGTGGTCCATCGACGAGGACGAGACGACGACGACTCCCCCGCCGCCGGCCACCGCCCCGTGGATGCCGTCGCCGCCGGTCAGCCGCTCGACCGTGTGGCCGGTGCCGACGCGGTAGACGTCGACGACCGTCGGGTCGTCCGCGGAGGCGGTGAGCAGGATGTCGCCGCTCGTGTCGTCGCCGTGGACGACGGCGCGAACCTGCAGCTCCGGAGGGGTGACGGGCTCGCCGTCGACGATCAGCCGTTGCGCCCCGTCGGAGCTCTCGACGGTGACGAGTCGTCCTGCGACCCAGGCCGGCGTCCCGTGGACGATGTCGACCCAGACCTCGTCGCGCACGTGTCGGAGCAGGGTGGTCGCCCCGGTCGCCGGGCCGCCCGCAGCACGTCCATCGTGCGCTGGTCCCGGGTCTGCACGGCGAGGAGCAGGCCGCCGTCGGTCGTCGGCCAGACCACGCGGACCAGGTAGGGGAGGCCGTCTGCGTCCCACTCGATGGGCGTGGCGGTGCCGTCGAGCCCGAAGACCCACAGCCCGACGATGGCGTTGGCGGTACCGGCCGCGGGATACCGGATGCTGGTCGGTGGGGTGCCCGGCTCAGCCAGGTCGGCCAGGTGCCACGTCTCCACCGGGCTCACGTCCACCCTGGCCACCGCCAGGTGCCGCCCGTCGGGCGACCACCAGTGGCCTCGTGTGCGCTCCATCTCCTCGGCGGCCACGAACTCGGCGGATCCCCACGAGACGTCGGGATGGCCGGACTCGACAACGGGCCGGTCGTCGCCACCGACCTGGAGGACCCGAAGGTCCCGCCCGACGACGTAGGAGACGTGGTCCGCGGTGGGCGACAGGCGGGGGTCGTAGGCCCCGGGTGCCGTCTCCAGCGCGGTCACGCCCCCGTCGCCGACCAGGTCCACGAGCACCAGCCGGCCGCCGAGGGCGGCGACCGCAGTCGTGCACCCGGGGTCGCAGTCGTAGGTGACGAACCCGCTGGCCCGCTCCCTCGTCCGCTCGCGGCGGGCGCGCTCGGCGGCGGGGAGGTCCTCGTCGTCGCCGCTCAGGATGGCCCGGGGATCGGCGCCGAGCCGCTCCCGGCCGGCGTCGACGTCGAACACCCACAGGGCGTTGACGGGATCCGATCCTGACGCCGACCGCAGGAACACCACCCGGCTCCCGTCGTCGGCAACCCGGAACGAACGGGGGGCGCCGAGGCTGAACCCCCGCGTGCGCGCCGACTGGCGGGGGAACGTGAGCGGCGGGGTGGTCACCGCCGAGCACCGTACCCGTCGGTCGGCACACGCCCCGGGGGACATGACCCAGGTCTCGGGCGCCGCTGCGGCATCCTGGACCGAAGGGCGCACACGACGAGGCCGCCTCCGACGTCGCCACCTTCCGGGATTTCGTCTGCACCTGTTCGGACGAGGGCCGTCAGCGCGCCGACGCCCTGATGAGCGAGGTGATCAAGCGAGTGTCGGCCGGGGGGAAGGAGCTCGCACCCAGACCGGTGACGGAGGAAAGCGCGGTGAGCCAGATCGTGATGTCGCTGACATGGGACATGGGTGCGTCGATCACCGGGATCGGTTGCGACCAGTGGTTCGGTGTCTGGGCTCAGGCTGACGACGGCACGTTCTCGACGTTCGTCCAGTGCGACCGCCTCGAGCACGGATTCGCCGCGACCTGGAAGGCCTTCGCCGACCGACCGACTCCACCGTTGTCCCCACCTTCCCCGGTGCCGCCGTCCGAAGGCTGACGGCTACCAGCCCCGGTCGGCCCACTCCTGGAGGTGGGGGCGCTCGGTGCCGATGGTTGTGTCGTCGCCGTGGCCGGGCATGACGATCGTCTCGGCCGGGAACCTCGAGAAGAGGCCGTCGATCGAGCGGATGATGGCTCCGAAGTCGCTGTAGGACCACCGCGTGGCGCCGGGGCCGCCGGGGAACAGCGTGTCGCCCGAGAAGAGCACCGGCGACCCCTCGACCTCGAAGCACATCGACCCTGGCGTGTGGCCGGGCGTGAGGATGGTGTGCAGGCGGAGCCGGCCGACGGCGATCACCGAGTCGTCCTCGAGCACGAAGTCGTACGAGGGCAGCATGGCCGCGTCCTCGGCCGTCACGCCCACCTCGTAGCCGGCGTCGCGCACCGCCGGGACGGCCTGGATGTGGTCCCAGTGGCCGTGGGTCTCCAGCACCTTGCCGACGTTGAGGCGGCGGCACAGTTCGAGCAGGCGGTCGTGCTCGTTGGCGGCGTCGAGCAGGACCGCCTCGCCCGTCTCCCGGCACCGGACCACGAAGACGTTGTTGGCGACCGGCCCGACCACGACCTTGGTGATCTCGACCTGGGAGTCCTCGTAGTGGAGCGGGGATGCGCCCATGGGGTGGAGTATGGCTCGTGCGCTTCGATCCCACGCCCGGCCAGGACGAGCTGCGGGCCCGGGTGCGGGCGTTCCTCGCCGAGGCGTCGCCGATGGCCGAGGTCCGGCGCCTCATGGAGACCGACCCGGGCTTCGACCCCGACGTGTGGCGGGCGATGGTGCACCTCGGCTTCGTGGGGTCTGGGCTGTCGTTCCCCGAGCAGGCGGTGGTCTTGGAGGAGGCGGGCGCGGCCCTGCTTTGCGCGCCCTTGCTGGGGACCGTTGTGGCCGCGGCGGTGTCGGATGACGTCGTCGTGGGGCCGTCGGTCGTCGCGCTGGCGGTGGCCGAGGACGCCGGCACGTGGACGCCGCACTGGACGCCGCGGGGGTGGCCACGCTGGCCACCGCCGACGGTGGGTCCTGGCGGCTCGACGGTCACAAGAGCTTCGTGCTCGACGGGCACGTCGCCGACACCCTCGTGGTCGCGGCCCGGTCGGATGCCGGCGTGGGCCTCTTCCTCGTCGATGGGGACGCCTCCGGCCTGGTCCGCACCTCCCTACCCACCCTCGACCTGACCCGCAAGCAGGCCCGCCTCACGTTCGAGGCCACGCCCGCCCGGCTGCTCGGCGCCGACGGAGGCGCTGGACCGGTGCTGGCGAGGGTGTTGGACGTGGCCGCCGCCGCCCTCGCCTCCGAGCAGGTCGGCGGGGCGCAGCGGTGCCTGGACATGACCGTCGAGCACGTCCGCTCCCGGGTGCAGTTCGGCCGGCCCATCGGCAGCTTCCAAGCCGTGCAGCACCGGTGCGCCGACATGCTGCTCGAGGTGGAATCGGCCCGCTCGGCGGCCATGGACGCGGCGCTCGCCGTCGAGCGCGGCTCGGACGACCTGCCGACCGCCGCGGCCATGGCCAAGGCCGTCTGCTCGGACGCCTACGCCTACGTGGCCGCCGAGACGATCCACCTCCACGGCGGCCTCGGTTTCACGTGGGACCACGACGCCCACCTGTACTTCAAGCGGGCCAAGTCGTCCCGGCTGCTGTTCGGCGACCCCCGGCACCACCGCGAGCAGCTGGCCAGGCACATCGGCATCTGACGGTCACATCGGCATCTGACAGGCGCCGCCCCCCGAAAACGGCGGTCTACGCTCGGGCCCGTGGCCCTGGTACTGGTCGTCCTCGCCATGGCCGGCGTCTTCGCCATCGCCGCCGTCGTCATCGGGCGGGAGGTCCGCCGGCTGTCGAGGCTGGCGCCGCAGCGGTCGTTCGACTTCGAGGAGGCGGTGACCTGGGTCTGCGACCACGTCGGCCCCGACGTGGCCGCCGTCCTCAGCCCCGACGACGTCCGGCGCATCCTCGACTGGCACCTCGAGTACTTCCGCAACCGGGGCGTCTCGGCCAACGGCGACCGGCCCCACACCGAGGGCCCGGTGGTGGTCAGCGGGGCCGAGACGGTCGACTTCGTCCTGATGCGGGCCGAGCTGAGCGGCACCCCCTACACGCCGGAGCAGGTCCACGCCGTGCTCGACGCCCAGATGGACTACCTGGAGCGGATCGGGGCCGTCGACCCGGTCGCCGAGCCCGACGAGGACAGCTCCCCGTAACGGGCGCGAAATGCCTCCACTTAGCCCTCCGGTTGTGCTTTCATACGTACACCGAAGGAAGGAGGTGGTCCAACTGAGCGATAGTTGTCTTGGGACCTCGGAGGTGGCTGTCCGCTAGCGGTCAGCTGGGCCACGTCTGGCGAATACTGCCAGTCACCGCTCGAGACGACGTCCGGGGAATGGTCCCGCCCGGTGATTTCCGTTGCTCTCGGGTTTCCTTTCCAGCTAGAACTGATACCCGAGGGGGCGCAATTGGCGCCCCCTCGGTCGCGAAGAAGGGGGTGGTGACCTGCCCACCGTGATCGATTCAGAGGGCCTGCAGCTCGCCGGGCACCTGTCCCCTCCACCCTCGACGACCACCGCCACGTCCCACGGCCTGGTGCTGTGCCACGGCTTCCCCGCCGGGCCTGGCGGCGCAGCCACGTCCGGCCAGACCTACCCCGAGTTCGCCAACCGGCTGGCCGAGGACACCGGCTGGACCGTCCTGACCTTCAACTTCCGCGGCACCGGCGCCTCCGAGGGCGACTTCTCCCTCGGTGGCTGGCTGGCCGACCTGCGGGCTGCCATCGAACATCTCGCCGCTGTCGACGGCGTCGCCGACGTGTGGCTGGCCGGCTCCAGCACCGGCGGGGCTCTGACGATTTGCGCCGCAGCCGAGGACGAGCGGGTCCGCGGCGTCGCCGCCTTGGCCGCACCCGCCGACTTCCGGGGATGGTCCGGGGACACCGAAGGGTTCCTCGAGCACGCCCGCACCATCGGCGTCATCCGCCGGGCCACCTTCCCGGAGGACCTGGGGACGTGGGCACGGGAGCTGGCCGAGATCCGTCCGACGGTGGCGATCGGCAAGCTTCCACCGCGGCCGGTGCTCCTGGTCCACGGCGACCACGACGACGTCATCCCCGTCACCGACGCCCGCGCCCTGGCCGAAGCAGCCCTGGGCCAGGTCGAGCTGCGCATCGTCCCGGGTGCGGGGCACCGACTGCGCCACGACCCCCGGGCCGTCGCCATCCTCATCGGTTGGATGGAGCGCCAGGCCCCGTCCTAGCCGTCGTGCTCGACGGCCCGGTCGATGGCAGCCCGGAGCTGTTTGGCGGCGGCCTCAGGGTCGTCGGACTCGGTGAGCCAGCGGACCACCACGAAGCGCCTGGCTCCCGCCCCGACCATGTCGGGGACCGTCTCGGGCGTCACGCCGCCGGTGACGAACCAGGGCAGGACGGTGGCGGTGGCGGCGTGGCGCAGGTAACCGAGGCCGGTGCCAGTGCGTCCCGGCTTGGTCGGAGTGGCCGACACCGGGCCGGCTGACAGGTAGTCGACCGGCTCGCTGGCGGCGGCGTCGATCTCGGCCGGGGCGTGGGTCGACAGGCCGACGATCGCGTCTGGCCCAGGATGCGGCGGGCCAAGGCTGCCGGGGCGTCGTCCTGGCCGACGTGGACGCCGTCGGCGCCGCACTCGAGGGCCAGGTCGGGGCGGTCGTTGAGGACGAACGGCACGCCGTGGTCGTGGCAGACGGCGGCGGCCACCCGGGCCCGGGCCAGCAGCGGGCGGGCGTCGAGGACCTTGTCACGCAGCTGGACGACGTCGACACCCCCGGCGATGCAGGCGGCCAGGAAGCGCTCCAGGTCGGGACGGTCGGCGGTGCAAAGGTAGAGCCGGCGCCCGGTGAGATCTGCCCGGCCTGTCAGACTCTGCGAGGTTCGGCGTCACCCGCCGGCGACGGCCCGGACCAGCTCCAGCCGGTCGCCCTCGGCCAGCTCGGTGGTGGCCAGGTGGCGACGCTCGACGGGCTCGCCGTTGCGCTCCACCAGCACCCACCGTCCCCCGAGCCCGAGCATGCCGAGCAGGTCGTCGACGGTGGCCCCACCCGGTACCTCGACTGACTCCCCGTTGGCGGTCACATTCACCGTGGCACCCGCATCGTCACGCGGGTGGGGTCTTGGCCGCCGCCTTCATCGCCTTCTTGTACTGGCGGACCTTGGCCAGGCTCTCCGGGTCGACGATGTCGGCGACCGAGAAGTACCCGTCGACGGCGTAGGGACCGGCCGCCTCCTGCCACCCGGGCGGCGTGACCCCGAGGCGCTTGGCCAGCAGGGCGAGGAAGATGCGGGCCTTCTGGTCGCCGAAGCCGGGCAGTGCCTTCAGCCGCCGCTGGAGCTCTTCGCCGGTGGCCGCCTCCTCCCAGACCCGGGCCGCCGACCCGTCGTAGTCGTCGACGAGGGCCTGGGCCAGCGCCTGGGTGCGGCCCGCCATCGACCCAGGAAAGCGGTGCAACGCGGGCGGGCCGGCGAAGACCTTGGCCAGCTCCTCGGGGTCGGCCGCCGCGATCTCCGCAGGGTCCAACCGCCCGCCGAGCCGATCCTTGAGGTCGTAGGGGCCGCGGAAGGCCTTCTCCATCGGCACCTGCTGGTCGAGCAGCATGCCCATGAGCAGGGCGAATGCGTCGGTGGACAGCAGCTCATCGGCCGCCGGGTCGCCGGTCAGATTCAGGCGGGCATCAGGCATGAGGGGGCCAACTGTACGCCGACATCCTGGCCAGGAGTTCGCCTAGCCTGCTCGGTGCCATGCTGCGACGGGCCCGACGGATCGACGTTGTGATCGTCGCCGCCCTGGCCCTCGCCGGGGTGGGCCTCGCCCATGTCCTCGAGTACCTGCTGCTGGTGCCCGACCAGCACCAGCGCCACGAGGTCCTGACCGGCACCGGCCACCAGTACCTGCCGTCGGCACTTGGGGCAGTCTCGTTCCTGGCTTGCCTGGCGGCCGCGGTCGTTTTCCTGGCCGCCTTCCAGCGGGGCGCGACGCCGGGCCCGGCCACGACCACGCGCCACGATGTCGTGCGGGTCCTTCCCTGCGCCCAGGCACTTGCCTTCCTGGCACTCGAAGTCGGCGAGCGGCTGGCTGCCGGCGCGTCTCTGGGCGACCTCGGCCCGATTCTCCTGCTCGGTCTTCCCCTCCAGGTCGTGGTCGGCATCGCCGCCGCCGCCCTCCTTGCCCTGCTCGACCGGGCCGGCGAACGGTTGGGCCGATTCGTCGCCGGCGCCCGATCCTCGGCGCCCCGTCGGCTCGCCGCCTGCTGGGTCCCGTCGCCGAGCCGCTGCCTACCTTCGCGCCTCGCCACCCGTCGGGCACCTGCTCGGGCCCCGCCCGTGTTCTCCGTCTCCGTCTGATCGAAAGGAGCCGTCCCGACCGGGACGGCAGGAGAACGAGAACAAGGAGATCCAATGCGAGTTTCGTACGCCCGTCTCGGCGCGTCAGTCTTCGCTGCCGCCTTACTGACAGTTCCACTGGCAGGCACCGCTGTCGCCCATGAGCAGCGCGCCGCCGGACCAGTCAACTTCGTGGTCGGATGGTCGGTCGAGCCGACCTACACCGGCTTCCTCAACGGCGTCTCGGTGCGCCTCACCGACGCCGCCGGTCCCGTCACCGACCTCGGCGACGGGCTGACCGTCGAGGTCGTCTCCGGCGACCAAAAGGTCGGCCCCCTTCCGCTCGAGGGCGTGTTCGGCTCGCCCGGCGAGTACGAGGCGCCGCTCGTGCCCACCCGCCCCGGCGTCTACACGTTCCACTTCGTCGGCACCGTGAGAGACCAGGCGGTCGACCAGTCGTTCACGTCGTCCGACACGACCTTCGAGAGCCCCAGGAGCGCCACCGACATCGAGTTCCCCGCCAAGGACCCGAGCCGGGCCGAGCTCGCCACCCTCGTCGACCGGCAGACGCCCCGCCTGACGTCCGCCGCGTCCACCGCCGACGACGCCAAGGACGCCGCCGGGACCGCGACGATCCTGGCGATCGTGGGGCTCGTGTTCGGCCTCGCCGGCGTGATCACGGCCGTGGTCGCCTTGCGGTCGAAGGCGAAGGCCGGCTCGTGACCCGATGAGGCGCGGGGCGGCGACGGCCGCCCTCGTGCTCGCGCTGGTGCTGGGGGTGGCCCCCGCCGCGGTTGCCCACGCCGTGCTGGTCTCTTCGGACCCCGGGGACCTGGCGGTGCTGGAGCAGCCGCCGGCGGCTGTCACCCTCCGCTTCAGCGAGGTGCCCGAACCCGGTTTCTCGTCGGTGCAGGTGCTCGACGGGACCGGGCGGTCGTTCGCCGCGGGCCGGCTGGAGTCGGGGCCGGGCAGCGCCGACACGGTGAGACAGGCCCTGCGGCCCCTTCCCAAGGGCGTCTACACGGTGAACTGGCGGGTCGTGTCCCGCGTCGACGGGCACCTCACAACGGGGTCGTTCGCATTCGGTGTCGGAGAGCCGGTCACGGAGGCGGCGATCCGGCCGGCGCCGGCCTCGCCCGGACTGTCCCCGACCGGCGCCGCGGCGCGGACCGTCCTCTACGCCGGGCTCGCGCTCCTGCTGGGTGGGGCATGGGTCGGCCTGCTGATCGTCGGTGAGCGGCGGCGAGGTTCGGACCATCTCCTGGTGGTCGGCTGGGTCGCGACCGCCCTTGGGCTGGTGGCGCTTACCGCCGTGCAGCTGGACGCCACGGGGGCTTCGCTTGGCACGTTCCTCGGCGCCCGCGCCGGTCGCGCCGTCCTGTGGCAGATCCTCGGTTTGGCCCTCGCCGGCGCGGGCCTGGTGGCGGCGAGGACCGGCCTGGTGGGGGCCAGGACAGGTCCGTGGCGTTCGGGCCATGGCCTGGTCGCCGCCGGCGCGGCGATCGTCGTCGTCGCCCACGTCGAGGGCGGGCACGCCGCCGCCGCCTCCTGGCCCTGGGCCATGGTGAGCCTCCAGACGCTCCACGCGGTGGCCGCCCTGGGCTGGCTCGGTGGCCTGGCCGCCTTGCTCGTGGTCGTCGCGCGACAACCCGGCGAGGAGACAGCTGCCGGCCTGCGCCGGTTCTCGCTCGTCGCCCTGATGGCCATCGGCGTGGTCGCCGCCACCGGCGTGATGCGGGCCATCGACGAGGTCGGCGCCTGGGCGGCGCTGTTCGACAGCACCTACGGCCGGCTCGTGCTGGTGAAGGCGTCGCTTCTGGTCGTGATCGCCGCCCTCGGGGCGGTCAATCGGTACCGCCACGTCCCGGCCGCCGACGCGTCGGTGCGGGGGCTGCGCCGGGTGGGCGTCACCGAGCTGGCCGTCGCCGGCGCGGTGCTCGTCGCCACCGGGCTGCTGACGACCGCACCACCGCCCGCGGGAGCGGCCTTGTCCCCTCCGGAAGTCGTCGTCGCCGCCACCGACTTCGGCACCACCGTCCGGGCTCGGCTGGCGGTGTCACCCGGAGCGCCGGGTCGCAACACCTTCACCGTGACTCTGACGGACTACGACACGGGCGACCCGGTCCCCGCCTCGGGCATCCTGGCCCGCTTCGACCTCCCCACCTACACCCGACTCGGCGAGTCGTCCCTGCGGCTACCGCCGGGACGGTCTCCCGGCACGTTCACCGCCGCGGGCAACAACCTGTCGCTGCCGGGGAGGTGGCGGGTGATTCTCGTTGTCGAGCAGGGTGCCGGCTCGGTGGAGCTCGACGTCGAGCTCGCGGTGCCCGCCGCGCTGGCGCCGCCGTCGGTTGCCGAAGCGCCCGGCCAGCCGACGATCTACACCGTGGACCTCGGCCAGGGTCGGTCGGTGCAGGTCTACGGCGATCCCGGGACTCCCGGAGCCAACGAGCTGCACGTCACCTTCTTCGCCGCCGACGGGACGGAGGAGGACGTGGCCGGTGCCACGGTCGACCTCGGCACCGAGACCTCGTCGCCCCGGCGCCTCGGGCCGGGCCACTTCGTGGCCGATGTCGACCTGCCGGCGGGCGGCGCGATGGTCGAGGTCACCGGCGTCACCCAGGGCGGCGACTACCTGTTCGCACCGATCGAGATCGAGACACGGAGATGAGAGGAACGACGATGGGTCGAAGGGTTGGGGCAGCCGCCGCGCTACTCGGGTTGATGCTGGCGACCGCCTGTGGCGGCGGGGGCGGGGGCGGCGACGATCCCGGCCCGGCCACGACAGCCGTCGCCCGGCCGGCGTCGACGGCCACGCTGGCGATCGTCGAGCCCGCCAACGAGGCAACGGTCGCAGCCCGGTCCCCTCACCGTGAAGCTCGACCTTCAGGGAGGCACGATCGTCACCGAAGCCACCCGGGACCTCGCTCCCGACGAGGGCCACATCCACCTCACGCTCGACGGCAAGCTGGTGTCGATGACCTACGGGCTCGAGCAGCCGATCGAGGCCACGCCGGGCACCCACTACCTGGTGGCCGAGTACGTGGCCGGCGACCACGCCCCGTTCCAGCCGCGGGTGACCGTGACGCGAGCCTTCGTCGTACGCTGACCCCGATGTCGCAGGCCGAGCCCGAGCCCGACCCCGAGCTCAGCGGGTGCGGGGGTCGCCGATCTCGGTGTCGACGCTGTACCTCGCCAACGCGTCGGCCACCTCTTCGGGTTTGGCCTCGTCGATCTTGGCCAGCGACTGGAGCACCGTGGTGACCACCGACGCCGCGTCGGTCTCGAAGTGGCGCCTCAGGTTCGCCGACGTGTCCGAGCGCCCGTAGCCGTCGGTGCCGAGGGGCACGAACGGCCCCGGCACCCACCTGGCCACCTGGTCGGGAACCGCCTTCATGAAGTCGGTGACGGCCACGAACGGCCCTTCCGACACCGACAACGCCTCGGTGACGTAGGGGATCCGCGGCGTCTCGGTGGGGTGCAGCCGGTTCCATCGCTCCGCCGACAGCGCGTCCTCACGCAACGCCTTGTACGACGTGGCGCTCCACAGGTCGGCGGCCACGTCGTGGTTCTCGGCCAGCAACCGCTGCGCCTCCCGGGCCGCCCCCTGGCCGGTGCCGCTGAAGATGATCGACGCCCGCCGCCCGAGCCCCTCCGGCGCCTCGGCGAAGCGGTACAGCCCCCGCCGGATCCCCTCCTCGGCGCCCTCCGGCATGGCCGGCATGACGTAGTTCTCGTTGTAGAGGGTGAGGTAGTAGAAGACGTCCTCGGGCTCCTCGCCGTACATCCGCCGCAGCCCGTCCTCGATGATCACGGCCAGCTCGTAGGCGAACGCCGGGTCGTAGGCGGCCAGATTGGGCACCGTCGACGCCAGCACCAGGCTGTGGCCGTCGGCGTGCTGCAAACCCTCGCCGTGCAGCGTGGTCCGGCCTGCCGTCGCCCCGCAGAGGAACCCGCGGCCGCGGCTGTCGCCGAAGGCCCAGATCAGGTCGCCGACCCGCTGGAAGCCGAACATCGAATAGAAGATGAAGAACGGCACCATGGGCACGCCGTGGACGGCGTGGGCGGTGCCGGCGGCGGTGAAGCTCGCCATCGACCCCGCCTCGGTGATGCCCTCCTCGAGGATCTGGCCGTCCTTGGACTCCTTGTAGGACAGGAGCAGGTGGGCGTCGACCGGCTCGTACAGCTGGCCGGTGGAGGCGTAGATGCCGACCTCCGGGAACATGCTGTCCATGCCGAACGTCCGGGCCTCGTCGGGGATGATCGGCACGACCTGGCGGCCCATCTGCTTGTCGCGCAGAAGGTCGCGCAGCAGGCCGGCGAAGGCCATCGTCGTCGACACCTCCCGCTTGCCCGAGCCGGCCTTGGGGTTCTCGAAGACCTTGGCCGCGGGCTGGGGCAGCTGCCGCTTGCCCACGAGCCGCTTCGGCAGCGACCCGGCCAGCGCCCGCCGGCGCTGCATCATGTACTCGAACTCGGGTGAGTCCTCCGCCGGTCGGTAGTACGGCGGCTGGTCGACGTCGAGAGCGCTGTCGGGGATCACGTCCGCGAGGTGCAGCCGGTCGCGGAACTCGTGGAGCAGCTTCTTCGACATCTTCTTGATCTGGTGGGTGGCGTTGCGGGCCTCGACCTCGGGGCCCAGCGTCCAGCCCTTGATGGTCTTGGCCAGGATGGCGGTGGGCGCGCCCACGTGCTCGGTGGCGGCCCGGTAGGCGGCGTAGAGCTTGTGATAGTCGTGGCCGCCGCGGGGCAGGGTGCGCAGCTCGTCGTCGGAGAGGTGCTCCACCATCTGGCGCAGCCGGGGGTCGGGGCCGAAGAAATCGTGGCGGATGTAGGCGCCGCTCTCGACCGCGTACTTCTGGAACTGGCCGTCGAGGGTGGTGTTCATCTTGTTGAGGAGGACGCCGTCCACGTCGCGGGCCAGCAGCTCGTCCCACTTCGAGCCCCAGATGACCTTGATGACGTTCCAGCCCGCACCCCGGAAGACCGCCTCCAGCTCCTGGATGATCTTGCCGTTCCCGCGCACCGGGCCGTCGAGGCGCTGCAGGTTGCAGTTCACGACGAAGGTCAGGTTGTCGAGGTGCTCCCGCGCCGCGATCGACAGGGCGCCGAGGGTCTCGGGCTCGTCGCACTCGCCGTCGCCGAGGAAGGCCCACACCCGCGACCGGCTGGTGTCGGCGATGCGGCGGTGCATGAGGTAGCGGTTGAACCGGGCCTGGTAGATGGCGTTGATCGGGCCGAGCCCCATGGAGACGGTGGGGAACTCCCAGAAGTCCGGCATCAACCGGGGGTGGGGGTACGACGACAGCCCGTTGCCGCCTATCTCCTGGCGGAAGTTGTCGAGCTGCTCCTCGGACAGGCGCCGCTCGAGGAAGGCCCGGGCGTAGATGCCGGGGGCGGCGTGGCCCTGGAAGTAGACCTGATCGCCGGGCTGGCCGTCGTCCTTGCCCCGGAAGAAGTGGTTGAAGCCGACCTCGTTGAGGGCCGCCGAGCTGGCGTAGGTGGCGAGGTGGCCGCCGATCCCCGGCGCCTTGGTGTTGGCCCGGGTGACCATCACCGCCGCGTTCCACCGGATGTAGGCCCGGATGCGGCGCTCCATGTCCTCGTCGCCGGGGAACCACGGCTCGCGCTCGGGCGGGATGGAGTTGATGTAGTCCGACGAGACCATCGCCGGGAACCCGACCTGCAGCTCCCGGGCCCGCTCGAGCATCTTCAGCACCAGGAAGCGGGCGCGGGGCTTGCCCCGCGCGCCGGCTACCGCGTCGAGTGAGTCGATCCACTCGGCGGTCTCCTCGGGGTCGATGTCGGGGAGCTGCTGGGACAAACCGTCGAAGATCACAGGTCCATTTTCTCATTCCTCGGGCGCTGGCGGGTTACGTCACTGTTTCGTGTGGTTCCGCATCGCCTTGTGGACCACTTTCGACTTCTGCTTGTGCTCCGCCTGGGCGCGGAGGTCGCTGGCCCGGGCCGCGTGTTCGACCTCGCTCTGCAGCTTCGAGTAACTCGCCATCCGCTCGTGGCCGATGACCCCGGCGACGGCGCAGCCGGGCTCGCCGGCGTGGCGGCAGTCCCGGAAGCGGCACCCGGCGGCCAGCTCTTCGATCTCGGGGAAGGCCTGGGCCAAGCCGTCGGCGGTGTCGCCCCCCAGTCCGAGGCTGCGGATGCCGGGCGTGTCGACGAGGACGCCGCCCGTCGGCACGACGAGAAGGTGGCGGGCGGTGGTGGTGTGGCGGCCACGGCCGTCGTCGGCCCGGACCTCGCGGGTGGCCATGACCTCGTGGCCCAGCAGGCGGTTGGCCAGGGTGGACTTGCCCACGCCGGAGGCACCCAGTAGTACTGCGGTGCGGTTCGGCCTCAGGTGCTCGGCGACGGCGTCGATACCCTCGCCGCTGCGGGCGCTGGTGCTCAGGACGTCGACCCCGATGGCCCTGGCCTCGACCGTATCGGCCGCAGCCCGGTTCTCGTCGATGGCCTGGTCGGCCTTGGTGAGCACGACCAGCGGGCGGGCGCCGCTGTCCCACGCCAGCACCAGCTCCCGCTCCAGGCGGTTGAGGTTGAGGGGACGGTCGAGGGCGGCGAGCACCAGCACCACGTCGACGTTGGCGGCCATGACCTGGTCGAGCCGGGTGAGCGCCGACCAGCGGTCGAGGACGGCGACGATGTCGCCCTCGGCCTCCGGTGAGAGCACGACCCAGTCGCCCACCGCGGGGAGGTCGACGGCCCGGGCGGTGCGGGTGTCGCCGTCTTCGGTGACGACGACCACGCGGTCACGGTCGACCCGCACGACACGGGCCGGCGACTGGCCTGGCGAGGCCTGTGCCGGGTGTGCCAGGCGTGGTGGCGGTGGAATGGAAGAGGGTGGCGACACGGTCGTCCCAACCGAAGGGGACGAGCGCGTCGAACGTCTGGAGAACAGGCAACGGAGATGCTCCTTCAGGGAGGTGGTGCCCGGCGGACGCGGACGAAGAACGAGGGCGGCGTGAGCCGCTGACTACCCAGTCTCCGATGCCATGGCGGGTCCTCCGGGGGCCACACGCCCCACGTCGCCAGTTTACCCCTCCGGCCTGGCCGCGACCACGCCGGTCTCCACCAGCACGTCCAGCAGCTGACCGATCGTTCGCTCCAGGCCCATGGGCTCCCGCAACGGCAGGTGGCCCTGGATCTGGTAGCGGTTCCGGCGGCCGTCCTTGTCCTTGACGATGTAGCCGGCGGCGACCAGGTCGTTGACGATCGCGTAGGCGCTGCGCTCGGTGATGTCCAGCGCGTCGGCGATGTCGCGGCAGGCGCACGCCGGGGTCGTGGGAGATGCACACCAAGGCCCTCGCGTGGTTGGTCAGGAAGCTCCACTTGGTCACATTCCGCAGAGTACCGATTCTGGAACTGAATTGCTAGTATTGCTGTGCAGGCGTAGTGTGAAGGCAGGGACCCGCTCCGCACCATCCGAAAAGCTCGGCGTCCTTTCGAGGAGACCTCATGAACAGCCTTCCCTTCCGTCGCATCCGTCAAGGAGCGGTCGCCGCGCTCACCGGGGCGCTCGCGCTGCCGGTGCTGTGGACAGTCGCCCCCCTCACCGCTCATGCGGCCGCCTGCACGCAGATCATCAGCGGCCCCCACAACGGGGTCCTCAACGTGGCCGGCAACCAGAAGCTCTGCCTGGTGGGGGCGGTGCAGACCGGCGCGGTCAACGTCGCTCCCGGCGGCGGGCTCTCGGTGGTCGGTTCGATCGTCACCGGGGCCATCACCCTGAACGCCGGGTTCACCGAATTCGACTTCTGCGGCAGCAGCACAGTCAGAGGCGCGCTCTCCGTCACCGGTGGCAAGGGAAAGGTGCTCATCGGGGGTACCGGCCTGGGTGCGGTGTTGTGCCCGACGAACACCGTCGATGGTGCGATCACCCTCGACGCCAACAAGGCCGGCGTGACGCTGGCCCGGAACAACGTCGCCGGAGCGGTGACGGCGAGCGCCAACCTGAAGGGGACGGTCATCTCGGGCAACCGCATCGGCGGGGCCCTGACCTGCACCTCGAACGTCCCGGCTCCCACCAACGGCGGAGTGAGGAACTCCGTGGCCGGCGGCAGGTCCGGGCAGACCTGCTCCGTCCTGACCTTCTAGGGGACGCCCCAACGGGATTTCTGCCCGCGCAAGTCCGGGTTATAGCCGGGACGATCGCGAGCAGAATCCCGGTCGCGGGTGTGTCCCACGGCTCGACTTGAATGGGCGTCCGTGGGAGAGCACGAGCTGGCACGGATCGCCGCGAGGCAACTCAGCCTCGTCACCCGGGAGCAGGCCCGCGACCACCTCACCCGCGAGGAGCTCGAGTACCGGCTGTCGACAGGCCGGCTGCAGACCTTCAGGCGGGGTGTCTACCGGTTCGCCGGCGCGGCGCCTTCCCGATGGCAGGCACAACTGGCGGCGTGCCTAGCGGCGGGCGGATCGGCTGTCACCTCGCACTGGGCGGCGGCCGAGTTGTGGGGGATGCCCGAGGTCATCGGTTCCGTTCCCGAGCTGACGATGCCGTGGCCCGTCTGGCCACGGCTCCCCGGCGTGCGAGCCCACCAGACCCGGTGCCTCCCCGACGAGCACCGCACCGTCCGCGATTCCGTACCGGTCACCACCGCGTCCCGCACCCTCGCCGACCTGTCGGCGCTGACCGGGCACCGGTTCCTCGGGCGGCTGGTCGACGACGCCCTCCGCCGCCGGCTGATCACGCTGGACGAGCTGCGGGCGGCGACGGCGCTCCTCGGGGCGTCGGGCCGCCGGGGTTTGCCGGTCCTGCGTCAGGTCCTCGATCTGCGGCAGGCCGACTTTCACCCTGGCGACAGCCCCGGCGAGGTCGAGCTGGCACGCGTCCTCACGGACGCCGGCCTCCCGGCGCCGGTGCACCGGCATCAGGTTGTTGCCGGCGGCCGGGTCTACCTTCTCGACCTCGCCTATCCCGACCGGCGGGTCGGCATCGAGTACGACGGCTGGGACGCCCATCGCACCCGCACCGCGTTCGACGGCGATCGCACTCGGGCGAACAGCCTGGCCCTGGCCGGCTGGACGGTGCTGCGCTTCACGTCGGCCACTCCGGAGCGCCAGATCGTGGCCGCCGTGCGTTCTGCTCGCGATTGGGCCGGCTCACGCCCGCATTTGCGCGAGCAGAAAGTCGGATCTTGACGGTCGTCTACACCGACGGGGCGTGCCTGGGGAACCCCGGTCCGGGGGGGTGGGCGTGGGCGGTCCCGGGTGGGCGATTCGAGAGCGGGGCGTCGCCGGCGACGACGAACCAGCGGATGGAGGTGCAGGCCGCACTCGGGGCGGTGACGTCGCTCGACGGGCCGCTCGAGGTGGTCAGCGACTCGACGTACGTCGTGAACTGTTTCCGCGACCGGTGGTGGGAGGGCTGGATCCGCCGCGGCTGGCTCAACACCGCCAAGAAGCCGGTGGCCAACCGTGACCTGTGGGAGCCCTTGGTCGAAGCGGTGCGGGCCGACCCGGGCCGGGTGAGGTTCACGTGGGTGAAGGGCCACAGCAACGACGTCAACAACGACCTGGTCGACAGGTTGGCGGTGGAGGCGGCCCGCACCCAGACCGGTCGGTCCGGTGTCGGGACTCCGTCGGAGCTCGGGCCGGCGGACGACCCGTCCGGCGACGGCCGCTCAGGTCCCGGCGGCCGTGACGCCCGCCTCCCGCCGGGGCGGATGGTCGCCGTGGTCGGCCACAAGCCCCCCGAACTGGGTGGCTACGACCCCAACCCCACCGCCGACCGGGTGCGCGACCGGCTGGCCGAGGTCCTGGCGGCCAAGGCCGAGCTCCACCCCGACCTGGCCGTCCTCACGGGCATGGGCCTGGGGGCCGAGCAACTGGGAGCCGACGCCGCGGCGCGGGCGGGCGTGCCGTACGTGGCCGTGCTGCCCTTCCCCGATCCCGACGGGAAGTGGCCGGAGTCCTCCCGGCGCGAGTTCCGCCGGCTCCTCGACGGCGCCGCCGCCAAGGTCGTGCTCCAGGCCAAGCCGCCGGCCACCAAGCAGCTCGCCGGCGCCGCCCTCCGTCGGCGTGACGCATGGATCGCCCGCAACGCCGACGAGGCGGTGGCGGTGTGGGACGGTGAGGAGGCCACCACCCGCCGCGCCGTGCGGGCCCTCGAGGACGCCCTGGGCGAGGACGAGGTGTGGGTCATCCCGGTTCCCGACCGGCCGGCGGCGGAGGCGGGCCCGACGGCGGCGGCGCCGGGGCGGCCAGCCGGCTGACCAGGCGCCGCCCCAGGGCGATGTGCACCACGTCGTCGCGCACCTCGGCCAGATGGCGCAGGAAGGCGGCCCTCGGCACCTCATGCACCCCCAGGCTGGCCAGGTGCTCGGTGGGGATCTGCACGTCGATCACGCTGCCGCCCGCCTCCCGCCAGCGGGCGGCCAGGTCCACGAAGGCCACTTTCGACGCGTCGGGCTCGCGGTGGAACATCGACTCGCCGGTGAAGCACCGTCCCACCCGCACGCCGTAGAGCCCTCCCACCAGCTGCCGGCCGTCCCAGACCTCGACGCTGTGGGCCCAGCCCAGGGCGTGGAGCTCGACGTAGGCGTGGAGCATCTCGGCGGTGATCCACGTCCCCCCGTCCGCCGGACGCTCGGCGCAGGCGCCGATCACCATCTCGAAGGCGGCGTCGACCGTCGTCGACCAGCCGCACCGTCGAAGTCGCTGTCGAAGCGAGCGGGAGACGGCTGGCGCCTCGCCCCACCGACAACAGGCCGCGAGGGTCGGGCGAGAACCAAGGCAGCTCCAGGCCGTCGTGGGGCCACGGGAAGGCGCCGTGGCGATAGGCGTCCACCAGCGTCTCGACCGCCAGATCGGCGCCGAAGCCGACGAGCCCGGAGGCGTCGGCCTTGCCGGGGTTGCCCAGCCTCCACTGCGAGGGCCCCACGCCGAACGGCGCGGGCGCCCACTCGTCAGGCGCCATCGTCGCCATCCGGGGTGGCGGGCGCGGCCGCGAGCGCGGCCAGGTAGACGGCCCGGACCGCCAGGGCCTCTCGCATCTCGGTGAGGATGCCGTCGAGGAACTCGTGCCGGTAGGTGGCGTCGGTGAGCATGTAGACGGTGAAGTAGAACCCCGAGAAGGCGGTCAGGAAGCCGGCGACGCGCAGCAGCTCGGTCGTCAGCGCGACAGGGCGGCCCCACAACTCCCACTGGGCGAGCACGTCGACCGGCCCGCCGACCCAGGACGACGTGGTCGCCGGCGTCACCGTCAGAAGCCCGAAGCCGACGAAGAAGAGCCCGATCACCAGGCTCACCACCACGATCTGGACGCCCTGGCTGAACAGGACGACGAGGCCCACGTTCCCCCACTGCCGGCGGGACATGGGCGCGGCGGGCGGCAGAGCCGTCACCCGGAGGAGGGCGGCGGGGGTGCCGGCGATCAGGGCGGTGACGTCGCCGGTGCCGAGCTGCGCCAGCGGGCGGATCTCCCGGGGGATCCTCGCCACCACGAAGACGATGCCCACGACCGCGAACAGGGCCATGGTGATGGCCAGGAAGGGCCCGTCGAGGTCGGCGGCCACCTGCCAGACCTCGGTGGTGAGGAACAGGAAGGTGACGAACAGCAGGAGGAGGGGCAGGGCCCGCACCAGGAGGCCGAGGACGTCGCCGAGCTGGTGCCAGAACCGGCCCGCCGCCCACCGGGTCATGGGCACGAGGCCGTAGCTGGTGGAGACGTAGATGACCCCGAGCAGCACCAGGTTGCCGACCGCCGTGTTCAGCGCCGTCAGCCACTGGCCACCGGCCGCCAGCGGGAGGGCGGCAGGCGCCAGGACGAACAGGCCGAGCTCGGTCGGGCCGACCCTCTGCGGACGGGCCAGCAGCCGTTGGTGGCGCATCGCGTTGGAACCGGCCCACACGCCGAGCAGGGCGCACAGGCCGGCGACGGCCACGCCAACGTTCACCCACCACGCCCACGCGAAGTTCAGGGCACCGATCAGCTCGAAGAGCACGACGAGGGTCAGGACGGGCAGCGTGCGGGTGAAGACGTCCCTGGTGGCGCTGTAGTCCTCGATGAAGTGCGGGATCCCGCGGGCGAGGAACCAGCGCTCGACGTTCCTCACGGTCTGGGGGTCCCGAATCACGGGGTCGACAGGGGCCACGGCGCGTAGTCTCCCTTGGAGATGCGATCCGGCGTCGACACGGGCGGCACCTTCACCGACGTGGTCGGCGACGACGGCACCGTCACCAAGGTCCTGAGCACCCCCGACGACCCGTCCCGGGCGGTGGCGGAAGGCCTCGGCGGCGCCCGCCCCGACCTGCTCGCCCACGGGACGACCGTTGCCACCAACGCCCTGCTGGAACGGCAGGGGGCGGTCGTCGCCCTGGTGACGAACGAGGGCTTCGCCGACGTCATCGAGATCGCCCGCCAGGACCGTCCCGCGCTCTACGACCAGCACGCCGACCGTCCGGAGCCGCTGGTCCCCCGCGAGCTGCGGCTGGAGGTAGGCGGCCGGCTCGACGCGGCCGGCGACGAGATCGAGCCGGTCGACCCAGCTGCCGTGCCCGACGTCGCTTCCGGCGTCGAAGCGGTGGCCGTCTGCCTCCTGCACGCCGACCTGTCTCCCGCCCACGAGCAGGCTGTGGCCGCGGTGCTGGTCGACCGGGGTCTCGACGTCACGTGCTCGTCGGAGGTGTCGCCCGAGTTCCGCGAGTACGAGCGGACGGTGACGACCGTGCTCAACGCCTACCTCCGGCCCCGGTGCCGGGCCTACCTGCGGGACCTCGGCGAGCTGGCCGAGGAGGTGCTGGTGATGACCTCGGCCGGCGGGCTGGTGCCGGCCGACGAGGCCGCCGACCTGCCCGTCTCGCTGCTCCTGTCGGGGCCGGCGGGCGGCGTGGTGGCGGGCGCCGCTGCTGCCTCAGGCGCCGGGTTCGCCGACGCCGTCACGTTCGACATGGGCGGCACCAGCACCGACGTGTGCCTGGTGCAGGGCGGCATGCCCGAGCCCGCGCCCGGCCGGATGGCGGGGGGCTTCCCCGTGCGGCTGCCGGCCCTCGACATCCACACCATCGGGGCCGGCGGCGGGTCGATCGCCTCCATCGACCCTGGTGGGGCGCTGGTCGTGGGCCCCGCAGCGCGGGAGCCGACCCCGGGCCCGCCTGCTACGGGCGGGGCGGGAAGCTGCCCACCGTCACCGACGCCGACCTCGTCCTTGGCCGTATCCCGGACGATTCGCCGTTCCCGGGCCTGGGCCGGCTCGACGCCGACGCCGCCCGCGCCGCCTTGTCCGACGCCGCTGTCTCCGCCGAGGGCGTGGTGGCGGTCGTCGACGCGGCCATGGAGCGGGCGGTGCGAGCGGTAACCGTCGAGCGGGGGGTCGACCCGGCCGGTCTCGCCCTGGTGGCCTTCGGCGGGGCCGGGCCGCTCCACGCCTGCGCCATCGCCGGCGCGCTCGGGATGCTGGCGGTCGTCGTGCCGCCGCGGGCCGGGGTGCTGTCGGCCGTCGGCCTGCTGTGCTCGCCGCGCCAGCGCGACCTGGTCCGGTCGTGGCCGACGCCGGGCGACCAGACCGGCCTGGCCGACGCCTTGGCCGCCCTCGCCGACGAGGCTGCCGGGACGGTCGGCGAAGCTGCCGGGACAGTCGGCCCCGACGACGTCTCCGTCACCACGGCCGTCGACTGCCGCTACGCCGGCCAGAGCCACGAGCTCACGGTCGAGTCGGTCGACGACTTCCCCGATGAGCACCGTCGCCGCAACGGCTACGCCCGTCCCGGGGCGCCGGTGGAGGTCGTCGCCCTGCGGGCCGCGCCGCCGCCACCACCGCTGACCGTCGACGACCTGCCCCCTCCGGCCGCAGACCGGAGGGCCGCCGAGGGGCCGTGCGTCATGGCCGAGCCCGACTGCACGGTCTGGATCCCCGACGGGTGGTCGGCGACAGTCGCCGACGACGGCAGCTGGGTGATCACCAGGTGAACCCGGCCGAGCTCCAGATCCTCATCTCCCGGCTCACCGGCGTGGCCGAGGAGATGGGCGCGGTGCTGCGCCGGGCCGCCTTCAGCCCCAACATCAAGGAGCGGGCCGACTGCTCGGCCGCACTGTTCGACGCCGACGGCGAGCTGCTCGTCCAGGCCGAGCACATCCCAGTCCACCTCGGGTCGATGCCGGCGTCGGTCCGGGCCGCCATCGACGCCTTCGGCGACACGCTGGAACCGGGCGACCAGGTGGTGCTCAACGACCCCTTCCACGGCGGGACCCACCTCAACGACCTCACCCTGGTCGCCCCGTGCTTCGTCGACGGCCGCCTGCTGGGCTGGGCCGCCAACCGGGCCCACCACGCCGACGTGGGCGGCATGGCGCCGGGCTCGATCCCCGCCGAGGCCACCGAGATCTACCAGGAGGGCCTCCGCATCCCGCCCGTCCTGCTGACCGCCGGCATCGAGGACGTCCTGTGCGCCAACTCCCGCACGCCCGACGAGCGCCGTGGCGACCTCGACGCCCAGCGGGGGGCGAACGTCGTCGGCGTGGAGCGGCTGGCCATGTTCGCCGGCGCGCCGCTCGGCGAGGTCACCGACTACGGCGAGCGGCGGATGAGGGCGGCGCTGTCCGACATCCCCGACGGCACGTGGTCGTTCGAGGACGTGCTCGACTCGTGCGGCCCGACGCCCGACCAGCAGCGCCCGGCCAAGGTGGTCGTGACCCTCACGATCGAGGGCGACAGCGCCACCTTCGACTTCACCGGCACCGACCGCCAGCGGCCGGGCAACACCAACGCGGTCGAGGCGGTCACGGTCAGCGCGGTGTCGTTCGCCCTGCGCTGCGCCACCGACCCCACCATCCCGGCCAACGGCGGCGCCCTACGGCCGGTGAGGGTGGTCGCCCCGCCCGGCTCCCTCGTCGCGGCCACCCCGCCGGTGGCGGTCGGCGCCGGCAACGTGGAGGTCAGCCAGCGGGTGGCCGACGTCTGCCTGGGCGCCCTCGCCGCCGCCCTCCCCGGACGGCTGGGCGCGGCCAACCAGGGGACGATGAACAACACGCTCATGGGCGGCGACGGCTGGGTGTACTACGAGACCGTCGCCGGCGGCCAGGGCGGCCGCCCGTGGCGGGCGGGCATGAGCGGGGTCCACACCGGGATGACGAACACCCGCAATACCCCGACCGAGGCGTTGGAGCGGGCGTTCCCCATGCGGGTCCGCCGCTACCGCCTGCGGCGGGGCAGCGGCGGCGCCGGGGAGCACGCCGGCGGCGAGGGCATCGAGCGCGACCTGGAGGTCCTGGAGGACTGCACCGTCTCCCTGGTCACCGAGCGCCGGCAGAGCCGCCCGTGGGGACTGGAGGGCGGCGAGGCCGGGGCGGCGGGCGAGAACTGGCTGGTGCCGGGCGGCGACGAGTCGAGAGCCGAGCGGCTGGCCGACAAGTGCACGGTCAGCCTCCGGGCCGGCGACGTGCTGCGGATGCTCACCCCGGGCGGCGGAGGCTGGGGGCGGAAGTCCCACTCATAGCCAACTGCGGATGGGGAAGAAGACCACCCAGACCGGACCGGTGCGCGGCAGCCTGATCAAGCGAGGGCTCATCTACGCACCCCGCCATGGCGAAGTTGCCTTCACCGTCCCGATGTTCGACGACTTCATCCGCCGTGCACTGACCTAGCCTCGGTCCCACGGGGCGACCTCGGAGGACAGCGGCATGGAGACGGGCTCGACCGGGCAGGAGATCCTGAGCGAGGAAGAATGCCTGGCGCTGCTGGGCGCCGCCGAGATCGGGCGGGTCGGCGTCGTGTCCGACGGCCAGCCGCTCGTGTTCCCGGTGAACTACGTCTGTGACGGCCGCAGCATTGTGCTCCGCACCGGCGCCGGCAGCACCATTCTCACCGGCGCGTCCCTGGCGCGGGTGGCCTTCGAGATCGACGGGTTCGACGCCGCCCGGCGAAGCGGCTGGAGCGTCATGGTCCAGGGGACGGGCCACGACGTCACCGACGCCCTCGACCTGAAGTCGGAGCACCTCCAGACCCTCGAGCTCTCGCCCTGGGCACCGGGCCCGAAGCCCCGCCTGCTGCGCATCGACGCCAGGACGATCACCGGTCGGCGCTTCGGCGGAGGGCCCGGCGAGGCCCCGGGGACGTAGTCAGCCCAGGGCGCAACTCGGCGGCGGGTCCGGTGTGGACCCGCCGCCCAGTCGTAACAGTCAGCTCAGACGCCGACGACCACCTTGTCCGTGTCCTTCCCGGGAGCCCGCTCGGGAGCTGCGAACGCCTCGTTCTTCGGCGTCGTGAACGCATGGGCGAAGCCGGCGATGGACAGAAGCGCCAGCAGGGCGGCGGCCCCGTAGGTGACGGTTGCCACCTGCGCACCCTTCACTCCGAAGACGCTGAAGCCGTAGGAGGTGAGCAGCAGCCCGCGAAGCGTCTCGCCCTTGAACACGCTCTCCCGCTGGGCGGTGACCGCCGTCAGCTGCTTCTGCAGCTCGGGTAGGGCGGGGTCGTTGGACGCCTGGGCGGCGGTGACCTGGGCCCGCAGGGCACTCTGGGGGGTCCCGAGCTCGGCGTAGGTCATCCCGTCGGCGCTGGCCTTCACATGGAGACCGATGAAGTCGTTGGCGTAGCACTCGGCCTGGTCACCCGTGGTGAGCAGCTGGCCGGCGAACTTCACCAGGCAGGCCGACTGGCGCTCCTCGGCGGTGAGGGTGTCGACGGTCTTGAACGTGATCCTCTGCTGGCTGAGCTGGTCGGTCACGTAGCCCTTGGCGAAGTTGGCGTTGCCGGCCATGACGAGCCCGAGGACGAGCAGGAGGCCGGCCAGCGCCAGTCCCCCGCGCTGAAGACGACATCGAGTGTTCTGCGTTTCATGGGTTTCTCCTCGAGGTGCGATCCGTGTGCCGCGACCGCCGAAGCGCGGCGCTGGCACCATCATCCGCCGCCGCCCCGGTCGCCAGTAGGGACGAAGGTCCCTGAAATGCCCGACGGACGGCCCTCAGGCCCGTCGACGCCGGGGCCGGCAACAGCGATGTACCATTGCGCTGGTAGCTTGATGGTATGCGAACCACCATCGACAAGGCCGGGCGGTTGGTGGTGCCGAAAGCCCTGCGGGACCGCCTGGGGCTGTCTCCCGGCGAGGTCGAGGTGACGGCCGACGGCAACGCCCTTCGGGTCGAGGCCGTGCCCGGAAACGGCGTCGAGGAGCGGTCGGGACGGCTGGTGATCCCCCCGTCAGGGGTGGCGATCGGCGACGACGACGTTCGTGCGATCCGCGATGCCGACCGGAGGTAGCCACCCCGACCTGCTCGTCGACACGAGCGTGGCGGTGGCACTTGTCGTCGCCGATCACGAGCACCATGCGGTGACGATCGAGGCACTCGGCGAGCGACGCCTCGGCTTGGCCGGGCACGCGGCCTTCGAGACGTTCTCCGTGTTGACTCGCCTGCCGCCACCGGCCCGTCGTGCACCGCAGGTCGTCGCCCGGCTGCTGGCCACGAACTTCCCCGACAGCCGCTTCCTGTCGGCGGACGCGACAAGGGCCTTGCTCGACGCCCTCGTAGGCGCCGAGATCGCCGGCGGGGCCGTTTACGACGCCCTGGTGGGAGCCACCGCGGCGGAACACGGCATCGTCCTTGCCACCCGCGATCGGCGGGCGCTCGACACCTACCGCGCCCTCGGCGTCGAGGTCGAGGTGCTGCCCGACCGGTAGCCAGGCCCCTCCGCGTCAGATAGCACATGAGTGTGCAAAAAGGTGCAATATATGCCGCTTTTTGCACAGTCACCGGAAAGTCGGCGCCGGGGAGAGGTGGCTCAGGTGGTGGCGGAGGCGGTTCAGGCGGTGGCGGCGCGCAGCACGACCGGCTCGTAGTCCTCGCCGGCCAGCCAGGGCGGAGTGACGCCTTGGTACTTCTCCACCGGCACCGTCCCGGAGTCGCGCTTGTTGAAGCTCCAGTCCCACTGCTTCTGGCGGTGGCGCTCGTCGAGCAGGGCCACGCCGCCGTTGATGTCGATCAGCTCGGCGATCAGACTCCGGCTCGCACGGCGGCATCTTCAGGGCGGCGTGGGCCTCGAACTCCTCGGCGAAGTGCTTCACGATGCTGCCCACGACGACCTGCTGCTGGGTGGCGAGGAAGCAGCGCGACCGGTCGGCCACCGTCGTCAGCCGGTGGCGGACGACGCCGAGATCGTGGCTGCGGCCGGCCGTCGAGCCGAGCCGGGCCAGCGAGTCGGACAGGGTGATCCCGTCGAGCTTGCAGGGCGAGCACTGGCCGCACGACTCGACGGCGAGAAAACGGGCCACCCCGGCGGCGACGGCGGTCATGTCGGTCTGGTCGTCGAACACGATGAACCCGGCCGACCCCAGCCCGCTGCCGATGGCGCTCAGCGACTCGTAGGTGACGGGCGTGTCGAGCTGGTCGGCGGTGATGATCCCGTTGGCCACGCCGGACAGCACCGCCTTGATGGTGCGACCGGGAAGCGGCCCCCCGCCGATGAGCTCGATGACCTCGCGCAGCGGCGTGCCCATCTGCACCTCGCCGACGCCGTGGCGCTGGGTGCGGCCGGTGACGGTGCAGACGATCGTGCCCGGCGACTCGGCGGTGCCCATGGTGCGGAACCAGTCGGGACCGCGGCCGACGATGCGGGCGACGTTGGCCAGCGTCTCGGTGTTGTTGACCAGCGCCGGCTCGCTCGGGGCGTCGTCGGGCAGCGGCCCCCGCCGCAGGCCCCGGCGGAACGTCGGGACGATGCGGGGGAACGGCCACCGGCCGTCGATGGTCTCCAGCAGCGCGCTCTCCTCGCCGTACAGGTACTCGTCGGGGCCCTCGAAGACGACGAGCTCCACGCCGTCGTTCCAGCCCGCGCACTCCACGTCCTCGATCGCCTCCCGGACCCGGTCGATCTCGCCCTCGAACGCCTCCTTCATGGCGACGACCACCAGGTCGGCGCCGACCGCCCGGGCCGCGATCAGGGCGCCCTCGAGCACGACGTAGGGGTTCCGCCGCAGGATCGTGCGGTCCTTGAACGTGCCGGGCTCGCCCTCGGCGGCGTTGACGATCACCGTCGACGGCTGGGTGGGCGAGTGGTTGGCGGCCACCGTCTCCCACTTGCGGCCGGTGGGGAAGCCCGCTCCCCCGCGGCCCCGCAGGCCCGACGCCAGCACCCGCT
Source organism: uncultured Acidimicrobiia bacterium (assembly GCA_963827345.1). GTDB lineage: Bacteria > Actinomycetota > Acidimicrobiia > Acidimicrobiales > AC-14 > CAWGUU01. The sequence continues at coordinate 73,668 of CAWHAN010000013.1, read as the reverse complement.
CGATGATCGCGCTTGGCGTCATGGCCCGCGCCGCCTCGATGCCCATGCCGCCTCCCCGGGCCAGGTACTCGTCGAGGGAGGTGATCGGCGACGGGTACAGGACACGGTGGACGAGGCTCATGCCGCAGAGTTTACCCCTCCTTGTGAATGTGTTCACAATCAGCCGGGGAAGGAACCGCTAGGCTGGCAGGAGGACCCTCGAGGAGACCGCATGGAAATCGGACCGCTGACAACACGCGCTGTGCTCACCGTCAAGGAGAGCGACAGCCTCCGCGACGCCGCCATCGGGATGGTGGAGCGGGGCGTCGGGTCGGCAGTGGTGCTCGTCGACGGCAAGCCGGCCGGCATCATCACCGACCGTGACACGGCCCGGGCCGTCGCCCAGGGCGCCGACGGGTCGGCCCGCAAAGTGGCCGACTACCTGTCCCGGAAGCTGATGACGGCGCCGCCGACGATGGACGTCCGCGAGGCGGCCCGGGTGATGCGAGAGAAGGGCTTCCGCCACCTCGTCGTCGTCGACGACGCCGGGGCGCTGCTGGGCGTCTTCTCCATGAGAGACCTGGTGGTGGGCCTGCTCAAGGAGCTTCAGGCCGCCTGCCGTGCCCACCGCCTGAGCGCCGCCGGCGTTCCCGGTTACCGGCGGAGGTTGCCGAGCAGCCGCAGCAGCTCCAGGTAGAGCCAGACCAGGGTCACGAGCAGGCCGAACGCGCCGTACCACTCCATGTACTTGGGGGCTCCCGCCGCCGCGCCCCGCTCGATGAAGTCGAAGTCGAGTACCAGGTTCGCTGACGCGATGCCCACGACGATCAGGCTGAAGAGGATCGCCATCGGCCCTCCATCGTTCAGGAACCCCACGTTCACGCCGAACAGGCGGAGGACGATGGCGATCAGGTAGACGACGAAGACGGCCCCGGTGGCGGCGATGATGCCCGTCCGCAGCTTGTCGGTGACCTTGATGACCCGGGTGGCGTAGAGGAAGAGCAGGATCGACAGCACGGCCACCGTCAGCCCCACCGCCTGCACGACGATGCCGTTCCACTGCGCCTCGTAGACGTGGGAGATGGCGCCGAGCACCAGCCCCTCCAGCAGGGCGTACACGGGGCTGGTGAAGCGGGCCAGCTTGGGCTTGAAGATGGTGAGGATGGCGACGCCGAGCGCCCCGATGAGCCCGATGATCAGCCAGGCCGGGATCGACGACACCTCCCCGTCGACGGTCTTGACCTGCGACCAACCGATCCCGCCACCCATCAGGAGGATGACCAGCAGGACGGCGGTGGCGCTCACCGTGCCGCCGATGGTCATCGCCTGGTAGTCGGCAGGAGGCCTGGTCGGCGTCCACGGCGAGACGGTGTCGTCGACGGGGGACCGAGGGTCGTCGACCGGCGGCCTGGAGTCGACGCCGACCGCGCCGGCGTGGGCAGCGCGGGTCTCCCGCTCGAAGATCTTGTCGTTCAGTGCCGGGTTTCCGGAACGCATGGTCAGATCCTCCGTTTGCGGCCGTTTGTCACGGCAACAGCGTAGGGCTTCCCCGTCGGCTGCACAGAGCGACGCGCCTCTACTGTCTCGGTTCGATGACAATCGAGACTGTCCGGACTCGATGACAATCCACGCAGTCGTTTTCGACTGGGGCGGGACGTTGTCGGAGTTCGTCGACCCCGAGCTGGTCGACGCCTGGCGGCTGGCCGCCCGCCACCTCGCTCCCGAGCACGAGGACGAGCTGGTGGAGCGGATGCTGGCGGTGGAGGCCGCCTTCTGGGCGACCACCGCCAGCCACCAGCGCAGCGCCACCCTCGCCGACCTGCTGGCCGCGGCCACCGCCGAGCTGGGCCTCGACGTGGCCGAAGCCCTGCTGGAGGAGGCCGCCGTCCGCCACCTCGACGCCTGGACCCCCCACCTGCGCCACGACCCCGACGCCCGCCCCACCCTGGCCGCGCTGCGATCTCAGGGGCTGCGTATCGGCCTGCTGTCGAACACCCACTGGCCCCGCCCCTTCCACGAGCGGTTCCTCGAGCGGGACGGTCTGGCCGTGCTGATCGACGCCCGGCTCTACACCAGCGAGATGGAGTTCCAGAAGCCCCATCCCTCCACGTTCGTCGCCGCCCTCGGCGCCCTCGGCGTGGCCGACCCGTCGACCGCGGTGTTCGTCGGCGACAGGCCGTGGGACGACATCTCCGGGCCCGGGCCGTCGGCATGCGGACGGTGCTGCGGCCGAACCCCCTGGTCAGGGAGCCGGGGCCCGACGCCGACGCCGACATCGCCGCCCTGCCCGAGCTCCTCGACCTGGTCGCCGCGTGGTAGTCGGCTAGCCGACTCGGATCGCGCCCCGCATGCCGTAGTCCCAGTGGCCCGGCAGGTGGCAACCGAACTGCACCGATCCCGACTCCGGGCCTGTGCCGGACTGAGAGAAGGTGAACGTCGTCGTGCGGGTGGACCGGGCCGGCACCGACACCTCGCCCGGCCGGTCCTCGTGCCACGGTTCGGTACCCAGCTCGTGGCGCTCCTGCACGCCGTCGTCGCCGACGATCAGCTCGTGGGCGATCGGGTCGAGGTTGTGGACCACGAACCGCACGGTCGTCCCAGGCGCGACCCGCAGCTCGGTCGGGGAGAACTTCGAGTAGCGGACGGTCAGCTCGACGGTGTCGTCGACGGTTGGCCCGGCCTGCGCCGCTCCCCCACAGCCGGCCAGCAGGACCAGGAGCAAGAGTCCCAGCCCGGCGGGCGGCACCCGCCGGATCCCTGGCACCCGCCGGATCCCTGGCACCCGCCGGATCACTGCCGGCGACCGGCCACGACGACCGCCCCCGCCACCACCAGTGCGGCCACCACGCCGAGGCCGACCAGACCAGCGACCGCGGCGCCGGTGGGGAAGGTGTCCGGCGTGTCGCCCGCCGCGATGGCCACACCGTCCGGGCCCTCCAGACCCGGCGGCCAGAGGCGACGGCTTGCCGGCGCCGGAGACGTCGACGGCCAGGTCGTAGGTCAGCTCGCTCGGGGCGGCGTCGACCCGGAGGAACGACAGCCACATCGACTCGGGCACCCACTCCATGCCCCTGTCGGAGCGCAGGTCGGCCAGCAGCGACTCCGACGCGGCACCGGAGCGCTCGACGGCGAGGCCGGGAGCGTCGTCGCCGGGCAGCAGGGCCGGCTTGGTCTCGGTCAGCAGGAACACGTCGGCGTCGATGCGCTCGGACGGCTGGCGGCCGAGGCCGAGGATCCGCAGGGGGACCCACGGGTTGTCGGTGGGGATGGTGAGGTGGACGGGCGTGCCGTCGCCGAGGTTCACGCCCTTGGCCTGGGCGGCGTCGGCGTCGAACCTGGCGGCCATGAAGATCGGGCTCCGCGTGGCGTAGAAGTCGAGGACCTCGGGGGCGTCGGGGCTGAGCAGGAACCCGTTCTGGGTCGCCCACTCGCCCACCGACTCGGCCCCGCCCCGGAGCACGGTGATGTCGAGGGCGTCGATCCGGGCCTCCAAGAGGACCTCGGCCGGCGCCGCCGCGGCCACGTTGCGGAAGCTGTCGGCGGCCAGCTCGACCCGCTGCGGCCGGACTTCGCGCACCAGCCGCTGCAGGGTCCAGTCGCCGCCCTTGTCGACCGCCGTGGGCACGCCCGGCAGGGGGATGATCGAGCCGAATGCCCCGCCGGTGCCCGCGAACTCGAAGGCGGTCACGTAGTGCTCGATGCCGCCGGCATAGGCGGCCAGCGTGGTGGTGCGGGTCAGGTTCACCGAGCCGTTGGGGCTCAGCAGGCCGCCGCAGGCAAGGGCCGGCGTCGCCGCCGCCAGGACCAGAGTCGTGCCGGCCACAAGGGTGAGAAGGAACCGTCGCATCGTCGACCTCCAAGTCGAGCGTTCTGCCGGTTCGACGCACCGGGCGGGCGTATGAGTTCCCGCCCCTAGCCTCATGCCGTGAGATATCGGGACATCGGCGGGGCGCGGGTGTCGGTCGTGGGCCTGGGGACGTGGCAGTTCGGGTCGGCCGAGTGGGGCTACGGCGACGCCTACGCCGAGGGCGAGGCCATGGCCATCGTCGCCAGGGCCCTCGACCTGGGGGTCAACCTCATCGACACCGCCGAGGCATACGCCGCCGGCCGGTCGGAGCGGGTCGTCGGGAGAGCGCTCGCCGATCAGCGGTCGGCGCGACGAGGCCTTCGTCGCCACCAAGGTGTGGCCGGCGATCCCACCGGTGGCGTCGGTCGTCGAGCGCAAGGGCAGGGCCAGTGCCGAACGGCTGGGGATCGAGACGCTCGACCTCTACCAGGTGCACTGGCCCAACCCGCTGGTGCCGTTGCGCTCGACGATGGCGGGGATGCGCCGACTGCAGGAGGCCGGTGTCGTGCGCCACGTCGGCGTGAGCAACTTCTCGGTGGGCCGGTGGAAGGCGGCGGAGCAGGCCCTCGGGTCGCCCGTGCTCTCCAACCAGGTCCGCTACAGCCTGGTGGCCCGCAAGCCCGAGCGTGGCTTGCTGGATTACGCGGCGGCGACCGACCGGCTGGTCATCGCCTACAGCCCGCTGGCCCAGGGCCTGCTGAGCGGCAAGTACAGCCCGTCGAACCGCCCCTCGTCGCCGATCCGGATGGCCAACCCGATGTTCCTCCCCGAGAACCTGGACCGGGCCGCCCAGCTCCTGCGGCCCTCGCCGCGGTCGCCGACGTCCACGAAGCCACATCCGCCCAGGTGGCCCTGGCATGGATCCTCCGCCGGCCCAACACCGTCGTCATCCCAGGCGCCCGCACCGTCGAGCAGCTCGAAGCCAACGTCGCCGCCGCCGAGCTCGACCTCACCGACGCCGAGGACGCCGTCCTCACCGCCGCGGCCGACGCCTACCACCCCGCCTCCGTCGTCAGGGCCGCGCCCAGCCTGCTCCGGAGAAACGGCTGAGGTCTCGGCCCTATCTGCGGGCTCGGGCGTCGATCTTGGCGGCGATGGCGAGGGCCTCGTCCGGGCTGACCTCGCCCAGGAAGTTGGCGGCGGCGAGCACGGCGACCACCTTGCCGCGGCGCCACAGGTAGATCGAGTGGTCCGTCTGCTTGTCGCCGGCGGCCACCTCGAACAGGACGCCGGGCAGCGTGCTGTCGCCCAGGGCGGGGGCGGGAAGCTCCGTGACCGAGACCACCTTGGCGTCGCCGGTGGCGCGGTAGCTCTTGATCAGGATGTCCCTGAGCAGGGGGAGCGCCGCCTGGGCGCCGCTGGCGTTCTTGAAGAGCACGGCGAAGGTGCCGACCTGGTCCGAGTCGCTTCCGACCTTGTGCCCGTAGGTGACGGCCTGGCAGCCGATGAGGCCGGCGGCTTCGATGGCCTCGGCCAACTCCTTCTCGGTGTCGTCCGCCGGGCGGAGGCAGGCGGCCGCCGACTCCTCGGTCTGGCTCTGGGTCTCGATGAACCCGTCGGGCACGTCGGACGGCTCGACTGCGTAGGGCTCGAGGTCGACGATGGTGACGGCCTTCCCCGACGGCTCGGCGTCGGAGCCCGAGTCCCCGTCACCGCCGCTGCTGCAACCGGCGCCGGCGCCGGCCAGGACGATCATGGCGGCGACGGCCACCATCAGACGCAGCCGTCTCATGGCCGCTCAGCCTGTCCTGGCCGTTCCGACCGGCGTCGGGCGCCCAGCGTGTCCTTCCACACCGGGTCGTAGCCGGCCGCCCGCAGCATGGCGGCCACCTCGCCCGGCGAGCGCACGTCGGCCACCTCGAACTGGGGCTCGGCGTCGGAGTCGGCCGCATAGCCGCCCGGCTCGGTGTGGGATCCGGCGGACATGGTCGTGACCCCCAGTCGGAAGAGACCGTCGCGGAAGCCGGCCGCCTCCCGCGTCGACAACGAGATCCCGACCGTCGGCAGGAAGAGCCGCAGGGCGCACAGCACCTGGACCAGCTCGGCGTCGGTGACCGGGCGGTCGGGCCGGAACTCCCCCGCCGCCGGCCGCAGCCGGGGCAGGGAGATCGTGACCTCGCACCGCCACCAGCGCCGCAACAGGGCCGACGCGTGGGCACCGACAGCCAGCACCTCCCGCCGCCAGTCGGGGTGCAGGCCCAGCAGGGCGCCGATGCCGAGGCTGCGCATGCCCGCCTCCGCTCCCCGGTCGGCCCGGCCAGGCGCCAGTCGTAGTTGCGCTTCTTGCCCTTGAGGTGGGCCGCCTCGTAGGTGTCCCGGTCGTAGGTCTCCTGGTAGACGACGAGCCCCTCGCAGCCGGCGTCGACGAGTCGCCGGTAGGTGGCCGCGTCCCACACCTGGACCTCCACCGACAGCGACGGCACGACGGGTGCCAGCGCCCGCACGCAGTCGACCAGGTAGTCCTTGGACACGATCCGGGCGTGCTCCCCCGCCACCAGGAGCACGTGGCGGAACCCGCGGGCGGCCAGGGCGGCGCCCTCGGCCACCACCTCGTCGACGGAGAGCGTGCGGCGGACGATGTCGTTGCCGGCCGAGAAACCGCAGTACGTGCACGTCGACACGCACTCGTTGGACAGGTAGAGGGGGGCGAACAGCCGGACGACCCGGCCGAAGCGCTGGACGGTGGCCGTCGCCGCCGCCGCGGCGAGGTCCTCGAGCCGGTCGGACGCCGCCGGCGACAGCAGGACGGCCAGGTCGGCGAGCGACCGGCGCGACGTCCGCAGGGCACGGTCCACGTCGGCGGAGGTGGCCTGCCCGGACAGCGCGGCCAGCCCGTCGAGGTCGACGGCCAGGAGGTCGGCGGCAGCCGTCCCCGGCGGCACCCCGTCCGGTCGTGACTCCAGTTCGACCCTGACGGGAATGTCGACAGCGGTCACGCGAGGAAGCCGGTGAGCGGCGACGATGCGTCGGCCGGCCTGCCCGCGGCCGGCAGCCCGGCGACGTACCCGAGGCGGCCGGCCTCGACCGCCATCCGGAAGGCGGCGGCCATGGCCACAGGGTCGCCGGCGGTGCCGATGGCGGTGTTGACGAGCACGGCGTCCGCCCCCATCTCCAGCGCCTCGGCGGCCTGCGACGGCGCCCCGATGCCGGCGTCGACGACCACCGGCACCAGCGACTGCTCGATGATGATCTCCAGCGCCCCCTTGGTGCGCAGGCCCTGGTTCGACCCGATCCACGAGCCCAGGGGCATCACCGTGGCGCAGCCCACCTCCTCCAGCCGCTTGCACAGCACGGGGTCGGCGTTCACGTAGGGGAGCACCGTGAACCCGTCCGCGCACAGGATCTCGGCCGCTTTGAGGGTCTCCACCGGGTCGGGCAGCAGGTAGCGGGGCTCGGGCGTGATCTCCAGCTTGATCCACGTCGGCAGGCCCGCGGCTCGGGCCAGCCGGGCCAGCCGCACCGCCTCCTCGGCGTCGTCGGCCCCGCTGGTGTTGGTGAGGAGCAGGACCTTGTCGGGGTCGATGGCGTCGAGGATGTCGCCGTCGGCGGCGCCCGGGTCGACCCGGCGGAGGGCCACCGTCACCATCTCCGTGCCCGACGCCTCGATGGCGCCCCGCAGGGCCTCGTTCGACGGGAACTTCCCGGTTCCGAGGAACAGGCGCGACCCGAACTCCCGCCCGGCGATGACAAGTGAATCTCGCAACGTCCCACGCTCCCTGGGCCCCGCATTACCGGGTTGGTCGAGAGGGTCGCAGGCTGTTCGTGCCCGCCTCTCAGCCCGGCGCCCCGAGCTCCCCTGCGTCGTCTTCTACGTTACTCGCGTGAAATATTGGCCAGGACTCCCGTGAGGTACTGGACCGTTGACGAAGCCCGGGAGTACCTGCCCCGCCTGCGGCAGCTCGTCCAGCTCATCCGCCACACCGACCAGATGCGCAAGGGTCAGGTCGGGTCGTTCAACGGCGAACGCTCGCCGATCACCGAGGCCCGGGAGGCGTTCGAGGAGCTGCGGGAGCACGACATCATCCTGCGCGACACCGACACCGGCCTCAGCGACTTCCACGCCAAGGGCGCCGACGGCGTCACCTACTTCCTGTGCTGGAGGCTGGGCGAGGACGACCTGGGCTGGTGGCACCTGCCCGACGAGGGCTTCCCCGGCCGCAAGCCCCTCCCCCGCGACCGACCGCCGCCCCCGCCCCCGACCCCGTGAGCCCGACCAGATGAGGACGCCATGAGCACACGCAAGCTGATCATCGCCGCCCTCCTGTGCGGGCTGGTCATACTGGCCGCCTTCGCAATTCAGGTCACCCTCGCCACCCGCTGACCCTGAGAGAGCACCCGTCCGACCGCCGGTAGGCTGCGACCCGTGGCGGACAACTTCGACGTCGTCGTGCTCGGTGGGGGCCCTGGCGGGTACGCGGCCGCCCTCTACGGGGCCGCGGCCGGGCTGAACGTCGCCATCGTCGAACAGGACAAGGTCGGCGGCACCTGCCTCCACCGCGGCTGCATCCCAGCCAAGCAGTTCCTGGAGACGGCCAGCGTGTTCCGCACCGTGGCCGGCGCCAAGGAGTTCGGTGTCCACGCCGACCAGCCCACCGTCGACTTCGCCACCAGCCAGGCCCGCAAGCAGAAGGTCGTCAACCAGCTCTGGAAGGGCCTGCAGTCGCTGCTCAAGTCGCGCAAGGTCACCGTCTACGAGGGCAGGGGCATCTTGCTGCCCGGGCGCACCGTCCGCGTCGAGGACGGCACCGACCTCGTCGGACGGGCCGTCGTGCTGGCCACCGGCTCGGCGCCCCGCACGATTCCCGGCTTCGAGGTCGACGGCCAGTTCGTCATGACGTCGGACGAGGTGCTCGCCCTCGACCAGCTCCCGGGGTCCGCGGTCGTCATCGGCGGGGGCGCCATCGGCTGCGAGTTCGCCTCGATGATGAGCGACCTGGGCGTGCAGGTCACCGTGCTGGAGGCCCTGCCCAAGATCCTGCCCGGGTGCGACGCCGACGTGGCCGAGGTGGTCTCCCGCTCGTTCAAGCGGCGGGGGATCGACGTCCACACCGGCGTCCCGGTGCACGGCCACGAGCCCGGCGACGGCCAGACCAAGGTCAGCTTCGGCGACGACGGCTCGGTGACGGTGGACGCGGTCGTCGTCTCGGTCGGCCGCCGTCCCCTGAGCGACGGGATCGGCCTCGAGGACACCGCGGTGGAGGTCGACGGAAAGGGCTACGTCGTCGTCGACGAGCTGATGCGCACCGGCGAGGAGGGCGTCTACGCCGTCGGCGACCTGGTGAACACCCCGCAGCTGGCCCACGTCGGCTTTGCCGAGGCGATCATCGCCATCCAGCACATACTCGGGGAGCGCCCGGTCCCGGTCGACTACGGCGCCGTCCCGTGGTGCATCTACTGCCATCCCGAGGTGGCCTTCGCCGGGCTCACCGAGCAGGCCGCCCGCGACAAGGGCCTCGACGTCGTCGTGTCGAAGCACCGGTTCGCGTCGAGCAGCCGGGCGATGATCATCGGCGACACCGACGGGCTGGTGAAGGTGGTGGCCGAGAAGGGCGCCGACGGCAGGGCCGGGCGCATCCTCGGCGTCCACATGGCCGGGCCGTGGGTCACCGAGCAGCTGGGCGAGGCGTACCTGGCAGTGAACTGGGAGGCCACACCCGACGACATGGCTCCCTACATCCATCCACACCCGACGCTGTCCGAGACGTTCGGCGAGGCAGTGATGTCACTCACCGGAAGGGGGCTGCACGGCTGATGGCCGACGTCACGATGCCGCAGTTGGGCGAAACCGTCACCGAGGGCACGATCACCAAGTGGTTCAAGGCGGTCGGCGACAAGGTCGACGCCGACGAGACGCTGTTCGAGGTGTCCACCGACAAGGTCGACTCCGAGGTGCCGTCGTCCGCCGCCGGCTACCTCACCGAGATCCTGGTGCAGGAGGGCGAGACCGTCGACGTGGGCGCCAAGCTGGCGATCATCTCCGACGAGCCCGGCGAAGACGGTGGCGGGGACGAGGACGGCGGCGCGGAGAGCAACGGCCAGGGCGAGGCGGAACCTTCTGCCGAGGACGCCGAATCGGCCGCCGACGGCGGCCCGGCGGCGGAGGCGGAAGCGGAAGCCGCAGCGAGCCGGAGCCCGAGGCCCCCGACGAGCCGAGCCGGAGCCGGCGACGGCCGAGGCGCCCGAGCCCGAGCCCAGCCGAGCCCGAGCCCCAGGCCCAGCCCGCGAAGGCACCCGACTCGAGGGGCGGCCGGCGGGTGCTGTCGCCCGTCGTGCGCCGGCTCATCTCGGAGAACAACCTCGACCCCGACGACATCACCGGCACCGGCTACGACAACCGCATCACCCGCGACGACGTACTGGCCCACCTCGACCGGGGGGCGGCCAAGGCCGGGCCCCGCGAGACGGCCGCCGCCGCCCCCCGGCCCGAATCGGCGCCGGCCCGCAAGCCCGCCGCCGCCCCCGCCGCCGCCGGGGCATGCACATCTACCGGCACGTCCCGGCAGGAGGACGAGGTCATCCCGTTCTCCAACATCCGCCGGCGCACCGCCGAGCACATGATCCGCTCCCAGGCCACGTCGGCCCACGTGCTGATCGCCATCGAGGTCGACTTCGCCAACGTCGACAAGGTCCGCGAGGCGGCCCGTGCCGCCTGGAAGGAGGAGGAGGGCTTCTCCCTCACCTACCTGCCCTTCGTGTCGAGAGCGGTCATCGACGCCATCAGGGACTTCCCCCACGTCAACGCCTCGGTGGAGGACGAGAGCCTCGTCGTCCACCGGGCCGTCCACCTGGGCTTCGCCGTCGACATCGACTTCGAAGGGCTCATCGTCCCCGTCGTCAAGGACGCCGACTCCAAGCGCCTGCGGTCGATCGCCCGCGAGGTCGCCGACCTCGCCGCCCGGGCCCGGACCAAGAAGCTGAGCGCCGACGAGATCTCGGGTGGCACCTTCACCATCACCAACCCCGGCGGCTACGGCACGCTCATCACCGCTCCGGTCATCAACCAGCCCCAGGTGGCGATCGTGTCCACCGACGGCGTGAAGAAGCGCCCGGTCGTCGTCGAGCTGCCCGACGGCACCGACGGCATCGCCATCCACCCCGTCGGGGTCGTCGCCATGAGCTTCGACCATCGGGCCTTCGACGGCGCCTACGCCTCGGCCTTCGTGGCCCGGGTGCGCGACATCCTCGAGACCCGGGACTGGTCCCAGGAGCTGTGACCCCCAAGCGCCCCTGGGATGCTGCGCGCCCGCTGGCTCGGACGGGCGCCGTTCCGCGACGCCCACGCCCTGCAGCGGGCCCTGTTCGAGCACGCCGCCGACCCGTACCTGCTCCTGCTCGAGCACCCGCCCGTCTACACGGTCGGACTGCGCGGCACCCTCGACCACCTGCTCGTCGACCCCGCCGACCTCGGCGCCGACCTGATCCGCACCGACCGCGGGGGCGACGTCACCTACCACGGCCCTGGCCAGCTGGTCGGCTACCCGATCCTGTCCTGGCCGACGGGGCCAGACGCCACGCCCGCCTACGTCCGCTCCGTCGAGCAGCTGGTGATCGACGTGTGCGCCGACGTGGGGCTGCCCGGCGTGGGCCGCCTGCCCGGCTACCCGGGCGTGTGGGTCGACCCCGACGGCGCCGATCCCCGCAAGATCTGCGCCATCGGGGTCCGCCGCAGCCGCGGCCGCACGATGCACGGCTTCGCCCTCAACGTGTCCCCCGACCTGTCCTGGTTCGACAGGATCGTGCCCTGCGGGATCCCCGGCAGTAAGGTGACGTCGCTGGCCGCCGAGGGCGTCGACGTGACCATGGCCGAGGTCGTCGACCGGGTGGTCGAGCGGGCGGCGCGGCGTGGGACGGCGGCGACGTCGAGCTCGCCGGCGTCGATGGCGAGCGGCCCGACCCGGCGGGCGGCGTCCCCATCGCCGAGCGCAAGCCGGAGTGGCTGCGGGTGCAGGCCGACATGGGGCCGGCGTACCGGGACATCAAGCGCACCATGCGCTCCCTCGACCTGGTCACGGTGTGCGAGGAGGCCGGCTGCCCCAACATCTTCGAGTGCTGGAACGACGGCACCGCCACCTTCATGGTCAACGGCGACCGGTGCACCCGGGCCTGCAAGTTCTGCCTGGTCGACACCCGGAGGCCGTCCGGGCCTCCCCGACCCCGGCGAGCCGGCCCACGTGGCCGAGGCGGTGGCTTCGATGGGCCTGGCCCACGCCGTGATCACCGCCGTCGCCCGGGACGACCTGCCCGACGGCGGGGCGGCGGCGATGGCCGAGACGGTCCGGGCCATCCGCGCGCGGTGCCCGTCGACGACCGATCGAGGTGCTGATCCCCGACTGCAAGGGCGACCCGGCGGCGCTGGCGGCCATCTTCGAGTCCCGGCCCGACATCCTCAACCACAACCTGGAGACGGTCGCCCGCCTGCAACGGCTGGTGCGGCCGTCGGCGTCCTATGTCCGCAGCCTGGCCGTGCTGGGCCGGGCCCGGGCCGCCGGGCTGGTCACCAAGTCGGGCCTGATCGTGGGCATGGGCGAGTCCGAGGACGAGGTGCTGGCGGCCATGGCCGACCTCCGCAACGTCGGCGTGGAGATCCTCACCGTCGGCCAGTACCTGCGGCCGACCGCCGACCACCTGCCCGTCGCCCGCTGGTGGACGCCCGACGAGTTCGCCCGCGTGGCCGAGGCCGGCCGGGCGCTCGGCTTCGCCCACGTGGAGGCGTCGCCGCTGACCCGGTCCAGCTACCACGCCCGCCAGGCGGCCGAGGCCGCCACATCCTAGGGACCGCCTCCTGACGTCGGCGGTCCTCTGGCTGCGGCGGGACCTCCGCCTGGCCGACCACCCGGCCCTGCTGGCGGCGCTGGCGGCGGCCGACGAGGTGGTCCCGCTGTTCGTGGTCGACCCCGGTGCTGGAGCGGCCCTCGGGCGGTCCCCGGCTGGCCTTCCTGGCCGGCTGCCTGGCCGACCTCCACGAGCGCACCGGCGGCCGGCTGGTGGTGCGGCGGGGGTCGCCGGTCGACGTCGTGGCCGCGGTGGCACGGGAGGTCGACGCCGCCGAGGTGTTCGTCACCGACGACTTCGGTCCGTACGGCACCCGCCGTGACGACGCCGTCGAGAGCGGGCTGGCTCTCGTGCCGTGTGCCGCTGGTCCGGGTCGACTCGCCTACGCCGTGGCTCCCGGCGACGTCACCACCGGCGCCGGGACGCCGTACAAGGTATTCACGCCGTTCTACCGGAGCTGGCGGGCGCACGGGTGGCCGCCGCCGATCGCGGCACCGTCGGCGCCGCGGTGGGCGTCGGGCGTCCGCAGCGAGCCGCTGCCGTCGGCGCCCGACCTCGGTGCGACCACGATCCTGCCGCCGGGCGAAGCCGCCGGTCTCCGTCGCCTCGAGGAGTTCGCCGACCGGGCGGCGTCGTACGCCGGCGGTCGCAACGTGCCTGGTCAGGACGCACACCAGCCGCCTGAGCCCGTACCTCAGGTTCGGCTGCCTCCATCCTCGACAGGTGCTGGCCGCGGTGGACGACGAGCGGTTCCAGACCGAGGTGGCGTGGCGGGAGTTCTACGCCGCCGTTCTCGCCTTCTTCCCCGACTCCGCCCGCACGTCGTTCCGTCCCGAGATGTCGGCCCTCGAGGTCGACACCGGCCCCGACGCCGACCGCCGCTTCGAGGCCTGGGTCGAGGGCCGGACCGGCTACCCGATCGTCGACGCCGGCATGCGCCAGCTGGCCGGCGAGGCGTGGATGCACAACCGGGTGCGGATGATCGCCGCCAGCTTCCTCGTCAAGGACCTCCACCTCGACTGGCGCCGGGGCGCCCGCCTGTTCATGGCCCGCCTCCAGGACGGCGACCTCGCCTCCAACCAGCACAACTGGCAGTGGGTCGCCGGCACCGGCACCGACCCGGCGCCGTTCTTTCGCATCTTCAACCCGACGGCCCAGGGCAAGAAGTTCGACCCCGACGGCACGTACGTCCGCCGGTGGGTCCCCGAGCTCCGCGAGGTCGACGCCGCCCACGTCCACGAGCCGTGGAAGCTGCCGGGCGGTCCGCCGACCGGGTACCCGCCGCCGATCGTCGACCACGCCGAGGAGCGCCGCGAAGCCCTGGCCAGGTACGGACGCCTGCGCGCTAGAAAGGATGAAAATACCTGAAAAGACTTGCGTGTCGAACACCAGTTCGATACAATGGAGGGATGAGCACGGCCACGGAGTGGGAAGCGGAGGCGATGCGCCTGGAGGCGGAGGTGGCCCAGGTGTGCGGGGTGGCCAACGCCGCCGCCGGCCGGCTGGTCGCCCTCATCGCCGACGTGCTGGCCACCGGCTCGTGGGAGGGGGCCGACATCCTGTCGCCGGCCCACTGGGTGGGCTGGAAGTGCGGGGTCTCTCCGAACCGGGCCCGGCGGCTTGTGAGCATGGCGCGGCGTCTGCCCGAGCTGCCCGAGACCCGAGCCGCCTTCGAGGCCGGGGAGCTGAGCGAGGACCAGGTGGCGTTGATCTGTCGCCACGCCCCCGCCGCGGCCGACGCCTCGGTGGCCGAGTTCGCCCGCCACGCCACCCACAGCCAGCTGTCCCGGGTCCTGTCCAAGTACGTCTTCGCAGCGCGACAAGAACGAACCCGAGCCCGAGCGTCGCCGGGTCGACTTCGGCCACGACGACGACGGCTGGTGGCGGTGCTGGGGGGTACTGGGATCAGAGGAAGGGGCCAAGGTCCAGCGGGCTATGGAGCTGGAGCGGGAACGACGAAAGCTGGATAGCTGGGCCGACGCCCTGGTGGCGGTGGCCGAGCGCTGCCTGGCCGCCGACCACGCCACCCGGGGCCACCACGACGCCCAGACGGTGGTGGTGCACCTCCGCCCCGACGGCAGGCGGCCACCTGCACCTGGGCCCGGGCCTGCCCGACGCCGTGCTGCGCCACCTGGGCTGCGACGGCCGGGTCAAGACCATGGAGCACGACCACCGCGGGGTGGCGGTCAGCGTGGGCCGGGCCCTGCGCATCGTGCCCGAGCGCACCCGCCTGGTCGATCGAGGAACGCGACCGGGGCTGTCGGGTACCGGGGTGTGACCACACCGCTTGGTTGCAGGTCCACCACATCGTCCACTGGCTCGACGGCGGCCCCACCGACACCTGGAACCTGGTGGCGCTGTGCAGCCATCATCACCGCCTCCACCACCAGGGCAGATTCGACATCGAGGGCAACGCCGATGACCCCGACGGCCTGGTCTTCACCGACCGCAAGGGCCGAAGGCTCATGGGCTGTGGCCGACCCGCACCGCCCGGCGACGCTGGGGATCACCGGCAACTGGACCCCGCCGTCGGGCGAGCGACTCGATTCCTGGATGGTGACGTTTCACGAGGTTCGAGTCAGCGACGAGGTGCCGGTCGGCGCCTGGGGCAAGCAACGCCCCGGCGTCCCTCGCTAGTCTGCCGCCGGCGGCTGGGGCTGACAGTGGAGGGAGAGAGTATGAAGATTCGTCGTTGGGCCGCGGCGGTGGTTTTCTCGCTGATCTGGGTGGTGGGCGCAGCCCACCCGGCGGTCTCTGCGACGGCGACGTCGTCGACGCAGTGCTCGACCGCCGACTACAACGGCGACCCCCGGCTCGGCCCGGCCCAGCTGCCCACCGCCGGACCTGTCGGCCTGCAGCTCACCCGCTACGACCGCTTCGCGGGGCTGACGCCACAGCAGTTCCTGTCCGTCTACTGGGATCCCGGCGGCGAACAACGGGCAGGGCAGTTGGCGGTACCCACCGGCCAACGGCTTCCTGTTCGGGCCGAACGGCCAGCCCATCGAGCAGATCCTGCCTCTCCGTCCCGGCCAGCGGATCGACCGCTACGGCAGCGAGTTCGGCTCCTTCCTCGCACCTGCGGGCACCCCGTACTCCTATCGCTCCATCCCGCCGCAGAGCCTTGACAACCAAACCGTGCCCGCGGCCTGCAACTACCACCTGTACAAGGTGATCAGGGAGTTCAGGGTCGACGCCGGTCCGATCGCGCCGGCGTTCGGGCAGCCCGGCAAGGGGGTCCAGTACCTGCTGGTCAGCTCGCTCGTGCCAGAGTGCGCGGCGCAGATCAACGTCATGTGCCTCCTCGCCAACGGCTACATCCAGCGCCTTATCTGAGCCGGAGCTAGACAACGGCCCGCACCTCGGCGTAGTGGCACGCCGAGGGGTGGGCCGCGGCGCCACCGTCCTCCCGGCACGACCAGGGCGGGGCGTTCCTCCACGCAGCGGGCCCGCTCGTCCTCCGACAGCTCGTTGGCGAACTTCGGGCAGCGGGTGCGGAACCTGCAGCCGCTGGGCGGGTTGATCGGGCTCGGCGGATCGCCCGTCACCAGGATGCGCTCCCGGCTGCGCTCCCGCACCGGGTCGGGCACCGGCACCGACGAGATCAGGGCCTGGGTGTACGGGTGCGACGGGTGTTCGAACAGCTCGTCACACCCGGCCGTCTCGACGATCGACCCGAGGTACATCACCGCCACCTCGTCGGCGATGTGGCGGACGACGCTCAGGTCGTGGGCGATGAACAGGTACGTCAGCCCGAGCCGGTCCTGGAGGTCCTCCAGCAGGTTGACCACCTGGGCCCGGATCGACACGTCGAGCGCCGACACCGGCTCGTCGCACACCACCAGCTTCGGGTCCAGGGCGAGGGCCCGGGCGATGCCGACCCGCTGGCGCTGGCCACCGGAGAACTCGTGCGGGTACCGGCCGGCGTGCTCCGGCGACAGCCCGACCAGCTCCAGCAGCTCGTCGACCCTGCCGTTCTCCGGCAGCCGGTGGATGGCGAAGGGCTCGCCCACGATGGTGCGGACGGTCATGCGCGGGTTCAGGCTGGCGTACGGGTCCTGGAAGATCATCTGCATCTCCCGCCGCAGCTGGCGCAGTCGGGAGGCACGGGCGCCGCTGATCTCCTCGCCGTCGAAGCGGATCGAACCCGACGTGGGCTCCACCAGCCGCAGCACGGCCCGGGCCGTCGTCGACTTGCCGCACCCGCTCTCGCCCACCAGGGCCAACGTCCGGCCGCGCTCGATGCAGAACGAGACGCCGTCCACCGCCTGCACCGCCCCGACCATGTGCTTGAACACGATCCCGGTTCGCACCGGGTAGTGCTTGACGAGGCCTGATACTTCGAGCAAAGGCGGCACCTCCAGCACGGGCGGAAGCGTCGCCGGGGCCGGCTCCACGTTGGTCACGACGCCGCGACCTCGGCCTGGTGGCGGGCGACTTCGTCGACGTGATGGCACGCCGAGCGATGGCCGGCGCCGCCGGCGGCGGCGGCAGCGGCAGCGGCGGCAGCGGCGGCGGCGCTGGCGGCGGCGGCGGCATCACCCAGCACCGCCGAGTCGGGCACCTCTTCCAGCGGCGGGACCTCGCCGGGGCGACGGCACACCTCGGTGGCGAAGGGGCACCGGGGATGGAACGAGCACCCCGACGGCAGCCGGATGAGGCTCGGCGGCTGGCCGGTGATGGGCCGCAGCCTGTCGGTGCGGCGCCGGTCCATGCGGGCCAGGCTCGACAGCAAGCCCAGCGTGTAGGGGTGACGGGGCCGGTAGTACAGGTCCTCGGTGCCGGCCGTCTCCACCACCTTGCCGGCGTACATGACGACCACCCGGTCGGCATGGCCGGCCACCAGCCCCAGGTCGTGGGTGATGAGCACGACGGCGGTGCCGCGCTCGGCCTGCAGGGCGAGAAGCAGGTCCATGATCTGGGCCTGCACGGTGACGTCCAACGCGGTGGTCGGCTCGTCGGCCAGCAACACCGCCGGGTCCAGCGCCAGGGCCATGGCGATCATGGCCCGCTGGCGCATCCCGCCGGAGAACTGGTGCGGGTATTCCTGGGCCCGCTGGCGGGGATTCGGGATCCCCACCTCCCCCAGCAGGTCGACCGCCCGCCGCCGGGCTGCCACCCGGCCCACCTTCTCGTGGGTCTGGATGACCTCCGCGATCTGATGGCCGATCTTGAACACCGGGTTGAGCGACGTGAGCGGGTCCTGGAAGATCATCGAGATCTCCTTGCCGCGGATGGCGCGCAGCTCCTTGTCCGAGGCCTCCAACAGGTCCCGGCCCTGGAACAGGATCCGCCCCGACTCGAACCGTCCGGGAGGGACCGACACCAGGCCCATCACCGCCAGCGCCGACACCGACTTCCCCGAACCGGACTCGCCGACGATCCCCAAGGTCTCACCCGGCGAGATCGACCAGCTGACGCCGTCAACCGCCTTCACCACGCCGGCGTCGGTGTGGAAATGGACCCGCAGGTCCTCGACCTGCAACAACGGCCCGCCAGTCTCGGCCGGTTCCTCAGGAGACGGCGGCTCGACAGTCATCGCAGCCTGGGGTCGAGCGCGTCCCGCAGGCCGTCGCCCACGAACACGAAGCCGAGGACGGTGAACACCACCGCCATGCTCGGGAAGAACCAGAGGTAGTCCTTGAACCCGAAGAACTTCTGCCCGGACGAGATCATGTTCCCCCAGTCGGGCACGTCGGGCTGGAGACCAACGCCCAGGTAGCTGAGCGACGCCTCGGCCACGATGGCGGTGGCCACGCTGACCATGGCGAAGACGAGCACCGGCGCCAGGCTGTTGGGCAGCACGTGGCGGGTGACGATCCGCCACCGGCCGGCGCCGAGCGACCTGGCCGCCTCCACGTACTCGGCCTCGCGCACCGAGAGGATCGAACTCCGGAGCAGGCGGGAGATCGTGGCCCAGCTGAAGATGCCGATCGCCAGCACGACCGGCATGAGGCCGCGGCCGACCACGAGCACGATCACGATGGCGCCGATCAGCAGGGGGAAGGCGAAGAAGACGTCGGCCACCCGCATGATCACGGCGTCCCACGCCCGCCCCAGGTAACCGGCGAGCGAGCCCAGCACGACGCCGATGACCAGGGCCAGCAGGATCGCCGACAGCCCCACGACGACCGCGATCCGCGTGCCGTAGATCACCCGGCTGAAGACGTCGCGCCCGAGCTCGTCGGTGCCGAACCAGTGGGCCGACGAGGGCGTCGACAGCGAATTGCTCAGGGTCTGGGCCTTGGGGTCGTACGGCGCCAGCACCGGCGCGGCCACCGCGGCCGCCAGGACCACCGCCACCATGCCCAGGCCGACGACGGCCAGCTTGTTCCTGAAGAACCGCCGGCGGAAGTCGCCGAACTGGGTCTGGGACCGGATGCCGAGCGCCGCGGCGTGGGCCTCGGCACCGCCGAAACCGCTGGCCCCTGCCTCGAGCGTGACCTCCCCCACTCCGGGAGGAGTGACGTCGCCGGTCACCGGCAGTCCCGTCATTCGAGGCGGATGCGCGGGTCGAGGACCGCGTACGAAAGGTCCACCAGCAGGTTGACGAGCACGAACACGCCCACGCCGTAGGTCACCACCGCCAGCACGACGGGGTTGTCCTGGGACTGGACGGCGTTGACGAGGGCCAGGCCCACGCCGTCCCAGTTGAAGATCGTCTCCGTGACGAGGGCGCCGCCGAGCAGGGTGCCGAAGGAGATCCCCAGGTAGGTCAAGACCGGGATGATCGAGTTGCGCAGGGCGTGCTTGTAGACGACGACGCGCTTGGACAGGCCCTTGGCCGTCGCCGTGCGGATGTAGTCGGCCCGCATGACCTCGAGCATCGTGCCCCGCATGAGGCGGGCGACGAGGGCGGTCTCCACCGCGGCGAGCGTGAGGGCGGGCAGGATCAGCGAACGCAGCCCGCCACGCGTGCCCTGGAGAGGCAGGAGGTGGAACTTGATCGCGAACGTCTGCTGGAGGGCCAGTCCGACGACGAAGACGGGGACGCCGATGGCGAGCGTGGTGGAGAGCGTGACGACGACGTCGAGGAAGGAGTAGCGGAAGAGGGCGGCCACGATGCCGGCGATGACTCCGAACAGGATCTCGATGGCCAGTGCGGCCAGGGCCAGCTTCACGGTGTTGCCCAGCTTCTCGGCGAGGATGTCGTTCACCGGTCGCCGGAACGAGTACGACTCGCCCATGTCGCCGTGGACCAGCCGGTTGACGTAGTGGACGTACTGGTTCGGCAGCGGCTGGTCGAGGTGGAACCGCTTCTCCAGCAGGGCGCGGGTGCCGGCCTCGATCTTGCGCCCCTCGCCCTGCTGGGTGCTGATGGGGTCGCCGGGAACGATGTACAGGCAGACGAACAGGATGATGCTGGCCCCGAACAGGACCAGCACCATCTGCAGCACACGCCTGACTACGTACCTGCCCATCTCGGGTCGGCTCCCCCTGCCGGGCCGCTACGACTTCAGGCCGATGGTGGCGACGGTGGGGTTCTCGAAGAAGTCCAGCTCGACGCCCGCCCACTTGTCGGAGTCGAAGACCCGGTACTCGGTGCGGTAGAAGGTGGGGATGACCGCCAGGTCCTCGCCGATGGCGATCTTCTCCGCCTCCCGGTAGAGCTTGGCCCGCTCGTCGTCGCTCTTCTGGGTCCGGCCCTGCTCGATGAGGGCATCGACCCGGGGGTTGCTGTACTTGCCGTCGTTGTCCTCCGACGTCGTCCCCAGGACCGGGAACAGGAAGTTCTCGGCCGTGGGCGTGTCGGCGCCCCAGCCGGCGCGGGCGATGTCGAATTGGCCGTTGTCTCGCTTGGTCAGCTGCTCGGCGAAGGGAACCCCGTCGAGATCGACGACGACGCCGAGCGTCTTCTCGATCTGGTCCTTCCACGCCTGCACCAGGGGCTCGTGGCCGCCGTCGTTGTTGTAGAGGAGCCGCAGATGGGTGCCCGGGGTGAGCCCGCCCTTGGCCGCCAGGTCCTTGGCCTTGGTGGCGTCGAAGGTGCAGGCGTCGCCGCACACGCCGTCCTGGAAGTATTCACCGAAGGGCGGGGAGATCAGGGCCGACGCCGGGGTCCGCGAACCCTGGTAGACGCCCTCGTCGATCGCCGGCCGGTCGAGGGCCATCGACACCGCCTTGCGGGCGTCGGGGTTGGCCATGGGCCCGGAGGCGTCGTTGGTGAGGACGAAGTTGATGCCGAACTGCTCGGACTTCAGGAAGTCGCCCTGGGGCCCGTAGGTGCCCTCGGCCTGCTTGAACAGGCTGGGCGGCACCCGGGCGAAGTCGGCATCACCGGCCTGGAAGGCGCGGTACTCCGCCTCGAGACGACCCTGGGCCGGGAAGATCACGAACTCCACGCCCTCGAGGTTGGGCCGGGGCCGAAGTAGGAGTCGTTGCGCACCAGCGAGATCCCCTGGTTGTGCTCCCACTTGGTGCCGGGCTTGATCATGAAGGGCCCGTTGCCGATGGGCGCCTCGTTGTAGGCCTGGTTGTCGGCCGCGCCCGCCACCGAGGGAACCGGTGCAGTGGGGGGAACGAGGGTCTTCTTGTCGAACTCGCAGTCGGGAGCGCTGAGGTTCACCACGAGCGTCTGGGGATCCGGCGCGGAGAGCCCGGAGAAGGTCGTCGCGGTCTGAGGGTCGCCGTGAAGCTCGTTGTAGCCCTGGACGCCGGACAGGTGGTAGGCGACCTGCGATGCCGACTTGGCGTCGACGGAGCGGGTCCAGCCCCGGATGAACGACTCGGCGGTGACCGGCTCGCCGTTGCTGAACTGGCTCTGGCGCAGCTTGAAGGTCCACTGGGTGCAGCCGTCGTTCGTGCTCCACTCGGTCGCCACGCCCGGGTTCATCTTGAGCTCACTGTTCCCGTCGAAGGTGACGAGGCCGACGAACAGGGCCTTGTTGACGTTGGTGCCCTCGGTCTCCCGTGTGTTGTACGGGTCGATGGCGGACGGCTCGCCGATCGGTACCCGGAAGACGCCTCCTGCCTTCCCGGCGACCGTGGTGGCCGAGCTCGACGACGAGCTGTCGTCGGAGCCGCAGGCGGCTGTCACCAGCCCGACGGACGCGACAAGGACGAGAAGACGGGCGCTACGCCCGATTCGTCTCATTCTGAACCTCCCTCTCCGTTCGGGCGGAGCAAGGGTGGCGGCCGCCGGAGCGCCAGGCAGACTCCGTGTACCCAGGAGGGCTACCCAAAGTGGGCGCCTGGCCAACCTCGGCCACGGCCCGTGGCGGCGATGGAGTCCTAGGGATGCCAGTGCAGTCCTAGGCGTGGCAGTGCCGACGGCTACGGGTGCCAGTCGACGAACAGGATGGTGGCGTCGTCGGCCAGGGGGCCGGCGCGGTGGCCCGCACCGCCCGCACCAGGCGCCTGGCCGTCTCGGCCAGCGTCTGCTTGTCGGCGAGCGCCCGGCGGGTGTAGTCGACGAGGCGCTCGGTGCCGAAGCGCTCGCCGTCCGGCGACGCCGCCTCGACGATGCCGTCGGTGAAGAACAGGAGCGAGTCGGTCGGCTCGAGCGACACCTCGGCCAGCGTCGGCTCGCCGCCGAGCCCCACGGGAAGCGTCGGCTCGCACGTGAGCTCGAAGGCCACCCGCCCCTGCCGCAGGAGCAGGGGCCGGGGATGTCCGGCGTTGAGCCACCGCATCCTCCCGCTGCCGGTGTCGAGCGTGGCCAGCTGGGCGGTGACGAAGCGCTCCCCGCCGAACTGGTCGGCGAGCGCCTCGTCCATCAGCCGGTAGGTGGCCGGGAGGTCGAGGCCGCGCCGGCGGGCCATCCGGTAGGCGGCGATCACGAGGTTGGCCATCCGGCTGGCCTCCAGGCCATGGCCCATGGCGTCCATGACCGCGAGGTGCAGGATGCCGTCGTTCACCGCGTAGTCGAAGGCGTCCCCCGCTACCTCGTACGCCGGCTCCAGGACGCACGCGAGACCGATCCGCTCACCGCTGAAGGTCAGCGGTGGCGCCGTCGCCCAACGAAGCTCGGCGGCCAGCGTCATCGGCCGGCTGCGCGCCGCCAGCTTCAGGGCGTCGCCGTACTGCGACTTGGAGACGATCAGCTCGGCTACCAGTCCGGCCAGGTCCTCCAGCTTGCGCAGGAAGTCCTCCGAGGTCGCCGGGCTCTCGACGTACAACACGCCGAGCCGTTCAGCACCGTCGACGAGGGGCATCCAGATGCCGACCCGGGCGTCCTCGCCGCCGACCACCACGGACCGCTCCAGCTGGAACGCCCGCCCGGCGACGGTGGCGTCGATCTCCTGGACGCCGAGCCGGTGGTCAGGTGGGAGCGGGGTGAGAACTCGCTGTTCGAGGTCGGCCAGGAGGATGGTGGCGTCGTGGAGGCCGATCCCGCTCGTCTCTTCGGCGAGGACTCGGGAGAGATCGTCGGGCAGCAGCTTGGTGGACAGACGGATGAGCCGGATGATGACCGGGTCGATCCGATCGGCCAGGTCGGCGGCGGCATCGGTGGAGGCCCGGGACCTGGCCAGGACGATGGCCATCTGGTTGGCGAACTGGCTTCCCACCTGGACCGCGTCGTCGCCGGAGAAGGCTCCTGGGCACCGCGAGTAGAAGTTGAGGGCCCCGACGGCTTCCTCCCGGGCGAGGACGGGAAGCGACAGCACGCTGTGGACGCCATGGGCGACCGCCGCCTCGCTGAACGGCGGCCACTGGGGGTCGTTCTCCAAGCCGTTGCTGCGGGAGAGCGTGCCGTCGCGGAGGGCGTCGAGGCAGGGCCCGACGCCCGTGTCATACTGGGCCTGGTCGATCTCCACGGCCATGTCGTCGGTGAACGCCGTCGTCGTCGGCCGGCCGTCGACCACCATGGTGAGCCCGGCGATGTCGGCGCCCCGGAGCGCCTGCACGGCGGCCTGAGCCACTTCGTCGAGCGCCTCGCGCAGCGTGGCGCCGCCCACGAAGTAGCGCGACATGGCGTCGAGGCCCTTGCTCAACGACTCGGAATCGGCTGGCGAGGCGAGCTCCCCGGGGCGTGATCGACCCATGCGTGGATCCCTGCGGGCAGAAGGCTCGACGACCGGCTCGAAACTTCCGCGCAGCCTACCGAATATGCGTCGATCTCGCCCCGGGCCGCCCGGCGAGACTGGCGCCACCGCGGCGACCGCTGTGGCAGCCGGTAGCCTCGGCCGGTGACTCCGACGTCGGCGCTGTCGCAGCGGGCGGCCCACGCGAGGGCCCGCATGGCGACGCTGGGGCTCGACGCCTTGCTCCTGTCCGTCGGTGCCGACCTGCCGTGGCTGACCGGGTACCAGGCGATGCCCCTCGAGCGGCTGACCATGCTCGTCCTGCCGACCGATGGCGACGCCACGCTTGTCGTCCCCCGCCTCGAGGCGCCCCGGGTCGCTCCCCGGCCGGAGCTGTTCGACATCCTGGCCTGGGACGAGGTCGACGACCCGATCGTCTTGGTGGCCGACCTTGTGGGCCCGGCCGGCGGCGGCTGGCCGTGTCCGACCGCACCTGGGCCACCTTCGTCCTCCGGCTCCAGGCTGCGCTCGGCGGGTGTGCGTGGGTGCCGTCGTCGCAGGTCACGGCGCCGCTGAGGGCGATCAAGGACGCCGCCGAGGTGGACGCCCTCAGGCGGGCGTCGGCCGCTGCCGACGTCGTCGCCGCCCAGCTGGTCGGCGGCGGCATCCCCCTCATCGGCCGCACCGAGGCCGAGGTGTCGCGCGACCTGGGAGACCGGCTCCTCGACGCCGGGCACCAGAGCGTGAACTTCGCCATCGTCGGCAGCGGGCCCAACTCGGCCAGCCCCCACCACGACGCCGGCGAGCGCGTCATCGGCGCCGGCGAGGCCGTCGTCTGCGACTTCGGCGGCACGCTCGACGGCTACTGCTCCGACATCACCCGCACCGTCTTCACCGGCCCCCCGCCCGACGAGTTCGTCGAGCTGTACGGGATCCTGCAGCGGGCCCAGGCCGAGGCGGTCGGCGCCGCCACCGCCGGCAGGACGTGTGAAGCCGTCGACGCCGTCGCCCGGCGCATCATCACCGACGGCGGCTACGGCCCGTTCTTCGTGCACCGCACGGGCCACGGCATCGGCCTCGAGGAGCACGAGGACCCCTACGTCGTCAGCGGGAACACGCAGGCGCTGCGGCCCGGCCACGCCTTCTCGATCGAGCCGGGCATCTACCTCCCCGGCCGGTTCGGCGCCCGCATCGAGGACATCGTCGTCGTCGACAACGACGGCGATCCCGAGTCGCTCAACCGGGTCGACCACGCCCTCGCCATCGTCGAGGCATGAGCCGCTCGTCCCCCTCGCGCAACTGGTTCGCCGGCGGGGGCTGCCCGCGCCCGCGTTCGCCGGGGGGAGGCTGAGGGCGCGTGGACCTCGGGCTCGACGGCAAGGTGGCGCTGGTCACCGCCGCGTCCAAGGGTCTCGGACGGGCGTCGGCGCTGGCCCTTGCGGCCGAGGGCGCCAGGCTGGTGATCTGCGCGCGGGGCGAGGACGCGCTGCGCGACACCGAGACGGAGCTGGCGGCGTCGACGGAGGTGCTCGCCATCGCGGCCGACGTCACCGACCCGGCCACGCCCGCCCGCCTGGTGCAGGTGGCGGTCGAGCGGTTCGGTGCCCTCGACGTCCTCGTCGCCAACGCCGGCGGCCCTCCTGCGGCCCGGGCGCTGGAGGTCACCGACGAGCAGCTGGCCGCCGCCCTCAACGCCAACCTGGTGACGTCGGTGCGGCTAGTCCGGGAGGCGGTCCCCCACATGCGTCGGGCGGGTTGGGGGCGGATCGTGCTCATCACCTCGTCGGCGGTGAAGCAGCCGATCCCCACCCTGGCTCTCTCCAACGCCGCCAGGGCCGGCCTCTACGCCTGGGCCAAGACGGCGGCCGCCGACCTCTTCGCCGACGGAGTCACCCTCAACCTGGCCCTCCCCGGCTACCACGCCACCGACCGGCTGCTGGCCGTCGGCGCCCCGGCCGGCGTGCCCCTCGGCGACCCCGCCGACTTCGGGCGGGTGGTGGCGTTCCTCTGCTCCGGCGCCGCCGGGTACGTGAGCGGGAGCGCGGTCCTCGTCGACGGCGCCCGTACGCTCGGCCTCTGATCAGCGCTGAGGCTTCGGGTGGCGGCCACTACGGGTGACGAGGTCGAGCTGGCCGTGGAGTCGTACCTCGACGAGGTACCGGCCGAGCGGTTCGAGTTCCTGTGCTCGTTGCGCCTGGCGTGCCTGGAGCTGCTCGACGGCTTCGAGGAGTCGATGGACTACGGCGTCCCGGCGTATGTGCGCGACGGCGAGGTCGAGGTCGCCTTCGCCAACCGCAAGCAGTACGTCTCGCTGTTCGTCCTGCGCCTGGACGTGGTCGACGCCCATCGGGAGCGGCTGACCGGCCTCAGCATCGGCAAGGGATGCATCCGCTACCGGCGACCGGAGCAGGTCGACATGGACGTCGTCCGGTCGATGCTCACCGCCACCGCCGAGTCGACCGGCCCCGTCTGCGGACCGCGGTGAGTGGGTAAGAGGCGTCGTATCGAGACCGGACGAATGGGGGGAAATCCCGTGGCCAGACGACTTTGCGTTCTCCTAGCCCTGGTGGCGGTGGCGGGTGTGATCGCCGGCTGCGGGACGAGCAAGAGCACCGAGGATGCCAAGGTCACCGCCTGCGTGGCCGACGCCGGCGGCGGCCAGCCCACCGCGACCGGGACCGTGCTGAACAGCTCGTCGGAGACGAGCACGTTCGTACTGCGGATCGGCTTCTACGACAGCAGTGACAACCGGGTGTCGGACGCCGTCGTGAACGTCGGCGACGTCGAGCCGGCGGCCGTCGGCGAGTGGCAGACCACCGGCGTCGCGAGCGCCAAGGGCCCGCTCACCTGCGAAGTGATGTCCCTGAACAGGACGTCGGTCCTCGACTGAGGCGTTCGGGTGCGCCCCGCCCCGGACCGGCGGGGCGGGCGGCTCGAGGCCGCCAACATGACTGGCGGCTCGTCCCGACTCAGCGAACGCGCGTTCGCGATCGATGAGGTCGAGCAGTAGGAAGTCGCTGCTCGGAGGCTCGCCATTGGCACGCGGGTTCGCCGTTGCTTCGAGTTCCACGAAGAAGAGTGGGTCAACCCGGGCTGTCCGGCGCGGCTCACCGCGTGGCTTCGATGTCCTCGGCTGCCGTGATTCGGCGTCGGCCTTGCGTCGGGCGCGGGTGAGAAGGTCCGGCGAGACCTTCGCACGATCAGTCACGAGACCGGAGCGAACAACGGCGTCACGCTCGTTAGGCGTCAAGCCTGGAACACCCCGGCGCCGGCATGCAAGAGGCGATGCGGCGGGAAGCACCGCGACCTGGTCGCGGCGGCACGTCGCCTGTCGGCGGAGCTCGAAGCCCTTCTCTCCGACGCCCGTCAGGAGCTCGACGTCCTCCGATCGGCTGGCGTCTAACCCGGGTCGGGGACGAGGAAGTCGACGACGAGGCGAACGGGGCCGTCGACCGATAGGGCGTGTGGCACCCCGGGAGGGATGGCCTGGCTGTCGCCGGCCGCGAGCCGCACGTCGATCGGGGGATCGGTGTCCAGCCGGAGCCCGGCGGACCCCTCGATGACGCGAAGCCGGCCCCACACGCCCTCGGCCACCCGGTAGGCCCGCTGCAGCCCTGCCGGCAGGGTCGTGGCGTCGAAGGGGCCCGCCGTTCGGGACACCCGTAGCGATTCCGGCAGCTCGGCCCGATCGCACAGTGGGCAGTCGATGTCGGCGCCGAGCCGGCCGAGCCGGCCTGCCTCGCTCGTCACCCACGGCCGTTCCTGGAACGGCGGTCGGTGGCGAACGTGCTGGCTGTGGAGGCAGGACAGCTCGGCGACCCACTCGCCGAGCTCATCCTGGTGGAACCCCGAGACCAGGCGCCGCACGTTCAGCCGGCGAGCAGCTCGTCGAGGCGCTCGTAGATCTCGCGCACGCCGTCCGCCATGCCGCTGGCGAGGAAGGCGTCGCGGCCTTCGAAGGAGTCGACCAGCGAAGTGGCCACGAGCCGGGTGCGGCCGTCGCCCAGGTCCTCGAAGACGAGCCGCTCGAGGGCGACGCCGTCGGGGAAGCCCTCGAACGTGAAGGTCTGGACGATCAGCTCCGACGGGCGCACCTCGTGGAAGCAGCCGCGGAAGCCGTACTCGTTGCCGTCGCTGGTGTGCACGTAGCGGTACGACCCGCCGTCACGGCAGTCGAAGTGGTCGATCTTCACCTCGTGCCGCCGGGGCGCAAGCCACTGGGCCACGAGCTCGGGGTCGGTGTCGGCCCGGAAGACCTTGGCCGGCGGGGCGTCGAACTCACGCGTGATCCGCACGAGGGGAACCTCGGGGTCGGCGACGATCTCGGTTTCGCGGGTGGTGGTGGTCATGGCGTTGCTCCTTCCTGGGTCGGGGGGGTTGGTTCGACGTCGTCCGGCATGGACCGGAGGACGTCGTCGAGGCGGCGGTAGCGCTCCTCGGCCTGACGCCGGTAGCGCTCGATCCACTTGGTCATCAGGTCGAAGACCTCCGCTTCGAGGTGCACCGGGCGGCGCTGGGCCTCCCGGGACCGGCTCACCAGGCCGGCGTCCTCCAGCACCTTGAGGTGCTTGGAGACGGCCTGGACGGTGACGTCGTAGGGCTCGGCCAGCTGGTTGACGGTGGCGTCGCCGACGGCGAGCCTCGCCACCATGTCGCGCCGGGTGGGATCGGCGAGCGCCGAGAACACCCGGGAGAGCGGATCAGCCGACACAGCCCTTCCTCCTTGTATTCAACCATTCGGTTGACTACAACCTAGAACGAGCGAGCGGCGTTGTCAACTAGTTGGTTGAACAAGTCGGCCGTTCGGGAGCCGGCCGCAGCCCGGGGGTCAGAGTGAGAACGGATCGGGGAGGTCGTCCGGACGTATCTAGTCATCAATGACTGTGCAATTACCTACAATTTAGCGGGATACTTGCACACTGGACGGGCGTCCGAGGCCTGGACGGCTATTTGGCGGCCGGTAGCGGGTCGGCCAGGCCGGTGCCGACGGCACCCACGGCGGCGCCGGCGCCGAGGGACGCGACCACGGCTGCCGCCCCGCGCTTGCCGGCGACGCGCAGGACCAACGCTGTCAGCAGCGCCAGGGTGCCGCCGACGGGCAGGTCGGAGCGTCGGAGACGGGAGCCGCCAACCCGCTTGGCCCAGCCCGGCGACGACGGCGACGCGTGCGAGTGGCGGGTGACCTTCACGCCGGCGGCGAGCCCGACGGCGGCAGCGACGACCGATGCGGCGACGACTCTCATGGCGCCGGAGCCTACGCGGCACCCGGCGAGCCGGACCGCCGGCGACGGCCACCCCGCCGCCGGGCGATCATGAGGGCGATGGATCCCCGTCTGACCGACCTGGCCGCCGCCCTCCCCCGGCCCCTCACCGTCGTCGACGTGGGTTGCCGGTGGGGGCCGGCGGCGGCGTGGCTCGAGCTGCCCGGCGTCCGGGTCATCGGGTTCGACCCAGATGAGGACGAGTGCCGCCGCCTGGAGGACCAGACCGGCAACCGTGCCGCGGCCAGGTTCGTGCCGATCGCCCTCGGTAGCCAGGCCGGTCCGGCCCGCCTCCATCTCACGGCCGAACCGGCGTGCTCCTCGCTCTACCCGCCCGACGTCGGCCTCATCGAGACCAGGCCGGCGCTCGTGGTCGTCACGCCCGCCGGCGAGACGGACGTGGAGCTCCAGACGCTCGACGCCTGGACCGAGCGGGAGGGCGTCGACCGCGTCGACTTCGTCAAGCTCGACACCCAGGGATCCGAGCTCGACATCCTCCGCGGCGCCGAGCGCATCCTGCAGACGGTGCGGGCCATCGAGGTCGAGGTCGAGTTCAACCCGATCTACGAGGGCCAGCCGCTCTTCGGCGACGTCGACCGGCACCTCCGCACCAGGGGCTTCGTGCTGTGGCGCCTGGCCGACCTCGCCCATTACAGCCTGCCCGGCGGCGTCTCCGACTTCCCGACCACAGAGACCCATTACTACGACGTCCACCACCCGGTCACCGTGGCCGGCGCCGGCGGCCAGCTGTACTGGGCCAATGCGTTCTACGTGCGCAAAGAGATCGCCTTCCCGCCGGACGACATCCCGTGGGAGGCGGCGCTGGCAGACGCGGTCCTGACCGGCGCATTGGGCTTCTGGGACCTGGCCCACCTGGCGGCGGCGAGGGCGTCTGGGGCGCCGGCAGGGGTGGCAGCCCGGCTCGAGGCCTTCGCCGACGCATCAGCGGGGCCGCCGGCGGGAACAAGGGCCCTATGACAAACCGGCAGAACGCGGCAACCGACTCGAGCCCGGCCCACGGCGTGCACGGCGCCGCCCGGGAGGACGGCGGTCCTCAGGAGGACCCCGAACGCGAGGGCTCCCAGGACGAGGAGGCGTGGGCGGAGGCCACCGACACCGGCGGCGACGCCACCAGCTAGCAATCGGCCAAGGACTCCGGGTGTTGGGTCGGCCTGGCGAGGAGGTCACCTGGGAGGCCCGCCACTTCGGCCGGCTCTGGCGCATGACCTCCCGGATCACCGAGTACGACAGCCCGCACCGGTTCGTGGACGAGATGGTCCGTGGCCCGTTCGCCGCCTTCCGGCACGAGCACCGGTTCGAATCGGACGACGCAGGGACGCTGGTGACCGACGTCGTCGACTTCAGGATGCGGCAGGGCCCCTCATCGACCTACCGACCGGCCTCTATCTCCGCCGCCTCGTGGCGGCCAGGAACCAGGCCATCCGCAGATCCGCCGAAAGCAGCTGAGGGCCGCCACCGACGCCCCGGGACCTGCCTCTCGAATTGGCCGTCAAGATGGGGCTGGCGGCCGGGATCGGCATCTTCGTCGCCACCGGCTCGACCTCCAGGTTCCGGTCCACGTCCTGCTGGCGGTGGTCACCCTCGTCGACACCGGGGCCGTCGGCTCGTGGCTCCTGGCCGGCTACCGCATGATCGGCTCGGTGATCGGCGTGCTGCTCGCCGTCTTGTTGTGCAGCAGTGGTCGGTGACACCCCTGTCGGCGGGTGCCGATGCCACACCCCTTGCGCGGGGGCCGCCAGGAGTCCGATGTCCCGCGGGGGTTCATCGTCGGGCAGGAATGAGCCCGCATGCCCTCGTCGACGCTCGGGAAGACTTGACGGTGAGCCGACCACCGACGGAAGGAGTAGCGCGATGCGACGTCTACTACTGCTCGTGGCATGTACCGGCATGTGCCTTCTCGGAATGGGAACGCCGGCGACGGCCCAGGTGACAGCGTCGCCGATTGCGATCCAGACAGGAACGTGGGTCGGCCAGGTCGTCCCGCACGACGGCCACTTCGACTACGTGGGCTCGTCCTGCCCGATCGAGGTCGACTTCTGCATCGCAATCGAGGTCCGGTACCGGATCGCCCCGGTGACGGCCCAGGCGATACGCGCCCTGCCCACCGTCGCCGGCCACACGGCCGCCCTGACCGGGCAGCTCCTGCCTCTCTCGGCCGGCCCCCACCATGGGGTCCTCTTTGTGTCCCACGTGGCACCCGCTCCGTAGCACGCACGGAGCGTCCGGGCGCACCCACGTGAACGCGTGGGGACCCGGGATGGACGGGGGCCCCTACGGGTACGGTCCCCCCGTGGACGAGCGCTGCGTCATCCTCACTGGCAACACCCCCGCGGCGAGGACCGTGGCGTGACCGCGTCGCACGTCCTGATCGTCGACGACCGGCCGGACAACCTTCTGGCCCTGGAGGAGACGCTGCGGCCGCTCGACGTCCAGGTGACGAGGGCCGGTTCCGGCGCCGAGGCGCTCCGACACCTCCTGGTCGACGACTTCGCCGTCATCCTCCTCGACGTCCGGATGCCCGATCTCGATGGCTTCGAGACGGCCAGGGTCATCAAGAGCCGGGCCCGCACCGCCGGCATCCCGATCATCTTCCTGACCGCCATCAACCGCGAGATGGTCCACCAGCTACGCGGGTATGGCGCCGGCGCGGTCGACTACCTGGCCAGGCCGTTCGACCCCGAGGTGCTGCGCTCCAAGGTCGCGGTGTTCGTCTCGCTCCACCAGCAGTCGCAGGTCATCGCCGACCAGAACCGGCTGCTGGCGGAACGGCTCGACGACCGGGACCGGGACCAGGCCGCCCTGTCCCGCCACGCCGCCGAGCTGCTGCGCTCCAACGCCGCCCTCGACCGGTTCGCGTCGGCGGTGGGCAACGAGATCCTGGAGCCGGTCCACGTGGTGGCCGGCCTGCTCGAGCTGGTCGCCGACCGCCACGGCGACGAGCTCGACGAGGAGGGCAAGGTGCTGGTCCACCGGGCCCGCGAGCGGTCCGTGGAGGTGGCCAGCCACGTCGAACGGCTCCTGACCGACGCCCGGGGCAGCACCGAGCCGCACAGGCGGGACCCCGTCGACCTGGGCGAGGTGCTCCAGCAGGCGTGCCGGGAGCTCTCGTCGGCCCTCGACCGGTCCGCCACCACGGTGACCTCCGACCCGCTCCCGACCGTGCTGGGTGACCCGTGGCGGCTCGTCCAGGTGTTCGTCCATCTCCTCGACAACGCCTTCCGGGCCGGCGGTCCCGATCTCCGGGTTCACGTCGGCCTGAGCCGTCGTCGGGACGAGTGGGTGGTCAGCGTGCGCGACAACGGGTCGGGGATGGGCACCGACGAGCAGGTCAAGCTGTTTTCGACGCTCCCCTCCAACGGGCACGAGGGCGGCCTCGCCGTCAGCCGTCGGGTCATCGAGCGCCACGGTGGGTCCATGACGGTCGAGTCGGTGCTCGGCCAGGGGACGACCGTCTCCTTCACCCTCCCCGTCGCTGCCGGCACCGACGCCGACGCCGGGTAGGCATGCCGTACCGCCTCCTGGTCGTCGACGACGACCCCGACTACCGGCTCATCGTCGGGCTGGCACTGCAGGGACAGCCGTCGCTGGCGCCGGCGGGAGAGGCGGCGTCGGTCGAGGAGGCCGTCGGCCTGGCCACCGAGACCCAGCCCGACCTGATCCTCCTGGACCTGCTCATGATCGGCCACGACGGCGGGTCGACGTTGAGCGAGCTGGCCAGGGCGTCGCCCGTCAGCACCGTGCTCGTCACGTCGGCGGTCGCCGAGGGCGACGGCGAGGTCGCCCTGCCGTCCGGGCGGCTCCTCGGCCACCTCTCCAAGCGGGTGCCGCCGAGCCGCCTGTCGGAGGAGATCCTCCTGCTGGCGGGGATGCTCGACACGGTCGGGGACGCGCTCGACACGGCCGCCGCCCGTCTGTCGCCGGAACCGCCGAGCGCGGCCGGGCCCGCCGCTTCGTGGAGGAGACCCTCGCCCGGTGGGAGTGCGAGGAACTGGTCGACACGGTGAAACTGCTGGTGACCGAGCTGGTCGGCAATGCCGTCGCCTACGCCCGGTCCGACGTCGAGGTGGCGGTGAAGCTGCTCCCCGACCGCCTGCGGATCGAGGTGGCCGACGAGTCGGCGGACTGGCTGCGGCGGCGGGCGGCGCCGGGCGACGCGGTCTCGGGCCGGGGCATCGACGTGGTCGAGACCCTGGCCGAGTCGTGGGGGGTGACCCCACGCCGGGGCGGAAAGGCGGTCTGGTTCGAACTGCCCCGCCCTGGGGCACACGCCGAAGCCTCCTGACGCGGACCCTCGACGATGGGGCGGGGGTGGTGATCCGGGTGTCGGCCGGGGACGGTCAGCCCGGCTTACCGGGGCTCACCGCGCTGGGCGCCGGGCGCCTCAGCCCGGTCAGCGGTCGTCGGACAGGCGGCGGTCGCGGGGAG
Source organism: uncultured Acidimicrobiia bacterium (assembly GCA_963827345.1). GTDB lineage: Bacteria > Actinomycetota > Acidimicrobiia > Acidimicrobiales > AC-14 > CAWGUU01. The sequence continues at coordinate 40,402 of CAWHAN010000013.1, read as the reverse complement.
GCAGCGTGTCGCCGGACGGGTGGTCGCGGCGCTCGTTGGCCCACTGGGCCACCCAGTGGTCGGGCACACCGTCGAGCTTGCGGAGCTTGCGGTCGAAGCGCCACATGCCGAAGCGGCGCTGGGCCCGGGCGCCGAGGGCCCGGTAGAGGAGCACTGCGACGCCGATGCCAAGGCACACGTAAGCCGCTATCTCGAGGATCGTGTCGGTCATCGCCTCACCTCCGGGTCAGTTCGTACAGCTCAGTTATCGGCGGAGACCGTCGGATCCTTGAGCGCGGCGCGATTGTTCCACCGGAGCGGGGCCGTCAAACTCGGCGCTCGCGTCGTCAGGGGACGACCGGCGTCTCCGCCTTCCGGACGTCGACCGCCCGCCAGCAGTACCAGGCGGCGATCGTCCGGAACGGCCGGTAGACGTCGCCCAGCGCCTCGAGCTCGGCGGCCGACGGTGGCTCGGCCAGGCCGTGGATGCGGGCGTAGCCGGCCCGGACGCCGAGGTCGCCGGTGGGCCACACGTCGGGCCGGTTCAGCTCGAACATGAGGAACATCTGGGCGGTCCAGGGCCGATGCCGCGGACGCGGATCAGGCGCTCGACGATCTCGTCGTCGTCGAGGCGGCTCCAGCCCTGGAGCCGGACGGTGCCGTCCAGCGCCTTGGCCGCCAGGTCCTGGATCGAGGCCACCTTGGCCGCCGACAGCCCGACCGCCCGCAGGTCCTGCTCGGGGGTGGCCACCACCGCCGCCGGCGTGGGCCGCCCGCCGTAGAGGGCGGCGAAGCGGCCGTGGATGGCGCCGGCGGCCGCGCCCGCCAGCTGCTGGTAGCAGACGGACCGGGCCAGGGCGGCGAAGGCACCACCGGGCGTGCGACGTCGCGCCAGGGTGCACGGCCCGTGGTCGGCCATCGCCGCGCCGAGGGCAGGGTCGGCCGCGGCCAGCGCGGCGCAGGCGTCAGCCCACCGGTCCGTGCTCACCAGCGCCGTCGTCGCCCTAGAAGATGGGACCGTCGCCCTCGGGGACGACGAGGCTCCGCACCCAGTCCAGCCCGGCGGCCAGGTCGGGCTCGCGTTCGGCCAGCTCGCCCAGGCGGCGGCCGAGGGCGGGCATCTGGCCCGGGCCGAGCAGCGTGGCGGTGTTGGTGATGGCGCGGGTCGCCTCGTCGCGATCGTCGGCGCGCAGCGCGGCCACGACGAGCAGCAGCTGGGCCTCCGGCTCCTCCGGGAACAGACCGGCCAGCACCGGGCCCGGGGCAGCGCCCAGGCGGGGTCGTTCCGTCCGCCCGGCCCGGTGACCAGGGTCCGGAGCCGCTCGGGGTCGAGCAGCAGCTCGAAGGCCTTGTCCGCCCCGTCGACCCGGCACAGCGTGAGCAGCCCGCGGTGGACCAGCAGGTCGGGCTGGTCGGGGTTGTCGGCGGCGAGGACGGCGGCCACCACCTCGCCCTCGTCGGTCGACAGGGCGTCCTCGTGCTCGTCGAAGAAGGCGCGGGCCTCCTCCCACGACTGCGTGCCCACCCAGGCGACGATCAGCTCGGCCAGGGCGTGGCGGTTGACGGACTCCAGCAGCGCCCCGTACGCGGCCTCGATGCCGCCGGCCCGCGCCGCCGTCAGGAGCTCGAGGTGCAGCTGGAGGACCTGCTCGTCGGGGTTGTCGGCCACAAGTTGCACCAGCGCGGCCTCGGCCGGCTCGGTCAGCAGCTCGTCGGCGTGGTCGGTGAGGAAGGCACGCGACTCGTCCCAGGTGCCGGTGGTGACCCACTCGACGAGCCGCCGGCCGAGGCCCGGCTGCCCGTCACGGTCTGCGGTGATGACGAACGACATCGGCCCACCCTAAGCGAGCCCGAGGTTCTTCAGGCGCTCCAGCTGCTCCCAGTGACGGGCGATCCGCTCCTTGCCGACCGGCGTCAGGGCCACGTTGGTGTTGGGCTTCTTGAGCACGAACCGCTTCTCGATCCGCACCAGGCCCGCGTCCTCCAGCTTGGTCAGGTGGCTGGAGAGGTTTCCCTTGGTCAGCCCGGTCGTGCGCTGGAGGAAGACGAAGTCGGCGTCCTTCACCGAGGACAGGACGGTGAGGATGGCCAGCCGACCCGGCTCGTGGATCAACCGGTCGAGGACCAGCTCGTCGTTAGGCTCCGACATTGCTGTCCTCGACGTGCGGGTCCCCCGCCCGCCCGAACGAGCGCACCAGGGCGAGGTGGTCGAAGGTGCCGGCGGCGATGCAGGCCACGCCCATCGCCATGAACGCCACCGAGACCTTGTCCGACTGGCCGCCCCACACCGGCAGGAGACCGACCACCAGCAGGGCACCCCAGATGACCACGTGGTGCGTCTGGAGACCGACGCACAGGGCGAACCACGCCAGCATGGCGAGGGCGAACCCGGCGGCGAAGAGGCTGACCGGCAGGTCGAGCTTCGAGTCGAGGATCGGTCCTCCGACCATCGCCAGACCGAAGGGGATGCACGAGAGCGCGTACCGCACCTGCCTGCCTCTGGACAGGGTGGCTCGCCCGTAGTTGGCGTTGTAATACAAGTAGATGGCGAGGCCGGCGAGCCCGATCACCGTCAGGCACCCGATGAAGACCCAGTCGTTGGCGAACGGGCCCCATTGCAGGTTGCCGAGGCCGGTGAGGATGAACAAGAGGCCGACCGGGATGCCGATCAGGCCCCGGAGATAGGTGACCTTGGCCGCCGCCGACTCCAGGTCCTTGCGCTCCATCTCGGCCATGGTTCCACGTCCTCAAACTAGTTGGTGTGACAAACCATACCCCGGCCGGCGAGGTTCGTCAACTAGTTTGCGGTACAAACCGATGACGTCGCCACGCCAGCGCCACCAGCACCGCCAGCAGGGGGCCGAGAACCAGCGCATGGACCAGGAGCCAGCGGATGACCGTGCCCGGTTCCAGCTCGAACCCGCCGGCGAGGACGAACCGGACGCTCGAGTCGAAGAGGACGTTGTAGCCCCGCACGTTCGACCCGGCCCTGACGGCCCAGAGGGCGAGCTGGTCCCAGGGCAGGAGGAACCCGGTGAAGGATGCCGCCAGCGCCGTCACGGCCAGCCCGACGGCGAGCGAGACCCCCGTCCAGCGGCGGGCTCTGACCCCCGGTCGCATGGCGACGAGGACGCCGGCCGCGACGGCGGTCGGGACGGCGACATAGGACGCCAGCCGGTGGAGGATCCGCAGCGCGTAGGCCAGTCGCACGCCCCCGTCGTCGACCTTGGCGACGTCTCCCCAGCTCTGGGAGGCCGTCGGCACGTAGAGGAAGTACAGCGCCACGCCGGTGACCACGAGGATGGCGACCTCGGCGGTGAGGACCGTCAGGACGATCGACCGCGCCCGGGCCGTCAGGCCCGGCGTCACGGGGCCCGTCATGCGCGGCGTCACGGGGCCCGTCAGGCCCGGCGACACGGGGACCGGAGCCCGGCCGGCGGGATGAACGTCGTTATGAGAACCAGCCGGCCACGTCGAACACCACCTGGGTGCCGGCCGACGTGTACAGGTTCACCTTTCCTCCTGTGCCCAGCTTGACCACCACCAGGTTGGCCCGGGTCTCCCCCGAGGCGTAGTTGAGGTCGGCGGCCAGTGGCATGGGGGTGCCAGTGGGGGAGATGGTGAGGAAGCCGGCCCCGGCGGGACTGATCACGGTGGCGTTCAGGATCACCGCGCTGACCCCTGAGGCGGGGACCCCGCCGGCGCCGCTGACCTGGACGTCGACGCTGGTGTTGCCGGCGATCGGCCCGGTGATGCCCCCGGTACCGAAGCGGGTGTCGAGGATCCGGGCGGGCGTCAGCGCCGTGTAGATGCCGGTCGCCCCGGCGACAGAAGCGTCGGTGTACCAGCCGTTGACGTCGACGATCACGTCGGTGGACCCGGCGTTGTTGTAGATGGTGACCTGGCCCCCCGTGCCCAGCTTGACCATGGCGCGGTTGGACACGGTGTTCCCCGCGTTGAAGTTCAGGTTGGCGGCGAGGGGGCGGGGCTCACCGGTGGGATAGATCGTCAGGAAGCTGGTGGCGGTGGTGCCGGTGACCGCGGCGTTGAACACCGCCGCCGACACTCCCGACGCCGGTAGCCCGCCCTGCCCGCTGACCTGGAGGTTCAGGCTGGCGCCCGGGCCCAGGCGTACGCCTCCGCCGGTGCCGTTGCGGGTGTCGAGGATGCGAGCGGGCACCACCCCCACGTAGCGACCGGCGTTGCCCGCGCTCGGGTCCTCGTACCACCCGGCCACGTCGAAGATCACCTGGGTGTTGCCCGTGGAGTTGTAGAGCGACACCTTCCCCCCGGTGCCGAGCTTGACCACCGCCAGGTTGGCGACCGTCTTGCCCGGGGTGAAGTTGATGTTCGCCGCCAGCGGCCGGGCGGTGCCCGCGGGGAAGAGCGTGATGAACCCGGTGCCCGTGGGCCCGGTGACGGTGACGTTCACCGCCACCGCCGACACGCCGGACGCCGGGACCCCGCCCTGGCCCGTGATCTGGACGTCGACGGTGGCTCCCGGACCGATCGGCCCGGTGATGCCTCCCGTGCCGTCGCGGGTGTCGAGGATGCGGGCCGGCGTCAGCGGCCTGTACCGGCCGCCGGGCGGCGGAGGTGCGGTGACGACGACCGCGGCCGAGGGGGCGGCGCAGGGCGTGCGCGGCGTCGCGAAGTTGTTCGCGTCGCCTTGGTATTGGGAGGTCCACCGCCACGTCCCCACGATGTTGGCCACGAAGCCGGCCGACTGGTAGCTGCCGTTGCCGGCCACCGGCTTGCTCGTGGTGAAGGCGGCGGCACCCAGGCAGTTGACGTCGGACGGCGGGTAGAGGGCGAAGTCGATGGTGCCGGTCGGGGAGGTGCCGCCGGCGAGGGTGGCGGTGGCGAAGATCGTGCCGCCCTGGGGCACCGACGGCGAGGCCTGGGTGCTGATCGTCGGGGTGTCACGGAATGCGGTCTTCGTGAAGAAGAAGGTGCTCGTGCCGGTCGCGCCGGTTCCGGTGTGGGTGCCGCCGACGATCCCGATCTCGGTGGTCTGGATGCCGGGGCCGGGGTTGCTGTCGAGGGTCGGCATCTTCAGCACCGAGAAGGTGTACGAGATCTCGCACTTGGCCCCGAGGGCCAGGACGACCTGGTTGGCGGGGGTGAACAACACCCTCCCGGTGGCGTCCGGCGCGCTGATGGTGAAGTTCTGGCCCGCGCAGGCACTGCCGCCCAGGCCCGAACCCGTGGCGCTCAGGGCGACCACGCCGAGGTCGGGCATCGTGCATGGCGCGAGGACCTGGGCCCCACACGTCGGCCACAGGGCGATCTGGCTCAGTGTGACACTGCCGGCGGCCTGGGCCCCGGTGCTGTTGTTGGTGACGTGGATCGTGGCGGGCACTCCCGTGTCCCCGACGGTGATGGAGCCGGGCGCGGTCGAGTCCGCGCTCAGCACCACCGCGGCGAAGGCCGGCGACGCCGGTAGGACCAGAGCGGCGGCGAAGACGACGAGTGCCACCGCCATCCGGACTCGCACCCGAACGGGTGACTGATGGACGACCATGTTCTTCCCCCGGCTGTTCTCACCTCGACGCGAGGCTGATTCTCTCCGCTCAGGTTACCGGCCGTCGTCCCGGTCGGTGACCGCACGGCCGCCGACGGTAACGAGCTGGTGGAAGACTCGTGGCGCCGTGATCCCCCTCGACGCCGCCACCGTGTTGCTGCAGTGGGCGACGGGCGGGTTGGCGTTCCTCTGGGTCACGACCAGGAGGCGAGAGGTCGGCATCGGCTACGGGTGGCTGCTCCGCTCCGTGTTCGGCGTGCTGGCGATTGGCGCCGTTGTCGCGGGGCAGCTGACGGAGCCGGCTCTTGGCAGGGACGTCGGCGCCGCGCTCGTGGCCGGGGCTACAGCCGTTGCCCTCGCGGTGTCGATCGTCCGCCGGCGGGCGGGCGTGGCCGGCGAGCGGGCCCGCAGCGAGCGCAAGGCGGCCCGGGTGGCGGCCATGCTCGGCTCGGAGGCTGCTTTGGTTGCCGCGGCCGCGCCGCCGGACGGGACCACCGACGAGGCGTCCTCACGCGGTCCGGAGTTCCCGCCGACCCTCGACCTGGTGGCGCCGGTCATCGGCTTCGTCGCTCTGCTGCTCGCCGCCCTCGCCGCCGGCGGACCAGCCGGGCTGGCGGTGGTCCGCACGCTGGCCGGAGCCGTCTTCCTGGGGGCGGTGACCGACGCCATGCTGCTCGGCCACTGGTACCTGGTGCAGCCCGGCCTCGACCGTGCCCCCCTGCTGGAGCTCGTCCGGTGGGTGGCGTGGACCTGGCCGTTCGAGGTGGCCGCCCTGCTCTGGCCTCCCGGCATGCTCGACGTGCTCTCCGGCAAGGTCGACGACGGATGGGGCGGCACCCTCGGATGGTTCTGGGTGGCCTGCGCCGTCACCACCCTGGGCCTCGCCTTCGTCACCAGGGCCGCCCTCAAGGAACGGGCCTATTCGGCGGTCATGGCGGCCACCGGCCTGCTCTACCTGGCCATCCTCATGGCATTCGGCACCGACCTCATCGCCCGCGCCGTCCTGTCACCCTGAGGCCCACCCTGAACCGGGGTCGCAAAACCGCGGCGTACGCCGGTGCGTGACCCCAGTTCGCTCGGGGGAGGGGTCCGCCTGCCGAACCGGGGTCGCAGAACCGCGGCATCAGCCGCCGTGTAACCCCAGTTCGCTCCGGGGGAGCGCTCCTTCCGAACTGGGGCTGCAAAACCGCGCCATACGCCGCTGTGTGACCCCAGTTCGCTCGGGGGGGGTCAGCCTGAGTCGGGGTAGCCGGCCTTGCCGTCGCCGTCGAGGTCCGAGCACAGGCCCTGCGAGCCCGGATCGTTCACGTAGTGGGCCATGCAGGCGGCACCACCCTGGAGGTAGACGCCCTGGCCGTCGCCGTCGGGGTCGATGCAGTCGGGCAGGCTGCCCAGCGCGCAGGCGGCGCCGAAGGCGGGCACCGGCTTGGCGGTGGTGACGGTGGGCTGCGCCGCGGCCGTCGTGGCGGGGGCGACCGTCGACGCAACCGTCGTGGTCGCCACGGCTGTGGTGGTCGGAGCCGACGAGGTCGTCGTGTCGGTGTCCCCGTCGTCCCCGCAGGCGACCGCGCCGAGGACCAGCACGACAACCGCCATCACCGCCAGGGAAATCCGCCGACCCGCCACGCCCACGCCGTGAGCCTAACTAACGGGCGACGAAGTACTTCGCCTGGGGGTGGTGGCAGATGACGGCCGACGTGGTCTGCTCGGGCACGTACTGGAAGTCCTCGCTGACCTCCACGCCGATGCGGTCGGCCTCCAGCAGCTCGGCCACCTTGAGGTTGTCCTCCAGGTCGGGGCAGGCCGGGTAGCCCCACGAGTAGCGGCCGCCGCGGTACCCCTGGCGCACGAGCACGTCGACGAGGCGCTGGTCCTCGTCGGCGAAGCCCCATTCCTCCCGGATCCGCTTGTGCCAGTACTCGGCCAGGGCCTCGGCCATCTCCACGCCCAGGCCGTGGAGCAGCAGGTATTCGGTGTAGCGGTCCTGCCCGAACAGCTCGGCGGTGGCCTCCGAGACCCGGTTCCCGATGGTGACGATGTGGAAGGCGGCGTAGTCGAGCTCGCTCCGGCGCTGGCCGGGGGTGCCGTCGGGGCGGCGGTCGATCGGGCGGAAGAAGTCGGCGATGCAGCGCCACGGCGACTTCCGCTCCCGCGGGAACGAGAACCGCATCCACTCGGCGGTGCGGGTGTCGTCCTTCCAGATGACCAGGTCGTCGCCGTCGCCGTTGGCCGGGTAGTAGCCGTAGACGACCTGGGGCAGGAGCAGCCCGCCGGCCACCGCCTTGCCCAGTTCCTCCCGCAGGGTCGGCCGGATGCGCGTCTTGAAGTCGGCGTCGGACTCCCCCCGCTCGGGCCGGTACTGCCACTGGTTGCGGAACAGGGCGGTCTCGTTGACGAACGCCGCGATCTCGTCGATCGAGATGCCCTTGACCACCCGGGAGCCCAGGAACGGCGGCGTGAAGACCTGGTTGTCGTCCTCGACCGCCGGCGAGCGCGGCGGGATGTCCTCGGCGTCGTCGCCCCGCTCGAAGGCGGGAAGGATCCGCCCGGTGGCCTCGCGCCCGAAGTCGGGGTCGTCGACGCCGGAGCGCTTGATCTCCATCAGCTTGTCCATGGTGCGCAGGCCCTCGAAGGCGTCCTTGCCGTAGAAGACCCGTCCCTCGTAGACCTCCCGCAGGTCGCGCTCGACGTAGCGGCGGGTGAGGGCGGCGCCGCCGAGCAGCACCGGCACGTCGGACAGGCCCCGGCGGTTCAGCTCCTCGAGGTTCTCCCGCATGATGAGCGTGCTCTTCACCAGCAGGCCGCTCATGCCCAGGACGTCGGCGTCGACCTCCTGCAGCTTCTCGACCATCGACGCCAGCGACACCTTGATGCCCAGGTTGTGGACCTCGTAGCCGTTGTTGGTGAGGATGATGTCGACGAGGTTCTTGCCGATGTCGTGCACGTCGCCCTTCACCGTGCACAGGACCAGCCGGCCCTTGCCGCCGGTGCCGGAGCGCTCCATGTGCGGCTCCAGGTGGGCCACCGCCATCTTCATGGCCTCGGCCGACTGGAGCACGAAGGGAAGTTGCATCTCGCCGGTGGCGAACAGGTCGCCGACCACCTTCATCCCGGCCAGCAACGTATCGTTCACGATGGCGAGGGCGGGCGTCGTCACCAGCGCCTCGTCGAGGTCGTCGGTGAGCCCGTCGCGGTCGCCGTCGATGATGCGCTGCTCCAGGCGCCGCTCCACCGGCCAGCCGGTGCGGTCCTCCTTCTCCAGGGTCGACGACGACACCCCCTCGAACAGGCCGAGCAGGACCTGCAGCGGGTCGTAGTCCTTGGTGCGCCGGTCGTAGATCAGGTCGAGGCAGACCCGGCGCTGCTCCTCGGGGATGCGGCTCAGGGGCATGATCCGGGCGGCGTGGACGATGGCGGCGTCGAGCCCGGCCTCCACGCACTCGTTCAGGTAGACCGAGTTGAGGACGTGGCGGGCGGCCGGCGCCAGGCCGAACGACACGTTGGACAGGCCGAGGATGGTGTGGACGCCGGGCAGCTCGGCCTTGATCAGCTCGATGCCCTTGATCGTCTCGATGCCGTCCCGGCGGCTCTCCTCCATGCCCGTCGACAGGGGCAGGGCCAGGGGGTCGAACAGCAGGTCGCCGGGCTCGAGGCCGTAGCGGTCGACGGCGAGGTCGTGGATGGCCTTGGCCGAGCGCAGCTTCCACTCGGCGGTGCGGGCCTGGCCCTCCTGGTCGATGCAGGTGCAGACGACCGCCGCCCCGTACTCCCGAGCCAACGAGAGGAAGCGGTCGAGGCGGGTGCCGGGGGCGTCGCCGTCCTCCAGGTTCACCGAGTTGAGGACGGCCTTGCCGCCGATCCACTGCAGGGCGGCCTCGATCACCGGCGGCTCGGTGGAGTCGATGACAAGGGGGATGCTCGACTGGGTGGCGAACCGGCTGACCACCTCGTCCATGTCGGAGACGCCGTCCTCGCCGGTGTAGTCGACGCAGACGTCGAGGACGTGGGCGCCCTCCTTGACCTGGTCGCGGGCCATGGCCACGCAGGTGTCCCAGTCGCTGGCCAGCATGGCCTTGCGGAACTTGAGCGACCCGTTGGCGTTGGTGCGCTCCCCCACCACCAGGAACGACGTGTCCTGGCGGAACGGGACCGCCGTGTAGATCGACGCCGCGCCCGGCTCGTGGACGGGGTTTCGCAGGCACGGCTGGAGGTCGGCGCAGCGCTCGACGACGGCCCGCAGGTGCTCGGGCGTGGTGCCGCAGCAGCCGCCGATGACCGAAACGCCCAGCCTCGGTGACGAAGCCGTGGTGGTACTCGGCCAGCTGCGCCGGCGTCAGGTCGTAGTGCATCTTGCCGTCGACCACCGAGGGAAGGCCGGCGTTGGGCAGGCAGGAGATCGGCACCCGGCAGTGGCGGGAGAGGTGGCGGAGGTGCTCGTGCATCTCGGCCGGGCCGGTGGCGCAGTTGAGGCCGATGACGTCGGGCCGCATGGCGTCGAGGGCGGTGAGGGCGGCGGCGATCTCGGTGCCGGGCAGCATCCGCCCGGTCAGGCTCGATGGTGACCTGCACCTGGATGGGCACCTGGAGGCCGGTGGCGGCCATCGCCCGGCGGCTGCCGATGATGGCGGCCTTGGCCTGCAGGAGGTCGAAGACGGTCTCGATGACGAGCAGGTCGACGCCGCCGTCGAGCAGGCCGCGGGCCTGGACCTCGTAGGCGTCGCGCATCTCGGCGAAGCGGATCTGTCCCAGCGACGGGAACTTGGTGCCGGGCCGATCGAGCCGGCCACCCAGCGGGGACGGTCGGGCGTCGTGAACCCGTGCGCCACCTCCTTGGCGATCTCGGCCGCCGTCCGGTTCGAGCTCGTAGGCCCGGTCGGCGATCCCGTACTCCGCCAGGGTGATCGGCAGGGACCCGAAGGAGTCGGTCTCGACCACCTCGCTGCCCACCTCGAAGAACGACCGGTGGAGGTCGGCGATGACGTCGGGGCGGGTGGCCACCAGGATCTCGTTGCAGCCCTCCATGGACGGCCCGCCGAAGTCGTCGGCGCCGAGGTCGCGCAGCTGCAGGTTGGTGCCGGTGGCGCCGTCGTAGATGAGGACCCGTTGGCGCGCCGCGTCGAGATAGGTGCTGGTCATTGGGTTCCCAGGCTACTGGGACGGCCCCTCTACCGGCCCCAATTGTCCTCGCCGGCGTCTGTCCTTGACCGCCTCACCGGTGCCGCCTACGGTTCGCCTGGGATTTCCCTCGGCATGGCGCACGAGCGTCATCGGGGTGGGAAGGCGGGAGCGGGATGCGAACAGGCCGGATCGGCAGTGCACGGGCCGCGCTGGTGGTGGGGTCGGTGGTGGCGCTGGTGGCCTTCGCCGACATCGCCGGCGCCGTCAACCCCAACAGCGGGACCACCACCACCGGCCAGACGCTGAGCATCTCCATCGGATCGCCCACCGCAGGCGCCACCGTCGCGCCCGGCTCGGTCACCGTCACCGGCCAGGCCGGCGTCGGGTCGGTCGGGGGCCTGAGCAACGCCTTCTACGTCCTCGACGTGTCGGGCAGCACCTCCAGCCCGAGCGGCCAGAACTGTGACGGCGCCGGCGCGGTCGACGCCGCCGACGACCTCAACGGCGACGGCACCATCGGAGACACGCTCGACTGCGAGATCAGCGGCGTCCTCGCCCTCAACAACAGCCTGGGCAGCGCCACCGCCGACGTCGGCCTGGGCATCTTCGCCACGAGCTCGCAGACGGGCGACGTCGACCCGGCCGCCGGCTCCCAGACGTTCACCTCGCCGCCGTCGGCCGACAAGAACTCCAACGGCACCAAGGACATCACCGAGGTGGCCAAGTCGGTGGTCCGGTCCGAGATCGGCCTGTTCACGGTCTCCGGCGACGCCGGCTCCTCCACCGAGTTCGACCCGGCCATCTCCAGCGCCAACGCCGCCTTCGCCACCCAGCCCGCGGGCGAGGCCAACGTCGTCTTCTTCCTGACCGATGGCGTCGGGAGCCTCACCACGGGCGCGGGCTCGCCGCTGGACGCCGCCGACACCGCCGGCACCGTCATCAACACCTTCTCGGTGGGCGGTGGCGCCTCGGGGTGCGGGACGGGCACCGAGCTGCGCGTGATTGCCGACACCACCGGTGGCACCTGCCGCGAGGTGGCCGACCCGAGCACGCTCAGCGCCACGCTGGGCGGCGTCACGCCGGCGGGCATCAGCCGGGTCGAGGTGTCGGTGAACGGCGGCACGCCGGTCGTCGCCACGCTCGACGCCCTCGGCAACTACACGGCCAACGTGCCTGGTGTCACGTCGGCCGCCAGCACCATCGTCGCCACGGTGATTGCCAACGACGGCACCCGGGTCTCGGCCGACATCGTCGTCAACGGCACCACCCCACAGACCACCGTCGGGCCAACACCACCGTCGGCCAACACCACCGTTCCCGGCCAGGGCCCGCCCGGTCCGGCCGGACCGCAGGGGCCGGCAGGTCCGCAGGGGCCGGCCGGGCCACAGGGACCGCCAGGGCCGGTGGGCGGCACCACGATCTTGAAGGTCGTGGACCACCACGACAAGGACGACAGCGACCGCCACGACGACGAGGACGACCGGGTCGGGGCGAGGAACAAGCCCCTGGCCCGCACCGGCTCCGACATGGCCCCCCTGGTGGCCCTGGCGGCCATGGCGCTCGTGCTCGGGACCCTCGTCGCCGGTGGCGCCCGCCGTCCGGCGCTGGCCGGGATGCTGCGCCGCCCCGCCCGCGCCCCCAAGGCCGAGTTCCGGCCCGTCAAGCACCGCCCGCGGAAGGGCGACACCGGTCCTCTCGACCCGGCCGCCGCCGACGCCTACCGCGACAGCCAAAAGGGCTAGGAACAGGCAGTAGGGCTACGAGCCGTCAGCTGGCCGGGACCGGCCGTACCGCTGGCTGCGATGGCGATGGCGGGCCACGGCGGCATCCACCAACCTGTCGATGAGGTCGGGGTAGCTGACACCTGAGGCCGCCCACATCTTCGGGTACATGGAGATCGGCGTGAAGCCGGGGATGGTGTTGACCTCGTTCACCAGCAGGCCCCTTCCCGCCTCGCCCGTCCTCGTAGAAGAAGTCGACCCGCGCCATGCCGTCGACCCGCAGGGCCCGACCGGCGGCCACCGCCGTCGACTGCACCTGGTCCAGCATGGCGGGCGCCAGCGGTGCCGGCACCACCAGGTCGGCGGACCCGGCGACGTATTTGTCCTCGTAGTCGTAGAACTCGCGGCTCGGCCGGACCTCCCCCGGCAGCGACGCCCGCAGCTCCGGGTACCCGAGCAGCCCGCACTCGATCTCCCTGGCCGTCACCGCCTCCTCCACGACGACCCACTCGTCGTAGGAGAGCGCCAGCTCCACCGCCCGGCCCAGCCCGGCGCGGTCGTGGGCCTTGGTGACCCCCACCGAGGACCCGAGGTTGGCGGGCTTCACGAACACCGGCAGGCCCAGGTCGTCGGCCACCCGGTCGAGGGCGGCGTCGTCGACCTCGCGGTCGCGAAAGGCCTGGTGGCGGACCTGGGCGATCCCGGCCCGGGCCAGCACCTCCTTGGCCACCGCCTTGTCCATGCAAACCGCCGAGCCCAGCACGCCGGCGCCGACGTACGGCACGCCGGCCAGCTCCAACCGGCCCTGCACGGTGCCGTCCTCCCCGAAAGGCCCGTGGAGCAGGGGGAACACCACTGTCTCGGCGCTGGCGGTGATGAGCGCCTCGAAGTCGACGGCCGGGCCTTCGGCGACGAGGGCGTCGGGGGCCGGATCGGCCCTGACCCAGGCGCCGTCGCGGGTGATGCCGACCGCCACCACGTCGTAGCGAGCCGGGTCGGCGGCCGCCAGCACGTGGGCGGCGGTGACGCACGACACCTCGTGCTCGGCCGATCTGCCTCCGAAGAGGAGCACGAGGAGAGTCACAACGGTGCGAGTGTAGGAACCGTGAGGATGGAGGCGTCGACGGTGGCCAGTGCGACGGACGGCACGCTCGTCGGCCCGGACGTGGTCGTCGACGGCGCCGCCATCGACTCGCGCCTGGTCAGGGGGGGTGAGCTGTTCGTGCCGGTGGTCGCCGAGCGGGACGGCCACGACTTCGTCGTCGACGCTCTGGCCGCTGGCGCAGCCGCCTATCTCACGGCCCGGGAGCCGATGGGCGGCGGCACCGCCGTGGTCGTCGCCGACACCCTCGCCGCCCTCGCCGCCGTCGGCGTCCTGGCCCGAGACTGCCTCCCCGAGCGGGTCGTCGGTATCACCGGCTCCGTCGGCAAGACGTCGACCAAGGACCTGCTGGCGGCCGCCCTGGGGCGCCGCTGGCTCACCGCCGCCAGCCTGAAGTCGTTCAACAACGAGCTCGGGGTGCCGCTGACGCTCGTGAACGCCCCCGACGGGGCCGAGGCCGTCGTGGTGGAGATGGGCGCCCGGGGCCGGGGCCACATCGCCGCCCTGTGCCGGATCGCCCGCCCGACGGTCGGGGTGGTCACCACGGTCGGTCCCGCCCACACCGAGCTGTTCGGCACCGTCGAGGAGGTGTCCAGGGCCAAGGGCGAGCTGGTCGAGTCGCTCCCGCCGACGGGGACCGCCGTGCTCAACGCCGGCGTCGACCTGGTGGCGGCCATGGCGGCCCGTACGGAGGCGACGGTCCTGACCTTTGGCATCGGCTGCGGTGACGTGCGGGCGTCGGTCCTGGGCCTCGACGACGACCTGCGGCCCGAGGTGCGGTTGGACACGCCCTGGGGCTCGACGACGGTGCGGCTGGAGGCGAGGGGCGAGCACCAGGCGATGAACGCGGCGGCCGCGGCTGCGGCGGCGCTCGTGTGCGATGTCGGCCTGGACGACGTGGCCGAGGGACTGCGGTCGGCCCGATTGTCGGCGTGGCGGATGCAGCTCGACCGATCGCCGTCGGGCGCGGTGGTGCTCAACGACGCCTACAACGCCAACCCCACGTCCACCGAGGCGGCCCTGCGGGCACTGGCCCGGGTGCCGGCCGAGCGCCGCACCGCCATCCTCGGGCTGATGCACGAGCTCGGCGACGTCGGCCCGGCCGAGCACCACCGCCTCGGGTCCGTGGCCGCCGAGCTGGGCATCCGGCTGGTGGCGGTGGCCGCGCCCGACTACGGGGGCGAAGGGGTGGACTCGGCCGCCGAGGCGCTCGACCTGCTGCGCCGTTCCGCCGGGGACGCGATCCTCGTCAAGGGCAGCCGGGCCGCCGGCCTGGAGACCGTCGCCGCCCGCCTGCTCCTCTGACCCAAGTCCGACCTAGTGGAGATGGGCGGCGCACGAGGCGCCGTGGCCCTCCAGCCCGGAGAACGGGCCGCACTCGTGGGCCTTCAACCACACGTGGAGCATGGGCGGCGTCGGCTTGAACTCGCCCCGCGGCATGCAGTTGCCGTTGAGGAGGAAGCCGGCGATGCGGGTACCCGACTCGTCCCAGCACAGGTTCTGGTGGTCGTGGTAGGTGGCCAGCCCCCCGTAGGTGAGGTTGGTCACGTCGGCCATCGTCTTGCCCGTCTCCAGGATGTACATGGCCGAGGCCACCCGGTCGCCGGTGGACGTGCTCTCGATGACGATCGACTCGATGCGGCTCGGGTCCAGCTCGCGACCGTCCTCCAGGTAGGCAGGGTTGATGTAGTGCTCGAAGGACGAGATGGGGAAGCCGTCGCCGATCGACGTGTACCCGGCGGCCTTCACCGCCGCCTCGTCGGGGAACTGGGCGGCCAAGGTCTTGCGGGTCCCCTCGATGAGCTTCTTGGCGACCTTCAGCCTCGGCCTCGGTAGCGTGCGCGGTCTCGCCGCCGGAGAAGACGACGTCGGTGGCCAGGCTCGACGAGGCGTGCTCGTGGCCGCCAGATTGGTGATCGGCGGCCGCGTCGTGGCCGTGGTCGCCGTTGTGCGGAGCCACCATCCCGACGAGGGCCGGGGCCAGCACGAGCGCCAGCAGCGGGGAGAAGCTCGACATCGGCAGCCGGTCGGGGTTGCGCACCGCCACCAGGGCGGCGACGCCGGCCGCCACCTCCAGCACCGTGGCCATGAGGTCCTGGATACCGACGGCCTCGACCTGGGCCAGGCCGTCGATCATCGGGATGCCCGTCGTGCGGGAGGCGAGCCAGCTCCCGGCCACGACGAGGTTGACGACGGCCCCGACGACGAGCGTCCGGCGGTCGGGTCGGGAGAGCAGGGCGGCGCCGAGCACCGCCTGGACGACTGCGGTCACCGCGAACAGGGCGACCAGCGTCGTGTCGCCGGCGTGGGTGCCGGCGGCGGTGGCGTGGACGAGGCCGGCGCCGAGGGTCAGCGCCCCAGCCACCCCGGCCAGCGACAACGGTCGGTTCACAGGCATGTACATAGTTTCGGCGCGCCGCCCGGGCCACCTGAGGGCAGAATCTCCTCGGATGAAGATCTACACGCGTACCGGCGACGACGGGACGACCGGGTTGCTCTACGGCGGCCGGGTGCGCAAGGACGACGTCGGCCCGGTGGCCTGCGGCGACGTCGACGAGGCCCAGGCCACGCTCGGGCTGGCCCGGGCCCAGGCCGAGCCCGGCTCCGAGCTCGACGGCCTGCCTGGTCGCCCTCGAGCGTGACCTGTGGGTGCTGATGGCCGAGCTGGCCACCAGTCAGGCCAACCGCCACAAGCTCGTCGCCGGCCAGACCCTGGTGACGGCCGACATGGTGAGCGCCCTGGAGCCCCTGATCGACGACGTGACGTCTCGCTTCGTGGCGCCTCAGGAGTTCGTCCTGCCCGGCCAGTCGCCCCTGTCGGCCGCCCTCGACCTGGCCCGCACCGTCGTCCGCCGGGCCGAGCGGGCCGCCCTGGCCGCGGTGCCCGACGGCTCGCACGTCGTCCCCTACCTCAACCGGCTGTCCGACCTGCTGTGGGCGCTCGCCCGCTGGCAGGAGGGCCAGTCCCTCCCCGCCCGCCGAACGGAGACCTGACAACCATGACGATCGACGTGACCCTCGCCGCTACCCCTCCCGACGACACCCAGGTGCTGGGGGTCCCAGTCTTCGCCGGGCGCACGTCGCCCGACGGCACCGGGGCGTCGCTCGACTGGGCGTGGCTGGCGGAGCGGAACTTCGAGGGCAAGGTGGGCGAGGCGGTCTCGCTGCCGGCCGACGACGGGTCGACGATCGTGGCCCTCGGCGTCGGGCCTGCCGACAAGGTGAGCGCCGAGACCCTGCGCAAGGCCGCCGCCGCCTTCGTCCGGACCGCCTGGCGCGACACCCGCGCCGCCACCACCCTGCTGGCCGCGGCCCCGTCCGACCTCGACCCGAGGCTGGCGGCCCAGGCGCTGGTGGAGGGGGCGCTGCTGGCGTCCTACAAGTTCACCACCTACAAGTCCTCGCCCAAGGGATGTCGCCTGGAGAGCCTGGCGGTCGTCGGCACCGGTGACGACGCGGGGCGCGGTGTCGACCGCGGCGCCCGGGTGGCGGCGGCGGTCGCCTTCGCCCGTGACCTGGTCAACGAGCCGGCGGGGACGATGACGCCCCGGCGCCTGGCCGAGATCGCGGCCCAGGTCGCCGAGGACGAGGGCCTGACCTTCTCGGTGCTCGACGAGGTGGCCATCGTGAACGAGGGACTGGGCGGGCTGGCCGGCGTGGCCCAGGGCTCCGACGAGCCGGCCCGGCTCATCGAGCTCGTCTACGAGCCGGCGGGCGAGGCCCAGGCGACGATCGCCCTGGTCGGCAAGGGCATCACCTTCGACTCCGGCGGGCTGTCGATCAAGACGGCCGAGGGCATGGAGACGATGAAGACCGACAAGTCGGGCGCCGCCGCGGTGCTGGCGGCCATGTCGGCCATCCCCTCGTTGGCGCCGAACGTGAAGGTCGTCGCCATCATCCCGGCCAGCGAGAACATGCCGGGTGGCAGCGCCATCAAGCCCGGCGACGTGCTGAAGATCCGCAACGGCAAGACGGTGGAGGTGCTGAACACCGACGCCGAGGGCCGGCTGGTGCTGGCCGACGGGCTGTCGCTGGCGGTGGAGTCCGGGGCCGACGTCATCCTCGACCTGGCCACGCTCACCGGAGCCTGCATCGTGGCCCTCGGCCGCAAGATCGCCGGGCTCATGGGCAACGACAAGGCCTGGATGGACAAGGTGCAGCAGGCGGCCGAGCGGGCCGGGGAGTCGGTCTGGCAGCTGCCGCTTCCCGACGAGTACCGCAAGCTCATCGACTCCGAGGTCGCCGACGTGAAGAACATCGGGGGCGGCCGGTACGCAGGAGCGTTGACGGCCGGGCTGTTCCTGAAGGAGTTCGTCGGCGACGTGGCGTGGGCCCACCTCGACATCGCCGGCCCGGCCCGCAGCGAGGACGACGAGGGCTACGTCACGAAGGGTGGGACCGGGTTCGGGGTCCGCACCATCCTGGAAGCGGTGACGGGCTACGCCCCGTAGTGGTAACGGTACGGGTCAGGAAAAGGTTCGAGGCGGCTCGACCACGGGGGGATGATCGAGCCGCCTCGAGAGGTGTGGAAGCTCAGCCGGCAACGCTGAGCTCCACCGGGGAGGCAATGAGGGCGGCGACGGCGGCCGCGAACGCGGCCCGCTCCGACGCCCGGGGGGCGGCGATGCGGATGGCGCCCGTCAGCATGCCGTGCTGGGGGCCGAGAACGAGCACGTCGACACCCTGGTTGGCGAGGCCGGCGGCCAGGTCGGAGGCGCTGTTGGAATTGATGTCGGCGGTGATCAGGCAGCGGAACGGGCTGGCGATGGCGCCCACGACGACCCGGCCGAGGGGCAGCAGGGCCTTGGCCAGCCAGGCACCGTCGTCGACCATCTGGCGGCGGATGTCGTCGGCCCACACGGTGGCGGCCATGGCCGCCTCGGTGGCGACCACGTCGAGGCCGGACACCGACGACCCGGGCTGGGGCCCGAACAGCGCCCGCAGGGTGAGGGGGTCACGGCTCCAGGCCACGCCCGTCCGGATGGCGCCCATTCCCGAGAACTCGGTGGCGGACCGGAGCACGACGACGTTGTCGGCGTCGGTGCCGACCAGCGAGACCTGGGTCGGGCGGGCGAGGAAGTCGACGAGGCTCTCGTCGACGACCAGCGTGGATGCGGGGTGGTGCTTGGCCACCTCGGCCAGCGCCTCGGGGTCGAGGGTGATGCCGGTGAGGAGGTCGGGGTTGGAGATCACCACGAGGTCGGCCGAGTCGAGGGCGGCGTCGACCTGGGCGATGGTGCGAACGGGCGCGCCGTCGTCGCTGCGGAGGCCGCAGCCCGGGAACGCCGCGAGAATCTCGCTGGGAGCCGGCAGCGGCACGGCCACGGAGCGGACGGGCACGCGGGCGGCGATCGACCGCAGCAGGCTCACCGGGGCCACGCCCGGCGACAAGTTCGGCCGGGTCGACGCCGAGCAGCTCGGCGTAGCGGTCGACGAGGCGGGTGGCGACGTCGGCCGGGTCGGCCTGCACGTCGTGGGCGGAGATGGCTCTGATCGCTCGGAGCACGGTCTCGGGCGGTCCGTAGCGGTTGACCTGGCCGGAGAGATCGAGGCGTGCGGCCGACACCCGCCGGCGACGCTCTTCCAAGGTGCTGGTGCTGCGGTGTGACCTGTCGAATGCCTGGCTTGCCATCGGCTTCTGCCCCCGTTTGCCAGTGAAACTGCGAGTCCTTGGTGATTATTTCGACACAAAACGGTTGAATCTGTAACTGATGCTGGCCGGTGTGTTGAGAGGGGGTGCCAGCACCCCCTCCGGCGGGGGATGGCAGGGTGGGGCCGAGCCGAACCGGGGTCACGAAACCGCGCCAGAAGCCGTGCCATGACCCCAGTTCGGAAGCGAACGCACCCCCGGGCGAATTGGTGACGGAAAGCGGGGCCAGCGACCGCTGCGTGACCCCAGTTCGGCGGGCGGGGGGCGGCCGCACGAACCGGGGTCACCAAACCGCGCCGTGGACCGCTCCGTGACCCCAGTTCGGGGGGCCGGGCCCGGGCCCCTCGCCCCCCTAGGCGGCGTCGGGGGGCGAGGGGTCGGGGCGGCCGTGGGCGAGGGCGGGCCCGGGATCGGCGGCGGTGTCGCCGGCCGCGGCCAGGGCGCGGCAGTGGCGGTCCCAGGCCCACGCCGCCGACTCCCGGCACAGCACCGGCTGGAACTTCCACCGCAGCAGCTGGCGCTCGGTGGCCTCGAGGTCCTCCCCGAGCTCGAGCAGGCTCAATGCCAGCCGCCGGGCCCTTCGCCGCTGCTGCTCGACCGCGGGCGTGTGCAGCTCGCCGTCGAGCCAGGCCTGGTGGGCGGCGGCCAGCTCGGTGGGCAGGCGAAGGACCTGGCGGCGGTTGAGCGGCGGCACCTTGCGGCGCACGGCGAGGGAGCCGTCCGGACGGGCGGTCGCCAGGTCGAACTGGCAGCACCGGGCCAGCGCCCGCATGAACGGCGAGTGCCGGCCCCCCTTGGAGCCGAGCCCGAGGGCGGCGGCCGTGCCGGGCAGGTCGAGCTCGAACCCGTCGGGCGAGTCGTCGAGGGCGGCGGCGATACGCCGCAGGAGCCAGGTGGTGGAAGGGCCGAGGATGCCGAGCCAGAACAGCTCGACGTAGGTGGACCTCGGGTCGTGGCCGAGGGCATCGATGACGTCGTCGGGCCAGGGGCGGATGGGCAGGGTGGAGACAGGGGACGAATAGGCGGGGAGCAGCGGGAGCGTGCTCATTGGCAGGCATCCTCCAGGAACGGCGCGCGGGGCGAGGGGAAGCGTGCCAAGTTGTTTCATGTTGTTTCAGTATCTCTGGCACTTAGGCCGGCGTCAAGAGCGTTCAGCCGCCATACCTCGCCCGCCTGGATCGAAGGGCAGAGCGGACGGGTGTTGCCCGCCACTCGGCCCCGCCGTGGGTACGCCCCGTCCAGAGCGCATCACCGTCGAGATGGTGAACCTTGGGCTCGTGTCTCGCTTCCAGATCGTGGACCCTTGCTGGGGTCGGTGAGACCGTCCACGGCCCGGCCCGCCAGTGCCCCCTCGATGAAGACAAGCGCCGACATTGCCGCAACAACATGTATCACCGTCTGGCACCTCGGGCTCATAGTCGTGACTGCACCTGCAGCTTGATCGACCCGGTCGAAGGGAGAACCAACATGTCAGATCGGCGGACGCGGGCACGCGAGCTTCGTCACGAAGCCGCAGACCTAGCCCACGACGACTACACAGAAGAGCACGTCAACAACGGCGAGGAGGTCGAGCACGGCCCTGTCGCCAACTTCAGCAAGGGACTGCCTCACGACGCGGCCGGGCTGGTCGTGCCGAAGGCCTATGCCGCGCTGCGCAAGGCGCTGACGTCCGGTGAGCCGGACGACTTCGATGCGATTCCCCTGGGGACGATGCCGGATGGAAGAAGGCTCACGAGCCCACAGGCCGGCCTGGCGTTCGATCTCGAAGGGCCCGATGCCCACTCGGTCACGCTCAGTCCGGCACCCCGGCTCGACAGCGCCGAGAACTCGTCTGAGATGGGCGAGCTCTACTGGATGGCCGCGCTGCGGGACGTGCCGTTCCGGTCCTACTCGACGAACGCCACCGCAGCGGCCGCCGTCACTGACATGAACGCCTTCTCCGACTTCAGGGGCCCCAAGGATGCCGGGTCGGTGACCCCTGGGACGCTGTTCCGGGGCGTGAGTCCGGGGGACCTGGTTGGGCCCTATGTCTCCCAGTTCCTGGTGAAGGACGTGCAGTTCGGGTCGTTCCGCTACACCCAACGCCAACAGACAGTGGCGCCGGGTACCGACTCGCTGACCACGTTCGCCAGCTGGCTGAACGCCCAGAACGGAGGGCCGTTCGTACCGGAGACGACGATCCCCGGCCGAACGCTGTACATCCGCAACCTGCGCGATCTGGCCCATTACGTCCACGTCGACGCCCTCTACCAGGCCTACCTGAACGCCTGCCTCATCCTGCTCGACCTGGGCGCTCCACTGGATCCGGCGAACCCCTACGTGGGCTCGACCAACCAGGCGGGGTTCGCCACCTGGGGCGGTCCCCACATCCTGAGCCTCGTCACAGAAGTGGCTACTCGGGCACTCAAGGCCGTCTGGTACCAGAAATGGTTCGTGCACCGGCGACTGCGGCCCGAGGAGTTCGGTGGCCGGATCGAGGCCGACCGCATCGGCCTGCACAGCTTCCCGATGATCGACGACGAGATCCTCAACTCCGGGGCCCTCGCCGCCAATCTGGCCGCGCACGGCAACGCGCTACTGCCGATCGCCTTCCCGGAGGGTTGCCCCACCCACCCGGCCTACGGTGCCGGCCACGCAACGGTGGCGGGGGCGTGCACGACCATCCTGAAGGCCTTCTTCGACGAGTCGTGGGTCATCCCCAAGCCCGAGGTACCCAACGCCGCGGGCACGGCTCTCGTGCCGTACGTGGGGGCGGATGCCGGGGAGATGACCGTCGGCGGAGAGCTCAACAAGGTGGCTGCCAACATCGCGATCGGCCGCAACGGCGCCGGCGTGCACTGGCGGAGCGACTACACCGAGTCCGTGAGACTCGGTGAGCGGATTGCCATCGAGATCCTGCGCGAGCAGAAGGCGACGTACAACGAGCCCTCAGCGCTTGGTGTCCACACCTTCGATGGCAAGGGCATCGAGATCTAGGCATGTCGCAACGGGTCGCGTCGTCCCGACCGGGCGGCGCGCACCCGCTGCCGACCGCCGCCGGGATGTGGATCGGTGGCGGACAGGCACAGCAGACGTTCCGACTGAGCGGCGGCAGCTACCCGCGTGCTGCCGCGAACGTCGGGACATTCGACTCGATAGAACGAGAGGTTGTGATGATCGGGAAGATCCTTCTCGGAACGGCGGCGGGCGAGGACACCGACGCAAGCATGACGATGGCAGCCGAGCTCGCAACGTCCAACGGCGCCGAGCTCGTCATCCTGCGACTCGAGCCGTTGGTCGACGCCAGGCGCGTGTTCGACCCGGAGGGCATCGACAACGACTCCGACGCGATCGAAAGGTTGCGTCGTGACTACCCCTCCCTTCAGGTGCGGACGAGCTCGGCACGCGGCAACGCCCTGAACGCCGTGTGCGACGCGGCCGACGACGAGCGTCCCGACCTCATCCTCGTCGGGCAGGGTGCCAATGCCCGACGGAGTCCTCTCTCCTCACGGGCGTGCAGGGCCTTGGTCCAACGCTCGACCTGCGCCGTCCTGGTCGTCGCCGCATGAGCGGATACTCCCGCCCCCTGCGCTCCGCCGCCGTACGGCTGTTGGCGTTCGTCGCGGAGGCCGTCTGCGGCTTCTACCGAAGACCCCTCGGCTGGATGGCTCTGCTGGTCAGCAGCGCCTTCTTGACCTACGGGGGCGGTGCGGCGATGTTCTGGCTGCACGCGGTCCTGCGGGGCGAGGCCGGCCCGGCGATCGACAACGTCCACCACTGGCTGCTCGACTCGACCCTCGGGTTCATCGCACTTACACCGGTCCTGGCAATCATCGTTCCCCTGGCGGCGTTGCGGGCCAGCAGTGATGGGCGGCGGCCGGACTCGGGCTACATCCTCGCGACGGCCACGGTGTTCACCGCCTTCACCGGTCCGGGGCCGCTGTTGCACAATCTCGTGGCCGGTGCTGGGACGCCACTGGCCAACCTAGCCACCCGCATCTTCGGTGAGAACACCGCCGTCGCCGTGCGCTCGATGCACGCGCCCTCGCATTCTCCGGTGTCGGAGGGGCTCCTCCAGGTCCTGGTCGGATACCCCGTGTATCTCTTGTGCACGTGGCTGGCGTTGCGCCTCATCCGGTTCAGCGTCACGGCCACCCGTCATTGGCGCGTCGCCACCGGCGCCGGCCGCATTCACCTCGGAGCCGACGCCGCCGATGCCCCGGCAGGCATGGTGGGCGCGCCGGCAGCCGCCGTGAAGCAGCCTCAGCCTGCGAACGGGGTACCGTCGTCGCCCGCCGCGGAGTCGCCCACATCATCCGTGGCGCCCGTCAGATGACGAGGCGCACGACATCTCGGCCGAGCAGGGCAACCTTCTGAGCGGCCAGTGCGCGTTGATCCCCGAGGCCACCGCCGGGAGCCAGGGCGAGGCCTCCGGGACGGCCGATTTGTCAGGCGCAGCCTGAGCCGCCTAAAGCGACAATTGCCTCGGCCAGAGTGTGAACACCGACCACCCGTAGCCGTTCACCGGCGTCCTGCCGGGCGTGATCGGCCAGCTCGGTGGGAACGAGGACCGTCGCGGCTCCCGCCTTCCTGGCCGCGGCCATCTTTTCGGAGATGCTGCCGACCGGTCCGACTACGCCGCCAGGGGATACCGAACCGGTCATGGCGACGTTGATCCCGAGGGGCACAAGGATCCCCGGCGTCTCGGAGTCGAACACGGTGACCGCCGCCGCCAAACCCGACGAATCCCCCTGGAAGTCGCCGAAGTCGAAGGTTGTCATGGTGGCCACCGTCATGGCGCGCCGATCAACCCCGACGCCGGCCAGTCCCCAGGAACCGGACCGACCCCGGCTCACGGGGAGCATCTCCGTGCGCTGGCGACCGTCGAGACCCTCGACAACCAGCGGCGTAGGCCGTGACAAGTCCCATCCCGCGAGAGCGGCAAAGTAATCCTCCTTGAACCTCACGGGCGACCCCGCAACCGAGACGACCCGTTCGTGCTGGTGGAGTCGGCCGTTCGCCGGCGACTCAGGCCTGACGAGGACGATCTCAGCCTCGCCCCCCTGGACCTCGACCGGATGGCCGGAGCAGGCCAAGCCGGCGGCGACGGCAGAGCGGGTCGCGCTCGGGCCGTCGCCTGCGGGGTCCCGCTCGGGGCGGAAAGGGTTGTACCAACCGAGGTCCACGCTCTCGCCGCCCGAGGCGAACCGGAGAAGATCGCCAACGGTTGCCGTTTGGTCTCGAACGGAGAGCACGGTGACTGCGCCTCTCGGCTCAGATGGCGGGCGGGGCCGCAGGCGGTCGTAGGCGTTGGCCGTGCTTCCGGGGGCTCGGACCCGCAGACCTGGGAGGAACAGCATGTCCGTCAGGATCAGTAGCAAGGTGAAGCCGAGCGCGGGCATGAGCAGCGTAGGCCGGCGTCGTCCTCCGGGCTTGGTCTGGCCGATGACCCGCTTGTCCCAGACCTTCTCGACGTGGGAGGCGACCGCCAGGAGGTCGCCCCGCACCTCCTGCTGGCTGATGCTGCCAACCGGGCGGCGCCGACCTCGGAGCCGGATCTCGAGGGACGGGCACGCGGCGGTGCCGGCCCGCTCCAGGGCCTCGATGTCGGCCCATCGGCGCAACCGGAGGTTGACCCGCACGCCCTTGGCCGTCACAGAGACTGCCGGCGGGTGCCCCACGAGAACGGCAATCATCGCGACCAGGGCCAGAATGCTGCTCGCGAAGAAGGCGGCGACGAGGCCTGGTTCCAGCCCTTCGGCCCAGTATGCGGACGAGAAGCCGCCGAATGCCCAAGCGAACAGGAGGAAGACTCCCGCCACTCGCCGGGAGTACGGCAGCAGCACCTCTTGGCGTCTGGAGGCTTGCGCAGGAGCCGAGGCCGACATGTTAAGGGCGGTCCTGGCGCCCGCCGTCCGTGACCCGGACCACTGGACCTATCAGGGCGGCCACGGGGAGGCAGTCACCGAGTCGAGTCTTACTCACCGGTGAAGCGCGACCTCAGAATCCGGGCTCCGCCCGACCGAGCTTGCTCGCGCCGCGGCCAAGACCGACACGTTCATCGGTGAACGCTACCGTCGGCTCGTCCGCCCACAGGGGAGGCAACGAGCCCTCGTCGCCCCTGGCCCCGATCGATCCTGGTGATCGTCTGGCACCTCCTCAACGACCCCGAGGCCAGCGACGTCGACCTCGGCTCCGAGTATCCCCGGTATCCCTACTCCTCGTCAGATGCGGTTGGGGAATCTCGACCCGGCCGGTAGGGTTTGTCTCAGTACGCCCACGTGGAGGACGATTCGCCCATGCCCAGCTTTCGAGACCTCCTGGCCCAGACCAAGGCCTCCATCCGCGAGGTCGACACCGCCACCGCGGCGACGACGCTCCATGCCGCCAACGCCGGCACCGTGCTGCTCGACGTCCGTGAGGCCGACGAGTACGAGCAGGGCGCGGTGCCAGGCGCCATCCACATCCCCCGCGGCTTCCTCGAGAGCCAGATCGAGTCCCGGGTCGCCGACCGCGACGCTCCGATCGTCGTCTACTGCGCCGGCGGCACCCGTTCGGCGTTCGCAGCCAAATCGCTCGGCGAGCTCGGCTACACCGATGTCGTCTCCGTGGCCGGGGGGTTCAACAAGTGGAAGAACGAGGGCCGGGCGTGGGCCACGCCCCGCACGCTGTCGGCCGAGCAGCGCAACCGCTACCAGCGCCACCTGCTGCTTCCCGAGGTCGGTGAGGAGGGCCAGCAGAAGCTGCTCGACGCCAAGGTGCTCCTGCTGGGCGCCGGCGGCCTCGGGTCGCCCGCCGCCCTGTACCTGGCCGCCGCCGGCGTGGGCACGCTCGGCATCGTCGACATGGACGTCGTCGACGACTCGAACCTCCAGCGCCAGATCCTCCACAACGTGGACAGGGTGGGCGAGCGCAAGGTCGACTCGGCCAAGAAGACGCTGGTCAGCCTCAACCCCGACGTCAACGTCGTCACCTACATGGCCGCGTAGCGCGGGGTGTCGAGCACCCGTTGCGGGCGGCGGTGCTGGTCGGTGGCCCGGTCGCCGAGCACGTAGCCGGCCTCGGCCAGCAGTTGCGTGAGGTAGCCGAGGTCAGCGGTGACGGCGGCGACCAGGTCGGCGAGCGAGGACTGAGGTAAGGCGGAGATCTCGACCTGTCCCCCGGGTTCGAGCGTGAGCGGCGAACCAGCCGGGAGCGGGAGCTGTGGGGAATCCTTGTTCAACGTGCGGGGTGCGTGGGCGCCCAGTGCGGCGGCGAGACGGGCCGCGTCGAGGGGCCGTCGATGGTCGTCGCTGTGGTGGACGTCCATTCCAGCTCGACGCCGAGAAGCCTCGGTGGGCCGTGCTTGAAACAGACGGAGGCGACGTAGGCCTCCGCCTCCACGCGGTCGTGCAGCCGGCGCCGGGCCGACTCCACGATGCGCGGATTGCCTGGTGGTTGGGACAAAGCGGTCACGATTCCGCCTCCGTTCGAGGTCGAATTCGACGCTACACGCGACCACCGACAATCGCGTGACAGCGAAGCGACCACCCCTCGAATACCGCACACGAGAAGGTTTCACACACGGAGAGTGGTTGCTGCGCAGTGAGCAGGCACACGTAAGAAGGGGACTCGCGAGTGCGGGAAACGGGACTGGCACGTGCCCGGTGGCGGCGACCTGCGGGGCACGAGGCGCTCCGCAACCGCGATCTCGCGGTCGGGAACCGCGAACTCGCGGTCGGGAGGCGCGAACTCGCGGTCGGGAAGCGCGAACTCGCGTGCGGGAAGCGCGATCTCGTTGGGGGTGGGTGCGGTTAGGACACCGTACGTACGGATTGCATACATTTCGTGGGGCTGACACGATCATCGGATGCCACGGGTCAGCCAGGATCATCTCGATGCGCGCCGCCAGCAGATCCTCGACGGGGCCCGGGTGTGCTTCGCCCGTTACGGCTACGAAGGGGCCACCGTGCGCCGGCTCGAGGAGGCCACCTCGCTCTCCCGCGGCGCCATCTTCCACCACTTCCGCGACAAGGAGTCGCTCTTCCTCGCGTTGGCCGAGGACGACGCCCACCGCATGGCCGACGTCGTCGCGAAAGAGGGCCTCGTCCAGGTCATGCGTGACCTGCTCTCCACCCAGGACGGCGCCGACTGGCTCGGCAGCCGCCTCGAGCTGTCGCGGCGCCTCCGGACCGACCCGGAGTTCCGCGCGCGCTGGGCCGAGCGCTCCGAACGGCTGTCCGTCGCCACCCGCGAGCGCCTGCTGCGCCAGCGGGAGGCCGGCAAGCTGCGCGACGACATCGACGTCGACGTCCTCACCGCCTACCTCGAGCTGGTGCTGGAGGGCCTGGTGTCCCACCTGGCCATGGGCCTGCCGGCCGACGACCTGGAACCGGTGCTCGACCTCGTCGAGTCGAGTGTGCGCCGAGCAGCCCCGCACCCCTAGGCGCATCCTGGAGGTATGGATCTCCTCGACGCACACGGCCAGGCCCTGGAAGTCTTGACCGCTCGGTGCACCACATCGGCCTGAGCGACTGGGACTCCCCCACCCCCTGCACCGACTGGACCGTGCGGGATCTGGTGAACCACCTGGTCTACGACCAACTGTGGGTGCCGGAGCTGCTGGCCGGCAAGACGATCGCCGAGGTGGGCGACAAGTACGACGGCGACCAGCTCCACGACGACCCGATCGAGGCTTGGACCACGTCGTCGCAGGCCGCGCGGGCCGCGCTGCTCGCACCGGGCGCGCTGGAGGGCGACGTGCACCTGAGCTTCGGCGACGCCTACGCCACCGAGTACGCCTGGCAGCTGACCCTCGATGCCGCCGTGCACGGCTGGGACCTGGCGACGGCCATCGGCGCGTCGGCCGACGTCATCGGCGACGAACTGGCGAAAGCGCTGCTGGAGTACGTCGAGCCGCGCGTCGCCGAGTGGTCGGGGTCGTCGTGGTTCGGCGAGCCGGTGCCGGTGGGCGACCACGCCGACCCGCAAACCCGACTGGTCTCCCTACTCGGGCGTAGGACGGCCTAGAAGCCCCTTTACACTTGTCCGGGTCACCACCCCCCTGATTTCCGTACAAGGAGTGACCCGACCGTGCCAGACGCACAGTCACCGAGCGACAGTACCGAGCCGGGCGACGAACCCGGCTGCCATAGGAATCCGGTCCTCGGTGGTGACGTCCGATGACCGGAGTGCTGCTCAACGTCCTCGGCGTCCTCGCCGTCATAGCGCTCACCATCGGCACCGCCGTGTTCGTGGCCGCGGAGTTTCCCTGACCGCGCTGGAGCGCAGCCAGGTGGAGAACCACGTGCGCCAGGTGGGCGACGCGCGCGCCAACCAGGTGCACAAGGCCCACCAGTCCCTGTCCTTCCAACTCTCCGGCGCCCAGGTCGGCATCACGATCACCACGCTGACCATGGGCTACATCGCCGAACCGATCATCGCCGGCTGGATCTCCCCGATCCTGTCGGCGCTCTCCGTGTCGGAATCGGTGGCCCTGCCGATCTCGCTGGGTGTCGCGCTGCTGCTGGCGAACGTGATCTCCATGCTGTTCGGCGAACTGGTGCCGAAGAACCTGGCCATCGCCCGTCCGCTACCCACCGCGCGGATGGTGGCCGGCACACAGATCCGGTTCTCCACCACGCTTCGCTGGTTCATCAGCCTGCTCAACACCTGGGCGAACTGGCTGGTGCGCCGACTGGGGATCGAGCCGGCCGACGAGCTGGCGTCGGCCCGTTCCCCCCAGGAGCTGGGTTCGCTGGTGCGCACCAGCGCGGCACGCGGCACGATCGACCCCGGCACGGCCGCGCTGCTCAACCGGTCGCTGCGCTTCGGTGAACGCACGGCCGACGAGCTGATGACCCCACGCGTGCAGGTGGAGTCGCTGCCCATGGACGCGACCGTGCTCGACCTGGTGGAGCTGACCCGCAAGACCGGATACTCCCGGTTCCCCGTCCACGAGGGCGATCTCGACGACGTGCGCGGCGTGGTGCACGTGAAGCAGGCGTTCAACGTGCCGGTCGCGCGCCGCGCCACCACCCGCATCTCCGCGCTGGCCCGCCCGGCGCAGACGGTGCCGGAGAGCCTCGACGGCGACGCGCTGCTCGACCGGCTGCGCAGCTCCGGGCTGCAGCTCGCGGTGGTGGTCGACGAGTACGGCGGCACCGCCGGACTGGTCACCCTCGAGGACCTGGTCGAGGAGATCGTCGGCGACGTGCGCGACGAACACGACCGGGGTGAGATCAACCCGGTGCGTCCGCTCGGCCGGGACAGCTGGATGGTGTCCGGGATGCTGCGCGACGACGAACTGGCCGACGCCACCGGGTTCCGGATGCCCGACGGTGACTACGAAACGCTCGCCGGTCTCGTGCTGACCCGGCTCGGCCGGATCCCCGAGGTGAACGACGAGGTGCGTGTCGACGGCTGGCGGATCACGGTCATGCGGATGGACCGTCACCGGGTGGCGGAGCTGCGGGTGGCGAAGATCCCCACGCGGAATCCGTCCAGACCGGGGCGGAGGTGGCGGCCCGATGACCGGCGGAGTCGCCATCCTCATCGCGGTGTTCCTGTTGGCCGCCAACGCTTTCTTCGTCGGCGCGGAGTTCGCGCTCGTCAGCGCCCGGCGCGACCGGCTCGAGGCGATGGTCGAGAGCGGCGTGGATCGCGCGCGGACGGTGATCAAGGCCGCGGAGAACACGTCGCTGATGATGGCCGGCGCGCAGCTGGGCATCACGTTGTGCACCATCGGCCTCGGCGCGCTCGGCGAACCGACGGTCGCGCATGCCCTCGAAGGTCTGCTCGCCCCGCTCGGGTTGCCGGCCGCCGCCATGCACGCGATCGCGTTCGCCATCGCGCTGCTATCGTGTCGATCCTGCACATCGTGCTCGGCGAGATGGTCACCAAGAACATCGCGATCGCCGCGCCCGAGAAGACGGCCGTGCTGCTCACGCCGGTGCTGGTCGGTTGGATCCGCCTGATCCGGCCGCTGATCTCGCTGCTCAACCTCATCGCGAACGGCGTGCTGAAGCTCATGAAGGTGGAGCCGAAGGACGAGGTGGAGAGCGCCCACACACCCGACGAGCTGGCGAACATGATCGCCGACTCGCGCCGGGAGGGGCTGCTCGACCAGGCCGAGCACCGCAGGCTCACCCAGACGCTGTCCTCGGCCGAGCGGACGGTGGCCGACGTGCTCGTGCCGCTGGCCCAGGTGGAGACCGTGCCGCACCCACCGACCGTCGGCGACCTGGAGGAGGCGGTGAACCGCACGGGCTTCTCGCGGTTCCCGGTCCGCATGCCCGACGGGCGGCTGAACGGGTATCTGCACGTGAAGGACGTGCTGGACCAGATCGACGCCGACCCGTCGACCCGGGTGCCGGACCACCGGGTGCGCGGCCTGCCGGAGATCCCGGCCGACTCGCGGCTCGACGAGGCGCTCGCCGCGCTGCGCCGGGCCCAGAGCCACGTGGCGAAGGCGGTCGCGCCGGACCGCACGGTGCTCGGCGTGGTGGCGCTCGAGGACCTGGTGGAGGAGTACGTCGGCACCGTTCGGGACGGCACCCACACCGACCCCACTACATGACTTCCGTTATCCACTGGGAAGCCGAACGGGACGCACACGTCGAGCGGGTCCGGCAGTGGACCGACCCGGTGAAGGAGCGTCGATCCAGCGGGACCCGGCACCCGGTGCTCGACTTCCTGTTCACCTACTACTCCCACCGCCCGTCGAAGTTGCGGCGCTGGCATCCCGGGCCGGGCGTGGTGCTGACGGGCCCAGCGGCTCGGGAGTACCTGCGCTGGCCCGTTTACCGGGAAGTGCCGGACGGCGTCACGCTCGGCCCGCTGCCCGAGTCTCGCAAAGAGACTGTCCTGTTCGTGCGGCGCTTGCTGACCGCGACGGCCAACCGGACGCCGTGGTTCGGCTGCTTCGGACTGCACGAGTGGGCGATGGTCTACCGGTCCGACGAGGTACGCCACCAGGGCTGGCCGCTGCGGCTCGGCGCCGCCGCCACCGACGAGGTGGTGGAGTCGATGCCCGTGCGGTGCACGCACTTCGACGCGTTCCGGTTCTTCACCGAACCCGCTCGCCCGCTGAACGCGCTGCAGCCCACCAGGGACACGCAGGTGGCGCTGGAGCAGCCGGGCTGTCTGCACGCCGGGATGGATCTCTACAAGTGGGCCTACAAGCTCGATCCGTTCGTGCCGTCGTCGTTGGTGGCCGACTGTTTCCAACTGGCGCATGACATTCGGGTAATGGATATGCGTGCGAGCCCCTACGACCTGAGTTCACTCGGCTACGCTCCCGTTCGAATCGAGACAGCGCCCGGCCGGGCCGAGTACCGGCGGGGGCAGGCCGAGTTCACCGAACGGGCGAGACCGTTGCGGCAAAGCCTGATCGCGCTGTGCGAGACCCTGACCGGCTAGGAGGCACAGTGGCGGCGCGCTGGGGTATTGCGGTGGTGAGCCTGGTGATCACCGTGGCGCTGGCCGGGTGCGAGACCGACCGGGTGGGTGGTTCGCCGGACCGCGACCGGACGACGTCGGAGAACATCGGCGCCGTCGACCTGGCCGTGCCGATCGAGCTGCGTGGCGTCACGCAGCTGGTGCCCAGCGACGCGCCCGCGCCCACGTCGGCCGTACCGGCGCGCGGCACCGTGCTGCCCGACCCCGACAACAACCAGCTCGCCCTGCACCCGGCGTTCCTCACGCTGCACCGGCTCGACGGCGGCGAACTCGAGTTCGACGAGGCCAGCGGCACCTGGCTGATCACCCTGATGCTCACGAAGGACGACGGCGCCAAGTTCGCCCAGTGGACCCAGAACCACGTCGGCGAGCAGGTGGCGTTGATCGCGGAGGGCGAGGTGATCTTCGCCCCGCAGATCGCGGCCCCCATCACGGGCGGCGAGATCCAGATCGCCGGCGGTCTGGACGGCTACACGAAGACCGAGGCCGGCGACTTCCTGAACGACATCACCGGCCGTTGAGTTCTGGCCTGTGGCGGGATCTCGGCGAACTGGTCCGCTGCACGGGGATGGCCGCGCGCCCACCCGCCGTCCGGCGACCGGTCGCCGAGTTCGTCGCGGTGTTCGACGACGTGGTGGCACCGATCGTCGTGCGGGCGGGCCGGCCGGAGTACCTGACCGACGCCACCTACGACGTGTGCGCGAAGCTCGGCTTGCTGCTGTCCGCGTACGCCGCGACGGCCGGGGTGCCGTTCCGGGCGGATCTCGCGATGCTCGGCGGCGCGGTGGCCCGGGTCTACGACGACCTGGTGGATGACGGGCCCGACTCCTCCGACTCCTGGGCGGCCGCGCTCTTCCACGGCGGGCCACTCCCCCCGCGCACCGACCGCGAACGGCTGCTGGCCGACCTCTACGCCGCGCTGGAACGCCGGCTCGACCGCGGCCGCGACGACCCCGTGTACGACGAACTCCTCGCCCTGCACGAGAACCAGGTCCGGTCGCGGCGCCAGCGCGACCCGGCCATCGGCGCAGGCCTGCTGGCCGACATCACCCGCGCGAAGGGCGGGCGCGCGATGGCCGTGCTCGCCGGGCTGGTGCACCCGGGCATGAACCCCGCCCAGCTCGCCGCCGTCCGCGAGCTGGGCGCCGTGCTGCAGGTCCTCGACGACTACCTCGACGTCGGCGCCGATACCCGGGCGGGGATCACCACGGTGGCGACCAGCGGTGCGTTGACCCTGGCGCAGGTCTGCCGCCCGATGCGGGAACTGCGACCACGGCTGCGGGCCTGCCTCGGCCGCGACCAGCCGCTGAGCGTCGTCCTGTACCTGATGTTGTGGATGGCGTTCCTGCGTCGCCGCAGCCCACGGTGGCGGGCCGACCACCGCCCGTTCCGGCTGCTCATCCGTCGTAACCGCGGGGTGAACACCCGTCGCGAATCGGGGTAGACCGCGATGAGAACCAGTGACAGACGCAACAGTTCGGTGGAAGGTGGACAGGTGGAACCGCTGCGGCCGGATCTCCCGGTGCCGCTCTCCCCGGCCGGCCGGAGGGCCGCGGCGGTGCGGTTCGCCCTCACCCTGCCGCGCTAGCCGGCGTTCGACCGCGCCCACCGGCGGACCATTTGGTTCGTGGTGGTGGCCGTGGTGCTGATCGTCGCCGGCCAGCTGATGTCCGCGGGAGAGCCGGTGGCCACTCTCGGGGTCGCGCTGGCCGCGTACACGGCGCCGCGGGTGGCCGCGCTGCGCGTGGTGGAGCACCGGCAGCGCGCGTTCGAACCGGTCTGGCTGGCCGCGCGGTCGGCCGAACTGCGCGCCGTCCGTTTCGAGGTCGTGCGGTGCACGGTGGACCGGCGCGGCTACGACCTGTCCGACCCGGCGGCCGTCGCGGAACTGCTGGAGCGGCCGGGCGACGCCCGGGTGCAGCCGGACTTCGTGCACGAGCCGGCCACGCTGGAGCGGGTGTACCGCACACTGCGCGACGTCAGTGTGCAGGCGGCCCGGCGCGCGGGTTCGCCGGCCACCGCCCGGTTCGCCGACGCCCGCTACGCGCTGCGGCCCGACGGCACCACGTCCTACTGGCAGTTGGGCACCCGGGTGGTCATCACGGCCGCCGCTCCCGCGGGGTCCCCGGCCCGAGCCGGTACCTCCAGCGCGACCCCGTCGGGGGCGGACGGTCCGTAGCCCTATGCCGCCTGCGACTCGCAGGCGTCCAGTGCGCGTGCGACGTACAGGCCGTGGTTGAGATAGGTCAGCATGACGTCGACGGACCCGTCATTCAGAGCTTCCTGTGCGGCGGCCCGCACGTTCGGACCAGAGAGCGGATCCCCCTTCGTCCTGCCCACCTCGCCCCGAATATCGATCGCCCAGGCGACCTGCCAACTCGACTTCAGGAACGTGCGGATCTCCTCCGGCGTCCCGTTCCGCAACACATTCTGCACAGCGCCGTACAACTGGGTCAGCGACTCAGCGCCGGCCACCGAAGACACCTGATTGGCCAGAACTCGAATCTCGAGATCGGTAGCAGTATCCAGGTCGATGGTAAAACGCTCGCGGATATCCGTGTACACCTTCAGCGTCCATCCGGCGTCGAGCGCGCGTGCGACGTACAGACCGTGGTTGAGATAGGTCAGCATGACGTCGACGGATCCCTCGTCGAGAGCTTCCTGCGCGGTTGCCCGCACGTTCGCACCAGCGAGCGGATCGCCCTTCACCCGCAGCACCGCACCTCGAAGATCCATCGTCCAGGCGAGCTGCCAGGTCGACTTGAGGAACGCACGGATCTCCTCCGGCGAACCGTTCCGCAACACATCCTGAACAGCGCCGTACAACTCGGTCAACGATTCAGCGCCGGCCACCGAAGAGACCTGATTGGCCAGCACGCGAATCTCGAGATTCGAGGCAGTATCCAGGTCGATGACGAAACGCTCGCGAATATCCGTGTACGTGACCGCTTGACACGTTGTCTCGCCCAGCGTTGACGATTTTGTTTGCGCCACCGCGGATGACGCCGGGATCACCAAAGCGAGTACTAAAAGAACACTGGCCAAGAACTTCGATCTCATATGAATCCGAGCCCCTCATCTCGACAGATATGAGTGGCATTTTATCGTTTCATTTGCGGCCACCGCGTAAGCACCGCACAGCGAGCGCACAGCGAGCGTCACGGCCGCAGCGCCAGGCGGTCCTGCAGTAGTGCGTGACGGAACTGGTAGTACGGGCCCAGCTGCCGCAGCACCCCGAGCCGGTGGGCGTCCTCCAGGAAAGTCATCAGCTTGAGCGGCAGGACATCCCGCTGCGCGAGCCACAGCCGGGTCGTGATGAACCGGCCCCACGCGCTCGTCGACTTCGTCACCAGTCCCAGTCCGCCTGCGCCGAGACCGCCGGCCACCACGACGCCGAGCAGGCCCTGCAGCACCGGGTTGTCGATCTCGAAGATCAGCCCTCGGGTCTCGAGGCCCACCACGCCACCCATCACCGCGCCGATCGCCGCGCCGACCAGGCCACCCAGGCCGGCGGCGTAGAGCACGGCCTGCCGGTCGCTGCGCAGCATGCCCATCGGGGTGATCGCTTCCTGCGCCTCCGTCGGCTCGGTGAACCGGCGGACCAGGCCGAACGTGACGCCGAAGACCAGGCCGATGGCGATGCCGAACCAGGGACCGAGGACCAGCCCGACCGCCACTCCACCGACGATCGCGCCGACCGCGCCGGACACGAGGTCCCGGCCGAGGTCGTGGCGTCGCAACGGCCGGGGCACGAACCGGCGCGGCGGATCGGCCGGCACCAGGGCGAGCCCGGTCCCGCTGACCACGCCGAACAGGAAACCGAAGACGATCCCCTGCCACGGCTGGCCGAACAGGAAGAAGAACAGCCAGCCGAGCGGGGCACAGTAGGCACCGCCGATGACGATCGCGCGAGTGATCAGCACTCGCTTCGGTACCAGTTCCCGCAGCCGCCACCACGCGATCTCACGGCCGCTGTTCTTCGCGAGGAACGTGAGCCAGTCTCGGCGTCGGCCGGGTCCCACTGTCGCGCCGGGGTGGCGTCGGACAGCGGCGAGGGTGGCCGGGGGGCGAAGACCTGCTTCGTGAACTTGTCGAGCAGCCGTTCCTCCACCTGCCGCGCGGTGGGCAGGGTCAGCAGCTCGTTCGGGTCGGTGTCCGGAAGCGCGAACGCCGCCCGCGCGAGGAACAGCATCAGCGGAGTGCGCAGTGCTTCGGCGACCGGGCTGTCCGGGTCGGCCGTGAGCCGCTCGAGCAGCGGCTCCCACCGGTCGATCCGAACTTCGGACACCACTTCGAGCAGATAGTTGGCCGCGGCCTCCGACTCCACCGGCAGCAGCCGCACGATCTGCGCGTCCCGCACCACGCCCGCGGAGTTGGCCGCCTCGAACTCGGCCGTACGGCAGGTGAGCACGAACGCCTCCCCGAACGGGGCGTCGCGGGTGATGATGGACTCGAGAGCGGCCGCGCGGTTGTGCTCGGCCATCTCGTCGAGGCCGTCGAGCACCGGCAGGATCTTCTGTCGGCGCAGGAGGTCGCGCACGGCGGTCGGCCCGTAGGTCTCGTTGCCGAGGAACGGGTACTGCTCGGTGATGGTGCGGATGAGCCAGGCGTAGAGGTTCTCGGCGGGGTCCCAGGAGGAGATCGGGAGGATGACCGGCACCCTCGGCGACGTCGGGCGGCGCAGCAGCTCGAGCGTGATCAGCAGGCACAGCCCGGTCTTGCCCGACCCCGGCTCCCCCACCACCACGAGCCGGCGCGGCTCGTCGGCGTAGGAGGTGACGATGTCGCCGAGATCGCCGGCGTCGCCGCTGGCCTTCCAGCGGACGGTCAGCTCACCGGCGTCCTGGAGCAGCCGACGGCCGGCCTCGGCCTCCCACTGGTTGCGGACCTCTCTCGCGAGCGCCTGCCCGGCGTCGTCGAGCTGCTGGACGGTGCTCTCGCCGCGCTGCCCGGTCCGGGACCGCCAGGCGGCGACCACCTCGACCACCGCCGCCGCACCGGAGACGATGGTCAACAGGGTCGTCGCGGCACCCGCGCCGTAACGCATCCACATGACGGACAGGCCGAGCGCCAACACCGCCCACAGCGCGACTCTGCCCAGCCCAGCCCGTCGAGACACGAAGCCCATTCAATAGGACCCGGCGCGCTCACACCAGGATTTCGATCATCGTCCGTTCAGGAACCGGCGCCAGGTGCTCGGGGTGAAAGCCAGGGTGCCGCCGGTCCGATTCTTGGTGTCGCGCACCAGGAATCCGTCAACGGCCTGGCCGACCTCGACGCAGTTGCCGCCGTTACCCGTGCTGCGGCTGGACTTGCGCCAGCTCACACCGATCTCCACGCAGTCGGTGCCGTTGCCACCGGTGTAGCTCGATGTACGCCAGTTCACGACGCGATCCGTTGTGTCCATTGCCGCACACCTTCCTCGATCAACTCCAGGGACTCCACGCGGGAGAGCGCGTCGGTCCGGATCGTGTCGAACACTACCGCCGCCATCTCCACCATGCCCGGGTCCTGCACGGTCTGGCCGCCCAGCACGCTGTCCAGGTACGCCACCGCCGGATGCTCGGCCGCTTCGGCGATGACGAAGGCACCGGACAGCCCGCTATGTGGGCGGGCGGCGGAGAGCACCTGAATCGTAACGCGCGGCCGGCGGGAGAACTCGGTCAGCTTCGCCAGTTGCGCGGCCATCACTTGGGGACCACCGATCTCACGGCGCAACACCTGTTCGTCGATCACCGCCCACAGCCACGGCGGCTCCTCGGTGTCCAGCACTCGTTGGCGCTCCAGTCTCGCCGCCAATCGCGCGGCCGCCTCGTCCCTGCTCAGACCGGGATAGGCCTCGACCAACGTTCGGGCGTAGTCCTCGGTCTGTAGCAGGCCGGGGACGACCGTGTGTTCGAACGTCTTGAGGGTGCGGGCGTCCGCCTCGGCAGTCACGAACGGACGGAAGCCCGGTGAGATCGGGGCGGCGCGGATCCGGGCCTCCAGGCGGCCCAGGGTGCCGGCCGTGCCGAACACTTCGTCCAGCAGCGCCGCCTGTTCGCGGGTCGGCGCCCGGTAGCCGGACTCGATGTTCTTCACGGTGGAGTGGCTGAACCCGATGCGGCGGGCCAACTCCTCCTGGCTGAGGTTGCGTTTCTCCCGCAGCGCGCGCACCTCCTCGACGATCAGCTGTCGTTCCAGGTCGCCGGACATCTCACCTCTCCTGAAGTCACAAAAGTCACGTTCCGTCCCCGACGGTCACATCCGCTGGTGACGGGTGCGTACGGGCCACGACGGAGTGCATCCTAATCCGCACTATCCCGCAGAGAGGACATCACCATGCCGAACGAACTGGACCTGACTCAGCCGCACCGGATGTACGTGGCGGTCATGATGGGGAACGCTTCGCTCAGGAGAAGACGGTCGAGGCCGCGCGTGTGACGGGCCCCCTGGAGAGCCTGAAGGGCGAGCTGCGGCAGTGGCTGCTCAACTACCTGCTCGCGGACACCCGCGAAAACGGTTGGTACGTCGGCAGTCTCGTCGAGGTGGACGAGACGGAGCGTACGACACCTACACGGCCCTCGTCATGGAGGACGTCATCTGGTACTGGGACCAGAGTTGGTTCCCCGGTCCCAGCTCACCTCCGTGTGACGCCCCGAGACTACGGAGCGAGGCGCCACAGTGCGTCCACCGGCAACGCTCTGATCTTCTCGCCGAACGGCAAGGTCTGTTGGCCGGTATAGAGCACGTAGCCGGCGACGAACCGCTCACCGAGATGGTTGGCCAGATTCCGCAAGCCGCTCAGGTCCTCGGTGCGTACCGCCGCGCCTGCTTTGACCTCTACTCCGATCACCCTGCCGTCCGGTGTCTCGATGACCGCATCGACTTCCTGCTTGTCCTTGGTCCGGTAGTGGTACAGCCGCCCACGCTCCTCGGACCAGGTGAGCTGGCGGGCGAGTTCCATGACGACGAAGTTCTCCATCATCGACCCGGCGGCTCCGCCGGGCTCACCCAGCCGTACGGGGTCCTGGCCGATGAGATGACAGGCGATGCCGGTATCCACGAACGCGAGTTTCGGCGTGCCCACGGCCCGGCGAGTCTGCCCGGATGACCAGGCAGGAATGGTCTTGATGAGGAAGACCGACGCCAACAACTCCAGGTAGCGCGCGAGTGTGGTTCGCGGGATACGGGACAGCGTGGAGAGTGCTGCCGGTTCCATCAAGTTCCCGGCCCGCCCGGCAAGTAGTGCGATCAGTTTGAGCAGATCCCCTTGGCGCTCGATGCTGGCCAGTTCCAGGACGTCGCGTTCGATCAAGGTCGACAGGTACGAGTCGAGGAAGGCGGTTCGGCGGCGGGGAGCGCGGCGCGTGGCCTCGGGAACCGCCGACCACGAGACGCTCGAGGTAGTCACGGCGGCGCAGGTCCGATGAGTGATCGATCCGGGGGCCGTGCCGGAAGCGGCGTCAACGAACCGGTCGGGACCTCCGTGCAGCTCACCCTGGGAGAACGGCCACAGCTCGATCACCTCCATGCGGCCCGTCCGGGAGGGTTCGCACGGCCAGGATTCGTGATGAGCCCGTCAGGAGGTAGCGGCCGGCGTCGGATCGAGGTCGACGGAGACCTTGATCGGGGCAAGCAGTTCCGGAACCAGCTGTACCTCGTCGATGACCATGAGGCTGCCGTGCTCGACGACCCGGTCGGATCGTCCTTTGCGGCCCGCAGTGTGGCCGGATTATAACCAAGATCAACGGTCATCTGGACGGTACATCGGTGGTCATCTGGACGGTATGCGCGTGGTCATCTGGTCGATCGTGAGTCGTACCGTTTCGACAGCGAGTCGTACCGTTTCGCCACGTCAGGACCACTGGGGGCCTGCACGTTCGGTACGACTCGCTGTTCGTCACGTACGACTCGCCGAGGTCAGGACTGGTACGCCTCGATGGGCGGGCAGGAGCACACCAGGTTGCGGTCGCCCTTCGCGCCGTCGATGCGGCGGACCGGCGGCCAGATCTTGGCCGGTGGCGCCCGTTGGGTACACGGCCTCCTCGCGGCTGTACGCGTGGTCCCACTTGCCGGCGATCGACTCGGCCGTGTGGGGGCGCCGACCGGGGGTTGTCGTTGGCCGGCCAGTCGCCCGCCGCCACGCGGTCGATCTCGCGGCGGATGGCGATCATGGCGTCGCAGAAGCGATCCAGCTCCGCCAAGTCCTCGCTCTCCGTGGGCTCGACCATCAGTGTGCCGGCCACCGGGAACGACATGGTCGGCGCGTGCAGGCCGTAGTCGGCGAGGCGCTTGGCCACGTCGTCGACAGTCACGCCCGTGGCCTTCGTGATGCCCCGCAGGTCCAGGATGCACTCGTGGGCCACGTAACCACCGGCGCCCGCGTACAGCACCGGGAAGTGCGAGCCGAGCCGCTTGGCCACGTAGTTCGCGGCCGCCACGGCCGTCATGGTCGCGCGGCGCAGGCCGGCGGCACCCATCATCCGCACGTATGCCCACGAGATCGGCAGGATCGACGCACTCCCCCACGGCGCCGCGCTGATCGGGCCGACACCCGTGACCGGGCCCGCGGTGGGCTGCAGCGGCTGGTTCGGCAGGAACGGCGCGAGGTGCTCGCGGACGCCGATCGGACCGACGCCGGGGCCGCCGCCGCCGTGCGGGATGCAGAACGTCTTGTGCAGGTTCAGGTGTGACACGTCCGCGCCGAACTTGCCGAACCGGGCGAGCCCGATCAGCGCGTTCAGGTTCGCGCCGTCCACGTACACCTGGCCGCCCGCCTCGTGCACCAGCCCGCACACCTCGCGAACGGTGTCCTCGTAGACGCCGTGCGTCGACGGGTAGGTGATCATGATGGCCGCGAGGTCGGCGCGGTGGGCGTCGACCGTGGACCGCAGGTGGTCCATGTCGAT
>CAWHAN010000012.1:0-37204 GCA_963827345.1 uncultured Acidimicrobiia bacterium | reverse complement strand
CCGACGGTGGTCCGCCAGAGAGTGCTGGCTGATGGCCGGGCGCGACGTTCAGCCGGCCACGATCGTCGCCGCGAGTGCCATCCGATGGTCCTTCGTCCAGGGCGGCCCCAGTGTTGCCCGGGGGCCTTGGAGCACCTCGTCGGCACGGTCACCGAGCAGGCTCACGGCCTGGCTTTCTATGTTCTCGGCGTTGTAGAGATGGACGTCCCAGCCGCGTGCGCGTGCCTGCTCTGCCAGTACCTGCCGGTACATGATGGAGTCGGCACGGGCCTCGTGGGGTGGGCGACGTTGGACGGCGATGTCGTCGGGGAAGTCGAGCGACCACGCTCGCAGCGACATCGACACGATCGGTTCGGGCACTGCGATTGCTAGTTCGTCGAGCGAAGCTGACGTCGCCCGCACCGCCGACGCTCGCACCTTCACGACCAGCGCCGCGGTGGCGGCGTCGTCGAGCGGTTTGCCTTCGTGGTGAATCGGCGCCGCCGCCACGCCCGGTTCGATCAGCTCGATCCTCCGGCGGTCCACGACCTCGTAGTCGGTCGATGCAGTGACAGCCACGGCCCAGCCGAGATGATGTGCGATCCCCAAGCGCAGGCCATCGAGTATTCCGCGTCCCCGGCCCGGCTCCCCAGCCCCGGCCCGTCACGAACGCCCCAGCCAGGCGGCCGTAGGCCAGCACGGCGAGACGGGAACGACCACGATGGAGCCGTGGCGGCGGACGAACCATCGAACAAGAAGCCGCAGGTCGACTTCTTCGTCAGCTACACAGGGGCTGACGAAGCGTGGGCCGAGTGGGTGGCGTGGGTACTGGAGGACGCCGGGTTCACCACGATCGTGCAGGCCTGGGACTTCCGGCCGGGTGCGAACTTCGTGGTCGAGATGCAGGACGCGCTGGCCCGCAGCGACCGGGTCATGGCCCTGCTCTCCGAGCAGTACCTGCACTCGGCGTTCGGGACCGCGGAGTGGGCGGCGACGTTCGCCACCGACCCCACCGGGAACGACGGGCGTCTGGTCGGCGTGCGGGTCGGCGAGTGCCGGCCCTCGGGCCTGCTGGCTGCGGTCGTGCGCATCGACCTCGTCGACCGGGACGAGGCAGGAGCCCGCACTCGGCTGCTCGCCGGGCTGAAGCAGCAACGGGCCAAGCCCCGGACCAAGCCGCGGTTCCCGCGCTCGGGTGGTGCCGGCGCGCCCAAGGCCTTCCCCGGCCGGCTCCCCGCCATCTGGAACGTCCCGTCTCGCAACCCCAACTTCGCCGGCCGTGACCACCAGCTCGACGAGCTGCGCTCGGCCCTGGGCGGAGGGGCTCCCACGGTGGCGCTGCTGGCCGTGGCCGGCCTGGGCGGGGTGGGCAAGACCCAGCTCGGCATCGAGCACGCCTGGCGGCGGGCGGCGGACTACGACCTGGTGTGGTGGGTGCCCGCCGAGGTCCCCGCTACCATCGCCGGCGCCCTCACCCCCCTGGCCCAAGACCTCGGCCTGCCCACCGACGACCCCGAGGCGGTCGTGGGCCTGATCCACGCCGAGCTGGGGCGCAGGCAACGCTGGCTGGTGGTGTTCGACAACGCCGAGCACCCTGCCTCCCTCGGCCCCTTCCTGCCCCCGAGCGGTGGGGGCGGGGTGCTGGTCACCTCCCGCAACCCCGCCTGGCGGGCGCTGGGCTCGACCCTCGACGTCGACGTGTGGTCCGAGCCCGAGGCAGCGGCCTTCCTGTTGGCCCGCACCGGCACCGACGACGAGGCGGCGGCCTCGGCGGTGGCCACCGAGCTGGGCTGTCTCCCCCTGGCCCTGGAGCAGGCAGGGGCCTACGTGGAGGAGACGGGCATGGGCCTCGGCGCCTATGGGGAGCTGGTCGTGACCCGGCGGGGGGAGGTGCTGGAGCGGGGCACGCCCGTTTTCTACCGCCACGCGGTGGCCGCCACCTTCGGCCTGGCCTACGAGCGGGCCGTGAACGAGAGCCCCGCCGCGGCCCGGATGCTGGGAGCCGCCGCCCTCTTGGCCCCCGACGACATCCCCCTCGAGCTGGTGGCCAGCGGCGAGGCCCTGGCCGACGAGGACGCGCTCGCCGTGCTGCGCCGCCTGGCGCTCGTGCGCCGCCAGGACGACACCATCGCGGTCCACCGCCTCGTCGGCGATGTCGTACGCGATCGCCTGGGCGCCGAGCGGGAACGCCTGGCCACAGCCGCCCTCGCTGCGCTGCGCCGGGCCTTCCCCAACCCCCCTCAGGACCACCGCAGCTGGGCGCGCTCGGCCCGTCTCCTGCCCCACGTGCTGGCGCTGGCCGACCACGTCGGGGAGGCGCCCGAGCTGGGCGCGCCGCTCAACTCGGCCGGGATTTACCTGGACTCCCGGGCCCAGCTCGGGATCCGCCCAGGAGGTCCTGGGGCGGGCGCTCCGGATCAACGAGGCCGCCTACGGCCCCGACCACCCCGAGGCGGCCCGCACGCTCACCATCCTCGGCGTCGTCCTGCAGGACCTCGGGGACCTCCCTGCCGCCCAGGAGGTCCTGGGGCGGGCGCTCCGGATCAACGAGGCCGCCTACGGCCTCGACCACCCCGAGGTGGCCCGCACGCTCGGCAACCTCGGCAACGTCCTGAAGGGCCTCGGCGACCTCCCCGCCGCCCGGGAGCACCAGCAGCGGGCGCTTGGGATCGAAGAGGCCGCCTACGGCCCCGACCACCCCGAGGTGGCCCGCACGCTCGGCAACCTCGGCGTCGTCCTGCGGGACCTCGGCGAGCTCCCCGCCGCCCGCGAGCGCCTGCAGCGGGCGCTTCGGATCTTCGAGGCCGCCTACGGCCGCGACCACCCCGAGGTGGCCAGCACGCTCGGCAACCTCGGCAACGTCCTGAAGGGCCTCGGCGACCTCCCCGCCGCCCGGGAGCACCAGCAGCGGGCGCTTGGGATCGAAGAGGCCGCCTACGGCCCCGACCACCCCGAGGTGGCCCGCACGCTCGGAAACCTCGGCAACGTCCTGCGGGACCTCGGCGAGCTCCCCGCCGCCCGGGAGCACCAGCAGCGGGCGCTTCGGATCTTCGAGGCCGCCTACGGCCCCGACCACCCGCACACCAGGAAGGCGCGACGCGCGCTCGACAGCCTATAAGCCCGCACCTCGTGGAGCGTTCGAGCTTCCGGGTTCGAGCGCGGGGCTGTCCGCTTCGACCGCTCCGTCCCACTGAATGATCCCCATCCGGGCGGCCACGGTCTGTGACCAAGTCCACTCGCGCCGAGCCGGGCGCTCGAACTCGGCGAAGATGACATGCTTGGGATTTCGGACCGAGAACGGGA
The DNA here is from genome assembly GCA_963827345.1 of uncultured Acidimicrobiia bacterium. Lineage (GTDB taxonomy): Bacteria > Actinomycetota > Acidimicrobiia > Acidimicrobiales > AC-14 > CAWGUU01. The sequence goes on along the minus strand of CAWHAN010000012.1, from coordinate 33,922 downwards.
GGGGACCACCAAGTGGACACGATCTTCGCAGCATCGATTACCGGGCTCGTGGCAATGTTCGCCTTCCTCTTGAGCGAACGGCATCGGCGGTGCCGCCAGAGGGAGAAGGAGATCGCGACAGCGTTTGCTGAGCGCCGAGAGGCCTATGTCGGATTCGACGCTGCTGCCGGTCGAGCCCTCGTGCAGCTCAATTTCGCTGGTGCATATCGTCTCGCCCGGTTCATCCCCTGGCGAATCACGAACGACGTCCTCGCACGCGTTGCGGACGCGACACACGACCTCACAGGAGCTCGGTGTCGCTTGGCCCTCGTCGGAGCGCCGGACCGCGTCTTGGATGCAGCAGATCAGCTTCTCGATGTTCTCGCCGACGTGGGAAGTCAACTCGGGCGCTCGAGTCCGACTGAGGAACGATCCCTTCTCCGTCGCTACAGAGATGCCCGCATCGGGTTCGAACAGGAGGCGAGGGCGGATACCCCGAACGGCGTAGGGGCGAAGGCTGCGGCGGGCGCGTCGAAGGAAGCTCGGCCCGTCATCGACTCCCATACTTGACCCGCGGCCGCGCCCGGAGACAACTTCGGAGCGGGCCGGACCTCCCCGACTGGAGATCCCCATCGGAAACAGCCAGGCCGCACAGCTCCTATCTATTCCGAGGCCACCTCGGTTCGACGAGATCCCTGGCAGTCAGCGGATTCCTGGCGGCGCTCCTCCGGCACCACCCACGCTGGCTACGCCACCGACCTGCGTGCCTGGTTCTCATGGTGTGCGAACGAAGCTCGACATTCCCGGCGCGCGGCGACCGATCGCCGGCTTCTGGGTACGACCTGGGTAGCATCTACGGTCCGCTGAGGGTAGCATTGGACCCATGAAGCTCAGCGTGAGCCTGCCCGACGGCGATGTCGAGTTCATCGACCACTACGCGAGCGAACACGAGGTCGATTCCCGATCTGCGGTCGTCCATCGCGCCCTCGCCCTCCTGCGCTCCAATGAGCTCGGTGCTGACTACGCCGCGGCCTGGGACGAGTGGGCGCCCCAGGATGCGGAGCTGTGGGAGACCGTGGTCGCCGATGGCCTCTCCGGCGCCACCGGCTGATGCGGCGAGGCGACGTGGTCTGGGTCGACTTCGACCCCGTTCGTGGGAGCGAGGCGGACAAGCGTCGTCCGGCCATCGTCGTGAGCAATGACGGCGCCAACCGCACGGCGCAGAACCTGGCCCGAGGCGTGATCACGGTCGTTCCGGTCACCAGTCAGACCAGCCGGGTCTACCCGTTCCAGGTTCTGCTTCCACCGAGATCCTGCGGGTTGCCGAAGGCTTCCAAGGCTCAGGCCGAACAGATCCGATCCGTCGCCGTGCAACGGATCGGAACCGTCGCCGGCCGGCTCCCGACCGATCTGCTCGCGGCGCTCGAGGACGCCATACGTCTCCACCTCGGCCTCTGAGCGGCTGTTCGCCGCCCGCCCATACGTATCAGCCCCGGGGCCGACACTCCCAAGGCGAGCCGGCTGCGGAGACACGGACGGACGACCCGAGATGTCGTCCGTCGGCCAGGGTGAAGCTCCGTTCAGGCGCCACAACGACACCAGCATTCCAGGGATCGACGCAAGTGTTCCCGCCCAAATTGGCGGCGATTGCGTCTGTCGATCCCATTCGGCCGCTCGCCGTTGCCTGTACAGGTCGGGGTGAGCGACTGAGGCACGGAGCGCTCCGTTCCCTGCGCTCGATGCTCCCGGGGCTGGCCTCAGTCCGACGACCTGGCCAAACGCAGGATCGCGAGGAAGTCAGAGCACCTCGATGACGCAACGAGCGCCCGGCGCGTTCGCCAGCCGCCTGTCGGCGGTAAGGAGCGGACCGTCGACGGCCTCGGCGAGGGCGATGTAGCAGCCGCCGCAGGACGTGACGTTGTGCGTGAGCTCCCATACTCGGGGCAGGAGGGGAGCAATTGGGAACACGGAGATCGGAAGGTCGACCAAGTCCTCGAACGCGGCATCGGCCTGCTCGGGGGTGAGCGAGCCGTCGTTGGCGTGTCGCCGCACGACCGACATGACCTCGATCCGGAGGAGATCTGGGCCGGCGATGGTCTCGCCCCGAAGTCGGTCGCGGAATCGCTGACCGTCCGCGCCGGCGTCGACGATCGCCGAGGCGATCACCGAGGCGTCAACGACGAGCACGTTCGGCGTCCAACCCGTCGATGGCATCGGAACCTGAGAGCCGACCCTTGGGCCGGCGCTCGATGCGGTCGAGTATCTCATCGAGGGTGGGCGCGGCTGCGATGGCCGCGAGCTGGCCCGCAAGGAACTGCTGCAGGGATTGCCCGGCACGTTCGGCTCGACGAACGAGCGCCTGGTGGACTTCCTCCGGTACGTCGCGGACCTGAACATTCGGCATGCATGCATCGTACATGCAGCGATGGGCCCACCCACACACCGGGACCTGTCCCCAGACGCCAGGTGAGCGACACGGCAGGGCAGTGGAGCTGCGATTCATGGCGCACCTCGCTGTGTGCGAGATGGTCGACGTGGCCAACAGCGCGCGTCGCCCGGCCGAGGAATCCACCGGCTGGGCGACGCTTCCGCTCCGATTTCAGCCTGAGAAGCCGCGAAGGATCTTGGAGAAGTCCCACTGCTGTTGGAGGACTCCGCTGCACGTCGGGTCGGCCCACGGTGTGACGCCACCGGAGCACTGCTTGTCACGGGCCACCGACCACATCGACAAGCGGCCGATGCGGCGCTGGTTGGCAAAGGTGACCACCTGCTGGGCGTCGGCGGTGGTGAAGACCTCGGACTGCACGTCGTTCTGGCCGATCATCGGCGTGATCCCGACCATCCTCCAGAGCTGGGCCTCGGTCTTGGCCGGGTAGAGGCTCTTGAGCTGCGCCTGCAGGCTCGTCGCCGCGTCGATGGCGTACTTGCCCATCTTTCCGGCCGGGCTGGGGGCGGCCCAGTCGCCGTAGTCCATCGCCATGATGTTGACGACCGACACGACGGCGCCGGCGTCCCGGGCCGAACGCACGACGTTCAGCCCATCGGCGGTGAGGCCGCTGGGCAGCACCGGCAGGGTGAGCGATACGTCCAGCCGCTTGCCGGCGGCGGCGGCCCGGGCCTGCAGCGCGGCGATGGCCTGCGAGCGCCGGGCGATCGAGGCGGGCTGGGCTGCGGCCGCCCCCTCCACGTCGAAGTCGATCCTGGTCAGGTTGTACCGGTCGATGACGGCCTGGTACTGGTTGACCAGGGCGTCGAGGCTGGTGCAGGTCTGCGCCAATTCCTGGCCGGACGCCCCACCGAAGGACACGATCACGTCGCCTCCCTTGGCCCGCAGCTGGGCGATCTGGCTGCCCATGGGACTGTCGGCCAGCGGGATCACCCCACCCCAGGAAGCCTGGCAGGAGGTCGAGCCGTTGACGATGAAGGCGAGCGTGTACTGCTTGACTCCGCTGGCCGTGGCCGTGGCACTCAGGTCGATGGGTGGCCAGAGGGTGACGTCTGCGTAGGGGGCGAAGACCGGCGTCGTACCGGGACCACCGCCACCGCCGCCCGGGACGGTCGTCGTCGTGGTGGCTGGGGTCGTCGTCGTCGTCGTGGTGGTTGGTGCCGCGGTGGTCGTCGTGGTGGCTGGTGCCGTGGTGGTCGTCGAACCGCCTCCGCCGCCGCCTCCGGAGCAGGGGCCCCCGTTCAAGAGGCAGTTGCCGGGCACGACGGACGGCGTGGTGGTCGCCACCTGGAAGCCGAAGGTCGCCGACGAGCCAGCGCTCAGCGAGCCGTTCCAGGTGTCGTTGAGGACCGTGTAGTGGCTGGCAGAGCGGGTCAGGCGGCCGTTCCAGGAGCTCGTGACACTGGCATCCGAGGGAAGGTCGAACTCGAGGCGCCAGCCGGCGATGGTCCCCGGGCCGGAATTGGTGACGGTGTAGGCGCCGACGAAGCCGGAGTCCCATTGCGAGGATTTGCCGAAGGTCGCGGTGACGCCGCCGGCGAGGGCCGCTCGGGGCCAGGCGAACAGCGACAAAGCGAGTAGCAAGGTCAGCAGGGGCGCGACCCCGAGGGCGCGCTGCGTGCGGCGATTCAACGTCGTCTCCTTCAAGAGGCGGCCAGGTCTGTAGACCGCCAGCCGCGAACTAACTCAAGGGACTCGACCTCTTGGCGGGCCGACTTGAGGCAGATCTGGGGTGCGCGGAGCCGCACTCGCCACGCTGTCGGTCCTGCTCAGCCGTTCCGGGCAGCATCGCTGCACCGCGCCAGCAATCGTCGCGGTGCATTTGTCCCGACGGACCGAACTGTCGCGTAACACGCGCGGGCGACCGAGGACTCTTCGGCATGAGAGAAAACATCGTTGTACGTCGGACGGCGGCGGCGCTCCTCGCCGTGGTCGGCATCGCCATGGTCGCCTGCGACTCGAGCGAGTCGAACGAGACCACGGCCCGGTCGACCTCAGAGAAGGTGCGCAGCTACGTCGGTTCGGCCCAAGGGACCGACGCGTTCGTCTCCGTCGTGTTCGACGGAGCACGGGCCTTGGCCTACGTCTGCGACGGCGTTCCCGGCGACCCGACTGGGACCGCGCCGACGATCCAGGCCTGGTTCAACGGGTCGTCCGACGGCACCACGGTCGACGTGCAGGAGCCAGCCGGACGCCTCCAGCTGCAGCTCACCGATTCGAACATGGCCGGCACCCTCACCCTCCCCGACGGTCGCCGCGTCTCGGTCAGCGGACGCAGCGTCGATGCCAGTGGCGATGCCGGGCTCTATCGGGCGGAGGCGTCCGGTGATGGGGGCACAGCGGTTGGCGGCTGGATCCTCGCCACCGACGGCCAGCAGCGAGGGGGCGTCGGAATGGACAAGGGGGGCACCACCACGATCTCGGGCGTACGAATGTTGTCTCTGTCTCAGCCGACGTTCAGCCCTCAAGGCCTGGCCTCGGCACGGATCGCCAGGGTCGGCATCACGCCCATCCCGATCCCCTGAGGCGTCGACTCGTGGGGGGACGTCCCGACTACCGTGCTGGTCTCGCGACCAGCTAGGACCGCAGCCCGGTGCGTCTCGATCCCCTCTACACCTGCACGTTTGCGCCCACCGAGCACTGGCGCGTCGCGCTCAGGGGCAGTGGTGGGGTCGAGGCGCAGGGCTTCCTCCTCGTCGAGGGGCGCTCTCAGGGGCGCATCGCGGCCCGCCTGCGGGCGGCGAACTACCCCCGACAACGAACGGACGGGACGCTGACGCCCGATTTCCGGGGCGTGCTCGAGACTGACGACGGCGCCACCATCGTGTTCGAATGGCACGGGTACGGCCGCACGAACGACGACGGCTCGCGGCCGTTGCTGGGAAGCATCACCCACCTGAGCGACGACGAACGCTACGCCTGGCTGAACACTGCCATGTGTGTCCTGGGCGGCGAGGTACGTCCGCGGCCCGATGGCGGGTTCGATGTCGTCGTCGACGTGCATGAGCTGGTCTGGGAACCCTTAGCACGCCCGCCGGTTCCGGCAGATGGCGATTAGGTCGTCCGGCATGGCAGTCGAGCTACGCGTCGGTGGGGCGGGTGGTCGGCAGGTAGTCGCGGAATTCCTCCATTGCCTTCCAGTCGGGCTCCGGTGGCTGATGGCCGGGAGCGGGAGCGAACACGGACAGCCGGTCGAGCACCATGTGGTGGATGTACCGCGGGCAATTGGGAAACGCTCGCAAGACCGTGATTCGCACCACGGCCTGAGCGCCCTCCCACGTCGACAGCAGGGGGTCGACGTCGTCGATAGACGCCGTCCCGTGCACCCGCAGCCGGTCGGGCTGCTCGAAGTCCACGAACAACAGGGCGACACGGTCATTGACGAGGATGTTGCCGAGCGAGCGGAACATTCCGTTGCCGTCGTAGGAGGGAAACGCGATCGTTCGACGATCGAGGCAACGGACGAAGCCGGGCCGGCCGCCCTTGTACGACACGTCGGGCCAGCCGTCGCTGTCCGCCGTCGCCAAGAAGAACATGGAACTCGCCTCGATGAACCTCACATCGCCGTCGGAGAGCACGGCGTGCACCGTCACCTCCTCCAGCCGGTCGGCAATGCGACGACTGTCGAATCGATCCTGCATCGTCCGGTGCCCGTCGTTGTACATGGATCCAAGATTGCGCTCGGATTGCTACGGGCGCAAGGCATCACCGGCGACGACAACATCGACATCCGTCAGGACTCTGTGCCCTCAACCTCCCAGTCCGCGGCAGTGATGCCGTCGTGGTGACCGGCCGGCCACTGGACCAACTCGATGCGGTTGCCGTCGGGATCGACGATCCATGTCGTTCGAAAGTCGTCTGAGCCATCCGGTGATGAGGGCACTTCGGCGTCGATGCCTTGCGCTGCGAGCGCACCGATGGTGGCGTCCATGGATTCGACCTTGATGACGAAGTGGCTGAGCCCCGTGGCGACGTCGGCCTCACCCTGGGTTGGATCGTGGACGAGTTCGATGGTGACGAACTCGTCGCCGGGAAGTTTGATCATGGTCAGGTGGCCCAACGGGGTCTCGGGCACGCTGCCGACGACCTCGTACCCGACGGCGGTGTAGAACGCGAGCGATCGGTCAAGATCGGCCACCCGCAGGCCGAAGTGCAAGGTCCTCATCTCGTCCCCTCTACGCGTTGGTGTCGGGTGGATGGCCATCCCACCCGCTCGGCCTACAGCGGCTTCAGCGCCACCCACACCGCCCGCGCCACCGCGGCGCCGGCGTTCTCCCAGCGGTGGGGGCGGTCGGTGCGCAGGTGCAGCGCGTCGCCGGCACCGACCTCGTAGAGCCGGCCGTCGACCTCGAACCGCAGTGTCCCGTCGAGCACCAGCACCAGCTCCTCGCCCTGGCGTTCGATCAGCGACCCCCCGCTGCCGGCGCCCGGCGCGACCGTGACGACCCGCCCGTCCAGGAGGAACCGGGCGTACGAGCCCGAGATCGAGCGCACGTCGACCCCGGCGTCGGTGTTGAACAACTCGGGCCGGTCGGCCGCGGCGGTGAACGAGACGGGTCCCGCCCCGTCGGCCTCCTCGTCGACGAAGTAGGCAACCGGCCGGTCGAAGGCGTCGGCCAACTTGAGCAGCGTGGTGATGGTGGGCACCATCCCGCTGCGCTCGATCTTGTGGATGGCCGCCGCCGACACGCCGGCCCGCTCGGCCAGCTGCTGGAGCGAGAGGCCCCGCTGCTGGCGGAGCTCCCGTAGCCGGGGGCCGATGCCCTCCACCACCTGATCGACCCGTCCGGGACCGGTGACCTCTGTGGGTTCGCTGACTTCCGTCATGCGCACTTCCTCATGGCCGCCCTAGACAGCGTCGGAAACGTACGTCCAGTATAGTAAACGCCTTACCCCGGTCGTCCCTGCTCGAGGTGGACACGTGGCAACAAGGATCGTCGTCGTAGGCGGAGGTGCTGCGGGCATCGGCGCCGCCGGCGCGGCCAAGGCCACCGACCGCGGCGCCGAGGTCACCGTCTACACCGAGTACGAGGACGCCGCCTACAGCCCGTGTGGCATCCCCTACGTCCACGGCAAGGAGATCCCCGACTTCGACCGCCTGTTCCTGGCCACCAAGGAGGCCTACAGGGAAGCCGGGATCGACATCCACTACGAGAGCCAGGTCTCGTCGATCGACCTCGCCGCCCGCACCGTCACCGTCAAAGGCGAGGGTGACGTGAAATGGGACCGCCTGATCATCGGGACGGGTTTCGACTACGCCGATCCCGGCGTGCCCGGAGGCGACCTCGACGGGCTCTACTTCGTGAAGAACATCCGCCGGGCCATGGAGTGGGACAAGGTTCTCGACACCACGAAGGTAGCCGTGGTGGTGGAGGCCTCGCCTCTCGGACTCGAGATGGTCACCGCCCTGGCCCACCGGGGCATCGAGACCCACGTCGTCGACCCCCAGCCGTGGGCCCTCGCCGAGGCCGCCGACCCCGACATCGCCGCCCCCGTGGAGGAGTCGTGGGCCGAGATGGGCGTGAAGATGCACTTCAACACCCCGATCGAGGCGTTCGTGGACGACGGCCAGGGCCACGTGAAGGCCGTCCGCACCGCGGCCGGCGAGCTTCCGGCCGACCTCGTCGTGGTGTGCACCAAGAAGGTCCCGAACACGGCGCTGGCGGCGGCCGCCGGCGTGAAGACCGGGTCCACCGGCGGGATCGTCGTCGACGAGCGCATGGCAACCTCGCGACCCGGCGTGTACGCGGCCGGCGACTGCGCCGAGCTGCCCCACGCCGTCAGCAACATCCCGATCCAGGGCCTGTCGGGCAGCCACGCCTACGCCCAGGGCAAGGTCGCCGGCACCAACGCCGCCGGTGGGAAGCGGGCCTACCAGCCGGTGTACGTCCCCTGGGGGATGGTGGCGGGCAAGTGGATGATCGGCGGGGTGGCCTTCGGCGAGACGCTGGCCACCGCCCTCGGGATCCCCTACGTGCTGGGCGTGGCCCAGGGGATCTCCCGGGCCCGCTACTACCCGGGCGTCAAGAAGGTGAAGGTGAAGCTGCTGGCCGAGCCGGGCAGTCTCCGGCTGATCGGCGCCCAGATGGTGGGCGGCGAGGGGATCAAGGAGCGGGCCGACTTCCTGGCCATGGCGGTGAAGACGGGGATCACCCTCGAGGACCTCGCCTTCATGGAGAACGTCTACTCGCCGCCCATCGGAGCCCTCAACGAGCCCATCGCGGTGGCCGCCCAGAACGGGCTGGCCAGCCTCAAGGCGACGGCGTGAGGTGGGGTTCTCGCACTGGCTGCGCCAGAACTCCGAGCACTACCTGCTCGTCGACGCCCAGCGACGGATGGCGGTCAAGTACGGCAAGGAGGCGCCCCCGCCCCACGGCTGGCACGACCGCTTCTGGCTGGGCGTGTTCGCCCCCGTCTACCGCGTGCTGCCGTGGAAGCTGCGGCGGTTCACCATCCAGATGATGCCGGGCAGCCACCGGCAGACCTGGCACACACCGGCGGTTCGTGGCACTCCCGCTATTGGCCCCCTCATCCCAGGCAAACCGTTGTCGTCCCAACCCGTTCCCGAGAACCGAGGAGAGTAGATGCCCAAGACCGTCAACCAGGAGCGGCCCGCCGACGGCGAGGTCCTGTTCGACACCGACGAGAAGATCTTCGAGGACATCAAGGCCAACCCCGGCGAGAAGGCCTTCGTCTTCATCCACACCGTCCCCTACGAGGGATCGGTGGCGCTGGTGAACCTGCTGACCTCGACCCGCCTGGTGCGCAAGGGGTTCGACGTCAGCATCGTCCTGTACGGCCCGGGCGTGCTGCTGGCGTCGGGCACCCGGGGGTTCCCGGCCGTCGGCCAGGAGGCATTCCCCGGCCACATGGCCATCAACAACCAGATCAAGACCCTGATCAAGGAAGGCGCCACCATCTACGCCTGCCGGTTCGCCATGGGAGCCCTCTACGGGTTCCGCGAGGACGACCTGATCGACGGCGTGAAGCCCTTCCACCCGCTGGATGTGCTGGACTCGGCCCTGACTGCGTGGAGGGCTGGCGCTTTCCAGATCAACACCTGGACCGTCTAGACCCGCCTTCCCAAATCGTGGAGCGCCTCGGCGCGGTTCCGCCGGCTGCGCCGGGCGCTCCGCCTATCAATGATGTGCCTACAACCGATGTGCCTACAACCGATGTGGAGGTGAGACGTGGACACCCTCGCGGACATGGGCGGCCAGCAGAACTACGGCTCGGTGCAGCTCGACCCGCCCGACGACCCGCCGTTCCACGAGGAGTGGGAGCGCCGGGCCTTCGCCATGGCCCTGCTGTCGATGCGGATGTCGGGCACCAACCTCGACGCCTTCCGCCACGCCCTGAACCGCCAGCACCCGATCGACTACCTGGCCTACGGCTACTACGGGCGCTGGCTGAAGATGACCGAGAACCTGCTCGTCGACAGCTCGATCATCGCCCCGGGCGCGGTCGACGCCCGCGCCCGCAAGCTCCGGGGCGAGGACGTGGAGGAGCCGCCCCCCACCGAGCCGAACAAGCCCGATTACAAGCCGACCGCCGCCGGCTCCCTCCGCCAGATCGACGACCCGCCGAAGTTCGCGGTGGGGGACAGGGTGCGGGCTCGCGACGTGCACCCGACCGGCCACACCCGGCTGGTCGGCTACGTCCGGGGCCGCACCGGCGTCGTGCGCATCGTGCAACCGGCTCACCTGCTGCCCGACACCAACGCCCACTTCCTGGGTGAGAACCCCCAGCACGTCTACAACGTCGCCTTCGAGTCGACCGAGCTGTGGGGCGACGACAGCGAGCCGTTCACCCTCGGCATCGATCTCTACGAGTCCTACCTGGAGGCTGCTCCATGACGACCTCGGACACCACCGCCGAGCGGCTGCCCATCGAGCTGCGCACCGAGGCCCTGGAATCCATCCTGGTGGAGCGGGGCATCATCGACCCGACGGTGATGGACAAGTTCATCAAGATGTACGAGCAGGACATCGGCCCGCTCAACGGGGCCAAGGTCGTGGCCAAGGCGTGGGTGGACCCCGAGTACAAGGCCAAGCTGCTCGAGGACGGCACCGGGTCGATCGCCGAGATGGGCTTCAAGGGTCCCCAGGGCGAGCACATCGTGGTGCTGGAGAACACGCCGGACGTGCACAACGTCGTCTGCTGCACCCTGTGCTCGTGCTACCCGTGGCCGGTGCTGGGCCTGCCACCGGGCTGGTACAAGGACCCGGCGTACCGGGCGCGGATCGTGCGCGAGCCCCGCGCCCTGCTGGCCGAGCTGGGCCTGGAGCTCGACGACGGCGTCGACGTGCAGGTCTGGGACAGCAGCTCGGAGGTCCGCTACATGGTCCTGCCCGAGCGCCCGGCCGGCACCGACGACCTCTCCGAGGAGGAGCTGGCCGCCCTGGTCACCCGCGACGCGATGGTCGGCGTGGCCAAGGTCCACGGCGCCGTGACCGTCACGCTGGCGGCGGTCCTCGATGTCGACGGGCCGGCGGCTCCACCCCGTTCGAATGGCGAGCTGGTGTTCGCCGAGCCGTGGGAGAGCAAGGCGTTCGGGCTGGCGCTGGCGCTGCACGACGGCGGGGCGTTCGAGTGGGAGGACTTCCGGGGTCGCCTCATCGCGGCGGTGGGCGACTGGGAGCGTGACCACCCGGCGGGGGAGTGCTGGAGCTACTACCGGTGCTGGCTCACCGCCCTCGAGCGGGTGCTGGAGGCGCAGGGCATCGTCGGCGAGGGTGAGCTGGTCGTCCGCACCGAGGAGCTGGCCGCCCGCCCCGCCGGCCACGACCACGGGCACGAGCACGCCGACGGGGGTCACGCGCACGGCTGACCGGCTCGCCGTCGACGCCACGTGGGACGGCGGGTACCGCTGCCGGGTCAAGGCCCGTGACTTCGAGATCCGCGTCGACGAACCGACGTCGGTCGGCGGTGACGACACCGGCCCCCAGCCCACCGAGCTGTTCCTGGCGTCGCTGGCGTCGTGTTTCGCCCTGGCCGTGGCGTGGGCGGCCCGCAAGCAGGGCGTCGAGCTGGAGGACCTGGCGGTGCGGGCGGTCGGCACCTACCAGGGACCCAAGTTCGCCGAGCTCCGGGTGGAGGTGACGTCCAGCCACGAGCGGGTGGAGCTGGAGAAGATCGTGCAGTGGGCGAAGGGCGCCTGCTACGTCTCCAACACCCTCCGGGTCGTCGACGACGTCGAGGTGGTGGTCACCGACTCCGCCTGACTGCTCGACGGGTCAAGTCGTGGTCCGGGAGTGCCGATACCCCCTTGGATGAGCGGCGGTCGATTCAGGCGGACGAGCACGGCTGCCATCGGCGCGCTCGTGGCCGTCCTGCTGCTGACGGCGACTCCCGCCTCGCCGGCGTCGGCTGCGGCGACCTCCTCGACCGTCACCGATTTTGTGCCCGTCCGAAGGGGCTGGGTCGACGAGGACGGTTCCCTCCAGAGCGGAGTGAGCGACGGCAACTACGCCGTCGGTCCCGCAAGCCCGGACTTCCACGGCCGATTCCGGAACTTCTTCGTGTTCGACCTGACCGGCGTCTCCGGGACGATCGTCTCGGCCACGCTCGTGGCGGTCAATCCCGTGAGCATGGGCGATCCGAACACCTACACGCTCTACGACGTGACCACGCCCTCCACCGTGTTCGAGACGGAGTGGGCGGAGGGCGCAACGGCCGTGTTCGACGACCTCGGCACCGGGACCGTTCTCGGGTCCACAACCTTCACCGACGCAACCACGTCGCCGGTGATCGTCCCGTTGAACGCCGCAGGGGTGGCCGCGGCTCAGGCGGCGGTGGTGGGGACACCGTTGGTGCTGGGTGGCGACTACGTGCCGGGCACGACGCCGTTTCAGCACATCTTCCTGAACTCGCACCTGCCCGGGAGCGACGTCAAGCTGATCCTCGACACCGTGCCGGCGCCGACGGCCACCCTGGAGAGCCCGTACACCACGTGGAGCCAGCCGGTCGCGACGCCCCTCGACGGTCTCGGGACGTGGATGGCCACCGCCAACGACCCGGTCGGGGTCGGGGGCCAGGTGGCGCCCGACTTCCTGTACGCGCTCGGGTTCTCCTTCGCCGGCAGCTCGGCTCGGGGCGTGGTGGGTCTGGTGACGACTCCGGGTGGGAAGTTGGCGGGCGTCAGCGTCGTGGAGGCGGATGGCACCGCCCACAACTCCGCCGTGCCCTTCGTGTGGGAGGCCGGCCGGTTCTACTTCCCGTTCGTGTACCAGCTGGGCCCTGGCTATTGGGGCGCCTGGGTGTACGACTACACGGCCGAGGCCTGGACCTCCCTCGGCGTGCTGGCGCTCCCCGAGGCGTGGGGGAAGCTCTCGCCCGCCAGCTACACCTCGGTGGGCTGGCTGGGAAACCCCGCCGGCTCGTGCTCCGGGTATCCCAGGGCCGAGGTCTTCGCCCACGCACCGACCGGCTTCGTCGGCTCGTCCGCCGTCGACGCCGCCCGGACCGGCGCCGGGGTCGTCCCCGGCGACTGCCCGGCCGACCCGATCCTCGACGGTGAGGGCTGGGCCTTCTACCGGGTGGGAGCTCCCCTGGTCGTTCTCTCTCCTGCAAATCGGGGCTAGGACCGGCAGTCCCGGGAGCAGACTGGCGGGATGCGCTTCCCGCTCACGGTCCACTACGACAACAGCCGGCAGTTCGTTCGTCCCCACCTGTGGATCTTCTATGCGGGATCGGCGCTGGTGGACGACGTGGCGCCGACCTCGGTGGACGATTTCGGGCCCGTGTTCGAGACCGACGTCAGCCGGCCCGAGTTCGGGTTCACCTTCAAGGAGGGCCCGGGCACGTTCGGACCGTGGGAGGGCCCGGGCTTCGACCGCAGCCACCCGACGACCGTGTCCGGCGCAGGCGCCGGCACCTACATCGACCCGGACGAGCTGTGGTGCCGGGCTGACCGGGCTTTCGTGTACACGGTCCGCCCGGCCGACCCCGAGCAGGAGACGGCTCCCGGCTTCCTGACCGCCCTCGCCGCCCGCCCGGGCTTCCCGGCCGGTACCTACGTGAGCGACACCGGCGGGCTGTCGGGACTCGGCGCCACGGTGCTGGCCGACGGCTCCGTGCTCTTCGGCCTCTACCACCCGACTGCCGCGCAGGTGCACGTCACCGGCGGCTTCAACGGCTGGCACCCGACCTCTGAGCCCCTCCGCCTGTACGAGGGCTGGTTCGGGGCGTTCAACACGTGGCTGGGCGTGGTGCCGGCGGCGGCGGCCGGCGACGAGTACCGGTTCCTGGTGGACGGCGGCGTCCCTCTCGACGGCAGTGGTGGGCGTCACCGGCGCTTCGTCGTCGACCCCTACGCCCGTCGCCTGGGCGACGACCACAACGACAACAACCCCGTGGTCGTCGATCCCGGAACGTTCCCGTGGACCGATGCCGGGTGGCGGACGCCCGACCCGGCCGACCTGATCCTCTACGAGCTGTCGGTGCACGGCTTCACCGACGGCGACCTCGACGTGAAGCCTCAGGACCAGGGCCGCTTCGGCGGCATCACGGAGCGCATCCGCGGCGGCTACTTCGACGACCTCGGCGTGACCGCCCTGTCGCTCATGCCCCTGGCCGAGGTGCCGTCGCCCCAGGGCCCGACGTCGCTCGGCTACGACCCGTCCCTGTACTGCTCGGTGGAGCGGGACTTCGGCGGTCCCGACGAGCTGCGCACCCTCGTCGACGCCGCCCACGGGCAGGGCCTGGCCGTGCTCCTCGACATGGTGTTCAACCACACCAGCAACGGGTTCAACCCGATGTGGGGCGCCGTGCTGGAGCACCCATCCGAGGCGCTCGACGGGTCGGAGGGCGGGCTGTACTTCAGCGGCTCGACGCCGTGGGGGAACCGGGTGGCCACCGAGAAGGAGGGCGTGCAGAACCTGCTCATCGACGCCTGCAAGCTGTTCATGCACGAGTACCACGTCGACGGGTTCCGCTTCGACGCCACCCACTCGTCACTACATGGACCACGGCTTCCTGCTGCGGCTGGCGTCAGAGGTGCGGGCCGTCCATCCCGCGGCACTGCTGGTGGCCGAGAACCTGCCCAATCAGCCCGACCTGAACCGTCACGGCCGGGACGGGTACGCCCAGTGGTCGGAGCTGTTCCACGACAAGCTGAAGGCCGTCCTGCGGGAAGGGCAGTTCGAGGCCCAGGGCCCCGGCTCCGACAACCTGGCCGACGCCTTCTACTTCGGGCGCTCGCACGGGCTGGCCCACACCAACAACTCGGTCAACTACACCGAGAGCCACGACGAGAACAGCGTGCCCTTCGAGGTCGGCTTCACGCCGTGGCTGAACCATCCGGCGGCCAAGGAGCGCAAGGGACGGCTGGCGCTGCTGGCGACCATGGTGGCGCTGGGCCAGCCCATGATCTACATGGGCAACGAGTTCAACGTGGAGCGTCCCCGGAACGTGGTGACGGTGACGTGGCCGCCGTCGCTGGCCGACGACGGCTTCTACCAGTGGGCCCGCCGGGTGACCCGGTTGCGGCGCCGGTACCCCGGCCTCCGGCTGAGCGGGTTCGACCCTGCCGCCGACGGGCGCTTCGAATGGGTGCTCGGGCCGTGGATGGACGATCACCATGGGGGTGGGCGCCACGGGGGGAGTGGGCGGCGGGTCCTGGGCTGGAGGTCGCGGCCCAACGACGAGCCCCACGACGCCCTGGTCGTCCTGCTGAACTTCGAGGGCTCCGACGTGGTGGTGGACCTGGAGTGGGGCGGGCCGGCACGTGGGTGAAGCTGGCGGACATCGACAGGGCGAACGACGTCCCGCCGGAGGGGTCCAACGGCGCCGGCGACCCGTCTGCCCTCCACAGCGCCGACGGCCGCTTCGTCGGCTTCACCCTGCCGGCGACCAGCGGTTTCGTCTACAAGTGGGAGGCCCCCTAGCGGCGGCAAGCGTCCGGCAAGGAGTTGGCAGCGCCTCGGCCGGATGCTCTGGAGGTCAGGTCACAACGATCTCCAAAGGAGCCAGTCCAATGTTCAAGCGCACGATCGCCGCCCTTGCAATCGCCGGAAGCCTCTTCGTCCTCGCCCCCCACGCCGCCTTCGCAGACGAGACCGCCAGCCGCCCCGTGTCCATCGAGCAGAGCACCACTGACGCCAAGCGTGACGCCATCGCCCAGAAGGCCCTGTACGACCTCGAGCAAAAGGTTGCCGGCGACCCCGTCCTGGTCAAGCAGCTCCAGGCGTCGGCGACCAGGGGCGACACGGTCGAGGCGAGCCGGCTGCTGGCCTCCGAGGGTGCCGACGTCGTGGCCATCGGCACCGACGGCGGCGACATGGAAACCGCCCGGGTGACGATCCGGGTGCGGGTCACGGTCTGCGTCACCGTCTGGGGAACGACCTACTGCGGGACCATCACGGTGACGGTGAACCTCGACTGATGGGGAGCGGTGCAGGGGGCGGCTCCTTCGGGGGCCGCCCCCTTTCTCGCGGCCCGCGCTCACCTTTGAGTGTCGAGGTAGGCCTCGGTGAGCCAGCTGCGAAGGTCGTCGTCGAGGTCGGACGGGCTGCGGACGTTGGCGATGTGGAAGTACCGCCCGTGATACGAGATGACCTTCCGGGTGATCGTCGGGTGATCGACCTTGCGGCGCAGGCCGAACGAGATCGCCACCCAGCGGATCATCGGACGCAGCTGGGTGAACGTGCGGCCGTCCCGCTTCAGGAAGATCCCGACCGACACCGGCTCCACGTACACCGGGCCCACGGTCGCCAGATGGGCGATGACCGCCTCGAACACCGGCCGCTCGTGCTCGGCGCGGTCGAGAAGTACTCCTCCAGAGGCATGGCCGGCGAGCATTCGTGGCCCTGGTTGGCGCGGGCGAACCGGCGGCCGCAGTCGGGACAGGTCCAGGCCGGCACGCCGCCATGGTGCCCTCCGGGCCGGACTTTCTGCTCGCGCGATTCCGGCACCAGGCCGGCACGATCGCGAGCAGAACTGGACGGGCCTGCCATGATCACGGCGTGGGACGCACCCTTGCCATCGTCGTCGGTCTGGTCGTCCAGGCCCTGGTGGTCATGTTCCTCTACATACCGTCCGGGCTCGTGGTGCCGGGCTGGGCGTGGGTGCTGATCGTCGCCATCGGCGTGGCCTTCGCCGTCTGGGCCATCGTCCTGGCCCGGCGACGGTCGCTCTTGGTCCTCGCCGTGCCGGTGGCGTCGGCGGTGACGTGGTTCGCCTACCTCGCCGCCGGCGAGGCCATCTTCGGGTGGACGGCGTGACCAGCGACGCCCACTTCGCCGTCGAGCTGGTGATCCAGACCGCCAGCGGCGTCCTCACCGGCAGGTACGGGCCGAAGGAGGCCGTGACCCTCCTGGCGTCGCAGGGCCCGCAGGCCCGGGCCCGGGCCATGGTGATGGCGAAGCGTGAGCCCGAGCAGGCCGGCAACTACGCCGAGCTGCTGCGGTCGATCGCGACCGAGGCTGGCTGCGAGGGACGTGGAGGGCGAGGACGCCCGCGACCTGCGAGCGGTGGTCGACGACGTCGAGCGCGTGATCAAGACCTTGACTCCTTGACTCCGTAGTCGGGTACGGGCCTATCGTCTCGGGCGTGGGCACGTTCACCATCGGGAAGCTGGCCGAGGCGGCGGGCGTGAACGTGGAGACGGTTCGCTACTACGAGCGTCGGGGCCTGCTCGAGCAGCCGCCCCGGCCGGGGCAGGGTTACCGCCAGTACTCCGACGCCGACGTGTGGCGGCTGCAGTTCATCCGCCGGGGCAAGGACCTCGGGTTCACGCTGGCCGAGATCGCCGACCTGCTGGGGCCGGACGGGGAGCGGTCGTCGGACGCGATCCGTCGCGCCGCGAGGGCCAAGATCGACCTCGTCGACCAGCGGATTGGTGAGCTGGGGGAGACCCGGCCCGCCTCGAGCAGCTGGCCGACCTCTGCGAGCGCGGCGACGGCCGCGACTGCCAGGCCCTGCAGATCGGCTGACCCAGCCGGCTTTCCGCCAACTGGTGCCACAAAACGGCGGCCCTCGCCGCTGTGTGTCACCAGTTCGGAGGGGTGGGGTGGGCTCCACGCAACTGGTGACGCAGAACGGCGGCCGTAGCCGCTGTGTGTCACCGGTTCGGAGGGGGGTGGGGCGGCGGGTCCCACCCAACTGGTGACGCAAGATGGCGGCCCTCGCCGCTGTGTGTCACCGGTTCGGAGGGGGGGTGGGCTCCACCCAACTGGTGACGCAAGATGGCGGCCGTCGCCGCTGTGTGTCACCGGTTCGGACGGGGGGGTGGGGTGGCGGCCGGGCTCCACCCAACTGGTGACGGAGAACGGCGGCCGTCGCCGCTGGGTGTCACCAGTTCGGATGGGGTGGGTGGCGGGGTCAGGCCAGGATGTCGGCGAGGTCCTCCAGCAGGCGGGTCTTTCCGCGGGCACCGACGAGGCGCTTGGCGACGACGCCGTCGCGGAACACGAGCATCGTCGGCAGGCCGAGGACCTGGTGACGGGCGATGACCTCGGGGTTGTCGTCGTTGTCGACGGTGAGGATCCGCAGCCTGTCGCCGACTTCCGCCGCCAGGCCCTCCAGCACCGGCGCCATCATCCGGCACGGCGGGCACCAGTCTGCGGTGAACTCCACCAGCACCGGAACCGGTGAGGCGGCGATCTCCTCGTCGAGCGTCCTCCCGTCGACCGCCAGACCTGTCCCTGCCATCACGGCCTCCCTTCGTCTGGGGCGACCGTACGGCCCGTACCGTGGTCCGGTGTCAAGGAGTTCCGTGTCAAGGGGTTAGAGGGCGACGGCCTCCTCGCGGTCGTCGCGGTAGAGCTCGTAGGCGGCGGTGTACTCCATCACCCGTGCCACCTCGGCGATGAGGCCCTCGTCCCAGCCGGCCCGGCGCAGCAGGTGGAAGCCCATCTCCATGCCCGACGTGATGCCGCCGGCGGTGACGATCCGCCCTGCGTCGACCACGCGAGCCCGGCTGATCGTGCACGCCGGGGCGAGGTCGGCCAGCCGGTCGAGCGGCACCTTGCCGTTGGGGCCCGACTCCAGCCGGTCGGGCTCCTTGCGATTCGTGGCCGGCAGCCCGTCGAGCAGGCCCATCACCCCGTAGACCCACGAGCCGGTGCAGACGCTGGTCAGCAGCGTCGTCTCCGGCAGCGAGCGGACGAAGTCGTGGAGGCGCCGGTTGTGGATCTCCTGACGGGTGCCGAACCCGCCGGGAATGAGGAAGGCGTCCATGGCCGGCTCGTCGCTGAACGAGTAGTTGGGGAGGACGGTGAACCCGGCCTGGGCCTGGACGGGGCGGGCCGAGTCGGCCACCAGGAACGCCTCGAGCTCGGGGTCGAAGCGCCGGGCGACGGAGAACACGCCGTGGGGAGCGGCGAAGTCGACGATCTCGGCGTCCTTGAAGACGTAGATGCCGAGCCGGAAGCCGGCGATCCGCTCACCCACGGTCAGGCACCGATGCTCAGCCGGCCAGGCGTTCGGTGTGGAGGCCGGCCGCCGACGGGGCGACCATGCCGCGGCGGGCGACGTCGACCGCGACGCTGAACAGGCGCTCGGCCACCGCAGGGTCGTGCCAGGTGTGCTCGGCCACGAACGCGAGCCAGTCGGCGGGGGGGATCACCGCCTCCATGCTGTAGTCGAGCTCGTCCCAGGTGGTGGCCAGCTCCAGCAGCTCCAGAGCCATGGCGACGTCGGTCTCGGCCCGTACCAGTTGGTCGTGGTGGGCGGGGGCGGCGGACGCGAACCGGCAGTGACATCCACCGCTGGGCCTCCGGGAGCACGTCGTCGGCGGCAAGCTGGCTCCTCTCGTCGGGGAAGGGGACAGCATGCACCGACCCCTTTGCACAGCCGTTGCACGGCGGTGCAACGCGACCGTGGTCCGGCAGGCGCCGTGCAACACTCCCGTCAGCCGGGAGAAACAGTTGTATGCGACAGCGACCGCAGCCGCGCCAGCCCCAGGCGCAGGCCGAGGGCCAGGTCGGCGCCCGAGCTGTGGCCGAAGCCGACGAGGGCGTCCAGGGCGTCGGCGGCGTCGGCGGCACGGCCCTGGGCGGCAGAGACGAGGAACCGGTGCACGGGCTCGACGCTCTGGCCCCGCGCCGCCCACGCCAGGAAGGCCGCGGCCACGTCGTTGGTCTCCACGGACTCGGCCACGGCGATCAGATCCGGCTCCACTGCTTCGCCCCCGCCGATCCTCGCCACCACGAGTAGCCCGGCCAGGCAGTCGTCGCCCGCCGGGGTCAGTCCGGGGCCGACGCCGCCGATCCGTTGGGCGACCCGGGCCAGGTCACGAGGGTCCCCGGGGTCGATTTCGAGCGACGACGCCGGAGCACCCTCGAGCAGCTCGCCGGCCAGATCCTGGCCTGCGTCGAGCTCGGCGGCCGACGGCAATCGGCCCCGCCACCGCTCGGCGCCGCCAAGGTCGACGAGGATCGGGCCCGCCTGCAGCCACGACGGCGTGACCACGACCCGGTCGTGCAACCGGAGCCGGCCGAGGTCGACCTGGGCGCGGGCATGCAGCGGGCCCGACGGGACGTCGAACGTCGTCAGGGCCACGAGACCGCCCGGCACTCGCAGGTAGGCGGCCCGCGAGTAGACACCCACGACCCTGCCGGGCCCGGGCACCGCGACGGCCGCCGCCGCCCCGGCGCCCAGCTCGATCACCCTGGTCAGGAGTGTGCTCCATCGAGACGCCTGCCTGCATCGAGACGGTCGGCGAGGTCGAGGAGCGCATCGCTGAAGCACTCCCGCGGCGCCTCGGCCACACCCGCCCCGACCTGCCCGGACCCGTCCGAGGCGTGGAGGATGCCGGTG
The DNA here is from genome assembly GCA_963827345.1 of uncultured Acidimicrobiia bacterium. Taxonomy (GTDB): domain Bacteria; phylum Actinomycetota; class Acidimicrobiia; order Acidimicrobiales; family AC-14; genus CAWGUU01. Next base: position 13,737 of record CAWHAN010000012.1, on the reverse strand, counting down.
TTGACCTTGGGCGTGATGCCCAGCTCGACCACCTTCCGCACGTCGACGCCCACCGGGGTGCCCCGGAAGTCGAGGATGGGCACCTTGAACCGAGTGCTGCGGGCGACGCACACCCTGTCCATGTCCTCGGTGGCGGCTATGGCGTCGGCCATGGTGCCGCCGATGAACGTCGCCACCGCCGGCGAAGCCGCAGCCGCCGATCCACCGAGCCCGATCAGCTCCAACACCGCGCTGTCCCCGATGTCGGGCGCCGCCGACTCCGGGCCCTGGCCAGCGTAGTAGATGGCGTGGCCGACCGGCGGCGACCCCGTCACGAACCAGCGGTCCGAGCCGGCCAGACGGATGCCGTAGGTGGTGCCGTTGCGGGCCATCGTCGTCAAGACGCTGGACCCCTCCACCTGCTCGGCCCACAGCGTGAGCGCCTTGGCCCCGGCCATGGCCAGGTTCAGGAAGAACAGGTGGTTGCCGGCCAGGAACCGCCCCAGCGCACCCCGCTCCGGCGAGTCGAGCGCCATCAACCGGGCCAGCAGGTTGCGGATCAGCAGGTTGGTCGACGCCTGGGTCCGCATGTGGAGGTCGTCGCCCATCTGCAGCCCCTGGGCGGCGTGGGAGAACACGTCGATCGGTCCCGCCGCCTCGATGCACTCGGCCAGCAGCGGCCCCGCCACCTCCCGCAGGAAGACCAGCCGCTCGACCGCCGCCGGCGTCTCCCTGCCGAACCAGGCCACCTCGCCGGGGCCCTGGTTGACCGACGAGAACGCCCGCGTGCCGCCCTCCTCGTTCTCCACGACGAACATCGGCATGCTCGGCCCGATGGCGCTGGCCATGGGCACGACGGCGGCGTGCAGGTTGGCGGGCTCGAGCTGCACCCCGCCTCCTGACAGAACGTCGTCGGCACTGGCAGGGTCGGCGGCCCACCCCTCGGCCATCACCGCCGCCCTGACCGACCGACGCAGCGGGTCGCACATGTCGTCCCAGGCGATGGCCGGGCCACAGTGGACGACGGTGCGGTCGTCGACGCCGGGCAGCGCATCGAGCATGGCCTGCACGCCGACCAGCGAGGCCCCGCCCTTGTCGAGTCGGCGGGCGACCTCGGCGTTGGCCTCGTCGATGGCGGCGGCGTGCCGTCCGTACAGGCGGCAGAGGGCGGCCACCAGACTCGGCGTCGCCGCCGGCAGGGATGCGCCAGTCCACGTGGACGACGGGCCGCCCCTGGTCGCGGACCGCGTCGGCGAACAGGGGGAGGCCCAGGTTCACCACCTCGATCTCCGACGGCAGCTTCATGTCCTGGCTCACAGTTGACCGGCCCTTTCCAGGAGCGCCTCCTCGGCGCTGTCGAACGAGGACCGCCACTTGTCGGCGTCGGCGCGCAGCGCGGCCGACGCCGCCCGGCACGACTCGACCATCGTCTCGACCGCCGCCGGCGCGGCGCCGCCCCGCGCCGACCGGGTCGCCACGATGCGCCCGGGGTCGAGCACGGCCGAGAGGTCGTGGCCGGCCAGTCCCAGGGGCCGGCCCTGCACCTCGACGGACGCATTGTCGAGCATCTCGCCGGTGAGGTCGACGCCCCGCAGCCCGAGGGCGCTGGCCGCCCGGACCGCGTGTCCGACGATGAGATAGGCAGTCCGGTAGTCGATGCGGCACACGGTGACGATGTGCTCGGCCAGGTCGGTGGCCTGGGTGAACCCGCTGGCCAGGGCGTCGGCCATCCGGGCCACGTTGACCCGCAGCGTCCCTACTACGCCGCTCATCAGCCGGGTCACCCGTCCCGCCAGGTCGAGGGACCGGGGGACCTCGCCGTAGGCGAAGATGAGGTTGTCGCTGCGGGCCGACGGGCTCTTCACCACGGCCAGGAAGCCGGTCAGCCGGCCGATCAGGATGCCCGACGCCCCCCGCACGATCGACAGGGAGTACGGGTTGCGCTTCTGCGGCATGAGGACGCTCGACCGGGTGAACCCGTCGTCGAGGTCGACGTAGTCGAACTCGCTGCTCGACCAGATCTCCAGGTCCTCGGCCAGCTTGCTCTGGTTCGACAGCATGCTGGCGGTGGTGGCCATGATGTCGATGAGGCCGTCGACCTGCCACATGGCGTCACGGGTGTGCTCGATGACCCCCCCGAACCCCAGCAGGTCGGCGATGACGCCCCGGTCGGCGAGCAGGCGGCTGCCGTTGACGCAGCCGGCGCCGCCGGGGCTGGTGTTGACCCAGTCGAGCCCCTCCAGCAGGCGGCGGCCGTCGCGCAGGGTCGGGTAGGCGAAGGACAGGATGTAGTGGCCGAACGTCGACGGCTGGGCCTGCTGCAAATAGGTCTGGTCGGGCATGAGCGTGTCGACGTGGCGGGCGGCCTGGTTGGCCACGTTGTCGACGAACCCGGCGGCGTCGTCCACCAGGTCGACCAGCTGGCGGCGCATCAGGAGGCGGAGGGCCAGCCGGGTCGCCTCTCTCCGGGGCCGGCCGGCGTGCAGCCACCCGGCCACGTCGCCGATCCGGGCGACGAAGTGGCGCTCCCGGGAGTTGTAGGCCTCACCGAAGGACGGGTCGTAGGGAAAGTCGTCGGCGGGCGTGGCGTGGGCCTCGAGCAGCAGGTCGAGCAGCTGGCGGGCGGGCTCGTCGGGGACGATGCCGCGGCTGCGCAGGTCGAGGACGTGGGCGATGTCGGCCAGGTTCAGGCCGTGGTGCAGCAGGGGGGCGTCGGCGTTCTCCAGGGTGAACCCGGACTCGATCAGCTCCTTCGCGGGACCGGCGGTCATCGGTCGGCCGCCAGGTGGTCGGCGGCGGACAGGAGCCCGCCGGTGTGCCAGAAGACGAGGGGGCCGGCGTGGCGCTCGTCGGCCATGCGGAGGAGGACCGCGAACGCCTTGGCCGTGTAGACGGGATCGAGCACCAGTCCCTCGGTGCGCAGGGCGACGAGGGCGGCGGCCTCGCCGTCGGCCGACGGGAGGCCGAAGCCGGCGCCGCGGGCGTCGACGAGGGTCACCGTCGCCGACGGGCGGCCGAGCAGCGCGGCGCACGAGTCGGCCAGGGCCTGCACCTGGGCGGTGGCCTCGTCGAGCGGGCGGCTGACCGACGCGCCGACGACCGTCCAGCCCTTGGCCGCCGCCCCCACGGCCAGGCCGGCGCAGGCGCCGCCCGACCCGGTGGCCACCACGATGGTGCCGGGGCCGTCCGGCAGCTCGTCGGCGGCCAGCGCCATGCCGATGGCGCCGACGGCGGTCGCCCCGCCCCGCGGGACCGGGTACGGGCGGCGGCCCGCCGCCTGGAGCGCCGCCGCCACGTCGACGACTGCGGTGTCGACGTTGGCGCGCATCGGGTCGCCGGTGAACCGGACGTGGGCGCCCGCCGCGACCGCGAGCGCGAGGTTGGGGTGGGCGCGCGCCGGGCGGTCGCCGTAGAGCACGACCTCGCAGTCGAGTCCCGCAACCGCCGCCGCCACGGCCGCCGCCGGCACCCAGTTCGATCCCGGCCCGCCACCGGTGACAAACGTGTCGCAGCCCTGCGCCAGCGCGTCGCCGAGCAGGAATTCGAGCTGGCGGGCCTTGTGGCCGGCGACCGCGAACCCGGTCAGGTCGTCCCGCTTCAGGAAGAGTCCCGGCCTGCGAGCCGGCACCAGCGGTGTGGGAAGGGTCGCCAGTGCGAACCGAGCGATCGTCGTGTTCATCGCCACCCGTCCGGCTCCCGAGCGCGGGCGGCGCGGCCCTCGGGCGACGACCTCGTCGACCATGGCGACGGCCCCATCCAGCGCAGGCACGGAGAGCAGCCGGGTCAGCTCGTCGGGGTCGAACAGCCCGGCCAGCGCCGCTGCCGGCGAGGGCGGCGAGCCGTCGCCGGGGCGCAGCGAGTCGTGCAGGAGCTCCTGGGCCCGCTGCCGTCCGACCCGGGCGGTGAGGGCGGCCAGCGCACGCTCCGACCCGGCCTGCGGACCGACCTTGGCCGCCATTGCCTCGGCGTCCACCTCCAGCCCCGACAGCAGGGCGATCCCTGTCTGCAGGGCCACGCCGGTCAGCAGGCAGACCTCGGGGAAGGCGACCCACTCCGCCTTCCAGGCCCGCCCGTCGCGCTCGTGCATCGACACCATGCCCTCGAGCAGCACGCCGGCCGACGCTCGTACCAGGCGGGCGAGGGTGTCGAGGTGCTCGCTGCGCTCGGGGTTGCGCTTGTGGGGCATGGTGATCGACCCCACCGCCGTTGCGGTCGTGGCCTCGCGCAGCTCGCCGATCTCGGGCCGCTGCAGTTCGTACACCTCGGTGCCGATCCGGGCCAGGGTGGCGCACACCATGGCCAGGACGTGGGCGAACTCCGCCACCCGGTCCCGCGCCGTCAGCCACGAGATCGCCGGCTCGCCCAGTCCCAGCTCGGTGCAGAACGCGGCCCGCAGCCCAGTCCCGTCGGCGCCGAACCACCCCAGCACGCCGACGGCGCCGCCCAGCTGGCCGACCAGCCACCGCGGCCGTCCCTCGGCCAGGCGGTCGACGTGGCGGCGGACCTCGTCGGCCCACGACGCCGCCTTGAAGCCGAACGTGATCGCCGCGCCGGCCTGGCCGTGGGTGCGCCCGACCATCACCGTCGACCGGTGCCGCTCGGCCAGGTCGAGCAGCAGTCCCTCGACGGCGTGCAGGTCCCGCCACACCACCTGCCCGACCGACGCCATGGCCAGCGCCGTCCACGTGTCGGTGACGTCCTGCACCGTGGTGCCCACGTAGACGTGGTCCCGGGCGGGGGAGGGCAGGACCCGCTGCAGGCCGTGGATGAGGCCGAGGGTGGAGTGCGACGTCCGGCGGGTCTCGGCGGCCACGAAGTCGAGGTCGAGGGCGTCGACCACCGCCGTCTCGGTGATCTGTTCGGCCGACAGGGCGGGGATGATCCCGACCTTGGCCTGGGCCCGGGCCAGGGCGGCGAGGATGTCGAGCCATGCCTGGAGGCGGGCCCGTTCGTCGAACACGGCCCGCAGACTCGTCGGTGCCCCAGAGGTGGGCGTAGAGCTCGGAGTCGGTTATGCGGGAGCCCATGCCGGATCCGCCATCGTGGCCAGGTCGGACAGCGCCCGGCGGACCAGGTCGAGCGAGGCGCCCCAGGGGACGGCGACGCTGGCGCCGTCGGCCCGGTTGCGGCCCTCGAGCAGGCAGCACTTGGTCAGCAGCGGCCGCCCGTCGTCCGGAAAGAGCTGGCGGGGGCACACGTCGACGACCTGGGCGGGCAGGTCGCCGTAGAACCACTCGTGGAGCGACCGGGAGCGGGCGCAGCCGACGAGGGCCCAGTCCTGCCGCGGCGGGCGTTCGTCGAGGAAGGAGATGGCGGCACCGTCGAGGCTGAAGCCCGACGTGCGGCATGGCAGCAGATAGTGGCCCGCCGGCTTCGAACGGGCCAGGTCGGCCAGGTCGACGATCTCCGGCACCAGCTCGACCGGCGGCAGGTCCTCGGCGAGGGCCAGCACCCGGGTGGCCTGGTCGACGAGCTTGGCCGGCCCGGGAGGGACGACGTCGGCCACGCGGATGCGGATCGGCTCCGGCGCCAGGATGAAGTTGACGTGCTCGTAGCGGCCCTGGACCACGACGCACCTCGCGCCGGGCGCCCGGGTGGCAGCCGCCGCGGCCAGCGCGCTGGGCACGCCCGTGTCGACATCGGGCGCCCTGACGTACGCGCACTCGTGCGGGAGCGCCAACACGTCGACGCCGGTGATGGGCGAGAACGAGCGCGTCGGCCGAGGCCTTGGCGACCTCGATCACCGCCGCGCCGTCGCCGTCACGCACGACCACGTACTGGGTGTGCCGGTAGGCCTCGCGTCCGAGGAAGTGGGCGGTAAGAGTGGCCGGTGTGAGCGGGCCGTCGACGGTGGCGACCGAGACCTTCCGGTACTGGCCCGGGACCAGGTTGCTCACGGGCCCGAGCCGTTCCGCCCGATCGGCACCGCCGCCATCGTCGACAGGCCGATGGTGTCGGCCCGCAGGCCGAGGCGCAGCGTCTCCAGGCCGAGCACGTCGCCGACGGCGATGTTGCCGAGGTTCACGTTCGGCCCGAAGCGGGACACGAACCACGCCTGCTGGTCCTTCCTGGGCGCCTCGAACACGACCCGGTCGAGGCCGCCGGCACGGACCGCTGCCGCCACGATGTCCTCGTGCACCCCACCCTGCTCGTCGAAGATGCCGACGGTGCCGCTCTCCCTGCCCTCGGCCACGACCCAGGTCGCCCCCGCGGCCACGTCGCCACTTACTTCGCTGGCCCACTCGAGCTCGCCCAGGCGGGACGTCCTGCTCTTCCTGCCGACCTCGGACAGCACGGTGAAATGGCTGGTCGCGAGGCGGATGAGGTCCTGCTTCTCGTCGGTGCCCATGAGGACTGCGCCCCGGGAGACCTCCACGCAGGGGATGCCCACCTCGTCGGCCCAGGCCAGGAACTCGTCGACCCGGTGCTGGGCCCAGGCGATCTCCAGCAGCGTCCCGCCCAGGCAGCCGAGGACGCCGTGGTCGGCGAGAAGGGCGAGCTTGGCGGCCAGGTGGGGGTCGAGGTAGGCGGTGCCCCAGCCGAACTTCCACACGTCGACGTAGGCTCCGCACACGGCGAGGACGTCGGCCACCAGCGGCGCCGGCATCCCCTTGTCGAGCACCTGGGTCAGACCGACCCGTCGGGGCTTGGCCGTCCGCGCCGGCAGGTCGAGGGGGAACGGCACAGCCATATCTCCTAAGGTAGAGCAGGCATTTCTCCTAAGGTAGAGAGCCGTCTACTTTAGTGCAAGGAGCCAGCCCGGTGGCCGTTCCGCCGATCGACGTGGATGCGGTGGCGAGGGCGGTGCGGGCCCACCCCGGCCTGCGCAACAAGGCCCCGATCGGCCTTGTCACGGAGGTGTTCGGGGCCTCGGACTGGCTGACCGGCCCGGGCGACGACGGGGCGGTGGTGGACAAGACGCTGGTGGTGGGCGGCGAGGCGATCGCCCCCGCCTTCGTGGCGAGAGACCCCTATGGAGCGGGGGTGGCGGCGGTGCTGGCCAACGTCAACGACCTGGCGGCCATGGGAGCGCGGCCACTCGCCATCGTCGACACGGTGGTGGGGCCGGAGGCCACCGCCCGGGCCGCCCTGGAGGGCATGCGCGACGCCGCCGGGCTGTACGACGTGCCGGTGGTGGGCGGCCACCTCACGCTCCACGACGGCTCGGCGTCGATCTCGGCCTTCGGCCTCGGCCGGGCCGAGCGGGTGCTGTCGGTGCGCAACGCCGAGGCCGGCCAGAGCCTGCTGCTGGCCTGCGTCACCGACGGCACGATGCGCGACGACTTCCCGTTCTTCCGGTCGTTCGACGAGCGCGGCACCCGCCTGGCCGGCGACGTGCGCACCCTGGCCGTGGTCGCGGAGGACGGGTCCTGCGTGGCCGCCAAGGACGTGAGCATGGCCGGCATCCTCGGGTCGCTGGCGATGCTCGTCGAGTGCAACGGCCTCGGCGTCACCGTCGACCTCGACGCGCTCCCCGTGCCGAAGGGCGTCGACCTGCACACCTGGCTGATCGCCTTCCCGTGCTTCGCCTTCCTCCTGTGTGCGCCGCCGGGCCGGGAGGACGACTGCGCCCGGCCGTTCCACGAGCGCGGCATCGAGGCCGTCGTCGTCGGCACCCTCGACGACTCGGGCGAAGTTGCGGTCACAGCCGGCGGCCGGCGGGCGGTCGTGATCGACGTGGGAGCCGAGATCGTCACCGGGCTCGGCCCTCCTGGCGGTCGCCGATGAGTTCATGGGGCCCGGATCGTCCGACCCGACGTCACAGACCCCCACCGCCCCTGGCGGGGCGACCAGCGAACGATGAGAATCGCGGTCGGCCCGGCTGAGCTCGTTCATCCTTGGTGCGGTTGAACCCGAGTCACAGACTGACGCCTGGGGTCTTCCCGGCACCACGAACTGTTGCTTCGAGCACGTCTCATAGCGTCGTTGATCGGTCGACCCTGCCGGTCCCACCCCGAACCGTCGAGTGCGTGGAGGTGTTTGATGGACCTGTTGGTGGAGCGGTGCGCGGGGATAGACATCGGCAAGGACGAGGTGGTGGCCTGCGTACGCACACCCGACCCGGACGGCGGACGCCGGAAGGAGACCCGCACGTTCCGGACCTTCACCGAGGACCTGGAGGCCATGGCCGACTGGTTCGCCGCCGAGGGGGTCACCGAGGTGGTGATGGAGGCCACCGGCTCCTACTGGAAGCCGGTGTGGTACGGGCTGGAGGATCGGGACATCGAGCCGAAGCTGGTCAACGCCCGCCACGTCAAGATGCTGCCCGGACGCAAGACCGACGTCGCCGACGCCGAGTGGTTGGCCGAGCTGTTGGAGCACGGCCTGCTGCGGGGCAGCTTCGTCCCCCCGCCGGTCATCCGCGAGCCTGCGGGACCTGACCCGTTACCGCAAGCGCCTGGTGCAGGCCCACACCGCCGAGGCCCAGCGTATCCACAAGACGATGGAGGACGCCGGCATCAAGCTCGACTCGGTGGCCTCCGACAGCCTGGGAGTGTCGGGGCGGGCCATGCTGGCGGCCCTGGTGGCCGGCGAGCGGGAGCCCGAGGTGCTGGCCGAGCTGGCCAAGGGGCGGCTGCGGAAGAAGATCCCCGACTGCGCAAGGCGCTGCGAGGACGGTTCAGGGAGCACCACGCCCTGCTCGTCGGCATGTGCTTGGAGCACTGCGGCCACCTGGAGGCGGCCATCGCCAAGCTCGACGCCCAGGTGGACAAGGTCTTCGCCGCCAACGAGAGCGAGGCCGGCGTCCCTTTCGTGCGGGCCCGTGACCGCCTCGACACCATCACCGGGGTGGGCAAGCGGGCCGCCGAGGTCGTCATCGCCGAGATCGGCGTCGACATGGGCCGCTTCCCGACCGCCGGGCACCTGGCGTCGTGGGCGGGTATGGCGCCGGGCAACAACGTCACCGGCGGCAAGCGCCGTTCGGCCAGGACAACCAAGGGCGACGTCTGGCTGGCCGACATCCTCGTGGAGTGCGCCTGGTCGGCGGCCCGGTCCCGGGACACCTACTTGTCGGCCCAGTTCTGGCGCCTGGCCCGGCGCATCGGCAAGAAGAAGGCGGCGGTCGCCGTCGGCCACTCCATCCTGGTCATCTGCTGGCACCTGCTGAGCGAGGACTGCGACTACGAGGACCTCGGCGGGGACTGGTTCACACGTCGCAACGACAGTGACAAGCGCCGGGACCACCTGATCCGCCACTCCAGGAACTCGGCTACGGCGTCTCCCTCCAGAAGCTCGCGGCATGAGGTCCCTGCGGCGCTTACACGGCTGATTCTCCTCATAGCTGAAAGGAGCATCATGCGGAAGATCGCCGCAGGCCTGTTCATCTCCGTCGACGGCGTCGTCGAGGACCCGCATCTCTGGCACTTCCCGTACTTCAACGACGAGATGGGTGCCGCCGTCTCGGAGACCCTCGCCAAGTCCGACACCGTGCTCCTCGGCCGCAAGACCTACGACAGCTTCGCCGGCGCGTGGCCGGAGCGGGAGGAGGCTGGCGGGGAGGACGCCGGCATGGCCAAGGCGCTCGGCGACGCCCGCAAGATCGTCGTGTCGGACCAGGACCTGCAGTTCACCTGGAGGAACTCCGAGCAGCTGAAGGGCGACCTGGTGGAGGCCGTCACCGCCCTGAAGAACGAGCCGGGCGACACCGACATCGCCATGAGCGGCTCGATCTCCGTCGTCCGCCAGCTGCTGGCCGCGGGCCTCATCGACGAGCTGAACCTGCTGGTCCACCCGATCGCCGTCCGCAAGGGCATGAGGCTGTTCGACGAGGGCGAGGCCCCGGTGCCCCTGGCGCTGATCTCGTCCCAGGCGTTCTCGACCGGCGTGCTGAACCTGGTCTACGGGCCCGCCGAGTCGACCCCCGAGGGCGGCTACGAGGAGGCCAAGGCCCACCTGTCCCGGCCGGAATAGAGCCTGGCGCACGCCATGATGGGCCGGTGAAGGTCCTCGGCCTGCTGGGCGGGATGAGCTGGGAGTCGACGGTTGAGTACTACCGGCTGGCCAACGAGGAGACCCGCGCCCGGTTGGGGGGCCTTCACTCCGCCCCGCTGCTGTTGTGGTCGGTCGACTTCGCCGAGATCGAGGAGCTGCAGGCGGCGGGATCGTGGGACGAAGCCGGCGCCCGGCTGGCGACCGCGGCCCGGACGCTGGAGCGGGCGGGCGCCGAGATCCTCGTGCTCTGCACCAACACCATGCACAAGGTGGCCGGAGACGATCGAAGCTGCCGTCGGCATCCCCCTCGTGCACATCGTCGACAGCGTGGCGGTGGCCGTCTCGGCCGCCGGGATGCGACGGGTCGGGCTGCTCGGCACCCGATTCTCCATGGAGGAGCCGTTCTGGGCGGAACGGATGGGCCGGCACGGCGTCGAGGTCCTCGTCCCGGGGCAAGAGGACCGCCAGACCGTCCACCGGATCATCTACGAGGAGCTCTGCCTCGGCGTCTTCAGCGACGCCTCCCGCGCCACCTACGTCGAGATCATCGAGAAGCTGGCCGCTCAGGGCGCCGACGGGGTCGTCCTCGGCTGCACGGAGATCGAGCTGCTCGTCCGTCCCAGTGATACCCGGGTCCCCGTCTTGCCGTCGACTGCCCTGCACGTCCGGAGCGCGGTCGACGCCGCCCTGCTCGGGTGAGTGAGTCAGCAGTCGACCGCGGCGCGGAGTGCGGCGCACGCCTCGATGAGCCGGGTGGCGTCCAGGGAGCACAGCCGTTCCACGAGGTAGGCCTTGGGAACGACCCGCAGGTTGTCGAAGCTGGCCGCGCACTTTTTCGGTAGGCCGTCATCGGGGCCCAGCCGCACCTCGGTAGGAAGGTTCCTGACCGTTCGGGTGATGGGTGCCGCGAGCACGTTGTGCAGCACGGGAATCGTGGCCGAGCGGGTCATGACGAGGAAGGGTCGGCGACCGATGTCCTCGATCTCGCCCCACCACACCTCGCCTCGCTGCGGCTCCTTCACCAGGTTTCCTCGGCGATGGCGTCTCTCATGGAGGCAATCGCCGCCCGGTCCTCGAGCTTGGTCGGCGGTATCCGGCGGTAGCCATCGACGACCGCCTCGTCGGTCTGCCGACGCCGGTCCAATTCCATGATCGCCTCGACCCCGGCGCGGACAGCGGCCGCTCGACTGTCGTACACACCGCGGCTCACAAGATCGTCGAGGTCGGCGAGAAGCTGCCCGGGAAGCCGAACAGCGATCTGGTCGGACGCCATGACGAACAGCATACCGTTTCGGGAGTCATACTGGGATCGGCCGAGGATTGGCCGGGCTCGAACTCATCGTGATCCTGCGGCGGTCCCGTGGGAGGCTTGGCCGGTGCTGACCGACTTCTACGGCCCGTTCTCCTCGATCAGCTTCACCATCCTCGGCCTGTGGTTCGTCGTGGCCCAGACCCGCTATGCGGCTGGATGGCCAGCGCCGAGCACCGCCGGCGGGCGTCGGCGGTGTCGCTCCACTTCGCCCTGCCCGGGCTCATGAGCCTCCTGTCGCTCTCCGATCCCGACAACCAGGCACTCTGGCGGGTGACGTTCGCGGCGGCCGGCACTCTGGGGGCCGTCGGGCTGGCGGTGGTGAACTGGGGGCCCTCGCTGCACCGGAGCGGGCCCGTCGTGCGACTGATCCACTGGGTCTCGATAGGCCTGTACCTCTCCATCGCCGGCGTGGCCCTGTTGGCGGAGTCGTTCCGAGCGCCCCTGCGGGTGGAAGCGGTCCTACTGTCACTCCTCGTCTTCTTAGGCGTCTGCCTGGCCTGGCTGCTCATGTTCGAGCCCGGCGAAGACGCGAAGGAATGACCGTCGCGCCGTCGCCCCGAGCGGTGGTGGTGAGTGGCCACATGGTCGACGCCCCTGGGCGCAAGGAACCTCGTTTTCGGGCCGACCAGGTCGGCCGCGTCACCGACGAGGTTCGGCGGGCGTTCGAGAAGTGGGGCGTGGGGTCGGGCACCACCGTCGTGTGCGGCGGCGCCCGGGGCGCGGACATCATCGCCGCCGAACAGGGCTTGACCCATGGCGCCCACGTCAGGCTCTGCCTCGCTCTCCCGCCCGACGAGTTCGAGGCCCGATCGGTGGACATCCCCGGCACCGACTGGAGTGACAGGTTCCGCGCCCTCCTCGCCAAGGCCGACGTGAGCACGCTCGCCGACCGTGTCGACCCCGTGCCCGAGGGCGACGCCGTGTTCGCCCGCACCAACGAGTGGATGGTCGAGGAGGCGACCGCGCTGGCCGGCGACCGCCCCCACGCCCTGATCGTGTGGAACGGCGGCGGCGGCGACGGCCCCGGGGGGACCGCCGACCTCGTCCGCCGCCTCGGTTTCGAGAGGCCCGACGCGTCGATCGTCGTCATCGACCCGACGTACCGCCGCTATGAGTCCCGTCAGGCGCACGGAGACGACGACCGGCCCAAGCGGCTCCTCGCTCTCGACGGCGGGGGTATCCGCGGTGTGCTCAGCCTCGAGATCCTCGCCCGGATCGAGAAGGGCCTCCGTGACCAGCAGGGCAACGACCGCCTCGTGCTGAGCGAGTGGTTCGACTACATCGGGGGCACCAGCACCGGCGCCATCATCGCCGCCGGCCTGGCCAGCGGCCTGAGCGTCGAGCAGCTGTTGGAGAAGTACCAGACGCTGGGCGAGAAGAGCTTTTCCCGGAGCTTCGTGCCGACGCGCGCCCTGTACCTGGCGGAACCCCTCACCGAGAAGCTCGACGAGGTCTTCGGCAAGGTGGGCAAGCTCGGCCATCCCGACCTGCAGACTCTCCTGCTCGTCGTCCTCCACAACACCAAGACCGACTCCGCCTGGCCGCTCAGCAACTGCACCCAGGCCAAGTACAACCGGGCCGATCGGTACCTGCTCCCGAAGCCCGACAGGAACCTCGACCTCTCCCTGATCGATCTTCTCCGGGGCAGCACCGCCGCGCCCGTCTTCTTCCCACCCCAGAGGATCGTCGTCGGCAAGGACGAGTTCCTGTTCCAGGACGGCGGGATCACGCCGTTCAACAACCCCGCCCTCCTGCTCTTCTTGATGGCGACGCTCCCCGAGTACGGGCTGGAGTGGCCGGTGGGGGAGGACAAGCTCCTCGTCGTGTCGGTGGGGACGGGGACCACGCCGGCGGTCCACGAGAACCTGGTGGCCCGCCAGGTCGGCCTGGTGTTCAACGCCAAGAACCTCACGTCGGTGTTCATGAACGGAGCCTCGGTCGGCCAGGACCTTCTGTGCCGCACGCTGGGCCGTTGCCGCTTCGGCGAGCCGCTCGACAGGGAGATCGGCGACCGGCTCAACGTCACCGGCATCGCCGGGTCCAACCTCTTCAGCTACGTCCGCTACAACGTCGCGCTCACCGATGAGTACCTCGGACGGCTCGGGTTCGACGACGAGCGACAGCGCAAGCGGATTCGTAAGCTCGATGGCGTGAAGGCGATCACCGAGCTGCGGTGCATCGGACGCGACGTCGGGACCCATGTCGACGTCGAGGCCCATTTCGAGGGGTTCCTGTAGCCGATGCCCCTCCCGGTCGCCTTCGTGGTGATGCCGTTCCGCACGAAGCCCACCGGCGCCTCCGGTGAGGACACGCCGTCCGAGGTCGACTTCGACGCCCTCTTCGACAAGGTCTACCGGCCGGTGCTGGAGGCCCTCGGCTACAAGCCGGTCCGGGCCGACCAGGACGTCGGTGCCCTGATCATCTCCCAGATGCTGCAGCGCCTCACGATGGCCGACCTGATCGTCGCCGACGTGACGCTGCCCAACGCCAACGTCTACTACGAGATCGGCGTC
>CAWHAN010000011.1:0-30347 GCA_963827345.1 uncultured Acidimicrobiia bacterium | reverse complement strand
TACCTTCCGCTCCTGGTCATGCTGATCCTGGCGTCGCTGTTCGCCGCCGGATCGTTCGTCGCCTCGAAGCTGCTGGCCCCGCAGCGGCCCACCACCGCCAAGGCGGAGGCCTACGAGTGCGGCATCGTCCCCGAGTACCAGGCCGCCGAGCGGTTCCCGGTGCGCTTCTACCTGGTGGCGATGATCTTCATCATCTTCGACATCGAGATCATCTTCCTGTTCCCGTGGGCGGTGATCTACCGCGAGCTGGGCGCCTTCGGGCTCTGGGAGATGCTGCTCTTCGCGGTGGCGGTGTTCGTCTCGTTCATCTTCCTGATCGGCCACGGCGCCCTCAACTGGGGGCCGTCGGCCAAGTCCCGCCCGCTGCCCACCCAGGCCCGCAGCAGCCAGGAGGGACGCACCGTCGAGTCGACCGTGCGCCGGGTCGGCGTGGCCGGCCGTCGACGCCCGGAGGAGGCCGCCTGACATGGGTCTCGAGCAGCTGAACCACAACTTCCTCACCGGCAAGCTGGAGGACGTCGTCAAGTGGGCTCGCTACAACAGCGTGTGGCCGGCCACCTTCGGCCTGGCCTGCTGCGCCATCGAGATGATGGCCACCGGCGCCGCCCACTTCGACCTGGCCCGCTTCGGCATGGAGGTCTTCCGGGCGTCGCCCCGCCAGGCCGACCTGATGATCGTGGCCGGCCGGGTGTCCCAGAAGATGGCACCGGTTCTGCGCCAGGTCTACGACCAGATGGCCGAGCCCAAGTGGGTCATCTCCATGGGCGTCTGCGCCTCCAGCGGCGGCATGTTCAACAACTACGCCATCGTCCAGGGGGTCGACCAGGTCGTCCCCGTCGACGTCTACGCTCCCGGCTGCCCGCCCGGCCCGGAGACCCTCATGCACGCCATCCTCACCCTTCACGAGCTGATCCGCACCGGGGAGATCACCCACCGGCGCACGCAGACCGGCGCCGGCGCCGGCCTCACCGTCGACCGTCCCGTCGCAGTCGGCACGCCCCACTAGATGGCCCCGGACAACCCGCAGGCCGAGCCTGACGCCGCGGAACCCGAGGAAGGCCCGCCGCCGGTCGTCACCGTCCACGGCGCCCCCACGTCGGAGTCGCGGGGCCAGCTCGTCGTCCACCCCGATCGGTCGGCCTACGTCGAGCTGGTCGAGGTCCTGCGCCACGAGGGTTGCGTGATGTGCGTCGACCTCTGCGCGGTCGACTACCTGCTCGAACCCGAACGGCCCCTGCCCGACGGCGTCAGGCCCGAGCGCTTCGAGGTGGTGGCCAACCTGGCCAGCCTGCGCGACCGCAAGCGCATCCGGGTGCGCGTCCAGGTGCCGGCCGACGACCCGCGGGTACCGTCGCTGTTCCGCCTCCATCCCGGCACCGAGGCCATGGAGCGGGAGGCGTACGACATGTTCGGCATCCTCTTCGACGGCCACCCCGACCTGTCCCGCATCCTCATGCCCGACGACTGGGAGGGGCACCCGCTCCGCAAGGACTACGGGATCGGCAAGATCCCGGTCCAGTTCAAGGGGGCACCGAGCCCGCGATGAGCACTCACCCATGACAGACGTGATCGATTCGTCCGAAGCGGCACCGGCCACCGCCTCCGCCGAGGCGCACCAGCTCACCGGCGGCGTCGAGGCCCTGCGCGACCCGTCGGCCGTCCTGCGCATCCCCCACCTGCCCGAGGACGTCGACGAGGTCGTCACCGACGACGAGACCATGATCATCAACATGGGGCCCCAGCACCCCAGCACCCACGGCGTGCTCAGGGTGATGATGGAGCTGCGCGGCGAGACGGTGCTGCGGTCCAAGCCGGTCATCGGCTACCTGCACACCGGCATGGAGAAGACGGGCGAGGACCTCACGTACCTCCAGGGCCCCACCAACGTCACCCGCATGGACTACGTGTCGCCGCTCTTCAACGAGCTGGTGTTCTCGCTGGCCACCGAGAAGCTGCTGGAGATCGACGTCCCGCCCCGGGCCACGTGGATCCGCATGCTCATGTGCGAGCTGAACCGCATGGCGTCCCAGGTGCTGTGGCTGGCCACCAACGGGATGGACCTCGGCGCCGTCTCGATGATGATCTACGGCTTCCGGGAGCGGGAGTCGATCCTCGCCTTCTTCGAGAAGGTCACCGGGCTGCGGATGAACCACAACTACATCCGCCCCGGCGGCGTGGCCGTCGACCTCCCCGCCGGCTGGCGCGACGACGTCACCAGCATCCTCGACGTCTTCCCCGAGCGCCTCGACGAGTACGAGGTCCTGCTCACCGGCCAGCCCATCTGGCAGGAGCGCACCCAGGGCGTGGGCGTCATCACCGCCGACGAGTGCGTCGCCCTCGGGATCACCGGGCCGATCCTGCGCTCCACCGGCGTCGACTGGGACCTGCGCCGCGACGACCCGTACCTGTTCTACGACCAGGTCGACTTCAACGTGGTCGTCGGCAGCTACGGCGACACCTTCGACCGCTACGCCATCCGCCTCAACGAGATCCGCGAGTCGATCGGCATCGTCCGCCAGATCCTCGAGCACATGCCCATGGGCGACTACCGGGCCCAGGACAAGAAGGTCACGCCCCCGCCCCGCGGCCGCATCGACGAGTCGATGGAGGCGCTGATCCACCACTTCAAGATCTTCACCGAGGGCTTCAAGGTCCCGGCCGGGGAGGTCTACGTGGCCGTCGAGTCGCCACGGGGCGAGCTGGGGTGCTATCTCGTGTCCGACGGCTCGTCCAAGCCCTACCGGCTCCACATCCGAGGACCCTCCTTCGTGAACCTCCAGGCGCTCCCCCACATGATCCGAGGCGGCCTCATCGCCGACGCCGTGGCCATCATCAGCACCGTCGACCCGGTCATGGGCGAGGTCGACCGTTGACCCCTTTCCGAACTGGTGACACACAGCGGTCCCAGGCGCCGTTCTCCGTCACCAGTTCGAGGGCTCCGGGGCTGCTGATGGCCAGGCTCACCCCCGAGAACGTCAAGCGGGCCAAGGACCTGATCGCCCTGTACCCCGGCCCGAGGTCGGCGCTGATCCCGATGCTCCACGTGGCCCAGGAGCAGGACGGGTGGCTCACCCCCGACGGCCATGGAGCACATCGGCGAGCTCCTCGGGCTCACCGGGGCCGAGGTCTACGGCACCGCCAGCTTCTACGACATGCTCTTCACCGAGCCGGTGGGCCGCCACCTGGTGTCGGTGTGCACCAACCTGGCCTGTCTGCTCAACGGCGGGATGGAGCTGCTGGAGCACGCCGAGTCGTCCCTGGGCGTGGCCGCCGGAGGCACCACCGACGATGGCGAGTTCACCCTCGAGGAGGTCGAGTGCATCGCCTTCTGCGGCGGTGCCCCCTGCCTGGCGGTGAACTGGCGCTTCTTCGGCGAGGTCAGCACCGGCGCCTTCGACCAGCTCGTCGACGACCTGCGGGCCGGACGGCTGGCCGACGAGGTCCCGCCCCACGGCACCCTGTGCCGGGTCCGCCGCGACGTCGGCCTCACCGCCGGCGCCGCCGGCGCCTCCGGCCCCCAGGCGGGAGACACGGCGTGACCGTCACCGACGTCGACGCCATCGTCACCGCCCGGGTGGGCGTGCCCGAACTCCTGGACGCTGAAGACCTACCTCGACACCGGCGGCTACCAGGGCCTGCGCAAGGCCCTCTCCATGACCCGGGAGGCGGTGTCCGAGCAGGTCATGACCGCCAACCTCCTCGGCCGGGGCGGCGCCGGCTTCGAGGTCGGCCGGAAGTGGTCGATGCTGAAGCAGGCCCCGCCGTCCTACGTGGTGATCAACGGCGACGAGAGCGAGCCGTGCACCTACAAGGACCACATGCTCCTCGAGGCCGACCCCCACCAGATCATCGAGGGCACGCTGATCTGCGCCTACGCCACCGGGGCGGCCCAGGCCTTCATCTTCGTGCGGGGCGAGTTCGCCCTCGGCCTGGAGCGGATCACCGCCGCCCTCAACGAGGCCTACGCCCACGGCGCCGTCGGCCGGGACATCTTCGGCTCCGGCTGGTCCGTCGACGTCGTCATCCACCCCGGCGCCGGCGCCTACATCTGCGGCGAGGAGACGGCGCTGCTGGAGAGCCTGGAGGGCAAGCGGGGCTACCCGCGCGACAAGCCGCCCTACTTCCCGGCCGCCATCGGCCTGTACATGCAGCCGACGATCGTCAACAACGTGGAGAGCGTCTCCAACCTGCCGTGGATCGTCCTCAACGGCGGCGACGCCTTCAAGTCGCTGGGCGAGGGCCGGTCCACCGGAACCCGGATCTTCTCCCTCTCGGGCCACGTGCAGAACCCGGCCAACTTCGAGATCGAGATGGCCAAGACCACGTTCCGCGACCTCATCTACGACCCCAAGCTCGGCGGCGGCATCCGCAACGACAACGAGCTGAAGGCCTTCATCCCGGGCGGGGCGTCGGCGCCGTGGTTCAGCCCCGAGCAGGTCGACATGGCCCTCGACCAGGACGCCGTCGGTAAGGCCGGCTCCATGCTCGGGTCGGGCTCGGTGATCGTGATGGACCACACCACCTGCATGGTGCGGGCCGCCTGGCGGATCACCCGCTTCTTCCACCGGGAGTCGTGCGGCCAGTGCACGCCGTGCCGGGAGGGCGGCGGCTGGCTCGACAAGATCCTGCACCGCATCGAGCAGGGCGCGGGCCGCGAGGCCGACCTCGACCTGCTGCTCGACGTCTGCGACAACATCGCGCCGGGGCTCTCCTGGCCGCCGCAGAAGACGACGATCTGCGTGCTGGGCCCGTCGATCCCGTCGTCGATCACGTCGTCGATCAAGATGTTCCGCGACGAGTACCTCGTCCACATCAAAGAGGGGGGCTGTCCCTTTGCCTGACGGGACCAAAGCACCCCCCGAGACCGTCACCATCACCGTCGACGGCAAGGAGATGGAGGCCCGCAAGGGCGAGATGGTCATCGCCGCCGCCGAGCGGGGCGGTGTCTACATCCCCCGGTTCTGCTGGCACCCCCGGATGCGGGCGGTCGGCATGTGCCGGATGTGCCTGGTCGAGGTCAAGGGCCCGCGCGGCTTCGCCCTGTCGCCCGCCTGCTACGTCCCCGTCGCCGACGGCCAGGAGGTGGTCACCACCTCGCCGAAGGTCAAGAAGGCCCAGGACGGCGTGCTCGAGTTCCTCCTGATCAACCACCCCCTCGACTGCCCGGTCTGCGACAGGGGCGGCGAGTGCCCCCTGCAGGACCAGACCTTCGCCTTCGGGCCCGGCGAGAGCCGCTTCATCGAGGAGAAGCGCCACTGGGAGAAGCCGATCCCGATCAGCCCCCTGGTGCTCCTCGACCGCGAGCGGTGCATCCAGTGCTCCCGCTGCACCCGGTTCGCCGACGAGGTGGCCGGCGACGCCATGATCGACTTCGTCGGACGCTCCGACCTCACCGAGGTCAACATCTTCCCCGGCGAGCCGTTCACGTCGAACTTCAGCGGCAACATCGTGCAGATCTGCCCGGTCGGCGCCCTGCTGGCCGAGCCCTACCGGTTCCGGGCCCGCCCGTGGGACCTCGATGTCGTCGAGTCGACGTGCACCGCCTGCGCGGTGGGGTGCCGGATGGCGGTGCAGTCGTCGGCCGACCGGCTCATCCGCAACCTCGGCATCGACAGCGACCCCGTCAACCACGGCTGGCTGTGCGACAAGGGCCGGTTCGGCTACGAGGCCAACAACTCCGAGTCCCGGCTGCTCGAGCCGCTGGCCCGCTCGGGCGAGGCCCTCGCCGCCACCACGTGGCCGGCGGCGCTGGAGGCGGCGGCCGACGGCCTGCGGCGGGTGGTCGAGTCCACCGGTCCTCAGTCGGTGGCGGTCCTGGGCGGTTCCAGGCTGGCCAACGAGGACGCCTACGCCTGGGCCCGCCTGGCCAAGGGCGTGCTCAGCACCGACAACGTCGACTGCCAGATGGGCGACGGCCTGCCCGCCGAGGTGGTCCTCGGCCTGCCCCGCGCCACCATCGACGAGGCCTGCGCGGCGCGCACCGTCCTGCTCCTCGCCCCCGACCTCAAGGAGGAGCTGCCGATCCTCTACCTGCGGCTGCGCGAGGCCGTGGTGGACAAGGGCGTCAACCTTGTCGAGATCGTCCCGTCGGCCACCGGGCTCACCGAGCACGCCTCCGTCACGCTCGTGCACCGCCCCGGCGAGGCCGCGGCCGTGGCCCGCGCCCTCGCTCGCGAGCAGATCCCGGCCGACGGCGCGGGCGGCGTCGCCGCCGCCGACCTGGGCCGCGCCGCCGAGCTGCTCGGCCAGGACGGCGTGGTGATCGTCCTGGGCCGACCCTCGCTCGCCGAGCCGGCCAACGCCACCGTCGACGCCGCCGGCGTGCTGGCCCGGGCCCTGCCCGGCGCCCGGTTCCTCTCCGCCCTGCGCCGGGGCAACGTCCACGGCGCCCTCGACATGGGCCTGGCGCCCGGGGTCCTCCCGGGACGGGTATCGCTGGACGAGGGTCGGGGCCGCTTCGCCTCGCAGTGGGGCCTGGTCCCCGACCGGCGCGGCCTCGACGCCGACGGCATCCTGCGGGCCGCTGCCGACGGCAGGATCGAGGCTCTGGTCCTGCTCGGCGCCGACCCTGCGGCGGACTTCCCCGACCGCGACCTGGCCCGGCGGGCGCTGGCCAAGGTCCCCTTCACCGTCGCCATCGACTCGTTCCTCACCGAGTCGAGCCGCGGCGCCGACGTCGTCTTCCCCGCCGCGGCCTGGGCGGAGCGGGCCGGCACCACCACCAACATCGAGGGCCGAGTCACCCGCCTGGGCCAGAAGGTCACGCCGCCAGGCACCGCCCGCCCCGACTGGATGGTCGCCGTCGAGCTGGCCCGCCGGCTGGGCGCCGACATGGGCCTCGAGTCCGTCGACGCCATCGCCGCCGAGATCGCCGCCCTGGCCCCCTCGCACGCCGGCCTGTCCTCCCAGATGCTGGCCGGTCGGGCCTCGCGCGACGGCATCGTCGTCCCCCTGGCGGCGTCCAACGGCCACGGCCCGGAGCCCACCGAGAGCCGGTCGAGCAACCACCCATGGAGCAGGTCGAGGTGGCGGCCACCCAGACCCAGGGCGAGACGGTCCAGGCCGAGCCGGAGCCGCCCGCCGACGCGCCGCTCCAGCCGGGCTCGACGGCCGCCACCGCAGCCCCCCCCCCGCAGGAGCTGTCCCCCTCGCGAGAGCCAGGCGGCGGGGGAGTCCCGCTGCTGTCCTTCTCCCCCGTCGCGGCCACCACGGCGTCGCCGCCGGTGGACGCCTACTCTCTGCGCCTGGTGTCGAGCCGCTCCCTCTACGACGCCGGCGTCCTGGTGCAGCAGTCACCGGCCCTGGCCCAGCTCGTCCCCGGCGCCCGCCTGCGCGCCCACCCGTCCGACCTGGGCCGGCTCGGGGTCAGCACCGGCGACAGCGTGCGGGTCAGCTCGTCCCGCGGCTCGCTCACCCTCACCGCCGTCGCCGACCGCTCCGTGCTGCGGGGCTCCGCCGTGCTGGCCTTCAACCAGCCGGGGCCGGGCGCGGCCGACCTGATCGACGCATCCCTCCCGATCACCGACGTCAGGGTGGAGACGGTGGGAGCGGGGCCGAGCCCGCAATGACGGAGCTGACGACGGTCGGCGACCCCCTCTTCGCCAACGGCGTCGACCTGGCGGTCGTGCTGATCGTGCTCCTGAAGGTGATCGTCGTCTTCGTGTTCCTGCTGGTGGCGGTCATGTTCATGGTGTGGTTCGAGCGCAAGGTCATCTCCGACATGCAGAACCGGATCGGCCCCGACCGGGCCGGGCCGTGGGGCATCCTCCAGACCCTCGCCGACGGCACCAAGCTCTTCTTCAAGGAGGACCTGCTGCCGGCCGGCGCCGACAGGCGGGTGTTCCTGCTGGCCCCGTACCTCTCGATCGTCCCCGCCTTCGCCGCCTTCGCCATCGTGCCCATCGGCGGCACCATCTCGATCGCCGGCCACGAGACCTACCTCCAGCTGGCCGACCCCCCGATCGGGGTCCTGTTCCTGCTGGCCATGTCGTCGATCGCCGTCTACGGCGTGATGCTGGCCGGCTGGTCGTCGGGCTCGAAGTACCCACTGCTCGGCTCGGTGCGGGCCTCGGCCCAGATGGTGTCCTACGAGGCCGCCCTGAGCCTCTCGGTGGCCGCCGCGGTGCTGGCCTCCGGCTCGCTCTCCACCCACGCCATCGTCGCCGCCCAGGACAGCTTCTTCCGCTGGAACATCTGGTCGCTGGGCGTCGTCCCCTTCGTCATCTTCCTCATCGCCGCCACCGCCGAGGCCAACCGCCCGCCGTTCGACCTGGTCGAGGCCGAGCAGGAGCTGGTCGGCGGGTTCCACACCGAGTACTCGTCGATCCGGTTCGCCCTCTTCTTCCTGGCCGAGTTCATGAACACCATCACCGTCTCGGCGATCGTCGTCACCCTCTTCCTGGGCGGTCCCAACGGCCCCGAGATCGGCTTCCTGTCCGACCTGTGGCCGGTGGTGTGGTTCTTCGCCAAGCTGCTCGTCTTCCTGTTCGTCTACGTGTGGCTGCGGGCCACCCTTCCCCGCCTCCGCTACGACCAGCTCATGGACCTCGGCTGGAAGAAGCTGATCCCCACCGCCCTGTTCTGGCTCCTCCTGGTCGCCGCCCTCAGGGTCGGCCGGGACGAGGGCTGGAACGTGATGGTGGTCCTGGTCGGCGGCGTGCTCGTCGGCGCCCTCGGCTGGTGGTCGCTCGGCGCCGCCCTCAGGCTGGGCTCCTCCGAGAACGCGCCCTTCTCCCGTGGCAACGAGTCCGCCGCCGAGCTCGAAGAGACCGCGAAACTCGAAGACACCGCCCAACTCGACAAGACAGGGAGATGAGGTCGCACTGATGGGCTACCTCGACGGCTTCCGAGTCACGTTCCGCCAGATCACCGAGCCCCGGGTCACCAACAAGTACCCCGACGAGAAGAGGCCGAAGCCGGAACGCCTCCACGGTCGCCACGTCCTCAACCGCTACGAGGACGGCATGGAGAAGTGCATCGGCTGCGAGCTGTGCGCCGGCGTGTGCCCGGCCCGGTGCATCTACGTCCGGGGCGCCGACAACCCGCCCGACGACCCGGTCTCCCCCGGGGAGCGGTACGGGTTCGTCTACGAGATCAACTACCTCCGGTGCATCCACTGCGACCTCTGCGTGGAGGCGTGCCCCACCGAGGCCATCACCGAGTCGAAGCTGTTCGAGTTCTCCTTCACCAACCGCCAGGACGCCATCTACACCCGTGACGAGCTGCTTGTCGACGACGAGGGCCTGCCCCAGAAGCTGCCGTGGGAGGACTGGCGGGAAGGCGACGAGGTCCACACGTCGGCCTGGGTGCGGGCCACCGCCCCCTCCGGCGACGCCGACTTCGAGGGCAAGGTGGCATGGTCGGGCGAGCTCGGCTTCGGCGTGCGTGCCCCCGAGCCCGGCCAGCAGGCGGAGCAGGAGAAGCCGGCCAAGAAGTCCGGCCGGCGAACCAAGAAGCCGGCCAAGTGACGATCTTTTCCGGACGATCAGGCATCCCCGGATGATCAGGCCCGGGCGGGCGGCGCGACAGTGATCGATTGGCCGAGATGATCGACTGGCCGAAATGATCGATTGGATAGTGTTCTCGGTGGCGGGCGCGGCCTGCCTGGCGGGGGGCCTCGGCGTGGTCCTGTCGTCGAACCCGGTGCACTCCGCCCTCATGCTGATCCTCACGCTCTTCAGCGTGGCCGTGCTGTTCGTGGCCCAGGAGGCCCACTTCCTCGCCGCCGTCCAGGTGATCGTCTACGCCGGCGCCATCGTCGTGCTCTTCCTGTTCGTGATCATGCTGCTGGGCGTCGACCGGTTCGAGGACATCCGCAAGGAGAAGCTGAAGGGCCAACGACCCCTTGCCGCCGTGGCCGGACTGGCCGTGCTGGGCGCGGTGCTCATGCTGGCCCGCACCGAGTGGGTCTCGGGCGCCAAGTCGGTGGCCGGCTCGGCGGGGGACCCCGCCGACAACGTCGCCACCCTGGCCCGATCGCTCTTCACCCGCTACCTGCTGGCCTTCGAGGTCACCTCGGTCCTGCTCGTCATCGCCGTCGTCGGCGCCGTCGTCCTGGTCCGTCGGCTTCCCGCCAAGGACAGGACGAGCGCGTGAGGGTCCCCGGCGCCTGGTACCTGGCCCTCGCCGCCGCCCTGTTCTGCATCGGCGCCGTCGGCCTGCTCATCCGGCGCAACGTGCTCGTGATGTTCATGTGCGTCGAGCTCATGCTCAACGCCGTGAACCTCACGTTCGTCACCTTCGCCCGCATGCTCGACGACATCGGCGGCCAGTCCGCGGTGTTCTTCGTGCTCGTCGTGGCCGCCGCCGAGGTCGTTGTCGGCCTGGGCATCATCGTCTCGATCTTCCGTCGCCGAACAGACGCCACCGCCGACGACCTTTCCGTCCTGAAGGGATAGGCGACAGCCGATGCTGGAAGCCGTCTGGCTGATCCCCGCCCTGCCGCTGGCCGGTTTCCTGATCCTGCTCGCCACCGGTCGGCGCGTGGGAGACCCGCGGGCGGGCTGGCTGGCGACGGCGATGATGGCCGGGCTCCTTCCTGGTGACCCTCGTGGTGTTCGCCGGACTGCTGGGCCGAGAGGGCGAGGAGCGGGTCTTCACGCAGACGCTCTTCACGTGGATCCAGGCCGGTTCCCTCGACGTGAAGGTCGGATTCCTCGTCGACCCCCTGTCGGTCACCATGGCCCTGTTCGTCACCGGCATCGGCGCCCTGATCCACCTGTACGCCGTCGGCTACATGCACGGCGACGAGCGCTACCACCAGTTCTTCGTCTACCTGAACCTGTTCGGCTTCTCGATGCTGATGCTCGTCCTGGCCGACAACTTCCTCCTCACCTTCCTGGGCTGGGAGGGGGTCGGCGTCTGCTCCTACTTCCTCGTGTCGTTCTGGTTCGAGCGGTCGACGGCTGCGGTGGCGGGCAAGAAGGCGTTCGTCACCAACCGGATCGGCGACTTCGGCTTCATGATCGCCATGTTCCTGATCTTCAGCGCCTTCGGCAGCCTCGACTACCTCGACACGCTCCACCTCGCCCCCGAGCTTGCCGCCGGCACCGCCACCGCCATCGCCCTGCTGCTCTTCCTCGGGGCGTGCGGAAAGTCGGCCCAGCTGCCGCTCTACGTGTGGCTCCCCGACGCCATGGAGGGCCCCACGCCGGTCTCCGCCCTGATCCACGCCGCCACCATGGTCACGGCAGGCGTCTACCTGATGGTGCGCACCAGCCCCTTCCTCACCGCCGCCCCCGACGTGACCTGGGTGATCGCCATCGTGGGCGTGGCCACCGCCCTCTTCGCCGCCACCATCGCCTGCGCCCAGAACGACATCAAGAAGGTGCTGGCCTATTCGACGATCTCCCAGCTCGGCTACATGTTCCTGGCCGTGGGCTGCGGCGCCTACGTGGCCGCCATCTTCCACATGGTCACCCACGCCTTCTTCAAGGCCCTGCTCTTCCTCGGTGCCGGCTCGGTCATCCACGGCATGCACGACGAGCAGGACATGAAGAAGATGGGCGCGCTCCGAAAGCTTCTGCCCGTCACCAGCTTCACCTTCATCATCGGCTGGCTGGCCATCGCCGGCGTCCCGCCGTTCTCCGGCTTCTGGTCGAAGGACGACATCCTCCTCAACGCCTTCGAGAAGAGCCCGGTCCTGTGGGCCGTCGGCCTGGTCACCGCCCTGCTGACGGCCTATTACATGAGCCGCCAGGTCTTCCTCGTCTTCTACGGCAAGGAGCGCTGGAAGCACGCCGCCGACCCCGAGACCCCCGGCGAGGCTGCGCATGTACCGAGCTCCGAGCCCGAGCCGAGCCGCGGCCGCTGCCAAATCGGAGCCGGCCGAGGCGGCCCACGGCGCCCACGGGGACTTCAAGCCCCACGAGTCGCCCCGGGTCATGCTCATCCCGCTCGTCGTGCTGGCCGTCGGCGCCGCCTTCGGGGGACTGCTCAACCTGCCGTTCAAGGGCTGGATGTTCCTCGAGCACTGGCTGGAACCGGTGTTCCACGAGCACATCCACCACGTCTCCTCCGGCACCGCCACCAAGCTGGGCCTGATCGCCGTCACCGCGCCGGCCGTCGTCATCGGCATCGCCGTCGCCTACTACGTGGTGATCAAGGGCCGGGTGCGGGAGTCCTCGGTCGAGCCGACCGTCCTCAGGCGGGGCTGGTACGTCGACGAGCTGTACCAGAAGGTCATCGTCGCCCCGGGCGCGGCGCTGTCGAACTGGCTCTCGTACTTCTTCGACACCAAGATCATCGACGGCGTCGTCAATGGCGTGGCCACCCTCGTCCGCTCGAGCGGCAGCCGGCTGCGCACCGTCCAGTCCGGCTTCGTCCGCAACTACGCCCTGGCCGTCGCCATCGGCGCCGTCGCCATGCTCGCCTTCGCCGTCTCGAGGTCCCTGTGACCTTTCGACCTCACTCGCTCGCTTCGCTCGCTCCGTTCGGTCGAGTTGATCGTGCTCCGGGGCGGCCGGCGGAGCCGGACCGCCCCTCCGCCGTTCAGTTTGCGGCCGGCGCAAAGGCGGTCCGTCGCGGTGACTGTGCAAGAAACCTCCAAATAGAGGGTCTTCTGCACGCTCATCCGGGCCGGAGCCTCTGATGGCCGGCGACATCCCCATCCTCACCTTGCTCGTCGTCCTTCCTGCGCTCGGCGCGGCCATCGTCGCCCTGATGCCGAAGCAGATGGAGCAGCCGATCCGCTACGTCGCCCTGGCGTTCGCCGGCGTCATCGCCGTCCTGAGCTTCGTCCTGCTGGCCGGATTCGACGGCGACCACGGGGGCTTCCAGTTCGTCTCCGAGCACCCGTGGATCAGCTCGCTGGGCATCTCCTGGAAGCTGGGGGTCGACGGGATCTCGCTGTTCCTAGTCCTGATGACGACGGTGCTGTTCCCGTTGGCGATGGCCGGCCCCAAGATCCACCACGACACCAAGGGCTACATGGCCTGGATGCTCCTGCTCGAAGCGGGCTGCATCGGCGTGTTCCTGTCGCTCGACCTCTTCCTGTTCTTCCTGTTCTGGGAGATCGTGCTGGTGCCGATGTACTTCCTGATCGGGGGCTGGGGCTACGAGGGCCGCGTCTACGCCACCCTCAAGTTCTTCCTCTACACGATGCTCGGCTCGGCCCTGATGCTCGTCGGGATCCTTGCCCTGGTGTTCCTGAACCAGAACGAGACGGGCGTCCTCACCTTCGACCTGGTCACCCTGGCCCAGACCCAGGCGCTGGCCTCCACCACGGCGATCTGGATCTTTCTCGCCTTCGCCGCGTCGTTCGCCATCAAGTGCCCGATCTTCCCCTTCCACACCTGGCTGCCCGACGCCCACACCCAGGCGCCCACGGGCGGGTCGGTCATCCTGGCCGGCGTCCTCCTGAAGCTCGGCACCTACGGCTTCCTCCGCTTCGGCCTCTACCTCTTCCCGTCCGCCGCCTTCGACCTTGCGCCCTGGTTCCTCACCCTGGGCGTCATCGGGATCATCTACGGCGCGCTGGTGGCCACGATGCAGAAGGACCTGAAACGCCTGGTGGCGTACTCGTCGGTGGCCCACCTCGGCTTCGTCGTCATCGGGATCTTCGGGCTGTCCATCCAGGGGCTCCAGGGCGGCGTGCTGCAGATGGTCAACCACGGCATCTCCACCGGCGCCCTGTTCCTCCTTGTCGGGATGGTCTACGAGCGACGCCACACCCGCCTCATCTCCGAGATGGGCGGCATCCAGAAGGTCGCGCCGATCTTCGCCGGCGTGTTCATGATCGTGATGCTCTCGTCATTGGGACTTCCCGGCCTCAACGGCTTCGTCGGCGAGTTCCTGGTGCTGATCGGCACCTTCGTCACCCGGCGCTGGTGGGCGGTCGTGGCCACCGCCGGGGTCATCCTGGCGGCCATCTACCTGCTGTGGGCCTACCAGCGGGTCTTCCACGGGCGGCCCGAGGGCGCCAACGCCACGTTCCCGGAGATGACGACGCGGGAGCGGGTGATCATGGTGCCCCTGGTCGTCCTGATCGTGGGCATGGGCGTCTACCCGAAGCCGGTCCTCGACCGGGTGACCCCCGCCGTTCGCGACCTGGTGGCCCACGTCGAGGAGCACTCCGACTTCCGTGAGCCGGCGATCGCCGCCGGGGTGCCCGCCCACGCGCCCGAGCAGGGACACCCGTAGCCATGCCCGAGCTCCAGCTTCCCGTCGTCCAGTGGGGACTCCTGGCCCCCGAGCTGATCCTCATCGGCGGGGCCCTCGTCCTGCTCACCCTCGGCACGTACCTGCGCGACCGCGACACCGGCAACTTCTACGCGCTGTTCACCGTGGCCGTGGCGGGCGCCGCCATCGTCAGCGCGGTGATGCTCTGGCAGGACGTCACGGGCGAGGGAGAGGGGATCCGGCTCGCCGTCGGGGGGGCCGTCGTCGTCGACGGGTTCTCGATCTTCCTCGAGATCACCATCCTCACCGCGCTCGTCCTCGGTGCCCTCCTCTCCTGCGACTACCTGCGCCGCGAGGACCTGCCGGGCGCCCCCTTCTACGTGCTCATGATGCTGTCGGCCAGCGGCGGCATGTTCATGGCCAAGGCCAACGACATGATCGTCGTCTTCCTGGGCCTCGAGATCCTCTCGATCGCCCTGTACGTGTTGGCCGGGTACAACAGCCGCTCGGAGTCCCAGGAGGCGGCGATCAAGTACTTCGTCCTGGGCTCGTTCTCCTCGGCGTTCTTCCTGTACGGGATCGCCCTCGCCTACGGGGCCACGGGGACCACCAACCTCACGGAGATCACGCTCTTCCTCCAGAGCCAGACCATCACCACCGGCGTCCTCCTCGGCGGACTGGCCCTGCTGCTGGTCGGGTTGGGGTTCAAGGTGGCGGCCGTCCCCTTCCACATGTGGACGCCGGACGTCTACCAGGGGTCTCCCACGCCCGTCACCGGGTTCATGGCGGCGGCGGCCAAGGCGGCCGGCTTCGCCGCCCTGCTGCGCATCTTCTTCTCCGCCTTCAGCACCCTCCGCCTCGACTGGCAGCCGATGGTGTGGGGGCTGGCCGTCCTCAGCCTGGCCGTCGGGTCGGTGCTGGCGGTCGTCCAGACGAACGTCAAGCGCATGCTGGCGTACTCGTCGATCAGCCACGCCGGCTACGTGCTCATCGGCCTGCAGGCGGCCACCGCCGACGGCATCGCCGGGTCGCTGTTCTACCTGCTGGCCTACACGTTCCTGATCATCGGCAGCTTCACCGTCGTCACCCTCGTCGGTCGCAAGGGCGACGGCCGCCACTCCCTCGACGACTACCGCGGCCTGGCCGCCACCCGGCCGGGGCTGGCGTTCGCCTTCACCGTGTTCCTCCTGGCCCAGGCCGGCGTGCCGTTCACGTCCGGGTTCCTGGCCAAGTTCATGGTGATCGCGGCCGGGGTCCAGAGCCGGTCCTACGCCCTCGCCATCATCGCTATGACTGCGGCGGTCGTGGCCGCCTTCTTCTATCTGCGGCTCATCGTCGTCATGTACATGGCGCCCGCCGGCGACGAGGCCCCGGCGGGTTCGGACGAGGCAGCCGGCGACGGCGACACCCTGCCCGCCGCGGACGGTGCGGAATTGGCGCAGGAGGCGGCCGTCGCCGTCGCCGTCACCGACACGACCGAGGGCAAGGTGCCGATCCCCGTCACCGCCGGCGTGGTCCTCGCCATCTGCCTGATCGTCACCATCGGCGCCGGGCTCTTCCCCGAGCCGTTCCTCGACTTCGCCCGCCACGCCACGCTGTTCCAGCCCTGATCAGGGGCCCGTCTCCTAGCATTGGCTCCTTCCGGGGAGGGGCGGCGTGGAGTTCAGGGTGCTCGGACCGATGGAGGTCCTCGACGGCGGGCGGCGCCTCGATCTCGGTCCCCGGATGCCCCAGGCCGGGGTCGACGCCGAACTCGCCCTCGACCTGGTCGAACTCGCCCTTCTCATGGGGGTCGTCGTGGAGAACGCGCAGTCTCCCGGCCGGTTCCGCTTCTCCAACGCCCTCGTGCGGGACACCCTGTACGACGACCTCTCGAGCCTGCGGCGGGCACGGCTGCACCGGCGGGCCGGCGAAGCCCTCGAACGCCTCCATCCCGGCGCCCCCCCGCTCTCCGATCTGGCCCACCACTACCTGGCGGGCGTTGCTGCCGGCACCGTCGACAAGGCGATCACCTACGCCGTCGCCCTCGCCTCCCAGGCCAGCGCCGGCTTCGCGTTCGAGTTGGCCGAGCACCAGCTCGACCAAGCGCTGGCCCTGCTGTCGTCGACACCGCCGAGCGAGGCACGCTCCGAACGTGAGCTCGACGTCCGGATCCGGCTCTGCTCCGTGCTGGGGATCCGGCGAGGGTTCGCCGACCCCGAGGTCGGTGAAGCACTGCGCCGCGCCGGCGAGCTGTCGCGTCAGGTCGGCGACTCCGCTCGCCTGCTGGGCTCGCTGCGGGGAGCGTTCTTCTTCGCCCTCGTCGGCAGTGACCTCGACAAGGCCGAGGAGATCGGTCGCCAGTTCCTCGAGCTCTCGCAGGAGGGCGCGGACCACCCCTTCGTCGCCGCCGCCCACCGGGCAGCCGGCACCGTCGCCTTCTGCCGGGGCCGTCTGGTGGAAGCCCGGCACGAGCTCGAGCGGGCGCTCGCCCTGGCCGACATGCTCGACGATTCGTCGTCGACCAGCGTCATGAACAACCGCACGGTCGGCATGCGCAACACGCTCGCACTGGCCCTGTGGCTCCTCGGCGACGTGGAGGCGAGCGATCGGGTGTCGACGGAGGCGCTCTCGCTGGCCCGCGGCTGCGGGGTGATGGTCCTGGTCGACGCCCTGTTCCTGGCGGGAGTCCGCCATGCGCTCGGCGGCGACGCACCGGCCACCCTCGAATGCGCCGAGGAGGGTCTCGGCTTGGCGACGAAGCACGGCATCCGGCTCTACGACGGGGCCACGAAGATCCTCCGAGGCTGGGCGCGGGCGGCGCAGACCGTTCCGACTCCGGGCTGGCGGAGATGGGCGCCGCACTGGCGGCCGTCCAGGCGACGGGCACGAGAATGTTCCGCCCCTTCGTCCTCGGCCTCCTGGCCGACGCCCTCGAGAGGGCCGGCCGCCACGACGAGGCCCTGGCCGCCGTCGACGCCGGGCTGGCCGAGGTCGAGGCCCGCGGCGAGCGCTTCTGGGAGGCCGAGCTGCACCGGCAGCGCGGCGTCCTCCTGGCTGGAGGCACGGATCCGGGGGGCGACGCCGAGACGTCGTTGCGTCGGGCGGTCGAGGTGGCCGCGTCACAGGGGCCCGTGGTCCTCCGGGCCCGGGCGGCCGAGGGCCTCGCCCGGCTCGCGAGTGGCGGTGGCGACTCTCCCTCGGCTGGAGCGTTCCCCTAGGGCCAGGACCAGTCTTGGCACTACGTGAACGCGTTCACTACCCTCGCTGACGTGTCTGCGTTCCTACGTCAGTACCTCACGGTCATCATCTTCGGGGGCGCAGCGGTCCTCATGGTCGGGGCCATGCTCGGAATGGGCCGGCTGGTGCGGCCTGTCCGCCCGCAGGCCCAGAAGTACATCAACTACGAATGCGGCGTCGACCCTGTCGGCAGTGGCTGGTCGCAGAGCCAGATCCGCTACTACATCTTCGCCCTGCTGTTCGTCATGTTCGACGTCGAAGCTGTCTTCATCTTCCCCTGGGCCGTCCGCCTGGAGGAGCTGGGCGTCTTCGGCCTGGTCGAGATGGCCATCTTCATCGTCATCCTGGCCCTCGGCCTCCTCTACGCCTGGAAGAAAAAGGTGCTTCGTTGGGTCTAGTCGAACGGGGGACCTTCGCCAAGAAGCCCCTCAAGCCGCTCACCTGGTTGCTCAACTACAGCCGGAAGTACTCGCTCTGGGTGTACCAATGGGGCCTGGCCTGCTGCGCCATCGAGATGGGGGCCGCCTTCGGGTCGCCCCGGTACGACGTCATGCGACTCGGCGTCATCCCCTTCCCCGCCGGGCCCCGCCAGGCCGACCTGGTGGTCGTGTCCGGCACCGTCACCGACAAGATGGCCCCGGCCATCCGCCGGCTGTGGGAGCAGATGCCCGACCCCAAGTACGTGATCTCCATGGGCTCGTGCGCCAACTGCGGCGGTCCCTACTGGGACTCCTACTCGGTCACCAAGGGGGTCGACCAGATCATCCCCGTCGACGTCTACGTGCCCGGCTGCCCGCCCCGCCCCGAGGCCCTGCTCGAGGGCATCGTCCTCCTGCAGCAGCGCATCCAGGACGAGGACATGGGCGAGCGCTGGAGGGGTGAACCGATTGTCGTCGGCTGACGTTGACACGCCTGAGACGGAGACCGACGCCGACACCGACGTACCCGCCGTCGCAGCCACATCGGAATCGGCAGGCCCGGCGACGCTCCTCCAGGAGCTGACCGAGGCGCTCGGCGATTCCGTCGTCGGCTCCCACCCCCAGGGCGAGGACCTGACGGTCCGCGTGACGGCCGACGCCTGGCACCGGGCGGGCGAGGCGTGCCGGGCCCTCGGTTTCGACTACTTCTGCTTCCTCTCCGGCCTCGACTGGATGCCTTCGACCTCGCCCAACCCGAGGGCGTCCGTCTCCGACACCCTGGACACGGGCGACGACGACGCCGCTGTCCTCGAAGACGAGCCCGAAGGCGTCCCGGCGGAGGAAACGGTCGCCGAGGTGGCCACCGACGGCTGGCAGACCGGCACGGCCGGGGGCGACACCCGCTTCCAGGTCTTCGCCCGCGTCTACTCCACCACCCGCCACCAGGGCGTCACCCTCAAGGCCGACCTGGACGACGACGACCCCCGGGTCCCGACGTGGTCCGACATCTACCCCGGTGCCGACTGGACCGAGCGCGAGACGTGGGAGATGTACGGGTTCGTGTTCGACGGCCACCCGCACCTGGTGAAGCTGTACCTTCCCGGCGAGTTCGAGGGCTTCCCGCTGCGCAAGGACTTCCCGCTGCTGTCCCGCGAGGTCAAGCCCTGGCCCGGCCTGGTCGACGTCGAGCCGATGCCCGAGGTCCCCGAGCCCGAAGCCCCCGCCGCCGAAGCCCCCGCCGCCGCCGAAGCCCCCGCCGCCGACGAGGCTGCCGCCGAGACACCTGACGCTGACGAGGCTGCGACGCCCGCCGAGGCCCCCGCCGCCGAAGCCCCCGCCGCCGAAGCCCCGCCGCCGAGGCCCCCGCCGCCGAAGCCCCCGCCGCCGATACCGCCGCTCCCGCCGCCGAAGCCCCCGCCGACGAGACCGATGCCCCTGCCGACGACCCGGCGGCGCCGGCCACCGAGGAAGGCGCCGGCTCGTGACCGTCACCGACAGCCAGAAGCTCACCTACATCGCCGGCCAGGCCGCCGACGCGCGGGTCAACGTCGAGCTGCAGACCGAGGACATGACCCTCAACCTCGGTCCCCAGCACCCGGCCACCCACGGCACGCTGCGCATCGTCGCCAAACTCGACGGCGAGCAGGTGGTCGAGGCCGAGGTGGTCTGCGGCTACATGCACCGGGGCTACGA
Source organism: uncultured Acidimicrobiia bacterium (assembly GCA_963827345.1). Classification (GTDB taxonomy): domain Bacteria; phylum Actinomycetota; class Acidimicrobiia; order Acidimicrobiales; family AC-14; genus CAWGUU01. The sequence goes on along the minus strand of CAWHAN010000011.1, from coordinate 10,899 downwards.
GAAGCTCACCGAGTTCCGCACGTACCCGCAGGTCACGACCCTGATCAACCGGATCGACTGGCTGTCGTCGTTCGCCAACGAGGTCCCCTTCATCCTCGCCGCCGAGGAGCTCATGGGCATCGAGGCGCCGCCCCGGGCCCAGTACATCCGGACGATCCTCTTCGAGCTGAGCCGCATCGCCAACGTCACCCTGTTCATCGGCGAGATGGGCGTGCAGCTCGGAGCCATCACCCCGGTGTTCTTCGCCTTCCGCGACCGGGAGCACGTCCTCAACCTGATCGAGTCGGCCACCGGTGGGCGGTTCCACCCCAACTACGACCGCATCGGCGGGCTGAAGGACGACCTGCCCAAGGGGTGGGTGGCGGACACCCACGGCGCCATGACGAGGATCCGCGCCTACTGCGACCAGCTCGAGGACCTGCTCATGGGCAACGCCATCTTCGAGGCCCGCACTCGCGGCGTCGGCGTGATCCCCAAGGAGCTGGGCCTGTCCTACGGCCTGTCCGGCGCCAACATCAGGGCCAGCGGCGTCGACTGGGACCTCCGGCGCGACGAGAAGTCGCCCCTCGTCTGGAGCGAGCTCGACTGGAAGGTCTGGACCCACCCCGACGGCGACTCGTTCGCCCGCTACTGGGTCAGGCTGCAGGAGGTCCGCGAGGCCACCAAGATGGTCGACCAGATGCTCGACGGGCTACCGGCAGGGCCGATCCAGGCCAAGGTGCCCCGCATCATCAAGGTGCCGGCGGGCGAGGCGTGGGCCCACACCGAGAACCCCCTCGGCGAGATGGGCTACTACGTGGTCAGCCAGGGCGGCCTGGGCCCCTTCCGGTGCAAGATCCGGTCGGCGTCGTTCCACAACACGTCGATCGTGCCGTGGCTGCTGAAGGGCGTCTACGTGCCCGACATCATCACGATCCTCGCCAGCCTCTACTTCATCCTCGGCGACATCGATCGTTAGGAGGGGGGCGGCGCCCCTCCTAGACCTCCCCCCGGAGGGCGGCCCCTTCAGGGCCGCCGTTCGGCGCCAGCAACTGTGGCGGCCTTCGGCCGCGCCGGATTGCCGGCGCAAAGGCCCTGGCGCCCTACGAGTCCCGCGCCGCTTACCTCAGGCGTCCGGTGCGGCTTCCTCTTCCGACTCGACTGCTACCTCGTTGCCTTCTGGCTGGCGGGGGATGAGGGACTTGACCTTGTCCTTGACTGGGGCGACCTTGTCGTGGCCGAGCTTTCCGCCGGCGAACTCGGCCACCTTGTCGACGACATCGTCGATCTTGTCGGCGTTCGCCGCGGCCAGGTCCTTTGCCTTGTCGGCCAAGCCGTTCAGGTCAACCATGGGCTCCTCCATCACTCGTCGGGCACGCAACTGCGGATTCACGCGTAGGTACCCACACCTGATCGGCCCCAACCGGGCACCCCGACGTTGCCGCAAGGTTGTCACTGTGTGAAGGCGTTCACTAATGTCCGACGCTGAGCGATGCTTGCCCTCGAACTTCCCTACTGGCAACTCACCGTCATCAAGACGGTGGTGGTGCTCGCCATCATCCCGGCCGCCGCCATCGTCCTGGGCTACGTCTTCCTCCTGAAGATGATGGCCCACATGCAGAGCCGGCTCGGGCCGATGGAGCCCGGCGGCTTCCACGGCTGGTTCCAGCTGATCGGCGACGGCATCAAGTTCATCCAGAAGGAGGACATCATCCCGGCCGAGGCCGACCGGCATGTGTTCGCGGTGGCGCCGGTGGTGGTGCTGGTCTCGACGTTCCTGCTCTACGTGGTGATCCCGGCCGGGCCCGACCTTGTCGTCCAGAACCTCGACGTCGGCATCTTCTACGCCTTGGCGGTGGGGTCGCTGTCGGTCATCGGCGTGCTCATGGCCGGCTGGGCGTCGGCCAACAAGTTCTCGCTCCTGGGGGCGCTACGGGCCGCCGGCCAGCTCATCGCCTACGAGCTGCCCCTCGTCCTCGCCGTGGTCGGCGTGGTGATCCAGGCCGAGACCATGAGCCTGCAGGGCATCGTCCACGCCCAGGCCGACGGCTCCATCTTCGGCATCAGCTGGCTGGGCAACCCGTTCATCCTCACCCAGATCGTCGGCTTCGTGGTCTTCCTGGCCGCCGCCCAGGCCGAGCTCACCCAGACCCCCTTCGACATGCCGGTGGCCGAGTCCGAGCTGGTCGCCGGCTACATGACCGAGTACTCCGGCTTCCGGTTCCTGTTCTTCTTCATGGCCGAGTTCGGCACGGCCTTCGCCCTGTCGGCCATCGCCGCCACCCTCTACCTCGGCGGCTGGTACCAGCCGTTCATCACCGGCGGCCTGGCCAACTTCGTCGGGCCGCTCGTCCTGTTCACCAAGGTGATGCTCATCGCCTTCGTGATCTTCTGGGTGAGGTTCACGTTCCCCCGTTTCCGTGAGGACCAGCTCCAGAGCTTCGCCTGGAAGGTCCTCATCCCCATCTCGCTGGTCAACATCCTGGCGACCGGCGTTCTGAAGGTGATTTTCTGATGGCAGGAGCCCGCGGTTTGGCCAAGGGGCTGGGCGTCACGTTCAAGACGATGCTCCAGCCGGCAGTGACGGTGCAGTACCCCCACGAGAAGGAGACCCCCACCGCTCGGCCCGGGGCGTCATCGCCCTCAAGGAGGAGAACTGCACGTCCTGCATGCTGTGCGCCCGGGAGTGCCCCGACTGGTGCATCTACATCGAGGCCCACAAGGAGAAGCGCCCGCCCCGGCGTGAGGGGGGCAAGCCCCGCACCGTCAACGCCCTCGAGCGGTTCGACATCGACTACGCCCTCTGCATGTACTGCGGGATCTGCGTCGAGGTGTGCCCGTTCGACGCCCTCTTCTGGAGCCCCGAGTACGAGTACTCCGAGGTCAGGATCGCCGACCTCCTCCACGACAAGACCAAGCTCGGCGAGTGGATGGAGGGTGTCCCCGAACCCGAGCCCCTCGAGGCCGGCGCGGTCAAGAAGAAGTAGGGACCGAATTCCCCGTGGTCGCCCAGAACATCGCCTTCTACCTGCTGGCCGCGGCCATGGTGGCCGCCGCCTTCCGGCTGGTGACCACCAAGAACGTCGTGCGGGCCGCCCTCTACCTGGCCGTCGTGCTGGCCGGCGTGGCCGGGATCTTCATCCTGCTGGCCGCCGAGTTCGTGGCCTGGGCCCAGGTGCTCGTCTACATCGGCGCCGTCGTGGTCCTGCTCCTGTTCGGGGTCATGCTCACCAGGGCGCCGATCGGCAAGGAGTCCGAGCTCGACAACGACCAGCGCTGGCTGGCCGTCCTGGTGTCGGTCTTCCTGGTGGGTGCCCTCGCCGCCGTGCTGGGTGACGCCTTCGGCACCGAGAAGATCGCCTTCGGCGAGATCCAGCCCACCGCCGCCCTGGCCGACTCGCTGTTCAGCACCTACGTGATCCCCTTCGAGGTCGCCTCCGTGCTGCTGCTGGCCGCCCTCGTCGGCGCCGTCGCCCTGGCGAGAAGGGACTAGGGCTGATGTTCGGGAAGGTGAGACGGCGATGATGCTCAACCAGTTCCTCTTCCTCGCCGCGATCATCTTCTGCCTCGGCGTCTACGGCGTCCTGGCCCGCAAGAACGCCGTCCTCGTGCTCATGTCGATCGAGCTCATGCTCAACGCCGTGAACATCAACCTGATCGCCTTCGGCGCCTTCCGCGACAACGTCGTCGGCCAGGTCTTCGCCGTGTTCGTCATCGCCATCGCCGCCGCCGAGGTCGGCGTGGGGCTGGCCATCGTCCTGCTCATCTTCCGCAACCGGGCCAACATCGACCTGGACCAGGCCGATCTGATGAAGGGCTAGCGCGCCGACCGATGCTGGAGAACGCCTGGCTCATCCCGCTGACGATGGCGGCGTCGTTCGTGGTCATCCTCTTCTTCGGCAAGCGGATGCCGAAGAAGGGCGCGGAGATCGGCATCCTGGCCATCGGCGCCTGCTTCCTGATGTCGGTGATCGCCGCCTTCGAGTGGATCGCCAGGGAGGGCCACCCCGAGCGCGAGGCGGTCGAGCGCCACCTGACGTGGTTCAAGTTCGGCAACATCGACCTCGGCGCCGGCATCCACGTCGACGGCCTGACGGTGATGATGCTCTTCGTCGTCACCTTCATCTCGCTGATGGTGCACGTCTACTCGACGGGCTACATGCACGGGGACCGGCGCTACACGTTCTTCTTCGCCGCCCTGTCCCTGTTCACGGCGGCCATGCTCCTGCTCGTCGTCGCCGACAACACCCTCCAGATGCTCATCGGCTGGGAGCTGGTCGGCCTCTGCTCGTTCATGCTGATCGGCCACTGGTGGGAGGAGACCGACAACTCCAGCGCCGCCATCAAGGCCTTCATCACCACCCGTATCGGCGACGTCGGCCTGCTGACGGGGATCATCGTCCTGTTCTTCGCCGCCGGCCAGAACTTCAACATCGAGCACCTGAACCACGAGGCCCTCACCGGCGGCATCAGCCACACCCTGCTGGTGGTCGGCGCCAGCCTCCTGTTCCTCGGGGTCATGGGCAAGAGCGCCCAGTTCCCGCTGCACGTCTGGCTCCCCGACGCCATGGCCGGCCCCACGCCGGTGTCGGCCCTGATCCACGCCGCCACCATGGTCGTCGCAGGCGTCTACCTGGTGGCCCGCCTGTACGGCGTCTTCTGGGAGGGCTTCTCCATCGCCGCCGGGGGCATCAACCCCATGGCCCTGATCGGCGCCATCACGGTGATCGCCTGCGCCGCGCTGGCGTTCGTCCAGGACGACGTCAAGAAGGTGCTGGCCTACTCCACCGTCAGCCAGCTGGGGTACATGGTCATGGCCCTCGGTGTCGGGGCCTGGACCGCCGGCATCTTCCACCTCTTCACCCACGCCGCCTTCAAGGCCCTGCTCTTCCTCGGGGCCGGCTGCCTCATCCACGCCGTCCACTCCAACAACATGAGCGACATGGGTGGGCTGCGAAAACACATGCCGACCACGTTCGCCACGTTCATCATCGGCTCCATGGCACTAGCCGGGATGTTCCCCCTGGCCGGCTTCTGGTCGAAGGACGAGATCCTCGTCGGAGCCCTGAACGGCCCCCACGGCAACGGCTACCCGCTCATGCTGGTCGTCGGCATCATCGGCGCCTTCATGACCGCCGCCTACATGACCCGCTGCTGCTACCTGGTCTTCTTCGGGGAGTACCGGGGCCACGGCGAGCCCCACGAGGCCCCACCGTCGATGCGGTGGCCCCTGCTGATCCTCACCGTCCCGGCGGTGCTGTTCGGCATCATCAACGCTCCCGGCCTCGAGAAGTTCAACCACTGGGTCGCCTTCCACGTGCCCGGTGTGGAGGAGATCGTCGAGCACCACGAGTTCAGCCCGGCACTGGCCCTCATCTCGCTGGTGGTGGTGCTCGCCGGCATCGGCATCACCTGGCGGGCCTACGCGGCCGACGGCTGGCCCAGGGGACTCATGGCCCGGAGCTCGTTCCTGGCCAACGCCCACCGCATCCTGGTGAACAAGTACTACCTCGACGACCTCTTCATCAACGGCATCATCCGCAAGATCCAGTACCCGATCGCCCGGGCCGCCTACTGGGTCAACCAGAACGTGATCGATGGCGTCGTGAACGCTGTCGGCATCGGATCGCGGAAGGTCGCCGGGTTCGTCTACGACATCATCGACCAGAAGGGCGTCGACGGCCTGGTCAACGCCGCCGGTGCCGGCGCCGAAGAGGGTGGCCAGGCCCTGCGCAAGACGCAGACGGGCCGCGTGCAGCAGTACGCCGCCTTCCTGTTCGGGGCCTCCGCGCTGCTGGCTGTGGGCCTGGTCTTCCTGACGTGAAACCCCCGAGGAGTCTCTGAGCAATGGTCCTGAGCGCAGCCGTCTTCCTGCCGATCGTCGGCGTGATCCTCCTCGCCCTCATCCCGCGGTCCCAGGAGCAACTCCTCAAGGCCACGGCCCTGGTGGTCGCCCTGGCCACGACCGCTGCCGGGGTGGTCATCCTCATGGGGTTCGACTACGGCCAGTCGGAGCGTCTCCAGTACGAGGTCAACGAGCGCTGGATCGACGTCATCAACAGCCACTTCCACATCGCCGTCGACGGCATCTCGCTCCCGCTGCTGATCCTGTCGATGGTCATCACCGTCCTGTGCATCGTCTACTCCTGGGACCACTGGCCCGAGCCGCACAACCCGAAGGCGTTCCTCATCCTGATGCTCCTGCTGGAGACGGGGATGAACGGCACCTTCGCCGCCCAGGACCTGATCCTGTTCTTCGTCTTCTTCGAGCTGGTGCTCCTGCCGATGTACTTCATGATCGGCGTGTGGGGCGGCCCGAACCGGCAGTACGCGGCCATCAAGTTCTTCCTCTTCACCCTGTTCGGGTCGGCCCTGATGATCCTGAGCTTCCTCGCCCTCTACTTCCTGGGCGGGAACACATTCGACATCCCCGAGCTGATCGCCAGCGGGCCCTCCATCGCCCGTGACACCCAGATCCTGATCTTCGCCGGCCTCTTCATGGGCTTCGCCATCAAGGTGCCCATGTTCCCGTTCCACACCTGGCTGCCCGACGCCCACACCGAGGCGCCGACGGTCGGGTCGGTGATCCTGGCTGCCGTCCTGCTGAAGCTCGGCGTGTACGGCTTCATCCGGGTGGCCATCCCGATCCTGCCCGAGGCGGCCAAGGCCTGGGCCCCGTGGATCGGCCTGCTGGCGGTCATCGGCATCATCTACGGCGCCCTGGGGTGCCTGGCCCAGAAGGACATGAAGCGCCTCATCGCCTTCTCGTCGGTGGCGCACATGGGCTTCATCATGCTGGGCGTCGCCACCCTCACCGACTTCGGCATCAACGCCGCGGTGTTCGGGATGGTGGCCCACGGTCTCATCACCGGCATGCTGTTCTTCATCGCCGGCTCGGTGCAGGAGCGCTTCGGCACCCGTGAGATCGCCCGCCTCGGCGGGTTGCTGACCCAGGCGCCGCACCTCGGCTGGATCCTCGGGTTCTGCGTCTTTGCCTCGCTGGGCCTGCCGGGCCTGGCCGGGTTCTGGGGCGAGTTCCCCGCCATCCTCGCCGCCTACCAGCCGGCCGAGGGCCTCCCGGTCGGGATCTTCCGCGCCTACATGGCCGTGGCCGCGGTGGGCACCGTGTTCGCCGCCGGCTACCTGCTGTGGATGCTTCAGCGGGTGGCCTTCGGCACCGCCACCGCCGAGTTCGAGGACAGCCACATCCACGACGTCCACGTCTCCGAGTACATCGCCTGGGTCCCGCTGCTCGCCGCCATCCTGGTCTTCGGCATCTTCCCGGGGCTGCTGTTCGGCGTCACCAACGACGCCGTCGAGGCAGTAGCCGCCACCGCGGGAGCCGTGGCCAACGCCGCCGCCGGTGTGCACCCGTGACCGCTGAGCGAACTGCGGGCATGCGGGCATGATCCTGCAGCTGGCCCAGGCCGTCGTCCCGTTCAAGGCGCCGTCCCTCGACTACCACGCCCTCGCGCCGGAGATCGTCCTCAGCGTCGTGCTGGTGGCGGTCCTGCTGGCCGACTGCCTGCTCGACGACTCCAAGAAGTGGGTCATCCCCAGCATCGCCAGCTTCGGGCTGTTGGCCACCATGCTCCCGATCATCACCCTGGCGCTCTACGGCGACGACGTGCGTTCGATGCTGGGCGGCGCCTACGTGGTCGACAACTTCGCCCTGGTGTTCAAGGGCCTGTTCGTCGGTGTCGGGTACGTCGTCCTGCTCATGTCGACGACCTACGTCGAGGAGGGCGACTACTACGAGGGGGAGTTCTACTTCCTCCTGCTGGCGTCGATCTTCGGGATGGTCGTGATGGGCTCGTCCCGCGACCTCATCTCCATCTTCGTGGCCCTGGAGACCCTGTCCATCCCCGCCTACATCCTGGCCGGCTGGCGCAAGCGTGACCTGAAGAGCAACGAGGCGTCACTGAAGTACTACCTGCTCGGGGTCCTGGCCTCGGCGGTGATGCTCTACGGCATGTCGCTGATCTACGGCGCCACCGGCACCACGATCCTCGTGCGCATCGGCGAGCAGGTCGGGGGGAGCGCGACGGCCGTGCCGCTGGTCACCTTCGCCATCCTGTTCGTCATCGTGGGCTTCGCCTTCAAGGTCTCGGCCGTCCCGTTCCACTTCTGGGCGCCGGACACCTACGAGGGCGCCCCCACGCCGGTCACCGCCTTCCTCTCCGTGGGGTCGAAGACGGCGGGCTTCGTCGCCCTGTTCGAGCTCGTCTACATCGGGTTCTTCGGACGCTCGGACGCGTGGGGCCCGCTGTTCGGCCTGCTGGCCGTCCTCACCATGACGGTCGGGAACCTGATCGCCCTGCGCCAGACCAACATCGTGCGCATGCTGGCCTACTCGTCGATCGCCCAGGCCGGCTACATCCTCGTCCCGTTCGCGGTCGCCGGCACCAGCGCGGCGGCGGCCAAGAGCTCGATGACGGCCGGGGTCGTCTACCTGCTCATCTACGCGGCGATGAACCTCGGAGCCTTCACCATCGTCCTGGCCGTCGCCCGCAAGACCCGCTCCGGGGAGATCTCCTCCTACGGCGGACTGTTCTCCTACGCCCCCGGGCTGGCCGTGCTGATGACGATCTTCATGTTCTCGCTGGCCGGCATCCCGCCGCTCGCCGGCGCCTGGGCCAAAATCTTCATATTCCGGGCCGTTCTCGACGCCGGCACCCTGTGGGCCGTCGCCCTCGGTGTCGTCGCCGCCGTGAACTCGGTGATCGCCCTCTTCTACTACTCGGCCGTCGCCAAGGAGATGTGGATGAGCCCGGTCCCGGAGGGCCAGGAGGCCACGCCGATCCGCGTGCCGCCGTCGCTGGTGGCCGCCCTGGGGATCACCTCGTCGATCGTCGTGGTGGTCGGGGTGTACCCGCAGGTCCTGGCCCGCTTCGGCGACCTGGCCTCGCTGGTGCCGTAGACCTGCCCGTCGCAGACCTCCCTATCGGCGATGTGGTCGCCGACCTGGTTCGACGGCACGGGCCGGTGCGGTTCGACGAGGTGGTCGAGCTGGCCCTCTACCACCGGGACGACGGCTTCTACGAGCGAGGTGGCGGCGCCGGCCGGGGCGGTGCCGACTTCATCACCAGTCCCGAGGTGGGCCGGCTCTTCGGTGCCGTCCTCGCCCGCGCCCTGGATGGCTGGTGGCACGAGCTGGGCGAACCCGATCCCTACGTCGTGGTCGAGGCGGGTGCCGGCACCGGCACCCTTGCGGTCGCGGTCCTGGCGGCCGAGCCGGCCTGCTCGTCGGCCCTGCGCTACGTGCCGGTGGAACGCTCTGCCACCCTGCGCGGCCGATCCAAGGTCGAGATGAGCGCCGAACTGCCGGCCGGGCCGTTCGACGGCGTGGTGCTGGCCAACGAGCTGCTCGACAACCTGCCGTTCCGCCTCGTGCAGCGCACGGAGTCGGGTTGGGACGAGGTCTTCGTCGGCGCCCAGCTCGACGAGGTGTTGCGTCCGGCGGACGATGAGGCGGCGGCCGACGCCGACCGCCTGGCCTCCGGCGCGCCCGCCGGGGCCCGCATCCCTCTCCAACACCGGCCCGGGACTGGCTCGGCGACGCCCTGGGCCGGGTTCACCGGGGAAGGGTGGTGGTCGTCGACTACATGGACACCACGCCGTCGATGGCCGTCCGGCCGTGGACGGAGTGGCTGCGGACGTACCGGGGCCACGGCCGGGCCGGTGGTCCGCTCGAGGGCCTCGGCACCGCCGACATCACCACCGAGGTGGCCGTCGACCAGCTGGCCGCCGTCCGCCCGCCGGACGACGACCGCAGCCAGGCCGAGTTCCTCCGGCCCACGGCATCGACGAGCTGGCCGACCAGGCGCGAGCGGCGTGGCTGGAACGGGCCGCCATCGGCGACCTCCAGGCGCTGAAGGCCCGGAGCCGGGTGACCGAGGCCGCCGCCCTCACCGACCCGTCCGGGCTCGGCGGCTTCAGGGTTCTCGAGTGGCGGCTCTGAAAATTTTCGAAAGGGCGGCCGATAGGCTCCTGAACCATGGCTGACCCGGCGACGATCGAGGCGTACTACCTCGAGGAGCGCACCTTCCCGCCGTCCGAGGAGTTCAAGAAGAACGCCCTCGTCGTCGACAACTCGATGCACGAGGAGGCCGAAACCGACTTCGAGGGCTTCTGGGCCCGCCAGGCGGCCGACCTGCTCGACTGGGACTCCGACTGGGACACCATCCTCGAGTGGGACCTGCCCTTCGCCAAGTGGTTCGTCGGCGGCACCCTCAACGCGTCCACCAACTGCCTCGACCGCCACGTGGCCGCCGGCAAGGGCGACAAGGTCGCCTACCACTGGGAGGGCGAGCCCGGCGACACCCGCACTATCACCTACGCCCAGCTGTGCGAGGAGGTGCAGAAGTTCGCCAACGTGCTGAAGTCGCTGGGCGTCACCGAGGGCGACAGGGTGAACGTCTACCTGCCGATGATCCCGGAGCTGCCGGTGGCGATGCTGGCCTGTGCCCGCATCGGCGCGGCTCACTCGGTGGTCTTCGGCGGCTTCTCGTCCGAGGCCCTGCGCGACAGGATCAACGACGCCGAGGCCAAGGTGCTGGTCACCGCCGACGGCGGATGGCGGCGGGGTCAGGCCGTCCCGCTGAAGGCCAACGCCGACGTCGCCCTCGAGGGAACGCCCACCATCGAGCACGTGGTGGTGGTCAAGCGTACCGAGGCCGACGTCGACTGGGTCGAGGGCCGCGACCAGTGGTACGCCGACCTCATGGCCGACGCCTCGGCCGACTGCCCGGCCGAGCCCATGGACTCGGAGCAGCTCCTGTACCTGCTCTACACGTCGGGCACCACCGCCAAGCCCAAGGGCATCATGCACACCACCGGGGGGTACCTCACCCAGGTCGCGTTCACCCACAAGTACGTCTTCGACCACCACCCCGACACCGACGTCTACTGGTGCGCGGC
>CAWHAN010000010.1:0-69449 GCA_963827345.1 uncultured Acidimicrobiia bacterium | reverse complement strand
CTGGCGACGACTTCGCCGCTACGTATCACCGCAGTTCGGAGGGGGGCCGGTACAATTCCCCCATGGGGCTCTGTCACGAGTTCGGCTCCCAGATCCACGTTGGCTGTGACCACCCGATGCGGGCTGGGGCTTCTGCCTGCAGCTGCTCGGAATGCGGCGTCGTGTGTCAGGGCCTGTTCGACGGTTGTGCCGACGTGTGGGCCCGCGGCCCGCGGCCGGTGACGATCGCCGCCACCCGGGCGGTCGCCGGTGTCGCACCCGCACGCGCTCCGATGGCCGCGGTACCCCCTGCCGCCCAGGCACCCACCTCCGCCGCAGGACCTTCTCCGGGCGACGACGGCGGGCCTCAGCCCCAGCCGCGGCCGGTGACGCTGGCGCCCGCGGCGGCCCGGCGGGCCAACGGGAACCGTGGCGGCAACCGGGCACGCGTCCAGGCCGCGGCCTCGTACGGCAAGACCGACCTCCCTGCCCCTGACCCGCCCGAGGGCGATCCCCGCCGGGAGATGTTCAGGTGGTTCGAGGAGGCGTTCGTCGGCGTGCGGTCCGACCTCCAGACGCTCATCGCCTCCATGACCCACCAGCAGGCGATGCTGGCCGAGCTGATCGACAGCCGGCAGGCCGAGCTGCGCCTCGTCCTGGCCGCCGAGACGCTGCCCGACATCGTCGCCGACGCCGTCGCCAGCGCCGTAGATGCCCACACCGAGGCCATGACGGAGTCGTTCGCCACGGCTCTCGGCATGTTCCGCGAGGAGATGGACAAGGCCCAGGCCGGCACCGCCGCCACCGTCGACAATCTGCGCGACACCTTCGACACGTTCCTCAACGCCCTCGCCGTCCACGACGAGGGGGCCGAGAAGCGGGAGGCCGCCCGCCTGCGCACCCTCAAGGGCAGCATCACCCGCCAGATGGCGCCTCTCGCCGAGGCGGTGGCCATGCTGACCGCCCAGGCCGAGGGCTCCCGGCCGAGCCGTCGCCAGCCGGCCGTGGCCAGGCCCCAACCGCCGCCGCCCGAGCCCGAAGCGGACGACGACATCGACGAGGAGCCTGTGGCCAAGCGGCCCGCGGCCGCCGCGGCCCGTCCCGGCCGGGTGGTCACCGGATCCCGCGTGGCGCAGCCACGATCGCCGCGGGTCGTCACTGGTCCCCAGGTGAAGTCGGCTCAGGCCAAGCCGGCCGCCGCTGCGTCCCCGGCGCGGTCGCCCCGGGTCGTCACCGGCCCCGGCGTCGGCAAGGCGACAGCGCCCGCGCCGGCCAGGCGGGCGTCGACCGCCGGCCGGCCGGCTTCGGCCAGGTCGATACCCCAGACGGTGACCGACCAGTCGCCGCTGCTCCGCACCATCCGCAGCTCCCGCACCAAGCCCTGACGACGCGCAGTCAGTCGAGAGCGGCGGAGATCTCCCGCCACGGCAACCTGCCCTCGCGCAGCAGCTTGGGCGTGACGCCCGTGCAGTCGACGACCGTCGACGGGCTCCCGGTGCAGCTGCCGGCATCGAGCACGACCGGCACGGCGTCGCCGAAGGCCGCCGCCACCTCGGCCGCCGTGGTCAGCGACTCCTCCCCGTGGAGGTTGGCGCTCGTCGTCGCCAGCGGGCCGACGGCCCGGCACAGGGCGAGGGGCACGGGGTGGGCGGGGCACCGCAGCCCGATCGTCAGCTCGTCGTCGCCCAGATCGGCGGCCAGCTTCGGCCGGGCCGGCAGGACGAGGGTGAGGGCCCCGGCCAGAAGTGCTCGATGAGGGTCAGGGCGCACTCGGGCACTGCGGTAGTCAGCGCCAGGGCCTGCTCGAGGCCCGACACCAGCACCGGCAGGTTGACGTCGCGGGGGCGGCGTTTGGCCTCGAAGATGCGATCGGCGGCGGTCGGCACGAACGGGTCGGCAGCCAGGCCGTAGACGGTGTCGGTCGGCACGCCGACCGGGCGACCGTCGGCCAAGGCGAGAACTGCCTGCTCGAGGGCGGCTACCGGCGGCGGGTCGCCGAAGCACGCCACGATCATGAGGTCTCTCTACCCAAGTGCTCGGGCCACCAGGACCCTGGGCCGGCCTACAAGGTCGTCGCGCACCTCGACGTCGACCAGCCCGGCGCGGCGGGCGGCCCCGGCGGCGGCGTCGGCCTGGTGGGGCGCCAGCTCCACGACGAGGGCGCCGGGCCGCGACAGCCACGCGGCCGCACCGGCCACCACCTCGTCGATCGCCTCCAAGCCGGTGGCGCCGGACACGAGGGCGTCACGGGGCTCCCAGTCGGCGACCTCGGCCGGCAGCTCCTCCCCCTCGGCCACGTAGGGCGGGTTGCTGACGATGAGGTCCACCCGTCCCCGGAGCGCGTCGGGCAGGGCTTCGTACCACCTGCCGGCGGCCAGCCGCACCCTCGGGCCGACGGCGCTGCCAGAGCCCGCCAGGTTGGCGCGGGCGACGGCGAGGGCGTCGTCGGAGACGTCGGTGGCCCATACCAGGGCGTCCGGGACCTCGGCCGCCACGGCCAGGGCGATGGCGCCGGAGCCGGTGCCCAGGTCGACGACGAACGGCGGCCCGGCGGCCCTCTCACCGGCGACCGTGAACAGGCGTCGCAGCTCGGCGAGGGCCACGTCGACGACCGTCTCCGTCTCGGGGCGGGGGATCAGGACCCGCCGGTCGACGAGGAGGTCGAGGCCGCGGAAGCCCCAGCGTCCGAGCACGTACTGCAGCGGTTCGCCGCCGGCGCGGCGGTCGACCATCGACCGGGCGTAGTCGACGAGGCGATCCGGCACCACCTCGTCGAGGCGTCGCACCAGCTCGGCCCGGTCCCAGCCCGAGGCCTCCTCGCCGACGAACCACGCCTCGTCACCGGGCAGCTTCGCCCTGGCCTCGGCCACGACCTGACGCCAGGTGACCCCCGGCACCTGGGCCCTACTCCGAGCCCTGGATCTGCCTGGCGCGCTCGTCGGCGGTCAGGGCCTCGACCAGGTCGTCGAGCTCCCCCAGCAGCACGCGGTTGAGGTTGTAGAGCGTGAGGCCGATGCGGTGGTCGGTGACCCGGTTCTCCTTGAAGTTGTAGGTCCGGATCTTCTCCGACCGCCCGCCGCCGCCGACCTGGCCCCGCCTGGCCTCGGACTTCTCGGCCGCCTGGCGGTCCTGCTCGGCCTTCAGCAGGCGGGCCCGCAGCACCTGCATGGCCTTGGCCCGGTTCTGGATCTGGCTCTTCTCGTCCTGCATGGCCACCACGATCCCGGTGGGGAGGTGGGTGACCCGCACCGCCGAGTCGGTGGTGTTGACCGACTGCCCGCCCGGGCCGGTGGAGCGGTAGACGTCGACCTTGAGGTCGCCGGGTTCGATGTGGACGTCGATCTCCTCGGCCTCCGGCAGCACGGTGACGGTGGCCGAGCTGGTGTGGATCCGGCCCTGCGACTCGGTGACCGGCACCCGCTGGACCCGGTGGGGACCGCCCTCGTGCTTGAGCTGGGGCCACACGCCCTCGCCCTTGACCAGGAACGTCACCTCGTTGAACCCGCCCCTGTCGGTGGGGTCGGCGCCGAGGACCTCCAGCTTCCAGCCCTGGCGCTCGGCGTACCGCGTGTACATCTCGAAGAGGTCCTTGGCGAAGAGGTTGGCCTCCTCGCCGCCCTCGGCGCCGCGGATCTCGACGATGACGTTCTTGTCGTCGTTGGGGTCACGGGGGAGCAGGAGGTCCCGCAGCTCCACCTCCAGGCCCTCGATCAGCCCCTCGCTCTCCTCGACCTGGCTCTTGATGAAGTCCCTGTCGGCGCCGCTCGAGTCGGCCAGCATGGCCTTGGCCGCGTCGAGGTCGTCGAGGCTGGACCGCAGCTCACGGTAGGCCTTGACGATCGGCTCGAGCTCCTTGAGCCGCCGGGACAGCAGCACGTAGGCGCGCTGGTCGGCGAAGACACCGGGGTCGGAGAGCCGGCCCACGATGTCCTCGTACTCGGATTCCATCGAGCGCGGGCCGTTCGAGCATTGGGGCTCTGTCACGAGTTCGGCTCCCAGATCCACGTTGGCTGTGACCACCCGATGCGGGCTGGGGCTTCTGCCTGCAGCTGCTCGGAATGCGGCGTCGTGTGTCAGGGCCTGTTCGACGGTTGTGCCGACGTGTGCGGCCCGCGGCCCGCGGCCGGTGACGATCGCCGCCACCCGGGCGGTCGCCGGTGTCGCACCCGCACGCGCTCCGATGGCCGCGGTACCCCCTGCCGCCCAGGCACCCACCTCCGCCGCAGGACCTTCTCCGGGCGACGACGGCGGGCCTCAGCCCCAGCCGCGGCCGGTGACGCTGGCGCCCGCGGCGGCCCGGCGGGCCAACGGGAACCGTGGCGGCAACCGGGCCCGCGTCCAGGCCGCGGCCTCGTACGGCAAGACCGACCTCCCTGCCCCTGACCCGCCCGAGGGCGACCCCCGCCGGGAGATGTTCAGGTGGTTCGAGGAGGCGTTCGTCGGCGTGCGGTCCGACCTCCAGACGCTCATCGCCTCCATGACCCACCAGCAGGCGATGCTGGCCGAGCTGATCGACAGCCGGCAGGCCGAGCTGCGCCTGGTGCTGGCCGCCGAGACGCTGCCCGACATCGTGGCCGACGCCGTCGCCAGCGCCGTAGATGCCCACACCGAGGCCATGACGGAGTCGTTCGCCACGGCTCTCGGGATGTTCCGGGAGGAGATGGACAAGGCCCAGGCCGGCACCGCCGCCACCGTCGACAACCTGCGCGACACCTTCGACACCTTCCTCAACGCCCTCGCCGTCCACGACGAGGGGGCCGAGAAGCGGGAGGCCGCCCGCCTGCGCACCCTCAAGGGCAGCATCACCCGCCAGATGGCGCCTCTCGCCGAGGCGGTGGCCATGCTGACCGCCCAGGCCGAGGGCTCCCGGCCAAGCCGTCGCCAGCCGGCCGTGGCCAGGCCCCAACCGCCGCCGCCCGAGCCCGAAGCGGACGACGACATCGACGAGGAGCCTGTGGCCAAGCGGCCCGCGGCCGCCGCGGCCCGTCCCGGCCGGGTGGTCACCGGATCCCGGGTGGCGCAGCCACGATCGCCGCGGGTCGTAACTGGTCCCCAGGTGAAGTCGGCTCAGGCCAAGCCGGCCGCCGCTCCGTCCCCGGCGACGGTCGCCCAGGGTCGTCACCGGGCCCGGCGTCGGCAAGGCGACAGCGCCCGCGCCGGCCAGGCGGGCGTCGACAGCAGGCCGGCCGGCTTCGGCCAGGTCGATACCCCAGACGGTGACCGACCAGTCGCCGCTGCTCCGCACCATCCGCAGCTCCCGCACCAAGCCCTGACGACGCGCAGTCAGTCGAGAGCGGCGGAGATCTCCCGCCACGGCAACCTGCCCTCGCGCAGCAGCTTGGGCGTCACGCCCGTGCAGTCGACGACCGTCGACGGGCTCCCGGTGCAGCTGCCGGCGTCGAGCACCACCGGCACGGCGTCGCCGAAGGCCGCCGCCACCTCGGCCGCGGTGGTCAGCGACTCCTCCCCGTGGAGGTTGGCGCTCGTCGTCGCCAGCGGGCCGACGGCCCGGCACAGGGCGAGGGGCACGGCGTGGGCGGGGCACCGCAGCCCGATCGTCAGCTCGTCGTCGCCCAGATCGGCGGCCAGCTTCGGCCGGGCCGGCAGGACGAGGGTGAGGGCCCCGGCCAGAAGTGCTCGATGAGGGTCAGGGCGCACTCGGGCACTGCGGTAGTCAGCGCCAGGGCCTGCTCGAGGCCCGACACCAGCACCGGCAGGTTGACGTCGCGGGGGCGGCGTTTGGCCTCGAAGATGCGATCGGCGGCGGTCGGCACGAACGGGTCGGCAGCCAGGCCGTAGACGGTGTCGGTCGGCACGCCGACCGGGCGACCGTCGGCCAAGGCGAGAACTGCCTGCTCGAGGGCGGCTACCGGCGGCGGGTCGCCGAAGCACGCCACGATCATGAGGTCTCTCTACCCAAGTGCTCGGGCCACCAGGACCCTGGGCCGGCCTACAAGGTCGTCGCGCACCTCGACGTCGACCAGCCCGGCGCGGCGGGCGGCCCCGGCGGCGGCGTCGGCCTGGTGGGGCGCCAGCTCCACGACGAGCGCGCCGGGCCGCGACAGCCACGCGGCCGCACCGGCCACCACCTCGTCGATCGCCTCCAAGCCGGTGGCGCCGGACACGAGGGCGTGACGGGGCTCCCAGTCGGCGACCTCGGCCGGCAGCTCCTCCCCCTCGGCCACGTAGGGCGGGTTGCTGACGATGAGGTCCACCCGTCCCCGGAGCGCGTCGGGCAGGGCTTCGTACCATCTGCCGGCGGCCAGCCGCACCCTCGGGCCGACGGCGCTGCCAGAGCCCGCGAGGTTGGCGCGGGCGACGGCGAGGGCGTCGTCGGAGACGTCGGTGGCCCACACGAGGGCGTCCGGGACCTCGGCCGCCACGGCCAGGGCGATGGCGCCGGAGCCGGTGCCCAGGTCGACGACGAACGGCGGCCCGGCGGCCCTCTCACCGGCGACCGTGAACAGGCGTCGCAGCTCGGCGACGGCCACGTCGACGACAGTCTCCGTCTCGGGGCGGGGGATCAGGACCCGCCGGTCGACGAGGAGGTCGAGGCCGCGGAATCCCCACCGCCCGAGCACGTACTGCAGCGGTTCGCCGCCGGCGCGGCGGTCGACCATCGACCGGGCGTAGTCGACGAGGCGATCCGGCGCCACCTCGTCGAGGCGTCGCACCAGCTCGGCCCGGTCCCAGCCCGAGGCCTCCTCGCCGACGAACCACGCCTCGTCACCGGGCAGCTTCGCCCTGGCCTCGGCCACGACCTCACGCCAGGTGACCCCCGGCACCTGGCCCTACTCCGAGCCCTGGATCTGCCTGGCGCGCTCGTCGGCGGTCAGGGCCTCGACCAGGTCGTCGAGCTCCCCAAGCAGCACCCGGTTGAGGTTGTAGAGCGTGAGGCCGATGCGGTGGTCGGTGACCCGGTTCTCCTTGAAGTTGTAGGTCCGGATCTTCTCCGACCGCCCGCCGCCGCCGACCTGGCCCCGCCTGGCCTCGGACTTCTCGGCCGCCTGGCGGTCCTGCTCGGCCTTCAGCAGGCGGGCCCGCAGCACCTGCATGGCCTTGGCCCGGTTCTGGATCTGGCTCTTCTCGTCCTGCATGGCCACCACGATCCCGGTGGGGAGGTGGGTGACCCGCACCGCCGAGTCGGTGGTGTTGACCGACTGCCCGCCCGGGCCGGTGGAGCGGTAGACGTCGACCTTCAGGTCGCCCGGTTCGATGTGGACGTCGATCTCCTCCGCCTCCGGCAGCACGGTGACGGTGGCCGAGCTGGTGTGGATCCGGCCCTGCGACTCGGTGACCGGCACCCGCTGGACCCGGTGGGGACCGCCCTCGTGCTTGAGCTGGGGCCACACGCCCTCGCCCTTGACCAGGAACGTCACCTCGTTGAACCCGCCCCTGTCGGTGGGGTCGGCGCCGAGCACCTCCAGCTTCCAGCCCTGGCGCTCGGCGTACCGGGTGTACATCTCGAAGAGGTCCTTGGCGAAGAGGTTGGCCTCCTCGCCGCCCTCGGCGCCGCGGATCTCGACGATGACGTTCTTGTCGTCGTTGGGGTCACGGGGGAGCAGGAGGTCCCGCAGCTCCACCTCCAGGCCCTCGATCAGCCCCTCGCTCTCCTCGACCTGGCTCTTGATGAAGTCCCTGTCGGCGCCGCTGGAGTCGGCCAGCATGGCCTTGGCCGCGTCGAGGTCGTCGAGGCTGGACCGCAGCTCACGGTAGGCCTTGACGATCGGCTCCAGCTCCTTGAGCCGCCGGGACAGCAGCACGTAGGCGCGCTGGTCGGCGAAGACACCGGGGTCGGAGAGCCGGCCCACGATGTCCTCGTACTCGGATTCCATCAGCGCGAGCCGTTCGAGCATGTCGGCCCAAGGCTACCGGCGGGTCGCCGGGCATCGAGACGTGGTCGTCCGGCGCCGGCGGGTCAGATTTGCAGCGCCTGAACCGTGCCCGCGGCGTCGGTGAAGATACGGAAACCCGCCAGGTCGAGCGCGGCGTACCCGGGGACGTCCGCGGCCGTGGCAACGTGCGTGCCTGGGGCGTTCGCCACAGGGTCCCAGGGCACCAACGCGTAGCTCGGGACGTACTGGTGGACCGATGACCCCGACGACGTCGAGATCCGAACCTCGACCCCCTCGCCCCGAACTCTCCTCCAGCCCAGGGCTCCGGGCTCGGGCGTGGCCCGTTTCCCGGTGACCATGTCGATGCTGACGGGTCGGTTCGCCACGTCCATCCCGAAGAGCGTCGACCGGTCGGCGGCAAGAGACAACTCGGGCTCTCTGCCGCCGTCGGGCACGGCGAGCCGGTCGACAGACCACTGAACCGCACCAGTAGCCGGCTC
The DNA here is from genome assembly GCA_963827345.1 of uncultured Acidimicrobiia bacterium. GTDB lineage: Bacteria > Actinomycetota > Acidimicrobiia > Acidimicrobiales > AC-14 > CAWGUU01. Next base: position 61,135 of record CAWHAN010000010.1, on the reverse strand, counting down.
GACTCTGTAGACGACGCCTTCGTGTGCCGCGTCGCACAGAAGCACGAAATCCTCGCCCGACGCTGGGCACATTCCGAGGCCCCGGCGCGTCCACCTCACCGCGCCGGTCGAACGGTCGACGCCGACCGTGCTGCCGACGTTCTCGAGGTTCCAGAGCGACACGACGACCGAGTCGCCGACGGTGTCGAAGTGCCAGCCCGCGCCAGTCGTGGCCAACCGGCCGAGCGGTTCTCGAAGGTCGGTGCTCCACCGAGTTTCCCCTGCGGCCGGATCGAACAAGGAAACCACGGGAGTGCCAAGTTGTAACTGGACCTGCGTGCCGTCCTTCTCGGCAGTCGCGACGTTGCGGCCCGGTGACGTCCTGATCGGCGTACCCGTGGCCGGGTCCCGGGCCACTCGCACCTCGTCTCCCTCCGGCAGCTGTACCGAGCAAACCAGCTCCTCGCATCTCCAGGGGGCGAACGTCTGGGCAGGGACGCCGATCCGCCAACGCTCCTCACCGCTGTGGGCGTCGAACGCGACCAGGTTCGTGTCAGGGCCCCATCCCTCCATGCTCACGACCACATCACCAACGACGGCAGGACTACCGACACCCATTCCCGGGAATTGCCCAGCCGTCGACCAGGGCCGCTTGAAGCGGACCTGCCCGGTGGCGGCGTCGAGCACGACCATCTGGAGGTCGGGCGTCGATCCGTCGACGACGGCGACGGTGTCGCCGCTGCCCGTCAAGGGGCTGACGGCTCGGAGCCCTTCCGCCTTCCAGGACGCAGAGGCAGACGCCGTCGAGCCCTCGTCTTTGTCGGAGCAGGCCGCAGTCAGCAGGACGGCGACGAGGAACAGCGCGCCGGACCGCTTCCGGGCCCGTCGTCCGCGTGGCGACGCTTCCATCGGCACCCCCACATTCGATGTAACGGTGGCGTCGTGAAATCGGCCAGAATCGCCGAAATCACGACGCTATCGTCACATCGAATCGCTTGCACAGGCCCGGCGCGGGCCGCCGGTGTCAGCGCTTCTTGGCGGCCCCGGCCCCGGCGCCCGCGCCGGCCCCGGCTGCTCCGGCCTTGCCCCTTGCGCCGTAGCGGCGCTCGAAGCGCTCGACCCGGCCGCCGGTGTCGACCAGCTTCTGCTTCCCGGTGAAGAACGGGTGGCACTCGTTGCACAGCTCGACGCGGAGCTCACTCCTGGTGGAGCGGGTGGTGAACGTGTTGCCGCAGGAGCACCGGACGCTGGCGTCCTCGTACTTCGGTTGGATGTCGGCGTTCATGGTGCAGATTCTCCTTCTGGCCTCTGGCCTCAGGCCCCGGCGGGCGTGGGTGCCTTGGCGATCTCGGCGAGGAACTCGTCGTTGCTCTTGGTGGTCTTGATCTTGTCCATCAACAACTCCAACCCCGCTCCGCCTTCCAATGCGTTCAGGACCCGGCGCAATTTCCAGACCTGCTGCAGCTGGCCCCGCTCGAACAGCAGCTCCTCGTGGCGGGTGGAGCTGGCGTTGACCTCCAGGGCAGGGTAGATCCTGCGCTCGGCCAGCTTGCGGTCGAGGCGCAGCTCCATGTTGCCGGTGCCCTTGAACTCCTCGAAGATGACCTCGTCCATCTTGGACCCGGTCTCGATGAGGGCGGTGGCCAGGATCGTCAAAGAGCCGCCCTCCTCCAGGTTCCGGGCCGACCCGAAGAACTTCTTGGGCGGGTAGAGGGCGTCGGTGGCCAGGCCGCCGGACATGATCCGGCCGCTGGCGGGGGCGGCCAGGTTGTAGGCCCGGGCCAGGCGGGTGATGCCGTCGAGGACGATGACGACGTCGCGGCCCATCTCCACCAGCCGCCGGGCCCGCTCGCTGGCCAGCTCGGCCACCTGGGTGTGCTCGTCGGACGGCCGGTCGAAGGTGGAGGCGATGACCTCGCCCTTCACCGACCGGCGCATGTCGGTGACCTCTTCGGGCCGCTCGTCGACGAGGAGCACCATGAGGTGCACGTCGGGGTTGTTGGCCTCGATGGAGTGGGCGATCTGCTTGAGGACGGTGGTCTTGCCCGCCTTGGGGGGCGACACGATCAGCCCGCGCTGGCCCTTGCCGATGGGCGAGATGAGGTCGACGATGCGGGCGACCATGTTGTTGGAGTCGCCGGGGATCTCGAGGCGCAGCTTCTCGTCGGGGAACAGCGGGGTGAGGTCCTCGAAGCGGGGACGGTTGCGGGCGTCGTCGACGCTCATGTCGTTGACGGTGTCGATGCGCAGCAGGGCCGGGTACTTCTCGGTGCTGCCGGCGGGACGGCTGGCGCCCTTCACCACGTCGCCCTTGCGCAGGCCGAACCGCCTGACCTGGCTCAACGAGACGTAGACGTCCTTCGGGCCGGCCAGGTAGCCGTTGGTGCGCAGGAAGCCGTAGCCCTCGTCGCGCAGGTCGAGCAGGCCCTCGGCGGGGATGGGCTCGCCGGAGTAGGCGACCTCCTGCTGGCCCTGGCCGCTGCGCTCCTGGCCGCCGCCTTGGCCCTGGATGTCGCGCTCGCCCCTGTCGCGGCCCCGGCGCCGGCGGCTGCGACGGTTGCCGGGCTCGCCCGAGTCGCCGCCGCCCTGAGGGCCGCCGCCGCCGCGCTGCTGTTGCTGCTGGTCGCGCTGGCCCCTGTCACGGTCCCGATCGCGGTCCCTGTCCCTGTTCTGCTGGCGGTCGTCGGGACGGGGGCCTCGATCGGTGACCGGCGCGGGGCCGGCGGCGACGGGTGCAGCGGCCGGCGTGGCTGTGGCCGTGCCGGCGGAACCGTCCTCGCTGGTGGCGGAGCCGTTCTCGCTGGTGGGAGGAGACGACTCGGTGGTCGTCGTCGACGCCGCCCCGCCGTCCGACGTCGCCTCTGCGGTGGGGACGGGGGCGTCGTCGCCGGCTGTGGCCCCGGGGCCGTCCTGGGCAGCCGGCGGGGCGTCGGCCGCGACCGGGGCGGCGGGCGCGGGCGCGGGATCGTCGGCCGTCGAGGCCTTGTCGGTGCCGGCCGGGTCGGCGTCCACCGCTACCTCTGCCGGGGCGGCGTCGCTGGCGGCAGCGGCGGCCGCGCCGTTGCGGGCGCTGGCGCGGGGCGCCCGCGGCTTGCGGGGAGCCCGCGGCTCCTCCGGTGTGACCTCGATACCTGCCTGTCGCAGGATCTGGTCGATGATGCTGGCTTTCGACGCACGGGACGCGGGCTTGACGCCCATCGCCTCGGCGATGACGGCCAGCTCCTCTCGTTCCTTGCTCTCGAGGACGGATCGCTCGAGCGCCTGCGGCGCGATGCTCATGGTGCTGCCTCCCAGCAGGGCGCCATCAGGCACCCCGCCTGTTCGATCGGTTGGTTTCGGTTGGGGCTGCTGTCACACGTCGATCAGGCAGGTCAGCTCGGCCTGCCTTGTCGGGTGTGGCAGCCAGGTCTGGCACCGCCTCGAACGCCTGGCCGACCACCAGGTCGATGACCTGGGAGAGGGTGGCGTCGAGGTTGTACGAGGGGATGATCGCCACGTTGTGCTGGAGTGCCAGCGACCTGATGTATCGGTGGATCTTGCGGATGTTCTGGAAGGACTCCAGGTACCTCTCGGCGGGCCGGTTCCGAGAGTCGTGCGAGCGCTGCAGGAAGTGGCTGCGGTGCAGTTCCACCTCGTCGACCGTCACCACCATCGGTACCACGACCGCCTGGTTCCCGAAACGGGCCAGGTCCACGAATCCTGGCACGGCGTGGGCCCCTTCGATGACCAGGTCGGTGCCCTCCTCGACGGCCCGCTGCACGAGGGCGGCGATTCCGACCGAAACCGCCGACACCTGCTCGCGGAACCCGATGATCACCGGGTCCACGCTGCGGGGCAGCGGGTGGCGCACGAGGCTGGCGGCGTCGAACGACGAGGTGTGGAGGCTGGGGTAGAGGGCGGCGGTGAACATCGACCGCATGACCTCGCGGATGGCGTCGGTGGGGATGACCCTGGTGATGCCCAGGCGGCTGGCGAGCATGGTGGCGATGGTGGACTTGCCAACGCCTGTGGCCCCGCCCAGCAGGATGATCAGCGGGCGGTCGAGGCCCTTGACCTTCTGCCACTTGGCGAAGGACTCGGCGTAGCGGTCACCGACCTCGGAGCACAGGACCTCGCCGGCCAGGTCGTTCAGCTCCAGCCGGGAGATGGCGGTGACGCCCGAGGCCTCCATCCGCTCCTCGATCACCTCGGCCACGTGGAAGGCGCGGCCGGGGGCCAGCCCGGTGGCCATGATGGCCGAGGCCATCAGTCCCTTGGAGTAGGGAAGCTCGTCCTCCTCGTCGCCGATGAGGATGTGCCGCGAGGCGAGGGCCTTCATCATCGGTCAGGTCCACCAGGCTTGATCATCAGGGGCGCGCCGGGGAGAAGCGGTCCACGGCCAGGTCGGCCGTGCGCAGCGCCAGGTCGTCGAACGTGCCGTCACCTCCGGTGGACACCACTCGGTTGTCGCAAAACGTGATCTTCATCCCCCGCTCGAGGCCGATCCTGGCCGCGAGGTCCATCGCCGCCGCCTTCAGCTCGACGAGCATCACCTCGGCGTCGGGTGCTTTCTTCAGGTCGGACGCCAGCGCTGGCCGGTTGGCCAGGTTGTGGGAGGACCCGACGACCGAGCAGCCGTGCTGTCGCTCGAGATGGTCCACCAGCACCCCGTTGGCCGAGGCCGGCGCAGTTGTGACGTAGAAGACCCGTTGACCGGAGATGGGTTCGAGAGGAAAGGGTCGAAGCACGGTTTGCACGACCGGGACCCCGGGGACCAACCTCCGGACGCATTCCTCCAGGAAATCAGTACCTTTTGGAGCGCCTGCGCCCAAGTCGTCGGACGATGGCTCTCCCATCGTAACCACAATCAGGTCACTCAGCAACAATCGGTATGCGCCGAGGTACCCGGTAACCAATTCAGGGTCCGCCATGGCCGGTACCGCGCAGATGGTGGTGTCGGCATGCACGGGAGGGATGGAGGAGCCACTTCCTTCCAACACGAGAAGCGTCTCGGATCTTCCGTTGGCCAGCTTGACCCCTGCCGCGAAGGTGCTGTCGAAGGGCGCCCCGGCCAGTCCCCCGCCGCACCGGCGGGTGCCGACGGTGACAACGCCGGCCATCAGGGCGTCCTCCAGGTGGTCGCTGGCGGCGTGACGGCCCGATGCCGCCAGGGCGGCCAGGCCCTCGGCGGAGAGGTCGAAGGTGGCCGGATCGACGAGCTCGGGCTCGGCCGGGCCGCCCCTACCCATGGCGACGACGACCGGCGGGGTGCCGCGGGTGGCGAGCAGCCGGGCCAGCGACGCCGACAGGGCTGTCTTCCCCGTGCGCTTGCCGGTGCCGATGATCGCGATGGACGGCTTGGTGGCCACGTGCGGCCGCAGCGGGGGGTCGAAGCGGAAGTCGGCGCCCTGGTAGGCGGCGCCGGCGGCCAGGGAGCGGGCGGCCAGCTCCATGCGCTGGCGGGGGTCGAGGACGGGCTCGTCGGAGAGGTCGACGACGACGTCGGGCCGGAACCGTCGGAGGCCCTCGGCCAGGGCCGCGTGGCAGCCGTCGCCCCGCACGACGGGCAGGCCGAGCCCGAGGTCCTCGGCGAGGTTCGCCAGTGGCGAGCTTCTCGCCGCCGCCCAGCAGCGCGGCGCCGACGACGTCGGCCCCGGGGAACCGGGTGGGAAGCGTCTGGATGGTGGCACGGACGACGGGCGGGTAGTGCTCGCCGTCGATCAGCACGAGGATCTTCATGAAACGGGCCTCGGCGCGGCGGAGGCCCTTCCGTCACCCCTTTGGGCGAACGAGCCGGCTCATCAGGGTGTGCCCGGGGAGCGGCGTGGCCGACGCGGTGGCGGCCTCGGTGTAGACGCCACCCGGTCCCGGAGTGGCGGAGTCGACGATTACATAGGGGACTGGATCGGACGTGTGGGTGCGCAGGGCCAGGGGCGTGGGGTGGTCGGGCAGGAGGAGCAGCCGCCACGGGCCGAGGTCGTCGAGGCCCTCGACGAGGGGGCCGATGATGCGGCTGTCCCAGTCCTCGAGGGCCTGGACCTTGGCGGCCACGTCGCCGGCGTGACCTGCCTCGTCGCTGGCCTCCACGTGGATCACGAACAGGTCGAGCCCGTCGGCCAGGGCCTCCAGGCAGGCGTCGCGCTTGCCCTCGTAGTTGGTGTCGTACCAGCCGGTGATGCCCTCCACCTCGGCCGCGGGGATGCCGGTGAGGGCGCCGAGGCCCCGCACCAGGTCGACCGCCGACACCAGCCCGCCGTTCGAGCCCGTAGACCGAGGTGAACGACGGCAGGACGGGCTGCGGGCCCTGGCCCCACAGCCAGATCTGGTTGGCGGGCAGTCCGAACCCGGCGACGATGGCCCGCGAGGCGTCCATCAGCTCGTTGAGGTGGTCGGCGGCGGGCCCGGTCGGCGAGACCGACGGGGCAGTTGATGATGTCGTGGGGAGGCGTGCAGTCGGCCTCGGCCCACGTGTCGGGGACGACGAGGATGTGGCGGTACTGGACGCCCGGATGGAACGACACCTCGCCGTCGCCCAGCTCCTTCTCGAGGGCTTCCACCACCTCTGCCGCCTGCTCCGACGTGGGATGCCCGCCGGCGAAGTCGACCATGTTGCCCTCGGCGGAGACCGTGACCAGGTTGCAGCGGTAGGCGATCTGGTCGGGCCGGAGCTTCAGTCCCATGGCCGCGGCCTCGATCGGCGCCCTGCCGGTGTGGTGCACCGCCGGGTCGTAGCCGAGGATCGACAGGTTGCCCACGTCGCTGCCCGGGGGCATGCCCTCGGGGATGGTGGCGGCCCTGCCGACCTCGCCCCTTGCTGCCAGCTTGGCCAGGTTGGGCATGGCCGCGGCCTCGAGCGGGGTCCGCCCGCCCAGGTCGGGCACAGGCTCGTCGGAGGCGCCGTCGGGGACGCAGACCACGTACTTCATGACGTCGAATAGTAGGTGTACGTCGGTAGCCTCGGATGGGGATGCCGATTCACCGTCGTTTGGCACTGCCGCGGGCCACCGCCGCCCTGGCGGCCGTCGCCGTGCTCTGCCTGTTGTCGGTCGCGTGCTCCGGGGACGAGCCCGGATCGGCCGCGCCGACCTCCGTCGGGCCGACGTCGACGGCCGCTCCCGGGAGCCCCGACACGTCCGTTGCGGCCACCGAGCCGCCCGGGTCGCTGGATGCGGTGGGCGTCCGCCTGACCCGGGTGGCATCCCTGTCGCAGCCGCTCGCCATGGCCGTCCGACCCGGCGACGACACGCTCTACGTGGCCCAGAAGGGCGGCAGGGTCGTCGGGATCCGGGAGGGCGGTGACCCGACGACGGTGCTGGACCTGAGCGGCAGCGTCTCGGCGGGAGGCGAGCAGGGGCTGCTGGGGCTCGCGTTCTCCCCCGACGGCAGCCGGCTCTACGTCAACTTCACCGACCCCGCCGGCGACACCCGCGTCGTCGAGTACCCCTTCGCCGACGGTCGGGCTGACCCAGGTTCGGCCCGAGAGCTGCTGATCGTCGACCAACCCTTCGCCAACCACAACGGCGGGAACCTCGTGTTCGGTCCCGACGGCATGCTGTGGATCGGGCTCGGCGACGGCGGTGGTGGCGGCGACCCCCAGGGCAACGCCCAGTCGCTCGGCACCCTGCTGGGCAAGATGCTCAGGATCGACCCCCGCCCGTCCGGCGGCCGGCCGTACACGGTGCCGCCCGACAACCCCTTCGTCGGCACCGACGGCGCCCGCGGCGAGATCTGGGCCTTCGGCCTGCGCAATCCCTGGCGCTACACGTTCGACAAGGCCACCGGCGACCTCTGGATCGGCGACGTCGGCCAGAACGCCAGGGAGGAGGTCGACTTCACGCCGGCCGGGTCGCCGGGAGGGCTGAACTACGGCTGGCCCAATCTTGAAGGCAATCGCACCAACTCGGGATCGGCGCCCAGGGGGGCCGTCGCCCCGATCCTCGACTACCCGCTCGACGGCGCCAACTGCGCCGTCACCGCCGGCTACGTCTACCGGGGGACGAAGATCCCCGACCTGGCCGGCGCGTTCCTCTACGCCGACGTCTGCGCCGGCTGGGTGCAGGCGGTCCGCCAGGAAGGAGGCAAGGTCACCGACCAGGCCGACCTCGACCTGCAACTACAGCAACCGGCCTCCTTCGGCCAGGACGCCGCCGGCGAGCTCTATGTGCTCTCCCTCGCCGGCGGTGTCTTCCGCATCGACCCTGCGTGAGCAGCGGGGACCGAAGGCGGCCCTCCCGTTGCAACCCGTCAGGCGCTACTCGGCCCACAAGCGGCCCCATGGCGTGCGCTCGACGCGAACGGCGATATCGCGCCGTCCGTCGACGCTGAGAGTGGCTGATGCGTGCCGGTCGTCATCAATGCGTATGTTCCGCGCCTCGATCAGCCGCCAGCCCTGCGGAACCGAGAGACGGATTTCCACGTCGTCGGCCACCAACGACGGCTGGTGGAGCACATCGAGGCGGTACCAACCATCAGGCGTGAGGTCCACCTTGCCCCTAAGGTCCGCGGCGACAGAGCGGGACTGCTGTGCCGGGATGGCGACGGTCATCGAGTACGCCTGGCGACCGAGCTCAGAGTCCACATCCATATCGATTGGCTGCCCGTCGAGGGTGGCCCGACCGAGTGAAAGGGGGCTGTGAATCGACAAGTAGGTACGGTTCTCGCCGACTGGGAAGCGGTCATCGCTCGAAGCGATTGCGGCCCGAGGAAGACCGTCAACTGAAGCCTCGTTCCGCAGTGTGACATCGAGACGCCCGTCAACGTTGGCCGAGCCAGAAGCCGGGGCCAGATGAATGTCATATCGGACCTGCCTGCGAAGATACGCGTCAAGGCCAGCCGCGACCAGATTCTGGTTGACGATGAACACAGAGTCACCGGTCCCGTCCGGCACGGCGCCAGATGCCCCCAGGCGCCCCCCAAGGAGTTGCTCCTCGGGGCGAGTCGCATAGATCAGAAGGTGTCCGCCACTCACTGCCGGTCCCAAAGCCGCACCCATGCGCGCCGGGGTGCCAAGGTCTGCAGACGTGAAAGCTTCAATGCTCGCCTTGGCTAAACGAGCGACAAATGCAAGCCGCTCCGCGGCCACCGGGTAGCGGATATAGCTATCCTTGAGGGCGATGTCTACGAGTGTGCGGTTCGTGACCGGCTCCAGCCACCCGTCCACCTCGACGGGACCAGAAAGGTCGAGAAGTGCAGCCAGACCGGGAAGATCGACTGCGACCACGCCGTCGAGCGCCGCGCCTCCCGACTGTGGATACAGCTCGGCGACGACCTGCCCAGTCGTGGGGAAATCCGGTGACACATTCACGTTCTGCCAGGTCTCAGCCACACCGAAGTCGCGGTAGCGATTGAGGAACTCGTCGGACATTCGCAAGGTCCGAACCGCGCCCGCCTGGTTGAGATCGTCAATCTGACCAAACCGGGCCAAGCGGAGATGTCCGCCCTCGCCGATCAGCTCACCCCAAAACCGGAGGACGCCTCCCGATCCCCGCAGCTCACTGTTGTCCTGAATGGCGAGGAAGTACCGCCGTACACCGTCCGCGCCGAGCAAACCGGGGACGAGGCGGGTCGTCTCTGCAGCTAGCTCGGCCCGAGAAGACGCCTCGGCCGTAAGCGAGCGCAGCTGTCGCACGGTGGTGCCAAGCGACGGCCAGAGGTAGGGCCGGTCGTAACCACGGAGAAGGGCGGACGATCGGTCGAGGACCCTCACCGAGTCATGGAGGGCATTTGACAACTGGCTTGCCTGGACCGACGGATCTGCCTCCGGGGCTAACCGCAGGGTCGACGCGTCGACGATGGCGGACAACGTCGAGGCCGATCCGGCCAACGCCCGTCCGGCACTCACAACGGCGCGACTGGTCGCCAGATTGGCCCGCAGTCCCGGGACCCCCAAGCCGAGGGAGGCAAGCCGACCCCGGAGAAGGCCGTCAGCGTCCCGAAGTTGCTCCTGCGCGCCTTCGAAATGCGCCGTCGCCAGGGCCGCATCACCGGCGGCCAAGGCCTGGAGGCCCTCCTTGACCGCGTCGGCGCCGGCAGTCGCAGGTCCGTGGGCTCTGGCCAAAGCTAGGACGGCGGGACCCGCGACCAAGAGGACGCCTGCCACCGCGACCAATGCGGCAACCGTCAGCTTGTGGGGCAACCCCACGACCGGCTCCTCGTAAACGGGCGCGCGGGCGGCAAACCCGAGAACGCCTGCGAGCACGGCTCCCGTCAACAGCCCTGCAAGCGGGAGTGAGAGCACCTCCCTGCCCGCCAACACCGCGAACATACCGACTGTGGCTTCGACGGCGACGAGACAGGCGACGGCTATGCCCGGCGAGAGTCCGCGAGCCGTGAGCCTGTGTGAAAGGTGGTCCTTCCCGCCGAGTGCCACGGACCGCCCTCGCCGCAATCGACCAATTGTCACCGTGGCTGTGTCGAGGATCGGAAGCGCCAAGAGCATCAAGGGCACGGCGAAGCTGGCCGGTGGTTGCAGCGCAGGACTCACGTCGATGGTCAATACGGCCAAGGAGAAGCCGAGGAAGAGGCTCCCCGCATCGCCCATGAAAATTGACGCTGGCCGCTTGTTGTAAACAAGAAACCCGAGGCATGCGCCGACCAAGGCAGCCGCGATGACTGCGGTTGCCTCCTGCTCGCCCAGCACGGCCAGGACGAAGATGGCAGTCCCAGCAGCGGCCGTAACACCAGCGGCCAGGCCATCCATGTTGTCGAGCAGATTGACGGCGTTGGTAAGGCCCACGATCCACACGATCGTTATGAACGCGTCGATGGCCGGAATGTCGACAGCATGAACTCGCATACCAGCCAACATGGCGATGACTGCGACCGCTAGCTCAACGGCGAATCGGAACAGTGCTCCCATCGAGCGATGGTCGTCCAGAAGGCCCAGGCAGCCGACGACCGCACCCCCGAGGGCGATGACTGCCACCTCAGGTGTGACAGTCCTGGCAAACAGGAGGCCCACCAGCACCGCAGCGATGAGTCCAAATCCGCCGAGGTAGGGGGTCGCCCGGCCATGGCTCTTGTGACCGGCGGCGGTCGGATGGTCTACGAATTCCGTAGCCAACGCCAGCCTGCGCAGCACTGGAGTGCCGACGAGAGCGACTATCGCCGCCCCCAGGAAGGCGTGGGCCCATGACGGGCCCATCCCTATGTTGACCCGGCCAGGTCGGCTGCTCGCTCCGCAGCCGCCTCGACGATCGCCTCTCGCAGGATGTTGTCGAGCGAGCGGGTTGGCTGCCACCCGGTCAGGCCATAGATTCGGTCGATTGACGGCACGCGCCGCATCATGTCTTCGAACCCCGCGGGGTAGGCCTCATCGTAGGGGATCAACCTGATGGTTGATTCACTGTCCGCTCGCTTGATGATCTTCTCGGCCAGGTCGAGGATCGATACCTCCTCCTGGGATCCGACGTTGAACACCCCACCAACGGCGCCGGGGTCGTCGAGCAGTCCGATCAGGGCTCGGACGACATCCGACACATGGCAGAAGCACCGGCTCTGGGTGCCGTCTCCATGGATCGTCAGAGGCTCGCCGGCCACAGCCTGACGAGCGAGCCGAGGCACGACCATGCCATACGCAGGGCTCTGGCGCGGCCCGACGGTATTGAACAACCGGACGACCGTCGTAGGCAGCCCACGCTCGCGATGGTAGGCGTACGCCAGGATCTCATCCACGGCCTTCGCCGTGCTGTAGGCCCAGCGCGCTACCGTCGGTGTGCCCAAAATCCGGTCGTCCTCCTCCTTCAGAGGGACGTCGGTGTTCTTGCCGTAGATCTCCGACGTGCTCGTCAACAGAATCGGGCGACGATGCCGGAAGGCCGATTCGATGACGATCTCGGAACCACGAATGTTCGTGGTGAAGGAACGCAGGGGTTCGTCGACGATCAGCTTGACGCCTACCGCGGCCGCCAGATGAACCACGACATCGGTCTTGTGCATGAGTTCGTCGACAGCCAGTTCGTCAAGGACCGATCCTTGCACGAACGTCAGGTTCGGGTTGCCGCCCAGGTGGTCCAGGTTGCGCAACCGTCCGGTCGACAGATTGTCGAAAGCAACGACCATGTCGCCGCGGGCGAGCAGCGCCTCGGCGAGGTGAGACCCGATGAAACCTGCTCCGCCGGTAACTAGGTACTTCCGCCTCATGTGAAAATAGTCTAGTGGAGAACACTTCTGGTGCAATCCGGACAGGCGAGGTCGGAGGGGGTGGACGATCGTGATGAGACTCGAGCGCATCGATCGCCGCCCCCATTCTCGGCGCGCCTGTTGCAGCGCTGCAGACTTCAGGGCTGTGTTGTGGAGTCCGCGGCAGCGAAGACTCGAGACGTGGCCGATACGCAATACCGTCGTCGAACATGGCACCCGCGCCGAGAGGAGGTCGCAAGTACCACGACTCGCGAGGATTGTGCGACCGCAGTCCACGCCGGCACCCAAGACGCGCCGATCACTCTCTTGAGGATCACACGGGACAGATAGGGTCGGATGGTATGGAGTCCTCCCAAGATCCGCCGAGCCGAATTTCTTCGGCGCGGCACTTCTTCGAGGATTCGGGGCACTACCTTCACCAGAACGCCGTCAAGGACCTTCGCCGCTCCGCTGTACGGCAGCTTCTGGGCGGTCGGATGCCACACCGGATTGTTGACGTCGGGTGTGGCGATGGCAGTCTTTCCGTGCAGTACCTCGACACCGGTGCCGAATTGGTACTGGTCGACTTCTCGCGAACAATGCTGGCAGCCGCCAGAGCGAACGTCCCCGATTCTGAGATCTGCCGGGTTACCTTTCACCAATTGGACATTGCCAGCACGGAACTGCTTACCATCGGCTGTGCGGACATAGTCATTTGCGTAGGTGTCCTTGCCCACGTGCCGGATCCTCGAATGATGGTCTCCCGCTTGGCCACCTTGGTTGAACCGGGCGGCTGCCTGGTGATCCAAATCACAGACTACGATCATCCTCTGGGCAAGTTTTCTCATTGGATCTCCCAGCTTGCCTCAATGAACCGCGGATACCGGTTGTCTCGGACGGGGGTTGACGAGCTCGTTCAGTGGGCCTTAAAGGCAGGCCTGCACCTCACTGATCGAAGCTCTTATCCGGGTGCCTTGCCTGGGTATCGTCATCTGCCTCTGCGCGTCCAGACTCGTCTACTGGGGACGATGCACACGAAAAAGCAATTTCGGACTGAGTTGCTCCTGCTCTTCTCGGCGACCGCTACATCTTGCTGCTAGTCGTGCACCCTCGTTCGTTCGGTATAACCCGGTTCTCAAGGACACGACAGAGGGGGGCGTCGGCCTCACGATGCGGGCCACTTCCGAGCAGCCGTCGTGCGTCCCGGTTCATGAGCCAGCTGTCCCTCCCGCTGGTGCCTGCGAGGTGAGCGCCGCCGCGACAATTTTGAGAAGACCATCATGGGAAGACGAGAGTGGCGCCCAAGTCGGCGAGCATAGTTGGTCACACAATTCTCGGCTGTCAGCATTCGCGTGAACGCACTCCGCGTCCTCCGAATCATCGCTCGCATGAATGTCGGTGGCCCAGCACTCCAGGTCACGGCCCTTACCCGCGGACTGGGCCCGCCGAGATTCAATACGCGGCTCCTCGTCGGCAACGTCGATGCCTCTGAGGCGGACTTCCTGGTGCTTCGGGCCCCGGACCTGCCGGTCGTCAAGATAAAAGGGCTGGGCCGATCGCCCAGCCCTTTCGACGATGTCACCGCCCTCGGGCGTATCATCAGAGAGATCCGCGCCTTTCGGCCCCATATTGTGCACACCCACACTGCCAAGGCAGGAGTTTTAGGCCGGCTGGCTGCCTTCTCTTGCGCTATCCCCGCGACGATCCACACCTTCCACGGCCACCTCCTGCAGGGCTACTTCTCTCCAAGTGTTCGCCGCGCAGTGATTGAAACCGAGCGCGCGCTCGCCCTTCGGACCACCATGCTGGTCGCAGTCGGTTCGCGAGTTAGAGACGACCTCTTGATCGCCGGCATCGGTACATCCTCGCAGTACGCGGTCGTTCCGCCCGGACTCGTCCTCCCTGTTCCCGCAGCGCGCGGGGAGGCCCGCCAACTGCTAGGCCTGCACCCGAACGGCCCTGTCGTCTGCTTCGTCGCCCGGCTGACTCGAGTCAAGCGCCCGGATCGATTCGCCCATGTCGCACTCGAACTGGCGCGACGCATGCCGGGCATCGAATTCGCAATCTGTGGTGAAGGCAATCTCCTCGGCGATCTGCGCCTGCGCCTCGCTTCGCTGGGTGATCAGGCTCTCTTCCTCGGCTGGCGCTCAGACGTAGAGAACGTCTACATCGCCTCCGACGTGATCGTGCTTACATCGGACAACGAGGGGATGCCGGTCTCACTCATAGAAGCGGCGATGATCGGAACGCCAGCAGTGACGACCGACGTCGGTAGCGCGCGGGAGGTCGTCATAGACGGACAGACTGGTTACGTGACGTCATCGGAGGTTGCCGACATCGCGGGTGCTGTCGAGCGCATCCTGCGGGATCGGTCGCTGCATGAGAGGATGAGCGACGCTGCAAGGCGACACGCCAATGAGTGTTTCGGTGCTGAGCGGCTTGTTCGCGATATGGCCGAGATCTACGAGAGTGTGGCCGGCCGTCTCGGCCTCCAATGACGGAGCCGCCGCAGATTGGACGGGAGCTGGAAGCGCGCCACCAGCTCGCAGCCCTCGCGCTACTGTGTCGTGCACATCACGGCCTCGGCCGTTCTTGATCGAAGTCGTTTGAAAGAGAGAACGTGGCAACCCACATCGACGCGCTAGCGAGATCTATGTGTTCGACACATTCCGTACAATTCAACAGGGCCGACGCAGTAGGACGACTCCGTCCGCTTGTTGCCGGTCCGATTTGCTGAGCCACCACTTCCCCGTTTCCTAAACCCAAAGACACACGAGAGCATCATGATCCAGCGGAACGAGCTCGCTGAGATGCATACCTGTCGGCCAACTAGAACCGACGTCTCAAGCAGGCGCTCGGCACTCGGCCGTTTTGGGTCAGGAAGGACGCGCGTATGAAGGTCACGGTCCTGGCGCCCTATCCGCCCGGTTTATCGCCGGGTCAACGATTTCGATTCGAGCAATGGCTCGCGCTCCTGCCCGATGGCGCTCTCGAGGTCGAGATGCGGCCGGCGTTCTCGCGACGCGCCTACGAGGACATCTACCGGCCACGAAGGACCGGCCGCAAACTGGCGTATTCGATGGCCGCGGTGGGCCGACGTCTCAGAGACACCGCTCTTGTCGGGCGCGCCGACGTCGTGCTGCTCTACCGGGAAGCGTTCCCGTTCGGCCCGCCCGTGGTCGAGGCGCTCCTCGCACGCCAAATTCCGCTGGTGTACGACTTCGACGATGCCATCTACCTACCGACTACCAGTTCCGATAACCCTCGCCTCGGCCCGTTCAAGCGTCCCGAAAAGGTGCAGACCATCATCCGAGGTGCAACGCAGACGATCGTGGGAAACGACAAGCTAGCGGCCTACGCTAGAGTACACAGCCCCACGGTGGACGTCATCCCGACGACACTCGACGTCGAGCGCTACCAGCCGCCAAGATGCCGTCGCCGCCGGGGGGGCAAGGTTCGGCTCGGTTGGAGCGGCAGCCGCACGACTGCTCCGCACCTCGAATCAGTGGCCGATGTGCTGCGCTCCACGATCGATGCTCACAAGGGGGTCGAACTCACGGTGATCGGAGCGCCGACCTTCAGCGTCACCGGCGAGTCGGTTTCCGTGCGGCCCTGGGACCCGCGCGCCGAAATCGTCGATGTCTCTTCCTTCGACATTGGGCTGATGCCGCTGCCGGATGAAGAATTCACCCGCGCCAAATGCGGGTTCAAGGCCCTTCTGTACATGTCACTCGGCGTGCCCTGCATCGCATCACCGGTCGGAGTGAACTCCGAGATCATCCAGCATGGACAGAACGGTTTGCTCGCCTCCTCCGACCAGGAGTGGCAGGACGCGCTGTCGCTGCTTATCAACGATTCCGAGTTGCGAAGGACGCTCGGCGATGCGGGCCGTCAGACGGTGGTGGAACGGTATTCCGGTCAGCGGTGGGCACCACGATTCCTCGAGTTGCTCGAGCGGGCGGCGGGATAGGGCAACAGTGACGGGGGGCGATGGGACGTGATCACACCTGCCGCGACGGCCGACGCCACCGTCCGCCCTTTGAGCCGCACATTGGCTTTGGTCATCCCGGCGTTCCGGATGGGTGGCGCCGAGCGAGTGATGGTGAATCTGGCGAACGAGCTTGTGTCCCGGGGACATTCGGTGCACCTCTGTGCCGCCCGGGTCGACGGTCCATTCCGGCAGCTCGTCCGGCCGGAGGTCCATGTCATCGACCTTGGGCAGGAGCGTGCGCGATCCGTCCTCCCCACGCTTGGGCGGGCCCTGCGCACGGTCAGGCCGGGGGTAGTGCTCACTACTCTCGGCTCAAACATCTCCGCCGGCCTCCTGCGGCTTATGCGGGTGCTCGACGCCCGGTTGGTGATGCGCGAGGGAAACACGACGTCCGCTTTCCTGCATGAAGTGGCGCAGTCGTCCCCCAACCGGGCCAGGATGTACCGCGCCGCCTACCGCACGGTCTACCGCGCCGCCGATGCCGTCGTCTGCCAGAGCCAGGCCATGGCGGCCGACCTGGGCCGGATCGCAGGTCTGCCGCCCGATCGGATCACGGTCATCTACAACCCGGTAGACGTCGAGCTCGTGCGACGCCTCAGTGGCGAGCCGTGTGAGCTCGACCAGAGGCCCGGACCGCACCTGGTCGCCGTTGGGCGCTGTGCACCGCAGAAGGGCTACGACCTTCTGGTCCGGGCCGTCGCCCGGCTGCGCCGGGCGCGACCGACAGCAGAGGCGTGGATCCTGGGAGCCGGAGATGGGCTGCCGGCCCTCCGGGCGCTCGCCGCCGACCTCGGGATAACCGATGGGATCCACCTGCCCGGCGCAGTGGAGAACCCCTTTCCCTACATGCGGGCAGCCGACCTGTTCGTGTCGAGCTCGCGCTACGAGGGCGTGTCGAACTCGATGCTCGAGGCGCTCGTGTGCGGCACCCCGGTGCTGGCCTCCGACTGCCCCAGTGGGGTGCGCGAAATCATCCTGCCTGGAGAAAACGGGTGGCTGTGCCCTCCCGACGACCCCGGCCCCCTGAGCGACGCTATCCAACATGCCCTGGTCACGCCACTGAGTAGACAGCGCGACACCGTGAGTCAGGAGGCAGCCGGTCGCTTCGGGCTGGCGGCCGCAGCCGACGCCTACAGCGCGGTGCTGTTCGGGACGTGACCCTCGCCCTGCTCAGAAGTGCTTTGCACCGTCACTGTGGGCGGCGGGCCACCAGAAGCGCACCCTGACAGGTGGCGTCCGATTCGGACATGTCGGCGAAGCGAGCCGCGAACGCCGACCGCGGCGCCCCGTCGAGGTTGGGGACGGTCTGCACCATCTCGACCTCCAGGCCCGCCGCGCCCGCGGCCGCAACGTGCGTGGACAGCGGCTCCCGGTTGATCCAGCGGAAGGCCTTGGCGTTGGCGACGAGGGCCCACGCTTTCTCCTCGTAGGTCCAGTGCCCGTTCCAGTCGAAGGAGGTCCCATGACTCCGGAAGTCGATCTGATGAGACATCCAGCCACCCGGCACCAGCCATCGTGCCAAGGCGAGGTAGGTCGCCTCGATATCGGCCACATGCTCCATCACTGCCTGCGAGAGGACGAGGTCGACAGAAGCCGGTTCGATCGCATCGCCGGCCCAGGGCGCGGCGTAGGTGATGGAGGGACCTCTCTCGGGCTCGGCCAGCTCGGGTGACTGTGGACCCGAGCTCACCGGGTCGACTTGGCGGAGGGCAGCGACGGCATGTCGTATCGCGTCGACACGAGACGGAGCCAGCGACGCCCTGAGGAGGTCGTCGGTGAGGATCGAGTCGGGAAAGGCGTAGGTCGGGAGGATGGGCCGTACCTCCGGCAGGGCCTCCGCGTCCGGGACCGGGGCGCGGCGATCGTACAGCTCGACGAGGTCGGCTACTACGTCGAGGGTGGCGTCCACCGACAGGTAGCGCTGCGTGTCGAGTGCCCGGAGCCGCTCGCAGCCCGACAGAAGGCCGGCAACTCCCACCCCGACTGTGTCGCCGGGCCCGAGCTCCACGATCGCCTCGGGAACCGCGGACATCCCACACGCGGCCAGGCGGTTCAGGTGACGGAGCCAAACCCCGTAGCAGTACGACCCAGCCCGGCCGTGCCTGGTCTCGTCCGGCTCCGGCTGGATGCGCCGGATGAGCGAGACCGTGCGGGCCGCCGCCGCCGGGTGGGACCGCATGCGCTGTCGAACGGCGTTAGACCGAACCACACTCCTCATTGCGTCGCCTGGCGTGGCTCTCACGGGAGGCAGAGCGTAGCCCCTCAGTCCAGGCGTCTTGCTCGACACGTCGTAGGCCAGGCGTCGAACGGGCGGCACGGCACCGCCCGGTGATGCCGCCCCCCAGGTACACTCCCGACGTGACGGCGTTGCGGAGCTCAGGCCGCGACGCACTCCCTTCCTGCTCGTGGCTCGATCGTTGCCTCCTGATCTACGGGCCTCGAAGGAGCGGCTCCACCCTCGTTCACTGCCTGTTGGACGACTCTCCCGAGCTGATGGTGCTCGCCGGCGGGATCGGCCCGTGCCAGACCAACCGCCACCCTGATCGCACCGGGCAGCTTGCGCGGTGCCATCGTCGTTACGTCGATCGTGTTTCGTCTTGTGTACCGGATCCGCACGGGTCGACGATCGGTCTCGTACCGATGCGCACGACGTCTCATCCGTCGAGCCCAGAGCGCGTCCAGTCGAGTGGCGCCGGGACCACTTGGCAGGGCACCACCGAGCATTGAAGGAACTGCCGACCGCCTTGAAGGCCCGGCCCGGGTGCGCTACCTCGCGCTGATCCCGGCACGCGGCGGTTCGAAAGGCGTGCCCGGCAAGAACCTTCGACTGGTCGGCGGCCGTCCGCTGCTGGCGTGGTCGATCAGCCAGGCGCTGGCGTGCAGTCGCATCAACCGGACGATCGTCAGCACCGACGACCCAGACATCGCCGACACCGCCCGTCTCCACGGCGCCGACGTGCCGTTCCTTCGCCCTGCCGAGCTAGCGGCCGACGAGTCGCCGACCGAACCAACAATGGTTCACGTCGTCACCCGCCTCCGCGAGCAGCACGAAACCTACGACGCGATCGTGCTGCTGCAACCGACGTCACCACTGCGGAGCGTCCAGACCATCGAGAGTGCGATCGACAGGTTCGAACAGGAGGGCGCCGACTCGCTACTGACGGTGAAGGAGATCCATCCCTTTCTGTGGCGTATTTCACCCTCGGTCACCGCGTCGTACGACGTCACCCGTCGACCGCGGCGCCAGGACCTCCGAGCCGAAGATCGAGTCTACGAAGAGACCGGCTCCGTCTACATCACCCGCACCGACCTCCTGATGCGCAGCGGCAACAGGCTGGGTGGCCGGATCGTCCTACACCCTACGGAGTCGATCGAGGCCATCGACATAGACTCGGAGGCCGACCTCTGGGTCGCAAACGCCATCCTGAGCGGCGTAGGGAGCGCGACATGATCATCGATCGCAACATTCGGCCGTACGTTGTCGAGGCCTGGGCCCCGTTGCATGCAGCGCTGCGCAAGGTGAACGAGAACCTGGCGCGGATCATCTTCTGTGTCGATGAGCACGGGCTGCTCCGGGGCGTGCTCTCCGACGGCGACTTCCGGCGGTGGGTGGTCGATCGGCGGGAGATCGACCTCGACGCCCCGGTGTCGGCGGCCATGAACCCGATGCCCGTTTTCGCCGTTATCGACGAGGACCACGCTGCGATCTCCCGCCGCTTCTCCCGTTCCATCGACCTGGTTCCCCTTGTCGACACCCGGGGTCGACTTACGGCCCTCGCCCGTCGACGGGATCCGGCCATCAGCATCGGGGGGCGCATCGTCGACGCCACCACCCCGGCCTTCCTCGTCGCCGAGATCGGCTTGAACCACAACGGCGACATGGACCTGGCGGCGCGCCTAGTCCACGAGGCGGCGGTAGCCGGCGCCGAGTGCGCCAAGTTCCAGATGCGCGATCTCGGATCGCTCTACCGCAACCAGGGCGACCCGAACGATGCGCGCGAGGACCTCGGGGCCAGTACACACTCGACCTGTTGAGCCGGTTCACGCTCACGACCGACGACCTCTTCAGGCTCTTCGACCTCTGTCGCAGCGAGGGGATGGTGCCACTATGCACGCCGTGGGACCACGCGAGCGTCGAGGCCCTCGAACGGTACGGCATCGATGCCTACAAGGTGGCGAGCGCCGATCTCACGAACCACCCCCTCGTCGGGGCACTCGCGGACACAGGCAAGCCGATCATCGTCTCCACCGGCATGTCAACGGAATCCGAGATCGAGGAGATTGTCAGCCTCCTGAAGGCCGAGAACGCCACTTATGCGCTGCTGCACTGCAACTCCAGCTACCCCGCACCCTTCAAGGACCTCAACCTCCGCTACCTGTCCCGGTTGTCCGAGATCGGCGAGTGCGTCGTCGGGTACTCGGGTCACGAGCGTGGCCACGAGGTGACGATCGCTGCCGTTACACTGGGCGCGCGCATCATCGAGAAGCACTTCACCGCCGATCGGGGAATGGAGGGCAACGACCACAAGGTCAGCCTTCTTCCGGAGGAGTTCGCGGCGATGGTACGGGCGATCCGCAACGTGGAGGAGTCGCTCGGCAGTGCCGCAGGCGCGAGGGTCATCACTCAGGGCGAGATGATGAACCGCGTCTCGTTGGCGAAGAGCCTCGTGGCCGCATCCGACATATCGGCGGGTGTGGTCATCACCGCCGATGCGGTCGACGTGAAGAGCCCGGGGCGGGGCCTGCAGCCCAACCGCCGAGGCGACCTGCTCGGTCGTGTGGCTCACCGCGACATAGCCACCGGCGACTTCTTCTTCGAATCCGACCTTCGCGAGAAGGAGGTCGGCCCTCGGGCTTACCACTTCCGGCGCCCGTGGGGGCTCCCGGTCCGTTACCACGACTACGGCGCCCTGCTGGCTGTCTCCAATCCAGATTTCCTCGAGTTCCACATGACCTACAAGGACATGGAGGTGGCGCTCGACGCGTTCTTCCCCGATCCGGTCGACTGCCGGCTGAGCGTCCACAGTCCCGACCTCTTTACCGGGGATCACATCCTCGACCTGGCCGCCGAGGACGACGACTATCGCAAGCGAAGCATCCACGAGCTGCAGCGGGCGCTTGATCTCACCAAGGAGCTGAGCGAGCGATTCGACGGGTCCGCTCCGCTGGTGGTCGCAAGCCTCGGAGGGTTCACGGAGCACGCTCCCGTCCCTCGAGCAGAACGCGCCCGCATGTACGAGCGCGTCGCCGACAGCCTCGACCGACTCGACGACGACGGCGTGCTGCTCTTGCCCCAGACCTTGCCGCCCCTCCCGTGGTACCGGGGCGGGCAGCTCGACTGCAACCTCTTCGTCGACGCCGAGGACACGGCCGAGTTCTGCCGTGCGACGGGACGCCGGCTGTGCCTCGACGTGTCACACACGAAGCTGGCCGCCAACGCCGCCAAGCGGTCGTTCAGCGAGGTGATCGACATCCTCGCCCCGCTCACCGCCCACGTGCACGTCGTCGACGCGGCGGGTGTCGATGGTGAAGGGCTGCAGATCGGCGAGGGTGAGATCGACTTCGCCGTCCTCGCCGCCCAGCTTGCGGCGCACTGCCCCGATGCCGGTTTCATCCCGGAGATCTGGATGGGACACCGGAACAACGGCGAGGGGTTTTGGGTGGCCCTGGAGCGACTGGAGGAGTGGTTCTGACGGCACGAGCGGGAGCAGTGGGGCCGCTCCGGTCGCGGCCGACGAGGAGGACGGCTCGCATCAGCCGGCTGGCACGCGACGCGCCGGGCGTCTGTCAACGCCGCTAGCGCACAATTGCAGTCGTGCGACCCGGCGTGCGCGGATGCGCCGCCGCCGCCGACGTCACCATCCCTCCTGGCGCAGCCACTCCTCCAGCGTGATCAGGGTAAACAGCGCCTGACCATGATCCGCCGCGCCCCCGAGGTGCTCGGTGAGCAACCCCTCCAGGGCCGTCCGGTCGAGGTGGGCGTGGAGCCGAGACGAGGATGAGCAGAGCATGGCCGATGTCCAGGGGCCGAGGTCGCTTCGCAGCCAGCGACCTATGGGGAGCTCGAACCCTCGCTTCGGCCTCTCGAGGATCTCGGGGGGGACCAAGTCGGAGATGGCGAGTTTGAGGACCCGCTTCGACGTGCGGCCCCGGAGCTTGAGGCCCGCAGGAAGCATCGATACGTGCTCCAGCAGGGCGGTGTCGAGGAACGGCGACCGGACCTCCAAGGCGTGCGCCATCGAAGCCCGGTCGACCTTGGGCAAGAGGTCATCGAGCAGGTATGTGCGCAGGTTAAGGTCGAGTATCCGGTCGAGAGTCGGCGCGCCTGCCGACGCGTCCCAAGCGGCTGACCACTGCGCGAAGTCGCCCGCCGGTCCGGACAGGAGGCGCTCGCGGTCGGCCGCCGGGACGAAGCTGATCCACGACAGCAGGGCCTCCGAAGGCGCCAAGTCGCACCGGGACCCGAGGCGGCGCATCGATCTGAGCCGGGACGGGCCGGCATCCGGGAACCGCCGCGACGTGCGCCCGACGACTCGGGCCAGCCCGGGCCAACACCGCCGAATGCGATCGGCAGCCAGAACGCCGCCGAAGCGACGGTACCCGGCGAACAGCTCGTCGCCGCCATCGCCGGACAGGGCGACCGTCACCGACTTACTCGTCAGCTGCGAGAGGACATAGGTCGGCAACATGCTCGAGTCGCCGAAAGGCTGGTCGTTCCAGTGGACCAGCTCGCCGATGAGATCGACGAGGTCTGGCTCGACGGTCAGCTCCACGTGGTCGGTGGCCCAGCGATCGGCCACCAGCCGCGCCCAGCGCCGCTCGTCGTACCCAGACCCCTTGGCGAAGCCGACGGTGAAGGTCCGCACCGGTCGAGCCTGGGCTTCGGCCATGAGGGCCACGACAGCCGAGGAGTCCACACCGCCGGAGAGGAACGCCCCTACAGGTACGTCGGCGACGAGGCGGCGACGTACCGCAGCGGTGAGGAGTTGACGCACCTCGGTAGCGGCCTCTTCCAGTGACGGGACCGACGAGCCGGTGGCTGGCTCCCGGTTCAACGGTGGCGTCCAGTACCGCTCGACGACCGGGCCACACCCGCACGGACGGTCATCACGTGTCCGGGCGGCACCTGCCGGATCCCCTCGTAGAACGTGTCGGGACAGGGCACATAGCCAAAAATGAGGTAGGTGGGTATCGCCGACGGTCGTAGCCGGCGAGGGACGGCGGGATGGGCGAGGAGCGCCTTCAGCTCGCTGGCGAAGACGAGCCGCCGCCCGTCGCCCCACCAGTACAGCGGTTTCTTTCCCAGTCGGTCCCGACCGAGAAGCAGCACCTTCCGGCGTGTGTCCCAGACTGCAAAGGCGAACATGCCGTCGAGGCGACGGGCGAGGTCGACGGCCGAATGCGCCTCGGCGAGGTGGGCGAGGGTCTCCGTGTCACCGGCGGTGGAGAACGAGTGCCCCTCCGCCGCCAGGTCGGCTCGCACCTCCGCGTAGTTGTAGATCTCACCGTTGAGGACGGCGCCTACCTTTCCGGACTCGTCGCACACCGGCGGGTCGCCGGTTACGAGGTCGATGACCGAGAGTCGGGTCTGGCCGATGACCGCCTCCTGGTGGGCGAACACGCCCTCGGCATCAGGCCCGCGATGACGGAGGTTTGCCAGCATCCGACGGACCGAGGCCTCGTCGGCACCGGCGACATCGATGCTCCCGGCGATCCCGCACACTCAGGCGCTCCCGGGCGTGCTCACGCCCTCAGGACGATCCCCGCGTTGCCCTGTCCACAGGCGAAGGCCCCATCGACGCGGCCCCCCACGAGCCCTTCCAGCTGGGACCGCCACTGATGCAGAGTGCACGGTCGGTCGTACCGGGGCGCGAACTGGTCAAAAGTATCGAGCACCGACCACCGCATCGCCGTCTCGGAATCGAGCTGTCCCCGCCGCTCCAACTCGAACGGGTACACCGAGTTGGGAGCCCGATGGACGGCAACCGCAATCGCCCGCCGCAAGCGCCCCCCACGTGCGGTCCATCGGATCACCGACCGCTCGGTGGGCGCCACTCGTGCGACGAACGCCTGCGACACTCGGAGCAGCGACGCAGGATCCAGTCGCCTTGTCAGCGGGCGGCCCAGGTACTTAAACGGCGCGACGCGGCGAACGCTGGTCTGATAGCGGTCGACCATCAGCACTCCGCCGCTGCGTACGCACTCCCACACCGAGACGAGCGCTCGTCGCGGGTCGCCCGTGTGCTGAAGCACGCCATAGCAGAGCACGACGTCGAACGACAGAGGACGGACGGGGAGGTTGAGGATGTCGGCCTGAGCGACGTGCAACTGGCGTTCGGCGAGGGCCTGGACGTTATTGCGCGCACAAGCGTCGACCGCTCGTGAGTAGTCGACCGCCACCACGATGGCACCCCAGCCCAGCAGCACCTCGGTGAACCGCCCGGCCCCGCACCCGGCCTCCAGCACCAGCTTCCCGTTCCAGAACGCGGGTGGACGCCTCGACTGCGTCAGCAGCCGCGACCGGCTCTCGTCGGTGCCGTTGACGCTGTCGAGTTGGACGTCGGCGAACTCGTTCCACTGGATGCCGAAGCTCTCGTGCCGGGCGTCGCTAACAAAGCGGGGGATTCCTGCGGCAACACTGAACGTATGGCCGCGCCCGCACGACACCGTCGAGCCGCTGGCGGCGCCCAGGCTCTGCCGACATGTCGGACACACGAAGGGCGCCCACCCGGGCCGGTCGACGCCGGCGGGTGCGGGCATCAGATCCGGGTTGCCGGGCGATCGAGCACGACGCCTCCGCCGACCTCGAGCACCCGGTCGCACATGCTGATCGTGCTCTGCCGGTGGGCGATCACGACGAGGGTAGTTCTCCCCTTCAGGGTACGCAGCGTGTCTACGATGGCACGCTCCGTATCGACGTCCACGGAGGACGTCGGCTCGTCGAGCACGAGCAGGTCGGGATTTCCGACCAGGGCGCGGGCTAGGGTGATGCGTTGAGCCTGGCCTCCGGAGATCGCCACTCCTCGGGTGCCGACCTGGGTCTCGAGGCCATCAGGCCAGCGGGCCAGATCGGGCTGGAGGTGAACCGCCTCGGCCGCGCCGAGGACGCCGGGCTCGGTCGCCGAGCGGAAGAAGGCGATGTTCTCGGCGACCGTTCCGCTGATGAGGCGCCCGTCCTGGGGGGCGAGTGCCACTAGGCGGGCCCGCACCGCGGCATCGAACTCGGTAGCGTCGATGCCGTTCACGCGATAGGCGCCGGACAGCGGCTGGCGGAGGCGCAGGAGGATCTGGACCAGCGTGCTCTTTCCGGCGCCCGTGGCTCCAACCACAGCGACCGCCTCACCACGTCGGATCGTGATCGAGATGTCCCGCAATACTAGGTGCTCGGGGTCGTACCCGAACGAGACGTGGTCCAGCTCAAGCGTCTCGATCCTGTCGATCCGCTCATTCCCGGTCTCGACCGCACCCTGGCGGTAAAATCGCTCCTGGTCGTCGATCCGGCGGCTCACCGGAACCACGTCGCTGAGCGACTGCAGCGCGCTTTGGACAACGGCGCCGAGCATTGTGGCTCTCACCAGCAGGAGGATCACACCGCTAAGTTGGCCGGCATCGTTCCCTCCGACGGCGTTGATGGCGCCGAGGCCACCGACTACCAACGCGACGGATGCGCCCTGGTAGAGCACCGGCACCAGGCGCGACAGGAACTTGATCTTGAAGTATGGACGTGCCGCGGCCTCGATCCGGCCCCGGAGCCGCGACATGACCGGGCCACCGACATCGAACAGCTGTACCTCCCGAGCGGTCGAAACCATCTCGCCGATGCCGTCGGACAGGTCGATCGTCGTCTGGATCCTCGACCTCGACAGGCCTCGGGTCTGTCGCGAGAACGGCATTAGAACAGTAACCAGCATGCCCATGCCGGCGATCAGCACCAGAGCCGCCAGCGGGCTGATCACCATCGCCGCGACGACGAGGATCACGCAGTTCGTCATCCCGAACACGCCCATGCACACGTGCATTACCATGAGCGCCACACTCGGCCCGTTGGAGATGAGCTCCTGGAGCTGGCCCTCGCTCTCCGCCGCGTGCATCTCGTGGGAGGCGGCGAGGAAGGAGCTGGTGAGCCGGGTCTGCATTCCCACGAGCGTCCTGGTGGCGGCACGCGCCTGGAGGCGACCGGCGATTGCCCCGAGCAGCATCCACACGGCGGTGGAGGCCAGCGCCGCCAGGAGTGCCTGCGCCACGGTCGGGTGCCAGTCGAGAGGCCCGGCAACAATGCTCACCGGCCCGCCGCGCCGGGCGACGGCGAAAGCCACCTGGGAGACCAGATAGAGCTGGAACGCCTCAAGGAACCCGGTCGCCACCGCCAATGCTGAGACGGTCACGAGCGCCCGCCTGCCGTCGCGAAGCGTGTCCCAGCCAGCGCGAGCCCGGGTCCGCACCAGCGTCATTCGTTGGTGGATAGGTGTCATCGCCTGCGTCAGGGTCCGGGGGTCACAGCCGCCAGCCAGCGCCCCATGGGCTGGAACCGGACATGGGAACCGGTTGCAGCCGCGATCCGGTGAATTTTTGTCTCCGTGCCCGGGACGTCGAAGCCAGGGAAGTCGCCAGCGGTGGAACGGTACCGACGGTGGCGTTCAGGGAACAGCGGACGCACCACCCTGCGGACTTGCTGTTCGACGTCCCATCGGCGCCGGGCCAGGTCAGTACGCACCCGGGCGTGGGAGGAGCCAAGGACGGCCGGCCCCGGGCGCTCCGCCATCGGCGCGATGACGCCGGCCAGCAGGGGTGTGGCCGGTTCCTGCAGGTTGTGCAGGAGGGTGCGCATCTCGGTCGCGGCCGGTGGGGCCGAAACGCCGCGCCCAGCGAGGGCAAGGTCGACCCCCTCAACGACCTGTTCAGGCGTGCTCCGTCGGTCCCCGAAGTCGTTGGGGGGACGCACGTCGCCGGTGCGCGCACCGATCGGATCGCAGGTAACCGTCGGCGTCCCCGCCAGCGCCGCCTCGATGGCCGTGGTGCACCCGTCGTGCACGAGAACCGCAGCGGCGAGGACCCACGGGACCACCGGACCTGACGGATCCTCCACGACGACGTTCGGCATATCGGCGAATAGGAATCGGTAGAGCTCACGGTCCTCCGCCGGGTGCGGCCTGAGCACGATGGTGGTGTCGGGCCGTTCGGCCGCCAGCAACACCAGGGCGTCAACCAAGTGAGTGAGACGCTGATTCTCGGCTGACCACTGCGCGGGCAGGCCTGACCAGCGACTGCGGGGGTAAATCCGCTGGAGCCTCGAGATCGAGTATTTGGTATTGGCGAAGCTGAAGCTCGTGTTGGCTAGGACGAAGCGGCCGTAGCGGTCGCGCAGCTCGGCGGCCGCCGGCTCGTAAAGGGCCCGGTAGGGCGGCCGGTATACGTCGAACCGCGGGTGGCCGGTGACGTGGACCCGGCTGGCAAGGCCGGGGCAGCGCGACGCGTAATGGTCGGCCTGGAACCTGCCCCAGGCGCACACGTGGTCGTCGTCGCCAAGGATCCTCGGGTCGAGTCGGGCGTCCAACATCCACCGCCAGCGATCGTGGTCGCCCCCGAACACGGCCCCTTCCTCGTCGAGGTAGACGCACCGGAAGCCCCTGGCCTTGAGCTCCTGGTACCGGTCGGCGTGCGCACCAGGGAAGTGAGTCAGGAACATGTTCTTGCCGACGTACACGCCGCCGGTCGACGCGAGTGCAGCATTGAAGAGCGCGTCGTGCTGGCCCAAGATCGTCGTGACCCCCTTCTCGGCCAGCGCGCATGCCATCAGCAGACGGCTGTCGAGCTCGCGAACCGCGACCTCGACTGGCAGGAAGACGGCGCGGCGCCCGTCAACCGCCCACCGCGCTGGACGACGCACCGCCGTGCTCATTTGCCGCTCCTCCGCGCTGTTGGGTGTCTGACAAGGGTAACAGTCACGGCACGACCGATAGACGCAACAGTCAGGCTCCGAGGGGCGAGCATATGGTGAGTGCATGCCCGGCAGACCGCGCAAACCGAGTGCTGCTCCCGCGCATCCTCGCATGACGGTTCTGCGGGCCCGGAGCGACCCCGGATGAGGCGAGCCTTCTCGAACCCCGTACTCTTATTTCCAGCCCTGCCCGGACTGCTCCTCAGCGCCCGCCCTCCTGCTCGGCAGCTACCTCGTGAGCCTCAGTGAGGTGTACCAGGCTGGGACCCCGCTGGGAAGCCCCGATCTCCATGCGTTCCGCGGCCCGGTCCACGTGCGGGAGCGCCACCGCCAAGTGCGGCTGCGGTACCTCTTGCCGAACCTCAAGGTCAGCGGGATCAGCCCGCGGGCGGACGCTGCCCGGAGGTTGCCGGCTGCTTTCACCTCGACCTTCGGACACAGGCCTGTCCCCGTCAACTCCCCAGCCCTCGATCCGCCAACTGAACCTGGTGAAGCGGCTGCGGATCCGCGTGAAGGTGCCCTGACCTACCACGACGGTGTCGAGGTCGCCGTAATCCGCAGGTCAGGCGGCACTATCAGTGAGTGGCGTATCGCACGGGATCGATGCATAGTCGTGAGCCTCGACGACCCGAACCTGGTGTTCAATCGCCGGCCTGTCGCTCGTCGCTGGAGGCGCGTCTCGACCTGAACGCGCTGATCGACATCACCCATGCCTCCGCGCTCGGGCGGGCGGGCCCGGCCTGTCCGCAAGTATGGTCACCCTGGTACATGCCGTCGTCGCAAGGCGCGAGCCGCACGGTTCTGCAACCCTTCAACTTCGATAGCAACGTGTGCCATTGCTCCTCGTGGGACCGCCATAATCGCCAACCCCTCCAGGGAATCATCCTTGGCCGTCGGAAGCGACCGCCACCAGGGTGTCAGTCTGATCGAGTCGGGCGAGGGTGGAGCCGTAGGCGGACGAGAGTCCACCGTCGTTCAGGAGCGTCCAGTGGTCGTGACCGCCCGGCGCTCCTTTGGCCAACCAGTACAGATGATTCGAAATGGGGTAGCGCTGAAAGGCGCTAATCGTAAAGTCCGCGAATCCCCCCTCGCTGAGGAACACTTCGAGGCTACGGCGGGTGTGGAGTAGGAGGTGCTCGCTCCAGAAAGTGAAGCCCATGAAGGCACGGCAACGCAGCGTCTCGATGAGAAAGTCGCGGGCATGAGGAACCTCAAGCCAGACTTTTCCGCCGGGAGCCAACTGCTCCTTGATCCGCCGCAGCATGTCGATGGGGTCGACAAGGTGTTCGAACACGTGGAAGAGCGTCACGACGTCGAATGCGCCTGAACGAACATCGTCCACGGACGCAAACACTTCGTGGCCGCCGTCTCGGGCGGTTCGCCGCAACCCTGCGTTCGGTTCGACCGCCGCGTAACTCCGAGCCTCCGGCCCGAGGAGATCAAGGATCCCTCCCCGGCCGGTTCCGATGTCGAGCCACCGCCGATCGCCCACGAGGCTGCGGATCTGCTCGGCCCGGCGGCGGTCGTCGTCGACGGGCCTCGGGTGGGCGATGCCAGTTCCGCTGACAAGGTCGGGGTTCACGTCCTTCTCGACGTAGTGATGAATGTCGATATGATCGGACCGGGACAAAAAGATCACACCGGATCTGGAACATCGAAGCACGGCGATATCGTCGCGATCCCGGACGCGGGGGTACATCTCCACTAGCGAGTCCGCATCAACCAAACCAAGACTGCGGAGAAGACGGAAGATCCTGTTGTCCTCTAGGCCGGCAGGGTCCACCCTAGGAAGGTCGCTCACCCCCATGTAGCGTGCACCCCTCCTCAGTCGACGCAGGCCTGGCACGGTGATGCTACCGACACTGCGAGCACGCGAGGCCAGCCGTGCGTCGGCCGAGATTACCCTCCCGCAGGTGACGAGCGCCGTAACTCCGCTGTCGGAGCGGCCGCGACGCCAAGTGGTGTTCGAAGGTTCTGCGGATCACTGACGACGCGCTCGCCGCCGTTCCTCTGAGCCCCCTCGACTGGCATGGCGACTGGAGCTCCACGACCAACGCTCAATCAGATGGAGCGTCGCCCTAAGCTCATCACGGGTCGTCCTTCATCGGCTGCCTCTGGACAGGAGGCTCACGATCGACAGCCTTCACGTAACCTGGGCCCCAAGCGGCTAGCCAAGAACACCAAAACTCCTCTCTCGCAACCAGAAATCAGTTGATCGGGGACCGTCCAATGCGTACAGTCGAACCCTCACTGGCGCAGAACCTGAGGCGCGATGCCATGCGTTACGTCGATTTCTCTTGCAATCGACCGCTCGACGTCCGCGCGATGGGCTTGCTCGTGTTGGCACCAGAATTCCGTCTGATCGTGGCATTCCGTGTGTACTCATGGCTTCACCGGCGAGGGCGGATCTGGACTGCTCACGTTCTGTACTCGCTGACTAAGTCTCGCACTGCTTGTGACCTCGCACCAAGTGCTCGAATCGGTCCCGGCTTGCGGATTGAGCACCGCTCAGACATCGTGATCGGCCCAGGTGCGGTGATTGGAAACGACGTGTGTATATTCAATGGCGTGACTATTGGCAAGCGCCGGGCACCTCTTGAGTTGGAGATGCCGCACATCGCCGATCGAGTTATGATCGGGACTGGCGCCAAAGTGCTGGGCGCGGTTCGGATAGGATGCGACGCCATTATCGGTGCGAATGCAGTTGTACTCTACGACGTTCCTTCGGGCACGACAGCCGTGGGAGTGCCCGCTCACAATATTTCGACCCGACTCGATACGCAACCTGGGAACGGAGAACGGTAGGACTGCTGGGCTCGTGGTCTTGGCTCGTCATCCAGCTCCAGTCATTGGTAGTCAGGGGCGCGCCGCCCGACACTCGAGCACGTTTCCCCATCCCCCTTTCAATCCGTGCGTGCGGTTTTCCCGCACACGGCTTACCGACGGTCTTCGTGACATGGTTACGCCGCCTTCGGGTATCGGATGGTGCCCATGAGCTGGTGCAGGCCCTGGTCGTGGAACCAGGTGCGGGTCCAACGCTCGGCCTGACCCGCCCGCAGGTTGCGACCGCGCTTCTTGAGGAGCAAGCGCTTCAGCCGCCACGCTACGTAGCGGTCCATGGTGACGAACTTGTCCGCCCTGTCTGTCAGGCTGACGTGAGACATCCGCTGTAGGCCAGCATCCCTACAGGGCGAGACAGGACCACGTAGAACAATGACCATGACGACTGCATCCCTGATGGCGCGCGCCCATGATGATGGCGTGGCCGACGACCCGGCCGCCCGACCGAGGCGGCGAAGGTTCACCGCCGAGTACAAGGCCGCCATCTTGGCCGAGTACGACGCGCTCGGCACGGGCTCGACGGAGCGCGGGGCGTTGCTGCGCCGGGAGGGGCTGTACACCTCCCACATCGCGGAGTGGCGCAAGGCCCGTGATGCCGCCGGCCTGGAGGCGCTGGCCCCCCGTGGCCCCGCCAAGCGCTCGCCCGAGCAGGTCGAGGTGGAGAAGCTGCGCCGGCGCAACGCCCGCCTCGAGGTGGAGCTGGCCCGAACCCGCCTGGCACTGGAGATCACGGGAAAAGCGCACGCGCTCTTGGAGCTGCTCTCCGAGAGCGCGGACTCCGACCCGAAGTCGAAGCCGTGATCGACGAGCACTTCGACGACCTCGTCGCCGCGACCAACACGCAGACGGCGTGCGCGCTGCTCGGCGCGTCGAGGGCTACCCGCTACCGGCGCCGGCGCCCGCCGGTGGCAGGGCCGCCCGCCCCGCGTCCGACGCCACCCAACGCCCTGAGCGAGCCTGAACGCCAGCACGTGCTGGCGGTGCTGCGTTCGCCCGGGTACTGCGACCTGGCGCCGGCCCAGGTGTGGGCCCGCCTGCTCGACGACGGCGTCTACCTGTGCTCGATATCCACCATGTACCGCCTGCTGGCCGTCGCCGGTGAGAACCGGGAGCGGCGCCGCCAGCGCACCCACCCGGCCAAGAAGCGCCCCGAGCTGATCGCCCGCCGGCCGAAGGAGGTCTGGAGCTGGGACATCACCAAGCTCCAGGGCCCGAGCGGGGCGTCTACTACGAGCTGTTCGTGATCATCGACATCTTCTCCCGCTACGTCGTGGGGTGGATGGTCTCGCCCGCCGAGACGGGCGAACTGGCCGAGGCGTTCATCGCCGACACCTTGGCCCGCCAGGGTGTGGGCCGGGACCACCTCACCCTGCACGCCGACCGGGGCACGTCGATGACCTCCAAGCCGGTGGCCCAGCTGCTCGTCGACCTGGGCGTTGCCCGCAGCCACAGCCGCCCCCACGTCTCCAACGACAACCCGTTCTCAGAGGCCAACTTCAAGACCCTCAAGTATTGCCCGGCGTTCCCGGGCCGCTTCGGCTCCATCGAAGACGCCCGCTCGTTCTGCGCCGACTTCTTCGAGCACTACAACCACGTCCATCGCCATTCCGGGATCGGGCTGCACACGGCGGCGTCGGTTCACTACGGCACCGCCCCCGAGGTCAGGGCCAAGCGAGCCGAGACCCTCGACGCCGCCTACGCCGCCAATCCCGCCCGGTTCCACCATCGCCGTCCTACGCCGCCGAAGCTGCCCACCGTCGCCTGGATCAACGAGCCGTCTCCCGTCGCGCTCATCGGATCCGCATAGGAAGTTGTCTCAAAGGGCTTGACAGCTTCCGGCTCGTAGCGTCCATGGTGACGACTTTCCGCTGCGTTGCCGGTGCGGAAGTAGTTGCCCCATCCCCGCAGGAACAGGTTGAGGTCGTAGATCACGTCCTCCAACTCCACGCCGACCCACTTTTGACCGGTGAGGGCCTTGACCCGCTGGCGTGCCCGCTTCATCGACCGCTGCGACGGCCATCGGTGCAGGTAGTAGCGGATGATCCGCTGCTGTTCCCACAGCCGGCCCGACATGCGGGCGTGAAGATGGCAGCCGAGGAAGTCGAAGCCCTCTGCTCCCTCCCGGAGATCGACCACACGGGTCTTGTCCGGGTGCAGACTCAGACCGAGCTCACCCAGGATGGCGGCTGCCCGCCGCTGAGCTTCCTCGGCCTGGCTGCGGGTCGTGCACAGCACCACGAAGTCGTCCGCGTAGCGAACCAGCTCCCCGGTACCGGACTCGGCCCAGGCCCGGTCGAAGGCGTGCAGGTAGATGTTGGCCAGCAGCGGAGAGATGACCCCGCCCTGGGGCGTGCCCGTGACCGTCTCGGACCGCACCCCCTCGACCAGCACCCCGGCACGCAACCACAGCCGTAACAGCTTGAGCACCCGCCGGTCCGACACGCGGGCCTCGACCAGCGACAGGAGCCTGTCGTGGTCGATCTGGCCGAAGAAGTCGCGGATGTCGGCCTCGAAGACGAAGTGCCGCCCTCGGGGGAACGACACCCGGATGGCTTCCAGGGCGTCGGTGGCCGAGCGCTTGGGCCGGAACCCGAAGCTGGTGGGCAGGAAGTCGGCCGAGGACGATCTTGACTGCCTGCTGGCACACCCGGTCGCGCACGGTGGGGATGCCCAGAGGCCGTTTGCGGCCATCTGGCTTGGGAATCTCCACCCGTCGAACAGGCGACGGGCGGTAGGTGCCTGCCGGAGGTCACGGGCCAACTCGTCGAGCAGGCGCCCGACCCCGTAGTCCTCCACCGCCTCCAGGGTCAGGCGATCGACCCCGGCGGCGCCACGATTGGCTCGGACCCGTCTCCACGCCTCCCACAGGACGTCAGGTCTGTAGATGCGGTCGTACAGGGCGTGGAAGCGGCGACCCGGAGACTGCTTGGCCGCAGCCCATAGCCGGTTCTGGAGTTTTCGCACGTTGTCGGGGGGCGGACGCCCCCCGGGGGAGTTGGGCCGGGCGGTCCCGGCCATGCCCTGGCGCTTACCTCCATCCTCGGCGTGACCGAAGTCGGGGCCCTTCCCCTCCGCTTGTTTCGCGGTTGGTACTACGGCCCCGTCGGACTCCCGCTGCGCTCCGCTCGGCTTCACCACTGGCTTATACGAGCGGTCTTTGCTGACGAGGCTGCGCAGACGGGTCTCTCCTGTCCCGAACCTGACCGTGCGTGCGTGCCGATCCCCATACCCCGGAAGGACCCGACGGTGGGCATGTCCGGAACGCCAGTCCGTCGGATGTTGCCTTCGCCGTGACATGAGCGGCTCGGCTCCCCCGTTGTAAATGTGACGAGGCTGCAGGACTCACGCCTGGTGGCGCTACGGCCCGCACGCTTGCTCCCTCCAAAGAGGCTCTTGACGCCCCGCTCAGCCCGCCGCCTCTCGGCGACGAACCGGGGCCTGCTACCGGGCTCTCCGGCGATTACCCGGGCGGGACTCACACCCGCTGGTCTGGTCCAGTTTTCAGGACGCAACATGCTGTCACCGTAGCAGTTCGAATGACTACTGAATCGAAGGTCGTTGCTGGAATGCCCTCCTTCTCGGTTGCTGGCTCATACTCCACGCGGGGCGTTCCGCGCTGCCTGTCCACCCGTCGTACAATTCATCGTTTTACGGCTGGATGCGGCTGATCGTGGGTGCCGCGGGCATACACCGCCGCGTGAAACGCTGCCAGGGTGGTGGTCGCCGACCCGATCTCGATATCCTGGTTCACTGGGGACCTGGTTAAGAGACTTCGGACCAATTACCTCTGGCTGTACCCTTGGCAATCGTGATCCTATGGTTTGCTGGCCATGCCCTGTCAGCCTCGCTGTAAGCCTTGGGACTTCGGAACCGCCTAAAGAGTCGCGCAGAAACGCTAACCATTCGTTCGACCAGCCCAAGATGCGGCCGGCACCCCGGTCCACCGCCTCGACCGGTACAGCCCGGAACGCCGACAGTTCCGGCGAGGCTCGACGTCTACTACGACCACTCACACCGCCGATCACGACGACGGCCGGATGTAGTGACCACCTGGGCGTTGCCGGCTCCGTGTTCGCAGCCGCTAACGTTGACTGACGATGATCGTTTTCGGCCGGAACCCTGCTTCATCCTTCACCGGGACCTTTAGCGCCTTGGCCGGTGCTGTTGTCGTCGGCGCGCTTGTGGCGGTGCCCGGCCAGATGATCGGGCTGATTACGGTTGTTGCCTGCGGAGTAATGGGCCTGCTCGCCCTGACTTGTCGCCTCATCCGATGGGATGACGATCCGGACGCGACCAGACGACTCATTCGCTGGACGATGGCGTCATTCGCCATCCATCTGGCACTGGGCCTGTTAATTATCAACAGCAGAAGCGCGGTGACATATCTCGGCCCGGACGCACTCTCATACGATGCGGTCGCAAGAGCCATCGTCAACCACTGGTCGCATGGCGACAGAATGCCACTTTTAGCGCTCGGTAAGGAGGGTTACTACTTCCTAGTTGCTAGCCTCTATTGGATCTTCCGACCCGCGACTTGGGCTGCCGTCGCACTGAATGCAGCCTTGGCGGCAGCCCTCATCCCGATCGTGAGCGACACGACCAACCGCCTGTTCGGAAGGGCCGCGGCGCGGTATGTCCCTGCAGTACTCCTCCTCGTGCCGGGGATGCTGCTATGGCCTTCCCAGCTACTCAAAGAAGCACCATTCTTCTTTCTCCTGGCTGTGGCGGCCAACTGTGCCGTTCGGCTGGTGAACAAATACTCGCCGCTCCCACTACTCGTCCTGGTGGCGGTGCTTCCCAGCATGCTCTGGTTTCGCGCACAACTCAGTCTGGCGGTCATTGCTGGCGTCTTGGCCGGAATCGTCTTCGGGCATCGTGACCTGGTCGTGGGCGTCGTCGGTGGCCTAGTAGCAGTCGCGCTGATTGGCGGGCGCCGTGTCTCTTGGTGTCGGTTCATCTGGGTATGAAACTGCACGCGCTTCGGACCTCAAGCAGGCGGACGCCACCCGCCGCGGATTCACCACAGGGGTAGGCAGCGGCTTCAATGCCGACGCGGACATCTCGTCTGCCAATCGGGCACTGGCCTTTCTTCCAATCGGCATCGTCAGCGTCGCGCTCGGCCCTCTTCCGTGGCACCTCCAAGGCGCCGGTCAGCTGGTGATCATCCCCGATGTGCTGGCTTGGTGGTTGATCGTCGCTGCATTCTGGTGCGGACAGAAGGCCGCTCGGCGACGGGGCCGCGAGTGGTTGGTTCTCGCCGCGCCAGCAGGCGCGGCGATGGTGGTCATTGCGTTGATCGTCGGCAACTACGGGACTGTCGTTCGGGAGCGCATGCAGATTCTCGTGCTCGTGGCGCCCATCATCGCCCTAGGACTCGCCCAATGGGAAGGCCGACGCTCTCATCAGTCCGAAGCTGCTGCGGTCGTCTGAGCGACTGCCTCGCGCCGTCGTGGGTGGATTGCGTTGACTGCGCCCGAACAGGGTTGGTGGGGTTCCTCGCCAGCGTAGGAGTTCGTCGTCCGCCCCCGGGTGAGGACTCTGTCGGGCCGCCGAGAGAATTATTCTGCTCTACGGGATCTCTGTGATCGGCTCCCTTGCACCCTTGGACCTCATGGTTGGAGCGTGCGCGGACGGTCGAGATCGACGGCGTCCCTGATGTTCCAGCGACCATGGAGCTTTGTCACACGGCGCCCGTGACGCATGTCATTCGCTTCTCATCAACACTTCACCAAAACGCCCTCCGAGGCACGCGCAGTTGAATCTCTGGCGAGCGAGATGGATGACATCAGATCATCGTCGTACGAATCCCGCACATTTCTGGCTGACCCGCCTGCTCTTCTGCCGAAGCTGTCGGGTGAAACTGTCGTCGGCATCAACCCAGCACGGCGTCCTATCTTCCGTGGCCTATACCCAGGAATGGCTTAGGGTCTGCCACAGGATAGTACGCGCGAGCTAGGATGGCGTCGTGCAGGCGACCCCGAGGAGTTGGGGGACTTCTTCGCCACGGTGCTGCCGCATTTGAACGAGGTCCAGCGCCGGGTTGTGGCGGGCTCGATGGCTCGGGCACTGGGCACGGGCGGAAAGTCGGCGGTGGCGGTGGCGTCGGGCATGTCGCGCAACACCGTGATCAAGGCCGAGGTCGAGGCCGGCATCGAACCGTCGGATCGGCTGCGGGCCCCGGGGGCGGGGGACAAGCCCGCCGTCGACAAGCAGCGCAGCCTGGCCCAGGCCCACGACGAGCTGGTGCACCCCGACACCCGGGGCAATCCCATGTCGCTGCTGCGCTGGACCCTGAAGTCCACCTACGAGCTGGCCCGTGACCTCCAAGGAAGCGGCTTTCGGGTCTCGGCCGAGCTGGTGCGCCGCCTGCTGCACCAGATGGGCTACTCGTTGCAGGCCTCGGCCAAGCAGAACGAGGGGACCACCCATCCCGACCGTGACGGCCAATTCCGCTACCTGAACGACCTCGCCGCCGGCCAAGTCAGCGCCGGCCAGCCCGTCATCTCGGTCGACACCAAGACGAAGGAGCTGATCGGCAGCTATGCCAATGGGGGCCGGGAGTGGCAGCCGGCGGGCGCGCCGGACCGGGTGAACGTGCACGACTTCGCCGACCGGGCCCTCGGCGAGTTCGCCAAGGCCATCCCCTACAGGGTCTACGACACCGTCAACGACGAGGGCTGGGTGTCGGTCGGCGACACCGCCGACACCGCCGAGTTCGCGGTCGAGTCCATCCGCCGGTGGTGGGCCGAGATGGGTCGGGCCCGGTTCCCCACCGCCACCAAGCTGCTGGTCACCGCCGATGCCGGCGGTTCCAACGGCTATCGGGTCCGGCCTGGAAGCGGCACCTGGGCCGCCTGGCAGCCGAGACGGGACTCGAGATCACCGTGTGCCACTACCCGCCCGGCACCTCCAAGTGGAACTAGATCGAGCACCGCCTGTTCAGCTTCATCTCGATGAACTGGCGGGGCCGGCCCTCACCGACGTGCGCACCATCGTGGAGCTCATCGCCGCCACCACCACCCAGACCGGGCTCAGCGTCCGAGCCGCCTACGACCCCGACTGGTATCCGACCGGTCAGCGCGTCAGCGACGTCGATTTCGCCACCATCCCCCTCGCCCCCCACGACTGGCACGGCGACTGGAACTACACGATCGCTCAATCAAACCCGCGGTGAGCCCTTAGCCTCGATCCACCGATTCGCGTCAGGCCCCTGCCCGAATAGCGTTGGCAACGGGAACTTTCGCTCGACGATGAGGCCACTCCGGGCGTTGGCGCTGGCCGGGGCGCGTGCAACCAGAGCGGTCGGCGGTCGTCGGGTTGTCAGCGCTCGTCATGCCGTCTGCGGTGGCGCCCCACCGCCGGAGATCGCTACCCGGGAGCAGGCTGCAGCGCCCGCAGGCGGGTGAGGATCTCGGCGAACTGACTCAGCCCACGGCCAGCCGGCTGGGCAGCGCAGCGTCGGCGTGCCGGAGCGGTTGACCAGCCGTGCCGGCACGGCGATGAGCTGGGTGCGGACGGTGCGGGCCACGGTCAGCTCGGTGACGGGGCCAGCTCGGCCGATGGTGGTGGTCCAGCGGATGAGGTTGTGGGCCAGCACCGCACAGCACAGCCAGGCGCCGTTGGCCGAGAAGTTCCCCGACGGGACGTGCTCGAGCCCGGCACCCTCCTTGAGGTCACGGATGGCGAGCTCGACCACCGCGTGGCGGCGGTGGAAGGCGTCGACGTCCACCGCCGTGCCACCGAGGTCGGTCAGGAATCCGAAGTGGCGCCAGTCCGGCCACAGCCGGGCCTGGGCCGGCGCCGTCAGGCGGGTGCGGCGCACGACCAGGCGGCGCTTGTTGTAGAGGCACTCGGCCACCTGGGCCTCGCCGCCAGCGGTGTAGGCGATGGCCACCCACGCCTTCTCGTCGATGGCGGCGATGGCGCTGGCCAGGCCTTTCGTTCTGGTCCGCACCGCCATCGTGTAGCGCACGTCGAGGCGGCCCAGTACTGCGATGGTGTCGTTGGACCAGTACCCGGAGTCGAAGCGGACCACGATCTCACCGCTGGCCCCCGCCCGGCGCACCCGGGCGACGAGCTCCTCCACGAATCGCCGGGTGCCCCGGGCGGTGTTGGCCGAGCCGGTGCGCAGGCGGGCGTGCAGGACCTCACCGGTGTCGGCGCGCGAGGCCAGGATCGGGTGGTAGCCCAGCACCTTGGTGTAGGCGTAGCTGGCCCCCGCCTTGGCCTTGCCGGCCACCTCGCACACCGTCGAGTCGACGTCGATGACCAGTCGGGCCGAGCCCGGCCCCGCGCCCGCCGCCCACGCCCGCTCCAGGGCCTTGCCCACCACCGCCTCGAGCTGGCGGACGTGGCCGAAGGTGAAGGAGCGCAGGAACGTGCCCAGCGTCGAGGGGGCCATGACCCGATGGGGCAGGACGACGTCGGTGGCACCAGCGCGCAGCATGTCGGCGTGGTCGATGTGACTGGCGCCGGCCACGATGGCATGCACCAGGGTGAGGACCTTGCGGCCCGGACGGGCCCCACCCACTCGTCGGCCCAGGCGAACGGTGGTGTCGATCAGGGACTCCAGACCGAGGCGGACCACCAGCGTGCCCACGAGCAGGAGCCCGGCGTTGGCCACCAGAGTCGGGTCGTCGAAGCTCACCACTACCCGGTCGATCCCGTGCGATACTCGACCCACTGAAAGTGCCTCCTGAACCTGCCGGACAAGACGACTTCAGACACCGTCATCGTCCCAGGTCAGAGGCACTTTCACGCGGATACGCGGCCCGCTCTACCTCTCAAAATCGGTGGATCGAGGCTTAGCTCTCATTCGTGCCCTGATTGCCGCCCGAGGCTGTTGACCGTGCTGAATCACGAGACCTTTCGAGTCTTGCCGTTCGACGGCTTCTTTTCGGTTTTGCCCTCGCCGCCTCGACTTGGTGTCGACGGCGGAGGCGCGGCCGCAGTCGGGCGGTAGTACCGGTAAGCAGCGTCGTAAGCGCGGGATCCCGTCACGCCGTTGAGCGTCACACCGACGATCGAGGCGTCGATCTGCTCGAGGACTTCAACCGCTCGCGACAGATTGTCTGCAACCGTCTTTTTGGCGGTCACGACGAGCAGGGTCCCGTCAACGCGGGTCGCGAGCACCGCCGCATCGGTTACCGGTAGGACGGGCGGAGAGTCCACGATGATGATGTCCGCGTGCTCCTTCAACTCTGCGAAAAGGCTCGCGGTCCTGCTCGACGACAGTTGTTCCGAAGGGTTGGGTGGCAGGGGACCTGAC
Source organism: uncultured Acidimicrobiia bacterium (assembly GCA_963827345.1). Classification (GTDB taxonomy): domain Bacteria; phylum Actinomycetota; class Acidimicrobiia; order Acidimicrobiales; family AC-14; genus CAWGUU01. Next base: position 21,019 of record CAWHAN010000010.1, on the reverse strand, counting down.
GCAAGCAAGCTCAGGCGGGACATATCTGGAACAGGCTGCACGGCGGCAGCAAGTGGCACCTGACCCAGGATCACCGATGTGAAACCGACCTCATTGCTGAGTCCGAAGAAGGCGTGGATCCTGGGTCGCCGCAGGTCACAGTCGACCACCAGAACACGCATGCCAGCCTGACTCAGGACCACTGCGAGGTTCGCGACCGTGGTGGTCTTGCCCTCGTCCGCCACGGTACTGGTGACCTGGATCACTCGGAGTGACCTGTCGAGGCGCATGAACTGCACCGACGTCCGCAGCGTTCGGTACGCCTCAGCCGCGGGCGACATCGGGTCGGTTCGAGAAACCACGCGTGGGCACTTCTCGGTTCCTCCAGCCACCAACCTGCGGCACGACACCCACGACCGACACGCCGGGAACGGTCTGCTCGATGTCCTCCTTGGTCTTGACGGTGTCGTCGAGGTGTTCCTGCAAGAACGCGGCACCAACCCCGAGGACCAACCCGACGAGCAGACCCAGGAGCGCATTGCGAAGGGGCGTGGGACGGATGGGCGTTGTGGACGGCTCGGCGGGGGCGATGACGGCTGCAGCGTTGTCCGAAAGGTTCTGCTCGGCATCGAGCTGTTGCAGTTTGATCTGGAAAGCCGACTGTTGGGCACGGAGATTGTCGAGCTCCGGATTAGATGTCGGCGCCCCAGGGAGCTTCGGTCGGGCATCGATGTCGTCGATCCGCTTCTGAAGCTCTTGAATCTGGCGCGTGTATTCCTGGGTCGCAGCCGTGATGCTGCCGAGGAACTGCTGGCGTCGATAGTCGATGTAGGCCTCTGCGTAGGCATTCGCCGTGTCTGCGGCAACCTTTGGCTGCGTGCTTTGGGCGGTGATCTGAATCACCGCCGTGGAGCCGACCGCGCTCGCAGCGACACGTGTTGGCGTATATCCCAGCTGCTCGGCGACCAGATCGCGCACAGGCTTGCTGTCGAGAACTTGGATCTCGGTGTCGATCCGGTTGGGGTCTATGTACTGGCCGACTCCGTCGCGGTCGATGCTCGACTGGCCGGAACCCAACAGGAGTCGTGCCCGGGACTCGTACACGTGGTTCCTGGATGTAGGAGAACGCGAGCGCCGATCCGACGACAATGGAACACGTGAGCAGGACCGTTAGTCCCCGCCGAGAGACAACCGAGGCGTAGTCTCTGAGGCCTTTGTAGCTGACGGTGGCGGACACCCGAACAAGCGTAGCCATCGGAGTTCGCGGTTTGAGGATGGGAGGGTGACTGGGCCCGCCAGCCGTGCTGGCGCGCAGGACGCCCGCCCCGTGCTAAGTTCCGACGGCCGACTATTGCGCGGACTCGGGGGCGGAGATGGATCGAGTGAGACGGCTTTTTGGCGTAGTAGCGGGTTCGTTGTTGGCCGGGGTGCTGTTGGCCGTTCCAGCGCCAGCGTTCGGGAACGGTTGTTATCCGCCACCCTGCGCGCCCTCAGGGAGCACTCCCGACAGCGACGGAGTCGCCAGCGGTCGTGCGATTCCCGCTACCGAAGTCGGAACGCACAGCGCTATCCCGTTCGTGGCCGCAGGGCTGTTTATGGTCACTACGACGCTTACCACGCTCTGCCTGCGCCGGCGGGCCGCAATCGTGATCCGGCCGCCGGTCGCATTGCCGGCTCTCAGCGAACTACTTCCGACTCACGGGCAGCGTGACTTGGAACCCTCGTATGATTTCGTGCCATCCGGCCTGGGATCACCGCTTCAGCTGTAGTTGCGTCCTCAGCTTGGCATTGCCGTTTCCCGTATCGATCCCGACCACTCAGGGGTTCACGGGCTGGCGATGGCGGTGAGGACGTCGAGGCGGGCGGCCCGGCGGGCGGGGCGTAGGCCGGCTAGGACACCGGCTAGGCCGCCTGCCACCAGGACCACCGCCAGTGACCCGAGGGGCGCGGCGAAGGTGCTCAGGACCTCGGCGTTCGAGGCCGCCTGCACCAGGGCCCAGGCCAGGAACACGCCCAGGCCGAGGCCACCCAGGGTGCCGAAGGTGGCGATGATCACCGACTCCCAGCGCACCATGGACCTGACCTGCGCCCTCGTCTCGCCGACGGCCCGGAGCAGGCCGATCTCCCGCCTGCGCTCGTGGATCGAGAGCGACAGCGTGTTGGCGATGCCCATGAGGGCGATGAGGATGGCCAGGGCCAGCATGACGTAGACGATGCCGAGGGCGCTGTTCAGGAACGACGTCGTCTCCTCGATGTACTCCGGCCCGGTGAGGACTGCGGGGTTGCCGAACCCGGCGGCCACGCCCTCGACCGCGGCGCGGCCCTGGGCCAGGTCGACGCCGTCGGCGAAGCCGATGAGCACCAGCGTGTCGATGTCCTGGATGGCGTGCGGTGCCCACGCGGCCCGGGAGATCAGGTAGTTCCCGGCCACGTCGGCCCGCTCGTACACGGCGCCGACGGTGAACTGCGAGGTCGAGCCGTCGGCGAAGGTCATGGGCACCTCGGTGCCGAGCGTCCAGTCGTGGTCCTCGGCCACCGACCGGGACACGGCCAGCTGCGTCGGGGTCAGGGTCCCGATCGAGCCCTCCCGCACGTCGAGGTCGACGAGACCGTCGAACGTGGCGGGCTCGACCACGCCGATCTGACCGCCGCGGCCGTCGACGAGGGCGACGCCGGTGCCGAGGCCCGACCGCGGCGTCGACCTCGGGCAGGGCCTCGATGTCGGTGGCCAGGCGGGGGCTCAGCCCACCGCCGCCGAACTGGCCGCCGCTGATGACCAGGTCGGCGGTGACCGACTGCGTCACCCGGTCGTCCACCGACGCCTTCAGCGAGGCCGCGAACACCGTGAACAGGGTCACCACGCTGACGCCGATCATCAGGGCAGCCGCCGACCCCGACGTGCGGCGGGGGTTGCGCATGGCGTTGCGACGGGCCAGCACGCCGGTGACCCCACGCAGCCGGGCCAGCGGCGCTCCGATGGCGGCGCTGGCCGGACCGGCCACCACCGGCCCCGCGACGACCACCCCCACCAGCGTGGCCATGGCACCCAGGCCGGCGAGCCCGAGGGTGTCGCCACCGCCGAGCAGGGCCAGGAGCACGATGCCGACGCCGGCAGCGGCGATGACCGAGCCGGTCACCGCCCGCACCATCGACGTCCCGGTGCTGTCGACGGCCGTCTCCCGCAGGGCAGCCATGGGCGCCGTCCGAGAGGCCTTCAACGCCGGCGCCAGGCCGGACACGACGGTCACGAACAGCCCGATGAGCCCCGCCGCCAACACGCCGGTCGCCTCGATGGCCAGCCCGCCAGCCGGCAAGGAGAACCCGAAGGCGTCGAACAGCCCCTTGAGCAGGCCGGCGATCAGCAGCCCGCCGCCGGCCCCGAGCAGTGAAGCCACCAGTCCCACCACCGCGGTCTCGGCCAGCACCGACCCGAGGATCTGGCGACGGCTCGCCCCGAGCGCCCGCAGCAGGGCCGACTCACGGGCCCGCTGGGCCACGATGATCGAGAAGGTGTTGTAGATGCTGAACGTGGCCACCAGCAGGGCGATGCCGGAGAACACCAGCAGGAACGTCTTGAAGAACGACAGGAAGTCGGCCGCCAGGTCGCTCACGTTCTCCTCGGTCAGCCGGCTGCCGGTGATCGTCTCCAACCCGGCCGGCAACCCGTCAAATTCGAGAAGAACAGGGCCAACCCGGGCCGCCAGCTCGTCCTGACCCACACCCGGCTCGGCCTGCAGCAGCACGCTGCTCACCTGGCCCGGGGCCGGTGTCAGGTACCGCTGGGCCGCCTCGTAGGTGAAGGCGGTGAACGTCGAGGCGCCGAAGCCGTCGGCGGTGCCGAACGTCGACAGGCCCACGATCGTCGCCCGCACCGGATCCGGCGTGCGGACGGTGACGGTGTCGCCGAGCACGAACCCGCCCTTCTCGGCCGCCCCCCGGTTCACGACCACCTCGTCGAGCCCGACGGGCGCCCGGCCCTCGGCCAGCTTGTAGGGTTCAGGGTCGGGTTCTCGATCCAGTTCCCGGCCACCGTCGGCGGCCCGTTGCCCCCGATGGCGTCGCCGTCGCTGCCGATGAGCTGGCCGTAGCCCTCGATGTTGGGCTCGGCCGCGGCCACGCCGTCCACCGCCGCCAACCGGTCCACCAGCGAGGCCGGGATCAGGCCCCGACCGCTCTGCAGGTCCTCGGCGGGGATGTCGACGGCGGAGCGGACCACCACGTCGGTGCCGGCGTTGGCGTCGGCGAACAGGTTGTCGAAGTTGGCGGTGAGGGTGTCGCCCAGCACGAGCGTGCCGGACAGGAACGCCACGCCCAGGAAGATGGCGAGGAACGTCCCGACGAAGCGCCGCTTGTGGGCGCGCAGGCTGCGGACGGTGAGCGTGAGCATGTCAGTCCCCCAGGGCCTTGATGCGGTCGAGCACGCGCTCGGCGGTCGGGTGGTGGAGCTCGTCGACGACGCGGCCGTCGGCGAGGAACACGACCTCGTCGGCGTAGGCGGCGGCCACGGGATCGTGGGTGACGATCACGACCGTCTGCTCCAGCTCGTCGGCGGCGTGGCGCAGGAACGACAGGATCTCGTTGCCGGCGCGGGAGTCGAGGTTGCCGGTGGGCTCGTCGGCGAAGACGATGTCGGGCCGGCTGGCCAGGGCCCGGGCCACCGCCACCCGCTGCTGCTGGCCGCCGGACAGCTCCGACGGGCGGTGCGACAGCCGGTCGGCCAGGCCGACGGTGGAGATGACCAGGTCGAGCCACTGCGGCTCGGGCGAACGGCCGGCCAGGGCCGCAGGGAGGGTGATGTTCTCGAGGGCGGTCAGCGTCGGCACCAGGTTGAACGACTGGAAGACGAACCCGATGCGGTCCCGGCGCAGGAGGGTCAGCTCCTTGTCGCCGAGCGACCCGACCTCTGTCGAGCCCACGAACACCTGCCCCGACGTCACCGTGTCGAGGCCGGCCAGGCAGTGCATCAGGGTCGACTTCCCCGAGCCCGACGGGCCCATGATGGCGGTGACGAGGCCGGTCGGCAGCTCGATCGAGACCCCGTCGAGCGCCCGCACCGCGGTGGCGCCCGCCCCGTACACCTTCACAACGTTTACGGCCGCCGCCGCGACCCCAGTACCTATGCGTGTAGTCCCCATGTGTGTTGTCGTCATGGAGCCCATGCTGACGATCGAAGGTCGCCGGGTCGTCGGCCCCACACCGGCTTCTCGACTACCGCGCCCGCCCACAACCAGCGGCGACGCGGCTACCGCAGCGGCGGTACTACTCCAGCCAGCCGGGCCGCACGAGGCCGGACTCGTAGGCCAGGACCACCAGCTGGGCCCGGTCGCGGGCCCCGAGCTTGGTCATGGCCCGGTTGACGTGGGTCTTGGCGGTGGCCGGGCTGACGTACAGCTTCCCGGCGATCTCCTCGTTGGTGAGGCCGGCGGCGACCAGGCCCACCACCTCCCGCTCGCGATCGGTGAGGACGTCGAACCGCTTCGACGGCGGCGGCTGGCGGGCGCGGGTGGCGTACTCCTGGACCAGGCGGCGGGTGACGCTGGGCGACAGGAGGGCGTCGCCGCCGGCCACCGCCCGCACGCCCCGGAGCAGCTCGACGGGCTCGGTGTCCTTGACCAGAAAGCCGCTGGCGCCCACCCGTAGCGCCTCGAACACGTACTCGTCGAGCTCGAAGGTGGTGAGGATGACGATCCTCACGCCGTCCAGGCGCTCGTCGGAGGCGATGCGGCGGGTGGCCTCCAGCCCGTCGACGCCGGGCATGCGGATGTCCATGAGCACCACGTCGGGCGCCAGCTCCCGGGCCATGCGGACGCACTCCTCGCCGTCGGCCGCCTCCCCCACCACCTCGATGTCGGCCTCGGCGTCGAGAAGGGCCCGGAAACCGGCCCGCACCAGCGCCTGGTCGTCGGCCAGCAGGATCCTGATCACGTAACAGCGCCGATGGGCAGCCGGGCGGTGACGCGGAACCCGCCGGACGGCCCCGGCCCGGCGTCGAGCCGCCCGCCCAACGCGGCCGCCCGCTCGCGCATGCCGACGATCCCGTTCCCGCCGGCGATCGCAGCAGCGGCGGCGTCCCCCGAAGGAGCGCCTCGACCGTCGTCGTCGACCTCCACGATCAGCTGGTCCGGCTCGTAGGAGAGCCGGACCAATGCATGGGACGCGCCCGCGTGGCGGGTCACGTTCGTCAATGCCTCCTGGGTGATGCGCAGCGCGGCCAGGTCGACCTCGGGCGGCAGCTCCCGGGCCGCGCCCTCCGTCTCGACCCGCACGTCGAGGCCGGTGGCGGCGGCGTTGGCCACCAGGCGGTCGAGCTGGTCGAGCCCGGCCGTCGGCGACCGGGGGGCGGCCTCGTCGGTGCCCCGCAGCAGGTCGAGCACCGAACGCAGCTCGCCCAGGGCGTCCTTGCTGGCCTGCTTGATGGCCACCAGCGCCTCCCGGGCCTTGTCCGGCTGCTCGTCCATGAGGTGCAGGCCCACCCCCGCCTGCACGCTGATGAGACTGATGTTGTGGGCGAGGACGTCGTGCAGCTCCTGGGCGATCTGCAGCCGCTCCTCGCTGGCCCGCCGCCGGTCGAGCTCGACTCGGGCCCGCTCGGCTTCCGCCAGTCGCTCGGACCGGGCCCTGCCGATCTCCCCCACGGCCAGGATCACGATCAGCCAACCGGCCGCACCGGCGGTGTGGAGGGCCGACCAGGCCACGCCGCGGCCGACCCAGGCCTGAAGGACGACCGCCGACGCGAGGCCGATGGCGGCGATCGCCCAGCCGGCCAGTCGCCGGCCCGAGCCGACGAGCCAGTAGAGGGCCACCGCCACGCTGAGGAAGACGGGCCCGTACGGGTAACCGGCCACGAAATAGGCGACCGTCGCCGCCACCGTCGTCGCCGCCATCGCAACCGGCCGCCGCCGCAGCACCGCCAGCGCGGCCGGGCCGACCAGCAGCAGCAGGATGGCCAGCAGGTCGACCGGCTTGCGGTCGACCTGGTCCTGGGCGGCCCCGAGAGAGCCGGCGACCTGGAAGAAGGCGACGATCGCCGGGACGGCGAGGCGTGGCACCGCCTCGGCCCAACGGGCGACCGACGACCCGTCGACGCCCCGCTGATGGTCGAGGGCAGGCCGGTCCACGACATCACGCTACGGAAACGGCAGCGCCTCCGCAGCCATCCAGCGCCGGCTTTCGCCGTACCACGCCTGCGGTACACGACCGCCATCGGCGGGCCTCAGAAGGCGGGCTCGTCGTCGAGCGGAGAGACGGCCACGAGGGCGAGCGGGACGGTGAAGGCCAACGCCACCCCGATCCACACGAGCACCGGGTGAACGGCATTGCTCCGCAGGTCCTCGTACCGCTCGTACTCGGCCGTGTCACCCAGACCGATGTCGAGGTCCCGCCGTTCCTGCTCGGTGGGCCGGACGTCGAGGTACTCCCCCGCGCTGAGAGAGAAGGCCAGGTACGCCGACCCGAGGAGGGACGCCCCGAGGACGAGAACCGCGACGGGCCGTGCCTGTCGTAACGAGTGCCTGGCGACGATCCCGGCCGCTACGCCGAAGATGAGGGCGACGCCGACCAGCACCGATACGAAGACGATTGCGAACATGGCCTCGAGAACCCCCATTGGGTTCTCGGAGTCCGCGGTGACGCCCCACTCGACGTAGACGAGGCTCAACACGACGGCGGTGGCGGCAAGGATGGCGAAGAGACCGCCGACGACGAGGCGCAGCGGCATGTGCCGACGTCTGCGGCCGAACACGCCGGCCAGGAAGGCGGCGGCGAGGAGCAGTGAGCACGCCGGCGACCCGAACCGCGGTCGCCCGCGTCGGGGGGTCGGGGGCGGCAACGGGCGACCATTCGCGCAGATAGCGGGAGATCACGATCTCACCACGTCCCGTCGAGCCGGCCACGACCGTCCTGCCGTCCGGGAGGACCACGACCGCGGCAGGGAGCACCGTCGCCTCGTCGCCGAGCTTGATCCCCCATCCGCCGAACGGCCGGTCGGGAGTCCCGTCCGGCAGGTAGCGGGCCAGCACGAGCGTCGAGCGTGTGGCGGCGACCAGGATCCGGCCGTCAGGCCCCACGGCGATCACGGAGATCTCCGCGTCGGTCAGGATGGGGACCGTGGCCCGCCCGGCGCCTGCGGCGAACGAAGCGTCGAGGGATCCGTCGGGGCGGACCCGGCGGACCCATGCCGTGTCGACGGGGTGCTCCTCGTGCTCCGCCACCAGGATCGCTCCGTCCGCCTGCAGCGCGGTGACGTGGCCCGGAAGGCGGGCGGCGACACCGCCCTCCCCGTAGTCCCGGTCGGGCGCACCGTCGGGCCCGAAGGCCAGGCGGCGCAGGCTCGCGGGGCCTGTCGCGGCGTACTCGACGAGCACGATCCGGCCGGTCGCAGTCAGGTAGACCGGCCCGAGCCAACCCCCATCGGGTTCCTGCGGGTCGAGCGTGACGGTTCCCCTGGTGCCGAACGTCGGGTCCGGCGATCCGTCCGGCAGGAGGCGGCGGAGGAAGCCGGACGAGGTGCGTGTGTTGCCGGACTTGCCCGCGACGACGATGCGGCCGTCGGGCTGGACGGCGAGGCCGCTCGGCCCGGTCGAGCCGGCCAGGCTTACCGAGCCGCCGCGGCCGAACGTCTCGTCGGGGGACCCGTCCGGCCGGTACCGGGTGATGGCGGTCTCGTCGCCGGTGCTCTTGGTACCTGCGACGACGATGAGGTCCCCGGACAGCGCCAGGACGGCCTCGCCCTCACCGGGAAATGCGACCGTACCGCCGGCCCCGAACCCGGTGTCGCGCCAGCCGTCGGGCAGCCACCGGAGGAGGGTGGGACGGGTCCTGTCGACCAGCGCCAGGACCACGATGCGCCCCTGGGAGTCCACAGCCATCGCCAGTGGCCGGTCCCACCCCGGGCTGTCGAGCTCGACCGCTCCACCGGTGCCGAACGACGGGTCGTCGCCGAGGCCCGGCGACTGAGCCCGTGCTTCGACCGGTCCCCCGACCAGGGCTGCCGGCAGGAGAAGCACGGCGAGCGTCAGAACGCGGAGGGGGACGATGCGTCGGTGCAGGGACATCTGCCGGTTCGACCGGCCGGACCTTCGGACCGGTTACCCCGGCGGGCACGATGAGAGAGCTACAACCCCAGCTCGGCCCGGACCGCGTCGATGTCGGCGTCGACGGGCGAGGGCACCTCGATCTGGGCGATGGCCCGGTCGGGGTCCTTCAAACCGTGCCCCGTCAGCGTGCACACGACCGAGGCAGCTCCCCCCGGCAACCCGTACTTCAACAGTCCCGCCACCGACGCCGCCGACGCCGGCTCGCAGAACACCGCCTCGGTCGACGCCAGGAACCGGTAGGCGTCGAGGATGTCGTCGTCGGTGACCGCGTAGATCCCCCCGCCCGACTCCGACGCCGCCGCCGTCGCTCCGTACCAGGAGGCCGGGTTGCCGATCCGGATCGCGGTGGCGACGGTCTCGGGGTTCTCGACGGGGTGGCCGAGGACGATCGGCGCCGCCCCCGCCGCCTGGAAGCCCATCATCGCCGGCAACCGGGTGGACAGGCCCGCTTCCCGGTACTCCAGGTAGCCCTTCCAGTAGGCGGAGATGTTGCCGGCGTTGCCGACGGGGATGCAGTGCGCATGCGGCGCGTCGCCCAGCACGTCGACGATCTCGAACGCGGCGGTCTTCTGGCCCTCGATGCGGTACGGGTTGATCGAGTTGACGATCGTCACCGGCATCCGCTCCCCCAGCTCCTTCACCAGCTCGAAGGCGTTGTCGAAGTTGCCCCGGATCTGCAGCACGCGGGCCCCGTGGATGAGGGCCTGGGCCAGCTTGCCGAGGGCGATGTAGCCCTCGGGGATCAGCACCGCGCAGGTCAGCCCGGCCCGGGTCGAGTAGGCGGCCGCCGACGCCGACGTGTTGCCGGTGGAGGCGCACACCACCGCCTTGGCGCCGTCCTCCACCGCCTTGGAGATGGCCAACGTCATGCCCCGGTCCTTGAACGACCCGGTGGGGTTGGCCCCCTCCACCTTGAGCCACACCTCGGCCCCGACCCGCTCCGACAGCCGGGGCGCCGGCACCAGCGGGGTCGCCCCCTCCTGCAGGGTGACCACCGGCGAGTCCGCCGTCACCGGCAGGAACTCCCTGTACTCCTCGATCACTCCCCGCCAGCCGGGCCGGCCCATGCCGCCGCCTACTCCGGCCCGACGACGCGGAGCAGCGTGCCGACCCTGTCGACGACGTCCAGCTCCCGCAGGGCGGCGACCGTGGCCTGCATGTCCCGCTCCATGGCCGTGTGGGTGACCAGGACCAGCCGGGCCTCGTCGCCCATGCCCAGCTGCAGCACCTGGACGATCGACACGCCGTTCTCGGCGAAGGCGTGCGCCACCCGCTCCAGCACGCCGGGGCGGTCGACGACGTCGAGGGCCAGGTAGTACTGCGACTCCAGCTCGTCGATGGGCCGTATGCGGGCCGTCGCCAGGCCGGCCACGCCGGCCGACGTCCCCTGGCGCAGGTTGGTGGCGGCGTCGACAACGTCGCCGAGGACGGCGGAGGCGGTGGGCCGCCCGCCCGCGCCCCGGCCGTAGAACATCAGGTCGCCGGCCGCCGCACCCTGCACGAAGACCGCGTTGTAGGCCTCACGCACCGCCGCCAGCGGGTGGGCCACCGGCACCATGGCCGGGTAGACCCGAACCGCCACCCGGTCACCGCCGGGCTCTTGGACGGAGTCGGCGACGGCCAGCAGCTTTACCACGTAGCCAAGGCGGGCGGCCATGGCGATGTCGGCGACGGTGACCCCGGTGATCCCCTCGCGGTACACGTCGGCGGCTCGGACGTCGACGCCGAAGGCGACGCTGGCGATGATGGCGGCCTTGGCCGCGGCGTCGAACCCCTCGACGTCGGCGGTGGGGTCGCGCTCGGCGTACCCGAGCGACTGGGCCTCGGCCAGGGCTTCTTCGAAGGACTGCCCGTTCTCGCTCATGCGGGTGAGGATGAAGTTGGTGGTGCCGTTCACGATGCCGAGGACCCGCTGGATGCGGTCGCCCGCCAGCGACTCCCGCAGGGGACGCATGATCGGGATGGCCCCGGCCACCGCCGCCTCGAACAGGAGGTCGACACCGGCCTTGGCGGCGGCGTCGAACAGCTCGGCCCCGCAGTCGGCCAGCAGCTCCTTGTTGGCGGTCACCACCGGCTTCCCCGACTCCAGCGCAGCCAGGACCAGCGCCTTTGCCGGCTCCACCCCGCCGATGACCTCGACCACAAGGTCGACGTCGGGATCGGCGACCACCGCCGCGGCGTCACCGGTGAAGGCGCCCGCCGGCAGGTCGACGGAGCGGGGCTTGGCCGGGTCGCGCACCGCCACCCGGGTGACCTCCAGCCGCAGCCCGGTTCGAGCCGCCACCGCGTCGCCGTTCTCGGCGATGAGCTGCACAAGCGCGGCCCCGACGTTGCCGCAGCCGAGGAGCCCGATCCGCACCGTGCTCCCGTTCATGGGTTTCCGTTCACGCCAGCAACCGTACCTAGCAATCCAGCCGCAGGAGATCGTCCGGCGTCTCCCGCCTCACCACCACCCGCACCTGACCGTCCCGCACGAAGACCACCTCGGGCCTCGGCACCTTGTTGTAGTTCGACGCCATCGCGTGCCCGTAGGCGCCAGTGACCGGCGTGCAGAGGATGTCGTCGACCCTGAGGTCGCTCGGGACCCGGGCGTCGCGAACCACCACGTCGCCCGACTCGCAGTGCTTGCCGACGACGGTGACGACGGCCGGGCGCTCGGCGTCCACCTCCCTGGGGAGGAAGGCCTCGTAGCCGCTGCCGTAGAAAACGGGGCGGGGGTTGTCGCTCATGCCTCCGTCGACCGACACATACGTGCGGACGCCCGGCACCTCCTTGATGGTGCCCACCCGGTAGAGCGTGAGCCCGGCGGCGGCGGCGATGGCCCGACCCGGCTCAGCCGTCACCCGGGCGTCGATGCCGGCGGCCCGGCAGGCGTCCCGGAGCACCTTGGCCCACTGGCCGATGCTGGGAGCGTCCTCACCCTCGACGTAGGCCACCCCCAGTCCCCCACCGAGGCACAGCTCCGGAAGGCCGAGCGGCGCCACGAAGCCGGCCAGCACCTCCACCGCCTTCTCGAAGGAGTGGAGCAGGAAGATCTGGCTGCCGATGTGGGCGTGCAGCCCCATCAGGTCGAACGCCGGCGACGACCCGATCCGCTCGACGGCCCGGGCGGCGTCGCCGATGGCCAGCCCGAACCCGAACTTGGAGTCGACCTGGCCGGTCATGACGTACTCGTGGGTGTGGGCCTCCACCCCCGGAGTGACCCGCACCATCACCGATGTGGCCCGTCCGTCCTCCTTGTGCAGGAGCTCGAGCCTGTCGATCTCGTCGAAGGAATCGACCACCACCCGCACGCCGAGCTCGTGGGCCCTTCGCAGCTCCGCCGTCGACTTGTTGTTGCCGTGGGCGACGAGCCGCTCGGGAGGCACGCCCGCGGCGAGGGCCACGTGCAGCTCGCCGCCGGTCGCCACGTCGAGGTGCATGCCCTCCTCGTGGACCAGCCGGGCCATGGCCAGGCACAGGAACGCCTTGGCGCCGTAGGCGACACCCGGTCCGAAGGCGTCGACCGCCTCCCGGCACCGGGCCCGCAGGTGGGCCTCGTCGTAGACGAACAGGGGCGTACCCCGCTCCTCGGCCAGATCGACCAGGTCGACGCCGCCCACCGACAGGCGGCCGTCGGCTCCGGCCGAGGCGGTGTCGGGCAGCAGGTAGCGGGCCAGCGCGGTGGTCGTGGTCACGACGTCGACCGGTGTGACTAGGTATGGGTCTTGTCGACGACCGCGTTCAGGCGCTCGATGAGCTTGATGGGGTCGAACGGCTTGGTGATGTAGTCGTCGGCCCCAAGGTCGAGGCCGTGCTGCACCTCGCTCTTCTGGGCCTTGGCCGACAGCAGGATCACGGGAAGGCCCTCGGTGCGGGGGTCGCCCTTGAGGTCGGTCAGCAGCTGGAGGCCGTCGCGCCGGGGCATCATGATGTCGGAGATCACCACGTCGGGGTGGCTCGACTGCGCCAACTCGAGCCCCTCGTCGCCGTCGTGGGCGGTCAGCACGTCGAATCCCTCGATCTCGAAGTTCACCCGGAGCAGCTCGAGGATCACCGGGTCGTCGTCGATCACCAGCACCGTCAGCTTGCCCACGCCTGCATGGTACCGGCGAGTGGGCCCCGGCCCGCCGGCGGTAGGCCACCGGTCCGCTGGCGGTAGGATCGGGCGGCTGTACGTCGGCCCTCGTAGCTCAGGGGATAGAGCACCGCCCTCCGGAGGCGGGTGCGTAGGTTCGAATCCTACCGGGGGCACATTCCGGCGGACCGGGGTCGCGGCATCGTCGGGATGTCACCTACGGGGCGTCAGGCTCGCACCTCGATCCAGTCCGGCGAGCGGGTGCCCGGGACGTACGGGCTGTCGAGGCGCTTGGCCACCACGCCGGGGAGGCCCTGCTCGCGTGCCAGCTCCAGGAGCGCACCACCGTCGCCGACGTGGAACGCCGGCACCTGCCACGCCGCCCCGACCAGCCCGAGCCCCTGCAGCCTGGCCCGGCGCTCGGCGTAGGGCAGGTCGAGGGTGGAATGACCGTCGAGAAAGAGCAGGTCATAGGCCATGTAGGCCACCGGCGCCCGCTCGGCGGCCCGCCTGACCGCGGCGGCGTCGGATTCGACCCCACGCCGCGACGCCAGCCGGTCCGGGTCGGGCCGCCCGCCCTCGCCGAGGGCCACCAGCTCGCCGTCGAGCACGACCTGGGTGGCGCCAAGGGCGGCACCGAGCGGGCGCACCTCGGGGAACGTGTCGCCGAGGTCCTCGACGCCGTCTCCTTCCAGCCGCACCCTCCCTCCCTCGGCGTAGGCCAACGCCCGCAGGCCGTCCCAGAGGACCTCGAAGCCGTAGGCGGCCTCGTCGGCGGGCAATGGGCCGGGAGTGGCCAGCATCGGCGCCAGACCCTCGGGCAGCGGCTGTCGATCGGGGTCCTGGGGCGGGTCCATGCGGTGGATCATCCACTGGTCGTCTCTGGTCCTGAACAGGACGTAGCGACCCTGCACCCGCTCGCCGTGGAGCACCACCTGCACCTCGTACGACTCCCACTTCAAGGTGTCGTAGGTGCCGTGGTCCCAGACCGACATGGTGCCGGCGCCGTAGCTTCCCTTGGGGATCTCGCCCTCGAACTCCAGGTACATGAGCGGGTGGTCCTCGGTGCGGACGGCCAGGTGGTTCACGCTCGGGTCGGGCGGTATGCCCTCTGGGTACCGCCCACGACGCCAGCACGCCGTCGCGCTCCAAGCGGAGGTCCCAGTGCAGTCGCCGGGCGTGGTGCTCCTGGACTGCGAACCTCGGGCGTGCAGGGATCTCGGCTTGCCGGCCGCGGCCGGCGCCGGCGGCACTTCGTCGCCCGACGGCTCGGGCGTGGCTGCGAAGTCCCGCTTGGCCCGGTAACGCTCGAGCGCGGGCGGACCGTCAGGGGTCACGGGCCGACGACGGAGTGGAGCGCACCTTCGATCTCGGGATGGGCGAAGGTGAAGTCGGACGACGTCAGCACGGCCGGGAGCACCCGCTGGCCGGCGAGGAGCATCTCCGCCACCATCTCCTCGCCGAACAGGGCGTGAAGGGCCAGCTTGGGCGTTGGGAACAGCGTCGGCCGGTGCAGCGCCTTACCCAGGGCCTTGGTGAACTCGGCGTTGGTGACCGGGTTGGGCGCGGTGACGTTCACCGGGCCGTCCACCCCGTCGTTCGACAGCAAGTGGCGGAGGGCGGCGATCTCGTCCTCGAGGGTGATCCAGCTCAAGTACTGACGGCCGGAGCCCAGCCGGCCGCCCAGCCCCATCTTGAACGGGAGGAGCTGCTTCTCGAGAGCGCCACCCTTCTCGCTGAGGACAACGCCGCTGCGCAGCAGGACGACCCTGATCCCGGCGTCGGCGGCAGGGGCGGCGGCCGCTTCCCACTGCTGGACGACGTCGGCGAGGAACCCCCGGCCGGGACTGCTCTGCTCGGTGAGCTGCTCGTCGCCACGGTCGCCGTAGAAGCCGACGGCCGAGCCCGACGCCAGCACCTTGGGCGGACGGTCGAGGCCGGCCAGCGTGGAAGCCAGCAGCGACGTCCCCTTCAGCCGGCTGTCGAGGACCGCGGCCTTGTGCTCGTCGGTCCACCGGTGGTCGCCGATGCCGACGCCGGCCAGGTGGACGGCGGCGTCGTGTCCCTCCAGGGCGGCGGCGTCGATCGTGCCGGCGGCCGGGTCCCACCTGGCCTCATCCGCGCCCTTGGGTTCGGCGCGGACCAGCCGGGTGACGTCGTGGCCGTCGGCGACGAGCGAATCGACGAGGGCGCCGCCGATGAGCCCATGCGAGCCGGTGACGATTACACGCATTTTGGGCACACGCATCTTGGGACCCGCATGGGATCGACCGCCGGTCCTGCTTTCCTAGGCCGCCACCTGCCGGGAGCGCTCGATCACGTGGTCGATGATCCCGTAGTCACGCGCCTCCTCGGCGGTGAACCAGCGGTCGCGGTCGGAGTCGATGAGGACCTGCTCCACGGACTGCCCGGTGTGGAAGGCGATTCGCTCGGCCATGATCTTCTTGGTGTAGATGATCTCCTTGGCGTGAATGGCGATGTCGACGGCGGTTCCCTGCATCTGGGCCGACGGCTGGTGCATGAGCACCCGGGAGTGGGGCAGGCAGTAGCGCTTTCCCGGCGCCCCGGCGCAGAGCAGGAACTGGCCCATCGAGGCGGCCAGGCCCAGGCAGATCGTGCCGACGTCGCAGCTGACGTACTGCATGGTGTCGTAGATGGCCATGCCCGCCGACACCGAGCCGCCGGGCGAGTTGATGTAGAGGTACACGTCGCGCTCGGGGTCCTCGCTCTGCAGGAGCAGGAGCTGGGCGCAGATCAGGTTGGCCGAGACGTCGTCGACCTGGGACCCCAGGAACACGATGCGCTCCTTGAGGAGCCGAGAGTAGACCTCGCTCGACCGGTCACCGACGTAGGTTTGGGCGCTGACGGGGGTCTGAAGCTCAGAAGACATAGGCACAGAGGCTAGCGCCAGGCTCGGGCCTATCGACCCGCCCTCCGGAGGCGGGCACGGGTGGTGCGTTCAGGGCCAGTTCGGAGCCGGTGGGCGCGGAGAGACTCGAACTCTCATGCCGAAGCACTGGCACCTAAAGCCAGCGTGTCTGCCAATTCCACCACGCGCCCGGCAGGGCTCAGGCTACCGTCGCACCGGGCGGGCCAGGGTCAGGAGTGGGCGGGGCCAGGCACCAGGACCGGGCCGGCCGTCTCCACCATCCCGTTCGCGGCCTCGCCGTTCGCAACCACCGGCTCGCTGGTGGCGAACGCCTCGGTCGCCGCGACGGCGACGGAGCCCGATGTGCTCGTGGTGGCCCCGTTGGTGGGCGGGGCGGCTGTACTGGTCGAGGCCGGGGCTGCGGGGTTGGTCGCCGGCTGGCGGCGAGGCCGGTTCTCCACCGCCAGACGGATTGCCGTGCGGCTCTGCCCGTCGATCTGGATGTCGGCGAAGGTCGGTATGCAGACGAGGTCGATGTTCGACGGGGCCACGAAGCCCCGGGCGATGGCGATGGCCTTGATCGCCTGGTTGAGCGCGCCCGCACCCACGACCTGCACGTCGACAGCTCCGGTCTGCCGCAGCACGCCCGCCAGCGCGCCGGCGACCGAGTTCGGGTTGGACTTGCCGGAAACCTTCAGTACCTCGACCACTTCTCCCCCAAGCCCCCAAGAACGACGATGGTGTTCTATGAGTTCGACAGCCGCTGTGCTTGTTCCTGCGTGGGGGCTGGTTCCTGCGTGGGACCTGGTTCCTGCGTGGGACCTGGTTCCTGCGTGGGGCTGGTTCCTGCGTGGTGGCTGGTTCCTGCGTCGGTGTCCTGGGCCGCCAGGTAGGGTGATCGGCATGGCCAGGTTCGGCGCGGTGGTAACCGCCATGGTCACACCCTTCGACGACGAGGGTCGCCTCGACCTCGCAGCGGCCACCCGGTTGGCCCAGTGGCTCGCCGATCACGGCAGCGACGGGCTGGTCGTCGCCGGCACCACCGGCGAGAGCTCCGTGCTCACCGACGACGAGAAGCTCGACCTGTGGCGGGCCGTCGCCGAGGCCGTCACCATCCCGGTCGTGGCCGGCACGGGCAGCAACGACACTGCGCACTCCGTCCAGCTGACCCGGCGGGCTGCGGACTGCGGCGTCGCCGGCGTCCTCGTCGTCACCCCGTATTACAGCCGTCCCTCGCAGTCGGGCATCGAGTCGCACTTCCGGGCCGTCGCCGCCGCCAGCAACCTGCCGATGCTCGTCTACGACATCCCGGTGCGCACCGGCCGCAAGGTCGCCCACGACATGCTCGTGCGACTTGCCCACGACGTGCCCAACGCCGTCGGGGTCAAGGACGCCGCGTCCGATGTGGCCGCCTCGGCCCGCCTGGTGGCGGCCACGCCCGACTCCTTCGAGCTGTACAGCGGCAACGACGACCTCGCCCTCGCCCTCCTCGCGGCCGGTGCGGTGGGCGTTATCGGCGTGGCCACCCACTGGGCCGGCCCCCACTTCTCCGAGATGATCGCCGCCTTCGCCAAGGGCGACACCGCCCGCGCCCGGGAGGTCAACACCACCCTGTTCGACTCCTACGGGTTCGAGACCGGCGACGCCGCACCCAACCCGATCCCCACCAAGGCCATGATGCGGGTGCTCGGGCAGCGGGTGGGACAGTGCCGGCTCCCGATGGGCCCGGCTCCCGAGGGCCTCGAGGACCAGGCTCGCCAGGTCCTGGCCGGCCTGCGTGGCCCGAACGCCCTGGTCGGCCTCGCCGGCGACTCCGGCGCCCCACGCGCTTGACCGCCCCCGTCCGGATCACCTTCCTCGGCGGCCTCGGCGAGATCGGGAGGAACTGCGCCTGCGTCGAGCAGGACGGGCGCATCATGCTCCTCGACTGCGGGCTCATGTTCCCCGACGCCGAGATGCCGGGCGTCGACCTGGTGCTTCCCGACTTCACGTGGCTCCGGGAGAACGCCGACCGGGTCGAGGGGTGCATCGTCACCCACGGCCACGAGGACCACATGGGCGCGCTGTCGTACCTCCTGCGCGACCTGTCGTTCCCGATCTACGGCTCCAGCCTCACGCTGGGCCTGGCCCGCAACCGGATCGAAGAGGCCGGGCTCCTCGACCGGACGACGCTGATCACCGTGGCCGACGGCGAGCGCCGCCGGATCGGCCCCTTCGACTGCGAGTTCATCCCGGTCACCCACTCCGTGCCCCACGGGTTCGCCACCGCCTTCCACACGCCTCAGGGCGTGATCCTCCACTCGGGCGACTTCAAGATCGACCTGACGCCGGTCGACAACCGCACGACCGACCTGGCCCGCATCGGAGCCCTCGCGTCGGGACCGGGGATCCGCTTCCTCCTCGCCGACTCCACCAACGCCGAGGAGCCCGGCCACA
This sequence comes from uncultured Acidimicrobiia bacterium, assembly GCA_963827345.1. GTDB lineage: Bacteria > Actinomycetota > Acidimicrobiia > Acidimicrobiales > AC-14 > CAWGUU01. The sequence goes on along the minus strand of CAWHAN010000010.1, from coordinate 2,583 downwards.
CCGCCAGCGAACGGACGGTCGGCAAGGTGCTCCGGGACCTGTTCCGCGACCACCAGGACAAGCGGGTGATCACCGCCTGCTTCGCCAGCCACATCCACAGGGTCCAGCAGATCGCCGACGCCGCCGTGGCCAACGGGCGGATGGTGGCAACCCTCGGGCGCTCCATGGCCAAGAACGTCGCCCTGACCCGTCAGATGGGCCTGCTCACGATCCCCGAGTCGTCCCTCGTCGACATCGAGCGGATCGGCGACTACGACCCCAGGCGGATCTGCGTCATCTCCACCGGGTCCCAGGGCGAGCCGATGTCGGCCCTGGCCCTCATGGCCGCCGGTGAGAACAAGTGGCTCAAGGTCGGCGAGGGCGACGTCGTCATCATCAGCGCCCACGCCATCCCCGGCAACGAGTACAGCGTAAACAAGGTGATAGACGGCCTCTACCGGCTCGGGGCCGAGGTGGTGCACGGCGGGCTGGCGGCGGTCCACGTCACCGGCCACGCCATGGCCGAGGAGCTCAAGACGCTGCTGACCCTGGCCTCGCCGGAGCATTTCATCCCCGTCCACGGCGAGTTCCGCCACCTCACCCACCACGCCCAGCTGGCCATCGAGATGGGCGTGGCCGAGGCCAACGTGCTGCTGGCCGAGGACGGCGACGTGATCGAGCTCACCGACGACGGGGTCGACTTCGCCGGCTCGGTGCCGGCCGGCTACCTCTACGTCGACGGCATCGTGGGCGACGTCGGCCACGGGGTCCTGCGCGACCGCCGGGTGCTGGCCGAGGAGGGTGTGATCGTCGTCGTGGTCACCGTCGACGTCAAGACGGGCGAGATCCTGACCGGCCCCGAGATCATCACCAAGGGATGGGTGTTCGCCCCCGAGGCCGAGGCCCTGCTGGAGGAGGCCCGCCAGCGGGTGGTCGAGACGCTCGAGCAGGCCGCCCACGAGGGCCCGGCCGACTTCGAGACGCTGAAGCGCCACGTGCGCCAGGCCGTGGGCCGGTTCGTGAACGAAAAGACCCGGCGGCGACCTATGATCGTCCCAGTGGTGATGGAGGCCTGACGGCCCCCATCGGAACGCAGTTGGGAGTGTTGCAGTGACCCGAGAGGAACTGTCGGACAGTCTGCGGGCGGCGAAGCCCGAGCTGGGCGACTCGCTCTACATCGAGCGTCGGGGCGAGGAATACGCCTGGGCCGAGGGCATGGGGCTGGAGTTCACCGAGCATCTGCCTGACGCCTGGATCTCCTACACCGGGAAGTGGCCGGTCGAGGACGAAACCACCTGGTCTCGGTTCTTCGACGACCTGATCGCCGAGCTCGAGTCGATGACCGGCGACGCCGACCGGTGCCGCTGGCCGCTCGACGACCCCTTCAGCCACCACCACTGAGTCCTCGGAGGGGGGCAGGCCCCCCTCCGAACCTCCCCCCCGGCGGCGGCGCCTTCGGCGCCGCTGACGGCGCCATCCATGCGGGCGGCCTTCGGCCGCGCCCGGTGGCCGGCGCAAGACCTGTCCTGCATGGCCGCGCCCCGTGGCCGTGCACCCCAGCTTCACCACCCAGTGTGGTCGCCCATACTCTGTACGTGGTAAATGCTACTGCTCTTGATTCCCCTCACTTCCTCCCGTTGCGGTTTGCTAGGCGGCTGATACACTCCCGGAAAATTCGAGAGGCGGGGGAGGCCCTAACGAATGGAAGTCACCCTTACCGGCTGGTATGTCGGTTACATCATCGCCGCGGTAGTGATCGTCATCGTGGTTGTCATGGTGGCGTTGATCTTGTCGCTGGTCCGTCGCATCGCACTGATAGCGGGCGACATCGTCCAGGCGCTCGATGACATCCGTAAGAACACAACGACCATCCCGGCGATCTCAACGCTGAACACCGGGCTCGGTTCTGTTGTCGACCACGCGGCCACGGCCCGTAAAGCCCTAGGAGGATAAGCATGGCGCTCGCAGACGAACACGTACTCATGTGGTGGATCACGCTCGGGCTCGGCGTCGTAGTGGCGTCTGCCGTGATCCTGCTGCTGTTCCTGCTCCTCCAGTACGTCAAGGACGTCGACAAGGGTGTGCAGGAAGTCTGGGACATGGCCGGTCGGGTCGCAGCCCAGACCGTCACCACCTGGATGCTCCCGCAGACCGTCGAGCTGTGCGGCGCTCTCCGCGACGAGCTCGGGCTCCACGTCAAACTCCTCACCCCAGCGTCGAAGGCGGGCTGACATGATCGCTCTCCAGGTAGTTCTGTCCTGCGTCGAGATCGCCCTCCTGGCGATCGTGCTCGTGTACTTCCTCCGCAAGATCGACACGGTGCTCGCACATGTCGTCGAGAACGTGGAGCGCATCGCCAAGGGCTCCAAGGCGATCGAGGACCACGTTTCGATCATCGGTCCCGGCGCCGACCAGGTGAACCGCATCCTCGGCGACGCCGCCGGCGGCCTCACCCAGGCGTGCGTGCTGGCCGAGGGCCTCACCAAGTAGTAGTCGCAGCACCGAAGAGTCAGCTCCGAAGACACCCCCGGGGAGACCCGGGGGTGTTTTCGCGTCACGAGCCCGCGGGCGAACTGGTGACACCCGGCGGGCGATCCCGCGGTT
>CAWHAN010000009.1:0-93677 GCA_963827345.1 uncultured Acidimicrobiia bacterium | reverse complement strand
GTTCGAGGGCGGCGCGGTCCCAGTCGGCGTTGGTGGCGGCCGCCTCGTAGGTCGTCTGCAGGAAGTCGATCAGGACCTGGCCGGGGTCGGGCGCGGCCCGCACGACTTCGTAGGGCAGGGCGAACTCGCCCAGGTCCTCCCGGTACGACGCCTCGCCGGGCGTGACCGGGGCGTCACGGAACCCGGGCGGCTCCGGGTACGCGTACGAGTAGAAGAGCCCTTCGCCCTCGCCACCGGGCCAGAAGCCGCAGCTGCTCACCTCGTGGGAGTAGGCCTCGTGCATGACATGGGGGCCACAGTTCGGGGCGCCGCCGGGGTGCGGTGGCGCGGTCCGGCCGGAGAACCGGGTCACGGCGAGGTCGAGCGCTCCCCAGAACAGGTGGACGGGGCTGGCCTTGCCGACGAACCGGCTGCGGAACTCCTGGAAGACGGGCGTCATCCGCACGAGCATCAGCCAGAACCGGTGGGCCTGGTCGGGGTCGTAGGTGGCGTGAACGTCGTCGTCGGGGAAGGGAATGGCCCCAGCGATCTCGACCGGCACCGGCCAGATGTCGGTGCCCACGCCGAGGGCGTCGAGGCCCTCCATCAGTTCGGCGTAGAACTGGGCGACCGGCCTCGTCACCAGGGGGAACGAACGGTGCGAGCCGGTCTCGGTGACGACGTTCAGCTGATGGTCCTGGAGATCGAAGTCGATCTGGAAGCTGGGGCCGGTCGGGTGCGGGACCAGTGAGGTCGTGAGGCCGCGGGACGTCACGTAGAGGGGGACGTTCCACCAGTGGTTCAGCAGTGGCGTGTTGACCATCCGCACCTTGCCGACGATCTGCGTCCACAGCTGGAGGGTGTCGCGGGTGGCCTCCCACTCGGCCACCGGCAGCGACGGCCACCCGCCGGCCGAGGGGTTCACCGGCGCGGCGTCGGTCTCGTCTCGCTCGTCGCTCGTCACGCTCGTCTGGCTCCATGGCGCAGCCGGCATCCGCAATCGCCGGGTCGGTGCAGTGTTTCACGGCGCCGACCGCGAGCGCTCAGGAGCCGGTACGTTCTGGCCGATGAAGCCCAGGGCGGCCGCGGGATGGCTCGCCGTCATCATCGGGCTCGGGCTGATCGGGCTGTCGGGCGCGTGCGGAGGCGGCGGTGCTGTCACGCAGGGCACCGCCGACGAGCCGTGGGTGGGCGCAACGGCCCTGACCGCCAGGGAGGACCATCCCTTCGGCGTCGTCGTCGATGGCTCCGACGTCCTCTACACCACCGGCCTCACCCAGGTGGGCGACCACGCCGTACGCATCGCGCCCCTGGACCCGGCCTTGCCGGTGCGTCGCGGGTCCTCGTCGCCGATCCGGCAGGGGTGGTCCCCAACGGGCCGCTGACGATCGACGGTGGGCCGATCGATGGTGGGCACGTCTACGCCGCCGCCGGGTCTGGCATCGTGCGCATCTCGGTGGCGACGGGCGACGTCGTCCCCGTCGTCGGCAGTCGGCCCACCCTGATTGACGCCGTCGCCGTCGACGACCGGTACGTCTGGTGGACGACGTTGACCTACCAGTTCCCGGCCGGATCCGAGCTGGCGCGGGTCCCCAAGACCGGCGGCCCGGTCGAGATCCTGGCCGCCGGGGTCGACGACAAGGGTCGCGTGTACCAGGACGACCCCGCCCGCCTGGCGGTCGCGGTGCCGAAGGCCAGCTCGTTCGGCTCCCTCCTCCTCGACGGGGCTCGGCGCTGGTGACCAGGGGGAGCATCGTCCTGCGGGTCACCGCCGGCCGTGCCCCGGAGGTGGTCGTCGACGCCACCTCCCCCGATGGCGCGGTCACCCACATCGCCGCCGACGCCAACCGCATCTACGGCGAGATCGCCGGGGGGCGCGACAGCCTCTTTGCCGCGCCCCGTTCGGGCGGGACTCCTAAGGAGCTGGCCGCGGCGTCGACAACGTGAAGCGCATTGCTGTGGCCGACGACGAGGTGCTGTTCATGACCGGGGCCGGGCCCGGCAGGAAGCTCGCGATCAAGGCGGTGCCCACGACCGGTGGCCCCGCCCGCGTCGTCACCTCCGGCCGCTACGCCAACGGCGATCTGGCCGTCGCCGGCGATCGGCTGGTGTTCAGCGCCGACGGCCGCGTGTGGTCGGTCCCGCTCGGCCGCGGCTGAACGCCAGCGGCGCGACGAGACATGGCCCGGCACCTGTTCGATGCCGGGCCACGCTGGCGCTCAGCCCTGGAAGGGCTGGATCGGGGTGCATCTCCTGATGGTGTAGGGGCCGGTCGAACCGAGGCCGTCGTCGTAGCCGTTGTCGTGCACGTCGACCGTGCACAGTTGGGCCCGCCGCCGCCGCCTGAACCCCCGGGGCCGGGGTTCGTCGCGCAGGTCTCGAAGTCGTCGGGGTTGGGCGGGTTGACGACGGGCGTTCCGTCGGCGGTGTAGCAGACCGTGCCGCCGGCGGACAGGGCGCCGGCGGGCACAGCCGCCAGCACGGGGGCGAAGGCCAGAACAGCAGTGACGATGATCTTGCGCAGCATCTCGGGTTCCTTCCTGTATGCCTCTCGGACGAGAGGTCCTGACAGGAATGAGCATCGGGGATGCCGCTTGCCGGGGGACTGCCGTGCGCTTGCCGAGGGAACGCAAGATGTTGAACAGCAGCGATCAGGCCACCTGCATGTGGTCCGGCACCTTCGGGCGCGGGACGGCCGTGAGCGGCGGGGCGTCGTTCGCCGCCCGCATGACCTTGGTCACCATGGCCGGCGTCATGAGCGCGAACGGTGGGCGCAGGAGCGTCGTCACCTCGAGCAGGCGGAGGTGGACCTCCTCGGACACCCGCGACGCCCGCAGCACCTTGGCCATGTAGCGGTTGACAGGTCGGTGCCGGGGGCCTTGGGGCCGCGCGTCGCCGGCAGGGCGAAGTCGGCGCCGGTCGACATCTGCCAGATGGGCGTGACCGCCTTGGCCGTCCGGCGGTAGAACCTGCGGACGAAACGCTCGTCGAGGGTGGGGACGTCGTCGAGCACCTCCCCGAGGGCCTCGGCCTGCAGGGCCGCGCTGGACATGCCCTGGCCATAGACGGGATTGAAGCTGCACACCGCGTCGCCCAGCATGACGAGACCGCCGGGCACCCTGCGGAGGCGTTCGACGTGGCGCCGCTGGTTCGACGGGAGGCGGTGGGTGACGATTTCGTCCAGGGGCTCGGAGGCCTCGATCAGGTCGGCCACGATGGGCACCGGCAGGCTGCGGGCGAAGGCGAGGAACCCTGCGGGGTCGCGGGGCGGGTGGTCGCCATGGAAGCCGGCGAGCGTCACGATCCACCGATCGCCCTCCAGGGGGAAGATCAGTCCTTGGCGGGCCCGGGCGGAGGGGCCATCACGAAGGCGACCTCCGAGTCACCCTCCTGACGCATCCGGTACACCCGGCTGGCGTAGGCCATGTCGATGGTGACCGCCGACACGGGCGGCTCCTCGTAGCCCAGTGCGGCGAGCCACTTCGCCGATCGCCCGGCCCGCCCGGACGCGTCGACCACGAGATCGGCGGCGATCGCGCTGCTGTCCTCCAACTCGATGCCGGTCACCGTGGTCAGGTCGGAGCTCGTGAGCACGCCGGCTGCTCCCGAGCCGGTGCGCAGGCTGACGTTGGCCAGGGCGAGAACCCGGCGCCGCAGGTGGTGTTCGAGAAGGGCTCGCGAGCACACCGGTCCGGTCACTCCGCTCTCGAACCGGATGCGCGGCCCGTCGGGGTGGAACCAGAGGACATCCGAGCCGAAATCGAGCCTGCCGGGCGCCGTCGGCCACCACGGCGTCGTTGTAGCCGGGGAACCACCCCTCTATGCGCTTCAGGCCAGAGGGCAGCAATCCGTGGGCGTGGCGACCCTGGGGGACACCGCGCCGGTCCATCGGTACATCTGGCAGTGGATCGCGGTCGACGAGGACGACTTCGTCGAACCGGCTGGCGAGCACCGCTGCCGCGCTCAGGCCGGCCATGCTGGCGCCGACGACCACCGCGCGCTGCCGGTCCGTCAGACGAGTACGCATGGCGCCCCGGTTGTTCTGGTCGGTCGATCGTGACGGTGTGGCGAACATGTGGGTCTCTCTCCTCGTCTCTGGTCGCCACACGGTTCGGGCGCCTGACGGTCAGTACGCCCTCCCGCCCCCCACGGTTCGCGCCCCGAACGTGCGGCCGGAGCCGAGGGTGGGGGCTACCGCCAGCAGCGGGCAGGCCGATCCCCGTTCTCATACGCTCTGCCCCAAATGCTCAGGACCCGTCGGCCGCGGTGGATGGCGGGACTCGTCTCTCTGCTCGTGCTGGCCGGCACCATGGCCGCGTGCGGCGATGACGCCGCCGGACCTTCGAGAGCCGAACCCAGGGTCGGTAGCTGGAGGACCTGGGTCCTCGCGTCGCCCTCGGCCGTCGCCGTCCCCCCACCGCCGGAGTCGGGTTCGGACCGGGCCAAGGCCGATCTGGCCGAGGTCAGGAGGCTTGCCGGCGAGCGCACGCCGGCGATCGTCGACACCATCCACGCGTGGAGCGGTCCGCTGCCGACCGAGCCGTGGATGACGACGGCTTTCGCCTTCGTCTCCAGCCAGGTGAAGAACCCGCCGCTGTCCACCCGCAACTACGCCCTCGTCCACGGGGCGATGTACGACGCCATGGTGTCCGCCTACCACTGGAAGTACCAGTACGACGTGAAGGCGCCGACCGGCACCGACCCGGTGGTCCCGGCCGGGGCCGACCCGTCCTACCCGTCGGAGCACGCGGCCATCGCCGGGGCCGCGTCGAGGATCCTGGCCCACCTCTACCCGAGCGAGTCGGCGCTGCGGCTCGACGAGAAGGCGGACCAGGCGGCGCAGTCCCGGGTGCAGGCCGGGGTCAACACGCCGAGCGACGTCGCCGCCGGCCTGGAGCTCGGTCGGGAAGTGGCCGACAGGTGGATCGAGCACGCCCGCACCGACGGCGCGGGGACGCCGTGGGACGGTCGGCGTCCCCCCGGGATCGGCGGCGGCCCGGAGTTCTGGGAGCCACCGCCCGGCAGCGTGTCTCCCCCCGTCGACCCCGCGGCCGGCGCCTGGAAGGCGTGGGTGATGACCTCCAACAGCATGTTCCGGCCGCCGCCGCCACCCGCCTACGGCTCCCCCGAATTCGTCGCCGCGGCCCGGGAATTGGTCGACATCCGCACCAACCTCACCCCCGACCAGGCCGCGCTGGCCCGGTCCTACGAGGGCGGCCAGGGCACGAAGCTCCCCGGAGGCATCACCCTCGACGTGAACGCGGCCGACGTGCTGAAGGCGGCGACCGCCGACGTCGAGGCGGGCGGGCTGAGCCCGCCCCACGCGGTGCGGGCGGTCACCCTCGTCACCGTCGCCCTGGCCGACGCCGGCATCTCGGCGTGGGACGCCAAGTACACGTACTGGAGCCCCCGTCCGATCAACACCATCCGCGACCTGGGGCTCGACCCGGACTGGACGCCCCTGCTCGGCACGCCGCTGTTCCCCGCCTATCCCTCGGGCAGCGCCGGGTATGCCGGTGCGGCCCAGGCGGTCATGACCTACCTCTTCCCCGCCGACGCGGCCAAGTTCGAGCAGCGGGCCGAGGACCAGGCCGAGTCGCGGCTGCTCGGGGGCATCCACTGGCGCTACGACTCGGTGTCGCTGGGCGCCGGCAACCAGATCGGGGGGCTCGTCGTCGCCTGGGCCGGGAGGACGGGTCGCAGGCCCGCTGAGCGTCGACGATCTGCCGCGGTCGTCGCCGGTAACGTGGCCCCGGTGGCCGACACCCCGGCGGGTCAGGCGTACGTCGAACGACGGCTGCCGGCCGCGCTGCGGTGGACGTTGTCGGTCCTATGCGCCGTCGGCCTGCCTGGCCACGGCCTGCTCCGTCGGCTGCGTCGGGCTCGCCACGCCGGGCCGCCGCCGGTCTGCGAGCCGGACGGTCCCGACGTCGTCATCACCGGCACCGCCTTCCCCGGCGAGTCCAAGAACTACCTGCACCTGCCCTTCGAGGTGGGCGCGGGGGTCGCCCGGCTCGAGGTCGAGTACCGCTACCAGCCGCTCCGCCCGGCGCTCCCCGACAACCCCGTCACCCAGACCGTCCTCGACCTGGGACTTTGGGACCAGCACGGCTACCACGACGCCGCCGGCTTCCGCGGCTGGTCGGGCAGCCGCCACCACGAGGTCTTCGTCGAGGGGGGACGAGCCTCCCGCTGCTACCGGCCCGGCCCGATCGAGCCGGGCACCTGGTACGTCGAGCTCGGCGTCGCCGCCGTCGGGCCGACCGGCGCGGAGTGGACCGTCGCCGTCCGTACCCGTCGCGGCCCGGTCGAGCCGGCGCCGGTCCCCAGGCCGGTCGACCCCGGCCACGTGGCCAACCCCGACCCCGGTTGGTACCACGGCGACTTCCACATGCACTCGTTCCACTCCAACCCGAAGGGCCCGACACCGCAGGAGTTCGTCGAGCACGCCAAGGCCGCCAAGCTCGACTTCACGCCGGTCACCGAGTACGTGGTCGGCGTCCACTGGGACGAGTACGGCCCCGTCCAGGAGGAGAACCCGCAGCTGCTCATCTGGCCGGGGCGGGAGATCGTCACCTACCACGGCCACATGCAGTGCATCGGCGAGACGCCCGGCTTCGTCGAGTACCGCCACGACTTCGAGGGCGTGGGCGTCGCCGAGATCCAGCGGGCGGTGCGGCGGGCCGGCGCGCTGTTCCAGGTCAACCACCCGACGACCTTCAAGGGACGGCTGTTCGCCAACCTCTGCCGCGGCTGCGCCTTCGACCTCGGCGATGCAGATCGACTGGTCTGCGGTCGACACCATCGAGGTCCAGAACGGCCCCGCGGTGCTCCACCGCTCCCGGCTGCTCGGCGGGGACTTCGAGAACCCGTTCATGACGTCGGCAATCGAGCTGTGGGAGGCCATGCTCGACCGTGGGTACGCCCCGACGGCGGTGTCCGGGTCCGACGCCAAGCAGGGTGTCGGACTGGGGTCGAGCGCCACCGCCGTCCACGCCACCCAGCTGTCGCGGGCCGCCCTGACCGATGCCATCCGGGCCGGTCGGGCCTACGTGCGCACGAGGGGGGTGGCGGACAGCCCGTCGCTGGAGATGACGGTGACGCCCCCCGACGGTCCGGCGGGGACGTTCGGCGGCCGGTTCGTGGTCGGTCCGGGGGCGACGGTGCCCGTGAGGGTGGTGGTTCGCGGCGGCGACGGCCAGCGTCTGCGTCTCATCCGCAACGGCGTCGAGGTCGGCGTGGTGAAGGTCGTCGGGGACCCGTTCGAGCACCGGTTCCAGGCGGGCCGGGCCCCGCCGGGGAGGGGCCTCTGGGCACGTGGTGGCGGGTCGAGACCTTCGACGGCGTCTCACGGACGACGATCGGCAACCCGGTGTTCCTCGGCGGCGCGGACCATCCTCGGGAGCCGTTGCCGGCGGTGTCGATGCCCGCGGTCAGGAGGCGATTCCTGCGCAACCTCGCCGCCGCCCATGGGCTGCGCTCGGCACATGTGATCTGACGAGACAGGGATGTGATCGACGTTGGCGGGCGTCGGGCCGCCGATGGGATCGAAGTCCGCCGTCGGTCCCACCCGACACCTGCAACGTCGTCGTGGCTGTCCGCCGCAACTGGTACCTATTGAAGTCTCAACGAGCCTTGGCACAAAGGGTGCCAGCACACCCCTTCGGACGGTGGTGCTAGCACCATTCACATCCGACCCGTCGGAGAACGCCCGTCCCGAGCGACAGTAGGGGTATGCGGGACGAGAGCGCGGCGCTGATGGACCCCGGCCCGGGGTTCCTCGCGCTGTACGACGACTCGCTGCCCCACGTCTACGGCTACCTCCTCAGCCGCTGCGGCCAGCCCGCCCTGGCCGAGGAGCTCACGTCGCAGACGTTCCTCGGGGCGGTGCAGGCGATCCGCCGTGACGCCCGGGCCACGCTGTCGAGGGCCTGGCTGATGGCGGTCGCCCGCAACAAGCTCGTCGACCACTGGCGCCGGCAGGGCCGCGAGGAGCGGGGCCTGCGGCAGGTGGCCGGCCTCGAGCTCGGCTACGTCGACCCGTGGGACGCCGAGATCGACGCCGTCAGGGCGCGCGAGACCCTCGACCTCCTCGGCCCGCACCACCGGATGGTGCTCACCCTGCGCTACCTCGACGACCTGCCGGTTCCCGAGGTCGCCGCTCAGATCGACCGCACCGTCCACGCCACCGAGGCGCTGCTGGTGCAGGCCCGGGCCGCATTCCGCCGGGCCTACGGCTCGGACGAGGCCACCACCACCGAGGAAGGGGCCGGCGATGCCTGACGCCTTCGAGGCGCTGCGCGCCGAGTACCGGCTCGCCCCGTACCCCCCCACCGATCCCGACCCGGGCTTCGCCGCCCGGCTACGCGCCCGCTTGGAGCAGGCGCTGACACTCCCGGAAGGAGTCGACGTGACCGTTACGACGCTGGAGACCGAGTTCGTCCCCGAGGCGGCTGCCTCTTCGACCGCCGCGCACCGCATCCCGCATGACCATCACCCCGTACCTGGCGGTGGCCGGCGCGGCCCGAGCGCTCGACTGGTACGCCGACGCCTTCGGTGCCCGCCCGCGGATGGACCCGATCGTGATGCCCGACGGCCGCATCGGCCACGCCGAGCTCGACTTCGGCGGGGCGCTGATGATGCTGGCCGACGAGTTCCCCGAGATCGGCCACACCGCCCCTCGTCCCGGTGCCGGCAGCGGCGTCACCCTCCACCTCGAGGTTGTAGACGTGGATGCCGTCGTCGGCAGGGCGGTGGAGCTGGGCGCCGCCCTCGACCGCCCGGTGGCCGACAGCGAGTACGGGCGCAACGCCGTCCTCGTCGACCCGTTCGGCCACCGCTGGCAGGTGGTGGCCGCGCCGGCGCCGGAGAGTCGCCTCCGCCGAGCCGGCCCGGTACTCCGGGCGGGACGCGCCACGGCGACGTCGGGTACATGTCGCTCCAGGTGCCGGACCTCGGCCGGGCTCAGGCGTTCTACGGCGCCGTCCTCGGCTGGCAGTTCGCCCCGGGCGAGCTCGACCAGGCCCGGAGGGTCGTCGACGCGGCGCCGACCACGGGCGTGTTCGGCGGGAGCGAACGCGGCGACACCGTGCTGTGCTGGCGGGTGGACGACGTCGACATCGCCGTGGAAAGGGTCCGGCGGGCCGGAGGGACGGCGACCGAGCCCGTGACCAGGCCCTACGGCACCGTCTCCGACTGTATCGACGACCAGGGCATGGTCTTCTACCTGTGGCAGCCGACCGTGGCCGACGCCGCCGCCACCGCGGACGTCGACGTCGCTGACAGGCCCGTGAACGGCACCCGGCACGGCGACGTCGCCTACCTCACCATCGGCGTCGTCGACTCGGAGCGGTTCCGGTCCTTCTTCGGTTCGGTGCTCGGGTGGCGGTTCACGCCGGGCCAGGCGGTCGACGGCTGGAACATCGAGGGCACCATGCCGATGGCCGGCCTCCACGGCGGCCAGGACCGAGCCGGCGTCGAGCCGATGTACCGGGTGGACGACATCCACGCCGCCGTCGAGAGCCGTGCGCAGGGCCGGCGGCACCCCCGGGGAGGTCGAGCGCCACCCCTACGGCCTCATGTCCCACTGCACCGACGACCAGGGCGTGGCCTTCTACCTCGGTCAGCTGTAGAACGGGGCCATGGGCCAGGTCCGCTACGAGGTCGTGCCGATCGGGGTCGTCGAGTCCCCCCTGACCGACCCCGCCGCGGCGCCGAAGCAGGGCGACGAGGGGTCGCCGGAGGCGTGGCTGGTGTTCGACGCCGCGGTGAAGGAGGGCCTGCGCGACCTCCGGCCGAGGGACGAGGTGATCGTCCTCACGTGGCTCCACCAGGCCGACCGCGACGTCCTCAGCGTCCACCCCCGGGACGACCTCTCGAACCCCGAGCGGGGCGTGTTCAGCACCCGCTCGGCGTCCCGCCCGAACCCGATCGGCCTGCACCAGGTGGAGATCGTGTCGATCGACGGCCCCCGCTTCCTCGTCCGCAACCTGGAGGCGGTGGACGGCACGCCCGTGGTGGACGTGAAGCCGGTGCTCGGACCGGGCCGCCGCCCGCCGCCGTCGTAGCGCGGTCGGAGGGTCATCGTGCATGTATTATGCATGCATGCCGAATGTTCAGGTCCGCGACGTACCCGAGGAAGTCCACCAGGCGCTCGTTCGTCGAGCCGAACGTTCGGGGCAATCCCTTCAGCAGTTCCTTGCGGGCCAGCTCGCGGCCATCGCAGCCGCGCCCACCCTCGATGAGATGCTCGACCGCATCGAGCGCCGGCCCAAGGGGCGGCTCTCGGGTTCTGATGCCATCGACGCGCTAGACGCCGAACGTGCTCGTCGTTGACGCCTCGGTGATCGCCTCGGCGATCGTCGACGCCGGCGAGGACGGGCAGCGATTCCGCGACCGACTTCGGGGCGAGACCATCGCCGGTCCAGATCTCCTCCGGCTCGAGGTCATGTCGGTCGTGCGACGGCACGCCAACGCCGGCTCGCTCACCCCCGAGCAGGCCGATGCCGCGTTCGAGGACTTGGTCGATTTCCCGATCTCCGTCTTTCCGACTGCTCCCCTGCTGCCCCGCGTCTGGGAACTGCGGGACAACGTCACGTCCTACGACGGCTGCTACATCGCCCTCGCCGAAGCGGTGGACGGTCCGCTCCTTACCGCCGACAGGCGGCTGGCGAACGCGCCGGGCGCTCGTTGCGTCATCGAGGTGCTCTGAACGTCCTCGCGATGCTGCGTTTGGCGTGGCCGTCGGCATCACGGCCGGCGGTAGACCGCAACGCTGTTTGCCAGCCCATCGCCTGTTGGGACGCGTCCGACAGGCCTGGATCATATGCATTACCATATGACGATGGCCCGCAAGGAAGTGCTCGTCCAACTCGACGACCAGCTCGTTGCTGAGTTGGACCGGCTCGCCGTTGCCCAGGGGACGAGCCGTTCCGCCCTCGTCCGCCGCAGCGTTCTCGCCCTCCTCGAAGCAGCCGATGTGGCCCAGGCTGATCGGGAGCTCCAGGACGCCTATCGACGAATACCCCCCGATCCGGCACTGGTCGCGGCGGCGCGCCGGCTCGCCGCTGACAACATCCCGTCGTGGTAGCCAGAGGCGACATCGTCTGGGCTGACCTCGGCCCACCCGCGGGACGTCGCCCGGTCTGTGTGCTCACCAGGGATGCCGCCATCGAAGTCCTGAACGCGGTGACCTGTGCGCCGATCACCCGCACGATCCGCGGCATCCGGTCGGAGGTGCGGGTAGGGGTCGACGAGGGCCTTCCCGAGGACAGCGTCATCACGTGCGACAACATGGTCACCATCCCGAAGGCAATCCTCGACCCGGCAGCAGTCGGGCGAGTCGGGACGCCGAAGCGGGCGGCGATTGATCGTGCCCTTCGCTACGCCCTCGACATTCAGTACTGACCGACCTCTCGGCCGCACTCTTGGATGCGATCCACCCGGGCCGTTCCGGGGACATGGCGCGGCCCGCCGATCGGAAACGACAACGACACGTCGGCGGGTTTCCGAACGGCACCGGCGCCGAGTCGCGGACACATCCGGCAATGAGTGCGGCAGGGCGATGAGGCAGCGGCTGCAACCGATCAGGCTCCCTGACCGCCCGGCATCGTCGGGACTCTTCAATTCGAAGGGGCCAAGACGAACGCCTCGGATGTTCGAAGCGATCACTGCCTCTCGCGCTCTGGCGACAGCCTCGCGGGCCGATGGGCCCGTCCGTCTGGCCCGAACGGGCGCAATGCCCAGCACGAGGCGTCGGTCAGGCAGTCGGCGGCTGCGGCAGGGCCTGTTCGAGCTCGTTGAGGGGGGCGAACAGGTCGCCGTCGGCGGCGAAGCGGTCGAGGACGTCGCCGGCCTCGAAGACCAGGTCGTCGGCGCTGCCGGCCTCCACCGCCTGCTCGACCTCGGCCCACGTGATCGGAGTCGACACCGTCGGACGCGGACGGGCCCGCAGGGCGTAGACCGAGATCGTCGTCTTGTGCTCGTCGTTCTGGCTCCAGTCGATGAACACCTTGCCGGTGCGCAACTCCTTCTTCATGAGCGAGAGGACCAGCTTCGGATGGCCTGCCTCCAGCATCTTGGCGAGCGCATGGGCGAACGACTTGGTGTCGTCGTAGGTGACCGGCGTGTTGAGCGGGACGTACAGCTGCAGGCCCTTCGAGCCCGACGTCTTGGCGAACGTGACCAGACCCAGGTCGTCGAGCACGTCCCGCACGAGAAGTGCCACCTGGCAGCACTCCAGCAGCGCCGCCGGCGGCCCCGGGTCGAGGTCGAAGACGAGCATGGTCGGGCGTTGGATCTCGGGCGCCCGCGAGAGCGACGGGTGGAGCTCCAGGGAGGCCAGGTTGGCCATCCAGACGAGGGTGGGGAGGTCGTCGCAGACGCAGTAGTCCATGGTCTCGTTCTTGCGCCCGCCGAAGATGGGCGTCGTCGCCACCCACGGCGGCCGGTGCTTGGGGCAGTTCTTCTCGTAGAAGAACTTGTCGCTCACACCATTGGGGTAGCGCTTGAGGGTCAGCGGCCGCCGCTTCAAGTGGGGAAGCAGCGCCGGCGAGATCCGGGTGTAGTAGTCGATCACCTGTCCCTTGGTGAACCCCGCCTCGGGATAGAGCACCTTGTCGAGGTTCGAGACCTTGAGCTGACGACCCTCGATCTCGACGTCGACCCCGGCCGAAGCAGGACTCATGGATCGAGGCTAACCGGAGGGATGGCCGCCGCATGCTGTGCGAGCATGGACAACCTCTGCGCCGACGCTCCGATCGTCAGACCGCCGGGGACGTGAGGGGTCGCCTACTGTTGCTCGTGCGGAGCGACCACGATCCCCAGCCGACCAGCTCCCCTGTGCAGCCGCCCGTCGAGGGTCACCACCCGGCAGCCCAGAATGAGCCCAAGCGCGACATATTCGGCGTCGTAGGTCTTGGTCCATCCGAGCTCGTCGGCGATCCGCCATGCCTCCACACCGAGGCCCTCGGGTGACCGGCACGCGACGGGGCAGCGCTCGAGCCGAGCCCGAGTCGCATCCGCGTCGTCCCGCGACAGCTCGCCGCGCGACAGCAGCTCGTGCAGCACCGATCTGGCCTCAGACCACATGAGCGGCGGGGCGAACGAGCTCGGGGTCGTCGAGTTCGTCGAACCCACCCTCCACGCCTGACGCGTGCAGGGCCACCGACGCGTCGATGACGAGCACCCGGCTCAGTGCTCCCGCCGCGACCGGGCGAGGGCGGAGGCCCAATCGGGTTGCGCCGACCGGAGTCGAACTGCCGCCATCGAGCGGGGACCGGCAGCGAGGAGTCGGTCAGCAGCGGCTCGAGGTCGGCCTCGTCGATGATGTGCTGGGTACCCACCTTCGACGCCCGCAGCTTCCCCGAGCGGATCCACCGGCGGATGGTCTCGGGATCGCGCAGCGCTCGTCGAGCCGCCTCCGGCACCGTCAACATGGCGCATAATACTACTACATTGGAGTTTCCAGCGACGTGGCGCTGACCGTGGCATTGGCCTTTGTCAAGGCATGTGCCCGGGAGGCGACCAAAATTGGTCGACCTCGATTCGCTGTGCATGTTCGGCTTTGCCTTCGACCCGCAAGTGCTCAAAGGTGGAAGAGGACTACGGAGCCACCTACGAGAGCTTCGACGTCGCCGCGAGAGGGCGCTGGAGCGAACAGACAGCACCGACCAAGTGGCGTTGTGGATGATCGACACCGGCTACGACGGCGAGAGCTCTTCGTCCGGCACGGCTCCTTCACCGGAGGCCAGGACCCGTACGCCCGCCTGAAGAAGGCGCTCAAGGCCGACATCGACGAAGAAGCGTGGTCGACGCTCAATCGCACGTCGTCCCGCCCGTTCCCGGTTCCGTCACGGGGAGGATCGCGGTAAAGGTGATCAACGGCTACGGCGATGAAGTCTGAAGATGTACGAGGTTCAGCCGGAGTAGTTCTCGCAAAAATGCTTGCGTACGAACATTTGTTCGTCTAGGCTGACGGGAGTCGCTTCCCCCTTCGACGGTGATTGACCGCGGGAGGAGCGATGGGCCCGATTTCCGAATTGGTCGGTGTCGTGGACGCGGTATGCGGCGCCGATCCGACGACGCTGGCCGACGGCGAAGCCATCGAGGCGCTATTCCGCCAGCTCGACCGGTTGGAGGCGGCGGTGTGCCGGGCGAGCGCCTGCTTCGACGCCGGCGGGGAGTGGCAGGCCGACGGTGCCCGGGGGGCGGGGGCGTGGATCGCCACCCGTCGACGGATGCCCATGTCCGCCGGCCGGCGGCGGGTCCTCCTGGGAGGGCCCTGCGCCACCTGCCCGAGACCGAGCAGGCCTGGCTGGCAGGTGACATCGGGATCGCCCAGGTTTCAATGCTGGCCGAGGCCCGCACCCCGCGCACCGAGGAGGCTCTCGCCCGAGACGAGGCCATGCTGGTGGGCCAGGCCAAAGAGCTCCAGCACCGCCATTTCGCCAAGGCGATGGCCTACTGGGCCCAGCTGGCGGACCCCGACGGAGCCGAGGGCCAGGCCAAGCTCAATCACGAGCGTCGCAAACTGCACCTGTCGCAAAGCTGGGAAGGCCAGTGGTACCTGGACGGCATCTTCGACGCCATCGGCGGCGAGATCCTCAACCAGGAGCTGACCAAGATCGAGATCGAGTTGTTCCACGCCGACTGGGCCGAGGCCAAGGCCCGGGTGGGCGACAAGGTGTCCCACGCCGTGCTGCGTCGTACCCCGGCTCAGCGCCGGGCCGACGCCCTCGTGGAGATGGCCCGGCGCTCGGCCGCCGCTCCCGCCGGCTCCCGCCCTCCCGAGCCGCTTTTCAGCGTGGTGGTCGACTACGAGACCTTCCAGCGCACCTGCGAGCTGGGCCGGGGGAGCGCTGTCACCCCTGGCAGCCTGGTTCCCTGGCTCGACCAGGCCTGGGTACGGCGGGCTGTGTTCGACGGACCGAACCGGGTCAAGAACATCGGGGTGCGCCGGCGGCTGTTCACCGGCGCCACTCGGGAGTCGGTGCTGCTGCGGGAACGGGAGTGCTTCCATACCTACTGCGACATCCCCGCCTGTGACTGCCAGGTCGACCACGTGGTGCCCTACGCCGAGGGAGGGCTCACCGTCGACGACAACGGCCGGCCGGCGTGCGGTTTCCACAATCGGGAGCGTCAGCGACCTCGAGGATCGCCGCCTCCCGAGTCCCCACCGTGACCTGGCTGGCCCGGTCGGAGGGTTACCGCAGCGCCGCCTTGCAGATCGTCCGCACCTCGCACCGGCGGCAGGCCGGACCGGGCGAGGGCGAGTAGTCGCGCTCGTGTAGGCGGTCGGCTGCCGCGAGGATGACCGTTTCGGCGTCGGCGACTGCCGGCGGGGTGACGTCGGCGTTGGTCCGGGCCCCGGCCTTCAGGTCGTGGACGTAGGCACCGCGGACGTCGAGGCCCTCCCGACGTCCGGCGTCGGCGTACACCTGGAGCTGGAGGTCGTGGACGCCGACCTCTTTCGTGGACGTCTTGTAATCGAGGATGGCCAGGCCGGTCGGCACGCCTCCCTCGTGATCGAGGATGACGTCGGCCCGCCCGCTGACGGTGATGCCGTCGAGGTGCAGCTCGAACGGCCGCTCTGTCTCCCACACCCGGCGCAGGTCGTCGGCGTGGTCGGCGACGTAGCTGGCGATGAGCCGGCGCGCCGCCGCCTTCAGCTGGCGATAGGCAGGCTTGTTGGCGGTGGGCAGGAAAAAGCTGCCGTCGAGGACGGCGTCGATCTCGCCGCCGGTGGGCAGCTCCCCGGTGCTCCGGGTGCTGTCGGCGATCGTCCGCAGCACGTGGTGGACGGCCTTGCCGTAGCCGAGCTCGGGAGCCAGACGGGGCTGGAAGCCGACGAGGTTGCGGAGCCGGTAGGCCATGGCGCAGCCGAGGAAGGCGTCGAGCTCGCTGAAGGTGATCTCGATGGTCTGGGCGTCGGCGGCAGTGGTCTCGATCGGCGGGAGGACGATGTCTCCCGGCTCGATCTCGTGGGACCGCAGCGCTGAGAAGTACGGGCTGGGTGCGACGGTCCTGGTCGTGACCCGTTCGTGCCGCGACACCGACAACCAGTCGCGTGCCCGGGTCATGGCCACGTAGAAGAGCCGGCGCTCATCCGCCTCGGACCCCTCGTAGCGGGCGGCGGCGAACCGGTCGCGAGGCACCAACCAGTCCTGCACCTGGCCGGTCCGCGTCGTCGGGAAGCGGTTGGCTGTCATCGACGGGACGAAGACGGCCGGCCATTCGAGGCCCTTGGCCCGGTGCACGGTGGTGAGGTCGACGGCGTCCAGATCGAAGTCGGGCTCGCCGTCGAAGCCTTCGTAGGCGCCCTGGGCGTAGTTGACGATGTGGATGGCGAGGTTGCGGTAGTACCAGTCGCCCCGGTCCTGACCACCCACCTGCTCGCCCGCCGATTCGGCGTCGGGCCGGGCCCGGCGGCGAACCGACTCGTAGTCGGCCAGCAGGGCGGTGAACCGGGCGAGCGTGCCCAGGCGGTTGACGGCGAGCGAGTCCGAGAGGTCCCACGAGCGCACCCCGAGCTCGGCCAGCAGGTCGTACAGCTCGCCGACCAGGTCGGCGGTACGGGTCTTGGAGGGCACCGCGTCCCGCCACCCACGCAGGTAGCGGCGCACCCGGTTGCCAGCGGCGGCGTCGAGCACGAACACGGTGCGGTACTCGTCGATCAGAGCGTCCTCCGCCACGAGCTCGCCCGGGCCGTGGGCTCCTCGCCACTCGACCTCCGTCATCCAGGCGAAGGTGCGCCCGAGGACCTTGGCCTCGGGCTGGTCGAACAGTCCGGTCCGCCCGCCCGGCTGTACCGGGACGTCGAAGGTGGCGAGCTCGTCGACCAGCTGGCGGTAGGCGGCCCGACCCCGGACGAGCACGGCGATGCCCCTGTAGGGCACGCCGGCGTCGTGAAGGTCGAGCGCGAGGTTCGTGACCCACCCCGCTTCGCGCTGCTCGTCCGGTGCGGTCCAGGCGACGACCTCGGCGCCGCCGCTGGACGGTCGGTTCTGCGCCATCTCCTTCGGCAGACGGCCGGGGATGGTGGCCGCGAAGCGGTTCGCGGCATCGATGACCGCCGGGCGGCTGCGTCTGTTGGTCGTGATCTCGAACGTGGCCACGTTCGGGTAGCGCGACGCGAAGGTGACGATGTTGGAGACGTCCGAGCCGCGCCACTGGTAAATCGCCTGGTCGTCGTCGCCCACGACGCACAGCTCGACCTTCGGCCCGGCCAGCAGCTCGATCAGCCGTTCCTGGGCCGGGTTGACGTCCTGGTACTCGTCGACGATGAGATGGCGCAGGTCGGCGTGGACCTTGGCCCTCACCTCCTCCCGCTCGACCTCGCGCACCGCCCGGACGACCTGCTGGCCGTAGGTGAGCAGCCGGTACCGCTCCAGGGTGTCGTAGTAGGCGAGGAGCACCTCCCGGAACGGCTCCGGCATGGTGGCCGGGTCGAGCAGCTCGTTCTCCACGACGTCGACGCCTTGGAGGAACCGGGTGATCGAGCCGAACAGCCGACCCTTGGCATCGAGCCGCCTCAGGTCGAGCCGGCGGGCCTCGCGGGCGAGAAAATGCAGTGAGGCGATGGTCGTCGAGCACGTCGAAGGTCTCGTACCGGGGGACGAGGTGTCTGCAGCAGCCGGAAGCAATAGGCGTGGATCGTCCCGACGAAGAGCCCGCCGAGCTGGTCGAGAACGGCGCGACCCATTCGACCCTCGGCCCGTTCGGCGATGCGATGGCGCAGCTCGGCGGCGGCGCGCTCGGTGAAGGTGAAGGCGACGATGCCGACCGGGGCGACGCCGTCGCAGAGCAGGTCGGCGACGCGCTGGGCGACGACCTCGGTCTTGCCCGAGCCGGCGGCGGCGATGATCTGCAGGTGGCTGCCGCGGTGACGCACGGCGGAGAGCGCGTCACCCTCGAGCTGCGGAGCCGCCATTGCACCATGGTGGCTGATCCGAGCGGGGCGTACGATGAGGGTGTGGCGCTGGCAATCTCGCGGTGGAAGTTCACGGTCAAGGAGTACACCCGGATGATCGAGGCGGGCATCCTGGGCGAGGACGATCGCGTCGAGTTGCTGGACGGGGAGGTCGTCAAGATGACGCCCATCGGACCGCTTCACGTTGGGTGCGTGATCCAGCTCACTGGCCTCCTCGCGTCCGCGTCTTGGCGAACGGGCGGCGGTGAGCGTGCAGAACCCCTTCCAGCTTGGCTGGCTTTCCCAGCCGCAGCCAGACCTCACACTGCTTCGTCCCCGCCGCGATCGCTACACGGAACGCCATGCGGAGCCAGACGACGTGTTGCTCCTCGTGGAGGTTTCCTCGTCCAGTGCCACATTCGACCGCCAGGTGAAGATGCCGTTATACGCGCAAGGGGGTATCCGGCAGGCTTGGCTCGTCGATCTCGATGCCGGCGTCGTCGAGGTCTACCGGCTGAACGACAAGGGCCTGTACGACACGCCGGAACTCGTCAGCGGCGACGTCCGGGTCGTCATCGACGCGTTTCCCGACGTCGAGCTCGACTGCCGCCGACATCCTCGGCTGACCAGCTACTTCTTGCTGCTGCCGCCCTTCTTGACCGCGGCCAGGCTGGCTTCCAGGGCGGCCATGAGGTCGACGACCTTGGGTGCCTCCTCGGCGGCGTCCTCGACGACGATCTCCTGGCCGGCGGCCTTCTGCTCGATGAGCTCGAGCACCCGCTCGCGGTAGTCGTCCTTGTACTTGTCGGGCTCGAAGTCGGTGGTGAGCGAGTCGATGAGCTGGCGGGCCATCTTCTCCTCGCGCTCGGTGACGTCGATCTCGTCGCCCGGGACGTCGAGGTCGTCGAGGGGGTTGACCTCGTCGGGGTAGAGCATCGTCTCGAGCACCAGGGCGTTGCCGAGGGGCCGGATGGCGGCCAGGTACTGCTTGGTCCGCAGGACGACCCGGGCGATGCCCACCTTGTTGGTCTCCTGCATGGCCCGGCGTAGGAGGACGTAGGCCTTGGCCCCACCCTTGTCGGGCGCCAGGTAGTAGGGGTGGTCGTAGTAGATCGGGTCGATCTGGTCGAGGTCGACGAAGTCCTCGATGTCGATCGACTTGGTGGCCTTCGGGTCGAGGGCGTTCAGCTCCTCGGGCGAGATGGTGACGTAGGTGTCGGTGCCCAGCTCGTAGCCCTTGACGATGTCCTCGTAGGGGACCTCCTCGCCGGTGGCGGCCGAGACCCGCTTCTGCTTCACCCGGGACTTGCTCTTGGCGTCGATCTGGTGGAACCGAACGTCTTTCGGCGACACCGCGCTGTACAGCTTCACCGGCACGTTCACCAGCCCGAAGCTGATGGCGCCGCTCCACATCGATCGAGCCACGGATTACCTCCTACCCAGATGGTAGAGCGGGCGATCCGGAACCGACGGCCGGCGCAGCCCCCGGGGCCTCAATCCTGGCTGCCGATATCTGGCCGGGCGTACCAGGTCCAGGCGAAAAGGACCGATGCCGCAGCGACCACGATCCCCACCGTGAGCCAACCGGCATCGACGGGCGGGCGCGACTGGTGCCCACTCCGACCGGCGACGTCGCTCAGCAGGATGACCACACCGAGCCCGATCAGCAGGGTCGCCGGTACGAACACACGGCCCAGACCCCCACCATGTTCTGCTGCAGGACCCGGGCGGTCGACGACGGCGGTCTCTCGACGACCCGACCGACGCGCCAAGCTGCCATTCGAGCGAACCGGCCCGCGGAGCTCACCCGGCTTCCCCACCACCGAGCCGGCATGAGAAGGCCGTCGTAGAAGAACAGGGCGGCGAGGTAGAGCCAGGCGCCGGCCGCGAAGCACCCGAGGGCCACGAGCGCGGCGGGCGACGGCACTCCATCCTCGAAGAAGCTCTGTACCAGGAAGGTCAGCAGCGCGACGACGATGCCGCCGAGGACCTTGGCCGTATCCATCTTCGACCTGATCTTGGCCAAGAGGGGTTCCACCGCCGACCGGTCGTCCGGAGCGAGCGTCCACTCGAGCCGCCAGACCTTCCCCGTGCGACGCCGGGACAGGCACGCGATCTCTCCGTGTGCGAGACCGATCGTTCGCGAACCGCCCAGCAGCTGGCTTGCCACCCAGCCGACGAAGGGGTCGTTGCCCACCAGGACGACGGCCCTTTCTTCGTCGGGGTCATCGCTGTCGCTGTCGCACAGCATCTTGACGATGCCCTTGACCTCGGGGAGACGACGAGTCTCCTTGGTAGAGGGCCCCGGCACGGGAAGCGTGAGTGCCTGCGGCGCGGGAATGCGGGCGGCTCCTGACCGGTCGCGGCAGGAGCCGTGCCGTGGCGGCGACCTCGGGCGAGGGCGTCGTGTGGAGCGCTACCACCGTGACGCCCCGTCCGTCGAGGATCTCGTCGAGGGCTGCGGCGACTTCCTCCACGCCCTTGATCCCGCCCTCGGTCAACGTGCCCTGGACGTGCTCGGCGTGGCGCATCAGCAGCACTCTCCGCTGCACCTGATCCGCCGCGCTCACCCGGTCCCGAGACGTCTCAGGATCTCGTCGTCGGCCACGATGTCCTGGGCCACGACGTCGGTGCGCAGGCCCTTGATCGACGGCTGGCGCAGGGTGCCGCTCTCGGTGACCTCGGTGTAGGCGACCTCGACGACGAGCATCGGTTTCACGAAGTGCAGCTTGACCGGCGGGGAGTTGGCGAAGGGCGACGTCGGGACCGAGATCTGGGCGAAGAGGCGGTCGAGCTGGCGGATCGTCTCCTCGCTGAGCCCCGATCCGGCCTGGCCGACGTAGAACAGCCGCTGATCGGCCTCGTCCTCGGGCGCCACGTCGTAGACGCCGAGGGCGAGCGACCCGATGCTGCCCTCCCGCCCGCCCTGACCCGTCGACCACCCGCCGACGACGAACTCCCGCCGTCGCCCGCACTTCACCTTCGACCAGGCCGACGACCGCTTACCCGGCAGGTACGGGGCGTCCCGGCGCTTGGCCATGAAGCCCTCGACCCCGGCCTGGCGGCAGGCCTCGAGCAGCTCGCCGGGTGTGGCGTCGAGCACCGGCGCCGTCTGCCAGAGCGACCCCGTGAGCCCGAGGGTGCCGAGGATGCGGGTCCGCTCCTCCTGGGGGCAGCCGATGAGCCACTCGCCGTCGTACCAGAGCACGTCGAAGGCGACGAAGACCACCGGCACCTCGGCCAGCAGCTTGGCCGGGGGCTGGACCACGTGCATCCGTCGCTGCAGGCGCTGGAAGCTGGTGCGGCCGTCGGCGTCGAAGGTGACCACCTCGCCGTCGAGGACGACGTCGTGCCCGCCGAGGGCGCCGGCCATCCCCCTCAGTTCGGGGAACGTGGCCGTGGCTTCCTGGCCCCGGCGGTTGGTCAAGGTGACCACGCCGTCTTCGACGACGGCGATGATCCGCTGCCCGTCCAGCTTGGGCTCGAACTGGTACTTGTCGGCGTCGGTCGGGACACCGCTGCCGCCGGCCAGCATCGGCAGCAGTCGGGGGGCCGGGCTCACCGTCCCAGTCAAGCGCGTCCGGTGCTGGTACGGCCTCGAAGTGGTGCCACCACCCTTGAGGGCTCAAGTTCATTCAGGAATGCTCCGATACAGAACGTGAAAGCCCGAGGAGGTCCCGATGAACGTGATTCGAGCGTTGGCCCACAAGATGTCGTTCTGGATCGTGCTCAGCGTCGGCCTTGCCGTACTCGGTTACAACCTCTCGGACTTCTCGGTCGGCGACATCGCCCGGTACCAGAACCCCGCCGTCAACTACTTCGGATGGTTCTGCTTCCTGGCTGCCGGCCTCGCGTCAATCCTGCTCTCGGTGGCGGCGACGGACCAATGGCTGCTCCGTCGGGCCACCGTGAAGCAGGAAACCCCCCGCATCCGTCGCCACCAGCCGTAACCGGCAGCGACGTCGGTCAGCGGGCTCGGAGGTAGGCGAGCACCGCCAGCACCCGGCGGTGGTCGTCGGGCTCGGGCAGGAGGCCGAGCTTGGTGAAGATGCTGCGGACGTGGGACTCGATGGTCTTGGCGTTCAGGCAGAGCCGGTCGACGATCGCCTGGTTCGATCGCCCTTCGGCGATGAGGCTCAGCACTTCCCGTTCCCTGGGGGTCAGGTCGTCGACTCGGTCTTGGCTGCGCTTCCGATGCACGAGCAGCCGGGCCACCTCGGGGTCGACCGCCGAGCCTCCCGCTCCCACGCGCCGCACAGCGTCGGTGAGCTCGTGCAGGTCTCCGACCCGCTCCTTGAGGAGGTACCCGACGCCCCCGCCCGCGTCGCCGAGCAGCCTCACGGCGTACCGCGACTCCATGTGCTGCGACAGCACCAGGACGCCGACGGCGGGGTGGCGGGCCTTGACGTCGAGGGCCGCCTCGAGCCCCTCGGTCGTGTGGGTGGGCGGCATGCGAACGTCGATGATGACAACGTCGGGTTGGTGACGTTCCACGCTCGCGAGCAATCCGACGGCGTCGCCGAGCTGGGCCACGACCTCGAAGCCGGCGTCCTCCAGGATCCGGGCGACGCCCTGGCGCACCAGGATGGCGTCGTCGGCGACGATCACCCGCACGGGATCTCAGCGGTCAGCCGTGTCCCGCTTCCCGGTTGGCTCTCGACCACCAGGCTTCCGTCGAGCGCCGCCAGCCGATCGGCCAGGCCCTCCAGGCCCGAGCCGCGCCTCGCCACCGCCCCACCCCGCCCGTCGTCGGCCACCTCGACCCGCAGCCCCAGCTCGCTACGAACGACCACGACCGTCACCGATGAGGCGTCCGCGTACTTGGCCACGTTCGCCAAGGCCTCGGACACCACGTAGTACGCCGCCGCCTCGACCGGCGGAGGTAACCGGGTGTCGGCCTGGGCCGACACTTCCACCGGAACCGGCGACCGCTCGGCAAGGGACTCAAGGGCCGCGCCCAGGCCCTCCTCCGTCAGGACGGCGGGATGGATGCCCCGAGCCAGCTCCCGCAGCTCACGCAACGCCAGCGCGAGCTCGTCGGCCGCTTCCGTGAGGAGGTCCTCGACGCCCACCGGCGGGAGCCCCCCGTTCGAGGTGCCGTCCCCGGCCAGCCGGCTACGGGCCATGGTGAGGGCCAGCGAGAGTGTGACCAGGCGCTGCTGGGCGCCATCGTGGAGGTTGCGCTCCACCCGGCGACGTTCGGCGTCAGCGGCCTCGACGATCCTCGCCCGCGACGCCCGCACCTCCTCCAGCCGGGACAGGACCTCGACGTGGAGTCGCTGGTTCTCCATGGCCATGCCAGCGGCGGCGCACACTGCGTCGAGCAGGGCGGGCTCCTCCCGCAGGGCGGAGTCGTGCACCAACGCGCCCACGCCGGTCCCCGCCCGTTCGATCACGGCGACGGCCCTGCCCGAGTCCTCACCCGGCAACTCGACAGGATTTCCGTCGCCGTCGACGTAGGTGGCCGACTCCGGCATCCAGTAGGCGACCTCGACGCTGGGGTCGCCCAAGGCGCGGGAAAGGGCGGAGCGCAGCTCCCCTCCAGGCGCATTCTCGCCCAGCTCCACCACCAGCTCGCCCACCCCGTAGTGGGCCAGACGGCTGCGCAGCAGGCCGCCGAGGAAGGCGACCGGCACGGCGAAGATGGCGACGTCCTCCAGCCAGGTCCACTCGGCGGTCGGACCTCCCGGGGCGCCGAGCTCGGTCAGCAGGATGGACGCCGACACCGCGCCGTAGAGCACGGCGGTGGGCACGACGGGCGCCAGAACGCGGCGAGCGGCCTTCGTTCCGTGGAGCCAGTGACCCACAAGGACGACCAAGAACGCCCCGATCGACAGCAAGGTTGCTACCAGCACGGTTGCCCGCAGCAGTCGGCCGGTTCCCTCAGCGGCGTCCACCGCCAGCAGGTTTGGTGGGCAGTCGGGGCAGCCCGAGAGGTCGAGGAACGCGACGCCGGCGACGATCACGACGTAGGCGCTCGCGACGATCACCCGCTCGAGCGATGAGGCGAGGCGGCCGCTCGGGAAGGCGACCGCGAGGTGGGCCACGAAGGCGATCGGTAGGAGCACGAGCACCAGTCCGGCGGTGAACACCAGCGGGTTGAGCCCGGCCCACACCAGGGCCCGGGCCAACAGCCAGACGAGGCCGGCGACCGTCATCAGGCGCCCGATGGCGCTGGCCGGGCGTCGGGCCCATCCCAGCAGGCCCGCAACCACGAAGAGGACCCCGACGGAGAGCTCGAACCCGACCTCGAGGGAGGGAAGGTGGTCGCCGCGCGTGATGGGTGGGACGAGGGCGGCGGCCAGCAAGACCGCCATGAGCGCCAGGACCGCCGCCGCCCGCTTCGTCATCAGGCCGCACCGAGGAGTTTCACGACCGCCGCTCCCGACAACTCGGCCTTGGCGATGAAGCCGATCGCGGAGGCTCGCGCCAGGCGGGCGCCGTAGTCGGATGCGCTACGGCTCGACGTGAGGATGACGGCGGCGCCGGCGCCGGACTCGGCCAGGCGCTGCGCCACCACGAAGCCGTCCAGGTCGGGGAGCTGGACGTCGAGGAGCACGAGGGAGGGCCGGAGGGCGGCGACGCTCGACATGGCGCCCTCGCCGTTCGCCGCTTCCCCCACCACGTCGAACCCGGCCTCCTCCAGTACGCGTCGGGCCATCCGCCGGAACCCGGCGTGGTCGTCGACGATGAGGACGGTCGTTGCCATGCGGTGATGCTCGCGCCATCGCGTCGGCGTCGCTACAGGGCCAACCCGGAATCAGGGCTAGCCCCGATGACCGGCGAAGGACGCGTCCGTAGCGTCGACGCCATGACGAGAGGAGCCGGCATGCAGACCAATCAGGGCCCGTCCCCAGGTAGCGCCGACGCCGGGGGTGTGTCGGATCCGCCGCGCTGGGAGCGCCTTGCCCCGACTGGAGCGCTGGCGTTCCTGGCCGCGATCCTCCTCGGCGCGGTCGCAATCGGATCGGCGCCCCCCGGCAGCGATGCCGCCGCAGGGGAGATCGCCGCCTACTTCGCCGAGAACCGGGGCGGGCACATGCTCGACGCGTTTCTTGTCGTCTTCGGCGGCTTCGTCTGCTACCCGTGGTTCCTCGCCAGCCTCTGGCGCGCCATCCGACGGGTGGAGGGCGACGAGGGCCTCTGCGCCCCCGCTGCCCTCATCGGTGGCGTCCTCCTGCTCGGGCCGTTCCTGATCCTGGTCACCGCGTGGGGAGCAGCCGCCCTCCAGGCCGGGGACCACCGGGACCCCCTCGTGGCGGCCGCCCTCCTCGACGTGGGGAACATGGCTTTGATCCTCTGCCTCCTTCCGGCCATGGTCCTCGTGGTGGCGACGACGCTGGCCGGGCGCCGGAGCAGTCTGCTCCCCGCCTGGCTGGCCCGCTCGGGGCTGCCCCTGGCCGGGGTGATGCTGGTGGGCACCTGGTTCGGCGTCACCCAGTTCGCCTTCGTGTTGTTCGCCGTGTGGCTCACTCTCGTCGCCGTCGCCCTGATGCACCGGACCGGTCGGTCGGCTTCACCTGAGTCAGGATGAGAGGGTGCGGCGGTCGGGGCGGAGGGTGCGGCAGTCCGGGCGGTCCGGGCCGTCCGGGCGGTGGGCGGGCTACGCCGCAGCCGCCTGGGCTTTCCTGTTCGCCGCCCTGAGCCTGTACTGGGCGGTGGGGGGCATGGGCGCGGTCGAGACTCTCTCGAGCGCTGTCCGTGAACCCGCCCTCGCCCGCCCGCCGTGGTTCGTGGCGGTCCTCTGGCTTACCGTGCTCCTGAAGATCGGGGCGGGACTGTTGGGGCTCGCGCTGTCACGGCCGTGGGGCCGGGCGTGGTCCCGCCGATTACTGGTCCTCGCCGGGTGGGGCACGGGTGTTCTACTGGCGTTGTACGGAGGATTCGGCATGGTCAACGCCGGGTTGGCCGAACTCGGGGTCGTCGAATCGACGGACCCCGGGACCGTCCGTTGGTACCTCTACCTGTGGGAACCCATCTGGCTCGTGGGTGGGCTCTTCTTCATCGTCGCCGTCCGGCGGTTCAGCCGGGAGCGGGGGGGGACGCCGTCTCTAGGCCCGGATGACGACCAGGCGCTCGTCGGTCATCTCCCGTACCGCCGACGCCGGGCCTTCCTTGGTGTTGCCGCTGGCTCGTACCCCGCCGTAGGGCATCTGGTCGGCCCGCCACGTCGGCACCTCGTTGACCAGCACCGTTCCGAAGTGCAGGCTGCGGGCGGCCCGCATGGCGGTGTCCAGTCGGGACGTGAAGATCCCGGCCTGGAGCCCGTAGCGGGTGTCGTCGGCCAGGCGGAGGCCCTCGTCGGTGGTGGCGTAGGACTGTACGGCCACGACCGGCCCGAACACCTCGTCCCTGCACACCCGCATGTCGGGCGTGACGCCGGTGAGCACCGTGGGCCCGAGGACGCCCTCGTCGTCGATCGTTCCACCGGTGCGCACCTCGGCCCCGCCCGCCACCGCCTCGTCGACCCACTCCTTCACCCTGTCGCGCTCGGCCGGGGCGATGAGGGCGGAGACGTCGGTGTCCTCGCCGAGCGGGTCGCCGACGACGAGCTCGGCGACGAGGCCTGCCAGCAGGTCGACGAACGCCTCGGCCACCGCCTGGTGGACGAGCACCCGCTGGACCGACACGCACGACTGGCCGGCGTGGGCGAACCCCGTGGCCGCGACCGCCTTGGCGGCCGCCTCCCAGTCGCCGTCGGCCTCGACGATCACCGGCGAGTTGTTGCCCAGCTCGAGGGCAACCTTCTTGCGCCCGGCCTTCTCCTTGATCGCCCAGCCGACCTCCCCGGAGCCGGTGAAGGTGATGTAGGCCACGTCGGGGTGGCGCACCAGCGCGTCGCCGACCTCGGCGCCACTGCCGGTGATCACGTGGAGGTGGTCGGTCGGCAGCCCGCAGTCGTCGACGAGCAGCCGGGCGAGGGCGACCGCCGTCAGCGGCGTCTGGCTGGCCGGCTTGAGCACGACCGGGCAGCCGGCGGCGATGGCCGGGGCCAGTTTGTGGGCCACCAGGTTGAGCGGGAAGTTGAACGGCGAGATGGCGCCGACCACGCCGACGGGCACCCGCAGGGTGAAGGCCACCCGTCCCTCGCCGACCTCGGCGGCGTCGATCGGCACCATGTCGCCGGTGAGCCGGCGGGCTTCGACGGCGGCGAAGGTGAACGTGCTGACCGCCCGCCTGGCCTCGGCCCGGGCCGTCTTCAGGGGCTTGGCCGACTCGGCGGCGATCGTGCGGGCGAAGTCCTCCGTGCGGTCAGCGAGCAGGCGGGCGGCGGCGTCGAGGATCTCTGCTCGCCGCCACGGCGGGAGCGGCCCTGCCTCGTGGGCGGCGAGGGCGGCGGCGACCGCCTTGTCGACGTCGGCGGCCGAGCACCTCGGTACCTGCCCGACCTCGCTCCCGTCGTAGGGCGAGCGCACGACGATCGGCTCACCCGGATCCGATGACACGGCCACGTCCCGATGGTACGCGGATGCACCAGACTGGCGGGCATGGACATCGGGGTGATCGGGGCGGGGAACATCGGCGGCGCGGTCGCCCAGCTGCTGGCCGGGGCGGGGCACCGGGTGGCGGTCAGCAACCAGCGGGGCCCGGACTCGCTGGCGGACCTCGTCGACTGAGGTCGGCCCAACGCCCACGCCGCCACCGTCGAGGACGCCGCCCGGTTCGGGGACGTGGTGTTCCTGGCCGTTCCGTGGCGGAGGCCCGAGGCCCTCCCGCCGGCCGAGCTGCTCGACGGCAAGATCGTCGTCGACGCCATGAACCCCTACGACGAGACCTTCGGGATCGTCGACACCAGCCCGACGTCGGCCAGCGAGATGACGGCCGAGCGACTGCCCGGCGCCCGGCTGGTGAAGTCGTTCAACACCATGCTGGCGGCGACGCTGGCCACCAGCGGGGGCAAGCCGGCGGGGGAGCGGCTGGTCCTGTTCCTCTCGGGGGACGACGCCGAGGCCAAGGCCGTCGTGTCGGGGCTGATCGAGGACATCGGGTTCGCCCCGATCGACCTGGGGCCGCTGGCCGAGGGTGGCCGGCGCCAGCAGCCCGGCGGCGACCTCTACCGGGCGCCGACCGAGGCCGAGGCCCAGGACCTGCTCGGCGCCTGAGCAGAACCAGGAGTTCACCCACCTCCGTGACGTCCCTACGGTCGAGGGCTACCAGCAGTGAGTCGGGTGCGGACCTTGGCCGCCGCCTCCTCGGCCTGGCGGATGCAGGCGGCGATGCCCAGGCCCCGGTAGGCGGCCCCGGCCACGACGACGCCGGGCATCTCGGCGGCGAGGGTCGACTCGATGCGGTCGACCCGCCGCTCGTGTCCCGGCTGGTACTGGGGGAACCCGTTCTGCCAGCGGCTGACCAGGCTGGCCACCGGCTGGTCGGTGACGCCGATGGCCTCGGCCAGCTCGTCGTGGAGCCGGGCGACGAGGGCGGCGTCGTCGAGGTGGTCGGGGCGGTCGTCGCCCGCCCGCCCGGCTGACGCCCGTACGCAGCACCAGTCCGGCGGAGGCCGTGGCCGGCCACTTGGTCGTGGTGAACGTGCAGGCGGTCATCAGCCGGCCGTCGACCCTCGGCACGAGGAACCCGGCGCCGTCGAGCGGCTCGGGGACCGACTCGGGGCGGTAGGCCAGCGTGGTGACCGCCACCGACGCGTACCGGATGGCGGCCAGGTCCTTGGCCGCCGGCGGCAGGAGGTGGGCGGCGGCGAAGGCGGGGAGTGTCACGACGACGGCGTCGGTGGCGGCGTCGATGGCATCCGGGGTCGCCAGCCCGCCGCCGGCCGTGACCACCCGGTAGCCCGGCCCGGCCGGCTCCACCTCGGTGGCCGGCGTCTCCGTGAGGACGCGCACGCCCGCCGCCGCCAGCTCCGACTCCAGCCTGTCGACGAGCCGCTCCATCCCTCCGGCGATGCCCAGGAACACCGGGCCGGCGGCGTCTGACAACGGCGGAGCGTCGCGCCGGCGCCGCCGGAGCCCCAGGACGAAACTGCGCGAGCCAGTGGCCGCGGCCAGCTGGGGGGCGGTGGCGGCCAGGCTGAGGCCGTCGGCCCGTCCGGCGTTGATCCCGCCCGACCAGCGGCTCCACCAGCCGGTCGAGCACGCCGCGACCCATGCGCCGGCCGACGACCTCGGCGACGGTCGGATCGGCGGAGAAGCGGGAGCGGGGAAGCACAAGGTCGAGCCCGGCCCGGGCGACCGCCAGCGGTGGCACCACGCCCGATCGGGCCAGCGCCCGCAGCCCGACGGGCACGCCGAGCACGTGGTCGGTCGGGAGAGGCCTCAGCGCGCCGCGGGTCCACACGAAGGCCTTCCCCGTCGCCGGCTCGACCAGGTCGCCGCCCAGGCCGAGGTCGCGGCAGAGGTTGGTGGCGTGGGGCACGCGGGCCAGGAACGTGTCGGGACCGGCCTCCACGTCCACACCGACGCCGACGCCAGTCAGGCACCGGGTCTGGATCTTGCCGCCGAGGCGGTCGGACGCCTCGAGCAGGGTGACGTCGGCGTCGTGGCGGAGGAACCAGGCGGTGGCCAGGCCGGTGATCCCCCCGCCCACCACGACCACCGACGGCCGGTGGGGGCGGCCGACTCCGTCAGGCACGCGCCCGGACGACCTCCGCCAGCGCTCGCATCAGGTCGGGGTGGTCGTTCGGCATCGGCGTGCGGGCGAAGGCGAGGCCGAAGGCGTCGGCCGACTGCTTGGCCTCGATGTCGAGGTCGTAGAGGATCTCCAGGTGGTCGGACGTGAAGCCGGCGGCGCACACGACCACGCCCCGGGCCCGGTTCACGACCAGCGACGGGAAGACGGCGAGGATGTCGGGGCCGATCCACGGCTCCGACGTGCGGCCGGCGCTCTGCCACGCCACCGACCAGCGCTGCACCCGGGCTCGGGCGGCCACCATCACCGCCGTCTCGCGAAGCTGGTCGGCGTAGGGATCCTCCCCGTCCATCAGCACGTGGTCGGGGAGGCTGTGGGCGGTGAACAGCACCTCGACGTCGGGCCGCGGCAGCTTCAGGCTGTCGACGGCGTCCTCCACGAAGGTGGCCAGCAGGTCGAGGTAGCCGGGGGCCAGGTGCCAGGACCTCACCATGTCGAGCTCGACGCCGGCCTCGGCGGCGGCGGCCGCGGCCCGGGCCTCGTACTGGCCGACCGACAGTCGGGAGTAGTGCGGCGCCAGGACCAGCCCGACCACCTTGGTCACGCCCTTCGCGGCGAGAGCGGCGACGCCGTCCTCGATGAAGGGCGGGGCGTGCTTCATCCCCAGCTCCACGACGTACCCCTCGCCGAGGGCCTCCGCCAGGCCGGCGGCCTGCGCCCCCGTCAGTGCGAGCAGGGGCGACGTGCCCCCGATGGCCTGGTAGCGGCCGGTCAGCTCGGCCAGCAGCTCCGGGGTCGGGGCGTTGCCCCGCCGGATGTGGGTGTAGTACGCCTCGATGTCGTCGGTGGTGGCGGGCGTGCCGTAGGCCATCACCAGCACCCCGACGTCAGCGGGCATGAACGCGCTCCACGATGCGGCGGAGGGTGTCGGGGTCGGTGTCGGGGAGGACCCCCCAGCCAAGGTTGAAGACGTGGCCGGGACGGCCGGCGTTGGCGTCGAGCACGGCGTCCACCGCCGGCTCGACGACCGCCCACGGCGCCAGGCAGACGGTGGGGTCGAGGTTGCCCTGCACCGGCGTCCCGGTGCCGAGGCGGGCGCGGGCCCGGTCGAGCGGCACCCGCCAGTCGACGCCGACGACGTCGGGCCCCGCCTCGGCCATGAGCTCCAGCAGCTCGCCGGTGCCGACGCCGAAGTGGATCCGGGGCACGCCGAGGTCCTCCAGGCCGGCGAAGACCTTCCTGGTGGCCGGGAGGACGTAGCGCCGGTAGTCGGCGGGGCTGAGCACGCCGGCCCAGGAGTCGAACAGCTGGACGGCGTCGGCCCCGGCCTGGACCTGGGCCCGCAGCGAGGCCAGCACGATGCCCGCCAGCGAGTCGAGCAAAGCCGCCCAGAAGTCGGGCTCGGAGTACATGAGCGACTTGGCGGTGGCGTGGTCCTTCGACGGGCCGACCAGGTAGGTGGCCAGGGTGAACGGCCCGCCGGCGAAGCCGATGAGGGGGACGTCGAGCTCGCCGGTGAGGATGCGGACCGTCTCCAGCACGTGGGGGACGTCGGCCTCGGGCTCGAGCGGGCGGAGCCGGTCGAGGTCGGCGGGGGTGCGGAACGGCTCGGCGACGACGGGCCCCGGGGCGAGGTCGATGTCGACGCCGATGCCGACCAGCGGCGTGACGATGTCGGAGAACAGGATGGCGGCGTCGACGCCGAGGCGGCGCACCGGCTGCATGGTGACCTCGGCGGCCAGGTCGGGCGTGGCGATGACGTCGAGCATCCCGTGGAGCTTGCGGATCGCCCGGTACTCGGGAAGCGACCGCCCCGCCTGGCGCATGAACCACACCGGCACGTGGGCCACCGGCTTGCCCCAGCAGGCGTCGAGGAACGTCGAGGTCATCGCCATCCGACCATACCGGCGACCGAAGCGAACCGGGGCGGCGTACCGGCGTATGGCGCGGCTGAACCGGACCAGTTCGGCTTCAGGCGGCGGTGCCCGGTGTGACAAGCTGAGGCTTCACGGGAGCCCCCACCGGGCTGAGAGGGCGCCGCTGGGCGCCGACCGTCTGAACCTGTCGGGGTCATGCCCGCGGAGGGAGAGCGAGATGGCGAGTCGCCGCAAGGTCCACGTCGAGGGCCCCAACGGGGTCGGCGTCCCGTTCACCGAGGTGGCCCTCACCGACGGCTCCGCCGTCAGGCTGTACGACACCTCGGGCCCGGGGTCGGACCCGTCCGAGGGGCTGCCGACCCTTCGGCGCCACTGGATCCTCGAGCGGGACGACGTCGAGGAGTACGCCGGCCGGGCGCCCACCGCTCGCGACGACGGCCGGTCCGCCGCCCGCCGGGCCACGCCGGCCGAACCAGGCTCGAACGGCGACACCTACACCGGCGAGACGCCCCGACCGCTGCGGGCCAAGCCGGGCCGCACCGTCACCCAGCTGCACTACGCCCGCCGGGGCGAGGTGACGCCCGAGATGGAGTTCGTGGCCCTGCGGGAGGGCGTCGCCGCCGAAACGGTGAGGGACGAGATCGCCCGCGGCCGGGCCATCCTGCCGGCGAACGTCAACCACCCCGAGTCCGAGCCCATGGTCATCGGGCGGAACTTCCTCGTGAAGATCAACGCCAACATCGGCAACTCGGCGGTGACGTCGTCGGTCGCCGAGGAGGTCGAGAAGCTCACCTGGGCCACCAAGTGGGGCGCCGACACCGTGATGGACCTGTCGACCGGCGCCAACATCCACACCACGCGGGAGTGGATCGTCCGCAACTCGCCGGTGCCGATCGGCACCGTCCCGATCTACCAGGCTCTGGAGAAGGTCGACGGCCGGGCCGAGGACCTGTCGTGGGACGTGTTCCGCGACACGGTGATCGAGCAGGCCGAGCAGGGCGTCGACTACATGACCGTCCACGCCGGCGTGCGCCTGCGCTACGTCCCCATGACCGCCAACCGCATGACCGGGATCGTCAGCCGGGGCGGGTCGATCCTCGCCGCCTGGTGCCTGGCCCACCACCGGGAGAACTTCCTCTACGACAACTTCGAGGAGCTGTGCGAGATCCTCGCCACCTACGACGTGGCCTTCTCGCTGGGCGACGGGCTGCGGCCGGGGTCGATCGCCGACGCCAACGACGAGGCCCAGCTGGCCGAGCTGGCCACCCTCGGCGAGCTGACCAAGGTGGCGTGGGGCCACGACGTGCAGGTGATGATCGAGGGCCCCGGCCACGTGCCGATGCACAAGATCCGGGAGAACATGGAGCTCCAGCTGGAGCTGTGCCACGAGGCGCCCTTCTACACGCTGGGCCCGCTCACCACCGACGTCGCCCCCGGCTACGACCACATCACCTCCGCCATCGGGGCGGCCATGATCGGCTGGTACGGCACGGCGATGCTCTGCTACGTGACGCCCAAGGAGCACCTGGGCCTGCCCGACCGCGACGACGTCAAGCAGGGCGTGATCGCCTACAAGATCGCCGCCCACGCCGCCGACCTGGCCAAGGGCCACCCCACCGCCCAGGCCTGGGACGACGCCCTGTCGAAGGCCCGGTTCGAGTTCCGCTGGCAGGACCAGTTCGACCTGGCCCTCGACCCCGACACCGCCCGGTCGTACCACGACGAGACCCTGCCGGCCGGTGCCGCCAAGACCGCCCACTTCTGCTCCATGTGCGGGCCGAAGTTCTGCTCGATGCGCATCAGCCACGACGTGCGGGATTACGCCAAGGCCCACGGCGTCAGCGACGAGCAGGCCATCGAGCTGGGGATGAAGGAGAAGTCGGCCGAGTTCGTGGCTGCGGGTGCCGAGGTGTACCGGGAGGGCGGGGCCTAGGCCACGGCTCTGCTGACCAGGACGGCCGCGGCGAGGATCAGCATGAGCACGCCGAGGACGGTGACGAGCCCGCCGCCGCGGCGCCGCGGCGCCGGGACAGCTTCCGCTTCCGCCAACGCCTCCGTCCCCGTGGCCTCCGAGTCCTCGACCACCGGTTCGCCGGTCGCGACCTCCTGCTGAGCCGCCGACGTGACTGCCTGCAGTTCGAGCGGGGTCGGGGGCGTGGGGTCGGGGTCGAACGACGGACCGGGCCGGTGCTCGACCAGGTGGGCGACCTGGTTGGCCGTCCACTCCAGGCGTTCGCGCTCCTCCCGCAGCTCTTCGGCCACGGCGCGCAGCTCGTCCACCGCATCCTCGGTCGGTGCCACCCCGACGTTCTGGCTGTCGTTGACCGCCTGACCGTCGACGGTCGCCACGTCGTCGAGGACCATGGTCGAGGCTTGTTCGGCCGGCGTTCCCGCCTGGCCGGCATCGGTGACGCCTCCGCTCTGCACGTCGGCCAGCACCTTCGGGTGCGGGTCGACGAGGTCGGGACCGTCCGAATCGGGCACGAGTCCTCCCGGGCTTCCTACGGGGCGCCTACCGCTCGCCGCCAGCACGTGCCGGGAACCGGCTGTCTCCGTCTCCCGGCAGGAACGTGGGCGCCCGGCACGGGCCATCCGTCGCTACTGCTTCTGTCTCCCAGCAGACCGAAGATCAGCGCACTCACCTCTGACCGTTGCGTCGGGCGCCCTGGAAGTATCCCACCGGGACGGACCGGCGGCCATGGGGAAAAGTGCGTTTCAGGCGGAGGGAGGTGTCTGGCCTTCCCTTTCGGGCGGAGGCGCCTGAACGGCCGGATCGGCCGGCCGCTCCGGATGGAAGATGTCGGGCTCCAGGTACATGACCCGGGCTTCCGGCACCGCCGCCCGCACCTTGTCCTCCACCTCGTCGAGGGCCGTTGCCACCTCGGGGAACCTCAGGCTCCCGTCCAGCTCGAGCTTGGCGCCGACCAGTAGCTCGTCGGGACCGAGGTGCTGCGTCCGCAGGTGGATCACCCGCCGGACCCGGGGGTCCGACTCCATGGTCTGGCGGATCCGCCCGACCATGGCCGGCGTCGCCGACTCGCCGATGAGCAGGCTCTTCATCTCGATGGCGAGGATCACCGCGATCACGCCCAGCAGCAGGCCGATGGCGATGCTCCCGGCGGCGTCCCAGCGGGGGTTGCCGGTCGTCGCGGCCAGGATCACGCCGCCCATGGCGATGTGGAGGCCGAGCAGGGCGCCGAGGTCCTCGAGCAGGACGACGGGCAGTTCCGGGACCTTGGCCCGCCGGATGAACTGCCACCACGACAGGTCGCCCTTGACCGGTCGGGCCTCCTTCACCGCGGTCCACATCGAGTAGCACTCGAGGAGGATGGCGACGAACAGGATCCCGATGGCGATGCCGGGAGACTCCAGCTCGTGGGGGTGCCGGAGCTTCTCCTCGCCCTCGTACAGGGCGAACATCGACCCTGCGGTGAAGATGATCACCGCCACCACGAACGACCAGAAGTACCGCTCCCGCCCGTACCCGAAGGGGTGGTCGGGATCTGGCGCCCGCTTGGCCTTGTTGCCGCCCAGGAACAGCAGGCCCTGGTTGGTGCTGTCGGCCACCGAGTGGACGGCCTCGGCCAGCATCGACGAGGCCCCGGTGAGGAGGAACCCGATGAACTTGGCGATGGCGATGCCCAAGTTGGCGATGAACGCGGCGAAGATGGCTTTGCGGCTGCCCTCGTGCATGGGGCAGGAGGCTACCGACCGGCAGGAGGGGCGATCTGGGCCCGCCGCTTGGCCACGGTGCGGAGGTCGTCGACGAACGCCGCCATCTCCGCCGAGCGGCGCTCGTCGGGCGCCCGCAGGATCGACGAAGGGTGGACCGTGGCGGTGACGAGCCGGCCGTCGGGCCAATCCACGAACTGGGCTCGCTGGCGGCTGACGCGGAAGTTCCGCCCGAGCAGGGCCTGGCCCGCCACCGCGCCGAGGCCCACGACGATCCTCGGCTGCACCGCCTCGATCTCGGCGTCCAGCCACGGGCGGCAGGCGGAGACCTCGGCCGCGTTGGGCTTCTGGTGGATGCGGCGCTTGCCCCGGGCCTCCCACTTGAAGTGCTTCACCACGTTGGTGACGTAGACGGACGAGCGGTCGATGCCCGCCTCCTCGAGGCCCTGCTCGAGGACGCTGTCCGGCTGGTCCTACGAACGGGCGGCCCGCCTTGTCCTCTTGGTCGCCGGGCTGTTCGCCCACGAGCATCAGGTCGGCGTCCTCGGCCCCTCGCCGAAGACGGTCTGGGTGCCCTTCTCCCACAGATGGCAGGCCTTGCAGCCGGCCGCCTCGCCACGAAGCTCGTCGAGGTTTGGCGCGCCCACCCACGCGAGGTACCCCGGCTTCGGGTCTGTCACGCCTCCGTGGGCGCCGGCCTCAGGAGGACGGCGCGGGGGGCGGAGGCGGGACCGGGAAGGGGAGGGCGCACGTGCCCCCCTGCTCGAGCCCCGGCGGGCACGGGAAGGTTGGCGCTCCGGCCGGGAGCGGGGGTAGCTGGGGGAACGCCGGGAGGTCCGGGAGGGCCGGGACCGTCATCGTGGGGCCAGGCGTGGGTGCCGCCGAAGACCCACCGGCCTCTGGGGCGGCCGTGGGCCCCTCGGTTGCGGGAGCGCTCTCGACCGGAGCGTTTGCCTCCGCGGGCGATGTCGCCGCGGGGATCGACGTGCCGCTGACGGCGGCAGTCTTGGTCGAGGCCTCGGGGGCCGACCCGCCTCGGGTGACCGCGACCACGATCCCCACCCCGAGCAGCAGGACGGCCAGGGCGGCGACCATCAACCGGCGGTGTGACGTCATCCATCAGTTGTCGACCAGCGGCGCCGTGGAGTTGAGCGGTATCAGCCCCGCCGCATCCTCACCCGACGAACGGCGGCTGCCGTCATGCGAGAACGGGAAGTATGGGAGTCGTGACCGCGCAAGCACCGGGGATTCCTGGCCTGCTGACCGTGGGACACGGGACGATCTCCGCCGAGGCCCTGTCCGAATTGCTCGGCGGGGCAGGGGTGGAGCTGGTCGTAGACGTCCGCACCGCTCCCGGCAGCCGCCGCCACCCCCACTTCGGCCGGGACCGGATGGCCGTCTGGCTGCCCGAGGCCGGCGTCGGCTACCGCTGGGAGCCCGACCTCGGCGGATGGCGCTCGGCC
Source organism: uncultured Acidimicrobiia bacterium (assembly GCA_963827345.1). Classification (GTDB taxonomy): domain Bacteria; phylum Actinomycetota; class Acidimicrobiia; order Acidimicrobiales; family AC-14; genus CAWGUU01. The sequence continues at coordinate 57,195 of CAWHAN010000009.1, read as the reverse complement.
CGTCCCGATTCACCCCACGTCGCCCTGCGGGACAAGGCGTTCCGCGGCTACGCCGACCACATGGAGACGCCGGCGTTCGTGGCCGCCGCCGACCGGCTCCTGGAGGAAACGGGCAGGCTGCTGGACGACGCCGCCGACCGCCAGACCGCGGCCATGTGCTCGGAGAGCCTGTGGTGGAAGTGCCACCGGCGCCTCCTGTCCGACTTCGCCGTCCTGGTCCGAAGTGTGGCGGTGGCACACCTCGGCCACGACGGCCGGCTGACCGTCCACGAACCGACTGACGGCGCCCGGGTGGAGACCGGTCGGCTGGTCTACGACGCCGGCCAGCCCGAGCTGGGCCCTCAGGCGGCCCGGTAGAAGTAGTAGTCGGCGGTGTAGAAGACGGCGGTCGTGGCGCCGACGTGGGCGGCATCGCAGCCGGTGGCCGGGGCCACGCCTCCGGTGGTGTTGATCCGCTGGATGTACGTCGTCGGGGTCAGCAGGTTGCCGGTGCTGCCGGGCGTCGTCGACGTCGCCTTCAGCAGGAGCCAGGGGATGGTATTGGGCAACGGTGCCGGAGCGCCGTCGACCCGCGCCGCGACCACCGCGCTGCCGTCGTCGGCCCGCCAGGTGGGCCCGGCGTAGTGCAGGATGATCGACCGCCCGGCGCCGTCGTAGATGGTCGCCGCGGGCGTGCGCAGCGTCCAGGCGATGGTCCCACCCGTGTTGGTGCACGAGTAGACCTGGGCTCCCCGGGCGTGCCCGACCAAGAACAGGGCGTTGCCGGCCGGCACCTTGATGGCCGCCGGCACCGTGGGTGGTGTCAGTGCCAGGGCACCTTGGGCGGTGACCAACGTCGCCGCCACTGCCACCACTGCAGCCAACCACCGGAATCGCCCTGTCCGCCGACCCATGGCCCGCTCCTTGCTCGACTGGTTGTTCGACTGGGTCGTGACGATATTCCTGGCAGCCGGTCGCCGCTACCGTGACGCCATGAAGTTCGGCGTCGACGTGTCGCAGCACCAGCTGACCTGGGCGCAGCTACGGGCCCGGGTGGAGTTCGCCGAGGAGGCCGGGTTCGACTCGGCGTGGATCTTCGACCACCTCACGCCGCTGTACGGCGACCCCAAGGGCCCCTGCATGGAGGCCTGGACGCTCCTCGGCGCACTGGCCACCGTCACCAACCGCATCCGGCTGGGGACCCTGGTGACGGGGGTCACCTACCGGCACCCGTCCATGCTGGCCGCCCAGGTCGTCACCGTCGACCACGCCTCGGGGGGCAGGGTGAACCTGGGCCTGGGGGCTGCCTGGCACGAGGACGAGCACCGCCGGCTGGGCATCGACTTCCCGCCGGCGCGCGAGCGAGCCGGTCGGATGGAGGAGGCCCTCCAGGTCGTCAAGGCCCTCTGGACCGAGGACCCCGCCGATTTCGACGGTACCTACTACGAGCTGGACGGCGGCTACCTCTATCCCCGGCCGGTCCAGCAGCCGCACCCGCCGATCTGGGTCGGGGCCATGGGCGACAAGCTCACCCTGCCCATCGCCGGCCGCCACGCCGACGTGTGGCACGCCTTCGGCCCGCCCGAGGTGCTGTCGAGGAAGGCGTCGATCGTCTACCGGTCGGCGCACGAGGCGGGGCGCGACCCGTCGACGATCACCTGCTCCACCAACCTGTCGCTGTCCGAGCCGTGGCACGAGGTCCGCCGGCGGGTCGACGAGCTGCATGCCATCGGGTTCTCGTACCTTGTCGCCAGCTGGCCGGGGGAGGGCTGGCCCCGCATCCAGGAGTTCGCCTCCGAGATCATGCCCTCGCTCACGACCACCGAGTAGTTGGCGGGCCGAGCGCGTTGAGGATCGGCCCGGGGATCGTCCAGATCGACACCCTCCTCGGCGGCTGGGAGCGGTGCACCGCCGGCTATTTGATCGAGGGGCCCGACCCGGTGCTGGTGGAGACCGGGAGCCAGAGCTCGGTCCCCGCCCTGCTCGAAGGCCTGGGCGCGCTGGGCCTCGGACCGGCCGACCTGGCCGGCGTGGTCGTCACCCACATCCACCTCGACCACGCCGGCGGGGTGGGCGACGTGGCCGCCGCCTTCCCGGACGCCACCGTCTACGTGCACCCGAAGGGCGCCCGCCACCTGGCCGACCCGAGCCGGCTGGTGGCGTCGGCCGAGTTGGTCTACGGCGACCTGCTCGACGGGCTCTACGGCCGCCTGGAGCCGACGCCGGCCGACCGGATCCGGGTGCTCGAGGACGGCGACCAGGTGGCGGTCGGCCCGACCCGCACCCTCACCGCTGTCGACTCACCTGGCCACGCCAAACACCACCTGGGGCTGCAGGACTCCGACACCGGGATCCTCTTCGTGGGCGACGCCGTCGGTGTGCGCCTGCCCGACGTGGGCGTGCTGCGACCGTCGACGCCGCCGCCGGACTTCGACCTCGACCTCGCCCTCGGCTCGCTGCGGCGGTTCGCCGAGCGGCGCCCGTCGGCGCTCGCCCTCGCCCACTTCGGCGTCGTACCCGGCGACCCCGGCGACACCCTCGACGAGGCCGCCGAGATGCTGCGCCGGTGGGCCGAGGTGGCGGAGGCGGCGTGGCGGGAGGGTCGCGACATCCCCGACGCCCTGGCCCGCGCCTTCGCCCCCGACCTGTCGGGGGTGGACGAGGAGCAGAAGGAGCGGCTGGAGACCCTCAACGGCGTCCACGCCAACGGCGCCGGCCTCCGCCGGTGGCTGGAGCAGCGGGCCAAGGCGTCCCACGAGCACCAGCACCCGCACCCCCGTCCGGCGCCGCCGAGCTAGAGGACCGCGGTGGCCATCCCAGCCTGGACCGCCCGCGGGAGCCATGCGAACACCGACGTCCACACCTCGTCTGCGCACAGGTCGGTCGTATCGGCCGAGGCCGCCACGGCCCTGTCGAGGCTGGTCCCGGCGGTGCCGCAGGCAGCAAGGACGGCGTGCTGCCAGGGCGCCAGGACGTGGACGACCACCCGGTAGTGGCTCCGGGCCACCGTGTAGTCGGTGGGCGAGGCGAGGGGTTCGGGTGGCGGGTTGCCTCGGTCGGCGGCGGCCAGCACATCGGCGAGGGCGAACTCCGACCGCAGGAGCCGCAGGCTGGCCGGGGTGCGGACCGTGAGGCCGGGGTTGGTCATGACCACCACCGGGTCGACGAGGGTGTGGTCGGGGTCGGTCTCGACGCCAGGTGCCCGACCCGCTTCGAGCCGGGCCCGCTCCAGCCGGGCGAGGGCCGCGGGCGCGGCGTCGGGCGAGGCCGGCGGGCCGACGGGCTGGGGCCGGGTGTCCTCGAGGTAGTCGGCGAACCCGGCGCCGAGGTCGAACATCGACGGCGACGTCGGGGGTCGGGACCACACGTAGCCCTTGGCGAACAGGTCGAACACCTCGTCGCCGGCCAGCGCCCGCAGGGCTCCGAACTCGTTTCGCAGGCATTCCACCAGCCGGCTCAGGTAGCCCCTGGCGTAGATGTCGAGGCGCTGCTGCGCAGACAGCGGTTCCGTCTCCTTCACCTCGGCGGCGGCATTCCGATCGGGACCGGTGCCGGTGCACGCCGCCAGCACCCACCGTTGCAGAACGTCGAGGTCGGTCACAGGTCCACCGGTCACTGGTCCGCCAGTCACGCGGAGACCTCCACCGGCGGACGCAGCCTGGTCGCGCCCGGGTCGCCACCGTCCCGCACGACCCGGGCCTTGGCCAGCTCGGCGACCAGGTCGGGGAACGGCGGGATGTCGGCGTCCCATTCGAGCAGGGTGGACACGCCCCCGGTGCGCTCCACGGCCAGGGCGTACAGGGGCCACACCTCGGCCGGGACGGGAGCGTCGTGGGTGTCGAGGAGGTGGCTGCCGAGGTCGGTGGCGCCGGCCAGGTGGACCTGGACGATGCTGTCGGCGGGGAGTCCCTCGACGTACTCCACGGCGTCGAACCCGTGGTTGCAGGCGCCTACGAACACGTTGTTGACGTCGAGGAGCAGCCCGCAGCCGGTCCGGTCGGCCAGCATGGCCAGGAACTCCCACTCGGGGATGTCGGACGACCGGAACTCCAGGTAGGTGCTCGGGTTCTCCAGGACGAGCGGGCGGCCCGAGGAAGTCCTGTACCGCCAGCACCCGCTCGGCAACGTGGTCCAGGCTGTGCTGGGTGAACGGAAGGGGGAGCAGGTCGTGGCTGACGACCCCGTTCACACCGGTCCAGCACAGGTGGTCGGAGACCCAGGCCGGCCGGAGGCGCTCGGCGAGGGATCGCAGCTGGCCGAGGTACTCCAGGTCGAGCGGATCGGTGCTGCCGATCGACAGCGACACGCCGTGCATGACGACGGGCCGGTGGGCGGCGACGTGTTCGAGCACGTGGGCGGCGAAGCCGTGGTCGTCCATGAAGTTCTCGCTGATGACCTCGAACCAGTCGACGCCCCACTTGTGCGGAGGGGTGGCCAGCAGATGCCGAAAGTGGACCTCCCGGAGCCCGACGCCGTCGCCGAGCTCCGGTAGGCCGAGCGCGTTCACGTCGACGGAGGGAACACCAGGCGCAGCGTGTTGGGCTTCGGTGGCTCGGGCGGCGGCGTCGGCCCCTCGCCCGCGTCGCCGGCGCGCTTGGCCATGACTGCCAGGTAGGCCTTGTAGGCGACGTCGTGGACGTTCTCGCCCTTGGCGAAGGGAAGTTGCCCGCCGGGCGGGGCCATCGCCTCGGGGTCGAAGGGGGCCGACTTGGCGAAGTCGTACAGCTGCATGGTGCCGGCGGCGGGGAAGATCTGGGACGCCGAGATCGGAACCGCACAGCCCCCGAAGGCGGCGCACTTGTTGTCGCTGGGGGCGGAGTAGACGACCTCGGCGCCTTCGCCGACCTCCTTGGTGGCGACCAGCAGGAACCCGCAGAGCCCACCACCGGGTGGTCTTCTGCACGAACCCGCATCCACCCTGCGCTTTGCACAGGTTGGACCCCCGGCAGGCGTGGAAGATCTTCGGCGCCGCGCAGTCGACGCCCACGTCCGTCAGATCGAGCCCCTGGCAGCAGTGGTAGAGCGTCGTGTTGTCCGGCGGATCCACGCCGATGGCCAGGTTCGGGGCCTCGCCCAGCACCGCCCAGCAGATGGCCATGCGGTCGCCCGCACCGACCATCGACGGATAGGGGAACGGCTCCCCGGGCACCTTGAAGTAGGTGTTGAGCACTGTCGTGATGCCGGCGATGGAGCCGCACGCGATCGTGCTGAACAGCTTCGAGCTGGCCGCCCGCTGGTCCCCGGTCGCCATGGCCACGAGAGCGGCAGCGACGGCCTCGGTGGTGGGCAGCTTGTACTGGGTGCCCGGCTCGTTATCGGTGGTACGCAGGTCGCGGGCGGTCCACGGACCGTGGTCGGCGAACCAGTCCTTCCACGTCACAACCTCGGGCAGCAGTTCGTCCCGCAGCTCGCGGAAGCGCTCGTAGTGGTCCACCCCGCCGCGCTCGCTGCGGGCGGCGGCCGCCGCCGACGGCGCATCCTCGCCGGTGTCGGTGAAGGACGGGTAATCGGCCTCCAGCGCCTCCAGGGACGCCTGGTACTTCTGCTCGACCACCCTGAGGGCGTCGGCGCGAGGAGGCGGGCGGACGAGGAGCGAGCCCTCACCCTGGTCGGTGATGGCGTCCATCATGCCCATGGCCTGCTTGAACCCTGCCGCCCCCAGGGTGGCGTCGAAGCCGGGGTACTCCCGCTTTGGATGACCCTTCGCCTGGACGTTGAACAGGTCCCGCTGGTTGGCGAAGAACACGTAGTCCCACAGCGTCGTGTCGTCGTCGTAGGTGATGGCCATGTAGTCCAGGTAGCACTGGTACATGGCCCCGATGGTCCCGAACATCGGCAGGTCTTCCTCGGTGCTGTGGGTGGTCCAGTCGTCGAACGGCACCGTCGGGAAGTACTCGTTGCCGCTGGGACGGTCCGCCAGCGGCTTCAGGTCGTCCTGGGCGTCCGTCTCCGGCTGCTCGATGGCGATGAAGAGCTTCATCTGGTCGGCGCTGATGGCGGCGATGTCCACCTTGACCTTGTCGTAGGTCTTGGTGTCGCGGAGGTCGACGATGTGGGGGATCACCGTCTTCTTGGAGCCGTAGCACGTCCAACCCCCGCGTGAGTCCTGCAGAGCGGGGCTGTCGAAGACGGGGTTGATGCCCACCGCGCCGGCGAGGTGCGACGCCAGCTGGAGGTGGAGCATCTCCTCGATGAACACCGAGAAGATGATGTTGAACGCCTTCTCGTTGGCGGTGAGCGTGTCGCCCGGCCGGGGGGCGGTGGGCGCAGGCCCTGGCCACAGGCGGTCCTTGTAGAAGTCGTTCTTGCCGGTGATCTGGTGGGTGCCCTGGATCGAATAGAGCGTGCCCATGTAGAGCGGGATGGTGAACAGCTCGACGTTCACGGCGGCCTGGGCGATGGCCTGCAGGGCCGAGGCGTCGAGCTCCTTGTTGCTGGCGAGTCGGGGGGTGGCGGGAAGGACGGCGCTGACGGCTCTTGTCACGAGCGGCCTCCGGTGCGGATTGGGGAGCCCCCCGGCGGTCGGAGCCGGTGGCTTTCACCGGCCCGTCCAGCCCGCGCCTTTTCGAGGCCCCACGCATTCCTACTCCCCGGGCAGGCCCCGGACAAAGTCACGGACTAAGGCGTCGTCACCTCGTCGGTGATGGTGACCGTGATGGTCACGGCCAGGACGGCCAGCAGGGCGCCGGCCATCCCGCTCAGCTCGAGCCCGACCAGGCCGGCCACGAGGGTGAGGAACGGCCCCACCCTCACGGTGTCCTTCTCGATCCGGCGCTGGACAACGAGGTTCTCCATCACCTGGTAGGCGATGAACACGGCGGCCAGGGCGATGGCGTCGGATGGGGAGCGCACCGCGGCCAGGGCGACGATCGGCAGGGCGCCGACGAGGGCGCCGCCGACCGGGACAAGGTCCCATAGGCCCATCCACACGGCCAGCGGTGCAGGGGCGGGGACATCGGCCACCCGGGCCACCAGGAACGCGAACAGCCCGGCCGCCAGCGCCGTGCAGAGCGTGCTGCCGGCGTAGCCGAAGGCGCGGGCGTAGACCACGGGGTAGAGCTGGTTGAGGCGGGCGCGGCGCCGGGGGTCGGATGCCTGGTCGATCGCCGCCTGGATGATGCGGGGCCCGTGCAGCAGCAGGAAGATGGTCAGCACGCCCGTGGCCAGGAAGGCCACGCCTCTGGTGGCGGCGGCCCGCAGCGCCTCGGCGGGGGTCCCCCCGCGCAGTCGAGCGGGGAGCTCGTCGATGAACTGCCGGGTGCGCTCGGCGGCGCGGAGGTCGCGAGCCAGCTCGCCGAATGTCTCCGAGCGCTCCAGCTCCTCGGCCCGGGCCGGCGCCGCCTGCTGGAGACGCCGGGTCTGGACCTGGATGTCGTCGACGATCCCGTAGCCGATCACGGCCGTGGTCCCCACCAGTCCGAGCATCACGATGGCCACGGCCAGGCCCCGTCGCATCTTGCGCTGAAGCAGAGAGACGAGGGGGTGGAGGAGGGCGGCGAGGGTGGCGGCCACGATGATCCAGCCGATCACCCGGCGGGATGCGGCCAGGACCCCGAGGAAGACGAGGGTGGCGCCGAACATGGCGACGGCCGTCACCGCCGAACGAGGGCTTATGCGCAGCCGCTCCCGGGGCGTCGGCACGTCGGTACAGTACCGACGATGCCGCCCGCCGGCGCTCCTCCCGCAGTTCCCGGCGTCCCGGGCCCTCTCCGAGCCCGAGGGAGGGGCTGTCGCCGCCCTGGGCCTCGGGGGCGCCACGCCGCCTGATGCGTCCGTGGCTGGCGGCGGGGTCGCCCGGTCGGGCGGAAGTGTCCCCCCGACCGGCGGAGCCGTCGCTGTGCGGGAGGTTGATCTGGACTGGCGGTCGGTGGCCTGGGTCATGGGCGCCTTCGTCGCCCTCGCGGCTGCTACGAACCTCGTCCGGTCGGCGCCGAGGGCGATCACCGTGGTGATCGTCGGCACGCTGGTGGCGCTGGCCCTGACTCCCGTCGTGGGCGCGGCCGAGCAGCGGTTCAAGCTCCGGCGACCGGCCGCAGTGGCGGTGGTCGTGGCCGGGCTGATCGTCGTGACCGCCGCCGCGATGGCGCTGCTGGCCCCGCCGGCGATCAACCAGGGCCAGCGGCTCAGCCGTGACCTGGACGAGATCGTGGCGCAGGTGGAGGACCTGCCGCTCGTCGGCGACGACCTGAAGAAGGCGGGCGCCGCCGACAAGATGCGGACCTGGATCGAGGATCTGCCCGACCGCCTGAAGGGCGCCGACACCCGCATCGGCGAGGCCGCTCGCCGCACCGTCGACGGGGTGCTCGTCGCCTTTCTCACGCTGCTCGTCAGCATCAGCCTGCTCCTCGACGGCGACCGGCTCGTTCGGGGGGTGAGGCGGGTGGTGCCGCCCCACCGCCGGACGGAGGCCGACCGCATCGGCCGCCTGGCCTACGACACGGTGGGTCGGTACGTGGCCGGGTCGTTGCTGGTGGCGGGCATCGCCGGCGTGTCCGTGCTGGTGGCCGGGCTTGTGCTCGGCGTGCCGCTGACGCCACTGCTGGCGGTGTGGGTGGCGATCTTCGACCTCGTCCCCCAGATCGGGGGCGCGGCCGGCGGCATCCCGTTCGTCCTGCTCGGCTTCACCCAGGGACCCGTCACCGGCGTGATCTGCGCGGTGTTCTTCATCCTCTACCTGCAGTTCGAGAACCACATTCTGAGCCCGCTGGTGGTGGGCCGCTCGGTGAAGCTGTCGCCGCCGGCCACCATGACGGCCGCCCTCGTCGGCGTCTCGGCCGCCGGGGTGGTGGGGGCGCTGGTGGCGGTGCCGGTGGTGGCGTCGGTGAAGGCCATCTACGTCCACGTGCGCCAAGGCCAACCCGAGGTGCCCGCCGGTGGCGCCGACGAAGCCGAGCCCGAAGGGGAGTCCGTCGAGGACGAGCCTGAGCCCGTCCGCGAGGGCTGACGGCGCCGGGTCAGGTCTCGAGCGCCCCAGGGTCGGCCGGGACGTCGACGGCGTGCTCTTGGAGGGCGGAGAGCGGCACGATGTCGAGCGCCCGCTCATGGGTCGACGCCAGCACGACATGGGACGCGGAGCCGTCGAGGTGGGCCCGAAGCCAGTTCACGGCGGTGACGCACCAGCGGTCGCCCGGCGAGAGCCCGGGAAACTGGAACTGCGGCATGGGCGTGGTGAGGTCGTTGCCGATGCGACGCTGGTGTTCGAGGAACGCGGCGGTCACCACCGCGCAGATCGTGTGGCTGCCCCGGTCCTCGGCCCCGTCTTGCAGCACCCGTCCCTGTAGAACCCAGTCATGGGGTCGGTGCCGCACGGCTCGAGGTCCCCACCAATCACATTCCTGTCGGTCACCCGAGAAGTATCGCCGGACGGCCCGGGGCGTGGGCAATCCGACCGTCGCCGGATGCTCATGGTGGCTGGTTTCGTTGCCGGTTGTGGAACCCGCACGCCGGCCGGCCGTTGTCGTCGACGGTGAGCCCGCCCTCGGCGTAGGGCACCACGTGGTCGACCTGGCAGTCACAGGCGGGAATGTCGCAGTAGGGGTGGAAGCACTCCCGCTCCCGGACCAGCACCGACGTCCGGGTGGCCCCGGTGAACAGTCGCCTGCGTACGCCGACGTTCTTGACCCGGTTGGGACCGTCGAAGACCACCCGCTGCACCCAGGCCTCGTCCAGCCACGGGATCAAGCTGCCCGGGGTGGCGACGCTGCCCCTCCCCAGCTCGCAGGTGCGCTGGAAGCTCTCGTAGTCCACCACCACGCTGAACAGGGGCTCGGGCAGGCGGGATCCGTCAGGGGCAGCGGCCGAGCGCCGGGCCATCTCCACCGGGGCGTCGGCCCGGCGCTGGGCCGGGGTACGACGCAACACCGCGTCCGACACCGCCTCGCCCACCCGGGCCTTGGCCTCGGCCCAGTCGGCGTGGAACAGCTCGTCTTCGATCGTCTTCAGGGCTTGGGCCAGGATCTCGCCGCCGATGGCGTCGAAGACCCCGTCGAGGAACCACTGGCCCTCGAAGCTCTGCGACAGGTGCAGCTTGCGCCGCTGGTGGTTGGCCTTGGCCTGGCCCTCGGCCCCGTCGGGATCGGCCAGCTGGGCCCAGTAGGCCAGCGTCTTGGAGAAGTTGCGGAACTGCAGCTCCCGGGCCTGGTCCACCATCATCGCCTCGTCGCGGTCCAGGGCGTCCTCGGTGGCCGAGGTGCGGGCACGGGCCAGCCGCGACACGTGGGCGGCGCCGACATCGCCCGCCAGCCACGCCTCCTCGGCCGCCGGCAGATGGCGTAGGGCCCGGTCCAGGCGCACCCGGTGGCGGGCGGCGGAGATGGGCATCCGACGGCGGGTGGAGATCCAGGCCGCTGCGCTGCGGGCCCCATCGGCCTGCCACTCACCGCCGGCGTCGAAGGAAGCCGACGCCCGACAGACCGCCGCCTCCAACCGGTCGAGCTGGCGGTACAGGGCCTCGATGGCCTCGCAATCGGCCAATGCCGACGGATCGGAGCCACACACCGAATCCACCACGCCAACCAAGTCGGAAATCGGGTCCATCGCTCCTCCCGCGGTCAATCACTGTCGAGGGGGAAGCGACAAGGTCCATCTTGTCGAACAAGTGTTCGACGTGCAAGACCGAATTGAGCAAACTAGTTTGTCAGACGGCGCCTGCCGGGATGGAGACGTGGAGCGAGACAGACCTGAATTGGTTCGCTCCCGCCTCGATGACACTCCGTGTGACGAAGGCCTACTCCGTCATGGCGTCGCCACCGGTCTGGATGGCGGCATAGAACAGCCTCGGACCGGCCAGGTCGCTCTCACCCAGCTCGGTGTTGTCGTACACGCCGACAACCTCGAACCCGTGCCGGTTCAGGTAGGACTCGAGCTCCATCGGGAAGATCATCCGGAACCGTACGTAGTCCTCCTCGGGCTCCTGACCTGGCGACTGCCACACCCGTCGACGTTCGAGCAGCTGCCGCCGGCGGTCGACGCCATAGCTGGCCACACTCCGCGCGGCCACTCCCTCGGCATTGATGACGAATTCCCCCGGGAGATTGCCTCCCGAGACATCGCCGATGGAGTTGATCGTCTCGACGATCAGGAGCGAGCCGGGACGGGCATGCCGGGCGAAGGCGGCGACGCCCAGTTCGAGGTCGGCGTTCGTCAGCAGGTAGTTGATGCCGAAACCGAGACAGACGATCAGGTCGAACTGTCGGCCGAGGTCCAGGTCCCGCAGATCGCCGACTCTGAAGTCCAAGTGGGCGTGTCGACAGCGGGCGTACTCGACCATCTGCTCCTGGACGTCGACCCCGACGCAGTCCGGAATGCGAGAAGACAGATAGCTCAGATCGCGGCCGGTGCCGCACCCGATGTCGAGCACCGAGCCAACGGGCGCCCCCCGATGACGCACCGCCAGCCGCTCGCACAGGCGGGGAACCTCGTGGTCGGAGCCGTGGTACACCGCCTCGTACAGCTCGGGACGCCGGTACAGAAGATTCCTGACCTCGGGGTTGGGCATGTGACGTCGCTAGCAGATGCTCGCCTTGGCCAGCGGCGGTCCCTAGAGTCCGACCACCGATGACCCGCGCTCCCGTCCTCGCCCGCCGCACCGTCGGCGCGACCGCTGCCGTCGTCCTGGCGGTGTTGGCCCTGCAGGTCGTCGGGGCCGGGGCCGCCTCGGCGAGTGGCTACGACGTCTCGTGGCCGAACTGCGGCCGTGCCCTGCCGGTCGACGGCGACGTCGCCATCGTCGGCGTCAACAACGGTCGGCCCTACACCGCCAACCCGTGCCTGGTCGAGCAGTTCCGGTGGGCCTCGGCCGCGCCCCACCAGCCGGCGTTCTACATCAACACGTCCAACCCCGGGACCGCCAGCACCTCGGTCGACTGGTACGGCCAGCGCAGCCCGAACCCCGCCTGCGGCCGGGCCGACGAGGCCGCCTGCGCCTACAACTTCGGCTTCAACGGCGCCGAGCGGGCCTTCTCCCACGCCCAAGCCGTCACCGGCGCGGCGTCGAGGCTCACCTGGTGGCTCGACGTGGAGACCGACAACACCTGGTCGGACGACGTCGGGCTCAACGCCGCCGACATCCTCGGTGCGGTCGCCTACCTGCGCTCCCAGAACGTCCCCGTCGGCATCTACTCCACCCGCTACCAGTGGGGCCGCATCGCCGGGGGGCTCCGGCTGCCCGACGTGCCGTCGTGGGTCGCGGGTGCGCCCAACCGGGCCGCCGCCCCCTCGTTCTGCTCGGCCGACCGCTCGTTCACCGGTGGGCCCCGTCGTCATCGTGCAGTGGGTGGAGGGCGACATCGACCACGACCACCTGTGCCAGCCGCTGCCGGTGGCGGGAGCGGCCGCCCAGCCACCTGCGAACTTCCTCGAACAGCTGCTGCGTGACCTGCTTCGGGGCTTGGGGGCCCACACCGGCTGAGCCCCGCCGCGGTTTCGACCGGCGGCCCACAGGGCACGGGTCGGGCATGAGCGAACCCGGCAGCGAGCCCGAAGTCACCAGCGAGCCGTTGGAGGACGAGGACGGGAACACCTACGTCATCGCCCAGCAGAACCAGGGCGCGGCCGAGGACACGGAGGGCAGCGGCGAGTACCCCGACCCCGGGACGCCTCCCCGGCCACCCGCACCAGGCGCCTCCGACTAGGCCCGCGCCACCCGAGCGCAAGCCTCCGCCGGTACGATCGCCCTACATCGGGACCCCTGCCACACGTCGCAGCCTGTTCCCGGGCCGGCCCGTCACCGGCGCCATCGCGATCGCGATCGCCGTCGTCCTCGTCGGACTGACCGCGTGCGGGTCGCCCCACCAGGCGGCCGACGTCGACTCCACCCCCACGACCCTCGCCGTCCCCTCCACCAACGTCGCTCCCTCGATCCCCGCGAGGACCGCGACGACGACCGACCCCCACCGCAGCCTGGTGGCGACGGTCACCGGCTCCTCCATCGACGTCTTCGACGAGCCGGACCACTCCGAGCCCTCCCGCACCATGCCCAGCCCGCGCCCCTCGGGCCAGGAGCAGGCGTTCCTCGTCCTGGAGGAGAGGGGGGACTGGCTCAGCGTCCTCCTGCCGGTGCGGCCGAACGGTACGACCGGGTGGGTACGTGCCGCCGACGTGGACCTGACCACCCACGACTACAAGATCCTCGTGGAGCTCGACGACCACCTCATCACCGTCACCAACGGCGAGGAGGTCGTGCACCAGGAGCCGGTGGGGGTCGGCCGCGGCCGCACGCCGACGCCCGGGGGGCTCTTCTACACGGTCGAGCTGTACAAGTCGCTGAAGCCGGCCTACGGCCCGTACGCCTACGGCCTTTCCGGCTACTCGGAGGTGCTCTACGACTTCGCCGGCGGCGACGGCCAGTTCGGGATCCACGGCACCAGCGACGCGGGCGGCCTCGGCAGCGACGTGAGCAATGGCTGCATCCGGATGAGCAACGCCGGGATCACCAGGCTGGCCGGGATGCTGCCGATCGGGGTCCCGGTCGAGGTCCGGGCGTGACCGCCGCCGTCGGCGGCGGCGACGGCGACGCGTCCGACGCCCTCGCACGGTTGACCGAGATCTGCATGGCGCTGCCCGAGGTGACCCAGGCCGGCGACCAGCACGCCGCCTTCCTCGTGCGGGGCCGGACCTTCGTCTACCACCTCGTCGACCATCACGGCGACGGCCGGATCGCCCTCAACCTCAAGGTCGCGGCGGGCGAGAACGAGGCGCTGGTGGCGTCGGACCCGGAGCGGTATTTCATCCCCGCGTACGTCGGTCCCCGCGGATGGGTGGGCCTCGACCTGGAGGCGGTTACCCCCGACTGGGACGAGGTCCGGGCGCTCGTCGTCGGGAGCTACAAGCTCATCGCGCCGAAGACCCTGGCCCGGCAGGTCGAGCCTTAGGTCCTGCCGTCGGTCCAGAGGGCGTGCCCGAATCCGCCGTCGGCGTTGGGGTGGCCGCACACTGCGCAAGAATCTGAGGCGTGGACCTGACCGCCGGCTACCGCGAGTGGGCGCCGCCGGACGGCCTCGGCGACGCGCTGGCCTGTGTGTGGGCCCGTATCGTTCCGGTCGACGATCCCCACCCGGCGCCGACCCTCGTCCTGCCCGACGCCTGCTCCGACCTGATCTGGCACCAGGGCCGGGGCGTCACCGTGGCGGGGCCGGACACCGCCCCGTGGGAGACCCACCTGGGGCCGGGCTCGGTGCTGATAGGGGCCCGGTTCACCCCCGGTGCCGGCGGCCCCGCTCTCCACCTGCCCCTGGACGCCCTGCAGGACCAACGGGTACCCCTCGACGACGTGATGCCCGGCCCGGCGGCCCGCCGGGTGGATGCCGACCTCCCGCCGGTCGTCGCCTTGGAGCGGCTGCTCGGCGTGGCCAGGACGATGGTCGAGGCCGGACCGCCCGACCGGACGGTGCAGGGCGCGGCGCGCCTCCTGGCCGACCCGCGCACCAGCGTCGCCGACGCCTGTGACAGGGTCGGGCTCAGCGAGCGCCAACTGCGCCGCCGGTGCCGGCAGTCCGTCGGCTACGGGCCAAGACGCTCCAGCGCATCCTGCGCTTCCGCCGCTTCGTCGCCTGGACCGCCCGGCCGCCCAGCCGTGCTTGGGATCTGGACGGCCCCGCCTCGAACCTCGCCGGACTCGCCGCCGTCGCCGGCTACGCCGACCAGGCCCACCTCACCCGGGAGTGCCGCGACCTCGCCGGCATGACGCCCACCGCCCTCATGGCCCGGTCGCGGCGGTAGAGCCGTGGGCAACGACTTCGAGGCGATCGACGAGAAGCTGGCCGAGTGGATCGCCAGGCAACCGCTGTTCTTCGTCGGCACCGCCCCCGTCGGCGACGACGGGCACGTGAACGTCTCGCCCAAGGGTCTCGACACACTCGTCGTCCTCGACCCGACCACCATCGCCTACCTCGACCTCACCGGCAGCGGCATCGAGACCGTCGCCCACCTGCGTGAGAACGGCCGGGTGTGCGTGATGCTGTGCGCGTTCGAGGGCGCCCCCCGCGTCCTGCGACTGCAAGGCAGAGGCGAGGTGGTCGAGCCGCTCGACCCCGACTTCGACGACCTGGTCGGCCTGTTCCCGCCCTACCCGGGGGTGCGGTGCGTGATCCGCGTCCACTGCGACCGCATCGCCGACTCGTGTGGCTACGCCGTGCCGTTGATGGCCTACACCGGCGAGCGGCGGGCCCTGGTCGACTGGGCCGGCGCAGGGGCCCGGGGAGCTCGACGGGTACCGGGCCGAGAAGAACGCGGTCTCGATCGACGGGCTCCCGGGGCTCCTCGGGTAGTCCGCTCCGTCAGTCACGGTACAGACGCTCTTCCTAGGGCTGACACGCCCGACGTACTCCACGTTCACGACGATGAGGGACCATGGGGCCCAGGAGGATCACATCACCGTGCCGCTACGACCACTAGAGGGGTTCGTGGTCGGCATAACCGCCGACCGCAGATGGGAAGAGCAGGCCGAGCTGCTCCGGCGGCGCGGCGCGTCAGTCGTCCACGGCCCTTCCATCAGCACCCTGTACCTCGCCTCGGACCCGCACCTCGAGGAGGCCACGCTCGACGTCATCGAGACACCCCCCGACTACCTGGTCGCCACGACCGGGATCGGCATGCGGGCGTGGCTGGAGGCGGCGGCGGCGTGGGGCCTCGCCGACCGCCTCGACGAGGCACTGGTCGGCACGAGGATCGTCGCCCGCGGGCCGAAGTCGGCGGCCGCGGTCCAGGCCGGGGGCCTGCCGGTGTGGGCCGGTCGGCCACCGAGCAGCTGGGGGGCGTCACCGAGATCCTGCTGGCCGAGCCGCTGGCGGGACGGCGGGTGGCGGTCCAGGAGTACGGCATGAAGAGCCCGGAGCTGCGGCGGGTGCTCGACGACGCCGGCGCGGTGGTCGTCGAGGTGCCCGTCTACCGCTGGCGGGTGCCGGCGGACACCGGCCCGGCCATGCGCCTGATCGAGGCCGCCTTCGACGGCCGCATCGACGCCGTCACCTTCACCAGCGCCCCCGCGGTGCACAACCTGTTCCAGATCGCCGCCGACCACGGCGTGGCCGACGAGCTCCGGCGGGCCCTGAACAACGGCGTGGCCGCGGTCTGCGTCGGCCCGGTGTGCGCCGAGGGGGCGACCGAGGAGGGCATCGAGCACCCGGTGGCGCCGGAGATCGGCCGCATGGGACTGCTGGTCCGGGCCCTGAGCGAACACCTCCAGGCCCGGCAGCGGACCTACCGCATCGCCGGATCCGACCTGGTCGTGCAGGGATCGATGATCGAGGTGGACGGCGTCGTCGCCGAGCTCACCCACAAGGAGCGGGCGGTGTTCGAGATGCTGGCCGCCTCGGCGGGCGCGGTCGTCACCAGACCCGACCTCCTCGCCCACGTGTGGGGCTCGGCGTCGGCCGACCCCCATGCGCTCGAGACCACCGTCGGGCGCCTTCGTCGCCGGCTGGGGCCGTGCGGCGTCGCCGTGCGCACGAGCCGGCGCCGCGGTTACCAGCTCGATCCTGCGCCGGCGGAGCCCGCTGCACCCTGATCGTCCGGGACGCACGTCACGGTTTGTGGCAGCCCGAGGTGGCGTTTCACCGATACTGTTTCTGGCGGTGGTGCTCGCGGAGCCGACCTCTTCTTCGACCAGGCAGCCTGGGAGCGGACGTCCAGTTCGAGCCGGGGTGGCTCCCCCGCGCCGTCGCCGTCGCGGTCGCCGTCGCGTCGGGCGCAAGGTCCGCCTGACGATCTTCCTGTCCGTCGTCTTCACCACGATCGCCATCGTCGTGCCGGCTCTGTCCCCCGAGCCGCCGAGGATGCTGGTGGACGGCGAGCGGGTGGCGATCATGTCGAAGAGCTTCACCGTCGGCGACGCCATCAAGGCCGCAGACGTGAAGCTGGAGCCCGGTCCGGTGTTCTCCGCCGGCACTCACACCCTTCTGGGCAAGGACGGCCCCATGCCCCAGCTCATGCTGAACGGGCAGTTCGCCAAGCTGGACACGGTCGTCTACTCGGGCGACCAGGTGAACGTCGTGCCGGTGCCCGAGACGATCGAGCGGGTGGTCAGCCGGCAGAAGTCGACGGCGATCAGCGGGCTCCCCGACTTCGAGAAGTACCTGTACCACCCCGGCCGCAGCGCCATCGCCGAGCAGTACGTCGGCGAGCGCAGCGGGGAGGTGATCTCGGAGAGGATCGTCCAGCCCGCCGTGCCCGCCGAGCTCGTCACCGAGAACCTCGTGGCCCTGACGTTCGACGACGGGCCCGACCCGGCGTGGACGCCGCAGGTGCTCGAGATCCTGAAGGCCGAGGGCGTCCACGGCACGTTCTGCATGGTCGGCTACCTGGTCGAGCGTCACCCGGAGCTGGCCAAGGAGGTGCTGGCGCAGGGCCACACGCTCTGCAACCACACGCAGAACCACAACCCCACCCTTGACACCGCGCCGAAGGAGAAGGTGGTCTCCGAGGTGAACAGCGGCGCCGACACGCTGAAGGAGGTCACCGGCGTCGAGGCGGCCTTCTACCGCCCGCCGGCCGGCAGGCTGTCGCCGACCGTGATCGGCGTCGTGCACGACCGCGGCCAGCGGGTGCTCCACTGGGCGCTGGACACGTCGGACTACCTGAAGCCCGATGCGAGCGTCCTCATCGAGCGGGTGAAGACGCTGGTCGTGCCCGGCGCGGTCGTGCTCATGCACGACGGGGGCGGCGACAGGACGCAGACGGTTGCCGCCCTCCGGGGGATGATCCAGGCCCTCAGGGGCATGGGCTACGGGTTCGTCACGCCGGGGGAGATCACGCCGGTCGCCGGCGCCGGCACCGCCCCCAACTAGCGCCGCAGGAGGCACTCTGGCGGTCAGCTGGCGGTGATCTTGAGCCCCAGCTCGGCGAACTTGGCCAGCGGATTGTCGTAGCCCCGCTCGAGGTGGTGCACGCCGTGGAGCACCGACGGGCCCTCGGCGGCGGCGGCGGCGATGACGTAGGAGAACGCCCCGCGCACGTCGGGCATGGTCACCTCGGCGCCGCGTAGGACGGAGATGCCCCGCACGAGGGCCGAGTGGGACGAGCCGCTCTCCTGGAACCGGCAGGCGTCGCCCACCAGGCACTGCTCGAACAGCTCGACCTCGGCGTCCATGGACATCAGCGCGTCGACATAGCCCAGCCGGTCCTCGAAGACCGTCTCGTGGATCACCGACATGCCCGAAGCCCTCGTGCAGAGCACCATGAGCGGCGGCTGCCAGTCGGTCATGAAGCCCGGGTGGGGGCTCGTGCGGACCGCCGCCGGCCGGATGGTCTCCGCCTGGGCGGTGATGGCGTCGTCGTCGATCTCGAAGGTCGCGCCCATGCGCTGGAGCGTGGAGATGGCGGTGACGAGGCGGTCCTGTGCACATCCGGTGATGCGTACCCTTCCGCCCGTGGCCAGCCCCGCGGCCAGGTAGGAGAACGCCTCGATGCGGTCGCCGCCGAGGCGCTGGGTGGCCCCGTACAGCTCGGGCACGCCCTCGATCACGAACCGCCGGTCGGGTTGCAGCTCGATGCGGGCGCCCATGCGCTGGAGGAACAGGGCCAGCTCCACGACCTCGGGCTCGACAGCGGCGTTCTCGAGGATCGTGCGCCCCTCGGCCACGGCGGCGGTGAGCAGGACGGTCTCGGTGGCGCCGACGCTCGGGAAGGGAAGGGCGAAGTGGGCGCCCTTCAGCTTGAGGGCCTTGGCCTCCAGTCCGTGGGCCGTCACCTCCACCTCGGCACCGAACTGGCGGAGGGCGCCCACGTGGTAGTCGACCGGGCGCGGGCCGATGGGGTCGCCACCGACGAGGGGGACGAAGGCCTCGCCGATGCGGTGGAGCAGCGGGCCCACCATGAGGATCGGCACCCGGTTCAGGCCGGAGTAGGACACCGGGATCCGAGGCTCGGAGGTCGAAGCCGGGTCGATGGTGACCGAGTTGGCGTCGATGTCGACGCCGGCGCCGATGGAGCGCAGCATGCCGGCGGTGATGTCGACGTCGCCCAGCCGGGGGGCGTTGAGCACGGTGCTCGGCGTCTCGGCCAGCAGCGCGGCCACCATCAGCTTGGTGACGGCGTTCTTGGCCCCGCTGATGCGGACGTCGCCGCGGAGGGGCCCATCGGCTCGATCCGCCAGGTCGTGGGCGAGGTGCTGGCGGGGGTCGGCACGGGGTTGATCGGCACGGTGTCGGTCATGTACCCCGAATCATGGCACCGGTTCGGTGTCGCCCGGTTCACCAGGGCGTCGGGCGGCCTGAGGCTCCAGGCCCACCGGCAGGGGCTCCAGGCCCGCCGGCAGGGGCTCCGACGACACGACCTGCAGGCGGCGGGTGGTGCGGGTCAGGGCCAGGTAGAGGGCCCGGCCGCCGTGGGGGTGCTCGGCCACGATGCGAGCCGGTTCCACGACCACCACCGAGTCGAACTCCAGGCCCTTGGCCTGCTGCACCGACACCACCGCGAGGGGGGCGTCGAGCATCGCCGGCCCGGCGCGGTTGTCGGGCAGGACGACCCGGAGGGAGTCGACGAGCGACGGCGCGGTGATCACCGCGACCTTGCCGTCGGGGACGGCGGCCCGCTCGACCTCGACAGCGTTCGCGACGGCCTGCTCCAGCTCGGCCGCGCCGACGTGGGTGAAGACGGGGTCGACCCCCGCCCGGCGCACCGATCGGGACGGGCTCAGATCGGGCGCGGCCACGGCCAGGACCCCGGCGGCGATGTCCATGACCTCGGTGGGCGTCCGGTAGCTGACGGTCAGGCTCGGCCTGCCGGGGGGGTCGGTGGGCGGGGAGGTGGGCGACCACGTCGGCCCAGCTGGCCGGCGCCCAGGCACCGCTGGCCTGGCCGAGGTCGCCGACGATCGTCATCGAGCCGCTCGGGACCCGCCGCCCGATCATGCGCAGCTGCATCGGCGACAGGTCCTGGGCCTCGTCGACCACCACGTGGCCGAACGTGCGGGACCACAGCTGGAGCTCGTCTCCGTCCTCCTGGGCGGCGGCGGCGGCGTCGGCCTCCAGCCGGCGGAGCACCTGCTGGCGCATGAGGTCGTCGACGTCGTCGAGGCTGGCCACCGCGTGGCTGGCGGTCCTCACGGGCGGACCGCCGGGCCTCGGAGTCCGCCGACCGGCGCCGTCGCGGACGGCGGCCGAGGTGCACCGACGCCTCGTCGAGCAGGGCCAGGTCGGCCTCCGTCCAGGGCACGTCCTCCACCCGGCCCGAGCGCGGCCGGTGCAGCATGGCCGCCTCGTCGTCGGCGAGGAGGCCCCGGCCGGCCAGCTTGACGAGCGCCGGCCAGCCGAACAGGTCGTGGAGCAGCTCCTCGGGGCTGAGCCCGGGCCACATCCGCTCCAGCGCGGCCACCACCGGCCGCTGGGCGCGGATGGTGGCGGCCAGGCCCTCCTTGTCGGTCTCGTCGTCGACCTCGAGCTGGCCGACGAGCTGGCGCACCACCATCCGCTCCACCTGGCGCCGGCGCTCGTTGTGGGTGCCCGGCCGGCGCCGCACGATGTCGACGATGCGGCGGGACTCACCCGGCGACAGGGTCAGGTACTTGCCCTGCCACAGCAGCTTCAGCGACCGAGGCAGGGCCGCTGCCTGTCGCCGACGGCCTGGGCCACCACCCTGGCCATGCGGGCGTCGCCCTTGAGCCGGGCGACGGTGTCGGGCTCCCTGCCGCCGACCCGCGTCGGCACCAGGTCGGCCGGTGTGGCCAGGTTGACGGTGTCCTCGCCGAGAGCGGGGAGGACCTGCTCGATGTAGCGCAGGAAGACCCGGTTGGGGCCGATGAGCAGGACGCCCGCCCGCTCGAGCGGGAACCGGAACGTGTAGAGCAGGTAGGCGGCGCGGTGGATGGCGACGGCCGTCTTGCCGGTGCCGGGGCCCCTTGGACAAGGATGATGCCGGCCAGCGGGGACCGGACGATCTCGTCCTGCTCCCGCTGGATGGTGGCGACGATGTCGCTCATGCGGCCGGTGCGGGTGCGCTCCAGGGCGGCCAGCAGGGCACCCTCGCCCACCAGGACGAGGTCGCCCTCGGCCCTCGGCTCCGACAGGAGCTCGTCGTCCAGGCCGGTGAGCCGGCGGCCCCGCACGATCAGGTGGCGCCGGCGGACAAGTCCCATGGGCAGGCCGGGGGTCGCCCGGTAGAACGGCTCGGCCGCCGGCGCCCGCCAGTCCACGACCAGCGACTCGTTGTCGTCGTCCGAGATCGCCACCCGCCCGATGTGATGGCTCTCGCCGCCGTCGCTGTCGGTGCGGCCGAACACCAGCCCGGCCTCGCCGACCTGCAGCGACGCCAGCCGCCGCTCGGTGACCTGCACCCGCACGTCGCGCTCGAGCCGGGCCTGGTGGGTGCCGCCGGGAGTCGACTCGATGACGTCGGCCGACACCGCCCGGGCCGCGTCCCGCATGGCCTCGATGCGGGCGTAGGCGCGGTCGATCACCGCCTGCTCGGCCGCCATCTCGGCGTCGAGGCGGGCCGGATCGTCCCAGTCGGTGACGCGCGGCGTGGTCATGAGGCCCATCGAGTGTCACGGGTCCGGCGCCGGACCGCCAATAGGCGCCGTCGTCAGGCGTCGAAATAGGGCCGCGATCGGTCTACGAAATCAGGCAGGCGCCCCGCTTAACGCCTGGCCGGATCGTGCCGATAGCATCACCATGGTGCCCGTCTCCCCCCGAAGCCTGCTTGAGCGGGCGCGCACTCCGGGAGGGCGCAAACTGATGCGCTACAGCCTGGTTTCGGTCGTCTCGGTGGCCGTTTCCCAGGTCGTGCTCTTCCTCGCCCAGTTCCTCTGGACGGCCCGGACGTCGAACATCGTGGCCGTCTGCGTCTCGGCCATCCCGTCGTACTGGCTGAACCGGGCGTGGGCCTGGGGCAAGACGGGAAAGTCGCACCTGATGAAGGAGATCGTGCCGTTCTGGGGCATGGCCCTGCTGGGGCTCGTCCTGTCCACCTGGTCGGTCGACTTCGCCGAGAGCCACGCGGCATCGATCACCGCCTCGACCCTGGGCCAGAAGCTGATCGTCAACCTGGCCGCCCTGGCCGCCTTCGGGGTGCTGTGGGTCGGCAAGTTCGTGATCCTGAACCGGGTGCTCTTCGCCCACCCGAGAGGCGACCTGCCCGAGCCCGTGGCGTGACCCCGGGCACCTGAGCGCTCCTGAGTTGCCGGATTGGGCGATCGCTCATGCGTATGGGGCCTGCTGGCGGTCGCCCGGGTGACCAGCGGATTCCTGCCCGACGACGAGGGCATGGCGCTGTACCGGGCCGGACGGTTGGGCGCCGAGGTCGGTCCGCTGCTGGAGATCGGGGCGTGGCGGGGCAAGTCGGCGGTGTACCTCGGGGCGGCTGCGGCGGAGATCGGGACGGTGCTGTTCTCCGTCGACCACCATCGGGGCTCGGAGGAGCTGCAGGCGGGATGGGAGCACCACGATCCGGCCGTCGTCGATGCGAGATCCGGGCGGATCGACACCCTCCCGTTCTTCCGGCGCACGATCGAGGAGGCGGGCCTGGAAAGCGCGGTCATCGCCGTGGTGGGGGAGTCGTCGATTGTCGCCGCCCACTGGGGCACGCCACTCGGGCTGGTCTTCGTCGACGGTGGCCACGGGGCGACGGCCTCGTCGGCGGATTACGAGGGGTGGGCGCCCCACGTCGCCCTCGGCGGCTTCCTGGCCATCCACGACGTGTTCCCGGACCCTGCCGACGGCGGACGGCCACCGTACGAGCTCTACCTGCGGGCCTGCGGCTCGGGTGCGTTCGAGGAGCTGCCCGAGGCCGGGTGTGGCTCGTTGCGGGTCCTGCAGCGCGTCTCGGCGTGAGGTCGGCCGGCGCGGCGATGGTCGTGCCAGTGGCTGTGGCGGTCGCGCTGGTGTTGTCCGCCGGCTCGTGCCGGGAGTCCGACGGTGGCTCCGACGGGCCGGGGTCGGGGCCGACGGTCGTGCTGGCGGGTGAGCCGGCGCCGGTGCCGGTGAGCCGGCTGACTGGGGCGGTCGAGGGCCTGTGCACCGCCGTGGGCCAGGCGCCGGACGGCCCGCGGGCGGCGGAGGCGACCTTCTTCGACGAGTCCCACGCCACCCTGCACGTCGTCGCCAGAGCGCTGGAGGACGTCGACAGGCCGGCGGCGGCGGCCCTCCTGGAGGCCAAGCAGCGGGTGGAGGCCGACTTCTCGGGCGGGTTGGCCAGCGCCGGGCGTGTGGCCGACGACCTCCGGGCCCTTGTCGACGCCACCCGCGCCGGGTTGGCCCGACTTGAAGTTCAGGCCCCGGCTTGCGACAAATGAGTGTGCCCTCCCCTCGCAGGTCCCCCTCCCTCCGCCGATCGGCTGCCGCCCTTGTGTCCGTCCTCCTCGCCGCGCTGGCCGCCTGCTCGTCGGGCGACGGCGACGGCTCGACCACGGCCACGCCGTCCCCCGACGACCTGGTGGCGGTCGTCGCCAGCTTCGACGTCGCCGTCGGCCCGCCGTCGCGCTTCCTCGTCGGGCTGCTCACCGCCGACCAGCGGAGCGTCGTCTACGGCACCGTCGAGGAGCGGTTCTCGTACCTGGGCACCAAGGAGGCGCCCATCTCCGAACCCGTCGCCGGCCCCGCTATCCCGGCCACGTTCCTCCCGATCCCCGGCACGGATGCTCCACCCGACGGCGCGGCCCAGCCCCAGGCGGTGACCGGCTCGGTGGCCCGGGGGGTGTACTCGTCGATGGTGGGCTTCGACAAGGCCGGTTTCTGGCAGGTCGAGGTGGCCGCCGACGTGGGCGGCTCCGTGCGCCGGGCCACTGCCGCCTTCGGGGTGGGGGAGCGACACCTGGTTCCCTTCGTCGGCGACGCCGCCCCCGCCAGCGAGAACCTCACCATGGCCTCCGCCGACGCCCCTCTCGCCGCCGTCGACTCACGGGGCGGGAGCGGCGAGATCCCCGACCCCGAGCTGCACTCGACGACGGTCGCCGCCGCCCTGGCCGCCAACCGCCCGGTCGTGGTGTCGGTGTCGACGCCGGTCTACTGCACGAGCCGCTTCTGCGGCCCGGTCACCGACATGGTGCAGGAGCTGTCCCACACCTACGGCGACCGCGCCAGCTTCGTGCACATCGAGGTCTTCCGCGACTTCCAGGCCGACCCCCAGGTGTTCAACCGGTCGGCGATCGAGTGGATCTACCCGGAGGGCGTCGGCGACATCAACGAGCCGTGGGTGTTCGTCGTCGGCGCCGACGGCAAGGTCTTGGCTCGCCTCGACAACGTTGCCACCGAGGGCGAGCTCGAGCCCATCCTCCAGCAGCTCCCGGTCATAGGCCCCGCCGCAACCTGACCCGGCCTCCACCCCCTCACCGAACCGGTGACACGCAGCGGCGTGGGCCGCGGTCCTGCGCCACCAGTTGAGCGGGCCCCCCCTCACCGAACTGGTGACACGCAGCGGCGTGGGCCGCGGTCCTGCGTCACCAGTCGAGCGGACGGCCCCTCCGCGGCCTAGTCCGATGCTTCCTCCCGGACGTAGGCGTCGTACTCCGCGGCGGTGAGGAGGTCGTCGACCTCGGCCGGAGCCGACATCGTCACCTCGATCATCCAGCCGTCGCCGTACGGGTCGGTGTTGAGCAGTTCGGGTGTGTCGTGGAGCGTCTCGTTGACGGCGTGCACGCCGCCCGACACCGGCATGTAGACCTCCGTCACCGCCTTGACGGACTCGACCGACCCGAACGGCTCCGTCGCCTCATGCTGCTCTCCTGGCGAGGGGAGCTCGACGAAGACGACGTCGCCCAGCTGTTTTTGGGCGTGGTCGGTGATACCCACTCGGGCCAGCTTGGCCTTGGTGTCCACAACCAGCAGCCACTCGTGGTCCTTGGTGTAGCGACGATCGTCGGGAGTTGTCATTGGCCCGTCGCCTTTCTGTGACCCAGCCTGTTGACGCAAGAACGGTAGTGGCTGGGTGGGGACCGAGTTGCTCAGACGCCGGCGATCGGAGCCGGCGGCGATGCAGTGCGGCGGAGGTAGTTGGGGCGGTCGGAGTCGTCGGGGGGGTCGGGCACCCGTCCCTCGAGGCGGGCCTGGGCCCACGTCCGCAGCAGGTTCCCCTCGGGCAGGGCGCCGACGACCGCCTCCAGGTCGGCCCGGCCGCCGGCGGTGTCCCCCGCGCCCAGGCGGGCGAGGCCCCGGCCGTAGCGGACGCGGGCGTCGTCGACCACCGGCGAATCGAGGTGGTCGAAGGCGGCAAGCGCATTGGTGGGGCGCTCCATCGACGCCAGGGCGAGGCCCTGGTTGGCCCACAGCCGCTGGGCCACGTCGGCGTCGTCGGCGCCGATCGCCCGCAGGCCGTCGTCGGCGGCCACGACGGCCGAGCTCCACTGCCCCTCGACGACCGCCAGCCGGGCCCGGGCAAGGTGGATGCGAGGCGACGCCCCCGCCGCCCCCGCGGCGGCATCGGCCAACGCCGACCGGGCCAGTCCCAGGTCGCCGTGCCGGGCGTAGAGGTTGGCCAGCTGCAGCCACCCGTCGACGTCGCCCGGCCGGGCCTCCACCACCGCCCGCATCCGGGCCAGCTCGTCGCCCGCGCCCGACCCGATGGCGAACAGCGTCGAGCGCACCGACCCCCGCCACCAGCGCCACAGGGCGTAGAGGGCCCCGCCGTGGACGGCGAGCGTCGCCCCGCTGAGCAGCGGGGTGGCGTCGAAGTCGTAGATGACGACCCAGTCGCCCCAGTTGCTGGACAGGGACAGGAGGGGGTAGCCGATCAGGGCCCACGCCACCTGGAGCAGGCCGCCGAGCAGCAGGACGTAGCGGAGCGCAGGCCGGAGCCGCACGCCCCGCAGGCCGACGACGGCCATGGTCAGCCCGACGACCGCCCCGGCGACGTTCCCGACGACCGCCACGAGCCAGTCCTGCGCCGGCGTCAGCACCCCGCCCACGGTCACCGAGCCCTCGAACAGCCCGTAGTGGAAGTCGAGCACCTCCGCACCGACGGCGAGCACGGCGGCCACGTGCCCGAGCTCGTGGATCAGCACGACCACCGGCGGGAGGAGGAACACGGCCGCCTGGGTGGCCAGCCGCTTGTCGACGGCGGTGAAGTCGGCGTCCCAGAACGCCGACCACGACCTGATCACCGACACCACCGTGAACAGCGCGGCGAGCCCGAAGATGACGTCGATGAGGCCGAATTCGGTGGAAAGGTCCACGCCAAATCCTAAGAGGGCACGGGTAGAGTCGCCGGGCAGGCACCTCCGGAGGGGTTATGGCGCGCTACGACCTGGTGATCGTCGGGATGGGCTCGGGTGGGATGGTGGGCGCCGAGTTCGCCGCCACCATCGGCCTCCGGGTGGCGGTCGTCGAGCGGGGTCGGGTCGGCGGCGACTGCCTCTGGACCGGCTGCGTGCCCAGCAAGACCCTCCTCGCCTCGGCCAAGGTCGCCCACTACATGCGCACCGCCGATACGTACGGCCTGCCGTCGGTGGTCCCGGAGATCGACACGTCGCTGGTCTGGAAGCGGATCCGGGCAGTCCAACAGGAGATCGCGTCCAGCGACGACGACCCCGACCGCTACAAGGCGATGGGCGTGGAGATCATCAAGGCCACCGCCCGGATCACCGGTCCCAACACCGTGCACCTGGTCGAGGAGGTCCGCGACCTCGACACCCGCTTCGTCGTCCTCTGCACCGGCAGCCGCCCGGCGATCCCGCCCATCGAGGGGCTCAAGGAGGCCGGCTTCCTCACCAGCGAGAACCTGTTCGAGCTCGAGCGGGCGCCCAGCAGCGTGGTCATGATCGGCGGCGGTCCGATCGCCATCGAGATGGCCCAGGCCTTCACCCGCCTCGGGATCCGCACGACCGTGCTGCAGAAGGGCGCCGGCATCCTCCCGCGCGACGAGCCCGACCTGGTGGCCATGCTGACCGCCAAGCTCCGGGACGAAGGGGTCGACCTCCGCCTGAACGTGGAGACCGAGCGGGTCACCCTCTCCAAGGGCAAGAAGGTGGTCTGGGGGACCGAGAACGGCGAGCCCGCCCGCTGGGAGGGAGCCGACCTGCTGGTGGCGGTGGGCCGGCGACCCAACGTCGAGGGCCTCGGCCTGGAGGAGCTGGGCGTGAAGGTGGGACGGCGGGGCGTGGAGGTCGACGAGCGGATGCGCACCGCCGTGCCGTCGGTCTACGCCTGCGGCGACCTCGCCGGACGGTTCCTGTTCACCCACTCCGCCGGCTACGAGGCGGTGCGGGCCATCCGCGACGCCTTCTATCCGGGCAAGGGCAAGGTCACCGACTTCGTGCCGTGGTGCACGTTCACCGACCCCGAGCTGGCCCACGCCGGGCTGACCATCGCCGAGGCCGAGGCCAAGCACGGCGACGACGTCGAGGTGTGGCGGATGGAGCTGTCCCACAACGACAGGGCTCGGGCCGACCACGCCGACGACGGCGCCATCCTCGT
Source organism: uncultured Acidimicrobiia bacterium (assembly GCA_963827345.1). Lineage (GTDB taxonomy): Bacteria > Actinomycetota > Acidimicrobiia > Acidimicrobiales > AC-14 > CAWGUU01. The sequence continues at coordinate 29,878 of CAWHAN010000009.1, read as the reverse complement.
GGTCACCGCCAAGGGCAGGGTCGTCGGGGCCCACATCCTGGCCCCGGCGGCCGGCGAGATGATCCACGAGCTGGCCCTCGCCATCAACGAGGGGCTCAAGCTGGCCGAGGTGGCCAGCCTCATCCACGTCTACCCCACGCTCTCCACCGGCATCGGCCAGCTGGCCGGCGAGGCCGCCTTCGAAGGGGCCAAGCGCTTCCGCTGGCTGGTCCGAAAGGAGAAGTAGCCCGGGCAGGTGACGGGTGGTCGCCTGTCCCGGATCGTCCTGGCGGCAGCGGTCGTCGGTGGTGCCGCCCTGTTCTGCTTCTGGCTGGGGCTCGACTACGCCCACAAGGCGAGCGGCGGTGAGTCTCCGGGGGAGTTCGGCGTGACGGAGGTCGGTACGCCGATCGCGGTGTTCTCCAGTGACCCGACCGTCCGATTCAACCTGGTTCTCGATGTCACGCCCTACTCGTGGGCCCTTCACCTCGTGCCGGTCTTCGACCTGGCGAATCGGCCGGAGTCCTTGGCGGCGCTCGTGGTGGCGAGTGACGGATGGCACCTCGACCTGAGTGGCTTCGAGGACATCCTCCGGCAGAAGGGGCTGGAGGTCTCCTACCGCCGTGGTGCGCCGGCCTTGTGGCTCGACCGAGGCCCCCACGATCTCCAGCTCCTCCTCGTCCGTTTCGTGCGGACGGAGTACGGATACGTCGGCGTTCCGAACATACCGGCCGGCCCAGGCGACAAGGCGGTCTACAGGACACCGGCCGGCAAACGCATCGTCGTGCCGACGATCGGGCGCCCGCTGGTGGATTGCGCGGGAGCGGGGGTGCCGAGGCCCTGCGGCGTCTCGACGACCGACTTCTCCCTGGTTTCCGCCACGCCGGGCGGGACGTGGTTCGGTGCCGTCGGCCCGTCCACGGCCGGCTCTGTCGGCATCGAGCTGTCTCTCTACGGCGACTGGCAGCTCGGGGCGGCGAACCCCCGGCCCGAGGTCTCCGACGACGGGATCTTCTGGGCATCGGACGAGTCGTCGTGGTCCCACGACGGCGTGGACTTCGAGATCCTGTCCACCAACCTGGCGCAGTCGTCCCAGCGCAACCTGCTCTGGGCCGGCATCCTGTTCGGGATCGGGGGCAGCCTCGTCGCCTCGACCATCGTCGCCCTCGGGGGCGCCGTCCTCCGGTCCCGCGCCGAGACCTCGCCAGCGCGCCCGAAGTCCATGACGACCGTCGACAACCCGCGGCCTCGTATCGGGCTCGCTCCTTCGGCCGTCCTGCTGGTCCTCGTGTGGATCGTCGGGCGCCCGAGACGGCGGCACTGACGGCATGATGGGCCCGTCGCTCGAACAGCCAGGAGGCCGACGATGAGGATCGCAGTGCTGGGTACGGGGGTCGTCGGCCAGACGCTCGGCCGCAAGCTGGTGGAGCTCGGCCACGAGGTCACCATGGGGTCCCGTCAGGCGGGGAACGAGAAGGCCGTGGCCTGGGTGGCGTCGTTCGGAGAAGGCTCGCCAGGAGCCGCGGGATCAGCCGCCGAGGGGTCGTTCACCGACGCCACCTCCACCGCCGAGATGGTGGTGAACGCCACGTCCGGCGAAGGGTCGCTCCCGGCCCTCGACGCCGCCGGTGCGGACAACCTGGCCGGCAAGGTCGTGATCGACGTGTCCAACCCCCTGGACTTCTCCCACGGCATGCCGCCCAGCCTGAGCGTCTGCAACACGGACAGCCTGGCCGAGCAGATCCAGCGCCGGTTCCCCGAGGCGCGGGTGGTGAAGTCGCTCAACACCGTCAACGCCGACGTCATGGTGAACCCCGGCCTCGTTCCCGGCTCCCACACCATCTTCATGGCCGGCGACGACGCCGCCGCCAAGGTCGACGTCCGCGGCATCCTCGAGAGCTTCGGCTGGCCCCCCGGAGACATCCTCGACCTCGGCGACATCACCGCCGCCCGCGGGCTGGAGATGTACCTGCCGCTGTGGCTACGGCTGTGGGGCGCCACCGGAACCGGGCACCTCAACATCCAGGTCCGGCACGCCACTCCCTGAGGCCGGCGGCGTCAGTCGTCGTTCTTGGGCTTCTTGCCGTTGCCGTTGCCCTGGAAGAGGTCCTCGAGGTCCGGGATGGTGATGACGATGGACGGCTGCTCGGCGACCGTCGTCGGCGGGGCCTCGGTGGTCGGCGGCTCGGTCGTGGGAGCTGCCGTCGTGGCCGGACGCGAGCTGGGCGTGCTCGCCCCGGGCACCGACCGGAGCAGCCCGAGGGCGGTGAGCGCGGCCCTGTCGGTGAGGTCACCCTCGTCCTGCCACTCGACGACGTCGCCGGCCAGGCTGTTCGCCGCCGACCTGCCGCCGCCGCCCTCCACCTGGTCGGCGACCTCGTGCATGCGGTCGGCCAGGTCGGACGCGGCCTTGCCGTCCCTGTTCGTCAGCCCGTCGGCGAACTCGCGCATCCGCTCGGCGAGGCTGGTGAGAGCGGCCACCTGGGCCGTCGACGACGTCGTCTGGCCCTCGTTCCCGCCTGACCCGAAGGCGCCGCCCAGCAGGAGGAGGGCCACGAGGGCGACCCCGCCCAGCAGGAGCAGCAGAGCCCCGACCGGGAAGCGCCGCCGGGCCCGTCTCGGCGCCGGTCGGGCGGGTAGGTCGGAGACGGCGGCCGACACCGCCGGTGCCGCCGCGGCCGCCGGCGACGCTGGCGGGGCCCGGTGAGGACGCTGGTGGCGTCGAGGACCTGGGTGTCGTCGGCGAGCGGGGTCGCGGTGGCCACCGTGGGCGGCAGCACGCTGAGGGCGGCGGCCATGCTCGCCGCCGAGGGGAACCGCTTGTCCGGGTCACGGGCCATCGAGCGCTCGACGGCGTCGACGAGCGGCTTGTCGACATCTGGACGGAGCTCGGCCAGGGGTCGGTGGTCCCCCACGACCACGGCCTGGGCGACGGCCACCGGGGTCGGCCCGGCGAACGGCTTCTGCCCCGTGAGGGCCTCGTAGAGCACCACCCCGAGGGCGTAGAGGTCGGACGCCGGGCTGGCCCCACGGCCCTCCACCTGCTCCGGCGCCAGGTAGGCGGGCGTCCCCAGCACCTGGCCGGTGCCGGTGAGGTCGCTGGCCACGTCGATGCTCTTGGCGATGCCGAAGTCGGCGATCTTGACCGACCCGTCGGCTGCCACCAGCACGTTCCCGGGCTTGACGTCGCGGTGGATGATGCCGGCGGCGTGGGCCGCGCCGAGCGCTCCGAGCACCTGGACGGCGATGGCCCGCACGTCTTCGGGGGGGAGCGGACCGGCGGCGATGCGGTCGGCCAGGGTGTGGCCGGGCAACCGTTCCATGACGATGAACGGCACTCCCTCGTGCTCGCCGGTGTCGAAGACGGCGACGGCGTGCGGCTGGGTGAGGGTGGCGGCGGCCCTGGCCTCGGCCTCGAAGCGGGTCCGGATGTCGGGCCGCGCCGCCATGCTCTCCTGCAGGAGCTTGATGGCCACCGGACGCTCGAGGCGCCGGTCGATACCGGCGTAGACCTCGGCCATGCCGCCCCGCCCCAGCAGTTCGCCTACCTCGTAGCGCCCGCCTATGACGACAGGCGCGACACTCCTCACGCTGCCTGACCTACCCGGGGCGGGGGGGCGCTACTCGTCGACTCCGGCCCCTACCTCGTCCCCCAGCAGCTCCAGCACCTTCTCCGGGGGCCGGGCCACCACGGCCCGGTCGCCACGGATGACGATGGGGCGCTGGATGAGCACGGGATGCCTGGCCATGGCGTCGAGCACCTTGTCGCCGTCGGCGTTGCCCAGGTCGTAGACCCGGTAGAGGGGCTCGTTGGTGCGCAGGATGTCGTGGGGATCGTCGGTGCCGAGCTTCCTCAGCACCTCCTCGAGCTCCTCCCGTGACGGCCGTGTCTCCAGGTAGCGCACGTAGTTGGCGTCGACACCCTTCTCGCTGAGGATGCTCTCGGTCGTGCGGCAGTTGCTGCACGCGGGGTTGAAGAAGACGGTGACCTCCATGCGTGCCAGTGTACGAACGCAATGGACACTCCTGATACCGACACTCCCGAGAACGGCTCGCTCGCGCTCGTCACCGGGGCCACCGGCTTCATCGCCTCCCACCTCGTCCCCGCCCTGGTCGACGCCGGCTGGACCGTCCGCGCCACCGGCCGACGGCCGCGTCCCGACGGGATGCCGCCCGAGGTCGAGTACCGACGGGTCGACCTGGCGGGCGGCGACCTGGCCGGAGACGACCCGGAGTCGGTCGCCGCCCTGCTCGACGGCGTCACCCACGTCTTCCACCTGGCCGGCGCCTCCAGCTCGTTCGCCGACCAGGCCGAGATGCACCGGTCGAACGTGGTGGCCACGCAGCACCTACTGGAGGCGGTGGGCGCCGCAGCCGGCCAGCGGCTCGAGCGGTTCCTCTACATGAGCTCCACGTCGGTCTACGGCGAGGAGGTCCAGCTGCCGTCGCCGGTGCCCGAGGACGTCGAACGGCACCCCAGCCGCGGCTACGGGAAGGCCAAGGAGGAGACCGAGCGGGTGGTCGAGGAGCACGGCCGGAACGGGTTGCCGGTGGTGACCGTCCGGCCGGTGAGCGTCTACGGGCCGGCAACATCAAGCTGCTGGCCAGCGCCATCCTCGACGTCGCCATCGACAAAAGGGCAGGTCACGACGCGGTGACCGTGGCCGCCGAGCCGATCGAGCAGCGATTGGTGCACGTCGACGACCTGGTCGCCGCCTGCATCCACCTGGCCTCCCACCCCGATGCCGCCGGCCGGGCCTTCAACGTCGTCGTCCCGGAGTACCCGACCAGCCACCAGGTGGCGACCATGATCGCCGGCCGCCTGGGCCTCCCCGTCGAGCTCAGCGACGATCCCGACGCCGGCCGCTCCTACGACGCCAGGGCCGAGACCCACGCGGCGATGGTCGCCGACGGGATGGTGCCGAGCATCGCCCTCACGCCCGAACGGTTCCGGTTCCTGCGCAAGGCCAACCGCAACAACCGCCTGAGCGTCGACGCCCTGCTGGGCACCGGGTTCACCTTCGGCCAGGCCGACCTGGCCGCCAGCATCGCCGCCACCGTCGACTGGTATCGCGACAACCGCTGGATCGTCTGACGCCCTGACCCTCTCGCTCCGGCCGGCGGCGGGCCTGACGCCCTGACGTGCGGCCGGCCCTAGAGTGCCCCCCGTGGCCGAGCGACTCTTGAGCGGGCGCTACCGGATCGTGCGGCACGTGGCCCGGGGCGGGATGGCCGAGGTCTACCTGGGCCACGACGAGCTGCTCGACCGGACGGTGGCCATCAAGGTGCTCATCCCCGAGCGGGCGAGCGACGCCTCGTTCGTCGAGCGCTTCCGCCGGGAGGCCAAGGCCGCCGCCGGCCTCAACCACCACAACATCGTCGGCGTCCACGACTTCGGCGAGGACGACGGGCAGTACTTCATCGTCATGGAGTACGTCGACGGTCCGACGCTGCGCGACATCATCCGCGGCGACGGCCCCATGGACCAGGAGCGGGCCATCGACATCGCCGCCGCCATCGCCGCCGGCCTGGCCGCTGCGCACGCCAAGGGGAACATCCACCGCGACGTCAAGCCCGCCAACGTGCTGATCGCGGCGGCCACTGGCACCGTCAAGGTCGCCGACTTCGGCATCGCCCGCGCCGCCGACGGGGCCCAGGACGGGTTGACCATGCCAGGGGCGGTCATGGGCACGGCCACCTACCTGTCGCCCGAGCAGGCCCAGGGCCGCCCCGTCGACGCCCGCAGCGACATCTACTCGCTCGGCTTGGTCCTCTACGAGATGCTGACGGGGACGGCGCCGTTCAAGGGCGAGACGCCGGTGGCGGTCGCCTACAAGCAGCTGCACGAGATACCGCCGGCGCCGTCGAGCCTCAACCCGGCGGTCTCGCCTGCGCTCGACGCGCTCGTCGCCAAGGCGCTCAGCAAGGACCCCGACCAACGCCCGAGCTCGGCCACCGAGTTCCGGGCCGAGCTGCTGGCGATCGGCGAGGACCCGGTGCCGGCCCCGGCCGCCGCTGTTTCCGAGGCCACCCTGGTCGACGCGCCGGCGGGGGGCGGGGACCCCACCCAGATCGCGTCTGCCACCTCGATCCTCCCGCCGCCGACCCGTCCTCCCGCCGCCGGTCCGGCGCGGCGATCGGCCACGGCGGACTCCGTCTATCGCCGCCGGCGGGCCATCCTGCTCGGCAGCCTCGCCGTGGTCGTCGGTGCGTTCCTGCTGGTCCTGTGCACGAGGGACGGCGGCAGCGGCGGCACCGCGACGGTGCCCTCGGTCGTCGGGCTCAGCGTCGTCGACGCCACCAGCGAGCTCGACAAGGTCGGGCTGAAGCCCGATGTCGTCGTCGAAGACCGTCCCGGCATCGCCCGACCAGATCCTCGAGCAGCGCCCCACCGCCGGCGCGGTCGTCGCCAAGGGCTCCAAGGTGACGCTCGTCGTCCCCCGCTCGGTGACGACGACGTCCGAGGAGGAGGCCCCCTCCACAACGGGCCGTCCGACGACCACCGAGGCGCCGACGACCACCGCCAGGCCGTCGACCACCGCCAGGCCGGCGACAACCGCCGCCCCCACGACGACGCCGTCCACGTCGCCACCCTCCACCGCGCCCCCGACCACCGAGCCGCCGACGACTGCGCCCCCCGAGCCCTGAGCGACCGGGCGACGACTGCGTGACCGCCCCGCTCAGGATCCGGCGCCTCGCCGCCGAGCTGCGCATGCGCCGCCGACGGCTCGACGCCTACCGGGCCGCACCGGCGTGGCCGGGCAAGGAGCCGGCCTGGCGCTCGGAGCAGATCCATTACGACCACCTGCTGGTCCTGGCCGCCGAGATGCTCGAGCTGCCGGTGCCCGACTCGCCCGAGTGGCCACTCGCGCCCGGGGTCCGGGCGGTCGTCGAGGATCGCCTCGGCGGCGCCGGCCTCGACGTGATGGCACCCACCTTCCCCGGCACCGGCGACGTCCTGGCCGACGGCGACCTCCACCCGTGACCCCCCCTCGTACTGGTGACACTCAGCGGCGACTGTCGCCGTTCTGCGTCACCGGTTGGCTGAGAGCGGCCGACCCCCCCCTCGTACTGGTGACACTCAGCGGCGACTGTCGCCGTTCTGCGTCACCGGTTCGCTGGGCGCGGCCGACCTCACCGAACTGGTGACACTCAGCGGTTCCTGGCGCCGTTTCGCGTCACCGGTTCGAGTGGTTCAGTCGGCGGGGGCCCCGAACTGGCGCAGGAGGAAGGGGTTGGTGTGACGCTCGTGGCCGACGGTGGTCGTGTCGCCGTGGCCCGGAAGCACCACCACCTCGTCGGCCAGGGGGAGGACCTTGGCCGCCATCGAGTCCATGAGCTCCTCGAACGACCCGCCCGGCATGTCGGTGCGGCCGATCGAGCCGGCGAAGAGGTGGTCGCCGCTGAACAGCATCGGCGCCTCGCCGGCCAGCTCGAGCATGAAGCAGGTCGACCCCTTGGTGTGGCCGGGGGTGTGCAGGGCGGTGAAGGTCATGCCCGCGCCGGAGACCTTCTGGCCGTCGTCGAGGTCGTAGATCACCTCGGGGGGAGGGATGCGCAGGTCCTCCATGTCCAGCATGCGGGCCAGGGTGCCGCCGGTGCCCACCGGGTCGAGCAGCATGTGGCGGTCGGCGGGGTGGATGTGGACGGCGACGTCCTCCGGCCCGGCCGGGCGGCCCTGGCCACCACCTCGCCGATGCCGCCGATGTGGTCGACGTGGCCGTGGGTCGTCAGCACCGCCACCAGTCGCAGCTCCCGCTCCCGGAGCCGGTAGAGGATCGCGGTCGGGTCGGGAGGGGCGTCGATCAGCACGCACTCGCCGCCGGGACCGTCGGGGGCGACGATCCAGGCGTTGGTACCGGCCAGCCACAGCCGCAGGCCCTCGATCACGGGCCGGCAGTCCCTGTTGTGCCAGCCGTCCCCGTTGTGTCAGCCGCCGGCGCCACGGCCACCACTGGCGACTCCGCGGGAGTCGCCCGGCGGCTCAAGCCTTCGGCGATGGCGTGGGCCCGCGGGTCGGCCATCAGGTCCTCCAGGGGCGCCGGCAGGGCGATCGACCAGTTGGGCCACTCGTCCAACGTGCCGGGCATGTTCGGCCGCTCCGGCACGGCCAGGGCGTCCTCCAGGGCGGCGGTCAGCAGCAGGGACGGCGCCTGCCCCAGGCACGAGTAGGTGCCGGCCACCACCTCGTCCGGCGAGGCGTCGTGGTCGACGCCGAGCATTGTCCGCAGCCGGGACCTGATCGCCTCCGTGGGCTCCTCGGCCGGTTCCATCCCGAGCTTGCGCTGGTCGTCGAGGTCGGAGCCGGTCCACATGCCCGCCACCGTGGGCAGGTCGTGGGTGCTCACCGAGGCCAGCGCCTGCACCGGGTACTCCGACGGCGGGCGGTCCTCGAACCACAGGACCTTGTAGGACAGCACGCCGCGGTCCCGCAGCTCGGCCCGCACCTCGTCCTCCACGGTGCCGAGATCCTCGCCGACGGCGTAGGCGCCGGCTCGCTGGCACTCCAGGGCGACGATGTCGAGCAGGTCGCTGGCCGGGTACCGGACGTACACACCGCCGGCGGACGAGCCGCCCGCCGGCACCCACCACTGCCGGAAGAGCCCCATCACGTGGTCGAGGCGCAGGCCGCCGGCGTGGCAGAGGGCGGCCCGGATCGTCTCGACGAACGGCCGGTACCCCACTGCCCGCAGCGCCCACGGGTTGAAGGGCGGGACGCCCCAGTCCTGACCGCGGGTGTTGAACTCGTCGGGTGGCGCTCCCACTGACATCCCCAGGGCGAACACGTCCTGCCACATCCACGCGTCGGCGCCGGCCGGGTCGACGCCGAGGGCCATGTCGTGCATGACGGGGACCGCCGAGGACGCCGTCGCCAGCTGGCGGTCGACGAGCCACTGCACCCACTGGTGGAAGCGCACCCGCCGGCGCTGGATCTTGCCGAATCGAAGGACCTCGGGGTTGCCGGGGTGCCGGTACTTGTCGGGCCACTCCCGCCAGTTGCGCCCGAACTGCTCGGCCAGCACGCAGAACGTGGCGTAGGACTGCAACGCCTCGCCGGCGTCGTCCCGCCACTTGTCGAAGGCGAAGTTGTCGGCGACTGAGTCCCAGAGGGTGGACAGGGCCTCGTGCTTCAGCCGCCAGACGGCGTCACGGTCGATGCGGCGGTCGTCGTTCAACGCCCGCCCGGCGGCGGCCAGCTCCTCGAGCCGGGGACCGAGGACGGCGGCGGCGCCGGGCACGTCCTCGATGCGCAGGTAGAGCGGGCTGCGGAACAGGCGGCTGCTCGGGTAGTAGGGGCTCGGCTGCTGCGGCGAGCCGGGGTGGGCGGCGTGGAGCGGGTTGACCATGACCAGGCCGGCGCCCATCTCCGATCGTGACCAGCGCCCGAGCGTGGCCAGGTCGGCCAGGTCGCCCACGCCCCAGCTCTCCCGCGACCGGGCGGCGTACAGCTGGACCGCCCACCCCCACATCGGGGCCCGGGGCAGTGGACAGCGCCCGGGGCTGACGACGATCGACACCGGCGAGCCGTCGTCGAGGCGGGTGAGGGTGTGGTAGCCGAGGGGCAGGTCGGGCGGCAGCTCGCCCTCCACCCACAGCACCGCCCCGTCCTCGGTCGTCAGCATCGCCGGCCCGTCGAGCGCCGGTGACGACCCCGGCGTGACGAACACGGTCGACCCGCCGGCGTCGGGCGTGGACTGGTCGGCCCGGCGCCCATGGCCTCGAGCGCAGCCGCCACCGTCGACGGGGACGTCTCGTGCCAGGCGCCGCCGACGTCGTGGTAGCCGTCCTGGACGCCCCAGGCGCGGTGGTCGAGGGGCGGCATCCCCGGGATTGTAGGGACGCCCCGGCCCGCCACATTCATTGGCATCTCCAATCGGGGTCAGGGCGTGGCAGGAGCCTCGGTGGCTGTGGGCCCGGCCTTGCCCTTGCGGGACCTGTTGCGGAACAGGCGGCTGATGCCCCACGCGAGCAGCGCGATCACTGCCAGCGGCGTCAGCCAGCCGAGGACGACGATCATCCCGGCCACCACCGACTCGGCGGCGTCGACGGCCCGACCGAAGGCTCCGGCCAGCCCCTTCTCCGGCTCGGTCGGCTGCGGCCGGAAGGCGGCGCCGGGCTCGAACAGCGACACCTGCAGGGTGGCCAGCGAGGCGGCCTGCTCGAGGTTGGCCTTCTGGGCTTCGAGCTGCTCGATCTGCTGGCGGACCTCGAACAGCGAGTTCTGCACCTGCAGCACTTCACCGACCGCGGTGGCCTTGCCCAGCAGCCCCCGCAGGGCCTCCTCCTGGGCGGTGAGGCTCTTCAGGCGGGCGCCGTAGTCGACCAGCTGGGCGCTGACGTCCTCGCCCCGCAGCGACTGGGACTCGACCTTGCCGAGCGCCCCGAGGTCGCGCCGGGCGGCGTCGAACTTGTCGGCCGGCACCCGCACGGTCAGCTCGCCGGCGCGGGCCTTCTCGACGGTGGACGTCGACGAGCTGGCGACGAACCCGCCGTGGGCGGCGGCGATGGAGGCGACCCTGTCGAAGGCGGCGGCGAACCCGTTCTTGCCGACGTCGACCCGCAGCTCACCGGTCCTGACGATCTTGAGCTGGCCGGGGACCACCGCGCCCGGTACCGAGGTGGGCGGGACGGGACCGATCTCGATCTGCCTCTGGGTGGCCTCGTCTGGGGCGATGCCGGCAAAGCCGCCGCCGCCACCGGCGGAGGAGCCCTTGTCGAGGGCGAGGGGTGCCTGGGCCGGCGACGACGCCGCAACCGAGTCCCGCGCCGGTTCGGTGATGGCCAGGGTGGCGTCCCCGGAGGTGTCGTCGCCGAACGCCGCCACCAGGACGCCGGCGACGACCAGGGCGGCGATCCCCGCGGCCACGACCTGCCAGCGCTTCGCTCCCCGCAACCGTCCGGCCAGCGACCGTCCGGCCCGTAGCCGTCCCACCTGCAACCGTTCCATCACGTCCTCCTTCGACAACGTCGTCCCTTTGACGCACGACCGCGACCCGGAAGTTCCCAGGTCATCACGTCGGCGCCGGCACCGCCACGCGTAGAATCCGCCCGTGGTGCGTCCTCGAAGCTGGACCAGACCAGCGGGTGTGAGTCCCGTCCGGGTAATCGCCGGAGAGCCCGGTAGCAGGCCCCGGTCCGTCGCCGAGAGGCGACTGGCTGAGCGGGGCGTCGAAAGCCTCTATGGAGGGAGCAAGCGTGCGGGCCGTAGCGCCACCAGGCGTGAGTCCTGCAGCCTCGTCAGATTTACAACGGGGGAGCCGAGCCGCTCATGTCACGGCGAAGGCAGCATCCGACCGACTGGCGTTCCGGAGATGCCCCTGGTCGGGTCCCCTCGGGGTAAGGGGAGCGGCACGTACGCAGGGTCAGGTTCGGAAGGGGAGAGACCCGTCTGCGCAGCCTCGTCAGCAAAGACCGCCCGTATAAGCCAGTGGTGAAATCGAGCGGAGCGCAGCGGGAGTCCGACGGGGTCGTAGTACCGGCCGTCGCCGTGATGGCGGGCGGGAAGGGCCCCGACTTTGGTCACGTCGGAGATGGAGGTAAGCGCCAGGGCATGGCCGGGACCGCCCGGCCCAACCACCCCGGTGGGCAGGCGCCCACCGACAACGTGCGAAAACTCCAGAACCGGCTATGGGCTGCGGCCAAGCAGTCTCCGGGTCGCCGCTTCCACGCCCTGTTCGACCGAATCCACAGGCCTGACGTCCTGTGGGAGGCGTGGAGACGGGTCCGAGCAAATCGTGGCGCCGCCGGGGTCGATCGCCTGACCCTGGAGGCGGTGGAGGAATACGGCGTTCAGATCATGCTCGACGAGCTGGCCGCTGACCTCCGTGCAGGCACCTACCGCCCGTCGCCCGTGCGCCGGGTGGAGATACCAAAGCCTGATGGTCGAAAGCGGCCGCTGGGCATCCCCACCGTGCGCGACCGGGTGTGCCAGCAGGCAGCCAAGATCGTCCTCGAACCCATCTTCGAGGCCGACTTCCTGCCACAAAGCTTCGGTTTCCGACCCAAGCGCTCGGCCACCGACGCCCTGGAAGCCATCCGGGTGGCGTTCCCCCGAGGACGGCAGTTCGTTTTCGAGGCCGACATCCGCGACTTCTTCGGGCAGATCGACCACGAGAGGCTTCTCTCGCTGGTCGGCGAGCGCGTCTCGGACCGGCGGGTGCTCAAGCTGCTTCGCCAATGGCTGCGTGCGGGGGTGCTGGTCGAGGGGGTGCGGTCCGAGACGGTCACGGGCACGCCCCAGGGCGGGGTCATCTCCCCGCTGCTGGCCAACATCTACCTGCACGCCTTCGACCGGTCCTGGGCCGAGTCCGGCACCGGGGAGCTGGTCCGCTACGCGGACGACTTCGTGGTGCTGTGCACGACCCGCAGCCAGGCCGAGGCGGCCCAGGCCAGGGCGGCGGCCCTGCTGGGTGATCTCGGTCTGAGCCTGCACCCGGACAAGACCCGAGTGGTCGACCTCCGGGAGGGCAAGGAGGGCTTCGATTTCCTGGGCTGTCATCTTCACGCCCGCATGTCGGGCCGGCTGTGGGAGCAGCGGGGAATCATCCGCTACTACCTGCACCGCTGGCCGTCGCCGCGCTCGATGAAGCGGGCACGCCTTCGGGTCAAGGCCCTCACCGGCCGGAACCGGGTCGGCTTGGAGTTGGAGGACGTGATCTACGACCTCAACCTGTTCCTGCGGGGATGGGGCAACTACTTCCGCACCGGCAACGCAACCAACAAGTTCGTCTCCATCGACCGGCACGTGGCGTGGCGGCTGAAGCGCTTGCTCATCAAGAAGCGGGGCCGCAACCTGCGAGCTGGTCAGGCGGACCGTTGGACGCCCGCCTGGTTCCACGACCAGGGCCTGCACAAGCTGCTCGGCACCATCCGCTACCCGAAGGCGGCGTAACCATGTCCAGACGACCATCGGTAAGCCGTGTGCGGGAAAACCGCACGCACGGATTGAAAGGGGGATGGGGAAACGGGCTCGCTCTGCGAGCGACGCGCCCCTGACCACCAATGTCCAAGTGGTTGGTCGAGAGACGGCTGTCGGAGTCGTCCGATCGGTTGAAGCGGTTGCGCGGCGAGCGCCAGGTCGCCGACGAGCAGCTCGCCTTCCTCAACGAGTCCGCCGAGGAGGCCCGCATGCGAGCGCTTGTGTCCGAGACGCCGCTGGCCGAGCAGGAGAGCCGCGAGGCCCAACGTCACGCCGACGCCATGGCCCGGCACCGGTCCGAGCTCGACGCCGAGATCAAGGAGCTGGAGCGTTCCCAGGACGAGCTGCTCGACAGGCTCGCCCGGGAGCTCGACTGATCGTGGCGCCCGTCCGCATCGTCATCGCCGACGACGAAGCAATCATCCGGCTCGACCTCCAGGAGACTCTCGAGGAGGAGGGCTACGAAGTCGTTGGCGCCGTCGGTCGAGGCGACGACGCCGTGGCCCTGGTCCGCGACCTGAGCCCCGACCTGGCGATCCTCGACATCAAGATGCCCGGCATGGACGGCATCGCCGCAGCCAAGGAGATCGTCGCCGCCCGGTGGGCGGCGGTGCTGATCCTCACCGCATTCAGCCAGCGCGACCTGGTGGAGCAGGCCACCACGGCCGGCGCCATCGGCTACCTGGTGAAGCCGTTCCAGAGGAGCGACCTGGTTCCCGCCATCGAGGTGGCGCTGGCCCGGTTCCGCGAGGTCAAGGCCCTCGAGGAGGAGGTCCACGGCCTGGAGGAGTCCCTGGCCACCCGCCGCCTCGTCGACCGGGCCAAGGGAATCCTCATGGACCGTCACTCGATGTCGGAGGCCGACGCCTTCTCGTTCATCCAGCAGTCGGCCATGCGCCAACGGGCCAAGATGGCCGTGGCCGCCCAACAGGTCATCGAAGGCAACCTCGTCCCGTAGGCCCCCCACGCCGCGGCGTCCTAGAGGCGGACGAACGCCAGGAGGCCCGTGAAGGAGATGCTGGTGAGCGGAATCAGACAGTTGCCAGTGAGGCCGGTGGGAACGGGTACGACAACTATTTGGCCCCTGAGAGCTGACCGCTCGTGATCTGCGCCGATACCGTCGGCACGGCCCCGCTCACGGTCGCGCTCCACGTGACGGTTGACGTGTCACCGTTGTTCCACGTCACTGGCAACGTTCCATTGACTGTGGCCGAGAGACCGGGGGTTACACACGCCAGGTTCCCGCTACCGCTCACGGGGCCGCTCGCGCCGGTGTAGGGAACGCCCGTCAGCGAGAAGCATGGGGTCGTGGATCCCATCGACGTGCCTGCGGCGACCGAGCCCGATATCTGCACGGGTTGGGGGGAGAGCAGCATCAATCCCGGCGTGAAATGAATCGTGGCCGTGAAAGGACAGGTCAGGTCGACAAGTTCGGCAGAGGCCGGTTGCGGAGGCGACAAGGCAAGGATCAGCAACGATGCAAGACCGACGGTCCGGACGACACGCGCCATGAGAATCCTCCATTCCGTGCCCCAGCCTGCCTGTGGCCAGCACTTTACTCCGACGCGATCATCCTGGAAACCCCTTATGTCCGTAGTTTCAGTCGAGGATGTCGGCCGTCATTTCTGCCTGACGCCGCGTCGGGTACGTCCGAAAGCGAGCGGTGCGGCCCCGCTCGTTTTCGGATGACCACGAGACACGTTTCGTATCCGGCTGCGTCAGTCGGGACGGCTCACATCTTGCTTTACAACCCCACGGTGGTCGCGTTGCCAAACGTCGCCGTGGTCACCCCGGTCGTTGCGCAGTTGGCAGGATTGAAGCCTGCGGCCAGCGGGAGAGTGATTCCCAGGTCGCCGGTGAACGGCCCGCCGGTGGCGTGGCTTTCGCCTCGCATGGTGGGGATGCCGAGCACGATTCCGAGCGCCAGAGATGCGGTAAAAGTGGATTGTGTGGAATTGCTCCACGTCACCGTGCCGACAGCCGAGGCTGACCCGCCACTGGCGCAGTTGCCACTGCCGGTTCCGTTGACGACGAACGTTCCGCCGGTGATCGCCGGAAGTGAGAGCGATACACAGCTACCCAAGTTGCCGGTGACTCCGACCTGGTGAGTCTGGGTGGCGAATTTCACGCCGGGAGTGAAGGACACCGTGCCGCTGCCGCCAACGCAGGTCAAATCGCCAATGGCGGCCTTGGAGGTGCTCCCTGGGCCCGTTATCGCGAGAAATGCGGCGACGGTGAGCACAAGAGCGGCTCCCATGACCGCGATCTTGTGCCGTTGAACTGACTGCCACATGGTGTCTCCTGTGTGTTCGCTGGCTGGAGCCTGGATTCGGCTTGAACGCGTTTGCGTCAGGTGTTGACATCCCCAGCAGCGCATGGATCGGAGACCGCATGATGTCGTCAGTAGGAGCTATGGAAGAGTTGCCCTCCCCCACGACTGGATCGAGCGGGCGGTAAGCACCGCCGGCGCGCAAGAGCAGATCATCATGAGCCGGAAATGTCAAGCCGGCGGCAGGAGTTGCGGACCTCACGGGGATCTCAATGGCGATGCTCGCTCGATGGGCGCAGCGCATCCATCGAGTGGCAAGGTACGGATCGTGAGCAGCCAACTCGCCGTCGAGGTAAGCGATCTCGAGAAGCGGTACGAGAAGGCAGGGGTACAGGCGCTTGCCGGGGTGAGCTTCGGCGTCGAGCAAGGTGAGATCTTCGGGCTCCTCGGCCGCAACGGGGCGGGGAAGTCCACGATCGTCCGCATACTGACCACTCTGCTGCGGCCGACAGCCGGACGGGCGCTGGTCGCCGGGTTCGACGTCTGCACTCACCCCAGAGAGGTGCGGCAGGTCGTCGGCGGAGCCCTCCAGGAGGCCGCCCTCGACGACCTGATGACAGGACGGGAGCATCTGGTCCTCGCCGCTCGCCTCGTCGGCCTGGGCAAGGGCTCGTCCCGTCTGAAGGCGGATGAGCTCCTCGACTCTTTCGGCCTAGGGGCCGCCGCCGATCGAATCGCCGCCAGGTACTCCGGCGGCATGCGTCGCCGCCTCGACGTCGCGATGGCCATGGCGCGCGTGCCCGAAGTGCTGTTCCTCGACGAGCCGACGACCGGACTCGACCCGCAGGGACGGCGAGCGGTGTGGGATCTCGTCCGCCAGCTCCGGGATCAAGGGTCCACCGTCTTCCTCACGACCCAGAACCTCGCCGAGGCCGAGGAGATCTCGGCTCGGGTCGCTATCGTTCACGAAGAACGAATCGTCGCCATAGGTACACCCCAAGATCTGAAAGTCCGCTTTGCCCCGGCCACGACGATCCATATTCGCGTCGACCCCGCCCGGGTAGCGCGGGTGCGGCAAGTGGCCAAGGAATGCCTGCCCAGCCAGCGTGAGGACGGATGGCTCGAGCTGCGAGTGGAGGGAGGTGAGGCCGCCGTCGCCATGGTCTCCCGCCTCGGGGCGGAGGTCAGGATCGACCAACTCCGCGTCAGCGCGCCAAGCCTCGAAGAGGTATTCGTGAACCTGACCGGCAGCGAAATCGAGTCTTCGGCCCATTCTGGCGACACCGGTTCCACCGCCGCCATCCGGCGGGGCCAGGGCCTTCCACCCGGTGGTAGGGAATGAGTCCGCTCGCCCAGTTCCGGCTGCTCCTGGCGCGCAACCTCCGGGAGGCACGCGCAACGTGTTGCTCGCCTTGGCCATCCCTGTCGTCATCCCGTTGTCGGTCCTGGTGCTGGTGGCCGAGACCCTGTCTCGCGCGACAGAGCTGCCGGGCTTCCCGACGGACAACTACGCGGAGTGGATGACGCCCGCCATCGTCATGCTGACCGCCATGACGGGCGTGGGGTACGCCGCCACCAGCCTGGTGATCGACATCCAGTCCGGGTTCATCGACCGACTCCGCCTCCTCGACACCCGACCTGAGGCGTTGCTGGCCAGCCGCCTGATCTTCGACGTGGTCCGGGTTCTCCCCGCGGGCGCTCTGACGCTGGTCGTGGGGGTCTTGCTCGGTACGGAGCTCAGGGAGGGGTTCTTCGGCGTCGTGGCGCTGTTCGGCCTGCTGGCGCTCTGGGCCGCGGCGTACGGTGGTCTTTACTTCGTCGTCGGGCTCGAGACGCGGAACGCCCAGGCCCCGCTGGCGGTTTCGCCGTTGTGCCTCCCCCTGATGTTCGTCTCGACGCAGTTCTTTCCCAGCTCGCTCCTACCGGGCTGGGTCCCGACCCTCTCCCGCTGGAACCCCTTCACCTACATGATCGACGCCAGCCGGGCGCTGACCATCGGCCCGTTCTCCGCACGACCCGTCATACAGGCCGTCGCGGTGGGAACCAGCCTCCTGCTCGTGACGCTTATCGCGTCGCTGCGTGCCTTTTCGCGCGCCGTCGACTCAGATTGAGTCGGCTACCCGGGAATGTCGCCCCGGTCGCCAACGACGACGGCCGATCCGTGCCCGACGTGACTCCCGCAGTCGTCATGGTGCCGTTCAGCTTGCTCGACGAGGCGTTTTACCTGCTCGACAACGAGGACGCTCCGTGGAGCATCCAGCTCGAGGTCCGGGTGCGCGGCGTTCTTGACGAAAGCCGCCTGCAGGCCGCCCTCGAACAGGCCATCGTGACCCACCCCATGGCAAGGGCATGCAGGGTACCGTCCCGCCGGAAAGCGCACCGGGAAACCTGGGCCATCCACCGCGCCACTGACGTCGATCCCGTTCGGGTCGTCGACTGCCCAGACGACTCGGCCCTGTCGGTCGCCCGCGCCGAGCTGCAGAGCGTGGCGGTGTCCCTCGCCGAGCCACCACCGCTCCGAATCCTGCTGGCCCGCCATCCCGACGGCGACGTCCTCATGATGAACGTGAGCCACGTCGCCATGGATGGCTTCGGCGCCCTACGGGTGTTGCAGTCCGTGGCCCGGGTCTACGCCGGACGGCCTGACCCTCTTCCTGCGGTCGGGTTCGACGAGGCTCGCGAGTTGCCGGCACGGCTGGCTGGCCCCGAAGCCCCCCGGCGGGCCCGCCGCTGGCTGGCGCTGGCGACGGGGTTCCGGGACCTGCTCGCGCCCCCGGCTCGCCTGGCCCCCAGCGGCGGCACCGAGCAGGCCGGGTACGGGTTCTGTCAGGCCTCCCTGTCTCCGGCGATGACGGGGACCCTTGTGGACGGTGACCGCAGGGGCACCGTGAACGACGTGCTGCTCGCCGCCCTCCACCTGTCCATCGGTAGGTGGAACGCGGAGCACGGCGCCCGGTGCCGACGCGTCTGCGTCGTCGTGCCCGTCAACCTGCGTCCCCTGCACTGGCGCCAGGACGTCGCGGGGAACTTCACCCTGTCGGCACGGGTGTCGACCGGTCGGCGCATCCGCCGGAACGCCGCCGCCGTGCTGGACGCGGTCACCGCTCAGACCCGCCGGAAGAAGCGCTCGGGCATCGGTACCGCGCTGCTGGCGGTGCTCGGACGCTCGTGGCTGTTGCCGCTGTGGGCGAAGCGGGCCATCGTGGCCATGCTCCCGCTCATCGGCGACCGCCTGGTCGACACCGCCATGCTGTCGAATCTCGGCAGCCTGACCGACGTGCCGGAGTTCGGAACCGCCGCGGGCGAGACTGTGGAGATGCGGTTCTCGCCCCAGAACCGAATGCCCCTCGGGCTCTCGATGGGCGCGGTGACGGCCAAGGGGCACCTCCACCTGTCGTTCCGCTACCACCGCCGGTTGTGGAGCCCCGCGGCGGCGGCGGATTTCGTCGAGATCTACCTGTCCGCCTTGTCCGATCCGAGCTCGTCGGCCTCGGCCAATGAGCTTCCACGAAGGGGAGCCCCCGAACACGTCCCGGATGGCTGGCGAGCAGATCAGTCTTGGCGGGCGCTGCCTCCTGTGCCGTTTAGCAGGTAGCGCACGTCGAGCGGTGGAGCATCCGACGGGTCGAGGCCGTTAGCCCGTAGCGCGGCCCGGTCGAAATAGCGGTGATGGAACAACGTCGGGGCGAAGCCGCGCATCTGCTCGACCACCAGCGATTCCAGCATGGTGGGATCGCGCGGGGACTCGGGCACGATCTCGAGATCGATCGGGTACCGGCGCTCGAAGAGGGAGAGCAGCGTCGCCACGCTCACCTCGTGCGGATAGGTGATGTGGACGGTGGACACCCCATCCGACTGGCCCCGGTCGGCCAGCTCGACCATCAATCGTGCGGCGAGCTCCACGGGTATGAGATTGAGGTGGGCGCCGGGGTCGGCGGCGAGTCGCAGCCGGAGGCGCATGCCGGCTGCCAGCTGGGCCGCGAGCAAGGGCTCGACCCGATCGGACAGACGGAAGGCGACCAGCAGCGGATGGGTGGCGCCACCCAGTGCCGGCGCCCGGTCGGTGACGAGCACGCTCGGTCGGAAGATCACCGCCGGCCGCCCGGTTCGCCGCGACCACTCCCGGACGGCCTGCTCTCCGTCGAACTTGGACCGCTCATACGCGCTCTCGAACCCGTACGACCCGTCGAGGTCGTCCTCACGTATGAGCCCGACTGTCCTTCCGCCGGCCACGAAGGCGGTGCTGACATGAAAAACCCTCGGCGTTCCCGCGGACGCAAGGCCCAGCACCGAATAGGTGCCGCCCACGTTGACCGGCCGCACCCTCTCGGCCGGTCCGAAGAGGTCGATCGAACCTGCGCAGTTCCAGATCTCGGTGAGCTGCGATGCCAGCGCCTTGAACCGGTCTTGCGGCAGTCCGAGCAGCGGCCTCGTGAGGGCGATGGGCAGCACGCTCAGGTCGCGCACCCTGTCGGTCGGTTCCCCGACGGCACGAAAGTGCCGTTCGATCCGGTCCCGCGCCGGCGCCGTGCCGGCATTGGCCAGGACCACGATCGGACAGCCGCGCTCCATGAGCAACGGCAACACCCGTAAACCGAGGAATCCGGTGGCGCCGGTGATCGCGATCGTCATGCGAGGGGTGAGGTCGGTCGGCGCAGAGGTCCTCAGCGTTCGCCGGCGGGGATCGAGTCGAGATCCCGAGCCGTCACGATCATCGCATCCGGGATGGACGGGCCGGACTGGACATCGAGCCTGATGAGGATGAGCTCGGCGACTGCGTCGATGGTCAGGGCGCTGTTGACGAGCTCGGCGAGCGGGATGTCGCACTGGAACTGCTCCGCCGTGGTGGCGAGGAGCTCGACGGTCATCAGCGAGTCCATGCCCATGGCGGCGAGTGGTCGGGAGCGGTTGACCCGATCGGGAGAGGACCGGAGGATTCCGGCGACGATCTTCACCAGCGTCTCCCGTACGAGCCGCCGGGCGTCGTCGGGCGCGGACTCGGACAGGATCCTCGCGAACTCGTCCAGCCGGTACTCGGTGCCCTCGATGAGAGGCGGCAGCAGGTCAGCGAGTCGCGGCGACTTCACCAGGGGCAACATGGCGCTGAGTCGACCCCAGTCCATGCCACCGACCCCCACCACGGTGTCCGGCAGGCCCAACAGCTCGCCGAGGGCATCCAACGCCTGCTCGGGCGTGAGGAACAGCAGGCCCAGGCCGGTCAGCGAATCCCTGAGGCCCTGCCGGGCGACGTAGCCGATGTCGCTGATGCCCGCCCAGGCGGCTGCCAGCGCCGGTCGGCCGGCATGGTGCCGGGCTCGCATGAGCGCCTCGAGGAACAGGTTCCCGGCGGAGTAGTTGGCCTGGTTGAGGGTGCCCACCAGTGCCGTCATCGACGAGAAGGCGACGAAGAAGTCGAGGGGGCGATCGCGGGTGAGGGCGTCCAGGACCATGCCGCCCTGCATCTTCGGTGCCAGCACGGCCCGGAAGCGCTCGTCGCCGAGCTCGGGCACCTGGCCGTCGTCGAGCTGCATGGCGGCGTGGATCACGCCCCGTAGCGGATGACCGGCACCGTCCACGGCCGCGATCACCGCCGCCATCGCCACCGGGTCGGCGGCATCGGCCGCGAATGCGCTGACGTCGACGCCTTGGCGGGCAAGGTCGTCGATCAGGTCCGGTGCCTCGGGTGACGCCAGGCCGCGGCGCCCGACCAGGGCGATATGGCGGGCGCCCCAGCGACCGAGACCCCGCGCCACTGCCGCGCCGAGACCACTCAGCCCTCCCGTGACCAGGTACGTGCTCTGGCGGTCGAGCCGGATCGGCGTCGGGCTGCACTCGACCGCGACGGGGTCGTCGTGGTCGAAAGTAATCACCAGCTTGCCAATGTGGCGGGAGTGCTGCATCAACCGGAAGGCCTCGGCGACCCGCCCGGCCGGGTAGGCCCGGTGCAACAGCGGCCGGTACTGGCCCGCCGCGACACGACGGGCGATCTCCTGGACCTGAGATCGGGCCAGCGCCGGTTGGACGGTAGCCAGCTGGGAGACGTCGACGCAGAACAGGCTGATGTTGTCGCGGAACGCCCGAAGCGCCACCCGGCTGTTGGCGTAGATGTCGCGCTTGCCCAGCTCCACAAACCTTCCGTAGGGCCGAAGCAGCTCCAGGCCCCTCGGGATCGCCTCCCCGCTGAGGGAGTTCAGCACGACGTCGACGCCGGAGCCGGTGAGCGCCCTGACCTGGTCGGCGAAGGCCAGGCTGCGGGAGTCAAGCACCTGCTCGACCCCGAGCAGCGACAAGAGGGTGCGCTTGGCTGGGGTGCCTGCCGTGGCGATGACGCTCGCCCCGATGCCCTTGGCGTGCTGGATGGCGGCAAGGCCCACCCCGCCTGCGGCTCCATGGACCAGGACGGTTTCTCCAGGTGCCAATCGGGCGAGATGGTCGAGGCTGTAGTGCACGGTGAGAAATGCCACGGGGAGGGTGGTCGCATGGACCAGGTCCATGTCGTCCGGTACCCGCACCGCCATTGCGGCTTTGGTGACGACGTGTGACGCGAACGCCCGGGCTGCGACCGCGCACACACGATCGCCGGGCCGGAACGCCCGGACGTCGCTTCCGACCTCGGCGACCACCCCGGCGCACTCGAGACCCGGCACCTGGTCGCCGCCGGCACCGGCTCCCTGCACCTCGGGCGGCATGCTCCCGATGGCGATCATCACGTCCATGTAGTTCAACGCCGCCGCCGCGACCTCGATGACGAGCTCGTCGGGCGCAGGGGTCGGACGTGAGGCCTCCACCCACGCCAGTTCGTAGGACAGGCCTTGGTGCCGGATCTCCAGCTCGTAACCACGCTCGTGCCGTGACACCGGGCGCAGCGGTCGCTGTCGCTCGATCTGGCGGGGCACGAACCTTCCTCCCCTAGTCAGCACCACCTCGTCCTCGTCCGACGGGGACAGGAGCTCAAACGCCAAGCGGTCGGCATCGCCTTGGACGTCGTCGCTTCGCTCCCAGGAGATCCGCTTGATGACGTAACCGGCGCGTTCGTTGGCCAGCACTCGCGCCGCACCCCAAACTGCGGCGTCGGCGGGAGCGAGCGGCAGTTCCGGTTCCGGCAGCGCGCCGCTGGGCCGCGTCACCAACCACAGCGTCGTCCCGTGCCGCGGTGGGAACGTCTGGCACACCGTGGCGAACGAGCGGAGCACCCCGAACCGCCGGACAGCCCTGGCGACCGCATCGGCGCCGTCCTCGTCCTCGCCGCCCAGGACGAACACGATCGACCCGCCGGCCCGCAGGCGCTCCGCCAGCCAGTCCTCCTCGTGGTCTGCGGCGATCACCACGAGTGCGTCGCCGCCGGCCGTCGAGATCGCGCCCGCCACCGCATAGCCCCTGTCGACGTCGCCGGGGTCCTCCACCGCGACGGTCCACGATGAGCCCGGTAGGGCCGGCGGAGGGAACGTCGGCATCATCGGCTGGTGAGGCCAGCGGGCCAGGGTCACCGAGAAGTCGGCACCCGATGAGCCGTCATCGACGCCGCACTGGACGACCTCGTCGAACCCGCACTGGCCGAGCAGCGCGGACCACTGGTCGCGCGAGAGCAGCGGTGACGTGGGACGGAGGTCGCTGTCGGTGAACGACCAGAACTGATCCAGGAACCCCACCGAGCCAACGAGCATGTCGGCGTCGTGGAACTCACTGGCCAGCATCAGCCCGTTCGGAGCCAACAGGCGCCCGAGCCGGCCCAAGGAGCGGCGGAGGTCCTGCGCCACGTGCAGGACGTGCGAGGCGACGACAACGTCGAATGTCCCCTCGCCGAACCCCTGTTCCTGCAGGTCAGTGTCGATGTCGAGGCAGCAGTACTCGACGAAGGGGTATCGCTTGAACCTCGACTCGGCAAGGACGAAGAAGGCCGAGGAGGCGTCGGTGAAGACGTAGCGGGCCCGCTCCGGCGGCAGGACCGGCAGGAGCTTCGCGGACGTCCCGCCGGTGCCGGCGCCGACTTCCAGCACACGCAACGGGCGATCCGAGGGCCATTTCTCGACCATCGCTCGAAGAAGAGACAGGGCCAGCCCGTTCTGGCCGCGGGCAATCGGAGAGGCGTCGTAGAGGTGTTCCATGGTGTCGGACCCACCGTCGCCGAACAGGAGACCAAGCGGGTCGCTACGCCCCGTGAGAAGGTCGGCCCAGTTTGCCGCCATGCGTCCCCGCGCCAGCACCTCCGCGCCGTATTGCGGGAGGTCGAGCAACAAACTCTGCGCGAACTCTCGGGGTGGAGTGGTGTCCTGAGCTGTCATCCGCCACCGTCCGGCACCTCGCCGTTCGAGCAGGCCGTGCTGTTCGCACAGGGCCGCCACCAGCTGCCAGAGCCGGACGTACTTCGGCAGCATCCCGGCGGCCAGAAGGTCTTCGGTTGTGAGCTCCTCCTGCCCGGGCAGCATGGTGTCCAGGGCGGCCCTGGCGATGTGGGCGGTGGCCTCCTTCGCCATGCCCTTCACTCGCTCGTAAGCAGGCTGATCCCATCGGGCCGTCAGGTCGTCGATCGCCTCCCCGGCCGCGGCCACGAGATCGCGGGGACCGGGCAGTGGGCTCGGGGCTGCGGGCTCGTCTCGCCTCGTCGCAGCCCGCAACACCGTGACGTACCGCGCCGGAGGGGCCTGCTCGACACCTGCCCGTCGCATCCGGCACCCGCTGAGCTCGGCGACCACGGTTCCGTCTTCGTCGCCGACGAGGATGTCCCAGCACGCCTCGCGCTGCGTCCGTGACCGCTGGCGGACGAACACGAAGCCCGTGGCCAAAGGTTGGCGCCACAGCCGGAACCGGTCGACCGCGCCAGGAAGGAAGGGTCGTCCCTCCAGGAGAGGCATCCCTGCGTGGAGGGCTCCGTCGAGTATCGCGGGATGCACCTCGTACCCGTCCTGATCGACGCTGCTCCGGTAGCGAGCGAGCACCTGGCCGGGGCCGAGGTAGACGTCGTGCAGGACCTGGAAGTAGGGCCCGTAGTCGAGGCCAACCCCTTCGAGCAGTCGGTAGAAGCCATCGGCATCCCAATGCTTGGTCGTGTCGGCCCGCAGGGCGGTCAGGTCGACAGGCGGCGGTGGTTCGCCCAACAGGCGCCTGACCCGGCCCTGGGCGTGCAGGCGCCAGTCGCGTTCCGTGCCGGTCGCGCTGGCGATGCGGATCACGCCGTCGTCGGCGGACATGGACGTCTGAATCCGCACGTCCATGCCTTCACCCCATGGCAGGGGCAGCGGCGCAGGTATGGCCAGGTCGGTGATCTCGACCGCGTCGTTCAACACCCGCCGTCCGGCGGCGAGAGCCATCTCGACGTACCCGACGGCGGGCATGAGAACGGTGCCGGCCACCTTGTGGCTGGCCAACCACGGCAGAAGCGCCGGCTCGATGGTGCCGAGCCACACCGGTTCCAGGATGCCCATGCGCTCGCCCAGCATCGGATGGTCGATGGTGCCGTCGCCGCTGCTTCGGACCCACTGGCCGGGCGTCCCCTGCCAGTGGTGGCGCCGCTGCCACGGATAGGAGGGCAGGTCGACGACGCGACCCGGCTGAGGGAAGTAGCGGTGGTCGTCGACGGGTGCCCCTGCGGCCATCACCGCAGCCGCAGCGGTCCGGATGGCGACGGGACCGTCGGCGTGGCGCCTCAGCGTCGGCACGACGGTGGTCGGTGTGTTCGGCGTCGGCATCCTGCGCAGGTAGCCGGCGAGCACGGGGTGCGGGCCGATCTCGACGAAGACGTCGAACCCTTCGTCGTGCAGGTAGCGAGTCGCGGCCACGAAGAGGACGGGACGGCGAACGTTGGCCCACCAGTAGTCGGCGTCGAGCGGGGTGTCGCCGATCGGGCCGCCGGTGACAGTGGACACGAAGGGAACGGTCGTCGCCGACGGACAGAGACCGCACAGGCCTGTCCGCAATTGCCCTTCGATGCAGTCCATGCCTCGACCGTGAAAGGCGTGGTCGAGGTCGAGCTCGCGGAAGAACACGGTTTCGTCCAGGCGCGACCGCAGCTCGGCCAGGGCCACCGTGTCGCCGGAAACCGTCACGTCGCTGTCGGTGTTCACCGCCGCGATCTCGAGTTGGCCGGACGACAGCCCCCTCATCGCCTGTTCGGCGTCGGAGCGGCTCAGGCCGACGGCGGCCATCCGGCCCTGACCGGCGGTGCCGGCCTGGGCCCCCGCCCGTGCCGCGATCACACGGCACGCGGCCTCGAGGTCGAGGGCGCCGGCGGCGTAGGCGGCGGCGACCTCACCGACGCTATGGCCCATCACCGCCGCCGGACGGATGCCACAGTCGGCCAGCATCGCCACCAACCCGGCCTGCAGGGCGAACAAGGCTGGTTGCCCGACGGCGGTGTCGCGCAGCCGTGAAGTCTCGGGCGGCGCAGTCAACTCTCCCAGGACTGACCATGCCAATCGCGGACGCAGGAGCCGGTCGACCTCCTCGACCGCAGCACGGAACACCGGCTCCGAGTCGAGGAGGTCGGCTCCCATGGTGGGCCACTGAGAGCCGTTTCCCGAGAACATGAAGACGACCCGCCCGAACGTCGTCGCCGGCCCACACGCTTCGCCGCCGCCCGGCTCGTGCCGACCGACGGCGGCAAGCCGTTCCGCGGCGACTCGGGGCGTGGAGGCGAGCACCACGGCCCGGTGGGCGTGCCCGGCGCGGCGAGCGGCGGTATAGCAGATGTCGTAGAAGTCTTCTTCGGCCGAGCCCTCCAACTGGTGGGCCAGCCGATTGACTGCCTCGGCCAGCGCGGGTTCGCTGCGAGCCGACATCACGAGAGGCAGCTCGCCATCGATGGGACGGGCCGTCGCCGGCGCGACGGGTGCTTCTGCCAACACCGCGTGGGCGTTGGTCCCACCGAATCCCGAGCTGTTCACCCCGACCACCGCGCGGCCCGGCTCGATCCCTCGAGTGTCGTTGACCGGCGCCAACCCCAGCGCCGAGAAGTCGATCGCTGGGTTTGGAGGCGCTCCGTGCAGCGACGGAGGGATCTGGCGATGACCGAGCACCAGGATGGCCTTGAGGATCCCCGCGATCCCGGACGCCGGCTCCATGTGGCCGAGGTTTGTCTTCACCGACCCGATCGGCAGTAGATGGCCGACCGAGCGGTAGCGGCCCAGGGCCCGCCCGATCGCCTCGCACTCGATGGGGTCGCCGATCGGGGTGCCCGTGCCGTGAGCCTCGAGGTAGGAGAGGTCGTCGGCACGAAGCCCGGCTCGCGCGTAAACCTCACGGAGAAGGGCCTCCTGGACGTCGGCACTCGGCACCGTCATCCCGCTCGTCCGGCCGTCGGAGTTTACGTGCGTGGCCAGGATCACGGCGTGCACTCTGTCCCCGTCGGCCAAGGCCGCCGACAGGCGCTTGACGAGGAACACCCCGCCACCTTCCGCCCGGACGTAGCCGTCGGCGTCGGCCGAGAACGTGGCGCAGCGCCCGAGGGGGGACAACATCTTGGCTTTGGCGAAGGCGATGAACGGGTGCGGTCCGAGCAGAGCGTGCACTCCTCCGACCACTGCGAGGGAGCTCCGTCCGCTGAGGATCGTCTGGCACGCCTGGTGGAACGCGACCATCGCCGACGAGCAGGCGGTGTCGAGGGTCATGCTCGGCCCTCGAAGGTCGAAGACGTACGACAGCCGGTTGGACGCGATCGACAATGCCCCGCCGGTCATGGTGTGGGAGGCAATCGTGTCGGGCGCATACATCTGGAGCGCCAGATAACCCATATCGGACATACCGACGAAGACCGCGGTGTCGGTACCCGCGACTGAAGCGGGGTCGATGGCAGCGTCGTCGAACGCGTCGGCGGTCAGCTCCAGGAGGAGGCGTTGCTGCGGGTCCATCAACGCCGCCTCACGCGGTGAGATGCCGAAATAGTCCGCGTCGAACCCGCCCAGGTCGTCGATATAGCCGCCCGCGAAGGTGAAGCTCTTTCCCGCGCGATCCAGGTCCCGATCCAGGAAGCGGGTTGTGTCGAACCGGTCAGGGGGAACGTCACTGATGAGGCTCTGCCCCGCCGACAGCGCCGACCACAGGTCACTCAGCGTGTTCACGCCGCCCGGAAGGCGACAGGCCAGGCCTACGATGGCCAGAGCGTCATCGGGGTACGCGGTAGAGTCGCTCACGAGAGCATCCCCCCGATGTAGCCTCGCTCAGGCAAGGGATGCCTTCGCATCGAAGCGCACCATCTCAACAGCCGGCGCGACGGTGTCTGGAAGACCGTCGAAGGGGGGCGGCGTCGAGGGCACAGGGTTCAGCCCGCGCCCGAGGGCGCGCCGGACTGTCGTGGCTCCCCACATCTTGCCCGCACGGAACCGCTCCTCCTCCAGCCAGAGGTCGACAACCAGCCCGGGGCCAAGCTAGTCGGCTGCCGAGGGGGCGCGTGGCCGGGGCTTGCGGATGCCGATGAGCCGGTGATCGTGGACGGGCCGCGTCGCATGGCGACCCCCGACCCCTGTGCTGCCACATCGAGCCGCGGCGTTTCAGGGCGGTCAGGTTGCGGGGCGACGCCGTTGCTTCTCATCTGCCGGAAGTGAGCCGCGAGGCGATCCAAGGGCGGGGTTCAGAGCCCCTTGGCGGCACCGATAGGCTTGTTGCCGTGAGGTGTGCTTTGACCTTGGTCGCGATAGGCCCAATGGTCGCGCCCTCTCGACGATGTTCTCGAAAGGTGGGCACGTGAGAGGACCTCCTAGCATTCTCCTCGTAGGCTACGGAGGCGGCAACAACACCGGAGCGGAAGTCCGTACTCTCACCATCGTGGACGATCTCCGTGCGGTATTCGGCGAAGATGTGCCCATCACTATTGGGACCCTCAACCGGGAGAATACTCTTCGCACCATTGAGGAATCACCAACCCTCAAGGTCTTGCAAGTGCCCTACGTGTGCGTGGCGGCAATCTGGCGCGAAACTAAGCAGTACGACATTGCAATGCTCGTGGAGGGCAGCACTTTCAAAGACAGTTGGAGCAGCGCCCTCCTCTACGTGTTTCTATGGGGAGCCTGGTCGGCGAATAGGCACGGAAAATTTACCGTTGCCTATGCGGTGGACGCCGGGCACATGCGCCCCATCAATCGTGCGCTCACGCGCCTCGTGTGCACCGACATCGACCTGATCATTACCCGATCTGCCGCCGCCCGCGACGAGTTGCGGTCAGTTGGTGTCTCCAACGAGATCGTGATCACCGCTGACACCTCGTTCCAGTATCGCCCGTCGCCGTCCTCCGGACCTGGGCCTACGACGGTCGGGTTCGCACCGGTCGAGTTCAACATCTGGCCCGTCCGCATACGGCTGTTCGGACGTGGAAGAAACTGCTACCACTGGCCCTACTACTATTCGTGGAACAAGCGGCGAGCCGCCCGGAGTCGGGCGCTGGTGGCCGCCTGGGCCGGCCTCATCGCCGATGTGGTTCGTCGGCGGGGTTGGGACGCCGAGTTGATTGCCATGGATGAAATCGATGTCGGCATTTGCAACCAGATTCTGGACGTGTTGGCTCCTGACGTTCGTGCCCGCACCCGCACGATCTTCGCCGACGACGTGCCACCGCCCGCGATGGTGAGCGAGCTCCGGCGGCTGAGCTACCTCGTCACATCGCGCTACCACGCCGCGGTTCTGTCGATGGAGGGGAGCGTGCCCCAGATGGCCCTCTATGGCGACGAGCGTCTGCTGACTATCTACCGCGACCTGGACCTCGAGAATCACGCCATCTGTTCCGACACCGTGGGTCTCGACGCTGAGTTGCTCGACGCGTTCGAAAGACTTGTTCAGCATGCGGACCAACAACGCGGCCATTTACGGGCGCGGTTGGATGACTACTTCGTTCCGAAGTGTATGCAAAACCGAAGCGTGCTGGCCAGCTGGGCCCGGTCGGTTGGATTACTGTCGGAAGAGCTGGCAGGATGATGGAATACTCGCCGTCAGCGGTAGCCACGAATAGGACTGCCAAAATGCCCGAGAATGGCGCTCCTGTTCCCGTCGGGTCGATGAACGTCGGGGTCTGTCGGCGGTGAGGGCATGACGCTCGCGGGCCAAAGAGTGCTCATCACCGGGGCGTCAAGGGGAATCGGGTGGAGTATCGCTCGACAGTGCGCCGAAGCTGGCGCAGCGGTTGCCCTCGTGGCCCGCAGCGGCCAACGTGTGGAGCGACTCGCCCAGGAACTGGGGGGTACAGCGTATGTTGCCGACCTTCCCGGTGCGATCAGTTGGCGAACTCATCGCGGCGTCGAGAGCGACGGTCCCGTCGACATACTGGTCAACAACGCAGCGCGAGCCGCAACCGCAGGTCTCATGGCGCTGACGCCACAGGATGTGGTCGAGCTTACGCAGCTCAACCTGGCGACCCCGATCGAGTTGTGCCGCAGGATCGTACCCGGAATGATCGAACGAGGCGGCGGCCACGTAGTCAATATTTCGTCGTTGGCAGCGACCGGGGTACTCCCCGGTTTGGCCGTCTACAGTGCCACCAAGGCAGCGTTGAGTCATTTCAGCGCTGGGCTGCGAGCCGATCTCAAGGGTCATCCGGTTGGCGTAACCTTGGTTGAACTCGGACCCGTGCGGACGGACCTGTGGGCCAACGCAATGTCCTATCCGCCGACTGCACGCTCGGTCACTCGTCTACGCCGTCTTGGTCTGCTGCCGGAAATGGATCCGACACGGCTGCACGCCACATTGTGCGAGCGATGGAGCACAAACGCCGCCACGTCCGATTGCCGCGA
>CAWHAN010000008.1:0-373204 GCA_963827345.1 uncultured Acidimicrobiia bacterium | reverse complement strand
CCCGACACGCCCGATACAGCAGGCATTCCCGATACCGCAGACGACACCGCCGCCGACGTCGCGCCCGAGGGCTTCATCGCCCCCGAGGCCGCCGACACCGGTGGTACCACCGACGCTGGCGACAGCGACAAGGAGTAGTAGCAGCTTGGGTCAGAAGGTAAACCCCTATGGGTTCCGCCTCGGCGTCACCACCGACTGGAAGTCCCGTTGGTTCAGCGACCGTGAGTACACCGATTACCTCATCGAGGACTGGAAGATCCGCGACTACCTGATGCGCCAGCTGCCTCACGCGGCCATCAGCAGGGTCGAGATCGAGCGGACGCGTGACCGTCTCCGCATCGACGTCCACACCGCCCGTCCCGGCATCGTGATCGGCCGCCGGGGCGCGGAGGCCGACCGCCTGCGCGCCGACCTGGCCAAGATGACGGGGAACGTCAAGGTCCAGCTCAACATCCAGGAGATCAAGCAGCCCGAGCTCGACGCCGCCCTCATCGCCCAGGGCGTCGCCGACCAGCTGGCCGGCCGCGTCAGCTTCCGCCGAGCGATGAAGCGGGCCGTCCAAACGGCTCAGAAGGCGGGTGCCCTGGGCATCCGGGTGCAGTGCTCCGGACGCCTCGGCGGCTCCGAGATGGCCCGCAGCGAGTGGTACCGCGAGGGCCGGGTGCCCCTGCACACCCTCCGCTCCGACATCGACTACGGCTTCCGCGAGGCCCGCACGACGTTCGGGCGCATCGGCGTGAAGTGCTGGATCTACAAGGGCGACATCCTCCCCTACAAGACCTCCAACGAGGACAAGATCTCCCGCGAGGCGGCCATGGCCGTCGGCGAGACGTCGGGCCACGCCAAGCCCCGCCGGATCATCTCCGCCGGTGGCGGTCGCCGCCGCCCGGGTGAGGAGGAGCTCGGCACCGCCGGCACCGCGGCACCCGACGCCGATGCCGTTCCCGGCTCCGGCGACGACCTCCTGGCCGCGGCACTGGCCGACGCCGGCGTTGTCGACGGGGGCCTCGGCGACGAGGCCGTTGCCGCGCCGGTCATCAAGGAGGCCGACCCCGAGACCGAGCGGCTGCTCGCCGAGGAGGAGGAGATGGAGCGGCGCACGCGCCAGCACCACGAGACTCCTCACTTCCGCACCGGGGACGAGTGATGGTTTCGTCCTCACTCGCCTCGCTCGGTAGGCGGCAGCCATGTTGATGCCCAAGCGGGTCAAGCACCGCAAGCAGCACCGCGGCCGGCTGACCGGGAAGGCCAAGGGCGGCACCGAGATCTCCTTCGGGGACTTCGGCATCCAGGCCATGGAGCCCGGCTGGATCACCGCCCGCCAGATCGAGGCAGCCCGTATCGCCATGACCCGCCACGTGAAGCGTGGTGGCAAGGTCTGGATCAACATCTTCCCCGACAAGCCGGTCACCGAGAAGCCGGCCGAGACCCGCATGGGCTCCGGCAAGGGCAACCCCGAGCGCTGGGTGGCCGTGGTCAAGCCCGGCCGGGTGATGTTCGAGCTCGGCGGCGTGGCCGAGCCCCTGGCGCGGGAGGCCCTCGAGCGGGCCATCCAGAAGCTGCCGATCAGGGCCAAGATCATCTCGAGAGCCGAGGTGCAGTGATGGCGACGAACACCACCGAGCTCAGGGAGATGGACCCCGACGAGCTCGAGGGCAGGCTGGCCGAGGCCCGCCAGGAGCTGTTCAACCTCCGCTTCCAGCACGTCACCGGCCAGCTCGACAACTACTCCCGCCTGGGCGAGGTCCGGCGGGAGATCGCCCGGGTGAACACCATCCTGCGCGAGAAGGAGATCGAGTCGGCCGAGGCCACCGTGGCCGGCGGCGGCGAACCCGTCGAGGCGGAGGCCGCCGAGCAGGCAACCAGTGAGGCCCGCCGGGCGCGGGTGCTGGGCAGTAGGAGGGCCGCGGCGCGCGCCGCTCGCCAGGCGGCCGAGGAGGGACGTGACGATGCCTGAGGACAGCTCGCCTTCGAGCGAGGAGGAGAGGCCGAACCGGCGCAAGGTGCGTGAGGGCCTGGTCGTCTCCACCGCCATGGACAAGACGGCCGTCGTGGCCGTCGTCGAGCGTGTGCGCCACCGGCGCTACGCCAAGATCGTCCAGCGCACCAAGCGGGTCCACGCCCACGACGAGCAGAACGACGCCAAGGTCGGTGACCGGGTCCGCCTGTCGGAGACGAGGCCGCTCTCGAAGACGAAGCGCTGGCGCGTCGTCGAAGTGCTGGAGCGGGCCAAGTGATCCAACAGGAGACCCGGCTGCGGGTGGCCGACAACTCGGGCGCCAAAGAGGTGCTCTGCATCAAGGTGCTGGGTGGCTCGAAGCGTCGGTACGCGTCGATCGGCGACATCATCGTCGGAACGGTGAAGGACGCCATCCCCGGCGGCGCGGTGAAGAAGGGCGACGTGGTGAAGTGCGTGGTCGTGCGCACCAAGAAGGAGAACCGTCGTCCCGACGGCAGCTACATCCGTTTCGACGAGAACGCCGCGGTGCTGATCAACGACCAGCTCCAGCCCCGCGGCACCCGCATCTTCGGCCCGGTCGGCCGGGAGCTTCGCGACAAGCGCTTCATGCGGATCGTCTCACTCGCACCCGAGGTGCTGTGATCGGCCTCACTCGCTTCGCTCCGTTCGGCCGAGTTGACGGTGCTCCAGCCGACCGGCAGAGCCGGTCGGCCTCCGCCGTCCTTTCCTCGGGCCGGCTGCGCCGGCCCGGGCCGTCATCCATGGGGACCGCCTTCGGCGGTGACTCGTGGCCGACGGCGTCGTCTGTTCGTGGAGGTCTCGTATGAAATTGAAGAAGGGGGACCGCGTCAAGGTCCTCACCGGCAAGGACCGGGACGACGTCGGCGAGATCATGCGCGTCCTGCCCAAGCGGAACATGGTGATCGTCGAGGGCGTCAACGTCGCCAAGAAGCACCAGCGGGCGGTCCGGGCCACCATGCAGGCCGGCATCATCGACCGCGACATGCCGATCCCCGTGTCCAACGTGGCGCTGATCTGCCAGTCGTGCGGGCCGACGAGGGTCGGCTACCGCTTCGACGACAACGGCAAGAAGATCCGCATCTGCCGCAAGTGCGGGGGCGACGTCTGATGGCGACAGGCACAAAGCCGTCGGGCACAAAGCCGTCGAAGCCGTCGGGGTCGAAGCCGTCAGGATCGAAGTCGTCCGGGTCGGCATCCACCGGGCCAAGACCCCGCCCCGGCTCAAGACCCGCTACGACGCCGAGATCCGCGAGAAGTTGAAGCAGGACCTGGGGATGTCGAACATCATGCAGGTCCCCCGCCTGGAGAAGATCGTCATCAACATGGGCGTCGGCCGGGCCACCCAGCAGGCCTCGCTGCTCGAGGGGGCGGTCACCGACCTCACCCTCATCAGCGGCCAGAAACCGCTGGTCACGAAGGCCCGCCGCTCGATCGCGGCCTTCAAGCTGCGCGAGGGGAACGCAATCGGCGCGAAGGTCACCCTCCGGGGTGCGAGGATGTGGGAGTTCCTCGACAGGCTCATCAGCCTGGCGATCCCTCGCATCCGGGACTTCCGCGGACTGTCGCCCACCGCCTTCGACGGCCGGGGGAACTACACCTTCGGCGTCGACGAGCAGCTGATCTTTCCGGAGATCGACTACGACAAGGTCGACGCCCCCCGAGGGATGGACATCACCATCGTCACCACCGCCCGCACCAACGCCGAAGGCAAGGCACTGCTCGACGCCTTCGGCTTTCCGTTCCGACGCGACACTCCTTGAGGGAGGGACAGCCGCCACGTGGCTAAGAAAGCACTGATCATCAAGCAGCAGGCAAAGCCCAAGTTCAAGGTCCGGGCCTACACGAGGTGCCGGCGCTGTGGCCGGCCGCGTGCCGTGTTCCGGCAGTTCGGGCTGTGCAGGATCTGCCTGCGCGAGATGGTGCACGCCGGCGAGGTTCCCGGCGTGACCAAGGCCAGCTGGTGAGGGAGTCGCGCCGATGACGATGACCGACCCGATCGCCGACATGCTGACCCGCCTCCGCAACGGCTCGGTGGCCATGCAGGACACCGTCCGCATGCCGTCGTCCAAGCTGAAGGAGGCCCTGGCCGGCATCCTGCGTCGCGAGGGCTACATCGCCGACTTCACCGTCCGCGACGAGACCGACCGCCCCGGCCGCACCCTCGAGATCACCATGAAGTACACGCCCGAACGGGCGCCGACCATCTCCGGCATCAAGCGGATCTCCAAGCCCGGCCTGCGGGTCTACACCAAGGCCGACCGCTTGCCGCGGGTCCTGGGCGGGCTGGGCGTGGCCGTCCTCTCCACCAGCCAGGGCCTGATGACCGACCGCGAGGCGCGCCAGCGTCGCGTGGGCGGCGAGATCCTCTGTTTCGTGTGGTGAAGGAGCACTAGGTGTCACGAATCGGAAAAGCCCCCATCCCCGTCCCTGTCGGCGTCGACGTCAGCCTGGCCGACGGACATGTCAAGGTCACCGGCCCCATGGGCACGCTCGAGCGCGACCTGCCGACCGACATCACGGTCCGGCGGGAGGACGGCGTCCTCGTCGTCGAGCGGCCCGACGACGAGCGCTCGCACCGGGCCCTGCACGGCCTGACCAGGTCGCTCGTCAACAACATGGTGGTCGGCGTCACCCAGGGGTTCCAGAAGGACCTGGAGATCGTCGGCGTCGGGTACCGGGCTGTGGCCCAGGGTGACAACCGGCTCGACCTGGCTCTCGGCTTCAGCCACCCCGTCGTGGTCCAGGCCCCGCCCGGGATCACCTTCGTGGTGCCCGCCCCCACCCGGATCAGCGTGAAGGGCATCGACAAGCAGGCCGTCGGCCAGGTGGCCGCCGAGATCCGCGCCATCCGCAAGCCCGAGCCGTACAAGGGCAAGGGAATCCGCTACGCCGGCGAGGTCGTCCGCCGCAAGGCCGGAAAGGCTGCGAAGTAACATGACGTTCTCCACCAAGAAGAAGCAGGTTGCCCGCCAGCGGCGGCACGCCCGGGTCCGCAAGCTGGTCCGGGGCACCGCCGACCGGCCCCGCCTGGCCGTGTTCCGGTCCAACCGCCACATCACCGCCCAGGTGATCGACGACACCACCGGCCGCACCCTGGCCGCCGCCAGCACGGTGGAAGCCGACCTCCGCTCCGGGGGGAAGACGGGCAACAAGGACGCCGCCGCCACCGTGGGCCGCCTGGTGGCCGACCGGGCCAAGGAGGCCGGCGTCGCCAAGGTCGTCTTCGACAGGGGCGGCAACCTCTACCACGGCCGAGTAGCGGCAGTAGCCGA
The DNA here is from genome assembly GCA_963827345.1 of uncultured Acidimicrobiia bacterium. Taxonomy (GTDB): domain Bacteria; phylum Actinomycetota; class Acidimicrobiia; order Acidimicrobiales; family AC-14; genus CAWGUU01. The sequence continues at coordinate 367,951 of CAWHAN010000008.1, read as the reverse complement.
CGCCGCACGAGAAGGCGGGCTGGAGTTCTGATGCCGGCCATGGACGCCGCCGAAGGCGGCCACGATGGATGGCATCCCGGCCGGCGCAGCCGGCCGCAGCAGAAGGTTTACGGCGGAGGCCGGCCGGCTTCGCCGGCCGGCCGAAGCACGAGCAGCTCGACCGAACGGAGCGAGCGAAGCGAGCGAGTGAGGTCGAAAGTGGCTGAGAAGGACTACGAAGAGCGAGTCATCACGATCAACCGCGTGGCCAAGGTGGTCAAGGGCGGTCGGCGGTTCTCCTTCACCGCGCTCGTGGTGGTGGGCGACGGCGCCGGCAAGGTCGGACTCGGCTACGGCAAGGCCAAGGAAGTGCCCGCCGCCATCCAGAAGGGCATCGAGGAGGCCAAGAAGAACCTGTTCGAGGTGCCCCTTGCCGGCACGACGATCACCCACCCGATCCTCGGCGAGCGGGGCGCCGGGCGGGTCCTGCTGAAGCCGGCCGCCCCTGGTACCGGCGTCATCGCCGGGGGGGCCGCCCGCGCCATCCTCGAGTCGGCGGGCGTCCACGACATCCTGGCCAAGTCGCTGGGTTCGTCCAACGCCATCAACGTCGCCCACGCCACCGTGGCCGGTCTCAAGGGCCTGAAGCGGCCCGACGAGATCGCCCGCAACCGGGGCCTGTCGCCCGAAGAGGTCTGCCCGCCCGGCCTGCTCCGCGCCTACAACGAGACCCGCCGCGGTGGCCACGTGCCCAAGGAAGTGGCCTGATGGCCAGCCACGTGCCCAAGGAAGTCGCCTGATGGCCACCGTGCTGCAGGTCTCGCAGGTCAAGTCGGCCATCGGCAGCAAGCCCAACCACCGGGCCACCCTGAAGGCCCTCGGCCTCGGGCGCATCGGCAAGACCAACTCCCTGCCCGACAGGCCGGAGATCCGGGGCATGATCGCCAAGGTGCCCCACCTGATCGTGGTCGTCGAAGACCCCACAGAGGAGACACGGTGAAGGTCCACGACCTCAAGCCCGCTCCGGGCTCGACCCGGGCGCGCCGCCGCGTCGGCCGTGGCATCGCCGGCAAGGGTGGAAAGACCGCCGGCCGGGGCACCAAGGGCCAGGGGGCACGAGGTTCGGTGCCGCCCGGTTTCGAGGGTGGCCAGATGCCGCTCAGCCGCCGGATCCCGAAGCTCAAGGGCTTCAAGAACCCGTTCCGCATCGAGTACACGGTGGTCAACCTCGACGCCCTCGAGGCCTTCGACGGCGAGACCGTCTCGCCCGAGACGCTTCGAGGCAAGGGCCTCGTCCACAAGCACGGCTTCGTGAAGGTCCTGGGCCGTGGGGAGCTGAGTCGGGCGCTGCAGGTGAAGGCCCACGCCTTCTCCAAGTCGGCCGAACAGGCGATCACCGCCGCAGGCGGTACCGTGGAAGTCCTGCCGCTCCCGTTCGAGGGCCGCCCGCCGGCCCGGGGCAACGCCCTCACCAACCGCTGATCACCCCCTTCATTGGCACCCCGTTCACCGGCCGACTGTCAGACGCCCGAGGAGTGACGTGCTCTCGAGCCTGAAGAACGTCTTCAAGATCCCGGACCTCCGGAACAAGATCCTCTTCACCCTGGTGATGATCGCCCTCTACCGCCTGGGCTCGAACGTGACCGTTCCGGGCATCGACTTCAGCGCGGTGCAGGACCTCCAGGCCCAGGCCGAGGAGGGCGGGGTGCTGGGGTTCCTGAACCTGTTCTCCGGCGGCGCCCTCACCCAGATGGCGGTCTTCGCGCTGGGGATCATGCCGTACATCACCAGCTCGATCATCATGCAGCTGCTGGCGGTGGTGATCCCCAAGATCGAGCAGTGGCAGAAGCAGGGGGCGATCGGCCAGAAGAAGATCACCCAGTGGACCCGGTACATGACCGTCGGCCTGGCGGTCCTCCAGGCCACCGGGATCACCTATCAGTTCAACAACGGCCTCCTGGCCGACGGCACGACCACGGTGCCCCTGGTGAAGGACTTCGACGTCCCCCACGTGGCGCTCATCGTCCTCACCATCACCGCCGGCACCGCCGTCGTCATGTGGATGGGCGAGCTGATCACCCAGCGGGGGATCGGCAACGGCATGTCGATCATCATCTTCGCCAACGTGGTGAGCCGCATGCCGGCCCAGTTCGGCAACATCCGGGCCGAGAAGGGCAACTTCGCCTTCGGCATCTTCTGCATCGTCTGCCTGATGATGATCGTCGCCATCGTGTTCGTGGAGCAGGGGCAGCGACGCATCCCAGTCCAGTTCGCCAAACGGGTCGTGGGCCGCCGCATGTACGGCGGCCAAAGTACCTACATCCCCCTGAAGGTCAACCAGGCCGGTGTCATCCCGATCATCTTCGCCAGCTCGGTGCTGTACTTCCCGGTGCTCCTGTCGAATGTGATCCAAGTCGACGGTGTCGTGAACTTCATCAACAACAACCTGGTCAAGCCCGACAGCCTGTTCTACATCACGGTTTATGGACTGATGATCGTGTTCTTCACGTACTTCTACACGGCGATCACGTTCAACCCGCAGCAGCAGGCCGACATCATCCGCAAGCAGGGCGGGTTCATCCCCGGCATCCGCCCGGGCCCGCCCACCGAGCGCTACCTGGCCCAGATCCTGAACCGCATCACCCTGCCCGGCGCCCTGTTCCTGGCGTCGATCGCCCTGGTGCCGAACATCATCCTGCGCTTCTGGGACGTGGAGGGATTCCCGTTCGGGGGTACGACAGTGCTGATCGCCGTGGGCGTGGCACTGGAGACGATGAAGCAGGTCGACAGCCAGCTGATGATGCGCAACTACGAGGGCTTCCTCACCTAGTGAAGTCCGGGACACGGCTCGTCATCCTGGGCAAGCAGGGAGCGGGAAAGGGCACCCAGGCAGGACGGCTGGCGCAGCACTTCGGGGTGCCGCGGGTCTCCACCGGCGACATGTTCCGCTCGGCGGTGAAGTCCGGCAGCCAGTGGGGCCAGAAGGCTGCGTCGTACATGGACTCAGGCGAGCTCGTCCCCGACGACGTCGTCATCGGCATGGTCGAGGAGCGCCTGGCCAGGGACGACGCCGAAGACGGCGGTTTCGTGCTGGACGGGTTCCCGCGGTCGGTGGCCCAGGCCGAGGCCCTCGACGAGATCCTGCAGGACCACGCCGTCGACCTGGTGATCTCCCTCGACGTCCCCACCGACGTGGTGCTGCGGAGGCTGGCCGGTCGCCGGGTCTGCGAGGACTGCGAGGCCAACTACGGCATCGACGCCCGACCCGACCAGGACTGGACCTGCGACCGATGTGGCGGCAAGGTCATCCAGCGGGAGGACGACACCGAGGCCGCGATCAGCCGCCGGCTGGAGCTGTACGAGCAGCAGACGGCGCCGCTCATCGCCTGGTACCTGTCCACCGACCGGCTGGCGTCGGTCGACGGCGAGGGCGCACCCGACGTGGTCACCGGCCGGATCCTGAGGGCTATCGAGAACAGATTGGGCAAGAGGCGACAGTGACCACGAGGGTAAATTGATCAAGACCAGGAACGAGATCGCCAAGATGCGCAAGGCCGGGCGGGTGGTGGCCGAGATGCTCGATGCCTGCCAGGCTGCGGCGGTGCCGGGCGTCACCACCGCCGACCTCGACCTGGTGGCCCGAGAGGTCCTGGCCAAGCGCAACGCCAAGTCGAACTTCCTCAACTACCACGGCTTCCCGGCGGTGATCTGCACGTCGCCGAACGAGGTCATCGTTCACGGCATCCCCGGCGGCTACGTGCTGAAGGATGGCGACATCCTCTCCATCGACTGCGGGGCGATCATCGACGGATGGCACGGCGACGCCGCCCGGACGCTTCCGGTGGGCGACGTCTCCCCCGAGGCCGAGCGCCTGATGCGGACCACCGAGCAGTCCCTGTGGGCGGGCATCGACCAGATCCGCAAGGGCAACCGCATCTTCGACATCGGCGGCGCGGTCCAGGAGGTGGCGGAGGCGGCCGGGTACGGCGTGGTCAGGGAATACGTCGGCCACGGGATCGGTAGGGCAATGCACGAAGAGCCGCAGATCCCGAACTATCGGCCCCTCGACCGCTCCAGGAACATGAAGATCATCGTGGGCCACGTGTTCGCGGTGGAGCCCATGGTCAACATCGGCAGCCCCAAGACCGAGCTCAACAACGACGGCTGGACCGTCGTCACCGCTGACGGGTCGCTGTCGGCCCACTTCGAGCACTCCATCGCCGTCACCGAGGACGGCCCGGAGGTCCTGACCGTTCTGGACTGAGCGCCGTTCATGCCGCGAGTCAGCCTGTTCCTGCACGTGGGCCGATGGCCCTAGATTGGGATAAGCTGTTCGATTGTCCCCGGGCGGTTGGCTGGTGCGGCGCCGCGTCCGGTCCACGTTTTTCGAGAAGAATCGGTTTTCAGGAGGAATCACCTGCCCAAGCCCAAGGAAGACGCGATCGTGATGGAAGGCAAGGTCGTCGAGCCTTTGCCCAACGCCATGTTCCGCGTCGAGCTCGAGAACGGCCACAAGGTACTGGCCCATATCTCGGGGAAGATGCGCATGCACTACATCCGGATCCTCCCCGGTGACCGGGTGCAGGTCGAGCTCACCCCCTACGACATCAGTCGCGGTCGGATCACGTACCGCTACAAATAGGCGCTACAAGTAAGCAAAGGCCCCAGAACAATGAAAGTTAGACCGAGTGTCAAGCCGATCTGCGACCACTGCAAGATCGTCCGCCGGCACGGCAAGGTGCTGGTGATCTGTACCAACCCGCGCCACAAGCAGCGGCAGGGTTAGGCGCGCCGTGGCTCGAATTTCCGGCGTCGACATCCCCCGCGAGAAGCGGCTGGAGATCTCCCTGACCTACATCCTCGGGATCGGCCGCAGCACCGCCGTCAAGGTGTGCCAGGCCACCGGGATCGACTCGTCCACCCGTGTGCGCGACCTCACCGACGAGGAAGTCGCCCGGCTCAGGAACTGGATCGACCAGAACCTCAAGGTCGAGGGAGACCTGCGCCGCGACGTGGCCCAGGACATCAAGCGCAAGATCGAGATCGGCTGCTACCAGGGCATCCGCCACCGCCGGGGGCTCCCGGTGCGTGGCCAGCGGACGCACACCAACGCCCGCACACGGAAGGGCCCGAAGAAGACAGTGGCCGGCAAGAAGAAGGTGAGGAAGCACTAGTGCGCCGTTCCGCAGGTTCGAGCGGCGTCTCGCCGGCTCTCGCCGCCGCCGGCTGCGTTGCTCCTCGCCCTGAGACGGCAAGGGTATCCGGGCTCCGGTGCGCCTTGCCGGCGACGCCGAGAGCTCGGCGATCCATCCACCTGAACTGCGAAACGGAGCACTAGTGCCCAAGCCGAAGCCGGGAGGCCGACGCCCCAAGAAGCGCGAGCGGAAGAACGTCACCTACGGGGTGGCGCACATCAAGAGCTCGTTCAACAACACGATCATCTCCATCAGCGACCTGGAGGGGAACGTGCTCGCCTGGGCGTCCGCCGGCAACGTGGGCTTCAAAGGCTCCCGCAAGTCGACGCCCTTCGCCGCCCAGCTGGCCGCCGAGGCATGTGCGCGGCGGGCGATGGAGCACGGCGTGCGCAAGGTCGACGTGCTGGTGAAGGGCCCGGATCGGGCCGCGACACCGCCATTCGCTCCCTCCAGAACACAGGCATCGAGGTTTCAGGGATCAAGGACCTCACTCCGATTCCCCACAACGGCTGCCGCCCCCCGAAGAGAAGGCGCGTCTGATGGCGATTTCGACCTCACTCGCTTCGCTCCGTTCGGTCGAGCTGATCGCGCTCCGGCCGACCGGCGGAGCCGGATCGGCCTCCGCCGCCCTTTCTCGGCTGCCATCCATGGAGGCCGCCTTCGGCGGCATCGGTGGACAGCAGCATGGAGGAGTGGCCTGATGGCGCGTTACACAGGTCCTGTCTGCCGGCTTTGTCGGCGGGAGAAGATGAAGCTGTTCCTGAAGGGCCCGAAGTGCGACTCGATGAAGTGCCCGATCGAGCGCCGGCCCTACCCGCCGGGCGAGCACGGCAGCGGCCGCATCCGCGAGTCCGAGTACCTGCTCCAGCTGCGTGAGAAGCAGAAGGCCCGCCGCATCTACGGCGTCCTCGAGAAGCAGTTCCGCAACATGTACAAGGAGGCCAACCGCCAGAAGGGCGTCACCGGCGAGAACCTCCTGCGCATGCTCGAGCAGCGCCTCGACAACGTGGCGTTCCGCGCCGGATGGGGTTCCAGCCGGTCGCAGTCCCGCCAGTTCGTCCGCCACGGCCACATTTCCGTGAACGGCAAGCGGGTCACGATCCCCAGCTACCAGGTACGCAAGGGCGACGTGGTCTCGGTGCGGCCCAAGTCCCGCAACATGATCGTCCTCCGCCACAACCTCGACACGATCGACCGCCTGATCCCGGCCTGGCTGGAATCGGGAGACGAGCGCCTCACGGTAACCGTCCGCGACCTCCCCCTGCCGCGAGCACATCGACGTGCCGGTGCGGGAGTCGCTCATCGTCGAGCTCTACTCGAAGTAGGAGTCACTGCATGCTGATCATCCAACGACCCACCGTCGAAGCCATCGGCGAGCCGGAAGGCAACCGCCAGCGCTTCGCCATCACTCCGCTCGAGCCCGGGTTCGGCCACACCATGGGCAACTCGCTGCGGCGCACGCTGCTGTCGTCGATCCCCGGCGCCGCCGTCACCCAGGTCCGCTTCGACGACGTCCTCCACGAGTTCGCCACCATCCCGGGGGTGAAGGAGGACGTCACCGACATCATGCTGAACCTGAAGGACCTGGTCCTGACGGTCGAATCCGACGAGCCGGTCACGCTTCGCCTCGACGCCCGCGGCCCGGGTGAGGTCACTGCCCGCGACCTTCAGGCCACGGCCGACGTCGAGATCCTCAACCCGGAGATGCACATCGCGTCGATGTCGAACCGGGCCCGCCTGGCCGTCGACATCACCGTCGAGCGGGGCAGGGGCTACGTGTCGGCCGAGCGAAACAAGAAGTCGTCGACGATCGGCGTCATCCCGGTGGACTCGATCTTCTCGCCGGTGCGGCGGGTGGCCTTCACCGTCGAGCCCACCCGGGTCGAGCAGGCCACCAACTACGACCGCCTCACCCTCGACATCGAGACCGATGGCTCCATCTCGCCCCGTGAGGCGCTGGCATCGGCCGGCGCCACGCTGCAGGCGCTGGTGGGACTGGTGGCCGAGATGAGCGACGCGCCCCAGGCGCTGGAGCTGGGCGAGACCGGTGCCCTGGGCAGCGGCTCCCCCGACCTCGACCTCGCCATCGAGGAGCTCGACCTGTCGGAGCGTCCCCGCAACTGCCTCAAGCGGGCCCAGATCAACACCGTGGGCGAGCTGGTGACGAAGACCGAGGACGACCTGCTGGCGATCACCAACTTCGGGCAGAAGTCGCTCGACGAGGTGCTGGCCAAGCTCGACGAGCGGGGCCTGGCCCTGCGCAACAAGGGCGCGTAGGGGTCCTCGATGCCTGCGCAGCCGAAGAAGGGCCGCCGGTTCGGCGGGAGCGCGTCCCACCAGCGCCTGATGATGGGCAACCTGGTGGCGTCGCTCATCGCCGCCGAGGCGCTCGTCACCACCGAGGCCAAGGCCAAGGCGCTGCGCCCGATCGCCGAGAAGATGATCACCAAGGCCCGCAAGGGCGGCGTGCACCGCCAACGCCAGGTGGTGGCCTTCATCGGCGACAAGGACATGGCCCACAAGCTCTTCGCCGAGATCGGCCCCCGCTACGAGGACCGCCAGGGCGGCTACCTGCGCATCCTCAAGCTCGGCCCCCGCCATGGCGACAACGCCCCCATGGCCCGCATCGAACTGGTCTGACCCTGTCGGCTCGGAAGCGGAGCTTCCTCGCCGAGCTCTGAGGTGCTCCGGGCGACCGGCAGAGCCGGATCGCCCTCCGCCGTTCTCATGCCGCCGGCAGCCGATGGGACCGCCTTCGGCGGTGCGGGCGGCCGCCGGGGAAACATGTGAGTGTGGAAACCCTTCGCGTCCGGATGGTCGTCGCCTACGACGGGTCTCCTTTTCGGGGCTTCGCCGCTCAGGAGGGGATTCCGACCGTCGCCGGTGCCCTCTCTGACGCCCTGGCCCGGGCGCTGCGACACGACGTCAAGCTGGTGGTGGCAGGGCGCACCGATGCTGGCGTGCACGCGTGGGGGCAGGTGGTGAGCTTCGACGCCGACGCCGAGCGGTTCGATCCCGTGCAGCTGCAGCGGTCGGTGAACGGCATGCTGGCGCCCTCGATCGTGGTGCGGTCGGTGGAGGCCGCCGACCCGTCCTTCGACGCCCGGCGGTGGGCCGGGACCCGGAGGTACCGGTACACGGTGCTCAACCGTGACGTGCCCGACCCGTTCCTGGCCCGGACCACCTGGCACGTGGCGACCCCGCTATCGCTCACCGCGCTGCGGTTGAGCTGCGACCCCCTCGTCGGCGAGCACGACTTCACGTCGTTCTGCCGGTTCCCCCGCCGTCAGCCCGACGCCAGCATGGTCCGCAGGATCGTCGACGCCCGGTGGCTCGATCTCGGCGACGGGCACCTGCGTTTCGACATCGAGGCCAGCTCGTTCTGCCACCAGATGGTGCGGTCGGTGGTGGGCACCATGGTGGAGATGGGGATGGGCCGCCGCCCGCCGGGGGAGATGTCCGGCATCATGCCGGGCCCGTGACCGGTCGCAGGCGGGCCACATCGCCCCGCCCCACGGTTTGTGCCTGTGGGAGGTCACCTATCCCGCCAGTTCCGATCGGGGGAGTCTGCCCCCGGCCGAACCGGTCCTGCCCGAGGACGAGTGAAGGCACGCTACTCTCGTACGAATGTCAACGTTTTCGCCCAAGCCGTCTGACGTCACGCGGGCCTGGCACGTCGTGGACGCCGACGGGCTGGTGCTCGGCCGGATGTCCTCGGAGGTCGCCCGGCTCCTGCGCGGCAAGCACAAGCCGACCTTCGCCCCCCACATCGACACCGGTGACCACGTGATCGTGATCAACGCGTCGAAGGTCGTGCTCACCGCCGGCAAGGAAGCCAAGAAGATCGCGTACCGCCACTCGGGCTACCCGGGCGGGCTCAAGCAGCGGACCTACACCGAGATCATGGCCAAGTCGCCGGAGTCGGCGGTGCGGGCCGCCGTGCGCGGCATGCTGCCGAAGGGCCCGCTGGGCCGGCGCATGCTCAAGAAGCTGAAGGTCTACGCCGGCCCGCAGCACCCCCACGCCGCCCAGATGCCGGAGCCCCGGCTCATGGCCCACACCGCCAGCCGCCAGCAGGGCGCGTAGGCCAGGAGGAAGAGACCCGTGCCCAAACCCCTCATCCAGGCGACCGGCCGCCGCAAGCGCGCCGTCGCCCGTGTCCGGCTCCGCACGGGCACCGGCGTCATCACCGTGAACAAGCGGACGCTCGAGAACTACTTCCCGTCGGAAACCCACCGGATGGTCGTCACCGAGCCCCTCCGGTTGACCACCACCGCCGACGTCTACGACGTGGACGCCACCCTCGACGGCGGCGGCCCCACGGGCCAGGCCGGAGCCCTGCGGCTCGGCATCGCACGCGGGCTGGTCGGGCTGGACGAGGAGCTGAGGTCGTCGCTGAAGAAGGCCGGTTTCCTCACCCGCGACGCCCGCGAGAAGGAGAGCAAGAAGTACGGCCTGAAGAAGGCCCGGAAGGCTCCTCAGTACTCCAAGCGCTGAACGCCGACACATGAGTGGCAGGGGGGCCCCGTGACCCTGCGGTTCGGCACGGATGGTGTTCGGGGTGTTGCCAACCGCGAGCTGACTGCGGAGTTGGTGCTCGCCCTCGGCCGGGCCGGCGGACGGGTGCTGGCCGCGCCCGGCGCGTCGTTCCTGATTGGCCGGGACACCCGCGCCTCCGGCCCCATGCTGCAAGCGGCCCTGACCGCGGGGCTGGCCGCCGAGGGGGTGGACGTGATCGACCTCGGCGTCCTGCCGACTCCGGGCGTGGCGTGGCTGTCGGCCGCCGACGGCTGCCCGGCGGCGGTGATCTCGGCGTCCCACAACCGCTACACCGACAACGGGGTGAAGTTCTTCGCCGCCGGCGGTCGCAAGCTCGACGATTCCACCGAGGCCCGGCTGGAGGACGAGCTGGACGGGCTGGTCCACGATGGCGCCTCGGTGGGCGCGGCCCGTCGCTCGTCGGCAGGGTGACCACCGCGGCGGAGCAACGGCGGCGCTACGCCGACGCCCTTGTCGCCAGCCTGCCGGAGCGGGCGTTGGCCGGGCTCACCGTCGTCCTCGACTGCGCCCACGGCGCCGCCTACCAGGTGGCGCCCGACGTGTTCCGGCGCCTCGGGGCGTCGGTCCACGTGATCCACGCCACCCCCGACGGTCTCAACATCAACGCCGGGGCCGGTTCCACCTACCCCGAGGCGCTCCAGGCCGAGGTCGTCGCCCGGCGGGCGGACGTGGGGCTGGCGTTCGATGGTGATGCCGACCGGGTCCTGGCCGTCGACGCCCGCGGGGAGCTCGTCGACGGCGACCAGCTGATCGCCGTGTGCGCCCTCGACCGCAAGGCACTGGGGCTCCTGCCCGACGACACCGTCGTGGTCACGGTGATGGCCAACCTCGGGTTCCGCCAGGCCATGGCCGCGGCGGGGGTGACGCTGGTGGAGACCGACGTCGGCGACCGCTACGTGCTGGAGGCGCTGGAGAAGGGCGGGTGGTCGTTGGGCGGCGAGCAGTCGGGCCACGTGATCTTCCGCGACCAGGCCACCACCGGGGACGGCACGCTCACCGGGCTCCAGCTCCTCGACGTGATGGTCCGCACCGGGAGGCCGCTGGCCGAGCTGGCGTCTGTGGTCGTGCGGCGGCCGCAGGTACTGCGCAACGTGGTGGTGGCCGAGCCTGCTCGTTTCGGTCAAGTCGGGCCGGTCGACGGCGACGACGGGCTGGCTGCGGCCATCGCCGCGGTCAGGGACGAGCTTGGTGACGGCGGGCGGGTGCTGATCAGGGCCAGTGGCACCGAGCCGGTGATCCGGGTGATGGTCGAGGCGGCCACGCCGGCGGAGGCGGAGTCGGCCACCGAGACGCTGTGCCGGGCAGTGACCGAGGCGTTGGGCGCGGGGTAGCGATGCGTCCCGTCGTCACCCCCGAGGAGATGGCGGCGATCGACAAGGCCGCTCCCGAGCCGGTCGAGGTGCTGATCGAGCGGGCCGGGGCGGCGGTGGCCAGGGCGGCGGCGGAGGAGATGGGCGGCACGTACGGCCGCCGGGTCGTCGTCGTAGCGGGGAAGGGCAACAACGGCGCCGACGGGAGGGCCGCCGCCGCCCGGCTGGCCCGGCGGGGCGTCAGGGTGCAGGTCTTCGACGCCGCCGATGCCCCGTCCCGGCTGCCCGCGTGCAACCTCGTCGTCGACGCCGCCTACGGCACCGGGTTCAGGGGCGAGTACGAAGCTCTCGATCCCGGGTCGGCACCGGTGCTGGCGGTGGACATCCCGTCGGGCGTCGACGGTCGCACCGGCAAGGCCGGCGACGGGGCGGTGGTCGCCGGCAGGACGGTGACGTTCGCCGCCCTCAAGCCCGGCCTGCTGTTCTCGCCGGGGCGGGAGCACGCCGGGCGAGTGACCGTGGCAGACATCGGCCTCGACGTCTCCGGCGCCCGTACCCACCTGGTGGAGGCGGCCGACGTGGCCGCCTGGCTGCCCGAGCGACCACCCGAGACCCACAAGTGGAAGTCGGCGGTGTGGATCGTGGCCGGGTCGGCGGGCATGACCGGCGCCGCCCACCTGGCCTCCCGCGCCGCCATGCGGTCGGGAGCGGGCACGGTGCGGCTCGGGATCCCCGGCGTGCCCCCGGATCCGCGTTTCCTCGAGGTCGTCGGCCGGCCGCTCCCGGCCGAGGGCTGGGACCCGATGGTGGTGGCCGACAGCGGGCGGGTGAAGGCCCTGGTGGTAGGGCCCGGGCTGGGTCGGTCGGACGAGACGGCGGCCGCTGTGCGCCGGCTCCTCGCGGGCATCCCCACCGTGCCGGTGCTCGTCGACGCCGACGGCCTCTACGCCCTGGGCACCGCCGCCGAGGCCGCGGCGGCGATCGCCGACCGCAGCTCTGCCACGGTCCTCACCCCGCACGAGGGCGAGTTCGCCCGGCTGACCGGGACCGGCTCGGCAGTGGCGCCCGACCGCATCGCCGCCGTCCGGGAGCTGGCTGCGTCCACGAGGGCGACGGTGCTGCTCAAGGGGTCGACCACCGTGGTGGCCGCGCCCGACGGGAAGGTGCTGATCAGCGACGCCGGCGACTCGAGGCTGGCGACAGCCGGCACCGGTGACGTCCTGGCCGGCGTGATCGGCGCGTTCCTCGCCCAGGGCCTCGACGGCCTCCACGCGGCCGCCGCCGGAGCCTTCGTCCACGGCCGGGCGGGACACCTAGGCTGGCGCCACGGCCTGGTGGCGGGCGACCTGCTCGACCTCCTGCCCGAAGTCCTCGACCGGGAGATCTGATGCCCCGCACCACCCTCGTCCGCCAGGTGATGACCACCGACGTGCTGAAGTTCCGGCCCGCCGACTCGGTCGACGCCGCCGCCAAGGCCCTCTCCGAGCGCAGGATCGGCGGGGCGCCGGTCGTCGACGACCTTGGACGCGTCGTCGGCCTGCTGGAGGACGACGACCTGATCGTGCAGGACAGCAAGCTGCACTTCCCCACGGTGATCTCGGTCCTGGGGGCTTACATCGAGCTGCCGTCGCAGGTCTCGAGGTTCGAGGCCGAGCTGCGCAAGGCGGTGGGGGCCACCGTCGGCGACGTGATGGACGCGGACCCGCCCACGTGCGGGCCCGACGACACGTTGGAGACGGTGGCCACCGTCATGCACGAGCGGGAGCTCTCCCGTCTGCCCGTCGTCGACGACGACGGCGTCCTCGTCGGCATCATCGCCCGTGGCGACCTGGTGCGGGCGATCGTCTCGGACCCCGGGAGCGGCTAGCCGGTGGCGCACCGGCCGGCCTGGGCCGAGGTCGACGCGGCGGCCATCCGTCACAACGTCGCCCTGCTGGCCTCGCTGGCGGCGCCGGCCCAGATGTGCGTGGTGGTGAAGGCCGGCGCCTACGGCCACGGACCGGTACCCGTGGCCCGCGCCGCGCTCGAGGCCGGAGCGTCGTGGCTGGCCGTGGCCCTCGTGGAGGAGGGCGCCCAGCTGCGCGACGCCGGGATCGACGCACCGGTGCTGCTGCTGTCGGAGCCGCCGGCCGAGGCCATGGCCGACGTCGTCGCCCTGGGGTTGACGCCGACGCTGTACACCGAGGCGGGCGTGGCCGCGGTGGCGGCGGCCGTCACGTCGTCGGGTGGGGCGGGCGCCGTCAACGTCCACGTGAAGGTGGACACGGGGATGCACCGGGTGGGTGCCGCGCCGGACGACGCGGTGAAGCTGGCGCTCACCGTCGAGGAGCGGCCGGAGCTGGACCTGCAGGGCGTGTGGACCCATTTCGCGGTCGCCGACGACCCGGCCGACCCGTTCACCGAGGTGCAGCGGGCCCGGTTCGAGGCCGTGCTCGACGAGCTGGGCGGGCACGGGCTGCGGCCGCCGCTCGTCCACGCCGCCAACTCGGCTGCCACCCTCGACCATCCGGCCGCCCGCTACGACATGGTGCGGTGCGGGCTGGCCGCCTACGGGGTGGCGCCGAGCCCGGCGCTCGACGGGCGGGCCGACCTGCGGCCGGCGCTGGCGCTGAAGGCCCGTGTGTCCCGGGTCGCGCATGTCGGCGACGGCGAAGGTGTCTCCTACGGGCTGAAGTACCACGCCCGCGGGCGGACCACGATGGCCACCGTGCCCATCGGGTATGCCGACGGAGTCCCATGGCGGCTGGCCGACGCGGGGGGCGAGGTGCTGCTCGGCGGCCGACGACGACGCATCGCCGGGGCGGTCACCATGGACCAGATCCTGGTGGACTGTGGCGCCGACACCGGCGTCGCTCCCGGCGACGAGGTGGTGCTGATCGGAGTCGCCGGTGACGAGTCGATCGGCGCCTGGGAGTGGGCGGGCCGCGCCGGCACCATCGCCTACGAGGTGCTGTGCGGCATCGGGCCCCGGGTGCCTCGGGTCTACCTGTGACCGACAGATCGGTTCCGGCAGATCGGTTTCGGGGGTCGGGCGGTAGCATCTGCCGGTGGTTCCTACCCTCGCCGAGGTGGAGCGGGAGGCGCTGGTTTGCACCCGGTGCCGCCTGGCGGGCGGCCGCACCCAGGTGGTGTTCGGGGTCGGCAACCCCGCCGCCGACCTGGTCTTCGTGGGCGAGGGCCCGGGCGAGCAGGAGGACCGCATCGGTGAGCCGTTCGTGGGCCGGTCCGGCAAGTTCCTCGACCGCCTGGTGCTCGAGGAGACCGGGCTCACCCGGGCCGACTTCTACGTGTGCAACGTGGTGAAGTGCCGGCCTCCCGGCAACCGTGACCCGCTGCCCGACGAGATCGAGGCGTGCCGTCCGTACCTGGAGTCGCAGCTGGAGCTGGTCGACCCTGCCGTCGTCGTGTCCCTCGGCAACTTCGCCACCAAGCTGCTCCTGGCCACGACCGAGGGCATCACCAAGGTCCGCGGCCGCGCCTACCCGTACCGCAAGGGTGTCCTCATTCCCACCTACCACCCGGCAGCCGTGCTCCGCAGCGGCGGGGAGGCAGCCGCCCAGATGCGGGCCGACCTGGTCAGGGCCAAGCAGCACCTGCGAGCCCCGGCTCCGCAGCTCTCGCCCCAGTGACCGGCAGCTCGTGATCACCGCCCGCACCACGTCCGTCGACGACACCCGCGCCCTGGCCGCGGCCGTGGCGCTGTTGACCGCCCCCGGCGACCTCATCCTGCTGGCCGGCGACCTGGGCGCGGGCAAGACCGCCTTCGTGCAGGGTCTGGCCAGGGGCCTGGGGGTGGTGGAGCAGGTCACCAGCCCGGCGTTCGTGCTCGCCCGCCCGTATGCCGGGCGCGTGCCGCTCCTCCATCTCGACGTGTACCGCCTCGACTACCTCCAGGAGCTGCACGACCTGGGCATCACCGAGCTGCTGGACGAGGGCGGGGTGACGGTGATCGAGTGGGGCGACGTCGTGGCGCCGGCCCTCCCCGCCGATTTTCTCGAGGTCAGGATCACGCCCGGCGACGGCGACGGCGACGACGACGAACGGCTGCTCGCCTTCCGGGCCGTCGGGCCGCGCTGGCCGGCTCGGACCGCGGCGCTGCGCCGGACAGTGGCGCCGTGGGCCGACGGTGCGACGAAGGAGCCCCTGCCGTGATTCTTGGCGAGACAGGCATGACTCCTGGCGAGGCAGCAGTGACGATCCTCGGTGTGGCCCCGTGCTGATCCTCGGGATCGAGACGGCGACCCTGCAGGTCGGGTGCGCCATCGGCGGCCACGAGGGCGTCCTGGCGTCGTTCCACGCGGCCAAGGGCCGGCGCCACGTGGAGACCCTCGTACCTGCCATCGACTTCGTGTGCCGGCAGGCCCGGGTCGACCTCTCCGAGATCTCCGCCATCGCCGTCGACGTCGGCCCCGGCCTGTTCAGCGGCCTGCGGGTGGGAGTGGCCACGGCCAAGGCGATGGCCCTCGCCCTGCGGGTCCCGACGGTGGGAGTGGCCAGCCTCGACCTGCTGGCGCTGCCCGTGCGCTACAGCAACCGTCTGATCGTGGCGGTGATCGACGCCCGTCGCGGCGAGCTGTTCTACGCCTTCTACCGGCAGGTGCCGGGCGGGGTCCAGCGGCTGTCGCCCTACCAGGTCGGCACCGCCGAGGACCTGGCGTCAGAGCCTGCTGGCCAGAGGCGACGACTGCCTGCTCGTCGGCGACGGCGCCGTGCGCTACCAGGAGATCCTGGGCGAGGTGGCCCGCAGCGAGGTGGCCGACGTCGACAACGCCTACCCGTCCGCGTCGTCGCTCGTGGAGCTTGCCCACCCCAGCGCGATACGTGAGCAGTTCGTGCCCGCCGCCGAGCTCCAGCCCCTCTACCTGCGCCGCAGCGACGCCGAGATCACCTGGGAACGCCGCGAGGGCGTGGTCGGGTGAAGGCCTCCTGATGGTGCAGGCGCCCGAACGGCGGGGGGACACCGAGGAGCTCGTCGTGCACCTGGTGCCGATGCGCCGCCGCCACCTGCGGTCGGTGCTCCGGATCGAGTCGCAGGTGTACCCGCGGCCGTGGTCGCTCGGGCTGTTCATGAGCGAGCTGGCCCTCCGGAGCACCCGGGCGTACTACGTGGCCCGGATCGCCGGCGTGGTCGTCGGCTACGGCGGGCTGATGGTGAGCGTCGACGACGGCCACATCACGACCCTGGCGGTCGACCCCGAGTGGCACCGAAACAAGCTGGCGAGCAGGCTGATGCTGGCTCTGGCCCGCGACGCCATCGCCCGCGGTGTTGTGGGATTGACCCTGGAGGTACGGGTCGGCAACGCGCCCGCCCAGGAGCTCTACCGGAAGTTCGGGTTCGTGCCCGCCGGCATCCGCAAGAACTATTACATCGAGACCAACGAGGACGCCCTGGTGATGTGGGCCCACGACATCGACACCGCCGACTACCAGCGGCGGCTGGAGCGGATCGAGGCGGGGATCCCGGGCGTGACCCTCGTGGACGACGGCCGTAACCGGGGCGAGGCGTAGTGGGCTCCGACCGCTTCCTCATCCTGGGCATCGAGACGTCCTGCGACGAGACGGCGGCTGCCATCGTGGCCGACGGCCACGACGTGGTGGCGTCGGTGATCTCCAGCCAGATCGACCTCCACGCCCGGTACGGCGGAGTGGTGCCCGAGCTGGCCAGCCGGGCCCACGTCGAGCTGCTGGCCCCGGCGGTGGCCCAGGTGCTGGTGGAGGCCGGGCTCGAAGGGCCCGACCTCGACGCGGTGGCCGCGACGGTCGGTCCGGGGCTCGCCGGCGCCCTCCTCGTGGGCGTCAGCACGGCCAAGGCGCTGGCGCTGGTCTGGGACGTGCCGTTCATCGGCGTGAACCACATGGAGGCTCACCTCTACGCCAGTTTCCTGGAGGAGCCGGCGCTCGAGCCGCCGCTGCTCGTCCTGCTCGTGTCGGGCGGGCACACCATGCTCGTAGCCATGGAGGGCCACGGGAAGTACCAGCTCATCGGCACCACTGTCGACGACGCGGTGGGCGAGGCGTTCGACAAGGTCGCCCGCTTCCTCGGCCTCGGCTACCCCGGCGGCCCTGCCATCGACAGGCTGGCGGCGGTCGGCGACCCCAACGCCGTCCCGCTGCCGCGCCCGATGCCGGCCGGCTACGACTTCTCCCTCAGCGGGCTCAAGACGGCGGTGATCCGGTACGTGAAGAAGCATCCCGAGGTCTCCACCGCCGACGTGGCCGCCTCGTTCCAGCGGGCCGTCGTCGACATGCTCGTCGACAAGACCCGCCGGGCGGCGGTGGAGGTGGGGGCCACCGCCGTGTGCCTCGGCGGCGGCGTGGCCGCCAACTCGGAGCTCCGCGAGCGGGTGCTCGACCTGTGCACCGAGGAGGGGCTGCAGGCCTTCCTGCCCAGCCGGGAGATGTGCACCGACAACGCGGCCATGGTGGCGGCGGCGGCGTGGTGGCGGTACAACAGCGACGGCCCGACGCCGCTGGACGTGGGAGTGGACCCCGGCCTACGCCTGGCTTGACCGGTTCCAGCCGCCACCTGACTCTCTCGATGTGACACCCTGAGCCTCTCGTTTGAGAACCGGCCGGGGGAGAGGTAGCCTTAGCACTCGATACCAGAGAGTGCTAACGCGGAGGTCTACCCAGCAATGAACCTGAAGCCCCTCGACGACCGGATCGTCGTCCGTCCCAGCGAGGCCGAGCAGACCACCATCAGCGGCATCGTCATCCCCGACACGGCCAAGGAGAAGCCCCAGCAGGGCGAGGTGCTCGCTATCGGCCCCGGCCGTCGCTCGGAGTTCTCCGGTGAGCTCGTACCGCTCGACATCAACGTCGGCGACATCGTCCTCTACAGCAAGTACGGCGGCACCGAGATCACCATCGAGGGCGAGGACGTCCTGATCCTGACGAGCCGCGACCTCCTCGCCGTCGTCGGGAACTAGGGCGTCGATATGCCCAAGCTGCTCAAGTTCAACTCAGAGGCCCGAAAGGCTCTCGAGGCGGGTGTCAACAAGATGGCCGACGCCGTCAAGGTCACGCTGGGGCCGCGCGGCCGCAACGTGGTCCTCGAGTCCAAGATGGGCACCCCTGTCCTCACCAACGACGGCGTCACGATCGCCAAGGACATGGTCCCGCTCGAGGACACCTTCGAGAACGTCGGGGCCCAGCTGGTGAAGGAGGTGGCCACCCGCACCAACGACATCGCTGGTGACGGCACCACCACCGCCACCGTTCTGGCCCAGGCCCTCGTCAAGGCCGGGATGCGCAACGTCGCCGCCGGTGCCGAACCCCTCGCCCTCAAGCGGGGCATCGAGGCCGCCGTCCGCGCCGTCGTCGAGTCCCTGAAGTCGCAGGCCAAGGAGGTCGAGGGCCGGGCGGAGATCGCCCAGGTGGCCACCATCTCGGCCGCCGACTCCGTCATCGGCGAGGTGATCGCCGACGCCATCGACAGGGTGGGCAAGGACGGTGTCGTCACCGTCGAGGAGTCCAACACTTTCGGCATCGAAGTCGAGTTCGCCGAGGGCCTCCAGTTCGACCGGGGCTTCCTGTCGCCGCAGTTCGTCACCGACCAGGAGCGCCAGGAAGTCGTCCTGGAGGACGCCTTCATCCTCATCGCGGCCCAGAAGATCAGCGCCGTCCACGAGCTCCTGCCGGTGCTCGAGAAGGTCATGCAGACCAGCAAGCCCCTGCTGATCGTCGCCGAGGACCTCGAAGGGGAAGCCCTCGCCACCCTCGTGGTGAACAAGGTCCGGGGCACGTTCACCTCGGCCGCCATCAAGGCACCCGGGTTCGGCGACCGCCGCAAGGGCAACATGTTGGACCTGGCCGTCCTCACCGGCGGTCACCTGATCTCTCCCGAGCTCGGCTACAAGCTGGAGAACGTCACCCTGGCCGACCTCGGCCGGGCCCGGCGCATCGTCATCACCAAGAACGACACCACCATCATCGACGGCCTGGGCGCCCCCGAGGACATCAAGGCCCGCATGGCCCAGCTCCCGCGGCGAGCACGACGCGTCGTCGTCGGACTGGGACAAAGAGAAGCTGATGGAGCGGATCGCCAAGCTCACCGGCGGCGTGGCCCTGATCAAGGTCGGGGCGGCCACCGAGGTGGAGCTGCAGGAGAAGAAGCACCGCATCGAGGACGCGGTGTCGGCCACCAAGGCCGCCATCGAGGAGGGTGTGGTCGCCGGTGGCGGCACCGCCCTGCTGCGGGCCCGTGACGCCGTCAACAAGCTCACCCTTCAGGGCGACGAGCTCACCGGCGCCCGGATCGTCTGGAAGGCCCTGGAGGCCCCGGTGTGGTGGATCGCCACCAACGCCGGCGAGGAGGGCTCGATCGTCGTGCGCCAGGTGGAGCACGAGACGGGCTCGGTCGGCTTCAACGCCGCCACCCTCGAGTTCGAGGACCTGTTCAAGGCCGGCGTCATCGACCCCGCCAAGGTCACCCGCTCGGCGTTGCAGAACGCCGCGTCGGTCGCGGCCATGGTGCTCACCACCGAGGTGCTCGTCAGCGAGATCCCCGAGCCCGAGGCGAACTACCTGCCCCGCGGCCAGATGGAGGGCGGCATGGGCGGCGGAGGCATGCTGGGCATGTAGTTCTCCGGGCCCCGGCTCCGCACTGTCGACCGTTCGCGCGGTCGCCGGTCCGGAGCCGGGGCCCGACTCACTACGCTCGCTTCCCATGGAAACACGACCCCCGCCCGACCCCGTCAAGCTCCTCGCGTCATGGATGGAGTGGGAGAAGGGCGACACCCCTCCGGGCCGGGTCATGAGCAACTTGAAGCTGGGCGGCATGAAGGAACTGCTGGAGATGGCCGCTGAGCAGGCCACTCTCGCCGCCGAGCTCGAGAGCTACTGAGAGCGTTGGTCCTGGCGGTAATCTCGTCCCAGGGGGTGGTTGCCTGTGGCTGAGGTGGAGATCGGGATCGGCAAGTCGGGACGTCGGGCCTACGGGTTCGACGACATCGCCATCGTGCCGAGCCGGCGCACGCGTGATCCCGAGGACGTCGACATCACCTGGCAGATCGACGCCTACGACTTCGGGCTCCCGGTCATGGCCGCGGCCATGGACGGTGTGGTCAGCCCGGCCACGGCGATCGAGATCGGGCGGCTGGGCGGGGTCGGCGTGCTCAACCTCGAGGGCCTGTGGACCCGCTACGAGGATCCCGACTCGGTGTTCGAGGAGATCGCGTCGCTCGATCCCGAGAAGGCCACCCTCCGGATGCAGGAGGTCTACGCCGAGCCGATCAAGCCCGAGCTGATCGGCGTCCGCATCCAGGAGATCAAGGACGCCGGCGTGGTGTCCTGCGCGTCGGTCACCCCCCAGCGCACGACGATGTTCGCCGACGCCATCCTGGCCGCCGAGCTCGACCTGCTGGTGATCCAGGGCACCGTCGTGTCCGCCGAGCACGTGTCCAAGACCGTCGAGCCCCTGAACCTCAAGAAGTTCATCCGCGAGCTGGAGATCCCCGTCATCGTCGGTGGCTGCGCCTCGTACCAGGCTGCTCTCCACCTGATGCGCACCGGCGCCGTGGGCATTCTCGTGGGGGTCGGTCCCGGCCAGGCCTGCACCACCCGCGCCGTGCTGGGCCTGGGCGTCCCCCAGGCCACTGCCATCGCCGACGCCGCCGGCGCTCGCATGCGGCATCTGGACGAGACCGGCGTGTACGTCCACGTGATCGCCGACGGCGGCATGGCCACCGGCGGCGACGTGGCCAAGGCCATCGCCTGCGGCGCCGACGCCGTCATGCTGGGCTCGCCGCTGGCCGCCGCTGCCGAGGCGCCCGGCCGTGGTTGGCACTGGGGCATGGCCACCTTCCACCCCACGCTGCCGCGAGGCGCCCGGGTGCGCACCTCGGTGCGGGGCTCGCTGGAGGAGATCCTGGTGGGGCCGGCCCACGAGAACGACGGCCGCATGAACATCCTCGGTGGGCTTCGGGCCTCCATGGCCACCTGCGGCTACGAGACCGTCAAGGAGTTCCAGAAGGCCGAGGTGATGGTGGCCCCCGCCCTGCAGACCGAGGGCAAGAGCCTCCAGCGCTCCCAGGGCGTCGGCATGGGGTCCAGGGGCTAGACCCCCAGGCTTCCCGGCCTCGGCCTCGCCGAACTGGTGCCACAGAACGGCGCCATCCACCGCTGAGCGGCCCCAGTTCGCCCTCGGGGGTTGGCCCTGCCGGAACTGGTGCCACAGAACGGCGCCATCCACCGCTGAGCGGCCCCAGTTCGCACTCGGGCCTCAGCGGGCGGCCCTGGTCACCGCGCCGGCGACCGCGAAGGCGGCGGCCACCAGCAGCAACAGTCCGACGGAGAAGAGGGCGAGGACGCCCAGGCCGGCCAGGACCGCAGTCGCCGAGCACAGCAGGGCCAGCGCCAGGCTGCGGCGGCGAACGACCGAGCCGACGCCTGCTGCCGACGCCTGCGGCGGCGATCACCATGGGGGCCCGCATCGGGTCGCCCTCGCCTTCGGCCACGAGGATGGCGACGGTGAGGCCGGCGACCGCCAGCGCGATGGCGGCGGCCACCAGGCCCGGCCAGGAGCGGACGGTGAGCGTCATGCGCGTTGCCGCGAGCGGATGACCACGATGACGGCGAGGATGGCCGCGACCGCCGGCATGAGCCAGATCGAGGGCTGGCTCTCCCCGACCGCCACGTAGACGAGCGCCCACCCCACCTGGGCCGCGGTCAGCCCGGCGATCACGGCGGCGAGTCCCCGGACCGTCCCGCTCGACGTGGTGCGGCCGGTGCGGACCAGCAGGGGCAGGGTGAGCGGGGCGGCCACGACTGCGCCGCCGAAGGTCACGAGGAGGACGGCGCTGGGGGCCAGGATCAGCCACGGCGGGAGGCGGGACAGTTGAGCGAACGCTCGAGAACCGTACCCGCCCCCGTCACCGCTGTTCGGCGGCCGTGGCGGGTACCCTGGGTCATGGACGACACGATCCTGGTGGTCGACTTCGGCGCCCAGTACGCGCAGCTGATCGCCCGGCGCGTGCGCGAGGCCCACGTGTACAGCGAGATCGTGCCGCGGGACATCCCTCTGACCGACCTGCTGGCCCGCAAGCCGGCAGGCATCATCTTCAGCGGCGGACCGGCGTCGGTGCACGTCGAGGGGGCGCCGTCGTTCGACCCCGAGGTGTACGACAGCGGCGTCCCGATCCTCGGCATCTGCTACGGCGCCCAGCTGGTGGCCCAGCAGGCTCGGCGGGGAGGTGGCCCGCACCGGCGTAGCCGAGTACGGCCGTACGTCGCTGGAGGTGGTCGCCGGCTCGCCCCTGTTCGAGGACCTCCCGTCGGTCCAGGACGTGTGGATGAGCCACGCCGACTCGATCGTGGCCCCGCCCGTGGGCTTCCGGGTCACCGCCCGCACCGAGGCCGTGCCGGTGGCCGCCCTGGAGGACGTCGACCGTCGGATCTTCGGCGTGCAGTTCCACCCCGAGGTGGCCCACACCGCCCGCGGCCAGGAGGTGCTCAAGCACTTCCTGTACGAGGTCTGCGGCTGCCGGCCGACGTGGACGATGACGTCGATCATCGAGTCGGCGGTGGACTCGATCCGGGCCCAGGTCGGATCCGAGCGGGTGCTGTGCGGGCTGTCGGGCGGCGTCGACTCGGCGGTGGCCGCCGCCATCGTGCACAAGGCCATAGGCGACCAGCTCACCTGCGTCTTCGTCGACACCGGCCTGATGCGATCGGGCGAGGCCGAGCAGGTGGAGGACACGTTCCGCCGCCAGTTCCAGGTCGACCTGGTGCACGTGAAGGCGTCGGACCGGTTCCTGGAGGAGCTCGACGACGTCATCGACCCCGAGGCCAAGCGCAAGGCCATCGGCGAGACGTTCATCAGGGTGTTCGAGGAGGTGGCGGAGGACTACGAGGACGCCCGCTTCCTCGTGCAGGGGACGCTGTACCCCGACGTGATCGAGTCGGGCAGCAAGGACGCGGCGCGGATCAAGTCGCACCACAACGTGGGCGGCCTGCCCGACGACATGACGTTCGAGCTGGTCGAGCCCCTGCGGAACCTGTTCAAGGACGAGGTGCGGGCGGTGGGCGAGGAGCTGGGCCTGCCCGAGGAGATCGTGTGGCGCCAGCCGTTCCCGGGACCGGGGCTAGCGGTGCGCATCGTCGGGACGGTGACGCCCGAGCGGCTCGAGATCCTGCGCCAGGCCGACGCCATCGTGCTGGAGGAGATCAAGCGGGCCGGCCTCTACCGGGAGCTGTGGCAGAGCTTCGCCGTGCTGCTGGCGGTGCGCACCGTCGGGGTGATGGGCGACGAGCGCACCTACGCCTACCCGGTGGTGGTCAGGGCCGTGACCAGCGACGATGCCATGACCGCGGACTGGGCCCGCCTGCCCGGCGACCTGCTCGAACGGCTGTCCAGCCGCATCATCGCCGAGGTCCCGGGGGTGAACCGGGTGGCCCTCGACATCACGTCGAAGCCGCCTGGCACCATCGAATGGGAATGAGGCGGCTCCCGAGAGATCGAGGTCCGGGTCGAGGCGGGCCATGGCCAGCAACACGAAGTGGTTGACCAGCACAGGAACGTCGTAGGGCAGTGGGCGCGGCGCGGCCTGGTCGGTGACCGAGACGAAGCCGCCGTCGTCGCGCTGCTCCTCCAGGAGGTAGCGGGTCCCGCGGGCGACGACCGGCGTGTGCCGGTGGTCGGGCGCCAGCGCGATCAACGAGCACGCGGTGCTGATGGGATCGCTGGGCCGGCCCGGGACCTGGCCCCACCCGCCGTCGGCGTTGGCGGTGGTAAGGAGCCGACGATTCGCCGCGGTGATCGCCGGTAGGAGGCGTCCTCGGTGGCCGCCAAGGTTGTGGTGGTACGCCACACGAAGGGCGTGGCTGACCCGGAAAATGGCGTTGGCCTCGCTCAGGCTCCAGCTGCGCTCCAGGGCGCCGCTCGGCCGTTGGGAGCGGAGGAGGAAGTCGACAGCGCGGTCGAGGACGGGCCAGCTCGCCTGCCGGGAGAAACCGAGGGCCAAAACGGCGTCGGCGGTCATGGCCGCCTCGGGGGGATGGCCCGGCAGGTAGGTGGGAAACCCGCCGAAGGGTGACGCCCGGGCCAGAGGAACTCCCGGGCCCGCAGCACGCTCGACCGGTAGGCGACAGGGTCGACGAGGTGCAGGAACATCAGGACGTGGGTCGTGGTGTCGACGTCGGTCTGGCGGACGCCTTCGGCGAAGCTCCACCCGCCGTCGGGCGTCTGCTCCGCGGCCAGGTAGTCGGCCATGCGCCGTACAGGGGCGGGCTCGACCCCGGCGAGGGCCAGGGCCAACCCCGCGGTGGCGGTCGCGAAGATCTCCTCGCTGACAACGAACGGCATCCCCCCATCGGGGCTCTGGCACGCCGCCAGGTGGCCTACCCCGCGTTGGATCGCCGGGTGGCCCGGGAGCACCTGGTGCAGCGCCAGGAGGGCGAAGAGGTGCGAGAACACGTGCTTCTCCCAGACGCCGTGCTCCTGTCCCTCCTCGGTCATCCGCAGCAGGCGTGCGGTGAGCTCCGGAGCGACCGGGGGATCGGCGTTGAGGATCCAGATGGCCATGAGGCGCAGGCGGGTCCACGGCACCTCTCCGCGGTGGTTGAAGGCGTCCGAGTCGCTGTCGACGTGGAACGGCTCGGGGCCCACCACCGCCAGGACGGCAGCCAGCGCCATCCGCTTGCGTTCCGACGACGGCTGCTCCGCGCCGGCGAACGTCTCCTCGATGAGACGGTCCGGATCGTGCACGGGGACCCCGTACAGCGTGGCGTCGATGACGGCTGCGTCGAACGTGGTGGCGCCGGCGGCGGAGCGCTCCAAATAGCGTCGGAGCGACTGCTGCGCGTCGGGGAGGAGGCGCTCACCGCGCAGGAGGGTGAGCATGAGGGCGGATTCGGTGACTCGGCTCTCGCACCGCCCGGTGATGGCGCCATCAGGTCCCACCTCTGCGAGAACACGGTCCGCGAGCCGGCGGGCCGGGTGCCGCAGGCGCGGCGGGATACCGGCCGGCGGCGCGGACCGGCGGGACGGACGACGGCGCGGGCACGCATCGGCACCGAGGCCCAGACGCTCAGGGAGCACGGAGCCGATGTCGTGGCGGTCGACTACCAGCCAGCCACCGGCGCGGGCGAGGACGAGCAGCGCAGGGGACGGTTCGAATGCGACCGGGTTCCCTGTCCTTGCCAGCAGCGAGGCGTCGCCCAGCGTGTTGCCGACGGCCACCGACTCCGGCCAGCTTCACCGCCCCACCGGCCAGTTCCGACGCGGCCTGCTCCTTGCCGCTGTTCACCCCGGCCTCGACAACGCCGGTGTAGAGCCCCTCCTCGGCCGCGAACGAGGTGCCGCGAAACCGGTCGATCCCCAGGTCGGCGGCCAAGTGGGCGACCATCTCCTCGGGGCCGCCGGAGATGAGCACGACCGTGAAGCGCGCGTCCCGCAGAGTGTCGACCAGCGGGCGGACGAAGTCGAACACCTGCTCCCGCTGCCGGAGCCACACCTCGGCCACGACCTCGGACACCGCCCGGCAGGGCACGTCGGTGAGCATGGCGGCGAAGAGCCGGTTGGCCTTGTCGGCCAGGGCCGAGGTCTCGAGCTGGTCGGCGGGCGAACCCACGAGGAAGCCCCGCAGGCGGGCCCACCGGTCTCGGGGGCAGAGGCCGGTGTCCACGAGCTTGGCGGGAAGGGGTGCTGCCAAGGCGCCCGGGACAAGGGTCCCGTCGACGTCGAGCACTGCGATCTTGATCTCGTCCTCCGGCCGCTGTTGGAGAGTGGGCAAAGGATCGGTAGGTCAGGGGCGCGGCGTCGTCAGTAGTTACTACGCAACCTCGACGGTCCCACCCCGCCGGTACCCTGGATGCGGCGATGCCCCAGCCCCCTGCCACTCATTCGTCCGGCCTCCTCGACAAGCTGAACCCCGTCCAGCGGGAGGCGGTGACCCACCCCGGGGGGCCGCTGCTGATCGTCGCCGGTGCCGGCTCGGGCAAGACGAGGGTCCTCACGTCGAGGATCGCCTGGCTGATCAAGGACCAGGGGGTGTCGCCGTTCGAGATCCTGGCCATCACGTTCACCAACAAGGCCGCCGACGAGATGAAGCGCCGGGTGGGGGCGCTGGTCGGCCCGGTGGCCCAGAAGATGTGGGTGTCGACGTTCCACTCGGCCTGCGTGCGCATCCTTCGGCGGGGGGCGGCCCGGCTGGGCTACTCGTCGTCGTTCACGATCTACGACCAGTCCGACGCCGAGCGGCTGACCTCGTATGTCCTGCGCGACCTCAACATCGACCCTAAGCGCTTCCCACCCCGCACCGTCCACTCGGTGATCAGCGCGGCCAAGAACGAGCTGGTCGGCGTCGACGCCTACCACGACCGGGCCCGCAGCATCTACGAGAAGCGCATCGCCGAGGTCTACCGCGAGTACCAGAAGCGCCTCGTCGACGCCAACGCCATGGACTTCGACGACCTGCTGACCAAGGCGGTCGAACTGCTCCGGGTCGCCCCCGACGAGCTGGCCTACTACCAGGACCGCTTCAAGCACGTCCTCGTCGACGAGTTCCAGGACACCAACAAGGCCCAGAACGAGCTGGTCAAGCTGCTGGCCGGCCGCCACCGCAACATCCTCGTCGTGGGGGATGGCGATCAGTGCCTGCCGCCAGGCACGCTCGTGTCCACGCCGACCGGCTCCCGGCCGATCGAGGAGATCGCCGAGGGCGACGAGGTGCTGGGCACGGCCGGCCAGCTGGACGCCCGCGCCGGTCGGGTCACGGAGGTCAAGCGGGGCCGCTACGACGGTCGGCTGTACCGGGTCACCGCAGGTGGGAGCGTCCTCCGGGGAACCCCGCACCACATCGTGCCGGCCCGGCAGTCCCGGGAGGCCGGCGCGTACCTCGTGTACCTGATGTACCGGGGCGACCGCGGCTACCGCCTCGGCCTGGCGAAGTCGATGCGGCCGCGAACCGCCGGTCAGGAGGACATCGGCCTGCGGGTGCGCGTGAACCAGGAGCACGCCGACGCCGCCTGGATCCTGAAGGTCTGCGACTCCCACGCCGACGCGGCTTATTGGGAGGCGTACTACGCCGCCGAGTACGGCCTGCCGACCGCGGCGTACCACGGGTTGGGCCGCGACCTGGCCCTCACCGACGCCATGCTCGAGCGGCTGTTCCTGGAGCTCGACACCGCCAGCCGGGCCAAGCGGCTCATGGCCGACCTCGACCTGCACCCCGACTTCCCCCACCACCGGCCCCAGAACGGGCGGGACCGGCAGTGCCTGAACCTGACCATGTTCGCCGATCGTCGGGGGTCAGCGGCCTACCACCGCGTCCAGTGGTCGACCAACCGATTCGACCTCGCCGACCGGTTGTCGAAGGCCGGTTTCCTGGTCCGGCCGGCCAAGGGCGGGTCGGTGCGGTTCGAGACCAGCCGGAAGAGCTACGTGGAGGCGCTCGCCCTGGCGAAGTCGGCCGCGGCCGCGGCCGGCATCGGGATCCACCGCCGGGCCGCGATCGGCGAGGCGATCTACGACTTCGTCCCCCTGTCCCACCTGCGCGTCGGCATGACCGTGCTCGTCGAGCGGGACGGCGTCCTGGAACCGGCGAGGGTCGACTCGGTGGAGGCCGAGGACTACAGCGGGCCCGTGTTCGACCTCCAGGTCGAACCGACGCACACCTACGTGGCGAACGGCGTGCTCGTCCACAACAGCGTCTACAAGTTTCGCGGCGCGGACATTCGCAACATCCTCGAGTTCGAGGACGCCTTTCCCGACGCCACCCTGATCGTGCTGGAGCAGAACTACCGGTCGACCCAGACGATCCTCGACGCCGCCAACTCGGTGATCGCCAACAACCTGATGCGCAAGCCGAAGGCCCTGTGGACCGAGCAGGTGGGCGGCGAGCTCATCCAGCGGTACTTCGCCGAGGATGAGGCCGACGAGGCCGAGTGGGTGGGTCGGGAGATGCACCGCCTGCACGAGTCCGAGGGCTGGCGATGGTCGGACATGGCCATCTTCTACCGGACCAACGCCCAGAGCCGGGTGTTGGAGGAGCACCTCGTCCGCCACAAGATCCCGTACAAGGTCATCGGCGGCACCCGGTTCTACGAGCGGCGGGAGGTGAAGGACGTCCTGGCCTACCTGCGGGCGGTGGTGAACCCGTCCGACGAGGTGTCGCTGCGGCGGATCGTCAACGTCCCCAAGCGCGGCGTTGGCGACACCAGCGTCGCCCGGCTGGAGGCGTGGGCGGCGGCGTCGGGCAAGCCGCTGGTCGACGCCCTGGCCAAGGCCGAGGAGGCGGGCGTCAGCGGGCGGGCCCTGGCCGGCATCCGCGACCTCACCGGGCTCCTGCAGGACCTCCGGGACACCGAGATGGGGCCGGCCGCCACCCTCGAGCGAGTCCTCGCCGTCACCGGCTACGCCGCCGAGCTCCAGGCGGAGCGCTCGATCGAGGCCGACGGGAGGCTGGAGAACCTGGCCGAGCTGATCGGCTTCGCCCGCCAGTTCGAGGAGGAGGCCGACATCGAAGGCCGCCCGGCGGGGATCTCGGCCTTCCTCGAGACCGTCAGCCTGGTGGCCGATTCCGACGAGATCGACCCCGACGAGTCGTCGGTGGTGCTCATGACCCTCCACACCGCCAAGGGGCTGGAGTTCGACGGCGTGTTCCTCATCGGCCTGGAGGACGGCGTCTTCCCCCACCTGCGCTCGCTGGGCGAGCCCGACGAGCTCGAGGAGGAGCGGCGCCTCTGCTACGTCGGCATCACCCGGGCCCGCCGCCGCCTCTACCTGTCCCACGCCTGGAGCCGGATGCTGTTCGGGTCGACCCAGTACAACCCGCCCAGCCGCTTCCTGAAGGAGATCCCCGCCCACCTCACCGACCTGGTCGAGGGGAACCGCAACCGGCGGCGGGGCGGGGGAGGCGGCGGCCGCTTCGGAAGTGGGAGCGGGAGTGGGAGCGGGTCAGGTGGGGGCGGGAGCGGCGGCTACCGGTCGGGCCGCGACCGGATCGTCGACGCCGCCACCCGACCCGGGCCGCCCCGCACGACCGGCGCCGAGCGGCTGGGGATCGGCGTCGGCAGCGACGTCGTCCACGCCAAGTGGGGCGAAGGGGTGGTGCTGGAGATCAAGGGGTCGGGCGACAAGACGGAGGCGCTGGTGCGGTTCCCCAGCGTCGGGGAGAAGTGGCTGCTGCTCTCCTGGGCGCCTCTCAAGAAGGGGTAGCGGCCCGGCTCCCAGCTCCCCGAGTATCCGCCCACAGCTGGGCGGGATGGGCGGCGCGGGCGTCGGCAAGGGCCTGAAGGGGGGAGGCCGATGCCGACGCCCGCTGCCGCCAGGTGTCGAGGGAGACCACGGCGGCGATGTCGTCCGCGGTCGCGTCGGCCTGCTCGGGCGGGGGGGATGCCGTTGCCTGGTCGAAACGCGGGTCCCGCATGGACGAACCTCCGGTGACGTGTCTCCGCCCCCATTGGGCCACGCCGGCCGGTCCCACGAAAATGGTGGTAGCCGGTCTCCAGTCAAGGGGTGCTAGCACCCCTTCGTTGCGTCGGCGTGTCGGCGCGTCGGCAAGGTGCCAGAATGACCGACCAATGGCGGAGACGGGGGAGTCGACGGCGCATCGCGTCGTCATCGCCGACGACGAGTACCTCGTTCGGGAGGGGGCACGGAGCGTGCTCTCCTCCGTCCCGGGCATCGAGGTCGTGGGCCTGGCCGGCGATCCGGCGGAGCTGATGGCGGTGATCGACGACACGTCGCCCGACGTCGTCGTCCTCGACATCAAGATGCCCCCGACCCACCGGGCCGAGGGCATCGAGGCCGCCCACTACATCCGGGAGAAGTACCCGAAGATCGGCGTGGTGATCCTGTCGCAGTACGCCGACCCGGAGTACGCCCTCGAGCTGCTGCGCCACGGTTCCAACGGGCGGGCGTACCTGCTGAAGGAGCGCCTGGGCCGCCCGGCCCAGCTGGCCGAGGCGATCCGCGAGGTCGCCCAGGGCGGTTCCATCCTCGACCCGAAGGTGGTCGACGCCCTGATGGAGGCCCAGCGGCGGCGGTCACGGTCACGACTGCACGGACTGACCACGAGGGAGCACGAGGTGCTGACCGAGATGGCCGGCGGCCGCACCAACGCCGCCATCGCGGCGACGCTCTACCTCTCCGAGCGGGCCGTCGAGAAGCACATCAACGCCATCTTCCGGAAGCTGGGCCTGAGCGAGGAGCTCGACATCAACCACCGGGTGGCGGCGGTGCTCTTCTTCCTCCAGCGAAACGTCGACTGACCGATGACGCCGGGCCCTACGCCGGCCCGCTCGCGGCGGCGGCCTCCTCGGCGCCGGTGCGGAGGGGGAAGGTGGCGAGCACCGTCGTGCCCTTGCCCGGCGTCGACGTGATGTCCAGCTGGCCGCCGAACGACCTCGCCCGGTCGTCCATGTGGAGAAGGCCACCTCGCCGGTTGCCCTCGCCCGCGAGGAAGCCACGGCCGTCGTCGCTGACGGTGACCTCCAACCAGTCGCCCCGAACCGCCAGGCCGATGTCGATCCTCGACGCCTCGGCGTGCTTCAGGGCGTTGGTGACGGCCTCGCCGATGAGGAAGTAGGCGCCGCTCTCGATCTCGGGAGCCAGCCGGGGAAGGTCGTCCGGCAGGCACGTGAGGTCGGCGGACACCGGTAGGCGTCCGACGTAGCTGTGCAGCGCGGCCACCAGGCCTCGGTCGATCAGGATCGACGGGTACAGGTCCTGGGTCGTCTCCCGTAGCTGCTGGATGACCCGGTCGAGCTCGGTGCCGAAGGCCTCGAATGCCTCGGCCGCCGGGTTGGCGGGCTGCTGATCGGTGTCGCCGTGCCCGTGGCCGTTGCCCATACCGCTCTCGAGCATCCCGGCCTGCATGCGCAGGACCACGAGCTGCTGCTGGATGCCGTCGTGCAGGTCGCGGGCCAGCCGCTGACGCTCCTCGTCCTGGGCGGCCACGATTCGCTGCGAGCTCTCCTGCAGGTCTGCGGCCTGCTGGGCGATGAGGTCGAGCTTGGAGCGCAGCTCGACCCGCATGTGCTCGAGGGACTCGGCGAGCAGGGCGATCTCGTCCTTCCCGCCCCGGACGAACGTGGCGTCGGGGTCGCCGCCGGCGACGCGCCCGGCGGTGGTGGCCAGGGTCTGG
This sequence comes from uncultured Acidimicrobiia bacterium, assembly GCA_963827345.1. Taxonomy (GTDB): domain Bacteria; phylum Actinomycetota; class Acidimicrobiia; order Acidimicrobiales; family AC-14; genus CAWGUU01. Next base: position 336,820 of record CAWHAN010000008.1, on the reverse strand, counting down.
AGCGGCCTGATCAGGACCCGGAACAGCGCCCAGCCCAGGCCCAGGGCGACGAGGGTCAGGAGCACGCTCGTGAGCAGCCGGGCGTTGGACAGCGACCTCTGCAGCGGGGAGATGGGGTTGGTGAGGACGACGCCGAGGGCGCCGCTCACCGGGTCGGTCGGCGACGCCACGAGGGACACGTAGGCGACGAGCCGCGGCTGGCCGCTGACGTCGACCACCTTGGGCGCCTCCGGCAGCCGGTCACCGTCCTGGCCCGGCGGGCGTTCGACCGGTGTGAGCAGGCTGGCGCCGGCGACCTCGCCGTTGGCGACCAGCACGACCTGGTCGAGCCCACCGATCTGGCGGCGGAGCTCGTAGGCGAACGTGTCGTCGAAGCCCTTGGCCGCCACCAGCTTCAGGCGCAAGGCCCCGCCGAACGGGACCACGACGGCCTGGACGTACCTGCCGTCGCCCGCCGCCAGCAGCCGGCTGCCCGACTCCGGCCGGATCTGCACCGCCTTCCCCAGCGAGTCGGAGTCGAGCGTCGTGCCGACCTCGGCCGGGGGCGCGAGCTGCATCCCGTCGGCATCGAGGACCTGGAGCAGGTCGAGGCCGTAGCTCGCCGCCGTGCGACCCAACTCCTGGATCAGCTGGGGCCGGTTCTCGGGAAGGGCGAGGTTGGCGGCGGTCAGCGTGTCGGCGACGTTCCGCATGCTCGACGACAGGTTGCTGGCCCGACCGGCAAAGGTCTCCTGGAGGACCGTCAGCTGGCTCCTCGCCGTCCGCCGGGCCTGCTCGTTCAGCGCCGCGCTGGTGAGCCTCGACGCGATGATCGCCGTCACCACCCCCGAGACGACCAGGGTCACCACGAGGGCGCCGACGACCTTGTAGAGGATCGAGTCCCGGGCCGCAGCCGCGGCGCCAGCCGGCGGCTCAACGGGGCGTGGAGGTGCTCGTGGTGTCCGTCTGCGCCTTCAGCTGGGCGGTGCGCAACGCTTCACCGGCATCCTTGCGGTCCCCGAGCACCTCGTCGAGGGCGAAGGCGAAGTCGGCCGAGGCCTCCGGGTAGGCGTCGAGCCTGGGCGGGTGGGCGGTCTTGAGCTGCTCGAGGAACACGCGGCGGCCGGGCTCGCTGAAGTAGGGGTCGTCGAAGACCCGTTGGCGCACGGGCAGGCGGCCCTCCTCCTTGGCGAACCGGAGGGCGTAGGGGTCGGAGGCGAGCAGCGTCATGAACTCGACGGCCAGGTCGCGGTTCTCCGAGGCGGCCGGCACCCACATGCTGCTGCCGCCCATCACGGTCCCCCCGCCCGGCTCCTGTGGCATCAGCACGACCCGGTAGTTGATGCCGAGGTTCTCCTTCTCGAGGTTGGCGACGTCCCACGACCCGCTCGTGTGCATCGACACCTTGCCGGCGCCGAAGAGGGCGAAGGCGTCGTCGGAATGGGCGTCGACGCCCCTGGGCGGGAAGGCAACGTCCTGGGCGATCAGGTCGGCGAGGAAATCGACGCCCTCGACCACCTTGGGGGCGTCGAGCGTCAGCTTCGACCGCCCGTCGCTGCCGACCTCGACCACCTCGCCGGCGTTGGCCTTGATCCAGCCGTAGGTCCACCAGTTGCTGGTGGGGATGGCGATGGCCCGGTGGGAGGCGTTGGTGACGGAGCGGGCCAGGTCGGCGAAGGCCTGCAACGACATCGGTGTCTTCGGGTCGGGCTCGGCGACGCCGGCCTCCCGGAAGTGGTCGACGTTGTACATGAGGACCATGGCGTTGGTGTCGAGGGGGACGCCGTAGCGCATGCCGTTCCAGGTCACGTCCTCGAGCGCCCCGGGGAAGAACTCGTCGGGGTTCAGCTTCGACTGCCAGACGTCGTCGAGCGGCTGCGCCAGCCCCTGGTTGGCGGCGGAGAAGGCGTGACCCTGCACGACGTCGGGCGGTGCCCCGCTGCTCGCGCCGGCGCGCACCACGTCGGCCTGCAGCCGGATCGGGCCCTTGTCGACCACGACCCCGACGTTCGGATGGGTACGCTCGAACTCGCGCACGGCGTCGATGAAGGGCGCCGTGACCCAGTCGTCGGTCATGAGGACCTTGAGCGTCGTCGGGGGGTTCGCTGGTTTCGAGCTGCAGCCGGCGGCGACCAGCGCGAGGGCCAGCACCGCGGCCGCCCAGACTCGACGTCTCTGGGCCACGGGAGGCAGCAAACCATCGGATCCCTGCCTGCGCAAGGGTGGCGCTACCGGTCGGCGAAAAAGTGGTGCTACCACCACTGCCTGTCCCGGTCGCCGGTCAGCCGGTCAGCCGGTCAGCCGGTCAGCCGGTCAGCCGGTCAGCCGGTCGTGGACGTGGACGTGGACTGGGCGCGGGCGCGGTCGTGGTCGTGGGCGTCACCGGAGCCCTGAGGTCGACCACCACCCGCTTCTTGTCGTTCACAATCGTCGGGTAGGTGACCAGGCCGGTGCCGTCGGCCGGGTAGGTGCGACCGTCGCACGGGTCGACGAAGGTCCGGGTCGAGGCCTCCCACCGCAGGACGCAGCGGCGGGGTGCCCCCGGGCTGTGCGCCTCCACCGCGACCCACCTGGTGTCGCCCAGATGATGGACGTAGATGTCGCGGGATCGGTCGAGCAGGTCCTGGAACAGGATCGGGCCACCCTCGGCGACGGCGCGGGCCCGCTGCTCGGCGGGGCCGACGTCGAAGGTGGCGGCCGCCGAATCGGCCTTGTCGGCGCTGGTGCCGACGAGGTTGACGACGACCACGAAGATGAGGATGCCGCCGATCACGCCGGCGACGGCGGTCAGCACGACGGTGGTGCCCGACGGACGCTTCGAGGTGGAGTCGCGCGTTCGAGGGAGAGTCGCGTTTCGAGGGGGGGTCGGGAGCCACGCTCCTAGTATCGGCCGGGATGGACCTACTCGAGTACCAGGGCAAGGAGCTGCTGGCGGGGGCGGGGTTCCCCGTACCGCAGGGCGGGGTGGCGACCACAGTCGACGAGGCGGTGGCGGTGGCCGACTCGATCGGGTACCCCGTGGTGGTCAAGGCCCAGGTCCGCATCGGCGGGCGGGGCAAGGCCGGCGGCATCCGGTTGGCGGCCGACGCCGCCGCCGTGCGCGACGCAGCCGCGGCCATCCTGGGCATGGACATCCGGGGTCATACCGTCGGCGTCGTGCTGGTCGCGCCGGCCGTCGACATCGCCGCCGAGTACTACGCCGGCTTCACCTTCGACAGGTCGGCCCGGCTCCACCTCGGCCTGCTGTCGGCCCAGGGCGGCGTCGACATCGAAGAGGTTGCGGCCCGCGACCCGGAGGCGGTGGCGAGGGTGCACGTGGACCCCCTCGACGGGCTGTCGCCCGACGCCGCCGCCGACCTGGTGGCGCGGGCAGGGATCGACGGTCCGGCCGCCGGCCTGATCGCTGCCCTCCTGCCGGCCCTCTACCAGGCTTACGTCTCGGCCGACGCCGACCTGGTGGAGATCAACCCCCTTGTCCTGACCGCTGCGGGCGACCTCGTCGCCCTCGACGCCAAGGTGACGCTCGACGACAGCGCCGCCTTCCGGCACCCCGAGTGGCAGGTGTGGCGGGCGACCGAGGAGCTGGATTCCCGCGAGCGCCGGGCCCGGGAGAAGGGCCTCAACTACGTGGGCCTGGACGGCACCGTGGGGATCATCGGCAACGGGGCCGGCCTGGTGATGAGCACCCTCGACGTGGTCAGCCACGTGGGGGGGTCGGCGGCCAACTTCCTCGACGTGGGGGGTGGGGCCAGCGCCGCGGTCATCGCCGCCGCCCTGGAGGTGGTGTCGAGCGACGAGAAGGTGGGCGCGATCCTCGTCAACATCTTCGGCGGGATCACGCGCGGCGACGAGGTGGCCAAGGGCATCATCCAGGCGGTGTCGGAGGTCGACATCCCGAGCCCCATCGTCGTCAGGCTCGACGGCACCAATGCCGAGGAGGGCAGGGCGCTGCTGGCGGACCACCTCTCGGACCGGCTGCGCTCCGAGCCGACCATGCTCGACGCCGCCCGCCTGGCTGTGGCGTTGGCCGCCGGGGCCAGTGCCGGTGACCGGTCGTGATCCTTGTCGACGCGGGCACGAAGTTGGCAGTGCAGGGGCTCACTGGCAGCCAGGGGCGGTTCCACGGCCTGCGCAACCGGGCGTACGGCACCCAGGTCGTGGCCGGGGTGACGCCGGGCAAGGGCGGCACCGACGTGGAGGGCATCCCGGTCTTCGACACGGTGGCGGAGGCGGTGGCGGCCACGGGGGCCGACGCCAGCCTGGTGCTCGTGCCGGCCCGGGCCGCGGCGGCGGCGGTGGTGGAGGCGGCCGACGCCGGCATCGCCCTCGTGGTGTGCATCACCGAGGGCATCCCCCTGCACGACGAGGCCCGCATCGTCGCCCACCTGCGGCGCAACGCCCCCGGCACCCGATTGCTCGGCCCGAACTGCCCGGGCGTGATCTGTCCCGGTCAGGTGAACATCGGGATCATCCCGGGCGAGATCGCCCTCGGCGGCGGGCCGGTGGGAGTGGTGTCGCGGTCGGGCACGCTCACCTACCAGGCCCTCTACGAGCTGACCCGCCAGGGGATCGGCCAGACCACGTGCGTCGGGATCGGCGGCGACCCCGTCCCGGGCACCGGGTTCATCGACTGCCTGGAGCTGTTCGAGGCCGACCCCGAGACCCGGGCCGTCATCCTGATCGGCGAGATCGGCGGCGCCGACGAGGAGGCCGCCGCCGCCTTCATCGCCGACCACATGGAAACGCCCGTCGTCGCCTATGTCGCCGGCGTCACCGCTCCACCCGGGCGCAAGATGGGCCACGCCGGCGCCATCGTGTCGGGCTCCGCCGGTGGGGCGGCGGCCAAGATCGCGGCCCTGGAGGCCGCCGGCGCGTCGGTTGTGAAGGACCCCACCGAGCTGGGCCGGCGGACCGCGGAGGTGCTGGGCCGGTCGTAGGCGCGCCGCCCGCTCGAGGTGTCGGGCCGCTCGTGGGCGGCCCGACCGGAATTTTCGTCTCGGATGTATTTCGCCCTACACCTGATCCGCTGCCTCAGCGAGGGCCGACACCGCGGCAGGTGCAGGCGCGTGGCCCGGATGGCACGTCGATGTCTCGGCCCTCATCGGGGGGGCGACGGACCACGAACGGCTGACGAGGCTGCAACACGCGCTCGTCGACCTGATCGTGTTCCTCGACGACCCCCCGAGCAGCTTCCGCCGGGACTCCCGCACCAAGTCGTAGCTAGATGGGTGGCAGGCGGCCGCCGCCGGTGGCGGTGTACTCCTTGTTGACCGTGAACCCGCCGAAGGCGAGCGCGGCGGCCAGGAGGATGCCGAGGTAGGCGCCGAAGCCGAGGAAGTCGGTCTCCACGATCAGCTTGATGAGGAGGACGACCAGCACGACGATCCCGGCGATGAGGTGGACCTGCCCCCACGAGACCGGCATGGCGGGGAGGGTGGCGTTGGCCAGCTTGGCGGCGATGATCTGGCCGACCATCACCACGGTGATGAGAAGGGCGATCACGCCGTAGAAGCTGTTCGGCGACTGGATGCCCGTCCTGGTGACGTCGACCCCTACCAACCCGCCCAGGTCGATCTTGTGCCAGGGAAAGAACAGCAGGTCGATGATCAGCAGCACGCCCGCGATGAGCACGATGCGCTCGCCCTGGGTGATTTTCTTGAAGTCCATGCGATAGGTCCCCCTCGCCTTCGGTGGCAGTAGTGAATCACGGCTCCGGGCGGTTGGAAAGGGGCTGGTACGGTGCGCCTGTGGTGGCCGCAGCGGCACGGATCGGGGTGCTGGCCTCGGGCAGCGGCACCAATCTGCGGGCGATCCTCGATGCCGATCTTCCCGTGGTCGTGGTAGTCGTCGACCGGGAGTGCGGGGCCGTCGACGTGGCCGAGGCGGCCGGGGTCCCAGCCGAGCTCGTCCGCCGCGAGAGCTTCGGTCCCGACTTCGACAGGAGCGCCTACACGGTGTCGGTCGTGGACGCCCTGGAGCGCAGAGGAGTCGACGTGGTGGTGATGGCCGGGTTCGGGACGATCCTGGAGAAGCAGGTCCACGACGCCTTCCCCCACCGCATCCTCAACACCCACCCCGCCCTCCTGCCCGCCTTCCCGGGTTGGCACGCGGTGGAGGAGGCGCTGGCGGCGGGGGTGAAGGTCACCGGCTGCACGGTCCACCTGGCCACGCTGGAGGTCGACGCCGGGCCGATCCTCGCCCAGGAGACGGTCCCCGTCCTGGCCGACGACACCGCCGAGACGCTGCACGAGCGCATCAAGGCCGTCGAGCACCGGCTCTACCCGGAGACGATTCGCCGGTTCCTGGAGGACCTGCACGTCCCAGCCGAGGAGAGGAGCCGGTGAGGGCGCTGCTGTCGGTGTACGACAAGACCGGGCTCGTCGAGCTCGCCGCCGGGCTGCGCGACCTCGGCTGGGAGCTGCTGTCCAGCGGGGGCACGGCCCGGGCCCTGGCCGAGGCCGGCATCGAGGCCACCGAGGTGTCCGACGTCACCGGCAGCCCCGAGATGCTGGGCGGGCGGGTCAAGACGCTGCACCCTGCCATCGCCGGCGGCATCCTGGCCGACCGCTCCAAGCCCGAGCACCTCGCCGACCTCCAGCGGCAGGGCATCGAGCCCATCGACCTTGTCGTGTGCAACCTGTACCCGTTCCGGTCCCAGCCGTCGATCGAGATGATCGACGTCGGCGGTCCGACCATGGTGCGGGCCGCGGCCAAGAACTTCGACTCGGTGGGCGTCGTCGTCGACCCGTCCGACTACGAGGCCGTGCTCACCGAGTTGGGCGACCGGGGAGTTCTGTCCGCCGAGACCCGCCGCCGCCTGGCCCGGGCCGCCTTCGCGTCGACCGCCGCCTACGACGCCGCCATCGTGGGTTGGCTGGACACGTCCGAGCCAGACTCAGGTGCGGGTGCCGACGCCGAGGTGGGGGTGCTGCCGCCGACGATCCACCTGGCTCTCGAGCGGGCCGATGCGCTGCGCTACGGGGAGAACCCCCACCAGCAGGGCGCCCGCTACCGCCAGATCGGCGGTTCGAGCTGGTGGGACGGGGTGGTCCAGCACGGCGGCATGTCGCTGTCGTACCTCAACCTGTGCGACGCCGAGGCCGCCTGGCTTCTCGTCCACGACCTTGGCGACCGACCCGCGGCGGTGATCATCAAGCACGCCAACCCCTGCGGCGCCGGCGTCGCCGACGACCTGGCCACCGCCTACAATCTGGCCTTCGAGGGCGACGAGACGTCGGCCTTCGGCGGCATCGTGGCCCTCAACCGACCGATCGACGAGGCCACGGTGGCGGTGATGGAGAAGGCGGCCCAGGCCGACGTCGTCATCGCCCCCGGCTACGGCCCGGGAACGGTCGACCGTCTGAAGGCCCGGCGCAAGAACACCCGGCTGCTCGAGGCCCCGTCGCCCGACGCCGAGGCCCTGCACCTGCGGTCCTTCGCCGGGGGCCTCCTCGTGCAGGAGTCGCCCCGGTTCGTGGCCGACAGGTCGTCGTGGCGGGTCGCCACCAAGGCGGTGCCGACCGAGGAGCAGTGGCGGGACGCGGAGATGGCGTGGCGGCTGTGCGGGCACGTCACGTCCAACGCCGTGGTGCTGGTGAACGGCGGTCAGGCGGTGGGCATCGGTGCCGGCCAGCAGAGCCGGGTCGACGCCGCCGAGGTGGCCGCTCGGAAGGCCGCGGGCCGGGCCAAGGGCGGGGCCAGTGCCACCGACGGCTTCTACCCCTTCCCCGACGGGGTCGAGGTGGCCGCCGCCGCTGGTGTCGCCGTCGTCGTGCAGCCCGGGGGGAGCATCCGTGACGCCGAGGCCGTGGCCGCGGCCGACGCCCACGGGATGGCCATGGTCCTCACCGGCGAGCGCCAGTTCCGGCACTGAGATGCCTGCTCGAAGGCCGGCATGCCTGGTTGGTGCCTGACATGCCTGGTTGGTGCCTGATATGTCAGCGGTGATCATGGCGGGGGCGCCGGTGGTGGAGGCGGTGATGGCCGACGTCGTGCGGGCCGTCGCCAGGCTGGCCGCCGAGGGCGTCACCGTGGGGCTCGGCACCATCCTGGTGGGCGACGACCCGGCCAGCGCCGGGTACATCCGCAAGAAGCAGGAGGCGTGCGCCGCGGTGGGCATCGACTCGCCCCACCTTCACCTCGCCGCCACCGTCACCCAGGCCCAGCTGCTCGCCGCGGTCGACGGGTTCAACGCCGACCCCACCATCGACGCCTACCTCGTCCAGAACCCCGTGCCCGCCGGCCTCGACTACAACGAGGTCCTCGGCGCCATCGACCCCGAGAAGGACGCCGACGGGCTCCACCCGGTGAACCTGGGCAAGCTGGCGCTCGGGGTCGACGCGCCGCTGGCGTGCACCCCGGCCGGCATCCAGGCGCTCCTGGCCCACTACCAGGTGCCGGTCGAAGGCCGGCACGTGGTGATCGTCGGGCGGGGCGCCACCCTCGGCCGACCGCTGGCGCTCCTCCTGTCGCTCAAGCGGCCGGGCGCCAACGCCGCCGTCACCGTGGTCCACACCGGCGTGCCCGACTGGAAGCGCTACACCCGGGACGCCGACATCGTCATCGGCGCCGCCGGCGTCCCCAACATGATCACCGCCGACGACGTGCGGTCCGGTGCCGCGGTCGTGGGCGGCGGCATCTCGTGGGAAGGACGCCGGCTGGTCAGCGACGTCGACGAGTCGGTGGCCGAGGTGGCCGGCTGGGTCACCCCCCGCCTGGGCGGCGTCGGCCCGACGACGGTGGCCATGCTGCTGCGCAACGCCGTCGAAGCCGCCGCCCGCCGCCGAGGGCCTGTCTTTAGCCCGTCCTAGGCGAGCCCGAGCTGCCGGAGCCAGATGGACGGGTCCTGGTAGTTCACCAGCCGGGCCAGCTTCCCGTCGCGGAAGGTCCACACCTCGCAGAACCTGACGCCCGACACGGTGCTGCCGGTGGGGGGGATCTCACCGCCCGGGCTCTGAAGGGGGCCGGTGTGGGTGGCGTGCCACGTGCACTCGTTGACGACCGCGTCGTCAGAGGCCACCTGGTGGGTGACCGTCACCTCGAGGTCGGGGAAGGGGTCCTTGAACCCCTTCATGAACTGGAGAAGTCCCTCCCGCCCCTCGAACGTCATGCCGAACGACACCAGATCGACCTGGACGTCGTCGGTCGCTCCTTCGAGGATCGGGCCGAACTCCATGCGGTTGAACAGGTCGTAGACGTCCCGGGCCAGCTTCGCGTTGTCTGCTGCAGCCATCGTGTCCCCTTTCGCCGTTTCACCGAGCGTACCGGGAGGCGCCTTTCTTGGGCCCAGGGTGTTACGGCCGGTCAGGTGGCCGGCGTCGTCCCGGCGACAATCGAGAAGGCCGCGCCGTGGGGGTCGTTGCCCACCGCGAACCGGCCGAAGGAGGCGTCGGTCGGCGGCACGGGAACGGTGCCACCCAACTCGGCGACCTTGGCCGCGGTGGCGTCGACGTCGGCGACGGCGATGTACACCATCCAGTGCGGAGGGATGTCGGCCGGCCACTGGTCGTTCATCTGGATCATGCCTCCGACCGGGCGATCGCCGACCGTCCACATCGTGTAGGTCGTGCCCTCGAAGGCCTGGGTCTGGCCTCCCCACCCGAAGACGGCGCCGTAGAAGGCCTTGGCCGCGTCGACGTCACGGGTGGCCAGCTCGTTCCAGTTCAGGGTGTTGGGCTCGTTGACCAGCTCGGCGCCGATGTGGACGCCGGGCTGCCAGATCGAGAATCGGGCGCCGGCGTCGTCCGTGCACACCGCCATCCGGCCGGCGTCGAGCGCGTCGAACGGCGGCATGACGACGGTGCCCCCGGCTGCGTCGATCGCTTCCGCGGTGGCATCGGCGTCGGCGGTGGTCATGTAGGTGGTCCAGGTCGGGCGGTCGCCCTCCCCGACCAGAGGGCCGAGGCCCGCGACCGACTTCCCCCGCAGGAGGAACATGGTGTAGCCGCCGGCCTGCGGGTCGGGCGAGGTGTGGGCCTCCCAGCCGAACACGCCGCCGTAGAACGCCTTGGACGCCTCCACGTCGGGGCTCCCGAGGTCGATCCAGGAGGGTGTGCCGGGCTCGTAGCGCGTCATCTCGGGCATGGGCCGAGCGTAAACCCCCTGATCAACGCCGACCTAGGCTCGGCCGATCATGCCCGAGCACATCACCGTCGCCGACGACGGGTCCCTGAACGTCCCCGACGAGCCCATCGTGCCGTTCATCCGGGGCGACGGCATCGGCGTCGACATCTGGCCCGCGGCCCGGGCCGTCCTCGACGCCGCCGTCGCCCTCCATGGCCGGAGGATCGAGTGGATCGAGGTCCTGGCCGGCCAGAAGGCGTTCGACGAGACCGGCTCGTGGCTGCCGGACGCGACCATCGCCGCCTTCGAGGAGTACGTCGTCGGCATCAAGGGCCCGTTGACGACGCCGGTCGGCGGCGGCATCCGCAGTCTCAACGTGGCTCTCCGCCAGATCCTCGACCTCTACGTGTGCCTGCGCCCGGTCCGCTGGTTCAAGGGCGTCCCCTCGCCGGTGAAGCACCCGGAGCGGGTCGACATGGTGATCTTCCGGGAGAACACCGAGGACGTGTACGCCGGTCTGGAGCTGGCCGAGGGCAGTCCCGAGGTCGGGCGGCTCATCGAGTTCTGCCAGGCCGAGTTCGGCTGGGACATCAGGCCCGACTCCGGCATCGGCCTCAAGCCGGTGTCCGAGACCGGCTCGAAGCGCCTGGTCAGGGCGGCCCTCAACTACGCGGTGGCCAAGGGCCGCACGTCGGTGACCCTCGTCCACAAGGGCAACATCCAGAAGTTCACCGAGGGCGCCTTCCGCAGCTGGGGGTACGAGCTGGTGAAGGAGGAGTTCGCCGACGTGGCCGTGAGCTGGGACGACTGCGGCGGCGACCCCGGCGGGCGCATCCTCGTCAAGGACACGATCGCCGACATCTTCCTGCAGCAGATCCTCACCCGGCCGAGCGAGTTCGACGTGATCGCCACCACCAACCTCAACGGCGACTACGCGTCGGACGCGCTGGCCGCCCAGGTGGGCGGCATCGGGATCGCGCCGGGCGGCAACATCAACTACGTCACCGGCCACGCCATCTTCGAGGCCACCCACGGCACCGCCCCCCGGTACGCCGGGCAGGACAAGGTGAACCCCGGGTCCCTGCTCCTGTCCGGGGTGCTCATGCTCGAGCACCTCGGGTGGCAGGAGGCGGCCGACGACGTGGTGCGGGCGCTGGAGGCCACCATCGGCGACGGGATCGTCACCTACGACTTCGCCCGGCTGACCGAGGGCGCCACCGAGGTGAAGACGTCGGAGTTTGCTGCCGCCATCATCGAGCGGCTGTAGGCGGTGTTCGGGTGAAGGTGCCGAGCCAATGAAAGTGCCGAGCCGATGAAAGTGACGGTCGTCGGGGCGGGGTTCTACGGGTCGACGCTGGGGCAGCGGGTGGCCGAGGGTGGCTACGTCGACGAGGTGGTGCTCACCGACGTCATCGAGGGCCGTCCCCAGGGACTCGCCCTCGACCTGATGCAGAGCCGTCCCCTGGCCGGCTTCGAGACCCGCGTGGTGGGCACCAACCGCTACGAGGAGACGGCCGGCTCGGACGTGTGCGTCGTCACCGCCGGCGTGCCCCGCAAGCCGGGCATGAGCCGGTCCGACCTGCTCGGGACCAACGCCGCCATCGTGGCCGAGGTCGTCCTGCGCCTGGTGGAGCTGTCGCCGAACACGGTCATCATCGTGGTGTCGAACCCCCTCGACGAGATGACGGCGCTCGCCGCCGAGGTGTCGGGGCTGCCCAAGAACAGGGTCATGGGCCAGGCGGGCGTGCTCGACACCGCCCGTTTCCGCCACTTCGTCGCCGAGCACCTCGGCGTGCAGCCGGCGGTGGTGGAGGCCATCACCCTCGGCTCCCACGGCGACACGATGGTGCCGGTGCCGTCGCTGGCCCGCGTGTACGGGCAGCCGCTGACCGAGCTGGTGGACGAGGCAGGGATCGCCGAGCTGGTGCGGCGGACCCGTGACGCCGGCGCCGAGGTCGTCGCCCTCCTGAAGACCGGCTCGGCGTACTACGCGCCGGCGGCGGCGGCCGAGACGATGGTGCGGGCGGTCGTCGGCAACACGCGCGACGTCCTGCCCGTCGCGGCGTGGGTCGACGGGCCCTACGGCATCGACGGCGTCTACCTGGGCGTGCCGGTGCGGATCGGCCGGGAAGGGGTCCGCGAGATCGTCGAGCTGCCGCTGGCGCCCGAGGAGCTGGCCGCCCTGCGGGCGGCGGCGGCCGACGTGGGTGCCCGCCAGCAGGAGGCCATCCGCCTGGCCCACCCCGCGGGGTAGCGGGTAGCCGGTCGCTGGGTGTCGCGGCCGGCGGCCGCTCAGCCCCGGCTGCGGGAGCGCACCATCACCAGCAGCGGGGCGGCCACGAAGCCGAACCCGGCGACGGGGAACAGGACGATGGCGACGTTCCGCAACATGGTCGACTGCGCCATCGTGCTGAAGAAGAACAGGCCGACGGCGAGGAGCACCAGCAGGACGGGAACCATCACCACCAGGCCGAACCCGCCGGAGACGAGCGGGGGCCGATCGTCGTCGTCCCAGTCCTCCTCGTCCCAGTCCTCGACGCCCTCGTGGACGGGCACCCACTCGTGCGGGCCCGGCGGCGGCGCCTGGGTCGTCGTCCTCGCCCCGTTGGCGCCCCAAGACCCGGTGTGGTTGTCATAGGCCCGGCGCCGGACCGGGTCCCCGAGGATCTCCCAGGCGTCGTTCACCGCGGCCATGGCCCGGCCGGCCTCCCTGGCCGCCGAAGGTTCGGCGTCGGGCTGGGTGTCGGGGTGATGGCGGCGGGCGAGGGCGTGGTAGGCCCGGCGGATCTCGTCTTGGGTGGCGTCGGGGCGCACGCCGAGCACGTCGTAGTGCGAGGGCGTGCCGGCGCCTGTCATCTCGGAGGTCGTGGCATCTCAGTCGCCGGGCATCTCAGTAGCTCGTGGCGTCCCGGACCCGGGCGAACAGCTCGCCCAGGGCGGCGAACTCCTCGCGGTGGTCGACGAGCTGGCCGACGCCGCCGCCCATCTTCAGCCGACCGGCGGCGAAGGCGACGGACGGGCTGAGCCGACCCTGGCTGATGGCGCTGGCGGTCTCGTAGTCCTGGACGATGTCCACGTCGGCCTGGACCTCGCCCGCCCGGTGGACCGAGAACCGACCGTCGTCGGCTCGCACCACGTACTCGACGTCGCCGTCCGGGCCGCCGGTGACGACCTGCCGGATGGCGAACGGCCTCCCGCCGACGTCGCCCGGCTCGTCGTCGCGGCTCACCGACGCGGCGGCGGCCAGCAGGTCGAGCCACTCCGGGCTCAGGAACCGGGCCATGTCGACAATCATGGCTCACGACGATGGTCGACCGAGCCGACGAGCGCCGCCACGACCCCGGTAGCGCCGCGGGGTGGGAGGAGTCGTTCTCCTTCGACTTCGCGGCCGCCGACGGATCCCTTGGAGGCTACGTCCGGCTGGCGGTGCGACAGGGCGACGGCCGGGCCTGGTACTGGGCGGCCCTCGTGGAGCGGGGGTCGCCGGTGGTGCTCGTCCGCGACCACGACGTCGAGCTGCCGCCGGGGCGCTCGCTGGAGGTGCGGGCGTCCGGCCTCTGGGCGGACATGACCTGCGAGACGCCCCTCGAGCACTGGACCGTCGGCCTGGAGGCGTTCGGCGTGTCGCTCGACGACCCCGCCGAGGCCTTCGGTGCCGAGCGGGGCGACCCCATGGCCCTCGGGCTCGACCTCGAGTGGGAGGCGACGGCCGCCGCCGACTCGGTGCTGGGCCCGGACGCCCGGTTACGCCCAGCCGTGCGTCGTCCACGGCGAAGTGCTCGTCGGCTCGCGCCGCATCGACCTCTCGGGCGTGGGATGGAGGTCGCACGAGTGGGGTGCTCGCGACTGGTGGCCCGAAACGGCGTCGACATGGGTGACAGGGCACCTCGACGACGGCACGCCGTTCGCCGGCGAAGGCCACGACGCGGTAGTCGGCGAAGACGGCCTCGCGCAGGGCCGCGTGCCCTGACGGTTGGCGCCGTGGAGATCCGGGCCAACCCCCTCACCACGCTCCGGTCGCCATCGCCGGACCGGACGGGCGGGTCACCCGGCTGGACCGAGCGCTCTGCCGGTACGACACCGGCGACGGCCGGCGTGGTGCAGGCTGGTCAGACTGGCTGGCCCGGGCCGGTCCAACTTCTAAATTGCACGAATTATACTGAAAACTATTGGAACGGGGTTTACCGAAACCGGTTTCCTGGGTTTGAGACCGAGGTGAGCTAATGGACGAAGTCGAACAGGAAGTGTTGCTTTCGGAGGTCGAGCGACAAGCTCTCATCGCCCGGGCGCGGGCGCGGCTGGCCGACCCTGAGTTCCAGCAAATGCTGAAACGAACGGATCGTGAGTTCGAGGCTCTGATCCGGCAGCTGGGCCACTAGCGCCAGATTCCGGGTGGGAGGCCGATGGCGGGTCGAGTACGAGGACGCGCTCATCCATTGGATCGAGAATCGTCGCCCGTCTCTGGAGCAGGTTGTGGCGGTTGTGCGGTGGGCGGGCGCCTGCAAATCCCTCGGGAGACCCGAGACCGCCGTTCGGTCACCTGACCTTGAACGACCGGAGGACGAGTTGGCAACTATTCCCACGGCCGACGTGGACGTCTTCTATCTCGCCTACCAGGCGAGAACCGAGGATCCGGTCATCTTCGTGCGAGCGTTCACGAGCTCCTGAGCCAGCACGACTCGCCGTCGGCCTCGAGCTCGGCGTCTTGAACTCCACTGCGTCGCGGATGGCGTCCCAGGCCCGCTGGTCGGCGGCCTGCCAGGACCAGAACGACACGCCGCCGACGCCCTTCGAGTTGGCGGCGATGAAGAAGCGCCACAGCTCCTCGGGCGGCGGGGGCCGCGGCGGCCCCCCTCCGGAAGCCCGTCGTAGGCCTGGCCGATCGGGAAGATTGGCTTGCCGAACTTGGCCAGGTCGTCGACGGCGCCGAGCACGTCGGTGTCGGGCTGGCGGTTGAGCCAGTAGACCATCGGGGCGATGGCGTCGAAGCTCTCCACCACCTCGGCGTAGGGGAACGACGCCCGTTGGGGCGACGGCCTGGGCACGCAGGCGATGAGCGAGAAGTCGGCCCGGCGATGTCGCGGATCGCCTTCCCGTAGGCCGACGCCGACTCGGCGGAGATGTGGGTGCCCTCCGACTCGGTCTCGATGTCGGCGGAGAAGCCGTCGAGGCGGTGGCGGCCAGGCGTCTCGTAGTTGATGATCGCCATGGCCCTCTGCACGTCGCCGGCCACCGATTCCCCCAACCGGGGGAAGTCCCAGCCGAACACCAGCAGGCCGGCCTCGTGGGCCGCGGGCAGGAGCTTGTCCATGAACGGCCCGCCGTAGAAGCCGTCCCAGTGGGAGCCCACCCGCAGATAGAGGTGGGTGAGCCCCACCGCCTTGGCCTTGGCCACGATGGCCCGGACGTCGCCACCCTCGGTCTTGCCGTACTGCCAGATCCACATGCCCTTGCCCTCGGGCATGGCCAGGATGGGTCGCGGTGGCGTGGCCGAGAGCACCGACGCCGCCGGGATGCCGGGAAGGTGGAGCCCGGGCAGGAACGGCGCCCGGCCGACATAGCCGTAGGCGGTGGCCAACCCCAGGACGATCATCACGACGGTCCCGCGCGTACCCAGGTTCGGGGCCGGCGGGTCCTTCCGCACCGGAGGAGCCGGCGCGAAGGTGGACGGGTACGACCGTGGTACGACGCGTGTGTCGAGCATGTTCCCCTCTCGGCCCCCCGGCTCGGCCCACGCCCGTCACGGATCCCGTGGCGGCCGAGCCCAGCCCAGCCATTACTCAAGAACTGAAGTTCGGCGCCGGGCCGCCCGATCCTGCCTCGAACGGCAGAAATCGCCACTGAGGGCGTTCTCGCGCGCTACAGCTCGGCCCGTTTCACCTCGCTGATGGCCTGGGTGACCTTGATGCCCCGGGGACAGGCGTCGGTGCAGTTGAACGCCGTCCGGCAGCCCCACACCCCGTTGCGGCCGCTGAGGATCTCCAGCCGCTCGGCGCCGCCCTCGTCCCTCGAGTCGAAGATGAAGCGGTGGGCGTTCACGATGGCCGCCGGCCCGACGTAGGCCCCGTTGGCCCAGGCCACCGGGCACGACGTGGTGCAGGCCGCGCACAGGATGCACTTGGTGGTGTCGTCGAACCGGGCCCGCTCCTCCGGCGACTGCAGCCGCTCGTGGTCGTGGGGAGGGTCGTCGGTTGTGATGAGGTGGGGGAGCACCGACCGGTAGCCGTCGAAGAACCTGTCCATGTCGACGACCAGGTCCTTGATCACCGGCAGGCCCCGGATCGGCTCGACGGTGATCCTGGGCGCAACTGCGCTCACCGGCAGCACGCAGGCCAGGCGGTTCTCGCCGTTGATGAGCATCGCATCGGACCCGCAGACGCCGTGGGCGCACGACCGCCGGAAGCTCAGGGTGCCGTCCTGGTGCCATTTGACCTGGTGGAGGGCGTCGAGGACCCGATCCGACTCCTCCACGTCGACCGTGTAGGTCTCCCAGTGGGGGGCGTCGTCGACCTCGGGATTGAACCGCTTGATCTTGAGCTCGACGTCCACCGAGCCAGTCTCCCAGGAAGCAGGGGTCAATATCGCCGTTCCATGGGCGTATAGGGGCCGCCCACCACCGGCTTGTAGTCGAGGCGCACCGACCCGTCGGCTTCCCGGGACGAGAGGCTGTGGCGCATCCAACCGGCGTCGTCGCGGGTGGGGAAGTCGTCACGGAAGTGGGCGCCGCGGCTCTCGGTGCGGGCCAGGGCGGCCACCACCAGCGACTCGGCCAGGTCGATCAGGAACCCCAATTCGATGGCCTCGGTCAGGTCGAAGTTGAAGACCTTGCCCTTGTCGTCGACGCGAACCGACTGGTAGCGCTCGCGCAGCCCGCCGATCGTCGCCAGCGCCTCGCGGAGCGTCTCGTCGGTGCGGAACACCGACGCTTTGTCGGTCATCTCGGCCTGGAGGGCGCCCCTGACGTCGGCCACGTTCTCCTTCCCCTCGGACGACACGATCCGCTCGATGGCCGCCGCCGTCGGCCCGACGACGTCATCCGACAGGCCAGGATCATCCGGCAGGCCAGGGCCGTCGCCGACGCCGCCGCCGCCGACGCCGTTCACGAACGCAGCCATCGCCGAGCCGCCACGGCGCCCGAACACCACGATGTCGAGCAGCGAGTTCGTGCCCAGCCGGTTGGCGCCGTGCACCGACACACAGGCGCACTCTCCGGCGGCGTAGAGACCCGGGGCCACGGTGCCGTCGGCGTCGAGCACAACCTCGGCCGAGACGTTGGTGGGGATGCCGCCCATGGCGTAGTGGGCCGTCGGCTGCACCGGGATGAGGGCGGTCTTGGGCTCGATGCCGAGGTAGGTGCGGACGAACTCGGCGATGTCGGGCAGCTTGGAGTCGATCTGCTCCGGCGGCAGGTGGGTCAGGTCGAGGTGGAGGAAGTCCTTGTCGGCACCGGCGCCGCGCCCCTGGCGGATCTCGGTGAGCATGGCCCGGCTCACCATGTCGCGGGGCGCCAGGTCCTTCACCGTGGGGGCGTAGCGCTCCATGAACCGCTCGCCCTCGGCGTTGCGCAGGATGCCACCCTCGCCCCGGGCCGCCTCCGACAGCAGGATGCCCAGCTTGTGGATGCCGGTGGGGTGGAACTGGAAGAACTCCATGTCCTGCAGCGGCACGCCCCGGCGGAAGAGCAGCCCCGGGCCGTCGCCCGTCAACGTGTGGGCGTTCGACGAGACCTTGAACATTCGGCCGAAGCCGCCGGTGGCGAACAGCGCGGCCCGGCACTCGAAGAGGTGGAGGTCGCCGGTGGCCTGCTGGTAGGCGACGACCCCGGCCACCCCCCGGCGAGGATCGCCGTCCACGAAGGACACGTCGAGGACGTGGTACTCGTTGAAGAACGCCACGCCCCTCGCCTCGCACTGCTGGTAGAGCGTCTGCAGGATCATGTGGCCGGTGCGATCGGCGGCGTAGCAGGCCCGTCGCACTGGCGCCTCGCCGTGGTTGCGGGTGTGGCCGCCGAACCGGCGCTGGTCGATGCGGCCGGCGGGGGTCCGGTTGAACGGCAGGCCGAAGTGCTCGAGCTCGATGACGGCGTCGACGGCCTCGCGGCACATGATCTCGGCCGCCGGCTGGTCGACGAGGTAGTCGCCGCCCTTGACGGTGTCGAAGGCGTGCCACTCCCACGAGTCCTCCTCCACGTTGGCCAGCGCCGCGCACATCCCGCCCTGGGCCGCCCCGGTATGCGAGCGCGTCGGGTAGAGCTTGGTCAGGACCGCGGTGCGGCACTTGCCGGCCGTCTCGATGGCGGCCCGCAACCCGGCTCCGCCGGCGCCGACGATGACCGCGTCGAATGAGTGCCGATGGATGTTCGTTGGACCAGTGTGACAAGTCCCGGCGCCGTCCAGAGAACCGACCCACGCCGGTACCCTCGGGGCATGAACAAACGGCGGATGGCGTGGGCGGCAGGTGCGGCGATGATCCTGGCGACGGCCTGTGGCAGCGACACGGGGACGACCACGGTGACGACCACCCCGCTCACTCCGGTCGCCGTGCCCGCGGAGGCCCAGCGAGCGGTTGTCGTCGCCGGCGGGGACACCGCCAAGCTCCTCGTGAGGCTCAGCGACGGCCAATCTTCGGGAGTCCCGGCAGGCGACGTCGCGGTCACCCTGATCGGCGTGGAGTGGCCGGGCCGGGGGGAATGCTTCGCGGCCGAGTCGGACGCCTTCGCCGCCGAGGCCCTGCCCGTCGGCGCCACCATCCACCTCCTGGCCGACGTCCAGGACGCCGCGCCCGACGGCGTGCTCCAGCGCTACGCCTGGGACAGCACGGGCGAGCTCTACAACGCCAAGGCCCTGCGACAGGGCTTCGCCAAGGCCGCTCCGACCGCCCCGAACGACAAGTACCGGGTCGAGCTCTTCGACGCGGAGTTCGACGCCAAGGGAGCGGGTCGCGGCATCTGGGGATGCCCGGCCGACTCGTCGCCGACGACGGGGACGCCGTCCGGCGGCACGACCCCGGTCACCCGCCCGCCCGTGACCGCGCCGGGAACGACGGAGGCTCCGCCGGCGACGACGATTCCGGTCACTGTGCCCCTCGGCCGAAGTGTCCCCAGGGGACAGTCGTTCTCGATCGGTGTCGGGGAGACCGTCACCGTCGCCGGTGTGGGGCTCAACGTCACCTTCCAGGATGTGATCCAGGACTCGCGGTGCCCGATCGGCGTGCAGTGCGTCGTCGAAGGCGACGCCATCATCGCCGTCAGCCTGTCCAAGACGGGCAGCTCCACCGGCCACCCTGACCATCGGACTGCCGGGTTCGGCTCAGTACCTGAGCTACACCGTCGCGCTGGAGTCTGCTGAGTCGCGGCGGGTCGCCGACGGCCATCATGATGGTCTCCTGAGCCAAGTCAGGTCGCCTTCACGGGGCCCTGGAGGACGGCGTTGACCTGGAGGGTGCCGCTCGACGGGTCGAGCGCCGCCTGGTAGGGGCCTTCCCCGAACTCGACCGACGTCGCCGGCCGGGTGATGGCGGTGTCGACGACCGTGAACGTCCCGGATGCCGCCAGCATGCCCGGGCCGGTGATGTCGAGCCGCTGGGACGGCAGCTTGATCACGACATCGCCGGTGGAGTTGATGATCGTGCGTTCGTCGGCGGTGAACACGACACCGTCCCTGGCGTTGGCCAGGCCGGAGACACCGGTCGCCACCGGGGCGCCGGCGCTGTACTCCCCGGGTAGGAGCTTTCTCGGGGTGCCGCTGAGCCTCCAGGTGATCCCGCTGCCGTCGACCTCCACCGTCGCCCCGGAAAGCTCGACGCCGCCGCCGGCGGCCGAGAGCGGCAGGGGCGTGCCGCCCCCCCACGCGATCGTCGTGCGCTTCCCGCCCACGAGGGCGTTCTCGATGGTGGCCTTCCCCACGCCCCGGTCGAGGGCGGTCATGGTGAACGGCGACAGCACCGGCGGGGCCTGGGCGTCGGTGGCCACGACGCGCTGGGCGGTGCCCGCCAGGAAGGACTGCCCGGGACCAGGGCGGATGCCGACAGTGGTCGGCGTCGTCGTCACCACCGTGCTCCCGCCGGTCTGGCCCTCCGAGAGGACGGTGCCGATGCCGATCGCCAGCAGGCAGCCGATGACGAGCGTGTGAACGTAGAGAATCCCGCGATCCATCGGTCTCCGATCCATTGGGCTCCCAAGAGTATGTGGCCGGGTAGGTTGGCTCGACGATGTCGACGCCGCCGGCAACTCTCGGGCACGCCTCCACGCTCGGGCAACTGAGGGCCTCGGGCTGGCGCAGCCTGCCGGTCAAGCACGAGCTGCGCGGCAACGCCGCCGCCCGCATCGCCGCCGGGCTGCCGATCGTCGAGGGGATCCTCGGGTTCGACGACACCGTCCTGCCCCAGTTGGAAAACGCCCTGCTGGCCGGCCACGACGTGGTCTTTCTCGGCGAGCGCGGCCAGGCCAAGACCCGCATCATCAGGTCGCTGACCGGCCTGCTCGACGAGTGGATGCCGGTGGTGGCCGGCTCCGAGATCAACGACGACCCCTACGTGCCGGTGTCGCGGCACGGACGCGACCTGGTCCGTGAGCGCGGCGACGACACGCCGATCGAGTGGGTTCACCGGTCCGACCGCTTCGGCGAGAAGCTGGCCACGCCCGACACGTCCATCGCCGACCTCATCGGCGAGGTCGACCCCATCAAGGTCGCCGAGGGCCGGTACCTGTCCGACGAGCTCACCCTCCACTACGGCCTCGTCCCCCGCACCAATCGGGGCATCTTCGCCATCAACGAGCTCCCCGACCTGGCCGAGCGCATCCAGGTCGGCCTGCTGAACGTGCTCGAGGAGCGCGACGTGCAGGTCCGGGGCTACAAGATCCGACTTCCCCTCGACCTGATGCTGGTGGCGTCGGCCAACCCGGAGGACTACACCAGCCGGGGCCGCCTCATCACCCCGCTGAAGGACCGGTTCGGCGCCCAGATCCGCACCCACTACCCGGTCGACACCGACACCGAGCTGGCGGTGGTGGCCCAGGAGGCCCGCCCGGCCGAGGTCGACGGCATCCGAGTCGCCGTGCCCGCCCACATGGCCCGCATCGTGGCCGGCATCACCCACGGGGCCCGGCGCAGCCCCCACGTCAACCAGCGGTCGGGCGTCTCGGTGCGCCTGAGCATCGCCAACTACGAGACCCTGGTGGCCAACGCCACCCGCCGGGCCTCTCCGGCTGGGCGAGTCCGAGGCGGTGCCGCGCATCAGCGACCTGGAGGCGATCCCGGCGTCGACGGCCGGCAAGGTCGAGGTGGAGACCCTGGACGAGGCCGGCGACGGTCCCGTGCTGGACCGGCTGGTCAAGGCCGCGGTGCTGGAGGTGTTCAAGGAGAGCTGCCCGGCCGAGCGCCATCGGGAGTCGCTGGCGTCGTTCGACTCCGGCACGGTGTTCCACGCCGGCGACGACGTGCCCGCCGATGTCTACGTCGAGGCCATCCGGGACCTGCCGGCGCTGCGCAACGCGGTCATGCCGCTGATCGACAGCGAGACGCCGGGCGCGGTGGCCAGCGCCGTCGAGCTCGTGCTGGAGGGGCTGCACCTGTCCCGCCGCCTGAACAAGGAAGCGGTGGGGGCCGAGCCACCTACCGGGGCCGGTAGTCGGGTCGGCGAGGCGAGGCCATGCCGTCGGCG
Organism: uncultured Acidimicrobiia bacterium; assembly: GCA_963827345.1. Lineage (GTDB taxonomy): Bacteria > Actinomycetota > Acidimicrobiia > Acidimicrobiales > AC-14 > CAWGUU01. The sequence goes on along the minus strand of CAWHAN010000008.1, from coordinate 315,118 downwards.
TTCCGCTACTCCCGCTGGGACGGCACCCAGGCCGGCTTCGAGCTCGACGCCGCCGACGTCCTGGGCGAGCTCACCGACGACCTCCTCTACCACGGCGACCTCGACGCCGCTCTCCGGCGGCTCCTCCAGTCCGGCTCGAGGGACCACGACGGCGAGCGAATGGCGGGGCTGCGTGAGCTGATCGAGCGGTTGCGCCGGCGACGCCAGGAGGAGCTGGGCCGCCACGACCTCGGCGGCGTCTACGACGACATCGCCAAGGCCCTGCGGGAGGTGGTCGACACCGAGCGGGCGGCGGTCGACGACCTGGAGCGCCAGGCCCGGGAATCGGGCGACCCGCGGCGCCAGGAGGTCACCGGCGGCGCCATGGCCGAGCGCCGGATGGAGCTCGACCTGCTGCCGCCCGACCTCGCCGGCCAGGTCCGGGCCCTCGAGGAGTACGACTTCGTCTCCCCCGACGCCGCCCGCAGGTTCGAGGAGCTGATGGACCACCTGCGCCAGCAGCTGCTCAACAGCCAGTTCCAGTCCATGGCGGGGGCGATGCAGGACACCAGCCCGGAGCAGCTGGCCCGGCTGAAGGACATGCTGTCCGCCCTCAACGAGATGATCGACCAGCGCGAGCGGGGCGAGGAGCCCGACTTCGACGGGTTCATGGCCCGCTTCGGCGACTTCTTCCCCGAGAACCCCCGCACCCTCGACGAGCTGCTCGAGCAGATGGCCCGCCAGATGGCGGCCATGCAGGCCTTCATGAACTCGCTGACGCCCGAGCAGCGGGCCAGCTCCAGGCCCTCTCCGCCCAGCTCCTCGACGACATGGACCTCCGGTGGCAGGTCGACCGCCTCGGGCGCCACCTGCAGGGGGCGTTCCCGGGCGAACAGTGGGGCAACCAGTACCAGGTCGGGGGCAACGACCCGCTGGGGATGCCCGAAGCCGTCCAGCTGATGGACCGCCTGGGCGCCTTGGACCAGCTGGAGCACCTGCTCTCGTCGAACCCGTCGCCGGGCGCGCTGGCCGAGGTCGACCTCGACGTGGCCCGCGAGCTCCTGGGCGACGACGGCGCCCGCAGCCTGGAGCGACTGGCCGAGCTGGCCCGCAGCCTGGCTGACGCCGGCCTGATCGAGACCCGGGAGGGCCGCCTGGAGCTGACTCCCCGCGGGCTCCGCCGGCTGGGCAGCAGCGCTCTGGGCGACCTGTTCCAGCGGCTCGACAAGGACAGGCTGGGCCAGCACCAGATCGAGCGGGAGGGCCCGGGGCACGAGCGGGCCTTCGAGACCAAGCCCTACGAGCTGGGCGACCCGTTCAACCTCAACATCGAGCGCACCGTCCGCAACGCCCTGCAGCGCCGAGGTGGGGGCACGCCGGTGGAGCTGGAGCCCGCCGACTTCGAGGTCGACCGCACCGAGACCCTCACTCGCACCAGCACGGTCCTGCTGCTCGACCTCTCCCTGTCGATGCCCATGAAGGACAACTTCCTGGCCGCCAAGAAGGTGGCCATGGCGCTTCACTCGCTGATCTCGACGCAGTACCCGCGGGACTTCCTCGGCCTCGTCGTGTTCAGCGAGGTGGCCCGCACGCTCCTGCCGGCCGAGTCTGCCCCGCGTGTCGTGGGACTTCGTGTTCGGGACGAACATCCAGCACGCCCTGCTGCTGGCCCGCCGGATGCTGGCCCGTCAGGCCGGCACCAGGCAGGTCCTGATGATCACCGACGGCGAGCCCACCGCCCACATCCTCCCGGACGGCGAGCCGTTCTTCTCCTACCCGCCGGCCCGCGAGACGGTGGAGGCCACCCTGGCCGAGGTGATGCGGTGCACGGCCGAGGGCATCTGCATCAACACGTTCATGCTCGACGCCGACCCGAGCCTGCAGGCCTTCGTCGAGCGGCTGGCGCGCCTCAACCGGGGCAGGGTGTTCTTCACCACGCCGGAGACGCTCGGCAGCTACGTCCTCGTCGACTACCTCGAACAGAAGCGGGCGTACCGCGGCCGCCCGGCGTGATCGCTAGGGAGCTGCCTGGTTGCTCAGGGACTGCCTGGTTTGATCAGGGGCTGACGGTTTCCAGTCCCGGCGGGTAGCTGCCGGTCTTCGCCTTCCAGGCGCCGGCGGCGGCCCACTGGCTGACCAGTCGGGCGACGGACAGCGCCATGCCCGACGCCGCCGCCCAGAACAGCGCCTCCTTCCAGGTGGTCTCGGGGGAGGCGGGGTTGCTGGGAGGGTCGCCGCCCTTGGTCTTGCGCCAGGCGGTGCGGAGGAAGGTGCGGGTGGCGGCGCCGGCGGCGACCCCGCTCGCGCCGCCGATCGCCTTCCAGAGGATCGCTTCGGAGGCCATGCCGACCTCGTACCCACGCCGAGGCCCGGCCAGTCAGATTCCTACTTGCGCCCCCGGGGCATCATGGACGAAGATGACACCGATGTAATTACAACTGCGTAACCGATGTTACGGCTCCGCAGGGCGGGACGACGTGATGGTGGGCCGCGGACGTGAGGGAGGCGGCGATGGAGCAGCGACGAGGGCACAGGTTCGACTTCGGTGATCGCACGTGGCAGTGGCAGGCCAACTGTCTCGGCGTCGATCCCGACCTCTTCTTCCCCGAGCGCGGTGCCTCCACGAGGGAGGCCAAAGCCGTCTGCCGCGGGTGTGTCGTGCGGGTCGAATGCCTGGAGTACGCGCTTGTCAACGGTGAGAAGTTCGGAATCTGGGGCGGCCTGAGCGAGCGGGAACGGCGCCGGATCCGTCGGGAGCGCACTGTCGCCTCCCGTCCGGGTGCGGCCTCGGCCTGACACGCAGCATCTGGTGGCGCCGGGCGCATCCACGACCCGTCCGGCGCCACCAGGCTGACTCCGACCCCCGGCGAACTGGTGACACAGGGCGGCGCCAGCTGCCGTTGAGCGTCACCGGTTCGCCGGCACCCGCCGACCCCGCCGAACTGGTGACACGGAGCGGCGCCAGCAGCCGTTGAGCGTCACCGGTTGGTGGTGCCGACCCCGGCGAACTGGTGACACAGGGCGGCGCCAGCAGCCGTTGAGCGTCACCGGTTCGGTGGCGTTGGCCGACTCCACCGATCTGGTGACACAGGGCGGCGGCCAGCGCGGTTCAGCGTCACCGGTTCGGTGGCGTTGGCCGACTCCACCGATCTGGTGACACAGGGCGGCGGCCAGCGCGGTTCAGCGTCACCGGTTCGGCGGCGGCCAAACTCCGGCGAACTGGTGCCACAGGGCGGCGCCCGGCGCCGTTGAGCGTCACCGGTTCGGGGCCGTTGCGAGGCGGGATTCGATGGTCCTCGATTGGTCCAGGTCGAGATCCGGCCACCTAGCGACTGGCACCCTGTCGAGCACGGCGGCGGGTAGGAGCCCCACCAGCTCGGTGCCGGCCACGTCCGCCAGGGCGGCGACGGCGTCGTAGGACTCGGCCGGCCCACGACCAGCGGGTCGACCAGGTTCATCGACACCTGGGCCCGCCCGCCGACGTCGAGGCCCAGGGCCCGCACCGCCGGGCCCCGCACCGCACGGGCGACCTCCCGGGCCAGGGCCAGGTCGGCGCCGTCCGCCAGCCACACGTTGAAGGCCACGAGCACCTCCCGCGCCCCGACACAGACGGCGCCCGCCGTCTCGTGCGGCACGAACGGCCCGGCGTCAGGTGCCAGGTCGACGAAGGCCCGGCGGCGCACGTCGGGCAGCGTCCGCTCCGGTCCGTAGGCGAAGCCGGGAAGCCCCAGCTCGACGCCCGCCCACGCCAGGAACCGGTCCCGCGCCGCGACGGCATCGGCGAGCGTCGAGCCCCCCAGGGGCACGAACGGCACCACGTCGACGACCCCAAGCCGCGGGTGCACGCCGACATGGCGCCGTAGGTCGAGCCGGGCGACCGCGGCAGCCGCCAATGCCCGAGCGTCGGCCTCCACCACCACCGCCCCCCCGCCCAGGGTAAAGACCGAGCGGTGGTGGTGCGGGTCCGAGTGGACGTCGAGCAACGTCCCGCCGGCGGCCGCGGCCAGGGCAAGGAGCACGCCGGCGTCGCGCCCCTCGCTCACGTTGACCACGCACTCGAGCACCGCGCCGTACCCTCGCACACGTCCTACCCTCGGGCACAGTGGACATCGGCCTGGCCCTGCCGCAGTACGACTTCCTCTCACCCGAGCCCGGCATCCTCGCCTGGGAACCCGTCGAGCGGGCCGCCCGGCTGGCCGAGGACCTCGGGTTCGCCTCGGTGTGGCTCTCGGACCACCTGTTCCACGACCGGGGGCGCTACGGAGGCCCCCCGGGCCGCTGCCCCGGCCTGGACCCCATCCCGGTCCTCTCGGCCGTCGCCCGGGCCACGTCCAGGGTGCGCCTCGGCACCCTCACCCTCTGCGCCCCGTTCCGACCGGCCACCGTCACCGCCAAGCAGCTGGCCACCCTCGACATCGTGTCGGGCGGCCGGCTGACCGTCGGCATCGGGGCCGGATGGTTCGAGGACGAGTTCGCGGTCGCCGGCATCCCCTTCCGCCGCCCCGGCGAACGCCTGGCCCACCTCGAGGAGGCCGTGCAGGTCCTCCGCGGCATGTTCACCGGAGGCCCGTTCGACTTCGGCGGCCACTACGAACGAGCCAGCGGAGCCAGCTGCCTGCCGGTACCGGTCCAGCAGCCCGGCCCGCCGATCTGGGTCGGAGGCACGCGCGACCGCCTACTCGACCTGGTGGCCCGGGTGGCCGACGGCTGGATCACCGTCTGGGTCTGGACGCCCGAGACCTACCGCGAGCGCCTGACGGTCCTCCACGCCGCGTGCGACCGGGCCGACAGGGACCCCGACACCATCGCCCTCTCGCTGGGGCTGTACGCCCTGGTCGGCGAGGACGAGGCCGACCTGGGCCGGCGCTTCGAGCGCCAGCGCACCGAGTCGCACGGCGCCCTCGACGGGACGACGCTCGACGAGTACCGCCAGGGACGCCTGGTCGGCACCGTCGAGCAGGTTCGCGACCAGCTCGGCGAGTGGTCGGCGCTCGGCGTCTCCACGATCGTCGTCAGCCCTCGCCCGCTCCCCTTCACCGTGCCGGACAGCGACGACATGGCGGCGATTGCCGAGGCCTGTAGGCTGTAGGCGATGTTCGGATTGGGTGCGACGGAGTTGATCATCGTCCTGCTGGTCGTCCTTCTCCTCTTCGGATCGACCAAGCTCCCCAAGCTCGCCCGCTCCCTCGGCCAGGCGTCCCAGGAGTTCAAGCAGGGCGTGAGCGAGAGCGGCAAGGACGAGCCCGACGCGATCGCGCCGGCCCCGAAGCCGAGCGACCCAAAGCCGAGTGACAGAGTCGTCATGACCCAGGCCGAGCTCGATGCCCTGCTCGCCGAGCGGGAGGCGCAGGCTCGCAAGGACATCCCCCCGACCTAGCAGGTCCCGGCCTCACCGATGTCGCCCCTGAGCCCGTAGCCGGCGCACTGTCGCGGCCCCGCCGGGAACTCCCAGGTCCCGGGCGTCGTTCCCGATGACGGACGACAAGGTCCCCACGTGGGAAGAAGTGGCTCGAGATCACGGGCGCTTCCTCTACATGCTGGCCTTTCGCCTGACCGGCAACAACGACGACGCACAGGATCTCGTCCAGGAGGTGCTCCTCCGGGTCCGAAGGGGCTTGGAGACCTACCGGCCGGGATCACTCGAAGGGTGGCTGAGCCGTATCACCACCAACACATTCCTGGACGAGGTCCGCAGGCGGCGCCGCCGCCCGGTCGACCTGTTCCCCGACGACCCCGACCGGGTCGTCCCGCCGAGCGATGCCGCCGACGTGGCCCTGGCGGCCGAAGCCCTTCCCGACGACGTGCAGTCGGCCCTCCGGCGCCTTCCCCCCGACTACCGCGCCGCCGTCGTGCTGTGCGACGTGGTCGGCCTCTCCTACCAGGAGATCGCCGACGCCCTCGACGCCCCCGTCGGCACCGTCCGCAGCCGCATCCACCGCGGCCGGTCCCAGCTCCGGGAGATCCTGGCGTGACGTCGCACGAGCACCCGGGCGATCTGCTCAGCGCCCTGCTCGACGGCGAGCTCATGCCCGGTGAGGAGGCCGAGGTCCAGGTCCACCTGATCGGGTGCGTGGCCTGCCGCCAGGAGCTGGAGGCGGCGACGAAGGCCCGGCTCTGGGTGAGGGCGCTGCCCCCCGTGGAGCCCCCCTTCGGCCTGTACCAGCGGCTGCTCCAGCCGTACCGTCCCCGCCACCGCCGCGTGGCCATGGCCGCCATCGGCGTGGCCGCCGCCGTCGCCGCCCTGTTCGTCAGCGTCACGCCACCCCAGCAGGAGCCGGTGAACCCGCAGGTGGCCAGCCTGATCGCCGCCCACGCCACGTCTGCGTCGGTGGGCTCGGACCCCCTGACCAACCTGGCGCCGGCCGGTGTCGCCGTTCCCTACGGCAGATGAGGAGGGGAGCGAGCCGCGGCATCGGCACCGGTATGGCCGTGGTCCTGCTGGCGACTGTGCACGTCACCTCGGCCGGGGCGGTCACCACCGAGAACCCCCTCGATCGCGCCCGGCGGGCGGCCGAGACGGCGTCGTTCGTCGGCATCCTGGAGGTCTGGTGGCTCGACGGCGGCACGGAGCACAGCGAGCGCCTCACGGTGCAGTCCTCGGACGGTGCAGTCGTGGTGCGGGGCGGGAACCAGGTCATGGCCGCGCCCGGCGCCGGGCGGCTACTCCAGCAGGAGGAGGGTGGTTGGGACCTCCTGTGGTCGCCGCGGGTCGGGCTCGCCGAGCGCCCTGACGTCGGCCTCAAGTACCGGACCGCGGACCAGCCCGGCCCACAGGTGGCCAACCGGCCCACCAGGGCGATCGACGTGGAGGAGGACGGGCTGTTGCGGGAGCGTGTCTACCTGGACGAGGAGTCGAGCCTGGTGCTGAAGCGGGAGCAATTCGATCCGACCGGGGCCGTCATCCGCCGGGTCGCCTTCGACACCATGGTGCTGGACCCGGCCACGCCGCCCCCGCCCCCTCCGGCGAAACCGAGCGACCATGCCCCCAAGTCGGTGGCGCCCGACCGGCTGGACGCCGGCCTGGCACCCGACCAGCTGGCCGATGGCTACCGGCGCCTGGGCGTGTACCGCCGCTCCGGCGTGGTCCAGGTCCTCTACAGCGACGGCATGTACGACCTGTCGGTCTTCGAGCAGCCGGGCCGTCTCGACCGGCACGGCCTGGGCGCCGGGGGATCGCCGGTGAGCGTCGGGGGCACCGCCGGGTGGCGCTACACCTGGCCCGGCGGCCACGTCGTGCTGTGGCAGGCGGGCGGCAGGGTCTACACGGTGGTGAGCGGCGCGCCCCTCGACCAGATCGTGGGTGCGGCGACGTCGTTGCCGGCGCCGGCCGCGGCGTCGCCGTCGATGATGGAACGGCTGCGGAGGGTGGCCCGGGCGGTGATCCAGCCCCTGGCCTAGTCGCGTTCTAGCGGCTCGAGGCGGCTTCGAGCCGCCGGCGCCGGGCGATCCGCCGACGCTCCCGCTCCGACGCTCCGCCCCACACGCCGTGGTCGATGCCGTTGGCGAGGGCGTACTCCAGGCACGGGGCCTTGACGGGACACGTGGCACAGATCCGGCGGGCGACCTCGACCCCCACTCCGTCGTGGGGGAAGAAGAGTGACGGCGCCTCGGACCTGCAATTGCCCTTCGCCATCCAGTGCGTTTCCATCGTGTCTCCCTGTTCGGGCTCCGCTAGTAGCAACGGGCTCGGTGACTCTGCGGTTCCCTCCCCACGGGTCATACGGAGAACTAGACGCCTACGGATCGTCGAAGGTTCCCACACCATGCGCCCGTCGTGTGACGTATCGGCAGCTTTCGGGTTCCGCTGTAGTCTCCTGGGATGGCCCAGGCACCCGAAGAGGTAGGAGAACCGCAGCCGCCGCGAGGCCACGTGCGGATCGTGTACCTCGGCCCGGTCGCCCCCCACTGGGAGGTCGTCTCCGAGTTCGGCGACAGGAACCTCATCGAGGAGTTTCGCCAGCGGGCCCTGGCCCGCCTGCTCCTCCTCCCCCCGCACGACCCCCAGTTCCGGCGCAACCGGGAGCGGGTGGTACGGGACGCCGAGCGTGAGGCCCTGATCCTGAACTGGGACCTGGGCTTCCCCGAGGACGACGAGAGCGACACCGGCGGGCGCTAGGCCGCCTTGGCACTGATCGACGGATAGCCGCGGTTTCGGCACCGCGGGAACGTAGGGTGGGACCGGTTCCGACATGTCAACCTCCGACATCATCGCGATCGCCGTCGCCATCGGGATCGTCTTCGCCGCGTTCACGGTCATCCGTCTGCAGCGGCGGGGCCTGGTCCGGCGCCTGGGGGCGCTGAACGCCCGCCTGGGCGACGAGGAGCTGCGGCTCGAAGCCCGCGGTATGGACGCCGCCCTCACCCAGCTCGAGCAGACTCGTCGACGAGAAGGTGGCCGACACCGGAGACGTCGCCGTCGACAGCAACCGGCTGGAGATCGCCCTCGGCCGGGTCACCCAGGGCGTCGTCATCTGCAACGAGGACGGCACCGTCGTGTTCAGGAACACGAGGGCGGTCGAGCTGTTCGGCGTGGAGCCCGACGAGGAGACGGAGAGCCTCATCGGAGACCTGCTCCTCTCGGCCACCGAGGGCAGGATCCAGGAGCGGGCCATCGAGATGCAAGGCCCGCCGGCCCTCCAACTCGACGCCACCGCCTTCCCGCTCGACGACAAGTGGCGCACGGTCGGAGGCGTCCTCGTCGTCGACGACCACTCGGAGCGCACGCGGCTCGAAGCGGTGCGGCGGGACTTCGTCACCAACATCAGCCACGAGCTGAAGACGCCGGTGGGTGCCCTGGCGCTCCTGGCCGAGACGCTTTCCATCGAGCAGGACATCGTCGTCGTGCACCGCCTGGCCCGGCGGGTGCAGGCCGAGGCCAGCCGGGTCGAACGGGTGGTCGACGACCTCATCGACCTGAGCCGCATCCAGTCCGAGGAGACCCCGGTGCGGGAGCGGGTGGCGGTGCACCTCATCGTCGCCCAGGCCGCCGAGCGGGTGCGGGTGGCGGCCCAGGACAAGGAGATGACGATCAACTTCGGCGAGCCGCCCCAGCGCCTGTGGGTGCTCGGCGACCGTCGCCAGCTGGTGTCGGCCGTCTTCAACCTGCTGGAGAACGCCGTGAAGTACTCGCCGGTGGGGTCGGTGGTGGAGGTGCGGGGCCGTATCGCCAGGGAGTCCGGTGGGACCAGGGTCGAGATCAGCGTCCGCGATCAGGGCATCGGCATCCCCGAGCGCGACCACGACCGGATCTTCGAGCGGTTCTACAGAGTCGAGTCGACGAGGGCGGTCAACGTCGGCGGAACCGGCCTCGGTCTCGCCATCGTCCGTCACGTCGTCGTCAACCACGGCGGCGAGGTCCTGGTCGAGTCCCAGGAGGGCGGCGGATCCACCTTCACCCTCGTCCTGCCAGCGGCAGTTTCGCACTCGGAAGCGGAGCTTCCTCGGCGAGCTTCTTAGGCGCTCCAGGCGACCGGCGTAGCCGGTCGCCCTCCGCCCTCTCCTCTTTCTGGGCCGACAGCTGGAGGGGCCGCCTTCGGCGGCGTGGCAGCCGTCGGCAACTTCCTCGCGAGGGGGAATCCTGCGGTGCCCGCCCTCTCTTACCATGGCGGCAGTGGCGACTGACACCGGCTGGGAGCCTCTTCGCAAGGCGGCTCGCGCCACCCAAAGGGGTCGGTTCGGGCGGTCGCCGTTCTCCCGGCTGGCCATCGTCCACATGCTTTCTGCGGCCGGGGACACCTTCGTCACCCTGGCGCTGGCCGGCTCGCTGTTCTTCTCGATCTCACCCCAGGCCGCCCGGGGCCGTGTCGCCCTCTACTTGATGCTCACCATGGCGCCGTTCGCGGTCGTCGCCCCCTTCCTCGGCCCCGTGCTGGACAGGAGCCGGCGCGGCCGGCGGTGGATGCTGCTGGGGTCGGCGACCGCCCGCGCCCTCGTGTGCGTCTCGATGGCCCGGCATCTGCACAGCCTCTGGCTGTTCCCCGAGGCGTTCCTGGTGCTCGTGCTGTCGAAGGCCCACATGGTCACCAAGAGCGCCCTGGTCCCGACCACCGTCGCCGACGACAGCGAGCTGGTCACCGCCAACGCCAGGCTGGCGGTGCTGGCGGTGCTGTCCGGGTTCGGGGCGGCGGCGATCGGGGTGCCCGTGCTGAAGATCGGGTTCCTGGGAGGCCCGTGGGTGGTCCGCCTGGCGGCGCTGGCCTTCGCGGCCGCCGCGGTCGCGGCGGTGGCGGCGATGCGGTTGCAGCGGATGCCCGCCCGGCCCGACATCGAACCGGCCAAGGCCGAGGAGGAGCTGCACGTCGCCTCGGTGCGGATGGCGGCGACGACGATGTCGGTGCTCCGGGCCGTCGTGGGGTTCCTGACGTTCTTCGTGGCCTTCGCCTTCCGGGCCGAGGACTCTCCGGCGTGGTGGTTCGGCGCGGTGCTGGCCGCCAGCCTGGGCGGGACGCTGGTGGGGAACCTGGTGGCGCCCCGGCTGCGGCGCCTCCTGTCCGAGGAGAAGATGCTGCTCGGGTGCCTGGCGCTCGTCAGCGTCCTGGGCGTCGTCGCCGGCTTCCTTCACGGGCTCCCGGCGTTCTGCCTGGTGGCGGCGGCGACGGGCGTGGCCGCGGCCGCCGGCAAGCTGGCCTTCGACAGCATCGTGCAGCGCGACGCCCCCGACGCCGTCCGGGGCCGCACGTTCGCCCGGTTCGAGACCCGTTTTCAGCTGGTGTGGGTCGCCGGCGCCTTCGTGCCGGTGGTCCTGCACATCTCGCCCAGCCTGGGCATCGACGTCATCGCCGTCGCCGCCGCGCTGACGTTCTTCGTCTACGTGGGCGCCCTGGTGGCGGCGACCCACCGGGGACAGCACTTCAGCAGCGGCAGCTCACGGCCCGCCGGCGGCGGCGACATCGACACCGAGCCGATCAGCTAGTGCTCCGGAAGGTCGATGCGGGCCAGCCACAGGCCGGGTGCTTCCAGTTCGGCGGGGGTGGGGAGCTCCCGCTCCGACGTCCACAGCCGGGACAGGCCTTCCTCGCCGGCCCGTTCGACGACACCCTGCACGAAGGCCTGGCCCCGCTCGTACTGGGCGGTGCCGAGGTCGAGGCCGAGCAGGCGCTCGGCGAAGCGGGCGCCCTCCGACGGTTCCGCCCGGCGGCGGCGGAGAGCCTCGGTGAGCTGGGCGTACGAGCCCACCAGGCCGCGCCCGACGTTGTCGAGGATGTGGTCGACGTAGCCGGCGATCGCCGCCAGCAGCGTCTCCAGCTTGACCGCGATCTCCCGCTGGGCGGGCGACTGGACGATGCCCAGGAGCGTCTCGGGGTTGCCGAGGAAGCTCTGGAAGGCGGTCATGTCGGTGGGGTCCATGCTGCCCAGGCTGGCCTCGAGGGCGCTCGGGTCCACGTCGAACCGGCTGACGTAGTCGTTGATGAGCGCCGACAGCCGCCCCCGCACGTGGGGGAGGCCCAGCACTGCGTGCTGGGTGAGCTCGTGCAGGCAGACCCAGAGCCGCAGGTCGTCGTCGGGAACGGCCCACTCCTCGGCGAAGGCCCGCAGGTTGGCCGGGACGACGAGCAGCGTGTCGAGGGGAGGACGGGGGACGGGCAGGTCGTACTGGCCGAATGCCCGCCGGCCGAGGTTCCCCAGCATGTAGCCCGACTGCACGCCGAGGAGCACGGGGCCCATCACCTTCCCGAGGTCGCCGAGTAGCTGGGTGGCGGCGTCGGGGCCGGTGCTCTCGTCGTCTTTGCCGGCGTCGGCCAAGGCTCCGGCCAGCCGCTCGAGGAAGGGACGATAGGCGTCGATGCTGCGCAGCGCCCACTCGGACCGGGTGACGGGTTGGATCGCCGGGATCCCGCCGGCGACCGAGGTGGACAGCCCGGTGGCGGCGCTCACGTTGAGGTCGGCCACCCTGGCCAGCTCCTCCAGCCGGATGCGCTCGCTGGGGTCGACGTTGGACTCGGGCTTTCCGTCGGTGGCCAGCCAGGTGGCGATCTGGCGGGCGACGTCCCAGTTCACCGGGCCCTGGCTGGCGAACAGGCGGGCCAGGTCGCGGAACATGGGCAACCCTTCGAAGGGGTTGCCGCCGCCCAGGCCACCGAAGTCGCTCACGACCGGCCGTCCCTCATTCGGCAGTCCCTCGTCCGGTCGTCCCTCATCCGGCCGTCTTCTCGGCCAGTGTCACCTGCATGGACAGCCGTTCCGTGCCCCGCATGACCTCCACCGCGAGCACGTCGCCCGGTTGGTGACGCCGGAGGGCGACAACCAGCTCGCCCATCGACGTGATCTCGGCGCCGTCTATGCCGACGATCAGGTCGCGCGAGAGCAGACCGCCGCGCTCGGCGGGACTCTCGCTCTCGACCTCACCGACCATGGCCCCGCCGTCGACGTCGAGCTTCGTGGCCGTGACGCCGTCGGCGTCGCCGAACTTGATGCCCAACCAGACCCCGACCACCCGTCCCGAGGCGATGAGCTGGTCGGCCACCGACACGACCCCGTCGATGGGCGTGGCGAACCCGAAGGCGCCGGCGTCGCCGATCGGGTGGGAGTTGGTGATGCCGACCACGCTGCCGTCGGCGTCGAGGAGGACGCCGCCGGAGGAGGCGGAGGGGACGGGCCTGTCGGTCTCCACCATGTCGAAGAGCACACGGCCGTTCTCGGTCCTGACGGTGCGGTGCAGCGCGCTGACGAAGCCCACGGTGATCGACGGATCGCCGGTGCCGGCCGACGTGTAGCCAATGGCGATCACCCGCTCCCCGACCTCGAGGTTGGCGGCGGTGCCGATGACGGCGACGGGGAAGGGGCCGTCGGCGTCGATCTTGAGCACCGCGGTGTCGGTGTCGGTATCGGTTCCGAGGACCCGGGCCCGCACCTCGCGCCCGCCGTGGAGCACGACCTGCACGGCGTTGGCGGTGCCCACCACGTGGGCATTGGTGAGCACGTGACCGTCGCTGCGGAAGATCACACCGCTTCCCAGCGAACCGCTGCCGGACTCCAGGCGAATCCGGACCACCGACGGCTTGGCGCCGGCCACCACCGCGACCACGCCGGCCTTCTCGGTCACCGCCGCGGTCGGCCGCTGGATCATCTGGCGCTCGATCGGCCGGAACGCGGGGTCGCCTTCGATCAGCCCGATGGCCACGACGACGAGCCCGGTGGCGAGCAGTCCGGCGCTCACCGCCGATACCGCGGCGACGACCCACATCGAGGGCCGGGCCGGTTCGGGGACGGTGTTGGTGCCGACCTCCGACGGGTGTCGCCAGAGGCGGTCGTCGGGGGGAGGCGGGTATCGCACGCGGCCCGGCTCGTCGTCCGGGTCCACGAACTCCATGAACCGAGCTTACCGGTGCCCCCTCCGGGGCCGGTCGCGGCATCGGACACACAGGAAAACGGCATCGGGGCCAGGTGGGTGACCCACCGGTAGCATGGGCCTGTGGGTCTCGCAACTCCCCAGGGGGGTGACGACTGGGTGGGTCTGGGAACGGGCCCGCTCCCCGTCGCCGACGCCCTGGCATGGGCACGCCGACCCGACTGTGGTGGCGTGGTGCTGTTCAGCGGCGACGTGCGGGACTCCTCGCCCGGCCGCGACGGGGTGAGCAGCCTGACCTACGAGGCCTACGAGGAGGAGGTCGAGCCCCGTCTGGAGGCGATCGCCGCCGACGCCCGGCACCGCTGGCCCGACCTCGGCCGCCTGGTGCTGCTCCACCGCACCGGCACGCTGGCGGTCGGGGAGAGCTCGGTCGTCGTGGTGGCGTCGGCGCCGCACCGGGCCGAGGCCTTCGAGGCGGCCCGCTTCTGCATCGACACCCTGAAGCACACGGTCCCGATCTGGAAGCTCGAGACGTGGGACGGAGGCGAGGACTGGTCGCAAGGGTGCTCGCCCGTCGGCGAGGTCCGGCCTCTCGGTGACCTTCAGGCCGCCAGCCCGAGCGGGGCGTAGAGGCCACCGCACGATGAGCCCCCTCGTCTTCCTCGGCATCGCCCTCGGCCTGAGCATGATCGGCGTGCTCGCGCTGTGGATGCGGAGCCGTCCGCCCAAGTCGGTCGACGCCCACATCCGCGCCTTCTCCAAGGAGCTGGAGGCACTCGCCCCTGACTCGCCGGCCGCGCCCGTGCGGGCCCGGCCCGACGGGCCCAACGGCGCCGCCACGCGACCGCAGGCGATCACGCCGCAGCCCATCCAGCCGACGCCGTCGATGCATCCCACCAGGCCGATGCAGCCCATGAAACCGACGAAGGCACAGCCGAAGAGAGGGCGCCGGTCTGGCTAGGGACCTCGCCATCGACCTCGGCACCGCCAACACCCTGGTCTACGCCAAGAGCAGGGGCATCGTTCTCAACGAGCCTACGGTCATCGCCCTCAACGAGCAGACCCGCGACGTGCTGGCGATGGGGCACCAGGCCTGGCAGATGATCGGGCGCACGCCCGGCTACATCCGCGCCGTTCGCCCGCTGCGCCAGGGCGCGATCACCGACTTCGAGATCACCCAGAGGATGATCCGCCTCCTCTTGCAGCGGGCCGGCCTGTCGCGGTTCCAGCGGCCCCGCGTGCTCCTGTGCGTCCCGTCGGCGATCACCGAGGTCGAGCGGCGGGCGGTGAAGGAGGCGGCCCGGCAGGCCGGCGCCACCGACGCCCAGCTGGTGGCCCAGCCCATGGCCGCCGCCATCGGCGCCGGGCTCCCGATCCACGAGCCCCTCGGCAACATGGTGGTCGACGTCGGCGGCGGCACGTCCGAGACGGCGATGATCTCCCTCGGCGGCATCGTGGCCCTGGAGGCCATCAGGGTCGGCTCGTTCGACATCGACGCGGCGATCCAGGCCTACGTCAGGCGCGAATACGGCATGGCCATCGGCGAGCGGACGGCGGAGGAGATCAAGCTGGCCATCGGCTCGGCCTACCCCACCGCCGACGAGCTGAAGGCCGAGGTGCGGGGCCGCGACCTCATGAGCGGCCTGCCCAAGACCGCCATCCTCTCGCCCGAGGAGATCCGCGAGGCGATCAGCGAGCAGGTGCGGGCCATCGTCGACTCGGTGGTCCGCTGCCTGGGGTTCGCCCCTCCCGAGCTGGCCCAGGACCTCATCCGCCAGGGCATCCACCTGGTCGGCGGCGGCGGCATGCTGCGGGGGTTCGACAAGCGCCTGTCGGTCGAGACCGCCCTGCCCGTCCACCTGGTCGACGCCCCGCTGGAGTGCGTCGTGCTCGGTGCCGGCAAGTGCCTGGAGGCCTTCGAGTCACTGAAGGTGCTGTTCATGGGGGCCGAGCGGTAGGGCTGCCCAAGTTCGAGCGTGGGACCACGACTCCCCGGGGAACGTCAGCCTGACGTTTCGTGATGGGATGCCCTACGGGGCCAGCCGCTGTACGTGCTCGGCGGTCAGCGTCACCGTCTCGAGGAGGGCCACCGAGGCGCCTGCCTTGAGGCCGGCGAGCTCGATCTTCGAAGGCCACGCGTTCTCCAGCCAGTACTTGGCCACCGGCTTGCCCTCGCTGTTGAACATGGTGAGCGAGCAGCTCCGGCGAGCGGCGGCCATGTTGCCGGACCTGACCGCCTCGTGCCAGGCCCAGAGCTCCAAGCTCCCGTTCATGCCCCGCTTGAGGGTGATCGTGGGAGGCTTCAGCTTGCCCGGCAGCTTGCTGACCGGGGTACCGTCGCCGCTGGTGCCCCAGTATTCCGAGGCTTCGACCTCCTCGACGATGCCCGTGAGCTCCGAGAACGAGGCGATCTCGTAGCCGTCGACCGTGATCGAGAACCGGTTTGCGGTGATGCCATCCGAGGGCTTGGCCTGGCCAGAGCCCGCTGTCTGCAGGCCAGCGATCCCCACCGCGATGATCGCAGCGGCAACCGTGAGGCGCACCACGCGCTTTTTCATCGAAACCTCCCTTGTCGGTCGTTGCATGGCGACCACGGGCGTGGTCGTTCGCCACGTTACGGCGGCGTCCTCGATCGGGTCCGTCCGTCGGCTGGCACTCGAGGACATCGTCGAGGCCGACAACGCTGGGGAACGACGGCCAGCCTGAACCGGTGTTCATGAGAATCGGTGCGAGCCCGGTACGGTCGGTTACATCGAAGGCAGGAGAAGGCTTGGCGGGCGAAGTGCCCCCCGGCGTGTGGAGTTTCGTTGCCGGCTCTGCGATTCCGTCGCCGTGACCGTGGAGCACCGCGGGAACCAGGTCGTGGTGACAGGCTTCCTCGGCAACACCTGGCTCCTGGCCTCGAACACTCGACGACCGGTGACGCCGAAGGACCTCGATCGAGCAGTCGAGGCTGGCGACGCGGTATCGCTCTACGGCCTCAATCCGGAGTTCGTCCCCGCCTGGTGCCCGCGCTGCGGGGCGTCCTACTGCCAGGGGCACTGGCGATTGGAGGTGGCCGGAGCCGACGATCACCCAGGTTGGTACGAGGCCAACTATGGCACGTGTCCCGAGGGCCATCGCCGGAAGCTTGACGACTGAGAACAGTCGTTCGACGACTGTCGGCGTTCGTCGTCGGTGCAGTGTGCGCTAGTCGGGCACGCCCCGAGAGCACCCCTGGGCCACCATGGGAACATGGCGGCGTCGGGAGATCGCACTGGTGGCGGGGGGCAGCATCCCGACTTCTTCGTGAGCTACACGGGGGCCGACGTGGCCTGGGCGGAGTGGCTGGCATGGGAGCTGGAGGCGGCTTGCCCTCGACGGCGCCCGGGAGCACCAGGAGCGGGCGCTACGGATCATTGAAGCCGCCTATGGCCCCGACCATCCCGAGACGAGAACCGTTCGCGGCGCGCTCGAGTCCCTCTGACTGTATGCCGCGGACCGTCCCGCTTGTCGCGCCCGAGGTGCGATCGGCCGATCGTCCCGCATGCCGATCCGCTTCCGACCTGGCCGGACCGGACCTCGAGCCTGTAAGACGCGACGCACGGTCCCCGAGGCGCCTTCTCCAATACGGGCGGGTCACGGCCGTCGACACCGAGGCGAAGCTAAGCGGCCCTGGTAACGATGAAACGATGCGACCCTCGCTCTCGGCCGCGTGGGCACCTACGGGGCGGTCCAGCGGCTCCGGCCAAACGTCGGTAGCTCGACCGGAAACGGTTGTCCGGACACCCGCCGCCCCGCACCCGTCGACTTCTCAGGAAGTCCACCTGGCGTTGCCGGACGACGTGCCCGGCAATCTCCGGCCAGTCATCGTGCAGGGTGCCAGTCATCGTGCAGGGTGTCAGTCGCTCCCGTCCACGCCGTGAAGGCACCCGTACACTGACCACCGATGCTCTCCGGCTACGCCAGCGTCGCGGTCACGGGCGGCCGCGGCTTCATCGGCCGCCACCTCGTGCGGTCGCTCCTGTCGCTCGGCAAGGACGTCACCGTCGTCGACAGCGGCGCCACCGCGTCGGAGAGCGCGCTGCCGGAGGGAGCGAAGCTGGCCCGGGCCGACGTGCGCGACCCCGAGCAGGTGACGAAGGCGCTGGTGGGTGCCGACCTGGTCGTTCACCTGGCCGGCAACAGCAGCGGCACGCTGTCCGTGCTCGATCCCCGGTTCGACTTCGAGACCAACGCCCTGGGCACGTTCAACGTCGTCGAGGCGTGCGTCTCCAACGGCGCCCAGCGACTGCTCTACGTGTCCTCGGCGTCGGTCTACGGGGTCCCGAGGCGGTTCCCGATGGCCGAGGACCACCCCACCCGGCCCTTCGTCCCCTATGGCGCCTCCAAGCTGTCCGGGGAGGTGGCGGCCCTGGCGATGCACGAGGCGGTCGGCCTCCCCGTCGTCGTGGGCCGGCCCTTCTGCGTCTACGGCCCGGGGGAGAACCCCGACATCGCCCTGGTCGAGGTGTCGCGCTACCTGCGGTGGCACCTCAACGGCCGCCCCATCGAGGTGGTGGGCGACGCCGTGCACAAGACCCGCGACTTCGTCCACGTCACCGACCTGGTGGCCGGAATGCTGCTCATCGCCGACCGGGCTCCCGCCGGTGAGGTGTACAACGTCGGCTCCGGCGAGGAGGTGTCGATGCGCGACCTCGTCTCGGTCATCGAGGACGTCACCGGCCGCCCGGCGTCGGTCGTGGAGCTTCCCCACGTCGTGCAGGACACCTACCGGCTGGTCGGCGACATCTCCAAGCTGCGGGGCCTCGGTTATGTCCCCGGCATGACGCTCACCGAGGGCGTGCGGGGCCTGGTGGACGACCTGGGAGCGAACCCCGGGCTGCCCGGGACGGCGACGATCTTCCACGTCGGCCAGCAGGCCGAGCACACGTAGCGTCAGCCAGGCGGGAGCCGCCCGGGCGTGGACGCGAGCAGCCGCCTCAGCTCCTCCTCGTCGTCGGGGTGGGTCAGGCCGTAACACCCTCCGGGCACGGCGGCGACCGAAATGTGCTCGCGGGACGGGAGGGCGTCCACGACGCGTGGCAGGAACACCTCGTCCTCTCCGCCGCGGTCGTTCCCACCAAGAAAACCGTCGACCGCGTCGACCAGGTCGGTGAAGATTCGCGATCGGAAGGCCCACAGGTTCATCGAGACGAGCTCGTCACCCGAAAGCTCGACCGCCGGGCCGTCGCCGCGCCACCAGTACCGGCCGGTGCCGTCGCGCCAGGCCTTTCCCTCGGTCAGCCGCCGCAGGAAGCTCGCCCCGTCGAGCTCGCACAGGGCCCGGCTGACGAGGCTGTCACCCAGGAGCGTGTTCCGGAGGCGATAGGCGACCAACCCGTGACCGCTCGTCTCGTCGAGCAGGCCCGCCAGCCGCTCGAAGCCTTCCTTGCCGTAGACGTCGTCGCCGTTGGCCACCCCGAACCGCCCGCTCGCCTCGACCTCGTGGCGCGCCGCGAGGAGTGCGTGGGCCGTGCCGAGGGGCTTCGGCCGCCCGCCCTCCAGCACCTCGGCGCGCGGGTCGCGATCCTGGTAGACGACCGACACGGAGCGAGAAGCCGGCCACGACGCGATGGCCGTGGTGGCCTCGTCCGCAAGACCGGAGCGCGTGACGAGGACGAAACGCCCGAAGCCGGCGGATACGGCAGCGCCGACGTTCAGCTCGAGGATGGATTCGCCCCGTGGCCCCACCGGCACGAGCCATTTCGGGAGGGCACGACCGCCGCCGGGGACGTCCCGGCTGAAGCGCGACCCCAGGCCGGCCACGAGGATCACCAGCACCAGCGGCGACGAGGAGACGGACGAAGTCTCCATGGCTGGCGAGGACCGCACTACAGAGCACCCGAGCAGGCCCGACGGCGCGCACCCGCCGGCCGAGGGCCAGACGTCCGACCTCGGCCAGCACCACGACGGACCCGCCGAACCCTGCTCCGGTGAGGCGGGCTCCCCACACCCCCTTGGTGTCCACGAGATGGGCGACCAGCTCGTCCAACTCCGGTGTCGACACCTCGAAGTCGTCCCTCAGGCTGTGGTGGCTGGCGACCATCAGGCGACCCGCCTCGGCCAGGTCGCCGTCTCGGAGCGCGGCGGCGAAGTGCACGACGCGCGCGTTCTCGCCGACGACGTGGCGGGCCCGCTTCTTCGGGATCCCGTCGAGCCGGTCGACGTCCTCGATGGTCGCCTCGATGAGGGGGCCGATCACCTCCTGCGCCTCCTCACATTCCGCCCGCCGCCGGGCGTACCCGCTGGTGGCGAGCCTGCGGGGAACGCCCGAATCGACCACGACGACCTCGGCGTCGTCGGGGAGCGGCACCGGCAGGACCTCGTAGGTGGTGCAGTTGATCCGCAGGGCGTGGTCGGCCACTCCGGCGGTCGCGGCCAGCTGGTCCATGATCCCGCACGGCACCCCACTCGCTCGCTGCTCCGCCGCCTGGCAGATCTGCGCGATCTGGAGCGGTGTCCCCGAGGCCCCGAGGGCGAGCGCCACCGCCACCTCCAACGCGGCGCTGGATGCCAGGCCGGCGCCGATGGGAAGCTCGGTCGTGACCGTTCCGCCGGCGAGGCCCACCGTGGGCCGGACCTCGGCGACGACGCCGGCGACGTAGCGCGCCCACGGCGGGTTCACGGTTCGAGGGTCGTCGACGTGGAGGGGAAGGTCAGCGGGCTCGGGCTCGTCGGCCGACCGTAGGGACACCCGATCCCCTTCGAGGACTCCGGTGACGGTTGTGCGCAAGTCGATTGCCATCGGCAGCACCCATCCGCCGGTGTAGTCGGTGTGGTCGCCGATCAGGTTGACCCGGCCCGGCGCCTCGGCCGAGACCGCATCACCCCTCCTGCTCACGCCTCACCACCCCGCACCGTACCGCCAGGGCAACCTGGCCGGACGAGCCAAAACACCCCCCGGTCAGGGGGATCAGTCGCGCCGAAGACCGGAGTCGCCCAGCTCCTCGGCGGCCTGGCGCACCTGCCAGTCGCGGTCGTCGAGGGCCGCGGCCATGGCCGCGTCCACCTCGGGGCCCTCGAACGGGGTGAGGGCGATCACCGCCCGGCGCCGCACCGCGGGCTTGTCCGACAGCGCGGCCAGGATGGCGGGTAGCCCCCGCTCGTCGCCGATGGCCCCCAGCGCGGCCACCGCTGCCTCCCGGCACAGCGGGTCGTCGTGGCTCCCGGCCACGCCCACGAGCTCGGCGACGGCACCGGCCGAGGCGGCGCCCCGCTCGCCCAGCGCCCACGCCGCCACTTCGACCACCGAGGGGTCGCCGTCGCCGAGCAGCGGCGCCAGGTCGGGCCCCGGCATCCCGGCGGCCACCTCGCAGGCCCGGCGGCGCACGCCGGGATCGGGGTCGTCGAGGCCTGCCGCAACGTCCGCCTTCGACGACCACGCCCAGCCTGGCGAGGGCACCCAACGCGGTGGACCGCACGATCGGGGAATCGTCGTCGAGCAGGGAGCGGGCCGCGGCCTCGTCACCCGAGTGGCCCGCGATCGCCGCCGCCCGGCGCCGCCCGGGGATGCTCACCGACCCGACCCCCGGCCGACGTTTCGGTCCGTGGCGGCTGTGGGATGCTGGCCGGCATAGGTCGTCATCGGACCCTCGCGCTGGGACTCGTCGCCGCATTGATGCTGGTGGTCGGCGCCTGCACTGCCGACACGATCCCGCCTGCGGCGCGGTCGGCCTCCTCGCCGGCGCGCCCGTACGACACCCCCATGTTCGACCCGCCCACGACCCACGGCACCACGACCACCCTCCCTGCCGTTCCCCGGCCGATGATCATCCCCGACGACTCCTACGCGCCGGAGCGCGTCGTCGAGATCGGCACGATCGAGATCCCTGCCCTCGGCCTCGTGCACAGGATCTACCAGGGCGTCACGCTGCACAACATCGACCGCGGCCCGAGCCACTGGCCGGGGACGGCGGACCCGGGCGAGCCGGGCAACACGGTGTTCGCCGGCCACCGCGTCACCAACTCCCACCCGTTCCGCCACCTCGACGACCTCGTGGAGGGCGACCAGGTCGTCTTCACCGTGAACGGGGCCCGCTCGGAGTACGTGGTGACCGGCTCGATGGTGGTCGGGCCCGGTGACACCTGGATCGCCGACCCGACGCCCGACGCTACCGGCACGCTCTACGCCTGCCATCCCCCCGGCTCCCTCGCCAGGCGCTACGTGGTGAAGCTGGCCCTCGCCGCCTGAGCGGCTCCCGAGCTCAGGCCACGCCGCCGGAGACGACCCGTGCGGCGCCCACGACCACCGCGGCCACGAGAAGTGCCACCGCCACGCCCAGCACGGCCACGAGCATCATCAGGGTCACCGCCGACCGCACCCGTGTGGCCGGCGGCGTCGAGATGTCGACGAGCACGGGCGCGAGGACCATGTCGTCGACCACGACGGGCCGAGGACGAGGTCCAGCTACGCGTTTCCCGCGGCCTGCTCTCGGACGGACCGTGGCAGGCTGGTCGGGCTGATCCAACGCGAGGTACAGCACCCCGGCAACCGCCAGCAGGACGACGCCAAGAACGACGAGCGTGGACACGAACGATCCCTCCCTACATCTTGGGCTGGACGGCGCACCGGCGGGCGACCCGGGGCCCGGTGCGGCCCCCGATGCGACGCCCGGCCGCCAGGGGCTGCCGCCATGGGTTGTAGCGGTGCTGGTTTTCAGCGCCCTGACCGCGGTGGTGGGCATTTCCGCCCGTTTCGTGAGCCTCCCCTACGACAGCCTGGGACCGGGGACTGCTCGCGCCGTCAACGGCGTGGTGTCGGTGAAGGGCCATCCCTCTTACCCTCCCCGTGGCCAGCTGCTTTACACCACAGTTTCGGTGCGGGAGCGGGTCAATCCCTACGAGGCGCTGGCCGGCTGGCTCGATCCCGACGTCGACGTGATCCCCGAGCAGAAGGTGCGGGGCGACACGCCGGCCGACGTCTTCCGGCAGCAGAACGTCGAGGCCATGGCCGACTCGAAGACGACGGCCGAGCTGCTGGCCCTCCGTCACCTCGGGTACACCGACCTCGGCGACGGCGCGGTGATCGTGTCGGTGGACTCCGGCCTGCCCGCGGCCCCGCTCCTGCGGCCCGGCGACGTCATCGTGGAGGTGGACGGAGCGCCGGTGACGACGAGCGACGAGGCGGGCGACGCCATCAGGGCCCACAAGCCCGGCGACGTCATCCGCCTGCGCCTGCTGCGGGAGGGCTCCGAGCCGGTCGACCTGGAGGCTCCGCTCGGCGAGGGTGACGGGGGGCGGCCGCTGCTGGGGGTGCGGCTCACCACCAAGGTCAAGCTGCCGTTCGAGATCTCCATCGACTCCGGGAAGGTGACGGGCCCCTCCGCCGGCCTCGCTTACGCCCTCGAGCTCCTCGACGTGCTGACGCCGGGCGAGCTCACCGGCGGGATCCCGGTGGCGGTCACCGGGGACCTGCAGTCCGACGGCACCGTCGGGCCCATCGGCGGCGTGGCCCAGAAGGCCGTCACCGTCCGCCGGGCGGGAGCCAAGGTGTTCCTCGTGCCCAACGAGAACGTGGCCGAGGCGGTGGCCCACGGAGACGGGAAGCTCGACGTGCGGGGGGTCGGATCGTTCGACGAGGCCCTGCGGATATTGGGCTCGCTGGACGGCAGCAACGCCATGGCGCTCGGCCAGCCCGGCGCCGGAACGTAGCCTTCGCACCACCGTCGGTGACCTGAGAGCGGTACGATTGGGGACAATGCACGGGCGAATCCTGCCCCCGAGGTCGTTTGCGCCCGGCCGCCGGCCCGGCATTGCGGGCGCGCCCACGCCCACGCCCGTCCCAGCCCCCGTGCGCTGAGGGCCTGATGTCGACGGCGGCCGCACAGCTGCGCTTCGCGGTGGAGTTCGCCACGTTCCTGGTGGCGGTCGCCGGCGGCGCCATCGTGCTCCTGCGACCCGACCTGGTGGGCGCCGGGAGGCGCTCCCGCAGCGTGCTGTTCGTCGGCTTCCTCGCCATCGCCGTCGCCGCCTTCCTGCACGGGTCGCTCCTCACCGACGCCCGGGAAGCCCCCGTCATCGCCTTCCGTTGCCTCGGCATCGGCCTGCTGGCGTGGGGCACCCTCGGGTGGAGCGAAGACCTGGGCACCCGCCGGATGCTCTGGATCGCCCTCGTGCTCATGACCCTCGCCGAGTGCGCCACCGTGCTGGATGCCGCCACCACGTCCGACTGGCTTCGCATCTTCGCCGCCCTCGCGCTGGGCACGGTCCTCGTCATGTCCGCCCGGCGCTCGATCAGCGCCCGGATCGCGGTGAGTGTCGGTTCGATCCTGCTCGTCGTCGTCCTGGCCGTCTCGGTGGCGCTGTCGGTGGTGATCGGACGGAACGTCAAGGCGCAGGGCTTCGACCGGATCGACGCCCGGGCCAGCGCCGAGAGTCAGGAGATCGCCGAGTCCGCCACCGATGTGGCCCTCTCCAGCGCCAAGCTGACCGCGCTGTCCATCCAGGGGTCGCGGGCCGACGAGGTGACGGTCCTCTCGGACCAGCCGACGGCCGGCGGCCCACGCGACGTGATCGCCCGCGACCTGAACAACCTGTCGTCCCAGGGCATCCTCGTGTCCTCCGGGCCGCTCCTCTACGCCACCGACAAGCGCACGGTGGTCGCCGCCTCGAACTCCGATCCCACCACCGCCAACGTGCTGGTCGGCTCCCGGGCGGTCACCGACACGTTGGCGTCGGGAACGCCGAGCAGGTCCGTGGAGGTCGTCGGGGGCAGGGCCTACGCGATCGCCGTGTTCCCGGTCGCGGCCGGCGGCCGGGTCGTCGGCCTCGTCGTCGCCGGTCACTCCCTCGACCGTGAGTACCTCCTCCACCGGGCCGACAACGAGCCGCTGATCTCCCTCGCCCTGGCCGACCGCGACCAGCTCTTGGCCGAGTACGGCCGTGACATCGACGCGGCGGCTCTCGTGGCGGTGGCGCGAGGGGCGTTGACCGGCGGGCAGGGCCAAGCCACGGCCGAGGCATCCGACTCGTTCCTCGCCGCGCAGACCGTCCTCGTCGAGGGCGACGACGCCAAGGTCGCACTCATCGCCTCCCTGCCGACGAACACCGTCGACAACACCCGGAACGACCTGTTCCAGAACCTGTTCCTCGTCGCCCTCGTCGCCGTGCTGGTCGCCTTCATGGTCGCGGTCGTCGTGGGGGAGCGGATCGGCACCGGCATCCGCCGGCTGACGCGCGCCGCCGAGGGGATCCAGCAGGGCGACCTCAGCGTCCGCGCCTCGGTCACCAGCAGCGACGAGGTCGGCGTCCTGGGCCGCACGTTCGACTCCATGGCCGGCTCCATCGAGACGCTGGCCGCCGAGCTGCGCCAGAGCGCCGAGGACGAGGCCCAGGTCCGCAACCGGCTGGAGGCCGTCGTCGGTGGCATGGGTGAGGCACTGCTGGCCGTCGGCCCCGACGGCAGGATTGGGACGTTCAACGGCGCCGCCGAGCAGCTGTTCGGCGTGCCCGCCCACCGGGCCATCGGCAGAGTGGTCGGCAGCGTGGCGAGGGTCACCACCGAGGACGGCACCGACCTCAGCGCCCGGCTGGCCGAGCCGCCAAAGGACGGGTGGGACGCCAGCGCGGTCGTCCTCCGGCCCGACGGCCTCCCGGTGCCGGTCGCCCTCTCGGCCGAGGGCCTGCGGGGCCCCGACGGCGACGTGGTCGGTGGGGTCTACGTGCTACGTGACATGCGACGGGAGCGGGAGGCCGAGCGCGCGAAAGCCGAGCTCCTGTCCAACATCAGTCACGAGCTGCGCACGCCGCTGGTGCCGATCAAGGGCTACGCCGAGCTCCTCCTCCGCCGCGACGTCCCCCCCGACAAGGCGCGCGAGTCCCTCGAGGAGATCGTCGAGGCGGCCGACAGGCTGGAGATCGTCGTCCAGCGCCTCCTCGACGTGGCCGCCCACGAGGCCAGCCCTCGCGACGTCCGCTGCGACCGGGTGCCGGTCGAGCCCCTCCTCGACGCTGTCGTCGAACGATGGAAGGACAGGGTCGATGCCAAGCACCCCATCACCCAGAGCGTGCCCCGCCAGATCCCCGACCTGATGGGCGACAGGGAGCTGCTCGAGCGCTGCTTCGACGAGCTGATCGACAACGCCATCAAGTTCTCGCCCGATGGGGGAGCGGTCGCCCTCTCGGCGAGGGCGTTCGAGAACGGGAACGGGTCCAAGATCGACATCACCGTCCGCGACCACGGCATCGGCATCCCGCCTGACCGCCAGGAGGCGATCTTCGAGGACTTCGCCCAGGCCGACAGCTCGCCCACCCGGGTGTTCGGGGGGCTGGGGCTCGGACTGGCACTGGTACGGCGCATCGTTGCCGCCCACAACGGCGAGCTGAAGTGCGTCACCGAGCCCGGGGAAGGCTCCCGCTTCTCGGTGATCCTCCCCGTGGCCCCGCCCCAGGTCCGTCGGGACCGTCGCTGATGGCCCAGGGCTCGCCCATGACGCGACTCGGAGGTCGAGCGCGAATCGGGGGCCTCGCGGTGCTCGCGCTGGCGCTCCTGTTCGGCGTCGCGTGCGGCGGTGGGGACGACTCGAACGAAGCCGGCCGGCTCACCGTCAATGGCAGGGCCGAGGTCGGTGCGCCAGGCGAGGACGTCACCGAGGTGAGGGGTGCCGAGACGGTCGAGCTCGCGGAGCGGGTCAACGTGCGCGAGGGCACCGCCGTCATCGAGCTGTCCGGAGCGGACGACCGTCAGATCGAGCTCCGGGCCGGGTCCGACGTCGAGTTCGGAGTGGTGTCCGAGTCGGACCGGGCGGTCAGGCCGGCGCTGCTCGCCGGCGACGTCCTGGCCGTTACGGGGTCCTCCGACCTGACCGTGTCGGTCGGCGACGTGGGAGTCGTCGTGCGCGGCGCGGCGCAGGTCTCGCGGGGCCATTCCGTCGTCGTCAGCACCTACACGGGTAGCGCCGACGTCACCGTCGCCGGCCAGACGCTCACCGTTCCGGCGCTGCGCCAGGCGGTCGTCCCGGCGTCGGGCCCGGTGCCGGCGGCGCCGACGCCCGTCGTCTACGACGCCGGCGACACCTGGGACCTCCGGTACCTCGGCGACGCCATCGCCCTGGGCAACGAGCTCGATGCCAGGAGCCAGGGCTTCAGCGCTCAGCTGGGCCCCACCGACGGCCGCACCGCCGACTTCTTCCGCCGCCTGCTCGACCCCCTCGCCCAGCAGCCGTCGTTCACCGACGGGTCCCTGGAGGGTGAACGCCCGGCCGGCGAGACGCTGGTCGGCGCCGCCATCGCCGTCGAGGGCTCCATGGGTACGTTCGAGGAGCGGTGGACCGAGGTCTTCGCCTTCCGTGACCAGGGTGCCTCGTGGGGTCTTGTGGCCCTCGACCAGGGGGTCACGCGGGCGCCCCTCGTCGTCGTCGTCGACGGGGCCATCGGCAGGGGACCGAGCCTGATCGCGCCTCCGTCCGGCTCCGGTGGCGGAGGTGGCATCGCCCTGCCGGCGACGCCGAGCGGTGGGAACGGCTCGGGGTCGTCCTCCGGCGACGGGAGTGGTGACGCCGGCCAGTCCAGTACTCCCCCCGCCGACTCGCCGACGACCACGGCCCCGCCTGGTGGTGGCTCGTCGCTCCCACGGAAGGGCCCGCTCAACACGGGGATCGGACCGATCGACGATCTTGTCAACGCCCTCGTCGACACCCTCAGTGGGCTGCTGCGGGGTCTCGGCGGCGGCTGAACGGGGCGGTCGGAGAGTCCCCGATTTTCGGGCGCCGCAGGCGTAGGCTGATCGCCAGCGGACGGCCGGGACGTCGGCTGGTCGGGCCGCGAACGAACGAGGTGAGCATGGAGCACGAGAACGGTGACAGGGCCGTCATCTCCGTCGGGACTGCCCTCACGCCTGAAGCCGTCGGCGGTCGTCCCTTCACCACCGTCTTCCGTGGGTACCAGCCCACCGAGGTACGCGAGTTCCTGAAGCGGGTGGGCGACGAGCTGGCCGCGGCCGCGAGCCGGGAGATCGAGCTGCGACGCGCCCTGCAGGAGGCGTTGTCGCGCGCCGCCCATCCCCAGCTCGACGAGGCGATGCTCACCACGGGGCTGGGCGAGCACGCCGGAAGGCTGATCGGCAGCGCCCGGGAGACAGCGGCCGCCATCACCGCCGATGCCGAGAAGAACGCCGCTCTCACCCTGCGCGACGCCGAGCTGCGCATCGCCCGGATGCGCCAGGAGGCCGATTCTCTGATGGCCAAGCGGGTCGAAGAGGCCGACGGCGTCACCGCCAGCCTGCGCCAGTCGGCCGAGGCCGAGGCCCGCACGATGCGAGACCAGGCCCGCGCCGAGGCCGAGGCCGCGATCCAGTCGGCCCGTTCCCAGGGCAAGGAGATGGTGGCCGAGGCCCGAGCCGTGCGCGAGCGGATGCTCGGCGACCTGGCCCGTCGCCGCCGTGCCGCCCAGCTTCAGCTCGAGCAGCTCCGTGTCGCCCGTGAGCGCCTGGTCAGTGCCTACGACGTCGTCCGGCGCACGCTCGACGAGGTCACGGCCGAGTTGGCGGCGGCCGAGCCTGAGGCCCGCCTGGCGGCCGAGGCGGTGGCCCGTCGCATGGCCTCGGAACCCGACTACACGCCACCCGAGGGCATCGACCTCGGCACCGGCCCGGTGCCGGTCGTCGGTCCGGAAGGGCCATTCCACGAGGCGCCCGACAAGGAGTTCGACTGGTCGAGGCCGTCGCCGCTGCCCGTGGAGACTTCCCCGGCGCCGGATCCGCCCTTGGTCCCGACGACGTTCGTCTTGCCGCCGCCGCCGCCACCCCCACCGCCTCCGCCTCCGCCGGCGCCCGCCGGGACGGCCGACGAGCCGGGCGAGGCCGAGATGGCCGCGCCTCCCCCTGCGCCCCCGCCCCCTCCGCCACCGCCCCCTCCGCCCCCTCCGCCGCCACTCCGCCGCCGCCGCCACCGCCGGCGTCCACCACGGTCGCGTCGCCGGTCCCGCCACTTTCGCCGCTCTCACCCCATCCCGGCTCGGAGCGGCCGGCCGCCGACCGGGTGGGCGTCGCCGCCGGCACCGCCCGAGCAGCGGAGGCGTCTTCCGCCGGCCGCCAGCTTTCGCCCGATCCGGCCCCGGGGCCGCCCTCGGTCCGCCCTCAGTCGGTCGCCGACAGCTCGCCCTACCGCGGCCGCACCCTCGCCGCGGTCGAAACGTCCGACCGCCCGGGCTCCGCACCCGAGTCCCAGCCCTGGCCCGATCCCGATTCCGAGGCGTCCCGTCCCCATGCCACCGACGATCTGTTCGCCCGCCTGCGCGACCAGGTCCCCGAAGCTGAGCGGGCCCCGCGTCCGAGCGGGTCGCCGCCAGGAGCGGGCCCGACCCGATCGTCGACGAGGCGGCGCTGACGTTCCGCGACCAGCTCCTCGACCCGATCGATGCCGACCTCACCCGTGCCCTCAAGCGGGTCCTGCAGGACGAGCAGAACGAGGTACTCGACCGTCTCCGGCAGGTTCGTGGCCGTCCGACGGTCGCCGACCTCCCTGGCGATGAGGAACAGTCCGCCCGCCTGCTGGCGGCCGCGGCACCCCTCCTGGCCGCCGCCCACCGCGCCGGTGGCGGGTCGGGGAGCGACGCCGCCGGTGCCCGCCTGGCCGAGGGCCTCGCCGTCGACCTGGTCCGGCCCCTCCGGGAGCGGCTCGAGCGCGCCGTAGGAGCCGACCCGGACGACCCCGACGAGCTGGCCGAGGGTCTACGGGCCGCCTACCGCCAGTGCAAGCTCCAGGAGATCGAGCCCGCCGTGCGCCACTACACGAGCGCCGCCCACGCGGTGGGGGCGTACTCGGCCATGGCCGACGGCGTGTTGCTGCGATGGGTCGTCGACGACGACGGGCCGTGCCCCGACTGCCACGACAACTCGCTGGCGGGACCGACGCCGAAGGGCGCCGCGTTCCCCACCGGCCAGCACCACCCCCCGGCCCACTCGGGGTGCCGCTGTCTGCTGGTCCCTGCCGCCACCTAGTCTGGCCGCGACATGCGCGCTCCCACCGACCTGCCCAGGCGGGGACGAGGTTCCACGTCCAAGCGGATCGTGCTCGTGCTCGTCGCCGTGGCGATCTTCACCGTCGTCATCTCGCTGCGTGGAATCGCCGGGTTCTACACCGACTACCTGTGGTTCGAGGAGGTCGGGTTCACCAGCGTCTGGAGCGGCATCCTCGGCGCCAAGATCGGCCTGGCGGTCGTGTTCACGCTCGTCTTCTTCGCCATCATGTGGGCCAACCTGGCGATCGCCGACCTGCTGGCACCGACGTTCCGGCCCATGGGACCGGAGGAGCAGTTCGTCGAGCGCTATCACGAGATCGTCGGCTCGCGGGCGGGCGTGGTCAGGGTGGCGGTGGCCGCGGTCTTCGCCCTCATCGCCGGACCGGGTGTCGCCGGGCAGTGGCAGTCGTGGCTGCTGTTCCGCAACCAGGTCCCCTTCCTCAGCAGGGACCCCGAGTTCCACCGTGACATCGGCTTCTACGTCTTCGAGCTCCCCTTTGCCAAGTTCGTCGTCGACTGGCTGTTCGCGTCGCTGATCATCGTCCTGATCGTCACCGCCATCGCCCACTACCTCAACGGCGGCATCCGCTTCCAGACGCCGCTGCAGAAGGTGACGCCGCAGGTCAAGGCCCATCTGTCCGTGCTGCTGGCGGTCCTGGCCCTCCTGAAGGCGGCCGGGTACTTCCTCCAGCGCTTCGAGCTGGTGTTCTCGACCCGGGGCACGGTCGACGGCGGCGCCGGCTACACCGACGTCAACGCCCAGCTGCCCGCTCTCAACCTGCTCGTCCTGATCTCGCTGTTCGCCTGCGCGCTGTTCCTAGCGAACATCCTGCGGCGGGGTTGGGTGCTGCCCGTCATCGCCGTCGGCGTCTGGGCCCTCATCTCCGTGGTGATCGGCGCCGCCTACCCCGCAGCCGTCCAGAAGTTCAGGGTCCAGCCCACCGAGTCCACCAAGGAGCTGCCGTACATCCAGCGCAACATCACCGCGACTCGGGAAGCCTTCAACCTGGCCGACACCGAGTCGAAAGACTTCGCGGCCGACCTGGGTCTCGACGCGGCCGGACTCGAGAAGAACGCCGCCACCATCCGGAACGCCCGGCTCTGGGACCCCCAGATCCTCGAGGAGACCGACCGGCAGCTGCAGAAGATCTGGAACTTCTACCAGTTCAACGACGTCGACGTGGACCGCTACGTGATCGAGGGTCAGGAGACGCAGGCCCTGCTCTCGGCCCGTGAGCTGAACATCCAGGGCATCCCGTCGCAGTCCTGGGTCAACCAACACCTTGTGTACACCCACGGCTACGGCTCGGTCCTGACGCCCAGCAGTGGCGTGGCGCCGGACGGCAACCCGGAGTTCCGCATCAAGGACCTGCCGCCGGTGTCGACGTTGGGGGCGCCCACGCTCGAGCAGCCGGCCGTGTACTTCGGCGAGGACCTGCCCAGCTACGCCATCGTCAACACCAACCAGCAGGAGATCGACTACACCGACGCCGACGGCACCAACCACACCACGGTCTACGCCGGCAAGGCCGGCGTCCAGATGGATTCGTTCCTGCGCAAGGTGGCGCTGTCCCTGCGGTTCAACGACATCAACCCGCTGATCTCGAGCCTGATCACGAAGGATTCCCGAGCCGTCTACCTGCGGGGCATCGACGAGCGGGTCCGCAAGGCGGCCCCCTTCCTGCGCTTCGACGCCGATCCGTACATGGTCATCCACCAGGGCCGGATCCTCTGGCTCCAGGACGCCTACACCACCACCACCCGGTATCCGTACTCCCGGCGCGCCGACACGTCCCGACTGGCCGGCGCCAGCGGCCTGAACGGCGGCTTCAACTACGTGCGCAACTCGGTGAAGGTGGCCATCGACGCCTACGACGGCACCATGACGTTCTACGTCGTAGACCCAACCGACCCGATCATCAAGGCCTACCAGCAGGCCTTCCCCAAGCTCTTCACCGACGGGGCGCAGATGGACGAGGATCTACGGGCCCACCTGCGCTACCCCGAGGACATGTTCAGGGTCCAGACCAACATGTACGGGCTCTACCACATGACCGATCCGGCAGCCTTCTACCGGACGGCCGACCGGTGGGACCTGGCCCAGGAGCCCGGCGCCGTCAGCACCGCGGCGCCGGTGACCCCCGTCACCAACGCCCAGGGCGTCCCCACCAGCTCGCGTAACACCAAGATCGACCCGTACTACCTGTCGATGCGGCTGCCGGACGAGGAGAAGGAGGACTTCGTGCTCCTCCAGCCGTTCGTGCCCTTCTCCACCGACGGAAGCATCCAGAAGCTCACCGCCTTCATGGTCGCCAGGAGCAACCCCGGGTCCTACGGGAAGCTCAGCGCCTACGTCATGGACCGGCGAAGTCCGCCCGACGGGCCGGCCCTCATCAACGCCCGGATCAATCAGCAACCGGAGATCTCGAGCGAGATCACCCTCCTCGGCCAGCGCGGCCAAGGGTCGTCGGTGCGGCTGGGGAACCTGCTGGTGATCCCCATCGAGCAGTCGCTGCTCTACATCCGGCCGCTGTACGTCTCGGCCGAGGGCACGCCCCTGCCCCAGCTCAAGAAGGTGATCGTCGTCTACGGCGAGAAGGTCATCATGCGGGACTCGCTGCGGGCGGCGCTGACCGAGATCTTCGGCAGCTCACCGCCGACGTTGGAGCTGCAGGGGCCGGTGTCCCGTTGCCCCCGGAAGCGGGGGTCGGCACGCCCCCCGGCGGGGACGGCGCGGCTCCCGGCCCGCCCGGCGGCGTCGACGCAACGGTGCAGAGCCTCCTCGACCAGGCCACCGCCAAGTTCACCGCCGCCGACGAGGCCCTCCGCAAGGGCGACCTGGCCGGCTACCAGCGGGAGAACGACGCCGCCAAGGCCCTGATCCAGCAGGCCCTCGACACGGTCAAGCGGCCGACCGCGGCTGCCCCGTCGACGACGGCCACGACCGGAGCCGCAGCCTGAGTGGTAAACTGAATCTACGCCGCGGGGTGGAGCAGTCTGGTAGCTCGTCGGGCTCATAACCCGAAGGTCGTAGGTTCAAATCCTACCCCCGCCACCAAGAAAAGAGCAGGTCAGGGCCGGTGCGAGAGCACCGGCCCTCTGCGTTCCAGGCCGGACTTTCTAACGCTTCTTGTAACCTTTGGGAGCGCTGTCCGCTCTCGCGGAAGACAGCTCTGCCCCAACAAGCGCTCGAGATCGCGCGCGCGAGGCCCTCGGCCGCAAGCTCCGCCGCAGGTCACCGGGCCGTCGACCAAGTCCGCGTCAATGCGAAGTCGCCGGTCGGAAGAGGATGTCGAACACGGCGGGCGCTTGAAAGACGCGGTTGTAGGAGCGGCCGGTTACCTCGTCTAGAACACCGAGTTCGACGAGGCGGGCGACGGCGCCATTGGCCGCCTGCGTGCTGACGCGATGCGTTTCGGCTACGTGCTTGACCGTGACGGTTGGATACTCGATGAGCTTCTCCGTGATGGCCAGGGCCACGCCCTTGACTCGTCGATCGCGCAACATCGCGAGACTCGCATCGCGCCAGGCCAGCAGATCGCGGATGCGCGACTCAGCATCCTGTGCCTGGGCGCGCAGCGTGTCGCAGAAGAAGACGATCCACTCCTCGAAGGCCCCGGAGGCACTTACCTCTCGCAGTAGGTGTCGGTACTGGTCGGAGCGGGCCTCGAAGTAGGGGGAGAGGTTGATGAGGGGCTCGGTGAGCAAGCCGTACTCGATGAGTTGCAGGATGGCGAGGAGGCGTCCGATACGTCCGTTGCCGTCGGTGAAGGGGTGGAGTGCCTCGAACTGGTAGTGGCCGAGGGCGACTCGAATGAGGGGGTGGAGCGCCGTCTCGCCGTGGATCCAGCGCTCCCAGTCCGAAAGACCATTCGTGAGGGTGTCTCCTGGCGGGGGCGGGATGTAGTGCGCTTCGCGCACGCGGCACCCCTTGTAGGGACCAATCAGGACTTGGGACTGTCGGACCTTGCCCGTCTGCCAGTCCTCGCTGGGCGTGCCGGTTATCAGGATCTTCTGAAGCTCGCAGGCGAACCGAGTGCAGATCGGAAGCTCCCCGAGCAAGGCGATGCCTCGTTCGGTCGCTCGGATGAAGTTGAGCACCTCGACGACGGCGGTGCTCCGAGGCAGGTCCTCATCGATCTCAGAGCTCAAAACCTCGGCGGCGGGAGCGAACGTCCCCTCGAGCGCTGAGGTGCTGACGGCCTCACGGCGGATCGTCGGGCGCGCGACGAGCATCGGATTCGGCAGGAGTTCCTTTGCGATCGCATCGAGGCGGCCAAGATGGTGTCCGGCGTCGATTGCTGCTCCCCAGGTCGCCGCGCCGAGCTGGAGGTCCTCGGGAAGCGGATTCGGAGCGAACGCGAAGTGGTGAACCTCACGCCCACCTTCCTCGACCGTGATCGGTACGAGACTGCCAGTGGGTGAGTTCCCAAATGTGTCGATCTGCACAAATCAAGGTTACATCATCGAACCTTGAATTACGTACCTGGCATTTCAGGGTTGCTTGGATGCGCCAGAACTCATCTCAACGATGGGTTACCGAAGCTTGACAACTCACCTGTGGATTTCAAGGGCTGGTCGACGCCCGCCCGCCTCGATGGTACCCAGGGAGCCCGCCGGGACCGCGGCGACGACCAGCCGAGCACGAACGAATCCGTCGGCGTATCGTTGCGGACGGTGGTTGACGGCGGCGGCGGGACCGACACGAAGATGGTCAAGGTCGCTCGCGTCGGGCTCGATTGGGCCGACAGGTTGTACGGACGGCTCTTCCTGATCGGCATCGCCTTGACCGTCGCCGGTTCGCTGGGAATCCCGCTCTCCGTACTGCACTCTGCGGTGACTGGACTCGTCCTCAGCGTGATCGCCACTGCGGTCGGGCTGGCCCTCCTGAATCCTGGCTTGCGCAGGTGGTCGAAGACCAAACGGCCGCTGGTCCTTGGCATCGGGCTCGTCTCGTTCGCCTTGGGCGCCGGTCTTCTCGTGGTGGCGTTCGGCGCGCACGAGGTCTTGTTGGCGATCGCCGGTGTGTTCTTCGTGGTCACCGGCATCTTGACGCTACGAGCGACATGGCGGGTGTCCGACCTCACTGCCCCGGTCGTGTACGCCCCCGTCGGGATCCTGTTGGCGGCGCTCGGCCTGCTGGTCGTTCAGCGGGGTGGGCTCTGGGACGTGTTCGGGGGGGTCCTGGCGGTCGGCGGCGTGGTGATCTACACGTCCGCTCTACGGCGGTACGTTGCGGAGGACCGGCGCGCCACGAGGTGGCTCCCGTGGGCGGGTGCGTCGACCGTCGCCGTCGGCGTCGCCTGCGTCGTCTGGGCGAGCTGGTCCGCCAGCCCGAAGTTGGCGGTGGTGGGGGCGTCGCTGATGGTCCTCGGCGTGATCGCCATGAGCCTCTCGTCCCGTCCGCTTCGGCCTGCCCGGCGGTACCGCTCGCGGCGGGCGTCGCGACCCTCCTCGCCGGCATCATCCTGCTGCATCTACGCCTGGACACGACGATCGCCTTGACCGCAGCCGTGACGTTCCTCGTGGTCTTCTTCGCCGCGTCGTTCGTGGTCCGCGGCGAGGTGTTCCTCCTCGTCGTGGCGGTGGGGCTGGCGACGGTCTGGCTCGTGGACGACCGAACGGCGACGGATCCCCTCGACCCGAACAAGGACGCCCCGAACCGGATCCTGGCCCTGGGTGATTCGTACATCGCAGGCGAGGGGGCACCGGAGTTCTTCCCGGGCACCAACACGAAGGGCGAGAAGAAGAACGAGAAGAACGAGTGTCGTCGCAGTCCCGCGGCGTACCCGTACCTCCTCGCCGTAGAGAAGGGCTGGGGCCTCGACTTCTATGCCTGCTCCGGAGCGAAGGCCGAGCACATTCACAAAACGGCCCAGATGGAGGGGTCGCCTGAGGGCATCGTCGGCGGCCGTGCGCAGCTCGAGAACGTCAAGGAGGAGGACAAGCAGAAGATCAAGCTGGTCCTCGTGAGCATCGGCGGGAACGACGCCGCCTTCGGTCATATCGGCCGCGGCTGCATCCTGCCCGGGTCGTGCGCCGACCGGCGTGAGTTCTGGCTCGGGCCCTGGACCAGATCGGTCCCGACATCACGGCGGCGTTCGAAGCAATACGAACCACGCTCCCGGGGGTCCCCATCGTCGTCGTCCCGTACCCGCGCCTCATCACGACGAAGAGTTGCGACGAATCCGTCCTGTTGAACGACGAGCACGCGATGGTCTCCGAGTTCCTCGCCGTCCTGAACGAGCGAGTCCGCGTCTCCGCCGAGAACGCGGGTGTGAAGTACTTCGAGCATGGTCTGTCCGCCTTTGACGGCGCCGGCATCTGCGAGGGCACCGTGGCGAAGTCCGCCATGAACGTCGCGAATGTGAACCCGACCGAAGGCGGGCTCGTCGATCGAATTACGCCGACCAACTGGCTACACGGCAGCTTGCATCCCACACCAAGCGGTCACGAAATGATTGCGAAACGCCTTCTCGACGAATTCCCGAGTCTTCTCGACCCGAACCCCGATCCCATTCCCGACGCAGCCTTCAACGTGCGCAATGTCGGGGGCGCTACGCCGACGCTCTATGACCCGACGGACCTTCAGTCACCCTCCGGAATCGCCTGCCCGACCGACACCCCGACGCTCCCCTTCGCCACCCGGTCGCTGGTCTTCGACGAGAAACGGCCGATCGCCGTCGACGCTGAACGCACGGCGACGGTCTGCTACACGGGCGCCGATGGCTCCTGGCTCAGCGGGGTGCCCGGCTCCTCTGCCGATGTGACGGTCGAGAACGAGGTCGTCCGAGTCGCGGCCCATCCGCTCGGCTCACGAAGCGCACCAGCGGACCAGCGGATCGTCTACCTCGACGGGGAGGGCCACTGGCGGCTTCGACTGGTGGGCTTCTGCACGAGGCTTCCCGATTGCCAAAGCGATCAAGGCGAGTTCATCAACCACCAACTCGGGAACGCCGCCAAGGACCTGGCCATACCCATCCTGCTCATCTTTGCCGGCGGGTGGCTGAGCACCGTCGGGTTTTCGGGGCTCATCCGACGTGTGGTGGGTCGAGCGGAGGGCCAGAGGCCACCCCCATGATGACGAAAGTCCTGCGGTCGCCACACTGGTGGGTGCGCCTCATGGGGCTGATCGGCCTCCTTCTCGCCACAGCCCTCGTCATGGACTTCGCCGGGAGAGTGAGCCACCTCTCTTACGGTTACGGCAAAACGCAGGACGACTCCGCGTCCCAGCTCGCTCTGCTGACGCAGGAGCGATTGATCGAATTGCGGGCGGCAACGATCAGGGACATCTTCAGGTACGTGCCCTTCTACCTCGTCTCGGGACTGGCCTTGGCCGGCATGGTCGCCGCAACGAGGTCGGCGGACGAGGCCGACGCTCGCCACTGGTGGGGTCGGCTCGCGAAAGCGCCGCGGACGATCGCCATCGCGGTCGTTGCCGCCGCGGTGGCCGATGTGATCGAGACAGTCCTCTTCCGCACGTCGCTCACGCGCCTCATCGATGGCGGAGGGGAAGATTCGGTCGAGTTGCTGACTCGAATCACAGCACCGTTCACCAGGTTCAAGTTCGCCGCCCTTGGTGCGGGGCTCGTACTGCTCTGCTACCAGGTGCTCAGGAGCCCGACCTCCACTCAGGGCGCAGATCGCCCATAGGCGCCAGGCCCCCTTCGTCGGAGTGTTGGCGGTCGTACCCTGGGCCCGGGTGAAGGACAGACGGCCGAGAGACTCGACTGCGGGCCCGCCGTTGCCGGCGGGCGACTTCTCCGCCTGGTTGGCCGGGATGAAGCGCGCCCTTGCCGGCAGGGGCGACTCGGACGTGCCGTGCGACGGGTGCACGGCCTGCTGCACTTCCTCGCAGTTCGTCCACATCGGGCCCGACGAGACCGACACCCTCGCTCACATCCCCGCCGCCCTGCTGTTCCCGGCGCCCCGGCTGCCACGGGGCAACGTCCTCCTCGGCTACGACGAGAACGGGCACTGCCCGATGCTGGTCGAGGGCGCCTGCTCGATCTACGAGCACCGGCCCAGGACGTGCCGCACCTACGACTGCCGGGTCTTTCCCGCGTCCGGGATCGACCTCGACGACGAGGCCAAGGCCGCCATCGCCCGACGGACGGAGCGCTGGCAGTTCGATTTCCCGGCCGAGGTCGACCACGTCGAGCACGACGCGGTGAGGGCGGCGGCCGGGTACCTCGCCGAGCACGACGACCTCCTCCCCGACGGATTCCGCCACCGGGCGCGCCGTTCTCGCCGTCGAGCTCGTCGACGTGTTCCTCGGCCGGAACGACGAGACGGGTCGGCGCGTCGTCGTCGATCCGGATCCCGAGGCGGTCCGGGCGAGGCTGACGGGCGAGAAGACGGTTTCGCGGTGACGGGAACGCCTACGCTCCGGCGGTGACCGACTGGGACGCTCCCGGAAGGCGAGGCCCGGGGCCTTCGGCCCGACGGGCCAGCAGTCCGAGGTGCTGATCGTGGCAGGACTGTTCGCCGCGGCCGGGCTCTGCGTCTTCCTTCCTGCCCTGGGCGACGTTCCCGACCGCATCTCGCTCATCTCCGACGGCATCCAGACCCGCTACATCCCGGCGCTGCTCGTATCGACCGTCGTCTCCCTCCTGGTGGGGGCCGGGTGCTTCGGGGTCGCGTACGCCCTGTACAAGGGCGACCGGGCGGCGGGGCCGCTCGCCCTCGGCTACGCCGCCGCGCTCCTTCCCGCCCTGCTCTTCGGCTACGGGCGGGGCGGCACCGAGGTCGTCGCCCTCCTGCTCCTCGCCGCCGCCACGGCCGCCCTCGTTCTCCGGCCGGCGACCAAGCCATTGCTGCCGTGGTCACCCGAGGGCCCGGCCAGGGCCAGGGCGAAGGGCCGCGGTCGGTCCGGGCTGCGTGGGTCATGGCCGGGCTGCTCTCGATCGTCGCCGGCGCCATCGGGCTGGCGAGCGTTCTGGCCTTCTCGAGTGCGAATCTCGCCGGCGGTTCCGGGTTCCTTACCGGCGTGTTCCTATGCGTCTTCGGCGTCCTGGGCCTGGGGTCGCTCCAGCCCATGAGGGCGGGCTCCGTCAACGGCCGGTTGACGACGACAGTCGCGATGGCGGGCGTGATCGTCGCCATGCTTATCGACCACCTGGTGCAGGACGTCGCCGTGTGGACGGTGGTGCCGCTCCTCATGATGAGCCTCGCCGCCGTGGTGATCCTGTTCCTGTGGCTGGCGCCCGACGACCAGGGCCACTTCGTCCGCTCGGACCTCCCGCTCCTGCAGCTCGGCAGCAGGTCGTACGCGGGCCCCGGGGCTGTCGGGCGGAAACCCGGCGTCGCCGGTCCCCGCGCCGTCAAGCCCACCTCGGCTCCCACCAGGGACGGCCGTCCGCCTCCGCCCCAGACGTCGCTGCCCCCGCCGCCTCAGCGGCCGGCCCCGGCCGATTCGTCGTGGGAGGCGTTCGAGGAGGGACTCGACCTCCTCGACTCGGAATTTCGAGCTTCGCCGCCGCCGCCCCCGGCCCGGCCCCGTGTGTTCCACGAGGCGGTGGGCGTGGCCCAGGACACGACGACGGCCCGCTCGGCCCCGCTCGACCTCACGTACGACCAGCAGTCCTGGTTCGCCGTGCCCGAACCCGGCGAGCAGGTGCACGGGGCGCTGCTCGTGTCGATGGTGATGGTCGACGACGACCCGGGCTCCGCGGCCAACCCGGTCTTCCAGGGCAGCTCGACGCTGCTCGTCACCGACAGGCGCTTGGCCGGCGTGTGCCCCAAAGGGTCGAGCGCTTTCGGCACCCTCGACGCGCGGACCGGCCCGGTCGTGCTCTGGTCGGTGCCGGTCGGGAGCCTCGACAGCGTCGAACTCGGCTCCTCGCCATCGGGGCCCCACCTGTCGGTGGGACGGATGGGTGGCCCGTCGTCCTGGCTGCTCCTCGCCAAACCCCGGGTGGCCGAGGCCGGGAGCTTCCGTCCCGCCAGCGTGGACGAGCTGCTCGACCTGGTGCTCCGAGCCGTCCGGTGAGTCGACGACGGGCCCTACCTGCCGACCGCCTTCTCCAGCTCCGCCTTGGTCATCTTCGAGCGTCCCTTGACGTTCTTCTTCTTGGCCTCGTTGTAGAGCTGCTCCTTGGTCCGGCCACCCGGGCCCTTGTGGGAGCGCTGACCACCACGACGGCTCGCGGACATGTCCTTCAGCGAGGACCGGCTTGCCGTCCTGGCCTCGCCGGCCTGGGCCCTCTCCTTGTTGACGGTGCGGGCGGCGATCTCCTTGGCGGCGTCCTCTTCCTCGCCCCGCTCTTCCAGCCCGTCCTTGATGTGCTCGTACTGACGTTCACGCTTGGCGCTCCACCCTTGCTGCGGCATGGTGATCCTCCGGGTCCGTTCGGCGTCGTCGGGTGGTTCCTTCCCCCGGACGACCCTCGGTCACCCCCCGGCGCGCGCCTCCCGGGAAGGAGCGGCCTTGCTCCGTTCCCTGGGTCGGCGCACCCTGCTGCGCGACGCACTCATCCCGCTGGCGCTGGCCGAGGCCCTGGCCCGCCGGGTCGGACCGGCGGTCGAGGTCATGGCCGTGATCGACGGTCTCGGGCTCCCTCCGAGTGCCTGGACCGCGGTTGACCTGCTCCGGGCCCGGGCGTGGACGGCGGTGGCGGCCGGTGACCTCCCCGCCGCCCGGCGTCGGCTGGAGGAGGCCGCCGAGGTGGGTGAGGGTCTCGGTGATCGCCTGGGGGTGGTCTGGGCGCTGCACGACCTGGCCCGGCTCGGCCGAGCCAGGGAGGTCGACGGGCGGTTGCGCCAGGCGGTGGCCGGCGTCGAGGGCGAGCTGGTGGCCACCCTCGTGGCCCACGTGGCCGCCCTGGTCGGGGGCCACGCCGAGAGTCTGGAAGCGTCGTCGTCGGCCTTCGACCGGCTCGGCGCCGGGCTGCTGGCGGCGGAGGCCGCCACTGACGCCGCCGTGGCCTGGCGGAGGGCCGGTGTCCCCAAGTCGGCTACCGCCGCCGCCCGTGTCGCCGCCGAGCGCGCCGCTCGCTGCGAGGGGGCGACCACCCCGGCGCTCGTCGGCATCGAGGTCCGGGCGGTGCTCACGACCACCGAGCGGGAGGCGGCCCTCCTGGTGACGGGCGGGCACTCCAACCGGCAGATCGCCACGGACCTCCCACTGTCCATCCGAACAGTGGAGAACCGCATCCAGCGCATCTACGAGAAGCTCGGCCTATCCGGTCGCTCCGAGCTGGCAGACGCCCTGGGCGGCCCCTGAGATCCCCCCCGAACCCCCGAACTGGTGCCACTCAACGGTTGATGGCGCGGTTCTGTGGCACCAGTTCGGGGGGTGGGGTGCCCTCAGCCGGCGTCGGGCTCCTTCGCCTTGGTCTTGGCCTTGGGCTTGGCCCTCCCCTTGGCCTTCACCGTGTCCTTGGCCTTACCTTCCCTGCCTTGGCCTCGTCCTTGGCCCTGGCCTTGGCCTTGGCCTCGTCCGTGTCCGTGTCCGTGTCCTTGGCCTTGTCGGTGGCCGCGGCCGGCTCGTGGTTGGCGTGCCACCAGTCGCTCCAGCGCCGCTCGACCTGCTCGAACTGGCGGTCGTCGAGCCCGTAGGTCGTGAGCACCGCCGAGACGGAGTCGTTGGAGGACTTGCCCTTGGGCGACTCGAACACGATCAGCAGCCCGTCACCCCACTGGTCGACGGTGAGACCCAGTTGGTTGGTGGACCGGAACCACTGCTTGCCGGCCAGCGGGTCGCCCCACGGCGTCCGGGCCCGGTAGCGCTGCCCGGCGACCATCGCCGCCGCCGGGCCCAGACCGAGCCGCGAGATGGTCGTCTTCGAGCCGGGGCCGGTGCGGAACCCGGCGAGGTAGATCGTGCGACG
Organism: uncultured Acidimicrobiia bacterium; assembly: GCA_963827345.1. Classification (GTDB taxonomy): domain Bacteria; phylum Actinomycetota; class Acidimicrobiia; order Acidimicrobiales; family AC-14; genus CAWGUU01. Next base: position 274,042 of record CAWHAN010000008.1, on the reverse strand, counting down.
GGTCCGGCCCGGGTGGCGGGCCAGGGCGAAGCGCAGCTGGTTGAGGAAGGTGAGCCACCCCTCCTCGATGTCGTCGTAGTAGAGGTCCCAGTCGACGCTGCCACCGACCGGCGGCACCCGCGTCACCCGCACGATGGTCTCGGTGTCGTGGTCGTCGAGGGTGAAGAGGTGACCACCGATGTGGATGGTGCCGGCCTCCTTCCACGCGTCGATCTCCTCCTCGAAGATCGTCTCGATCTCCTCGGCGAGCCCTTCGTAGTCCCAGCCGAACCACTCGGGGATCACCTTCGGGTCGCGGAACGCCTGCCACACCGCCTCGAACGGCGCCGGCACGGTGATCTCGATTCGGACGGCCTCCTGGTCGGTCACTCCGGCGCCTTTCCCCTCGGGCGGTCCCGCGCCCGATCGTCGTCCTGTGTGTCTACCTCAGGACGACGGTTTCAGGTGATCCCGAGGCTGGCGAGGAGCCCGCGCACGCGCTCGCCGATGCTGTCCCGCACCGGCCGTACCTCGTCGACGCTCTTGCCGAACGGGTCGTCGAGCTTCCAGTCCTCGTAGCGCTTGCCCGGGAAGACCGGGCACGCATCCCCGCAACCCATCGTGACGACGACGTCGGCGGCCTGGACGCTCTCCTCGGTCCACCGTTTCGGGAACTCGTGAGAAATGTCGATGCCGATTTCGGCCATGGCCGCGATGGCGGACGGGTTCACCTCGGCTCCCGGGTTCGACCCGCCCGACACCGCGAGCGCCCGGTCGCCGGCCAGGTGGTTGAACCACCCCAGGGCCATCTGCGACCGCCCGGCGTTGTGGACGCACAGGAACAGGACGGTGGGGACGCCGTCGGCATGGGCGTCGACATCGGTCACGGGAGTCTCCTTGTCATGCGTGCTCCCGGGTAGGGCGCTCGGCGTGGGGAACGACCAGGTCCGGGGCCACCCGGGCGACGTCGGGATAGAGCAGTCGGACTAGGACGACGGCCAGCGCCGCGCCGGCCAGCTGGGCGACGACGAAGGCCGGCACCGAGCGCCAGGCGATGCCGGCGAAGGTGTCGGTCAGCGCCCGGGCGGAGGTGACGGCCGGGTTGGCGAACGACGTGGACGACGTGAAGAAGTAGGCGGCGCCGATGTAGGCGCCGATGGCGAACGGCGCCACCGACGACCGGCCCGACCGGGCGACGGCGAAGACGACGAGCAGGAGGCCGCAGGTGGCGACGACCTCGCCCAGCCACAGGCCCCCGGAACTCCTCGCAGTGGTGGACAGCTCGACGGCGGGCAGGTCGAACATGAGATTGGCGACGATCGCGCCGGCCAGCGCCCCCGCCACCTGGCTGGCGACGTACACGCCCGCCTCGAGGCTGCTGACCCCGCCGAAGGCGCGGTCGGCCAGGGTCACGACCGGGTTCAGGTGGGCCCCCGACACCGGTCCGACGGCGAGGATGATGGCGGCCAACGCCGCGGCCGTGGCCGCGGCGTTCTCCAGGAGCTGGAGACCGACGTCGCCGGGCGACAGCCGCTGGGCGGCGATCCCCGAGCCGACGACGGCGATCGTGAGCAGGGCGGTCCCGAGGAGCTCGGCGAACGCTCGGCGGCCCAGTGGGCTCGAGGTCAGCAGCACCGGGCCGACGACTCGGGCGCGCTGGCGCAGCACAGGGCGTCGTCGCCCGGTGCCACCGTCCGCAGCTGGCCGGCGGGCATCTCCACGTCGGACAGGACGGTGTAGATCTCCCACGGCTCGCCGTCGGGCGCGTCGACCCAGACCTTGTCCTGGACCGCGAAGCAGCAGGACACCTGGTCCTCGGTGGCCGTCGGGAGCCCTTGGATGGTTAGGCGGGCGGCGGCGGCCGAGACCTCTTCGGTGGTCTCCACCTCGACGCCCAGGTGGTTGAGCGTCCCGGCCCCCTCGTTACCCTCGATGAGCACCAGCTTCAGGGGCGGCTCGGCGATGGCGAAGTTGGCGTAGCCGGGCCGGCGCTTGGCCGGCTCGGTGGCGAAGAGCTTCGAGTAGAACGCCACAGCGGCGTCCAGGTCGGACACGTTCAGGGCCAGCTGCACTCGTGACACCAGAACCTCCCTATGCATTCACTATTGTCGATTCATCGATCGTGGCAGATGTATCGACTGTTGTCAATGCGTGGGTCTGCTTCAGCCGACAGCGGCCAGCCCGAGGCCGACCGCCGCTGCCGCCACCCCGACGACCAGCGTGCCGAGGGCGTTGAGGGCGGCTCTCGCCGTCGCCCCCTCCTCCAGCAGCTCGACGGTCTTGTAGGCGAACCCGGAGAACGTCGTGTAGGCGCCGCAGAACCCGATCCCCAACACGACCCGGGGCTCGGTGGGAAGCCCGTGGTAGAGCACCAGGCCGCCCAGGAACCCGAGCAGCAGCGAGCCACTCACGTTGACGACGAAGGTCCCCCACGGCAGCCGGCCGGCGGTGCGGTCCTCCATCCAGACCTCGACGAGATACCGGGCCGGCGCGCCGATAGCGCCAGCGACGATCAGGCCGATCCAGCCGGCGGCGCTCACGCCCGCTCCAGTCGCCGGCCCGGGCCAGCACGATGCCGGCCCACGCGGCCGCGAAGCCGGCGAGCAGGCTCGCGACCGCGTAGGCGAGTCCCAGCGCGGCATGACCGTCCCTGGCCAGCAGGACGGTCTCGAGCGCGAACGTCGAGTACGTGGTGTAGCCGCCGAGGAAGCCGCTGGCGAGGAACGGCCGGGCGAAGTGGTTCCACGGGAAGCGGTCCAGAAGGACGACGATCACCACGCCGAGGGCGAAGCTTCCGGTGACGTTGATCCCGAACGTCGCCCACGGGAACGAGCCCGACGAGAGCGGGACCAGCTGGGCCACGCCGTAGCGGGCGAGGGTCCCCAGTGCCCCACCGGCGGCGACCGCGGCAACGACGGCGGGTCGCCGCCTTTCGCACACGGGTACTGGTAGATTGCCCATTGATCAATTGATTGACGTCGATCAATCGTAACCGCGAGGTGGTCATGACGACGCGTCTGCATGAGCCCCTGCCGCTGGTCGAGGAGTGCTGCCCGGCCGTGCTGTCGGTGCCGCTGTCGGAGGAGCGGGCGGGCGAGCTGGCGTCGGCCTTCGCCGTGCTGGCCGACCCCGTGCGCCTCCGGCTGCTCAGCCTGCTCGTCTCGGCGTCGGCCGGTGAGGCGTGCGTCTGCGAGCTGGTGGAGCCGCTCGAGCGCTCACAGCCGACCGTGTCGCATCACCTGAAGATCCTCGTCGACGCCGGCCTGATCGTGGGCGAGAAGCGGGGCCGGTGGGTCTGGTACCGGATCGTGCCCGACAAGCTGGGCGAGCTCAGGGGCGTGCTGGCATAGCGGAACCCGACCGGGTGACGTCCCTGACCTGGGACGAGGTCGACGCCCGGCGTCTGGCCCGGAACCACCTCACCGCGCCGGCCCCGGCGGACGACCTGCTCGGCGTCGTGCGCAGGGCGTGCGGTATCCAGGCCCAGGTGCTGTCGGCCGCCGAGCTGGCTCTCAGCGCCCGGATCCCCGACCTGCGGGTGGGCGACGTAAAGGCCGCGCTGTGGGAGAACCGGTCGCTGGTGAAGGTGCACGGGCTGCGGTCGACGATCCACCTCGTGGGCACCGACGACGTCTCGCTGCACATGGCCGCCATGCGGGCCCATCCCCTGGGGACGCGACGGCGCCTGGCTGAAGTTTCACGGCCTCGACCCGGCCGGGGCCGGCGCGCTGCTCGACGCCATCGGCGCCGCCCTCGACGGTCGCCAGCTGACCCGTGCGGAGCTGGCCGACGAGGTGGCGGTCCGCGCCGGCGGGTGGGCGGAGGAGGCGATGCGGTCGAACTGGGGCTCGCTGCTGGGCCCGGCGGCGTTCGCGGGGCTGCTGTGCTTCGGCCCGAGCCGCGGCGCCAAGGTGACGTTCGTCCGCCTCGACCAGTGGGTCGACTGCTGGGAGACGCTCGACCCGGAGGAGTCGATGACCGAGATCGTTCGCCGGTTCCTGACCGCCTACGGACCGGCCAACCTGGCCGACGTCGCCGCCTGGCTGGGCATGCGGCCCGCCGAGGTCCGGCATTACCTCGACGCCCTCCAACCCGAGCTCGCCCAGGTCAGCGTGGACGGCAGGCCCGGCTGGTGCCTCGCCGCCGACCTCGACGACCCGCCGCCGCACGCGACTCCTTCGGCGCCCACCTTGCGCCTCCTGCCGCAGTACGACAGCTACATCCTGGGGCACCGCCAGCGCGAACAGGCTGGTCCCGCCGGCGGCCAAGGCCCGGATCGCCGCCGACCCCAAGGGCCGGCTGGAGCACGTCGTCGGCGTGTCGACGGTGCTGGTCGACGGCGTCGTCGGCGGGATCTGGAAGCGCACCAAGCGGGGCCGGCGCCTCGAGATCGCGGTCGAGCCCACCACCGAGCTGACCGCGGCCCACCTGGACCTACTCGACCTGGAGGTGGAACGGATCGCCACCTTCCTCGGCGTCGAGACGACCCTGGCCGGTTCGGTCAGCTGACCCGGGTGAGGGTGGCCCGGAGGTGGTGGGTGAGGGCCACGCCCACGGCAGCCATGGCGATCTCGTAGCCGAGCGTGTCGCCGTCGAGGGTGTAGCGACGCTGGATGAGGTCGATGACCTTGGCCGACGGGGCCCGGTTCATGGCGTGGGTGTCGAGGTCGAGGCGGCCGGCGCCGAGGCGGCCGATCGCCACCTCGACAGTCCCGAAGTTGTGGGCGAGGACCAGCTCGACGCCGTCGTCCACCAAGCGGAGGAACCCCGACTCGGCGTGCCGCGGCTGCCCGGCGGTGTCCCGGGCCCGGCTGGACCAGGCCACCACCGGACGGCCCGGGACCTGGGCCAGCACCAGCTCCTCGGTGTAGTGGAACGACTCGATCGTCGGGTAGGACCCGTCACCCTCGCCCCGCCACGTACCGATCCAGGCGGCGACCTCGTCACTGACCGGGTTCACGTCCCCCAGGCTAGGTCGGTGCTGATCAAGCCTGCCTTTGGCGCCTGACAACGGCTCTTCGCACGCAAGTGCGCTGGTCAGGCGCCCGGCTGCAGAGCAGCCGATGCGTTGATCAGCACCGACCTACGACGACAGGCTGGATGCGGGCGTGGTGCCCAGCCTGCCGGACTCGGCGTCCTGGAGGGCCTGGAGGATCTCGGCCCGCGTGTTCATCACGAACGGCCCGTACCAGGCCACCGGCTCACGGATCGGGCGCCCGCCGAGAACCAGCACGTCGAGGTTGGGGCTGCGGCTCTCCTGGGTGGCGTCGGCGGTCACGGTGACGTAGTCGCCGTCGTCGAAGACGGCCAGCTGGCTCATGCGGAACGGCCGCCCGCCTCCATTCGCCGAGCCAGGCCCGACGGTGCCGCTGCCGTTCAGGGCGTACACGAGGGCGTTGAACTCCCGGCGCCACGGGAGCACCAGTTGGGCGCCGGGGCTCAGGGTGGCGTGCACGAAGGCCATCGGCGTGTGGGTGACGCCCGGGCCCTCGTGCCCGGCGACCTCGCCCGCGATGACCCGCACCAGCGCGCCGCCGTCGGGGGTGGTCAGCAAAGTGGCGTTGCCGGCGCGAATGTCCTGGTAGCGGGGCTGGGCCCACTTCTGGGCGCGGGGCAGGTTCACCCACAGCTGCACGCCGTGGAACGTGCCGCCGCTGACCACCAGCGACTCGGGTGGGCGCTCGATGTGACGGATCCCGCCGCCGGCGGTCATCCACTGGGTGTCGCCGTTGGTGATGACGCCCCCGCCGCCGATCGAGTCCTGGTGCTCGAAGGTGCCGTCGACGATGTAGGTGGCGGTCTCGAACCCCCGGTGCGGGTGCCAGGCGGTGCCCCTGGCCTCACCGGGCCCGTACTCCACCTCGCCCATCTGGTCCATGTGGATGAAGGGGTCGAGGCGGGCCAGGTCGACACCCGCGAAGGCCCGGCGGACGGGGAACCCCTCGCCCTCGAACCCGCTCGGCGCGCTGGTCACCGACGCCACCGGTCGCGCCACCGCCACGGTCGGGTCGGGGGTCGGGATGCGGGGCAGGGTCAGGACGTTGTCGACGGTCACGGCGGGCATGAGGGCCTCCTCGGCGAGCGTCGTTTCCTCTCGACGCTACTGTCCGTGCAAACAGTTGCGAGTTCAACCTTCTTCCCTGACGACGAGACGGCGGCAGGGCGGACCGGTGCCTGCGGCTGCCCTAGCCCTTCTTCTGGGCCTTCTTGGCCTTGGGCACCTTCGGGGGCAGCGACGCCACGTAGGTCAACGCGCGGTCGGTCCAGGGTGCCGCCTCGGCGGGCGACGAGCGCCAGCGGTCCGGCATCGCCACCCAGCCGCCCATCGGCCGCTCTGCCGGTCCGAACGGGCCGGCGCCCTCCACGGCCAGCAGCTCGTCGCGGTCGGCGGCCTCCAGCTTCACGCCGACCTGGGATCCGAACAGCCCCATGAACATGTTGCCGTTCACGAAGGCACCGAGGTTGCCGAACATCGGCTTCACCTCGACCCCCGGGTCGTCGGGCACGAGCGACCGGAAGGCGTCCTTGTCGGCGTCGGTCGGCTTGGGCATCTCCACTGGCGCACCTCCTCTACATCGGTCAGGCGCACATGAGTCAGGCGCCTCATTTGGGTGCGGACGCGGCGACGCCGCCCCGAGGGGCGGCGTCGACCAGGATCTTCAGGTGTTCAGATCGGGCGGACGTTTGCCGCCTGCAGGCCCTTCGGCCCTGCTGAACCTCGAACTCCACATTCTGGCCCTCGTCGAGCGAGCGGTAGCCCTGGGTCTCGATGGCGCTGAAGTGCACGAATACGTCGGCACCCTCTGCCTGCGAGATGAAGCCAAAGCCCTTGTCGGCGTTGAACCACTTCACGGTTCCGGTTGTCACAGTGACATTCCCCTTCATTGTTGATGTTAGGAGGGGACTGCCGTGCCGTGCTGGTACTTACACCGTTACGTGCGAAAGTCGATTCCCTCTGCGGCCAGCGTAGCAAGGATCCGCCGGGCGGGCCTTACCACGTCTGCGGACGTCAGCAGCGGTCGGATTCGAAGTCCAGGACCCGGGTGAAGGCCTGCACGCCGGCGTCGGACGCCTCGCCCGCCCGGAGCGCCGTGGTGACGTCTCCGCGGAATCTCCGGCGGAGCCAACCGGATGAGCTCGGCGACCTGCGCCGGCGACGGCACGTTCCCCGAGGCGTTGATCTTCTGGGAAAGGGCGCAATAGCCGACCACGTCGCCGGACGCGGCGGCGGCAGTCCCGGTCCCGGCGCCGCCGCAGGCCGCGAGCAGGCCCGACAGCGCCACGAGGCACGAGACGCCGACGACCCGGAGGGGCCGCCATGTCCCTTCCCGCCGGGTGCCGGTCAATTCGACCAGTGGGATGGCAGGTAGCACTCCGGCCGTGAGGTGGCGGGGTCGAGGCCCGACGTCGCCGCCAGCATGTTGAGCAGGAACGCGACCTCGGGGGTCGGCTCGACCGGCGCCTGGCCCTGTCCGTCGGGCGCGACGAGTCCTTCCGGTACGACGCCAGGATCTCGTCCGGGAGCACCTCGGCGGTGACGGTCTTGCAGTCGAGCACGTCGGCCAGGACGATCTGCCGGACGGTCGGCCAGTACAGCTTGTGGGTGGCGCAGAAGCTGCAATACACCCAGAAGTGCCGGACCGTCGGCTGCTCCCGATAATTTTGGATGGTTACGATACTCGCTTCCAGCATCAAACCTGCATCACAATTACCGCATCGCACATTGTCTATATACGATCCCACTGGTCCCCTCACCTACCGTGAAAATGCCTCCATTACTGCCCCCGCAGCAAAGCTGCAGCGCGGATCATAGCGGAGGCGATTCGCCCACCCTGTTACAGGTGGCGGGCGCTCCGGTGACCGGATCCTTGCAGGAGTCTGACGCGGCGACGGCCACCGCACGCGCATCCGTCGCCGGAGCCCCGTAGCATGTGGCCGTGGCCAAGTACTCGGTCAACGAGCGGGCCGTCGCCAAGGCACGGCGACTGATCGACGCCCGCCAGTACGTCCTGCGGAGCGAATGGGGCGACGCCCAGCCGAGCGCCGAGGACGAGAACAAGTTCCTCGAGAGGCACTCGTGGGAGGAATACGCCGAGTGGCACCTGGGGCTCACCGAGGGGGCCAACGACGAGACCAAGGCCAGGCATGCGTTCGTCTATGGGGACTTCCGCCGGCTCCACCGATCCGGGTTGATCGCCTGCGTCTACCGGGCCGCGGAGTGGCGGCACAAGGAGGTCGAGCTGGCCGCCCACGACCTGCTGCAGTACCTGGACGGAAAGCGGGGCTGACGGTCGGTTCCCCGTAGGCCGGTGGCTCCTACCGCCTCGGGCGTCGTTGCCAGGCGTCGGGCGCGGCCAGCAGGTCCGTCACCGACGTGGGCAGCTCCCCGGACAGGACGTCGGCCAGCGTCACCGACTCGAGCACGAGTCGAAGGGCGGAGCGCACCGCCACCCACACCTCCTGGAGGTGCTCGGCGGGACCCTCGTACACGGTGTCCTCCGGACGCTCCCCCCGGACGTCGGCCAGCGGGCCCTCGAGGATGCGGAAGACGTCGGCCACGGCGATCTCGTCGGCCGGGCGGGCCAGCCGGTAGCCACCCTCGGGCCCTCGCTTGCTGGAGACGACTCCGGCCCGCCGCAGCTCGACCAGGGTGTTCTCCACGAACTTGACGGGCAGCCCCTGCGCCGTCGCCAGCGTCTCGCCCGTCAGCGGTATCTCTGGCGGCGCGGCGGCCAGCGCCAGCAGGGCCCGTAGCGCGTAGTCGACCTTGGCCGAGATGTACACGCGCCCATCGTCCCAGACACCGTGACCCGGGGAACGAATCCTGGCGCCCACTCCACTTTCCCCACTATCTTTGTTGGCATCAACGAGCTGCTGATCGTCTTCCTCGCCGGGTTTGCCGCGTCGTTCGTCGACGGCGCCCTCGGCATGGGCTTCGGACCGACCTCCTCCAGCATCCTCCTCGGCACCGGGCTCTCCCCGGCCGGCATCTCCGTGACGGTCAACCTGGTGAAGGTGGCCACCGGCATCAGCGCCGCCGTCTCCCACTGGCGGTTCGGGAACATCGACCGGCGCCTGGTCCGGCGCCTGGCGCTCCCGGGCATGGTCGGCGCGCTCATCGGCGTCACCGTGCTCGCCAACGTCGACGGCGACGCGTTGAGGCCCGTCCTGGCGGTGCTGCTGCTGGCCATGGCGGCGCGGATCCTCTTCCGGTTCAGCCGGGCGCTCCCGACGAGCTCGGGCGGAGACGAGGGGGTCGGCGCCGACGAGGGCGACGAAGTCAGGTACGACGAGCGCGGCACGACGGCCGTGGCCGCGGTGGGCGGAGTCACCAACGGTCTGATCGGAGCGTGGGGCCGGTGGTGACCCCCTTCCTGCTCCAGCGGGGCCTTGCTCCCCGGTTCGCCATCGGATCGGTCAACACCGCCGAGGTGGCTGTCGCCGTCGTCGCCTCCGGCTCGCTGCTCGCCTCCATCGGCGGCGGGGGCGTCGACCTCGCCGTCGTCGGGGCGATGCTGGTCGGCGGGGTCCTGGCGGCACCCCTGGCCGCGTGGTCGATCCGGTTCGTGCCCGCCCGTGCCCTCGGCGTCGCCGTCGGTGGCCTGCTCTTCATCGTCAACATCCGCGAGCTGACGTCGTCGGCGGACCTGGCCGCGGCGCGCTGGCCCGCCTACGGCCTCGCCATGCTGGCCTGCTGCTACGCCGCGGTGCGGCCCCGCCTCCTCGAACGTGCCCTCATCCCGGGGCGGGTTGCCGAGACGTAGCCGGCGGCTGGTCGGGTAGAAACGAGGGGTGCCCCGTCGCATCCCGACCGGGAACATCGAGGCAGACGCCCGCGACGACTTCGACCAGGCCCGCCAGCGCCAGGCCCTGTCCCGCATCGGCCGGTGGCTGCGACGCCAGCCCGGCGACGTCGACACCATCCTGCCCTTCGACGAGGTGGTGTCCGCCCTGGGTCGCACCGGCGAGCGAGACCTCGGCCTGCAACCCATCCGCCTGGACTCGATCGCCGGCACCGTCGACCGGGTGGGCGGTGGGTTCGACCGCAGCTTCCGCCCGACGTCGGCCAAGGACCGCGAGCGGTGGGTGCGGTCGGCGGCGGCGATGCGGCGCGGGGAGCCGCTCGAGCCCATCTCCGTCTACCGGGTCGGCGACGTCCACTTCGTGCGCGACGGCCACCACCGGGTGTCGGTGGCGAGGGCCGCCGGCCACGACGTCATCGACGGCTACACCACCGAGATCCTCACCAAGGCCGGGGCGCCGGGCGACCTCAGGCTGGGGGACCTGCCGCTCAAGGCCCACGAGCGCAGCTTCCTCGATCGTGTGCCCCTGACCCGGAGTCAGCGGGCCCGCGTCGAGCTGGACGACCCTTCCGCCTACGCCCGACTGGCCGAGGGGGCGGAGGCGTGGGCGTTCCGGCGGATGCAGGACCGGGGCGAGATGATGGACCGGCCGCAGCTCGCCGACGCTTGGTTCCGCGAGGAGTACGAGCCGGCCGTCGACCGGTTGCGCGAGGCGGGGCTGGCCCGTCCGGACGAGTCCGACGCCGACGCCTACCTGCGGTTGAGCCAGGACCGCTACCTGCGGACCCGCTCGCACACGTGGGACGACAAGACGATCGACCAGCTCCGGGGCCGGGAGGGGCGACCCCTCTAGTGCGCTTCTGACATCGTTTGTCCTGTTCTCCAACGGCACATTGGCTCGCGGCCGGGCGCAGTCCGCTTGACCTTATGGGACGCGCGTTCGGACAGCTCCACGTCCGCCGACCGCGACTGGACTACGAGTCCCACGCCACCGGCCTCGATCGCAACGAGGTCGGCGCCCTGCTGGTCGCGGCCGGATTGGCGTCGCCCAGCGAGCCCGCCCTCGTCACGCTGCTGGCCATCAACGGGCTACGAGTTTCAGAGGCTCTCGGTGCCGATATCGAGGCGCTCGGCCTCGAACGCGGACATCGCACCCTGACCGTGGAGCGCAAGGGCGGGAAGGTCGTTGTCATCCCGCTGGCTCCGCGGACGGCACGGGCGATCGACCTGGCCATCGGCGAGCGGGCTGAGGGCGCGATCTTCTTGAGCCGGGATGGCGAGCGCCTCGACCGCCATGCGGCCTGGCGGATCGTGCGCTGGCTTGCCCGCAAGGCCGGGATCAACAAGCCGGTTGGGCCGCACACGCTTCGACACGCATTCATCATGGCTGCCCTCGACGCAGGGGTCCCTCTCCCAGACGTGCAAGAGGCGGCGTCGCACGCCGACCCGCGAACGACGATGCGCTACGACCGGGCGAGGGTGTCGCTCGACCGGCACGCGACCTACCTCGTGGCCGCCTTCGTCGCCGGCGCCGCCCGGTAGTCAACAGTGACGCCGCGTGGCTTAGCGGCGAATGCGGCGGACGGCGAGGCCGGCGACGTTCTCGAAGATCCCGTCACCCGCCACCAACTCCAGGTTCAGCGCCGCCGCCGTGGCCGCGACCCACCGATCGGCCTCGTGGATCTTCTGCCCGAGCGCGTGGCCGGCGCGGCTCTGCTCGGCTCGCAGGGAGGCGCACCGGTCGATCAGGACCGCACTGGTCTGAATCACATCGAGATCGGCAAGGGACCGCTCGAGCTGACGGAGGCGCAACTCGCCCCATCCCGCTCGCAGGGCCCCGTAGCGCAGTTCCGTCACGGTCACGAACGACACGACTCTCGAGCGATCGCCGATGAAGCGACGGGCCTCCTCAGCGTGCAGTGATGGCCGAGGATCAAGAAGCCAGCTCGCGACGTCGGTGTCAACGACGACGTGCGTCAGCCGTCGGCGCTCGATCACACGTCAGCGAGCGCCGAGTAGAAGGCCTCCCACTCCTCGTCGGTGAGGTCCTGGAGGGCAAACTCCTCGGCGTGCAGACGCGGCCGCGACTCCCACAATCGCTCGTCGTCCACTGTGTACAGGCGGAGATGGGGCTCGTCGGGCTGCCCGACAACGGACACGCCATCAGTCTACGAACAAGCGCCGACCCGGGCTGCCGCCGGCCGTCAGGTCAGGCGTTCTGTCGCGCCCGAACGGCACGCCGCACCGTCGATCTGTATGGATGCGCGCTGACGGTGTCAGTGCCCGGGACGCGATCGAGAATCCGTTTAGGGCCGTCGGAGCAATCCCCGGGCGAGGGGCAAGCAAAACGTGTCGACGGTCCGAGTGGGCAGGATGGTCCCTCGATACAGTGCACCGAACAACGAGCGGCGACGGCAGAGGCCGACGTGCCGCCCCGAACAAGGAGAGTGCCATGGCGGTCACCCTTCCCCCCATTGGACTCGAGGTTCCCATTGCCTCCCACGCCGCGGACAGCCCGTTGCGGGTCGACGTACTCGGCGTCGTGCGTCTCGACTTCAAGGGCGGGATCAAGTTCCGCGTCGTAGACCGGATCAGCTCCGGTCTGGGGGGCGTGACGCTCCAGGTCATCGGAAACGAATGGAGCGCCGACAGCCCCGTGCTCGGCAGGGTGACCATCTCTCAAGCCGACGTGGACACCACGCCGCTCGGCACCTTGGAGGTGGTCGACGAGCGACCCACATTGCGCGACACGTGGCGTCTGGACTGGACGGTGACGATCGAGAGGCCGCCAGGGGGCGGTCCCCCGCTCACCCTCGTCAACACCCGTACGGCCGAACTTGGGAGCGACAGGCTGTCGCACTGGCCGCCCCAAGGCGCCGTCTACCAGCTGCGGGCACCGGTCGATCTCGCCCCCGTTGGAGACCGCGACCAGGTCGTGGGCCAGCTTCTGCAGCTACCGATGACGGCCAGCCACAATCCGTAGCCCCGGATCGGGCCCTCGACGTGCCCCGCCATCGGGCGAGATACGTCGCGCCCGGCGACGATCGGCCGTGGCGGTTCCACTGGACGCGGGCCGGGGGGTTGTCCTGTCGGGGTGGTGAAGACAAAGGGGAGACGAGCTCGGACGGGTCGGCGACGGCGGAGGGGTCGCCGTTGCCCTCCTTGTCGGTGCGCGCATCTCCAGCCGTTCGTGGTGACCGGAGTGACCGCCGACGAGGCGCAACCGACATCGTGGCCATCCCAAAGCATCGATGAGGCGGGCACGACGAGACCGCACGCTGGTGATGGGGAGCCATGCGGTGCGCGGCGTCCAACGTGTCACTCGGCTCCACCCCGTGCGGCCGACACGCGGGACGGTTCCCGATTCGGCGGTCCGGCGCGTTGGGCTCTGGCGGCGGTGCGCGCCAGATCTTCGCGACAGCACGTGCTTAGGTTGCGGTCTTCAACCTGACGCTGGGCCTGGTCGGCTCCAGCCTCCGGGTCCCGCTCGACCCGGAGGTGCGACATGACAACGAACAATGCGACCCCGACGACGGAGATCGCGGTCCTCGATCCGCAGTCCTCTGATGCGGAGCGCTACGCGCTCGGCGCGTTTCTGGCCGGCTACCGCGGCCAGACCCGCGACGCCTACGCCTTGGATCTCCGCCAGTTCGTGGCGTGGTGTCACCAGCACGACCTGAGGCTGTTCGCCGTGCGCCGGGCAGACATCGAGTGCTTCGCCCGCGACCTCGAGGAGCTGGGACGTGCAACCGCGACCGTCGCCCGCCGTCTGTCGACGGTGGCGGGGTTCTATCGCTACGCGGACGAGGAAGGCCTGCTGTCGCCGTCGCCCGCCGCCCACGTGCGCCGCCCGCGGCATCGACTACGAGTCCCACGCCACAGGGCTCGACCGCAACGAGGTCGGCGCGCTGCTCGTCGCCGCCGGGCTGGCGTCGGCGCGCGACCATGCCCTGATCTCGCTGCTGGCCATCAACGGGCTGCGGGTCAGCGAAGCGCTCGGCGCCAACATCGAGGCACTGGGCATCGAACGCGGCCACCGCACACTCACCGTGGTCCGCAAGGGCGGCAAGATCGTGATAATCCCGCTCGCGCCGCGCACCGCCCGCGCCATCGACCTGGCGATCGGCGAACGCGTCGAAGGGCCGATCTTCCTCGCCGCAAACGGCGACCGGCTCGACCGCCACGCCGCATGGCGGATCGTGCGCCGCCTTGCTCGCAAGGCCGGGATCAACAAGCCGGTGGGCCCGCACACGCTGCGCCACGCGTTCATCACCGCCGCACTCGACGCAGGCGTCCCGCTGCGCGACGTCCAAGAAGCCGCCAGCCACGCCGACCCGAGAACCACCATGCGCTATGACCGCGCTCGGGTCTCACTCGACCGGCACGCGACCTACGTGGTCGCTGCGTTCCTCGCCGGCGCTGCCCGGTAGCTCAGCGGGCAGGGCCGTACACTGGCCGTCGTGTCCACCGTCGAGCAGCCCGAAGAGCCGACCGTGCGGGTCTACGCACCCGACGAGGCCCTCAAGCGCGCCCGACCACTGCCAGGACGCGACCGCCTCGTCGTCGAAGACATCACCGACGAGGAGTGGAAGGCGTTCCAAGAGGCGCTCGCTGACACATGAGTGAGGCCCGGGCCGCGGGCGTCGTCGTGGACACGATGGTCATCAGCTGGCTGTTCGACGACCGCCCCAACCCGCTCGCCGACACCTACCGCGAGCTCATCGGCAGCGAGCCCGTCGTGCTCGCCTTCCAGACCGTCATGGAACTCCGCTTCGGCGCGCTCCGCGCCGGGTGGGGCGAGCTCCGCCGTCGACGGCTCGAACGCCGCATCGCCGAGATCGCCGTCGCCCAGCCCGACAACGAGATGATCACGCTCTGCGCCGAGCTCCGCATGCGGTGCCAGCAGGCAGGCCACGCACTCGGAGACAAGGTCCACGACGGCGACCGATGGATCGCCGCAACCGCCATCCGACTCGGCGTGCCGCTCGCATCCCACGACCAACTCTTCAACGGCGCACCCAGACTGCGACTCATCACCGCCGACGCCGCTCGCTGACGCATCGGGCCATCGGACGTTCTGGCGCTCCGATCCCGCACGCATCGCCGTCGATATGTCGCGCTCGCGATAGGCAGCAGTGTTGGAGACTGGGCACTCACGCGCGTCCCTCAGCCGGCCTTTGCGGCCATGAGGTGAATCGACGGGCAGGCTCACCTCATCGAACGAGCGTTCGCTTCCGGTAGAATCCCAGCCATGGAGATGGGCCAACTCAACGATCGCGAAATCGCCTCCATCATGTGGCTCGCCGTGGGCGGAATGTGGGTCGTCTGGCAGCTGCACAAGGATGACTCACCGACGCGTTACCCGTTGCTCAGCGGCCTGAGATCGCTGGCGCCGCATCTCTTGCTCTACGGCAGCTGGGTGGCGCTCCTCAGCTGGCTGGCGGCGCGCGTGGGCCTCTGGAACGTCGGGCTGCTCAAGCACACGATCCTGTGGATGCTGCTGTCCGGCCTCGGACTGTTCTTCGGCGCGACCGATGCGCTCAAGCAGAAGAGCTGGTTTCATCAGGTTCTGGCCAAGACGTTCGGTGCCTCGGTCATCGTGGAGTTCGTGGTCAACCTGCGCTCCTTCCCCTTGCTGGTCGAGATCGGGCTGCAGCCGATCGTGTTCTTAGCCATCGTGCTGCCGGTGGTGGGTAAGAAGCCCGAGCATCAACCAGTGGATGGCGTCGGCAACGGGGTGACGGCGTGGCTGGGCTTCGCCGCGCTGGCGTGGACGCTCGTCGGACTGATCGATCAGTGGGCCGACCTCGATCACGGGCAGCTGGCCCTCGAGTTCGTTCTACCACTGTGGTTGACGCTCGGCGCTCTCGGATTCATCGGACCGCTGACCCTGTACCTGGGCTACGACGGCCTGTTCCGGATGATGACCTGGCGAGCCAATGGCGCGTCGGTGTGGCGACAGAAGCTGGCCGTCGTGCTGCGAGCCGGCCCGCGCCTCCGTGTAATCCGCGATCTGCAGGCGCCCTATGACCACATCGTTGCCAAGGCCGAGGGCTTCTGCGGCGCCTGGAAGGCGATCGGCTCGGTTCGCCGCCAGCGCCGCTCCAAAGAAGCAGATGAGCATGCAGCAGCGCAACGCCTCATCGACAATGCCGGGCTCGAGGGCTGGGATGAGGACGGTCAGCGTCTCGATCAGCGGGAGTTCGCCGAGACCCGCCAGGCGCTGCGGTGGCTGGCCACCTGCCAGATGGGCCACTACCGCAACCAAGGGGAGCGCTACCGCGAGGATCTCCTGCCGATCGTCGAGTCACACTTCGAGCGGGACGGACTGCCCGCCGACCACGGCATCAAGCTCAACGTCGCCGCTGACGGACAGGGCTGGTATGCCTACCGTCGCACCATCTCCGGCTGGTACTTCGCCATCGGGGCTGCGGAGAGTCCGCCAGATCAGTGGTGCTATGACGGAGCTGAACCCCCGACTGACTTCCCAAACGACGAGTCCTGGAGTCGATTCGGCGTGGGGAAGATGGCGACGTATTGGTGAGGCAAGCCGTTGGATGTCGCGTTGTTGGTGGTCACATTTGCTATATGCGATCGTTGTCTAGCACTTCTGAGTGCAGAGTCGCTGCTCGCACTCGGCTCCGACGGTCCGGCTGTTTACAAGATGTAACCCTGCGCTGAGCCGGAGGGTCGAAAGCTTCGACAGCGCCCAGAGGGTCGCGCTCGGCACAGAATGTGAGGATTGCCATGGCAACCTCCGTATCATCGCCTCGACGGTCGTGGCTTTCACGCCCGACGGCCGCACTTGTTGCACTCGGAGGCTTTGCGCGCTTCCCAATCCGGCAGGGCCAGCGAAAAATGAAGTCAGTCGTAGGTGCGAAGCGAATCGAATCTCAAGGCATCGACATGGCCCGACGAAGCTCGCTGCGTTTGGACGGGGTTAACGCTCGTCTGGGAGCGCTCCCAAGATCGCTAGTCATCACGATCGCTGGACTTCTCGTGTTCGTCGGATCGCCACATGCGGAGGCCTACCACGGGCAGACCCGTTCAACGATCGGTGCCCCATTTTCGGGGCGCTGGGGCAACGGGGTGGGTACGGTGCCTACTGGCCACCACATCGTCTTCGGAGGGGACTGGTCCGTCGATTTCTACGCGGGTCCGGGAACGGCGGTGCGGCCCAAGCTCTGGTCGGACGACTGGCAGAATGCCGCCACCCTGAAGGTCACTTCTTTGCGAATGACGTGCTCAAGTGGTGTATACGGCCACGGTGGTCGCTCGGTGCGCGTCAGCGTCACGATCAAGGGCGCTACCGTCGGGTGGGTGGACTACTCGCATACTCGCGAGCGTTCCTTCATCTATCACGGTGGGGAAGGTTCTCAGTCCGGATTCCGTCCTCGGCTATACGGGTGCATTCGACTACTCATCCAACCCCGTCGGGCCTTCGGGCAAGATCTGCTACGACGTGCGCAGTAGCTCTGGGGTGCACACGCACATCGAGGCCTACAACTCGCGCCACCACTCCTGCTACGTCGCACGGTCGCCGGGGACTGCGGTCTCGTCGGGTGTCCGCATCGGTCTTCTTGGTGGCAACGACACGAGCGTCAGGCCCTGCCCGACGAACTACTGATATCCGGTGCGCTGGTCTGCAGCGGAATCGGGCTCGAGTTCACGGGACCAGCGAGTGCGCCGGGAACAGTCCGCCCTCGGAGAGGCCCGGTCCGCGCTGCGGTCGCTGTACTGCGCGGCACCTCCCAGACCGGACCATCCGGCGATAGCACCGAACTGCCGCTCGACGATCCGGCGATCGCACCTGACTTCGGCACTTATACGGGTGATCCACCACCTGGGCGCCCCGATATCACCCCGCCGGGCCCGCAGGCGTAGCGCCGGACCGGAATGACTGCCCCGCGACGGGATTCCTACCGGCGCGCCGGTGGCAATGTAGGCACGCGCCGGAGTGCCCCCCGTCCAATATCGCTCAAGGCGTCCGGGGGCGCGGCGTGGTGCTCGTGCCGATCGAGGCGTATCGATGGGATCACCAGACCAGAGTGGCCTGCGCGCTGGACAGCGCACCGAATCGGCGATCTGGTCTCACGGTGCAGGAGTCAGGGGTATCCCAGAACATCGCCCGGTCGCCGGGGTTGCGGCTGTCCCCGTACGCCGGCTCGGAGTGGCGCCACCGACGACGCCAACATTGCTGGAGGCGGCACTCGCGCGACCCGGCTAGCGCGGACCTGCTCGCGCGGCCCTGCCGGGGCGGGGTCGGCGGTGGGAGCGGATTCGGCCGCCACCGTGTCCGCCGGGGCGGCCTCGGGGGTCGCGTCGGCCTCGTCGTCGCCGAGGCAGATGTTCAAGCCCGAGTCCGGGTCGAACAGGTGCACGGCGCGGGCGTCGAGCCAGAGCTCGGCCTCCTGGCCCTGCTGGACCTTGCTGGCGGCGTTGAGCCGGGCCACGACGGTGGTCCGCTCCTGGCCGTCGGCCCGTACCTCCTCGGCCGAGAGGTCGGCGTGGCGACCGAGCTCGGAGGCGGCGGCACCGCCGACGCTGAAGTAGGCGTAGAGCTCCGAGCCCATCCACTCGATGACCTCGATGGTGGCCCCGAACTTGGCCCCGTGGCCCAGGTCCTCCTCGGCCACAAGTGAGGCGTCCTCGAAGTTCTCGGGCCTGATGCCGGCGATGACCGTGCCCTTGTTCTTTCCGACGACGTTGGACGGGAGGTCGGTCTCGACCATCGGCAGCTTGATTCGCGAGCCGTCGATCTCACCCCGGAGGAAGTTCATGGCGGGGGACCCGATGAACCCGGCGACGAACAGGTTGACCGGCTCCTCGTAGAGCTCCCGCGGCGTGCCCAGCTGCTGCACGACGCCCCGGCGCATGAGGGCGATCCTGTCGCCGAGGGTCATGGCCTCGGTCTGGTCGTGGGTGACGTAGACGGTGGTCGTCTCCAGCCGGTCCTGCAGGCGGGCGATCTGGGTGCGGGTCTGGACCCGCAGCTTGGCGTCGAGGTTCGACAGCGGCTCGTCCATCAGGAACGCCGCCGGCTCGCGGACGATGGCCCTTCCCATCGCCACCCGTTGGCGCTGGCCACCCGAGAGGTTCGAGGGCTTGCGGTCGAGCAGCTCGGTGAGCTGGAGGATCTTGGCCGCCTCGTCCACCCGCTTCTTAATGTCGTCCTCGGGCATCTTGGCCAGCTTCAGGGGGAAGCCCATGTTCTCCCGCACGGTCATGTGCGGGTAGAGGGCATAGCTCTGGAAGACCATCGCCATGTTGCGGTCCTTGGGGTCGACGTCGTTGACGACCTTGCCGTCGACACGGAGCTCCCCGTCGCTGATGTCCTCGAGGCCGACGATCATGTTCAGCAGGGTCGACTTCCCGCAGCCCGACGGTCCGACGAGGATGAAGAACTCGCCGTCGTCGATCTTGAACGTGACGTCGTCGACGGCGGTGGTGCCGTCGGGGAACCGCTTGGTGACGTGGACGAGGTCGATCTCGGCCATGGGGTGCTCCTCCTCGGGGTCAGCCCTTCACCGCGCCGGTGGTCAGACCGGCCACGATGCGGCGCTGGAAGATCAGGACCATGATGATGATGGGGATGGTGACGACGACCGCGGCGGCGGCGATCGAGCCCGTGGGCTGGGCGAACTGCGAGTCGCCGCTGAAGAACGCCAGCGCCGCGGGGACGGTGCGGGCCTTGTCGGTCGACGTCAGCGAGATGGCGAACAGGAAGTCGTTCCAGGCGAAGATGAACACGAGGATGGCGGCGGTGAAGACCCCGGGCGCGGCCAGGGGGGCGATGACCTTGGTGAAGGCCTGGAACGGCGTGGCCCCGTCGACCCTGGCCGCCTTGTCGAGGTCCCACGGGATCTCCCGGAAGAACGCCGACAGGGTCCAGATGGCGAGCGGCAGGGTGAAGGTCATGTACGGGATGATCAGGCCCGGCCAGGTGTCGTAGAGGTTCAGGTTCCGCCACATGTTGAACAGGGGGCCGGCGATCGAAATCGGCGGGAACATGGCGATGGCCAGGGCGCCCGACAGGATGATCGCCTTGCCCGGGAAGTCCAGTCGAACGATGGCGTAGGCGGCGAACATGGCGAGGGTGACGGCCAGGATCGTCGAAATGGCGGCGATGCCGATGGAGTTGCGCAGGGCGGCGGTGAACTGGCCGTCTTCGAAGATGCTCGTGTAGTTGTCGAACGAGATCGAGCGCGGGAAGAACTTGTTGTCCCCGAGGTCCGCCGCCGGCTTCAACGAGAGCGACACGATCCAGGCGACGGGTATCAGGGCGTAGAACACGACGATGATCGTGCCCGCCGCCCAGAACACCCGGTCCATCGGCGTTTTCGTTTTCATCGGCGTTCTCCCCGCTGTTGGGAAAGCGACGTGCCGAAGCCCTTGACGAAGAGCACGGCGAGGATGATCACGCACACGAAGATCAGCACCGACACCGCCGACCCGATCCCGAGGTTGAGCCGGTTGAACAGCTGGTTGTAGCCGAGGATCGACACCGTCTCGGTGTCGTTGGCGCCCGCCGTCATCACGAAGACGGAGTCGAAGATCCGGAAGGCGTCGAGGGTGCGGAACAGCAGGGCGACGAGGATCGCCGGCTTCATCAGCGGCAGGGTGATCTGGGTGAAGCGCTGCCAGGCGGTCGCGCCGTCGACCTTGGCCGCCCGCTGGAGGTCCTCGGGGACGAGGGTGAGGCCGGCCAGCAGGAGCAGGGCCATGAACGGCGTCGTCTTCCACACCTCGGTGAGGATGATCACGATCATCGACGGGACCCGCTCGCTGAACCAGGCCCGGTCGGTGTTGAGCAGGGCGTTCACGAAGCCGGTGGTGGGGTCGAACGCGAACCGCCAGGCCAGGGCGGCGACGACGGTGACGATCCCGTAGGGGATGAGGATCGACGCCCGCACGGTGCGGCGCCCGAAAATGGCCCGGTGCATGAGCAGGGCCAGTCCCATGCCGAGGACGAGCTCGATGATCACCGAGAAGAAGGTGAGGATCAGGGTCGTGCTCAGGTCCTGCCACCACAGGCTGGACGTGAGGACGTCGACGTAGTTCTGGAGGCCCACGAACTTGGCCTGGTCGGGAAAGCGCAGGTCGGAACGCTGCAGGGAGAGGACGATCGCGTACCCGATCGGGTAGGCGGTGACGAGGAGCATCACGATCACCGCCGGCGCGCAGAGCATCCAGCCCAGGTTGCGCTCGGAGCGGCCGCGGATGCTCGTGCCCTTGCGGCCGGGCGGCGGCGCGGGCTCGACGGGCCGGGTGGCGGGCGGCGCGGTGGTGGTCACAGGAGCCCGCCCGAGTTGAGCGCCTTCTGGATCGAGCTGCGGAGGGGCTTGACGTCCTTGGCCGGTTGGATGTCGCGGGGCGGATGGAGGTTGCGCTGGATGGCGAGGGAGATGTCGTTATAGGCGGGGCTCTGCGGCCGGGACGATCCCTCCCGCAGGCTGTCGCGCAGGATGTCGGCGAAGGGGAAGGCGGCGCGGACCTTGGGATCGTCGTAGAGCGCCTCGGTGGTCGGCGCCAGGCCGCCCTTCTCGGTGGCGTTCACCTGGTTCTGCGGGCTGCGGATGCAGGCGGCCGCCTCGAGGGCGAGGTCGGGGTGGTTCGAGAAGGCGCCGACGCCGAGGTTGATCCCACCGAGGGTGACCCGGCTGGGCTGGCCGGGCACCACGCTCGGCCACCGGGCCCAGCCCATGTTCGCGGCGATCTGGGGGGCGTTCTTCTGGGCGCTGGGCCAGACGAAGGAGTAGTTGACCATGAACGACGAGCCGCCCTTCTCGAAGGCGAGCCTGGCTTGGTCCTCCTGGCTGGTGGACAGGGTCGGGTCGGCCGCCGGCGAGGCGGCCACGTTGTGCATGACCTCCAGGGCGCGGGTGGTGGGCTCCGGCGCCAGGCTCACCTTGGTGCCGCCCGGCTCGAGGATCTGGCCGCCGGCCGAGGCGAGGAGCGAGTTGAACCACACCGTCAGGCCTTCGTAGCGATTGCCCTGGACCTGGATCTTGCCGTCGGCGCCGATCTTCTCGGCCATGGTGATCATCTCGGCCCAGGTCTGCGGTGGGGTGGGCACCCTGTCCTTGCGGTACCAGAGGAGTTGGGTGTTGGTGGTGAACGGGGCGGCGTAGAGCTTGCCGTCGTAGGTGCCGGTCTGGAGGGTGGCGGCGATGGTGCCGTCGGTGGCCTTGGCCGCGGCGTCGCCCTCCCAGGGGAGGATCCACCCGGCCTCGGCGAATTCGGCGGTCCAGATGACGTCCATGCCGAGGATGTCGATGTCGCTGTCCTCGGCCGCCAGCCGGCGGACCAGTTGCTCGCGCTGGCCGTCGGCGCTGGAGGGCAGGTCGGCCAGCTCGATCCGGTACCTGCCGCCCGACTGCTCGGTGCACACGCGGGCGGCGTCGGCGAAGGCACCGCCCGGCTCCTTGAACACGTACCACCGCAGGGTGGCCTGGCCGCCGGTGTCGTCGGAGCCGCAGGCGGTGAGCAGCAGGGCGAAGATGAGCGCGAACGTCGGTGCGGCGAGCCCCCGTCGCCTGGCCGTGCGCAGTGGCGTCACCACCGACCTGTAACCGTGCGTTCACCTAGTGAAACAGCCTGCGGGCGAAATTGGAAGGGTGGAGGCGGAACCGTAACGCCGGGCCGGTGGTTGAGACGGTGGAGAGGCGCATACTGGACCGGCTGAACCGGCTGAAAGGAGCCTGCATGTTCTCCAGGCACAAGACGAGGATGACGGCGGAGGACGAGGCCCTGCCCGGCCGCGCCGAGACGATGCCAGTCCCCGAGCGGCACCTGGTGAAGGGCACGGCTCTGCGGCCGCCGTTCCCCGAGGGCATGGAGCAGGCGGTCTTCGGGATGGGCTGCTTCTGGGGCGCCGAGCGCCTGTTCTGGCAGGCCGACGGGGTGTACACGACGGCAGTCGGCTACGCCGGGGGCTTCACGCCCAACCCGACCTACCAGGAGGTGTGCAGCGGGCGGACGGGCCACACCGAGGCGGTGCTGGTCGTGTTCGACCCGACGGTGACGTCCTACGCCGAGATGCTGCGGCTGTTCTGGGAGGGCCACGACCCCACCCAGGGGATGCGTCAGGGCAACGACGTCGGCACCCAGTACCGGTCGGCCGTCTACGCCACGACGGAGGACCAGCTCAAGGCCACCCACGAGTCCCGCGACATGTTCCAGGAGCGGTTGACGGCGGCCGGCCTCGGCGAGATCACCACCGAGATCCGCGAGGCGCCGACCTTCTACTACGCCGAGGACTACCACCAGCAGTACCTGGCCCGGAACCCGAACGGCTACTGCGGCCTCGGCGGCACGGGGGTCAGCTGTCCCATCGGCCTCGGCGCCTAGGCGGCGCCGACGCCGGGCATGATCCGTACGCGGTCGGCAAGAACCGGCACAACGGATTGTCTAGGCGGGGGCGCGTCACCGACGAGTTCGACACCAAGCGATGAAAGGACGTGGTTCGTGGAGATCAGCGAGTTCCTGGAGCGAAAACTGACCCGCCGGTTTCAAACCTTCGACTACGACGGCGACGGCCTGATTCAGCGGTTGGATTTCGAGAGATCGGCGGGAAGCTGCGCCGACGAGTTCGGCCACAGTGCCGAGTCGCCGGCGCGGCAGCGGTTACTGCAGTTGAGCCTGGACCTGTGGGATCACCTGGCTTCGGTGGCGGACTCCGACGGCGACGGCACGATCACCCTTGACGAGTACAAGCAGGCGTTTGCCGGTGGGTTGTTGGAGACAGAAGCCTCGTTCGAACAGGGTTACCGCCCGTTCCTTCAGGCAATCATGGCGGTCGCAGACACCGACGGGAACGGCATGCTTTCCGCCGAAGAGCATGTGCGCTGGACGGGATCGTTGATGCATTTGCCTGAGGCTGACGCCCGCGAGGTCGTCCGGCGACTCGACTCCGACGGCGACGGTTTCATCACTACAGACGAGTTGCTACAGGCGATCCACGACTACTACTTCGATGAGGATCCCGAGGGCGTGGGTAGTTTCCTGCTCGGCCAGCTACCGGATTGATTCCGCCCTTGTCAGCATGGGACGGGGCGAAGCGACTGGTCGAGGTCGACAGGCAGGGACCCAGTCACGCTCGACCTCCCTCGGCCGGAGGTCGCTGGCATCGGTCCGGCATCGGGACGGTCTCGTCGCAGTCGGCGTAGGGGCGCCGCTGACCGCACCGGTTCGCAGTCCTGTTCGGTCGCGCGACGATGGGGAGCCCCGCTGCCGCGGGTCGGACGAGCGATCGGAGTTGCACATGGCGGACCAGGAGGTACCGGGGGCCGATGCCATGGAGCAGGCGACGCCGGTGGTCGTGCCCGACAGCGCCGGTAGCACGCTTCCCGACGACCCGGAGGCACCCGAGGCCGACAGCCTCGAGCAGGCCCACCCGGTCCCGGCCGACGAGGACGACGCCTGGCGCTAGTCCACCGCTCACCGAACTGGTGACACGCAGCGGCGTGGGGCGCGGTTTTGCGTCACCAGAACGGGTTGGCACGCCTGGACCCCACCGAACTGGTGACACGCAGCGGCGTGGGGCGCGGTTTTGCGTCACCAGAACGGGTTGGCACGGCTGGACCCCACCGAACCGGTGACAGCCAGCGGCGTGGGCCGCGGTTTTGCGTCACCAGAACGGGTTGGCACGGCTGGACCCCACCGAACTGGTGACAGCCAGCGGCGTGGACCGCGGTTTTGCGTCACCAGAACGGGTTGGCACGGCTGGGCCCCACCAAACTGGTGACAGCCAGCAGCGTGGGCCGCGGTTTTGCGTCACCAGAACGGGTTGGCACGGCTGGGCCCCACCGAACTGGTGACAGCCAGCAGCGTGGGCCGCGGTTTTGCGTCACCAGAACGGGTTGGCACGGCTGGCCCCACCGAACCGGTGACGCTCAGCGGCGTGGGGCGCGGTTGAACGACCCCGGTTCGGGGTGAGGCGTCTACCTGCCGCTGCGGCGGAGGTGGGTGGCGGCGGCCAGGCGGCGCATCTCGAGCTCGTCGGCCAGCGCCGCGCCGGCGGTCATCATGGCCTCGCCCCGCTTGCGGTCGGTGCGACGGCCCCGCGCCATGAGGGCGTGGCCCCAGTCGGCCTGGGTGTGGGCGAGCTGCGGCTGGGAGTCGAGGCGGCGGTTGACCTGCAACGCCAATTCGAAGTAGCGGTCGGCCAGGTCCCACTCCTCGACCGTCGCCATCGCCAGGCCGGCGTACCGGGCCGCGGCCCCCAGGCACACCAGGCCGCGGGAGCCGACGACGACGCGCTCGGCGAAGGGGTCGAGGTGGGGAGCGAGGGCGAGGGCGACCCGGGTGTCACCGACGATCTCGGCGGCCTCGACGCTGCACGCGGCCATCTGCAGCCAGACGGCGTCGTGGGGGCGCGTCTCCAGCTCGTGGTCGGTGATCTCGTCGAGCGCGGCACGGGCCTCGTCGAAGCGCCGGGCCCGGGCCAGGAGCAGGGCCAGCGCCGCCCGCCACGCGGGACCTCGCTCGCCGTGCGGGACCTCGGTGCGGTGGGATTCGAGGAGGCCGGCCAGCTCGTCGTCGGAACCCCACTCGAGCGTCAGCCAGTACTGCTGTGCCGCGCACGCCATGATGGCGATGTGCGGGTCGCGGGCCCGCTGGCCGAACGCCATCACGTCGGTGATCGCCGAGCGGGCGTCGAGGTAGCGACCGTCGAGGAGCGCCCGCATGACCGCCCACGTGGCGGCGTCGCGGCGGTGGCGGGGATCCCCGGACGAGTTGGCCAGGGCGGCATGCTGGGCGATGTCGTCGTCGGCCTGCACAACCCGTCCCAGCTCGAGACGGTCGACGAGGCGCCAGCCGTAGCCCTCGAGCGCCAGCTCGTCGTCCTCGGAAGCGGTGGCCATCTCGATGATCTGGTCGCTGGCCCGGAGCCGCTCTTCGATGTCGTCAGGTCCCCAGACCCTGCTGTGGCGGGCCCGGAGCGAGGTCACGACCCGCCCGTGGCTGTAGCTGTGGCCCGCGCCGCCGGTGGGGTTCTCGCGGATCCAGGTGGTGGTCGGCCGGGGGTCGTACACGCCGGCCCAGGCGGTATCCAGCGCGGGCGCAGGTGCGGGCTCCTCCGGCAGGTCGATGAAGTCCTCCGGGTCGAGCTCCGGCAGCGAGGGCGGGGGCGCCGGCTTGGCGGCTGCCGGCTTGGCGGCTGACGGCCTGGCGGTCGACGGCAGGTAGACACGGCCGGCGGATTCGGCCAGGTCGGCGGACAGGCCGGTGATCTCGGCCAGGTCCTCGGCCTCGACGCGTGCCGCGGCGGGCGCCGACGCCTTCTGCGGACCGCGGCGGATCGGGCGTGCCCTTGCGGCTCGCGGCGCGACCGGGTCGGCTGCCGGCTTGGCGTCCGTCCTGGCCTTGACCCTCGGCATCCTGACCTTGGGCCCGTCGGCTTCGGCACAGCCGCCTTCGGCGCGGACGACTTCGGGGCCGCAGCCTTCGGGGCCGCAGCCGCAGCCTTGGGCGGGGTGACCGTCGACTCGGGGACCGGCGTCCGAGCCGCGGCGGCGGCTGCGGAGCGGCGGCGGGCGGCGGGCCGGGCGGGCGGGACGACGGGAGGGGTCGGGGGGGTGACGGTGCGGATGGCGGGTGCCCATGACGCGGGCGGCCTGGGCGCAGCGGCGGTGACGGGCGCGGGCCGGTCGATGGTCGGGACCTGGGTGGCGATCTGGGCGGAGAGGGCCTCCGACGCCCGGGCCAGCGACTGGCCGTCGTCGAGGGCGCGGGCCAGAGCGGCGGCTTCCATGTAGGCGGCGCGCGCTCGCACCTTCTCGCCGGAGCGGTCGTGGGCGTCACCGAGGTCGAGCAGCAGCTTGCAGCGCACCTGGGAGTTCTCCCTGCCGATGCCGGTGACAAGGCCGAGGGCCTGCCCGTACCAGCCGGCCGCCTCGTCGTAGGCGAGGACCTTCATGGCCTGGTCGCCGGCCTGGGCCGCGTACTGGGCCGCCGGCATCGAGCCGCCGACGGGGGCGGCGGCGGCGGAGTGGAAGGCGAGGCGGGCGACGTCGACCGCGGAGGTCGACCGTGACTCCTCCAGCGACTTGCGGATCTTGCCGTGGACCTGGACGCCGCGGTGCAGGGCCACGCGGCGCTCGACGGCGAGGCGGACCACCTCGTGGGTGAACTGGTAGCGGGGCGTCCCGACGACCGGCTGGATGATCGCGGCGTCGAGCGCCTCGTCGGTGGCGGGGCCGATCCGGTTCCAGGGCACCTCGCCCGACGCGGCCACCAGCTCGAGGGTGAACTCGTGGCCGATGAGCGAGGCCACGGCGAGCAGCTGGCGGGTGACGCCGTCGAGGCGGGCCAGCCGCCGGGTCACGCCCAGCTCCACCGAGCGGGGCAGCGTGCGGGGGTCGACCCTCGGCAGGGCCGGGTCGACGTGGCGGAGCAGCTCGGCGAGGAAGAGCGGGTTGCCCTCGGACCTGGCCCACACCGCGTCGAGCGCGGCCGGCGACGGCAGGAGGGCGGGCACCTCGTCGCGGGCGATGCCGGGAAGCACCAGGTGACGGATGCCGCGGTCGGAGAGCAGCTCGGTGAGCAGGGCCGAGAAGGGGTCGGCGCGGTCGACGGACGTGTCGCAGTAGGCGGCGATCACGAGCATCGGGCAATCGCCGGTGCGGGGCAGCACGTACTGGAGCATGCGGACCGTCGAACGGTCGGCGCGGTGGAGGTCGTCGAGGATCAGCAGGACGGGCGCGACGTCGGACAGGTCGCCCAGGAGGCCGGCGGCGTCCCAGAACAGCTGCTCTCGGTCCTGCGGGAACGGCGGCTGGCCCGTGAGCCGGGCCCCGATCTCGGGGACGACGTGGGCGAGGAGCGGACGGCGGGCGAGCACGTCGAGGGGTGCCGACCGGGCTGCCTCGGTGAGGGCGTCGACCATGGGCGCATAGGGCACGGCCCGTCCCGGTGGGGCCGAACCGGTCAGCACCCACCCGCCCGACGACCGGACCTCGGTGGCCAACTCGTTGGCGAGGGTTGTCTTGCCGATGCCGGGATCGCCCGAGACGAGGACGATCTGGCGGTCGCCGGCGATCGCCAGGCCCCAGGCCTGGCGCAGTTCCTGAAGCTCCGCATCGCGGCCGACGAAGGGTGGCAGCTTGCTCCGCTCTTCGGCGGCATCCGCGGCGGCAGCGCGGACACCAGTGCTCATCCCGGTTGTTGTCGGTCGCCCGGTGGGCGACCTTTAGGAAAAGACCGACGTATTCCGGAAAAGGCCGGACTATTTGATGAAGGCGTGCACCAGCTCGAAGTTGCGGTAGGTGAGGGGACCGTCGCACAGCTCGGCCAGCTGCTCGGCGAACTCCTCGGTCTCCGGCAGGTTGTCGTTGTCCATGGCCTCGAGCCGGCTCGGGAACTCGACGACGGCGATGTAGCGGTGGGGCTCGGCCTGGTCCATGTAGATCGTCGACCGTGTCACCGTGCTCCTGCCCTCGGTGTCGGCGATGTACTTGTCGCCGAGCGCCTTCATCTCGTCGGGCTGGCGGGTCACGAACTCGATGATCTGGACGTAGGACATGCGCCCAACCCTACGCCCTTGGCCTCCCAATTGGCGAACCGGTACCGGTAGGGTGCTGACCGTGCCCGCGCCCGACTGCCTGACCACCGCCGCCACCGCCCTCCTCGACGACCGGCGGACGCTCACCGGCGACGAGCTGGCCGCCCTGGCCGCGCTGCCGGCCTCGGAGACGGCGGCCCTCGGGGCACTCGCCCACCAGGTCCGGCTGGCGTGGTGCGGCCCCACCGTCGAGGTCGAGGGCATCGTGTCGGGCAAGACCGGCGGGTGCTCCGAGGACTGCGCCTTCTGCAGCCAGTCGGCCCGGTTCGAGTCGCCGGTGCGGGCCACGCCCCTGCTCGACGTCGACACCCTGCTGTCGGCGGCCGAGGAGACGGCGGCGCTCGGGGCGTCGGAGTTCTGCATCGTGCTGGCCGTGCGCGGCCCCGACGAGCGGGTGATGGAGCGCATGGACGAGGTCGTGCCCCTCATCCGCGAGCGCACCGGGCTCAACGTGGCCGCCAGCCTGGGCATCCTGACCGTCGAGCAGGCCCGCCGGCTGGCCGCCGCCGGTGTCCACCGCTACAACCACAACCTGGAGACGGCCCGCTCGTTCTTCGGCCGGGTGGTCACCACCCACACGTGGGAGGAGCGGTTCGACACCTGCCGGCTGGTGCGGGAGGCCGGCATGGAGCTGTGCTGCGGCGCCCTGCTGGGCATGGGGGAGTCCGACGAGCAGCGGCTCGAGCTGTTGGGCCAGCTGCGCGAGGTCGGTCCCGCCGAGGTGCCGATCAACTTCCTGAACCCCCGTCCGGGCACGCCGCTCGGCTCCCGCCAGCTGCTCGAGCCCATGGAGGCGATCCGCTGGATCGCCCTGTTCCGGCTGGCCCTGCCCGACGTGATCCTGCGCTACGCCGGCGGCCGCGAGGTCACGCTGCGCCAGCTCCAGGCCCTCGGGCTGACGTCGGGCGTCAACGCCCTGATCGTCGGCAACTACCTGACGACGCTCGGCCGCTCGCCCGAGGACGACCTCCAGCTGCTGGCCGACCTCCGGATGCCGGTCGGAGTGCTGTCGAAGGTGCTCTGAGCCCCCCGAACCCTCACTGTCCCGGGTGCGGCCGGCTTCCGCCGGCCTGTGACGGGACGTGCCTCGGCGCCCTCGATCCCCGCCGGTTCTGCGAGGCGTGCGGCCGGCGGCTGGTCGTGAGGGTCTTCCCGGCCCACGTCGAGTCCCGGTGCCCCGCCTGTCATGACGGCGTGTGATCAGGGCCAGGCGACGGCGTCGACGTAGAGCGAGCCGGCCCAGCCGGGGCCGTTGTTCACCTGGATCCCCACCGCCTTCAACGGAGTGGCCATGGGTGGGACCGTGAAGGTCACCGTGTTCCATCCGGGGCCCAGGCCCAGGTCGGGGCTGAACTGCTGAGTCCAGTTGACGTCGGAGGCGAACAGCTTCACGCCCACCCCGGCGGGCGCAGCCGCGGGCTTGAAGACCCGGTAGGTGACGGTCTTGCCGGGGACCAGCGTGGCGATGCCCGTCGTCAGCCGGGCCGCCGGCCAGCCGACCCCCGCCGGCGTCGTAAGCCGCAGCGAGCGAAGGCGCGAGTAGGACGTCGTGGCGTCGTTGGCCAGGCCGATGCTCCCCCAGGCGACCGACCAGCCGCCGGTGGTGCCGTCCTCCCAGTCGCTGCGCACGGTGCCGAGCTGGCCACCCCAGCCCCGCATGACGGCTTCGGTGCGGTCGCCGGGCCCCACACCGAAGCGGCCGCCGTTCAGGTTGTACGACGACGCGCTGGACTCGACGATCTTGTCCCAGATCAGGTAGCCGTCCATCCCGGCTGCGAACTGGGCGGCCAGCTTGGCGTCGAAGAACCGCGCCCGCCGCTGGAGGGTGTCGTTCGTGATCGCGCCGGACGACGACCCGTTGGCGTCCGCATCGGCGACGATGCCCGACTCGGCCGTCACGATCGGCTTCCCGAGGGCGTTGCACTGGTTGAGGCGGACCTGGGTGCCGTTCCACTGGTCACCCGGGATCGGCTGGGTGGCGTGGTCGTAGTCGTGGACGTCGCACATGTCGATTGCGCCGGCGTGGATGTACTGGAAGTTCGTGGTGACGGCTCCGCACTGGCCCGAGCCGATCGTCCCGAGGCTCACCAGGTGGTTCGGGTCGACGGCCTTGATCGCCGCGGTCATGTCGTCGCCGAACCGCCGGAGGGCGCTGGCGGCGGCGGCCTCGTTGCAGGCGCCGGACGCAGTCGACGCCTGGGCCTCGTTGACGAGCTGCCAGAACGCGACCGCCGGGTTGGACGCGTAGCGCTGGGCGACCATGGAGGCGTAGGACTTGAACGACAGCGGGTAGCCGAAGCTGTTCGGCGTCTTGTACGTGGACTCGTAGAACGTGACGTCCTTGTGCGCAGGGGACGGCTCGCAGTCGGTCCACTGGTTGACCAGGACGGGCACCACCTTCATGCCCCGGGCGGCGGCGGCGTTGACGAGCCGGTCGAACGGCGCCCAATGATTCGCGGTAGAGCCCTGGTAGTAGCTCTGGAAGAACCAGGTCCGGACCGTGTTGGCCCCGGCGGACTTCATCTGGTCGAGCCGGGTGGCGAGGGAGGCGTCGGAGATGGCGCCGTAGCCGCCGTCGCAGAGGTAGCCGCCGGCGATCGACGTGAGCCGGTACTGGTTGTAGCCGACCGGGCGCCAGGCCTTGCCGTCGAGGGTGAAGGCGGCGCCCTGCCGCTGGACGAAGCCGGGTGCGGCCATGGCCGGGGCCAGGGGCCCGAGCGACGCGGCCACGAGCGCGACCGCTCCGGTCGCCAGGAGGGCTCGGCGGAGTCGCGTCATAAGGGATCGCTTCATCGTCTCACCGACATCGAGCGACGAGACCCCGGGCTTGATACGAGTTTGTCCACCGAAACCCGCAAAAGGGGCGCTGGCCTGACAGAGCACGGCGCCTGACCGTTCACCCTCCCGGCGCGAGGTTACGGACTACCAATCGACGACGCTCCGAATGTAGATGCCTCCATACGGTCGCGTCTCACCCCACGGAAGCGGTTCGGCAAGTTGCGAAAACAACACCCGCTCGCCGTTCGGTCCTCGGGTCTCACTCCACGGGCCTGACGAACCCGTTACCGGAGGCGGTCCGGTTTCTTGCAGGCTCTCGATCCACGCCAGCATGGCTCGCTCGCGAAGACCTCCACGCTCACAAGCCATCGCCACAGACTCATGAATGTCGACCCACCAGTCGTGCATTCCCGGTTGAACTGTCTACTGCGCCCGTAAACCAACCTTGTCGAACAGCTCGGCGTACCGATCCGCGAGCGGAGGCTGAGCGTACGTAGATGGGTCCGCCATCGTCCGACGGACACTTTCGAACAGCGCCAACTCGGCCTCGGAGTCCGTCGTCGTGCGCTCGGGCTCGCTCATTCGTCGGCCTCTCGGTCTTGGGGTAGATCAGACTGTTTCACGGCCAGCACGACGTCGAGAGTTCCTCCAGCACGAGCTCGTCGCGCTGCGCTGCCTGTCGGAGTGCGTCGGTCGCTCATGAGGCTCCAGGTCTCTGACCTGCGTGTATAGCGGTGCTATGTCGCACTATACCCATGCGTTGGCACTCCAGAGGACTACGCCTGGGGTGGCTCCTGGGTCGTCGCTGGCTCCAGGTGGCGGGCCAGGAAGACGGACGAGAACTCGAACTCCTCCACCGGCACCGCGGCGTGGTCGCCGGGGGACGCGTGGAGGCGCTTGTCGACCGACCCCAGCGCGTCGAAGAGCTCGGCCACGTGCTCGCGCGGGATGAGGGTGTCGTGCCACTGCTGGAGGAAGAGCACCGGGCAGGCGAGCCGGCGGGCGTCGGCCTCCAGGCGGTCGCGGGTGGGGCCGACCAGGCCCATCAGGCCGAACACCGCCACCTGGACGCGGGGCTCGGCGGCGACGAACGGCAGCCCGTAGATCGTCCCCATCGACAGGCCCCAGTAGCCGAGGGGGCCGTCGCCGACCTCGGGCAGCTGGCGCAGGGCTTCGAGGACGGCGGCCCAGTCGGCGACGACGTCGTCGGTCGACCCCTCGCGAGACCACTCGGCCAGGAAGTCGCTGAACACCTGGATGTCGTCGTTGCGATCGGGCGGCCGGCGGTCGCCGTGGCCCGGTCCGTCGATCGACGCCGCCGCGAACCGGTGCTTGCCGGCCAACCGCCGGGCGAGGGCCACCACGTAGTCGGCCCGCTTGTCGGCCGTGGCGCCGTGGCCGATGAGCACCAGCGGCCGGGGGCCCTCGGCGCCGTCGGGGAGCCAGAGGATGCCGGGGACCCGCCGGCCGTCGGTCTTCAGCTCGAAGCCGCGCTCGACAACCCCGTCGGAGTGGCGGGGGTCGCCGACCCAATCCATCAACCTGGCCGGCGGTCGTGGAGGCAGATCAGCCGGTTCAGACGAGGTCGATCGGGTCTACGGGGTCGACCGGCGGGTCGGCGAACAGGCCGTCGCTGCCGGGATCCCGTCCCGGAGGAATGTCGGTAGGCCCCACGTCGCCGACGATGTTGGGGTCCTCGACGCCTACGCCGGTGCCCCGAAGCCGGTCGAGCAGGCTGGGCTCCTCGTCGGTGTCGAGATCGGGATCGGCCGGTTCGAACACGTCGCTCATGGGCGGTCCTTACCCGTCAAGAGCGGGCCGGCGAACAACAGGTTGGGCGCTACCGACCGGCGTTGGGCCGCTTCCCATGGTTGGCCTTCTTACGCCGGCAGCGGATCTTCCTCTTGTTCGTCTTCTTCGACATCGTGGGGCAAGGGTAGTTCAGGCCGTGGCTACCCTGCTCCTTGTGGAGCGTCTCGGCCTCGTCGGTCTCCCGAACTCGGGCAAGTCATCGCTGTTCAACGCGCTGACCGGTGGTTCCGCGCCGGTGGCCGCCCATCCCTTCTCGACGACGGAGTCGACTGTCGGCATCGCGCCGGTCCCCGACCCGCGGCTGACGGCGCTGGCCGAGATGAGCCGGTCGAAGAAGGTGGTCAACGCCACCCTCGAGTTCGTCGACATCGCCGGCCTGGTGGCGGGCGCGTCCACCGGCGAGGGACTCGGCAACCGGTTCCTGGCCGGCATCCGCGAGGTCGAGGCCCTGGTGCTGGTGCTGCGGGCGTTCGAGGACGACAACGTGGTCGGCGACACCGACCCCCTCGACGACCTGCACACCCTGGAGCTGGAGCTGGTGCTGGCCGACACCGACTCGATCGAGTCGCAGCTGCCCAAGCGCCGGAAGCTGGCGAGGATGGACAAGTCGGTGGGGCCGAGGCCGACGCCATGGAGGCGGCGCTGGCGGTGCTGAGCGGGGGCACGCCCCTGTACCGGGCCGACCTGCCGGCCGACGTCAGGGCCAACCTGCGCTCCTCGTTCCTGCTCACCGACAAGCCGGTGCTCGCGGTGGTCAACCTGAGCGAGGAGCAACTGGCCGACGCCGACGCGCTGACCAAGCCGGTGGCGGCCGAGCTGGGCGAGTCGGCCGAGGTCCTGGGCGTGAGCGTGCAGCTGGAGGCCGAGTCGGCCCGGCTGGACCCAGCCGACAGGGCCGAGATGCTCGACGCCCTCGGGCTCGGCGAGGGCGCGCTGGCCAGGGTCATCCGCGCCGCCTACCACCTGCTCGGGCGGCGCACGTTCCTCACCACCGGCGACAAGGAGTCTCGGGCCTGGACGTTCCGGGCCGGGGCCAAGGCGCCCGAGTGCGCCGGCGTCATCCACTCCGACCTGCAGCGGGGGTTCATCAGGGCCGAGGTCATTCGCTGGGACGAGCTGCTGCAGCTGGGCTCGTGGTCGAAGGCCAAGGAGGTCGGGCGGCTGCGGGTCGAGGGCAAGGACTACGAGGTGGCCGACGGCGACGTCCTCGAGATCCGCTTCAATGTCTGACTCTTCCGGGTCTGACTCTTCTGGGCCTGATCCCGACCGGTGACCTGAGTGGCGAGGACGGGGTGGTTGCTGCGGGACGGCGAGGTGCTCGCGGCTGTCGAGGTGGTCGAGTCGTTCAAGGAGCGCAGCCGAGGCCTGCTGGGACGGCCGGGTCTGGCGGGTGCGCTGCTCCTCCGTCCGGCGCGCTCGGTGCACTCGGTCGGCATGCGCTTCCCGATCGACGTGGCCTTCTGCGACAAGGACCTGCGGGTCGTCCGCACCGTGTCCATGCGGCCCGGCCGGGTGACCCGCCCGTCGCTGCGGGGCTGCTGCGTCATCGAGGCCGAGGCCGGCGCCTTCGAGCGGTGGCGGCTGCGGCCCGGCGACCACCTGGAGGTCCGCGAGGCCGCTACATGACTTCTGGTACCTGATGGCGGGGCCGGAGGCGGGGGCGGGAACCCTCGTCGTCGTGGGCACCCCGATCGGCAACCTGGGTGACCTGTCGCCACGAGCCGTCGAAGCCCTGCGCGCGGCCGACGTGATCGCCTGCGAGGACACCCGCCGCACCCGCGCCCTGCTGACCGCGGCGGGCATCTCGGGGGCCGGAAGGTTGATCGCCGTCCATGACCGCAACGAGGCGGCCCAGGTCCGCCCCCTTCTGGACCGCCTCGCCGCCGGCCAGCGGGTCGCCGTCGTCACCGACGCCGGCATGCCGGGCATCTCCGACCCGGGCGAGCGACTGGTGGCGGCGGCGGCCGACGCCGGGTTCGTGGTGGAGGTGGTGCCGGGCCCCTCCGCTGCCCTCGCCGCCCTCGTGGCCAGCGGGCTGCCGGCGGCCAGGTTCTGCTTCGAAGGCTTCCTCCCTCGAAAGGGCAAGGCCAGGCCCGGCGCCTCGCCGAGCTCGGGGTCGGAGCAGCGGACCACGGTGATCTTCGAGTCGCCCCACCGGGTGGCCGAGACGGTGGGCGACCTGGCGACGGCGATCGGCGGCGATCGGCGGGTGGCGATCGCCAGGGAGCTGACCAAGAAGTTCGAGGAGGTGTGGCGGGGGACGCTGGGCGAGGCCGTCGAGCACGTGGCCGAACCCGAGGCGCGAGGCGAATACGTGCTGGTGGTGGGGGGTGCGCCCGAGGCCGAGGCGGCCACCGAGGACGACGTCGAGGCCGCCCTGCGCACCCGGCTGGCCGCCGGTCTGGCTACCCGGGACGCAGTGGCCGAGGTGGCGGCCGAGCTCGGCGTCCCGAAGCGCCAGGTCTACGAGATGGCCCTGCGCCTGGCCTGACGCCGCCCTCCGCATTGTCGTAGGGCCGTGGGAGGTTTTGCCGGAGACGGCCAGGCCGACCTGCCGGGCCAAGAGATCGAGGAGGTAGCTCTACGTCGCCATCGCCACCCCGTTCGCCTCCGGCATCTCGATCCTGGCGCCCAACGGCACCGAGGTCACCCGCCTGGCCAACCAGGGCAACCCGATCTTCCCCTACGACTCGCCGGCCAACATCGCCTTCGACGGCAAGGGCTCGATCCTCGTGACGAACCACGCCTTCGTCACCGGCGTGACGAACCCCGAGCAGTTCACGGTGCTGGACGTGTACGTGGCCGATCCGGGATCGCCCCTCGAGATGCCGCTCATCATCTGACCGCTGGTCGTCGGACGGGTCGGCCCCCGACGAACTCGATCGAGGCGATGCGCAGCGAGCGGGCCCCGCCGGCCCGGTAGCCCACCTTGCCTGGCGTCCAGGCGTGGTACGCCATCCGCAGCGCGCCGTCGCCGTCGGTGAAGAACTCCTGCCCGGCGGGACCGGCTGCCTGCTTGGTGCTGGCCATCCACGGCCCGGACCGGGTGCTCTTGCGGAACGGTCCCAGCGCCGTGGGGCCGATGGCGTAGCCGATGGCGGCGTTGGCCGACTCCCACCAGTTGCCCGAGTAGAAGAGGTAGTAGACGCCGCCGCTGCGGACCATCGCCGGTGCCTCGATCAGCGGTCGTTCCCAGTCCCTATCGTGGCGCAGCAGGCGGGTACGGGCGCCGGTCAGGCCGAGGCCGTCGGCGGTCAGCGGCTCGCCCCAGAGGCTCGACGCCCGGTTGAGGGCGTTGTCGTCGCTCTTCCAGAGCAGGTAGGCGGCGCCGTCCACGTCGACGAACGGGCTCGGGTCGATCGACCCGCCGCGGTCGAGCTGGAAGACGAACGGCGCCTCGCTGGTGTCGACGAACGGGCCGTCGGGGCGGGCGGCCACCGCCACCGAGATCGCCTGGCGGTCGGACCGCTGTTCCCGAACCACGTAGTAGAGGACGTAGCCGTCACCGCGGGGGAGCACCGCCGGCGACCAGGTGCGTCCGCGCCCAGCCCAGGCCGGCAGGGCGGCGAGGGCGTCGCCCAGGTACTCCCAGGCCACGAGGTCGGAGGACCTCATGACCTGGACGTTCGTCTCCCCCACCTGGGTGGCATAGGCGTAGAAGGTCGAGCCGACGCGAAGGACCGACGGGTCGGGGAAGTCGCGAGGGTCGACCGGCCGACCATCCCCCGTGTGGCCGTCGACCCGATCGCCGTCATCGCCGGTCAGGCGACGGCGAGCGACTGTCTCCGCTCCTCGAGGAAGCGGCGCTCGGCCGCGTTGGTGACGAGGGCCAGGGCGGCCTCGTAGGCGTCGACGGCCTCGTCGTCGCGGCCCAGGCGGCGCAGGAGGTCGGCCCGGGTGGCGTGGAAGAGGTGGTAGCCGGCGAGGTCGAGGGAATCGACGGCGGCGAGGGCGGCCGCCGGTCCGTCGACCTCGGCCACCGCGACGGCTCGGTTGAGGGCCACCACGGGCGTCGGCGAGACCGCCAGCATCTGGTCGTACAGCTGGAGGATCTGGCGCCAGTCGGTGTCGGCCGCGGTCCTGGCGTCGCCGTGCACCGCGTTGACGGCGGCTTGGAGCTGGTAGGGCCCGGGCTGGTTGCGCCGGATGCAGGCGGTGACGAGCGCCTGGCCCTCGGCGATCAGCGCCCGGTCCCACTGCGAGCGGTCCTGGTCGGCCAGGAGCACGAGCGACCCGTCCTCGGCGGTGCGGGCGGCCCGGCGGGCCTCGGTGAGCAGGAGCAGGGCCAGCAGGCCGGCCACCTCGGGCTCGTCGGGCATCAGGTCGGCGAGGACCCGGGCCAGGCGGATGGCCTCGGCGCACAGGTCGGCCCTGACCAGCTCGTCGCCGGAGGTGGCGGTGTAGCCCTCGTTGAACACCAGGTAGACGACGGCCAGCACCGGGCGGAGGCGGTCGGGCAGCTCGGCGTCCCGCGGGACGCGGTAGGGGACGCCGGCGTCGCGGATCTTGCGCTTGGCCCGCACCAACCGTTGGGCCATGGTGGCCTCCGGGACGAGGAAGGCACGGGCGATCTCGCCGGTCTCCAGACCGCCGAGCAGGCGGAGCGTCAGCGCCACCTGGGTGGCGGTGGCGAGCGACGGGTGGCAGCAGGTGAAGATCAGGCGGAGACGGTCGTCGCGCACCGGTCCCGCCTCCTGGGGTTCGTCGTCGCGGGTGTAGATGAGGGCGGCGTGGGCGTGGCGGGCGTCACGGGACGACTCCCGCCGCAGCCTGTCGATGGCCCGGTTGCGGGCGGTGGTGACGATCCATCCGCCCGGGTTGGGCGGCACGCCGGCGGTCGGCCAACGCTGCAGGGCCACCACGAACGCTTCCTGGACCGCCTCCTCGGCGAGGTCGATGTCGCCGAAGAGGCGGACCAGGGTGGCGACGGCACGGCCGAACTCCTCGCGGAACGTCCGCTCGATGGCCCCTGCGTCGATGGTGGCTGCATCGGTGGTGGCTGGGTCGGTGGTGGCTGGGTCGATGGTGGCGGGGTCGATGGCCGGCACCAGGGCTCAGCCGGCGTCGTCCTGGAAGGGACGGACTTCCACGGCGCCCTTGCAGGCTGCCGCGCCCTTGGCCGCCCAGGCCAGGGCCGCGTCGAGGTCGGCGGCCTTGATGACCCAGAAGCCACCCAGCTGCTCCTTGGTCTCGGCGAACGGGCCGTCGGTGGTGAGCACGTCGCCGTCGGTGACCCGCACGACGGTCGCCGTCTCGGCCGGGTGCAGGCCGCCTGCGAACACCCAGGC
This sequence comes from uncultured Acidimicrobiia bacterium, assembly GCA_963827345.1. GTDB lineage: Bacteria > Actinomycetota > Acidimicrobiia > Acidimicrobiales > AC-14 > CAWGUU01. The sequence goes on along the minus strand of CAWHAN010000008.1, from coordinate 235,817 downwards.
GCCCGCGGCGCGGACCTCGTCGTTGAACACGTCGACGTCCTTGAACACTTGCTGCATCTCGTCGTCCGTCGGGGCGAAGTCCTCGGACATGTGCACGCTGAGCATGTACTGCTTCATCGGGTCTCCTCTCGCATCGGACCGGCACCGCGCCGGCCCCTCACCCAGTCCACGAACGGCGATGGCCGGAATCGACAACCGTCCGACATTCTCACGGGTTTCTCCACATCCTGGTTGGGAATCGTCCACTCGCACCGGCATCCCTCGCCCCCCTAGGCTGAGGGCTGAGGCGGAAGGCGGAGGCGGACATGGTGAGGGCGGCACTCGAGCGGGCGCGGACGGTCGAAGCGCTGGACGCCTCGCGCCCCGACGACCTCTCGCCCGCCACGCTTCCGGTTCCCGCGCTCCTCCTCCTCGTCGCCCTCACCGCCGGCATGGTCGCCCAGGGCGCGTACTACCCGGACGGGCAGCGGGTGATGGTCGCAGTCCTGCTCGCAGCCCTGGTGACGGCGCTGTGGACGTGCCGCTGGTCGGCCGCGGATGCCGCGCTGGCGCCACTGCGAGTTGCCGGCCTGCTCGCGGTCTGGGCCATCGTCAGCGCGGCCGTCGCCGGACGCGTCGTCGCCGCCGGGTCGACGGTCCTCCTGCTGGCCGGGTTCGTCATCGTGCTCCTCGTGTGTCGCCGCACGACGTCGGCCCAGCGCGAGACGCTCGTCGGAGCGGTGGTGGCGGTGGGCGTCCTGGCCGCGGCCACCGGGTGGGTGGGGGTGGCCTGGCGGGTCGTGCCCTGGGCCTTGGAGGACGGCGGCCTGTGGCGGGCGGCGACGCTGCTCACCTACGCCAACGCCACCGCCGGGCTCCTCACGCCGCTCGCCCTCGTGGCCCTGGCCCGTCTCGACGCGCCGTCCCCGTGCTCCCGTGCCGGTGGTCTGCACCTGCCTGCTGCTGGTGGGTGTGGGCTCCACCCTGAGCCGGGCCGGGATCCTGGCGCTCCTCGTGGGGGTCGGCGTGCTGGCGTGCCTGCTCGGCGTGCGGCGGGTGCTGTCGACCGCGGCCGCGCCCGCGGTCGGCGCCGCGGTCGCCCTCCTCGGGCTCTCGCCGTCCATGCCCGCCGATCTCCCCGCTCGACCGCTTCTGGCCGTGGTCGCCCTCGCCGCCGGGCTCGCCATCGCCGTCGGCCTGGCCCGTGTCGCGGAGCGCCGCCTGTGGCTGGCGGCACCGTTCGTCGTCCTGCTCACCCTCGTCGCCCTCGTCCCGGCCCTGCCGACGTCGAAGGCGCTCCCCGCCATCGGGTCCCCGCGCCTGAGCCTGGCGTCACCCGACCGCGCCAAGGAGACCCGGGCTGCGCTCGGCGTCGTCGCCGACAAGCCGATCACCGGCGCCGGTCCCGGTCAGGCCGTCCTCGTCTGGAGGGGGCCGGACGGGACGGTCCTGCTCGCCCGCTACGCCCACAACGAGTACCTGCAGATGGCCGCCGACCTGGGCTTAATCGGCCTCGCCCTGGTGATCGCCTTGCTGGTCACGACCGGCCCGGTCGTGTGGCGGGGCCGCGGGCGGGCGGGTCTCGCCCCCGAGCTGTGGGCCGGGGCGGTCGCCGGGCTCGCGGCTCTCGCCCTTCACAGCGCGTTCGACTTCCTCTGGCACATCCCCGTCATCCCACTCGTCGGCGCGCTACTCGTCGGCGTCACCCTTTCCCAACCTTCGGAGACCTCGAATGAGACTTGATCGATCCATGATGCGGACCGGCGTCGGAATCGCGGCAGGTGCGGCCCTCGGCCTGCTGGCCCCGATCCTGCCTGCGCTCGGGGGAGAGTCACCACCGGTGAGCTGCGAGTCCCGGTTCGCCGTCGCTCCGGCTGCTGTGTCCGACGCTCGGGCGTTCGTGGGCCAGGTGTCCTTGCCCGTCGGCTTCGAGTCCCACCTGGTCGGTGTCGAGTCGCGCCTGGTCGGTGTCGAGTCGCGCCTGGTCGGCGTCGTGTCACAGGTGTGCAGTGTCGTAGCGGACCTGCCGGGGCTCACCGATTTCGGGGTGATGCTGTCCGGCGATCCGCACGACGACTTCACGGTGCCGCCCGTCGATGGCCCGGACGACGAGCTCCCAGTGCCGCCGATCGACGTTCCGGCCGAGGAGGCGCCGGCCGACGATCCCTCCCTGGCCGACTCGTTCGACCTCTCCTCGTGGTTCCCCGACGGCGTCGACCTCGGGTTCGGCGATCAACTCGACCAGATCGCAGCCGCACTGGAAGCGGCCGCCCAGTCGGTGCCGCCGCAGGTGACCGACGAATCCGAGCCACCGCAGGTAAGCGACGAATCAGGGCCGTCGCAGCAGGAGACGGAGCCGTCCGAGCCGTCCGACTCGCCGCCCCTCCCGCCCCTACCCGGGCCCCAGTACGGGTCCCAGTACGGGTCCCAGTCTCAGCCCGCGCTCCCGACGGTGCCCGATTTCACCTGGCCGTCCGACGTCGCCACCTGGTGGGAGCTCCTCGCGGCGTGGTTCCCGCAGGCGGACGCCGACAGCGACTGAGGTCCAAGTCCTCCGCCCGACCCCTGCCCCTCGCGGATATACACGAAATCGCGGTGGGCCCGAGATCGACGGCGCAAGGGCGCATGCAATCCGACGTGGACGCCGCGGCGCGTCGGTAGCCTGAGCAGGTGGCCAAGTACTACCTGACGACGGCGATCATGTACGTCAACGACGCGCCCCACATCGGCCACGCCTACGAGGTGGTCGTCGGCGACGCCGTGGCCCGCTGGCACCGTCTCCTCGGCGACGACGTGCGCTTCGTCACCGGCACCGACGAGTACGGGCTGAAGAACAAGCAGGCGGCCGAGGCCCAGGGCATCGAGCCCCAAGCCCTCGCCGACCGCAACAGCCTGCGGTTTCGCGAGGCGGCCGACCTGCTGCACGTCGACTACGACGACTTCATCCGCACCACCGAGGAGCGCCACGCCCGCGCCGTGCAGAAGTTCCTGCAGGCGGTCTACGACAACGGTGACATCGAGCGCGACACCTACGAGGGCCTCTACTGCGTGAGCTGCGAGGCCTATTACACCGAGGACGACCTGGTCGACGGCAACTGCCCGGTCCACGGCCGGCCGGTGGAGTGGGTCAAGGAGGAGAACTGGTTCTTCCGGCTGTCCCGCTACCAGCAGCGGCTGCTCGACTGGTACGACGAGCACCCCGACGCGGTCATCCCCGCCGGCCGCCGCAACGAGGTGCTGGCGTTCATCCGCTCCGGCCTCCGGGACCTCTCCATCAGTCGCAGCGCCTTCAACTGGGGCGTCCCGCTGCCGTGGGACCCGGAGTCGGTGGCGTGGGTGTGGTTCGACGCCCTGCCCAACTACATCACCGCCGCCGGCTACGGCGACGACGATGCGACCGTCTCTCCGGGCTCAGGCTTCGAGCACTGGTGGCCGGCCGACTGCCACCTGATCGGCAAGGACATCATCCGCTTCCACGCCGTCTTCTGGCCGGCCATGCTGATCGCGGCCGGGCTGGAGCCGCCGCGGCAGGTCGCGGCCCACGGCTTCCTGCTGCTCAGCGGCGAGAAGATCTCCAAGACCAAGCTGAACCAGATCAGCCCCCAGGAGGTCGTCGACGAGTACGGGGTCGACCCGGTCCGCTACCACTTCCTGCGGGAGACCCCCTTCGGCCTCGACGGCGACTTCTCCGGCGAGGGGCTCGTCGCCCGCTACAACTCCGACCTGGCCAACAACCTGGGCAACCTGCTGTCCCGGGTGGCCACCGTGGTGACGTCGAAGTGCGGCGGCATCGGCCCCCCGCCGCGACCCGACGCCGCCCTCGCGGGGCCGGCCGCCGCCGCCTACGCGGCCACCGCCGAGGCGTGGGACCGGTTCGCGCCGTCGGAGGCGCTCGACGCCACCTGGCGGCTGATCCGGGACACCAACGCCCACCTCGAGGCGGCCGAGCCGTGGAAGTCGGACCCGGCGCCGAGGTCGACGCCGTGCTCGGCGACGCCCTCGAGGCGCTGCGAATCGTCGCCCTCCTGGCCTGGCCCGCCATCCCGACGTCGAGCACCGAGATCTGGCGGCGCCTGGGCCTGCCCGGCTCGCCGGCCGACCAGCGCCTGCCCGACGCCGCCGCGTGGGGCGGCTACCCCGGCGGGCTGCCGGTGGAGAAGGGCCCCGCTCTTCCCCCGCCGGAAGTAGCACCGCCTTCTGCCATGTGGTGTGCCTGAATGTGGTGTGCCCGTGTGGTGTGACAGCCACTGCCACCTGCAGTTCGAAAGCGTCCCCGACGGGTGGCTGGAGCGGGCCGAGGAAGCGGGTGTGGCCCGGATGGTCTGCATCGGCACCGACGCCGCCCTGTCGGCCGCGGCCATCGACGTCGCCCGCAGCCACCCCGACCGCGTCTGGGCCACCGTGGGCCTCCACCCCCACGACGCCAAGAACGGCGTAGACAGCATCGTCGGGCTGCTCGACGATCCGGGACCGGGTTCCGGCGCAGCCGGGCGGGTCGTGGCGGTGGGGGAGTGCGGGCTCGACTACCACTACGACCACTCGCCGCGGCCGGCGCAGCGGGAGGCGTTCGCGGCCCAGATCGAGCTGGCCAGGGCCCGGGGCCTGGCCCTCGTCATCCACACGCGGGAGGCGTGGGACGACACCTTCGACATCCTGCGCTCGACCGGCGGGGTGGACAGGACGATCTTCCACTGCTTCTCCGGTGGGCCCGACGAGGCCCGCCGGGCCCTTGACGTCGGCGCCTACCTGTCGTTCAGCGGGATCGTCACGTTCAAGAAGGCCGACGACCTGCGGGCGGCGGCGGCGATGACCCCCCTCGATCGCCTGCTGGTCGAGACCGACGCTCCCTACCTGGCCCCCGTTCCCCACCGCGGGCGGCAGAACGAGCCGGCGTTCGTGCCCCTCGTCGGCGCCGCCATCGCCGCCACCCGGGGTGTGGCGGTGGACGAAATCGAGCGTCGCACGTGGGCCAACGCCACAGTGGTGTTCGGGTTCGACCACTCTGAGTGAGCTTGTGCTCGCAAAACAGCGGCTTTTATGGTCCTCCGGTCGCCCCTTGAAGTGGGGGGACGAAGGCGAGCAACGGTCTGGCGGCGGACTGAGAACCAAAAGGTGGGGGTCACCTGAAGGCATCGCCGGGAGGCGCTATCGCACGTCCGGGACAGCTCTTCGCCATCTGCGGAGTGATCGTCCTGGTCGGCGTCATCTACCTGCGCAACGCCCCGAGCCCCGAGTCGGACGCGCCGCTGGAGACGATCAGCGCCAAGGGCCCCGCCACCTCCCCGCCGGCGCCGGGCGGATCGGGCGCCGCCCACGCGGTGGTGAAGTCGGTCACCGCCGACCTCACGATCTCGCTGAAGACCCTGGCCGAAGAGGCGATGGCCGAGATTCCCCAGGCTCCCGGCGTCACGCTCCCGCCGACCACCGTGGCCGCTCCGGTCACCACGGTCGCACCCGTCGAGGTGCCGACGACTGCCGCGCCGATCGTCGTGTCCACGACCACGACGATCGCGCCCCTGCTGGGCATCGTCCCGGTGCCGCCTATCGCCCCGATCCCGGCCGTGGCGGCGGCGGTCAACGCGCTGACGAACTCCGAGCATGGCGTCGCCTCCTGGTACGGCGCACCTGCGGGCACGTGCGCCCACAAGACGCTCCCGTTCGGGACGATGGTGAAGGTGACCAGGATGTCCACCGGCGCCACCGTGACGTGCAGGGTCGCCGACCGGCCCCGTTCGGCCCGGCCGGGTCATCGACCTCTCCGACGACATGTTCGAGGGGATCGCATCGCTCGGCACCGGTCTCACCGAGGTGAAGCTCGAGTGGTCCTGAGAGCCGGAGGCGTCAGACTCTCGGGGTGACGCTCTCCTCCGCCGACGTCCGGAGGCTGCTGGACGAGCGTGGTCTTCGCCCGAGCAAGGCACGAGGCCAGAACTTCGTCATCGACCCGAACACCGTCCGCCGCATCGCCCGCCTGGCGCGGGTCGGTCCCGACGACAGGGTGGTGGAGATCGGCGCCGGCCTGGGCTCGCTCACCCTGGCCCTGGCCGAGACGGGAGCGGCGGTGACAGCGGTCGAGGTCGATCGTGGCCTGGTGACGGCCCTGCGCTCGGTGGTGGAGCCGGTGGGCGTGACGGTGGTGGAGGGCGACGCCCTGACGCTCGACTGGGATGCCCTCCTGGGGGCCGGCCCCTGGGTGCTCGTTGCCAACCTCCCCTACAACGTGGCCACACCGATGGTGGCCGAGCTGCTCGACCGGGTCCCGGCCATCACCCGCATGCTGGTGATGGTGCAGCGCGAGGTGGCCCAGCGGCTGGTTGCCGGCGCCGGGGACGACGCCTACGGAGCGGTTTCGGTGAAGGTCGCCTACTGGGCGAGGGCCGGCATCGTGGGCTCGGTGCCGCCGACGGTGTTCCTGCCCCAGCCGAAGGTGGAGTCGTCGCTGGTAGAGATCGTGCGGCGGGACAGTCCCGCGGTGGCGGGCACCGTCGACACGACGCGGCTGTTCCGGCTGGTAGCAGCCGGGTTCGGCCAGCGGCGGAAGATGCTGCGGCGCTCGCTGGCGTCGCTGGTGGAGCCCGAGGCGTTCGCAGCGGCCGGCGTGCGGCCCGAGGCCCGGGCCGAGGAGCTCGACCTTGACGACTGGGCCAGGCTGGCCGCGGCCTCTCCGAAGTCGGCCTCCCCGTCGGCCGGTTCCCCTACGGAGAGCTGATCCGGCGGCTGGGTGCTACTTGCCGGCCCGACGCTGCCAGCGGGTGGCCTTCAGCATCTTCTTGTGCTTCTTCTTGCGCATCCGCTTGCGGCGCTTCTTGATCAGGGAACCCATGAGTGGGGGTCAGACTAACGGAAAGTGGCGACCGGTAGCGTGGGGGCAGTGATCGGGGATGGTGTAAGCGGCAAGCACGAGGTCCTTTGGAGTCCTAAGTCGAGGTTCGAGTCCTCGTCCCCGAGCCCGAGCACCCTGGGATTCGGCCCGAGCACCCTGGGATTCAGATAGAACAGGGACGTGAGACGTCGACCGCTGTCCGCCGTGGTGATGGCCGCCGGGCACGGGACGCGGATGCGGTCGTCGCTGCCGAAGCCCCTCCACCCCCTCTGCGGGCGCCCGATGCTGCTGCACGTGCTCGACGCTCTGTCCGAGCTCTACGTCGACCGGGCCGTCGTGGTCGTGGGACGGGGGGCGGAGCGGATCATCAAGACGCTGCAGGAGCACGGCCCGCCCGACCTCGTCATCGACGACGTCGAGCAGCACGCCCCCAGGGGCACCGGTGATGCCCTTTCGGTGGCTCTCACCGCCTTTCCTGACGACGACATGGACGACGGCGACATCGTGGTCCTGCCGAGCGACAGCCCGCTGGTCCGGCCCGCCACCCTCGGGCACCTGGTGGCCGAGCACCGGGAGCAGGACGCCGCCGCCACCCTGCTCACCGCCCGGCTCTACGACCCCACCGGCATGGGCCGCATCGTGCGCGGCAAGGACGGCAGGGTGGCCCGCATCGTCGAGGAGCTCGACGCCACCGAGGCCGAGCGGGCCATCGACGAGGTCGGCACCTCCATCTACTGCTTCCGGCGGAGCCTCCTGGCACCGGCCCTTCGCAGGATCAGCCCCGACAACGCCAAGGGCGAGTACTACCTCACCGACGTGGTGGCGGTGCTCCACGACGCCGGCCACAAGGTGATCTCGGTGCTGGCCGACGACCCGTCGGAGGCGATCGGGGTCAACGACGGGGCTCAGTTGGCGGGCGCCGAGTCCGAGCTGCGCCGGCGCATCAACGAGCGGTGGATGAAGGCCGGCGTCAGGATGATCGACCCGGAGCGCACCTACGTCGACACCTACGTCCGCCTTGCGCCCGACGTCACCATCTTCCCCGGCACCATCCTGCAGGGCCGTACCGTCGTGGCCGCCGGCGCCCGCCTCGGTCCCGACGTGCACCTCGCCGACTGCATGGTGGGCGAGGGCGCCACCGTGGAGCAGACGGTGGGCCACGACGCCGACATCGGCGCGGGAGCCAGGGTCGGGCCCTTCGCCGCGCTCGGCGCGGGCACCCATATACCCGACGGGGTGACCACTGGTCCGTTCTACACTTCCCGGGGAAGCGACGACGACGGCGTCTGACCAGGCGCCAGATGACGGTACTCGTCGCTCGGGGAGCCGCATGGAGCTGATCCCGAAGAAGCGATTGCAGCTGTTCGCCGGGCGTTCCCACCCCGACCTGGCCCGCGACATCGCCGCCCACCTCGACGTCGAGCTCGGCGAGGCCAACCTCTCCCAGTTCGCCAACGGCGAGATCCACTGCCGCTTCGGCGAGTCGATACGAGGGTCCGACGCGTTCATCATCCAGACCCACTGCGGGCCGGTGAACGACACGATCATGGAGCAGCTGATCATGATCGACGCCGCCAAGCGGGCGTCGGCCAAGCGGATCACCGCCGTCTGCCCCTTCTACGGGTACTCCCGCCAGGACCGCAAGGCCGCCGGCCGGGAGCCGATCACGGCCAAGCTTGTCGCCGACATGCTGATGACGGCGGGGGTCAACCGGGTCGTCAGCGTCGACCTGCACTCGGGGCAGATCCAGGGGTTCTTCGACGTCCCCGTCGACCACCTGACCGCCATGCCGGTGCTCACCGACTGGGTGTCGACGAACCTGGGCGACAACGTGGTCATCGTCTCGCCCGACGCCGGCCGGGTGAAGGTGGCCGAGCGGTTCGCCCAGCACGTCCACGCCGACCTGGCCATCGTCCACAAGCGCCGGGTGCGCGACTCGTCCAACAACGTCGAGGCCCTCCAGGTGGTCGGCGATGTTGCCGGCCGGGAGTGCGTGCTCGTCGACGACATGATCGACACCGCCGGCACCGTCTGCGCGGCCGCCGACCAGCTCCTCGCCCACGGGGCGTCCGAGGTCTACGCCATGGCCACCCACGGGGTGCTGTCCGACCCGGCCCTCGACCGACTGAAGAACTCACGGATCTCGAAGGTCGTCGTCACCGACACCCTCCCCCTGGACCAGGACCGCCGGATCGACAAGATCGAGGTCCTCTCGGTGGCCAAGATCATCGCCGACGCCATCGACGCGGTGTTCGAGGACCTCTCGGTGTCGGACATCTTCGGGGGCGACAACCTCAGCTGAACAGCTGTTGGGCCGATCAGTTCCGGGCCTCACCGGCGTCGAACTGGTGACATCCCGTTCTCACCGAAGGAGCCACCATGCCGGCAACAGAGTCCTTTCCCACCGGGGCGCCCTGCTGGGTCGACCTCATGACCTCCGACACCGACCGCAGCCGCGCCTTCTACTCCGAGCTGTTCGGATGGACCGCCGACCAACCCGCCGAGGAGTTCGGCGGCTACTTCAACTTCAGCAAGGACGGCGTGCTGGTGGCCGGGTGCATGTCGCAACAGCCGGGATCGGAGATGCCCGACGTGTGGTCGGTCTATCTGACGTCCGACGACGCCCGGAAGACCGCCGAGGCCGCTACTGCCAACGGCGGCCAGGTCTATGTCGAGCCGATGGACGTCGTCGACCTGGGCACGATGGCGGTCCTCGGCGACGCCGGCGGGGCGGCGATCGGCGTCTGGCAGCCCGGTCGCCACCAGGGCTTCGGCCTCCACGGCGAGACCGGCACGCCGAGCTGGTTCGAGCTGTTCACCCGGGACTACGACGGGGCAGTCGCCTACTACCGCGACGTGTTCCGCTGGGAGACCCGCTCCATGAGCGACGAGCCGGAGTTCCGCTACACGGTGCTGGCCGACGGCGACGGCATGCGGGCGGGGATCATGGACGCCTCCGGCTTCCTGCCCGAGGTCGTCCCGGCCCACTGGTCGGTGTACTTCGGCGTCGACGACGCCGACGCCGCCCTGGCCAAGATCGTCGAGCTCGGTGGCTCGATCGTGGTGCCCGCCGAGGACACGCCCTACGGCCGCCTCGCCACCGCCGCTGACCCCACTGGCGCCCAGTTCAAGCTCGTCGCTCCCAACGCGGCCATGCCGGCGACGGATTCCTCGAGCTGAGGCGTCCGGCGTCGGGGATGTGAGCAGCCGGGCCGGCGGGGGCCGATGAGTTCCCGCCGGCCGCTGCGTCATAGAGGCACCCGACCGAGGAGGCCGTGATGCCCGCCGTCGTCGTGCGCTACAGGACGAAGCCCGAACGGGCGGACGAGAACGAGGACCTGGTCGAGAGGGTGTTCGCGGAGCTGGACGAGCTGGATGCCACCGGCTTCGCCTACGCCAGCTTCCGGCTCGACGACGGCGTGACATTCGTCCACGTCGTGGTGGAGGAGGACACCCCGGGTTCGGTGTCGCTGGCCGATCTGCCCAGCTTCCGGGAGTTCCAGGCCGGCATCGCCGACCGGTGTGCGGACCAGCCGGTCGCCAAGGCGGCGACGGTGGTCGGCGCCCACCGCATGCTGCACCCCACCCCGAGCTGATCGGGCCGAGACCTCAGGGCCAGCCCCCGCCGGGTGCCGGCGCGTCGTCGACGAGCATTCTGGTCCTCCCGACCCGGCGGACGTCGACAAGTGGGCCGACGACGGCGTCCGCACCTTCCTCGCCGCCTACGGTCCCCCCAGCTCCTAGGCCAGCACTGAGACCGGGGGCTTGACCTTCAAGTCGACTCGAAGGTTTATGGTCCAGGCATGGAGTACCGGATCTCGGAGCTGGCCCGTCGCAGCGGGTTCAGCTCCTCGACGCTGCGCTACTACGAGACGGTCGGGCTGCTGCCCGAGCCGGATCGCACCGACGCCGGCTACCGGGTGTACGACGACGAGGCGCTGGAGCGCCTCCGGTTCATCGCCTGGGCCAAGACCATGGGCCTGGCGCTCGACGACATCGCCGGGCTGGTGGGCCTGTGGGCCGACGGGCCCTGCTCGACGGTCCAGGGGCGCCTGCGCGAGGTGCTCGACGGCAAGGCGACCGAGGTCCGGAGCCGGGTCGCCGACCTGTCGGCCTTCGCCGCCCAGCTCGACCACCTGCGGGCCACCCTCGACGCGGTCGAGCCGGCGGTGCGGTGCGGTCCGGGTTGCGGCTGCGACGCCGAACTCCGGCCATCGCCCCCGCTGGCGGCCCCTGCCACCTGCACGCTGTCGCCCGTCGACGCCTCCGACCGCTCGTCGGCATGGGTGGAGCTGCTCGGGCGAGGCGTCGAACGGGAGCGGACGCCGGCCGGGGGCCGCGTGCGCCTGCCCCAGGACCCTGCCATCGCCGCCCGGGCCGCCGAGCTGGCGGTGCGGGAGGTCGACTGCTGCGCCTTCTTCTCGTTCGCCCTCACCGTCGAGGCCGGCGGCGTGTGGCTGGACGTGACCGCGCCCGCCGAGGGTCGGGACCTTCTCGACTCGCTGTTCGGGCCGGCCTGTTCGGCCCGATGACGGCCGGCGCCTAGACTGGTCCGCTCATGGCAGAGGTAGCGCTAGACGCAGAAGTCGGTCGGTCCACCGGAACCAGGCCATCGCGGCGGTTGCGGGCCGAGGGAAAGGTGCCCGGGATCCTGTACGGCCACGGCATCGCGCCCCAGAGCCTGGCGGTCGACCGCAAGGCTCTGCGAGCAGCCCTGGCCCAGGAGGCCGGGCTCAACGCCCTCATCGCCCTGGAGGTCGACGGCACCCGCCACCTGGCCATGGCCCGGCAGCTGCAGCGTGACCCGCTGAAGGGCACCGTGTCCCACGTCGACTTCGTGATCGTCCGTCGTGACGAGGTCGTCAGCGTCGAGGTGCCGATTCGTCTGGTGGGCGAGGCGTTGGAAGTCGAACGGGCCGACGGGCTGGTCGAGCAGCAGCTGTTCGAGCTCACCGTGCACGCCCTCCCGGCCGACATCCCGAACTCCGTCGAGGTCGACATCTCCGGCCTGGTCATCGGCGACGCCATCCGGGTCTCCGACCTCAACCTGCCCGCAGGCGTCACCACCGACCTCGACCCCGAGGACCCCGTCGTCCTGGCCCAGGCGTCCAGGCGCGAGGCCGAGGAAGAGGTCGAGGCCGAGGAAGAGGCCGTGGAGGGCGACACCGACACCGAGGGCTAGGCCCTGTCGCCTGGAGCGGGCGAGCCGAGAACGGGCGAGGCCGCCGACCTCCTCGTCGTCGGCCTCGGCAACCCCGGACCGGAGTACGAGGGCACCCGCCACAACCTGGGCGCCGAGGTCGTCGCGCTGCTGGCCGATCGCCACGGCGGCGCCCTGCGCAAGGGGCGGGAGAAGGCGCAGGTCGGCGAGCTCAGGGTCGACGGACGGTTCCTTGTCGTCGCCTACCCGCAGACCTACGTAAACCTTTCCGGGGAGTCCGTCACCCGGCTGGTGCGGCGCTACGGGGTCGAGGACCTGAGCCGTCTCGTTGTCGTTCACGACGAGCTCGACCTGCCGATGGGCCGGGTGAAGGTGAAGGTGGGCGGGGGCACGGCCGGACACAACGGGCTCGAGTCGATCAAGTCCCACCTCCACTCCGGCGACTTCGTCAGGGTGCGCATCGGGATCGGCAAGCCGCCGGGCCGGCAGGCCGGAGCCGACTTCGTGCTGCGCCGGCCGGGTAAGGCGGCCCGCGCCGAGCTCGACGTGGCGGTCCAGGAGGCGGCCGACGCTGTCGAGCTGGTGTTCCAGGAGGGAGCCGGGCCGGCCATGAACCGGTTCAACACCGCACCGCCGCCGCCCGCCTGAGCCGGCGCCGTGCCGCCGGCCCACTATGGGGACCTTGCCGTTGCCCCCAATCTCGGGCCCGAGTAGCGTCCCGGGCACTGGCATCCCGCTCATCGCCTCGTCACTCTCGGGCCGGCCAGTCGCTTCCCCAAGCTGCTTCATGTGTGCAGGACATCCCGTGCCGTGATCGAGGAACCGGTCGTGGGCGGGCGCTGGTAGGCGTGTCACGACTGGGGGAGGGCGTATGACTCGCGGTGGGAACGGGCCCGGGTGCAGGCGCCCATGGCGCGTGACGCCTTGGCGGACAACGGCGAGGATCTCCTCGAGCGGGTGCTGAGCAACAAAGTCCGGAACGGCCCACTGCCACCGCCACCGCCACCGCCTTCGCCGGCTCCACAGGTCGACCGAGCCGCCCGGTCCCGCCTCGACGAGATCGAGGCCCGCTTGGCCCGCATGGAGTCGGGTGTCGACGAGGTCCCGACGCTCAAGCGGGGCGTGATCGCCCTGGCCCGGGCACACAGGGCCGAGTCGGAGCGGATCGACGCGCTGCCCGCCGCGGTGGAGCGCCTCGTCGTCCAGCAGGTCGAGCGCTTCGTGGAGGAGCACCTCGACGCGCTGGCGGAGGACGACGAGGACGAGTCGTCGCTGCCCGACGACGTCGCCGGCATCTACACGGAGCTCGATCGGCTGGCCGAGGTGATCAACGACCGTGACGCTCTCGTCGCCGCGTCGGTCGAACGCCTCGAGTCGCTCGAGCGGTCGGTCGGGAGGCTGCGGCTCGACCTCGAGCGCGCCGCCCGCCAGCTCGCCGAGACCCAGGGCGCCGCGGCCGGAGCCGGCCCGGCGGGAGAGGTGGCCCTCGAATCGCTCGGATCGGGGCTGCCCGGTGTCGACGCCGCCCTGGAGCGGGCACGTCGCCGTCGTGACCTTGCCGTCCGCCGGACCGAGGACCTGCCCTCCGGATAGCGGTGGCAGGCCGGTCCGCACCGCCGTCGGAGTAGCGCGCCACCGGCCGTACGCTCGATGCCGTGAACAATCGGCTGGGTGCCTCGTGAGCGAGCCAACGGCGAGCGAACCAATCTGGCGCGCTTCGTCCGGCCGGAGGCCGGATGTCACCATCCAGTGGTGCACCATCCGAAGCGATGGTGCACCACTGAGCGTGCGCGACCTTCCCTCCCGGCTGCGCCACCACCCGGGCCTCTCCGGGCTGGCCGGGGCATCCTCGGCCGTGCTGGCCGTGCCGGAGCCCGCCCTCGCCTACGTGGTCGCCGGGCTGAGCCATCTGTCGGGGCGACACCCGCTGGTGGTGGCCGTGCCGACCACGCCCCAGGCCGAGCGGCTGGTCCACGACCTCGAGGCGTTCCTGGGCGCGGGCGAGGTCGACCTCTTCCCGGCGTGGGAGACGCTGCCCTTCGAGCGGGTCAGCCCCAGCGTGGAGACGATGGGCCGGCGGCTGCGGGCCATGTGGCGCCTCAAGGACCCGAAGAAAAGCCCGAGGGTGCTGGTGGCACCGGTGCGTTCGCTCATGCAACGCCTCGGCGCCACGTCGAGGAGGTCGAGCCGGTCACCGTCCGCCCCGGCGACCGCCTCGACCCGGTCGACCTGGTGGAACGCCTGGTGGCGGCCGGGTACCGGCGGGAGGTGCAGGTCGAGCACCGGGGACAGGTTGCCCGCCGAGGGTCGATCGTCGACGTGTTCCCGTCGACCGCCGACGCCCCCGTCCGCATCGACCTCTGGGGCGACGAGGTCGACCGCCTCACCGGGTTCTCCGTCGGCGACCAGCGCTCCACCCACGACCTGGCGTGCGTCGAGCTGTTCCCGAGCCGGGAGCTGCTGCCCACCGACGAGGTGCGGGCCCGGGCGGCCGAGCTCGTGGGCGTCGAGCCCTGGGGCCGGGAGCAGTGGGAGCGCCTGGCCGAGGGGGCGGTCTTCGAGGGGATGGAGTCGTGGCTGCCGTGGCTCACCGGCGGCGAGCACGTCCTGTTCGACCTGCTGGGGCCCGACGCCCTCGTGCTCCTCGCCGAGCCCCGCCGCATGCGGGACAGGGGCGCCGACCTGATGGCCGAGGAGGCTTCGCTGGCCGACAGCCTGGCCACCACATGGGGCGCACGAGCATCGACATCGGGCTCAGCGGCAGGCGGCAAGTCGGAGTGGCCCCGGCTCCACCTGCCCTTCGACCGTCTGCTGGCCCACACCAAGGCCCCCGCCTGGACCGTCACGTCGACCGCCGAGGGCCCCGACGTCACCGCCATCGAGGCCCGGGGCTGGGACCCGGTGATGGGCGACGCCGGCCGGCTGGCCCGCCAGGTCGCCGACCTGGTGACCCGTGGCTACGAAGTCGTGGTCGCCGCCGACGGCAGGGGGTCGGCCGCCCGCCTGGCCGCGCTGCTGTCCGAGGGTGGGGTGTCCCTGCCGGTCACCAATGAAGGAAAAGGCAGCCGGATCACCGTCCAGTCCCTGGAGCGGGGCTTCATCCTGCCCGAGATCAAGCTGGCCGTCCTCGTCGAGAGCGACGTCACCGGGCGTCGCCGCGCCCATCGCCGTCCCCGTCCCAAGCGCAGCGACGCCCAGGGCTTCTTCGACGACCTGAACCCCGGCGATTACGTCGTCCACCACCAGCACGGGGTGGCCAAGTACGGCGGGATGGTGACGCGAGCCCTGGGCGGGGCCGAGCGCGACTACCTCCTGCTCGAGTACCGGGGCGGCGACAAGCTGTACGTCCCGTCCGACCAGATCGACGCCGTCCGCCACTACACCGGCGGCGACACGCCGACACTCAACCGGCTGGGCGGCTCGGAGTGGCAGCGCACCAAGTCGAAGGTGCGCTCCGCGGTCCGCGACATCGCCGAGGAGCTCGTCGCCCTCTACCGCAAGCGGGTGGCCAGCGTCGGCCACGCCTTCCCCGACGACACCCCGTGGCAGCGGGAGCTGGAGGAGGCGTTCCCCTACCAGGAGACGCCCGACCAGCTCAAGGCCATCAACGACGTGAAGGCCGACATGTCCGAGGACCGGCCCATGGACCGCCTGGTGTGCGGCGACGTGGGCTTCGGCAAGACCGAGGTGGCCATCCGGGCCGCGTTCAAGGCGGTCCAGGACGGCAAGCAGGTGGCGGTGCTCGTCCCGACCACGCTGCTGGCCCAGCAGCACTTCGGCACGTTCTCCGACCGGTACGCCGGGTACCCGGTGCGGGTCGAGGTCCTCTCCAGGTTCCTCACCCCCGGGCAGGCCAACAAGGTGGTCGAGGGCCTGGCCGACGGGTCGGTCGACGTCGTCATCGGCACCCACCGGCTCCTGTCGGCCGACATCGCCTTCAAGGACCTGGGCCTGCTCGTCGTCGACGAGGAGCAGCGGTTCGGCGTCACCCACAAGGAGGCGATCAAGCGGCTGCGGACCAACGTCGACGTGCTCACCCTGACGGCCACGCCGATCCCCCGGACCTTGGAGATGAGCCTCACCGGCATCCGCGACCTCACCCTGCTCAACACCGCGCCGGCCGAGCGCCAGCCGATCCTCACCTACGTCGGCCCCTACGACGAGCGGGCGGTGGCCGAGTCCCTGCGTCGGGAGCTGCTGCGGGAGGGCCAGGTGTTCTTCGTCCACAACCGGGTGCAGGACATCGAGAGGGTGGCGGCCCGGCTGCGCGACCTGGTGCCGGAGGCCCGGGTGGCGGTGGCCCACGGCCAGATGGACGAGGCCCAGCTGGAGCGGGCGGTCCTCGACTTCTGGGAGGGCCAGTACGACGTGCTCGTGTGCACGACGATCATCGAGTCGGGCATCGATATGCCGACGGTCAACACGCTCGTCGTCGACCGCGCCGATCTGATGGGGCTGGGCCAGCTCCACCAGCTGCGGGGCCGGGTGGGCCGGGCCGGCCAGCGGGCCTACGCCTACCTCTTCTTCCCGCCGGAGCGCAGCCTGTCGGAGACGGCGTACGAGCGGCTGAAGACGATCGGCGAGCACACCGAGCTCGGGGTCGGGGTTCAAGATCGCCATGCGCGACCTGGAGATCCGGGGCGCCGGCAACCTGCTGGGGGCCAACCAGTCGGGCCACATCGCCGCCGTCGGCTACGACCTCTACGTGCAGATGGTGAGCGAGGCGGTGGCCGAGCTCAAGGGCGAGGAGGTGCGGGAGCCGGCCGAGATCCGCATCGACATCCCCGTGGTGGCCAACCTGCCGCCCGACTACGTCACCGGCGGCGAGCAGCGGCTCGAGGCCTACCGGCGGCTGGCGGTGGTCACCAGTCAGGCCGAGGTCGACGACATCAGGGCCGAGTGGGTCGACCGCTACGGCCCCCTGCCGCCCCCGGCGGAGGCGCTGCTGGCGGTGGCCACCCTGCGGGCCGAGTGTTCCCGCACCGGCGTCCGGGAGGTGACCGTGGCCAGGGGCACCGCCCGGATCACCCCCATCGAGCTGCGCACCAGCCAGCAGATCCGCCTGCAGCGGCTGGCCAGGGAGGCCGTCTACAAGCCCGAGATCGGCCAGCTCGTCGTCCCGCTGCGCCGCGGCCTCGAACCGGTGACCGCGGTCGTCGACCTGCTGAGGGCGTTGGTCCCCGCCGAAGCTGCGCCAGTAGCATCGGTGGCACCGTGAAAACGTTCCGAAGCGCATTTGTCGCGGCCGCCGTCGGCCTCGCTGTCCTCCTCGCCTCCGCCTGTGGGCCCGGCACGTACGCGGCCAAGGTCAACGACATGACCATCAGCCAGGACCAGCTCCTGGACGAGCTGCGGACGGTCGCAGCCAACGAGACCTACGTGCAGGCGGTCGAGAGCCAGCAGCCGGTCAGGGGCACAGGGCAGGGGACGTTCGACTCCACCTTCACCGCCCTCGCCCTCACCCGCCACATCTACTACGCCGTCATCGGCAACGAGCTGAAGAACCGCAAGCTGACCGCCACCGATGCCGACCTGGCCGCGGCCCGGGCCGTGGTCACCGAACGGATCGGCGAGCTGGGCGACTCGGTGTTCGGCGCCTTCCCCAAGTCGTTCCAGGACGACCTGGTGCGCCGGCAGGCGGAGCTCGACGTGCTGACCCTCGCGGTCGCCGGGGCGACCTCGGGGGACCAGGCGGCCCGGGCCTTCTACGACGCCAACCCCAACGAGTACGCAACCCCCTGTGCCGCCGTCATCGCCGTTCCCACCGCGGAGGCGGCGACGGCCGTGCGCGATCGCATCGCCGCAGGTGAGGACTTCGCGGCGGTGGCCACCGCCGAGTCCAAGCACCCGGAGACGGCGGCCAAGGGCGGGGACCTGGGCTGCGACGTCTCCCGTTCGGGGCTCCCCAACGAGGTCATCCTGGCGACGTTCACCCAGCCGGTGGGGGAGCTGGGCGCGCCGCTCCAGACCGAGTCCGGCTTCTACATCGTCAAGGTCGGGTCGCGGAACGTGGCGCCGTTCGAGCAGGTCGCCGACAGCGCGCGCCGGAGCGCCATCGAAGCGGGCGACGACCTGGTTGTCGCCGAGCTCTCCAAGATCGTGCAGGGCTCAAAGGTCGAGATCAACCCCAAGTTCGGGACGTTCCGCAAGACGGGGAACCTGCCGGGGGTCGTGCCGCCCCAGAGCAACGCGCCCACCACCGTCCCCAGCGCCGACCAGCCGGGCTCCGGCCAACCCGACACCGGCCAGCCGAACCCCTGATCGCCGCCGTCGGCCCCTCGGCGCGGATGCGGCGCGTAGTCGTGGTGGGGCTCGGTCCCGCCGGGCCCGAGCAGCTCACCGCGGCCGCCACCTCTGCCATCGGGCGAATCCCCCGGCGGTTCCTCCGGACCACCCGCCACCCGGCCGCTGCCGCGGTCGAGCCCGCCGTCAGCTTTGACGCCCTGTACGAGTCGGCGACCTCGCTCGACGACGTCTACGGCGGGATCGTGGACGCCCTGGTCGAGGCGGCGCTTGCTGAGGCGGCCGAGGTGCTCTACGCCGTCCCCGGCTCACCGCTGGTGGCCGAGCGGACGGTCGAGCTACTGCTGGCCGACGAGCGGGTCGACGTCGAGCTGGTGGCCGGGCTGTCGTTCACCGACCTGGCGTGGGCCCGGCTCCGGGTCGACCCGGTGGCGGCCGGCGTCCGCCTCGTCGACGGGCACCGGTTCGCGGTGGAGGCGGCGGGCGAGCGAGGGCCCCTGCTGGTGGCCCAGTGCGACTCCCGCCACGTGCTGTCGGAGATCAAGCTCTCGGTCGACGGCCCTCCGCCGCCCGAGGTGGTCGTCCTGTCCCGCCTGGGCCTGCCCGACGAGTCGGTGCGCACCGTGGCCTGGGACGATCTAGACCGGGAGGTGGAGCCCGACCACCTGACGTCGCTGTACGTGCCGGTGCTGGCCGCCCCCGTCGCCGCCGAGGTGGCCCGCTTCGCCGAGCTGGTGCGCACGCTGCGGGAACGCTGCCCGTGGGACCGGGAGCAGACCCACGCCACCCTCACCCGGCACCTGTTGGAAGAGACGTACGAGGTGCTGGAGGCGATCAATTCCCTCAACCCAGGCGGCGAGCTCGATGCAGCCAGCGGCGACGGCTACGGCCACCTCGAGGAGGAGCTGGGCGACCTGCTGTTCCAGGTGGTGTTCCACGCCACCCTGGCCGCCGAGGAGGGCAAGTTCACCCTCGCCGACGTGGCGCGGGGCATCCACGACAAGCTCGTCCACCGCCATCCCCACGTGTTCGGCGAGGTGCAGGCCGACACCGCCGGCCAGGTCATGCAGAACTGGGAGCGCATCAAGCAGGCCGAGAAGGGGAGAACGAGCCTCATGGAGGGCATCGCCCCCGACCTGCCGTCGCTGCTCTACGCCCACAAGGTCCAGCGCAAGGCGGCGTCGGTGGGGCTGGAGCCGGTGGCCGGCGCCGCTGGCGTCCAGGCGGTCTCGTCGGTCGAGGATGCGGGGGCACTGCTGTTCGAGGCGGTGGACCTGATCCGGCGCGGCGGGGTCGACCCGGAGGCCGCCCTGCGCGCCGCCGCCGCCCGGTTCCGGGACCGTTTCGAGGACATGGAACGCACTGCCGTCGCCGACGGACTCGACCTGGGCACCCTCGATCCGGCTACGGTCGCTCGGCTGTGGGCGCAATCCGGAACGACACCCGACCCATCGGCGATTCGGCGAACGGCAGCGCGGCGATGAGCGTCCCGATGCCGTCGATGCCGGCGATGCCGCCGATTCCTGACCCGCCGATGCCTATGCCGCCGATGAGTGGGCCCACCCGCAGCCGGCCCGACATCGAGCACTACGGGGTGCCTGTCGGCGAGGAGGGCATGCTCGAGTGGTCCTACGTCTCGCAGCGCCTGGCCGCGGCGTCGTTCTACTGGGTGGCCACCACCGGTCCCGACGGCCTGCCGCACGCGGTGCCCTACTTCGGGGCGTTCGTCGACGACGTCCTCTACTTCGAAACAGCACCGACCACGCGGGGCGGCAAGAACCTCCGCACCAACCCCGCGGTGGCGGTCCACCTGATCAGCGGCGAGGAGGTCGTCATCATCGAGGGCACCGCCCGCACCGCGGTGCCCGGCGCCAAGCTGTTCGCCGACCTGCAGGATGCCTACCGGCCGAAGTACGACGGTTACTTCCCCATGTCGGCCGAGAACCTGTTCGCGGTGCTGCCGACGGTGGTCTTCGCCTGGGACCTGGGCGACTTCCCGGCCAGCATGACCCGCTGGCAGTTCCGTGACCCCGACCCGCCGCAGTTCGACTCGCTGGGCGACGACTGACTGAGTAACGGCTGGCGCTAGTCGAACCGGTCGGCGGCGTCCTCGTACTGGGCGGGCCCGTCGCAGGTCGTGCGGATGCGGCACCACGAGCAGGCCGGTCCCGGTGAGATGGCCCCCGCGGCGCCCGTCTCCAGCAGCTCGATCATCTCGAGCACGCCGTCGATCGTCCTGCGGACGGCGAGCTCGAGCGTCTCGACGGTGACGTCCTCGTGGTGGAACGTGGCCGTGTCGAGGTAGTAGCTGGCCACCCGGAAGGGCGGGACGCCGATCCGCAGGGTCTGGATGAGGGCGTAGAAGCGCAGGTCGTCCATGTGGGCCGGGTAGCTGCGGCCGGTCTTGAGGTCGACGATGAGGCTCCGGGCCTCGTCGCCACGGGCCACTCCGAGGACGAGGTCGACCTTGCCGGACAGGACGATGCGGGTGCCGCACAGCTCCACGCGGATCGTCGTCTCGGTGCGAGGGGCCCACGACGCCTGGAGCGGCGGCCAGCACTCCTGGAACTTCACGACGGTGTCGTGGGCCCGGCCTCGCAGGTCGGCCAGCTGCAGGGGCGGGGCGGTCAGGAGCCACTGGCGCGGGCTCGACCGGCGGTCGTCCTCGGCCAGCGACTCCATGGCGTAGTCGACGAGGTCGAGGGCGACGGGCTCGCCCCGGGACGAGATCGACAGCTGGAGGGCCCGGTGGACGACGGTGCCCTCGGCGGTGCGGGCCGTCCACTGGAAGTCGTCGTCGCGCTCGGCCTGCCAGTGGGCCTCGCAGGTGTGGATCTGGCTCAGCTGGCGCTTGTCGATCCACAGCTCGTCGACGTCGAGGCGGTCGACGGCCGGCGCCAGGGCCAGCTCCAGCCGGCGGCGGAGCTGGTGGGCGAGATCAGGGTCGAAGCGGGGCCGGGGTTGGCCGAGGGCGAGAAGGTCGACCAGGACCCGGTTCTGGGCCGGCGTCAGGCCCAGCGGTCAGCTCTCCTCGTCCCGCAGCTTCAGGGCGGTGACGGCGGTGAGGACGGCGACGGCGGTGGCGGCCAGCGTGCACAGCAGGAAGCTCGTGAACTGGATGCGCACGAAGCCCGGGACCTTCACGTCCTTGGCCGTGTACTCGTGAAGGCTTCCCCGGACGGCGAGGACGCTGCCCAGGGCGATCACCACGGCGACGACGATGGCTGTTCGCAGGGCCATCACCGCCACCTTGTACTGCCCGTCGCTGACCCCCTCGCCGAACGCCAGCGGGAGCATGATCAGCACCACGCCGGCGATCAGGAAGAACAGGGTCGACACGCCTAGGTTGCCGAACGCGTAGCCGAGTCGGTGGAGGAGGTCGTCGGGGACGGCGAAGCGCTCGCCGGTGCCCAGGCTGATGCCCTCGAGCAGAGCCATGAGGATCTGCAGGGTGACGACGCCGATGAGCCCGGCGCCGGCGGTGACGAACAGGCCCGAGAACCTCGACGGTTCCAGGTCGTCGAACTCGTCGAACTCGTCGAACTCGTCGATCTCGACGTACTCCTCGAGGTCGTAGTCCTCGTCGTCCTCGTCGAGGTACCGGGGAGCCGGGCGCGGGCGGCGGGGCGGGGGGTCGACGGAGGCGTCGGCGTCGCGGGCTGTGGTCGCGCTGGCCGTGGTCGCTCTGGCCACGGGCGTGGGAGTCACCGGGGGCTCAGGGGCCGGTGAAGGCGCGGGCGGCGGTGTCGGATCCGGTGTAGGAGACGGGGTCGGTGGCGGGGTCGGTGGTGTCGCAGGCGGCGGCGTCACGGGCGGCGGCGAAGGCGAGGGAGGGGGAGGAGGCGTCGGGGGCGGCGACGGGGGCGGCACGGTGGCCGCCTCGGCCCGGACGGGGTCGCAGGGTCGCCGGTGGCGCCGGCGCCCGGAGACGCGTCGGGGGCGGCGGTGCCGGGCGGCGTGGTGGCGGGCGGTGTCTCGGAACCGCCGCCGGGGCGGCCCTCCTCGGGGTCGGTCATGCCGCCTAGCCTGACCGGTCCCTCGTGAGTCCGCAATCGCAGGGCGGAGCGGGGGTGGGCTGGCGGTCGCCCGGAGTGCCCGGCCCGGTAATTCCGGGGTGTGTTGTCGTACCCAGCTGCCATCCTTGGGTCGATGGCCACGGCCGACGCCGTTCACTTCGCTGCCGCCGCCCGACTCCTGGCGGCGGAGGCCCGGGCCCGGGGCCTCGCGGTGCCCGGCTTCCGCAGCCCACCCCGACTGGCAGGGGCCGATCGCAGCCTGCGCATTCGCGCCGACGGGTCGGCGGTGGTCGCCGTGCGGCTGCGTGGGCGGCCGATGGAGGCGGTCGTGGCCGACATGGTCGACGGCCTGCTGGCCGCCAACCGCCTGGCCGGAGCCGATGCCGCCCGTCACCGGGAGCCGCTGGTTGCCGCGGTCCTCGACTGCGGGGCACGCTCGGCGGCATGACGGTGTCTGTGCGGGAAGTCGGTGCGGCCGAGGTCGAGAGGTTGTCCCGGCTGACGGTCGACGCGTTTGCCGGGCTGCCCGGCGCCGTCTACGAGGACGGCTACCTGGCGGAACTGGCCGACGTCGCCCGCCGGGCCGACGAGGCGGTCGTGCTGGTGGCGGTCGACGACGAGAATGGCGACGTGCTCGGCGGGATCACGTACGTCGATCGGTCGGGCCGGTGGTCCAGCGGCGACCTCGACGGCGAGGTCGAGCTGAGGATGCTGGCGGTAGCCGCCGCTGCGCAGGGAAGAGGCGTGGCCGGCCGGCTCGTCGACGCCTGCATCACCCGGGCCGCGCCGCCGGCACCCGTCGCATCCTCCTGCACACCACGGTCTGGATGGAGGCCGCCCAGCGGGTCTACCAGCGGGCCGGCTTCCGCCGGACCCCGGAGAACGACATCCAGCTGATGCCCGACCTCGTGCTGATCGGCTACGTCCTCGACCTCGAGGACTAGCGTGGGGCAGCCAGCCCGGGTGGCGGAACTGGCCAGACGCGGAGGGCTTAAAACCCTTTGGTCCCACGGACCGTGTGGGTTCGAATCCCACCCCGGGCACGCCTTGTTCGAGGCAAACTGCATGTAGGGCGTTGCGGGGGTGCGTGGAATACCATGAAGTATCCGCCGCGGTCATATGGTCACGACTTGTGCCCGTGAGTTGTGAGGCCCACCCACCGAATGAGGGTCGAACTCCGGCAGCGGGCCCCAGCATGCAGCGAACAATACCGGCCGAGTCCCAGGCCCGAATCAGGCAGTGCCGCTGCAGCGGGCCAGATGCGATCCTATGGGTCCCCGGAAGGCGATCCGGGCGTCGGCATGATCTGCTCAGTCGAGCCACATGGAGTGCAGAAGTATAGGTAGAACATTGCTAGACACCGGCTCATCATCTCTCGCATTGGAATGACATGTGCTGGCATCCACCCATTGTCGTAGCGGGTCCGATAGAAGTCTCCGGTACGACCTTCGCCATACACGACACGAGTGCCCCCTGGAACAATAAGCGACACTGATCCACTGAATGAGGGAGATCGAACGGTGTCGTGCATCAGGCCGGCCAGCTCGCTAACCTGAAGGCAATAACACCCATACGGCAGAGGACTCGATAGACCCCAGTGCGCGTAAATCGAGGTTCAGCGGAGCTGGCAGACGCAGCCGCGCCGATCGGACGATCAGGTCAATAGGTGGGTTCGTCCACCCGCCCGATTCGACTCGAGTACGAGGATGCACTCATAGAATGGATGACAGCCGCCGAGCCATCCCTAGAACGTGTCAAAGCCGTAGTGCGTTGGGCAAAAGACCTCCGGTCGTGCGGCCTCCCATCAGCCGGCGCAAGAGTCAGATCGGTTGACCCGGATCGGCCGGACGACTGGCTGATCCCCATTCCTCAAGCCGATGTCGTTGCGAACTGCCTGTACGATGATCGGGTCACTGACGGGCCGCTGCTATTCGTGCGAGACTTTGGCGGAAAATCCGAGTCAGGGGTTGTACCGCCGCAGTAGCTCGGCAGCCTTTAGGTCGGTTTCCTTCAGATGGCGTTGGTACGCTGGATCCGCCAGCCGCTCTCTAAATGCCGCTTGTATTTCACGAATTTCCTCGGCAGTCAACGGACGGTCATCGGTACCGTCCATTTCGCTCACTTCTTTCGCCCCCTGCCCCGCCGTTCCATCGTTGTCCTCACTAAGATTCCCAACACTGCTCCGACGACTCTGAGGATCTGCTGTCGCAAAAGCTGTCCCGTCGACGTCGAATTGCTTATCCGTTTGGGCGCGGTGCAACAATTGAGATATGGGATCCCGCCTCTGCTGCCGCCTCATCCACTGTCCCTATACGATTTGCACACGGTACGGTCAACTTTCCCCTGAACGCAAGGCACGTCTGGAAACTACAGAAGTGTAATCCTTCGGTGTGACACTATCCACCATTCGTCCCCAGGATGCCCCCAGTCTCTGGTGGTCGTGCGGCCAACCGTGCGGCTCCGTAAGGTCCTTCGAAGGAGTCCTGCTCGAGTACGGGTGGCGCGCCCGCCAGGCACGAGGCCGGGAGCGACGACCCGGGGGCAGCCGGCCGCCGGACTCGTCTTGAACTTACGCACGGCAGTCGGAGCCGACCATGGTCGTGCCGAGCCGACGTCCGGACCGTCGATGGGCAGGGAGGCGTCGCGTCGACCAAGGCCCGCAGCAGGCGGTACTCGGCGCCCGCGCACTCGTCCATGAAGCATCGCCGTGGAAGCCGTGAACTCCGCCTCATCGCGTCGAGTCTGCAATCGACCCGGCCCACGTCCTACCCGATCGGCTCGCAAACCGACCGCAGTTCCGTACTTCCTACTGACGACTCCGGGCCTCAGCGCCCTCGATCCTTGTCCGAGCGCTTTGGAGGTTCGGATGGTCCGGAGGTTTGTCACGCATGAGCTGACGTGCGTCCGCCCGGAGTGACGGCTTTCACGACGCCCGACTTCTACATGCCGTTCGAGGCTCGGGTGAACCCTCACCTGGAAGGGTGCCGTGAACGGGTGCCGGTGTGGGCGGAAGCGATGGGCCTGCTGGACGCCGAGCACGAGGAGGCGTCGGACCAGCGGTGGAGCCGGGAGCACTTCGAGAAGGCTGACTTCCCCCTTTTCACGGCCTACGCCCATCCCGACGCCCACCCTGCCGAGCTGGACCTGCTGTGCTGTTGGTACGTCCTGATGTGGTTCTTCGACGACCAACTCCAGGCCGCCTACGAACGTGATCCCGCGTCGCTCGAGCGGGGGGTGGACCGGTTCATGCTCTTCATGCCGATCTTCCTGCAGCTCGTACCGGTCCCGGAGAGCGCGGCCGAACGTGCCGTGACCGACCTGTGGACGCGGACGGCCCCAGCCATGACCCCGGTCTGGCGGAAGCGCTTCACCAGCGCGTTTCGGGCGTTCGGGGTAGGCCATCGGTGGTCTGACCGCGCCGTCAAGCGAAAGATCGATCTCTTCGACTTTGTGGAGCTCCGGCGTGAAGTCGGTGGCGGGATGCTGATGACCTGTCAGCTCGAACACGACACGAGAGTCGAGATTCCGCCCGCTGTCTACCGCTCCCGCCCGTTCACGGTGCTGCTCGACGGGTTCAGGGACGCCATCGACCTGCAGAACGACATCGTGTCCTACGCCCGGGAGCACGCCTTGGGCGAAGGAGAGTTCAACGGCGTGACGGTGTTCCAGCGCGCGCTGGGCTGTTCGCTGCAGGCGGCCGTCGACACCATCGACGGGCTTCTCACCGCCCGCATCCACACGATGTGCGCCGCCGCCGACGTCGATCTGCCGACGGTCCTCGAGGAGAGCAACCTGAGCGAGATCGCCTGTCGGCGCGTCCAGGACTACGTACGAGCGCTGCAGACGATGCTCGCCGGCGGCTACGCCTGGATGTTGCAGAGCCCGCGCTACAACGCCGCTCCGACCGTCCTGTCCACCGGTCCGACCGGTCTCGGCACCTCGGCGGCGAGACTCGAGCGAGGAGCCGCCGCCCGCAACTGACCTTCGGCTCGGTGTCGGCGGTCGGTATGTCGCACGGACGCTGGATCTCGGGAATGGTCGCCGAGGGGCGGCCCCTACTGGCTCTCGCCGCCTTCGCGGGCTCGCTTGGTGAACGTTCCTGCGGTGACTGCGGTGTAGGACCGGGAGACGACGGTCTCGAGAATGCCGAGGTCGACGGCGGTCAGGTCCTTCATGTAGATGCACCCGACGCCCGTCGTGTGCGGTCCGAGCCGTTCGAGCAGGCTCGGTGTGTGCCCCTACCCCTTCGGGGACGTACACGGTGGTTGCCGCCTTGCGGGCGGCGAACCCGGCGGCGGGCATGTCGCCCTCGCGGCCACTGTCGTACTTGTAGTGGTACCGGCCGAACCCCACGATGGTGCCCCACATCTGGGGCTCCTCGCCGGTGGCACGACGAATCAGCCCGACCATCGTCTCGGCGTCGCGTCGCCGCTTGGGTGACGAGATCCCATCGATGTACGCACGCACCTCCGGTCCCACCGGTCCACTCTGCCATCTGTGGATGCCGTCAGCGACGACCCTGAGAGGTGATCTGCGCCACCGCTGCCGCGAGCCTGCTCTGGCTCGTGGGTGCCGCGGACCAGGGCGTCGAGGATCAGCCCGTCGACGGCCGCCACGGTCGTGGCCGCCGACTCGGCTCCCACCTGCTGCGCCGCCACGGCGACGAAGCGCTCACGGGCCTGGACGAGCGGCTGCCGCAGCGAGGGGTCGCGGGCCGCCATCAGGAACAACTCGTAGCGGGCCAGGGTCAGGGCCGGCCCGGCCCCAGCCAGTGCTCCAGCGCCGAGCCGGCGCCTCCCTCTACGAACGCCGCGCCTTCGCGCTCGGCGAGGTGGTCGAACAGGGCCGCGACCATGCCCGCCCGGTCGCCGAAGTGGTGGCGCACCGACCCATGGGGGAGTCCCGCGGCGCTCTCCGTGGCCCGCACGGTGAGGGCAGCGGCGCCGGACTCGCCGAGCAGGTCGAGGGCGGCATCCAGCAGACGGGCGCGAGAATTTTTCTCCACACGGAGAAGTCTACGGTGCTACCTTCTTCTCCATGTGGAGAATCGAAACCCAGCTCGACGATGCCGGTGCTCCGTACGACCCTCGGGCCGCGCTGTACGACTTCCTGGTGCGCTCGCGGGCCTACAACCGTCTCGCATGGAGCACCACCCCCGGGGACTACGCGGCCTTCGCCGCCCGCGCCTTCGCGTCGGATCACGGTCCTTTGCTGGAGGCTGCGGCGGGATCGGCCGCTGCGACCGCGGAGCTTCACGCTTGTGCCGGGCGCCCGACGGTGCTGGTCGACCTATCGGGGGCGATGCTCGACAGAGCGGCGAGCCGTATCGCGGCGTCGAGCGAGGACGGCGAGATACCGGCAGGCGTCAGTCTCGTGCAGGCCGATCTGTTCGAGCTGCGGTTCCCGCCGCATGGTTTCACCACTGTCCTCGGGCTCGGGCTGACCCATCTGTTCGACGACCTGCCCGCGCTGGTCGCGGCCCTTCGGGACCAGCTGACGCCCGACGGCCGGCTCTTCCTCGCCGGGCTCGTGGCCGAGACGCGTCGGGGCCGCCGCTACCTGGACATGCTCCATCGGGCCGGCGAGGTCGCCGAACCGCTGACGGCCGAGCAGTTGCGTGTCGCCCTGGGCCGCCCGGCGGACTTCCACACCGGCGGCTGCATGGCCTATGCGTCGATGGGGACCAGCGGCGTGTCCTAGCCGCCTGCGAACATATGTTCGTGAACGAGGCGACGATCCTGCACGCCGACCTCGACTCGTTCTACGCCTCGGTGGAGCAGCGGGACGACCCTCGACTACGAGGGCGGCCGGTGATCGTCGGTGGCGGCGTCGTGCTGGCCGCCAGCTACGAGGCCAAGGCCTTCGGCGTGCGCTCGGCCATGGGGGGTGCCCAGGCCCGTCGCCTGTGCCCGGGCGCCATCGTGGTCAGCCCCCGGATCTCGGCGTACACCGAGGCCAGCAAGGCTGTGTTCGCGGTGTTCGAGGACACGACGCCGCTGGTGGAGGGGATCTCGATCGACGAGGCGTTCCTCGACGTGGGCGGGCTGCGGCGGGTGTCCGGCACGCCCCTCGAGATCGCGGTGCGGTTGCGCCGGGAGGTGCTGGAGCGGGTGGGCCTGCCGATCACGGTGGGGGTCGCCAGGACGAAGTTCCTGGCCAAGGTGGCGAGCGGCGTGGCCAAGCCCGACGGGCTGCTGGTGGTGCCGCCCGACGGCGAGCTCGAGTTCCTCCACCCCCTGAGGGTCGAGCGGCTCTGGGGCGTCGGGCCGGTCACCGCTCAGAAGCTGCACGACAGGGGCATCACCACGGTCGGCCACGTCGCCCGCCTCCCCGAGGCGGCACTGGTGTCGATGCTCGGCCGGGCCTCGGGCCACCAGCTCCACGCCCTGTCCCACAACCGCGACCCCCGGAGGGTCACGGTGGGACGGCGCCGGCGCTCGATCGGGTCGCAGCACGCCCTGGGTCGCCGGCCGAGATCGGCCGAGGACATCGACGCCGTGGTGGTGGGTCTGGTCGACCGCGTCACCAGGCGGATGCGGGACGCCGGACGGGTCGGGCGCACGGTCACGCTCCGTCTGCGCTTCGACGACTTCTCCCGCGCCACCCGTTCGCACACGCTCCCCCGGGCCACCTCCCAGACGCAGGTGGTCCTCACGACCATGCGGGCCCTGCTGGCCGAGGCGATGCCGCTGATCGAGCGTCAAGGGCTCACCCTGGTGGGGATGGCGGTGGGCAACCTCGACGACTCCGGAGCCGTCCAGCTCACGTTGCCGTTCGACGGCCGCGGGAGTGCCCTCGACGCCGCCCTCGACGACGTGCGGGAGCGGTTCGGATCGTCGGCGGTGACACGTACGGTCCTCCTCGGCCGCGACCAGGGGATGTCGGTGCCGATCCTCCCCGACTGACGGGCCGTGGGCGTGGGTCGTCGTGAAAAGCTGCGAAAAGACTTGTGTGTCGAACACCAGTTCGATACAATCGAGGGATGAGCACGGCCACGGAGTGGGAAGTCGAAGCGATGCGCCTGGAGGCCGAGGTGGCCCAGGTGTGCGGGGTGGCCAACGCCGCCGCCGGCCGCCTGGTCGCCCTCATCGCCGACGTGCTGGCCACCGGGTCGTGGGAGGGGGCCGACATCCTGTCGCCGGCCCACTGGGTGGGCTGGAAGTGCGGCGTGTCCCCGAACCGGGCCCGGCGGCTGGTGAGCATGGCCCGCCGATTGCACGAGCTACCCGAGACCCGGGCCGCCTTCGAGGCCGGCGAGCTGAGCGAGGACCAGGTGGCGTTGATCTGTCGCCACGCCCCCGCCGCGGCCGACGCCTCGGTGGCCGAGTTCGCCCGCCACGCCACCCACAGCCAACTGTCCCGGGTCCTGTCCAAGTACGTGTTCGCAGCCGACAAGAAAGAACCCGAGCCCGAGCGTCGCCGGGTCGACTTCGGCCACGACGACGACGGCTGGTGGCGGTGCTGGGGGGTACTCGGATCAGAGGAAGGGGCCAAGGTCCAGCGGGCGCTGGAGTTGGAACGGGAACGACGAAAGCTGGATAGCTGGGCCGACGCCCTGGTGGCGGTGGCCGAGCGCTGCCTGGCCGCCGACCACGCCAGCCGGGGTCACCACGACGCCCAGACGGTGGTGGTGCATCTCCGCCCCGACGGAGGCGGCCACCTGCACCTGGGCCCGGGCCTGCCCGACGCCGTGCTGCGCCACCTGGGCTGCGACGGCCGGGTCAAGACGATGGAGCACGACCACCGCGGGGTGGCGGTCAGCGTGGGCCGGGCCATGCGCATCGTGCCCGAGCGCACCCGCCTGGTGATCGAAGAACGCGACCGGGGCTGTCGGGTCCCGGGGTGTGACCACACCGCCTGGTTGCAGGTCCACCACATCGTCCACTGGCTCGACGGCGGTCCTACCGACACCTGGAACCTGGTGGCGCTGTGCAGCCATCATCACCGGCTCCACCACCAGGGCAGATTCGACATCGAGGGCAACGCCGATGACCCCGACGGCCTGGTCTTCACCGACCGCAAGGGCCGAAGGCTCATGGGCTGTGGCCGACCCGCACCCCCCGGCGACACGGTGATCACCGGCAACTGGGCCCCGCCGTCGGGCGAGCGACTCGACTCGTGGATGGTCACCTTTCACGAGGTTCGAGTCGGCGACGAGGTGCCGGTCGGCGCCTGACCGAGCGACGGATAGGTTCTCGGCCGTGTCCGACACCTTCGACCGGCTGAAGCGGATCGTGTCCGACCCGGCGGTGCTGCAGCACCTGCCCGAGCCCGTCCGTCTGGCGTCGGGGGTGCTGAGCTCCGACTTCATCGACGGGAAGCTCGCCGTCGACGACCAGGACGACCTCGAGTTCGTGGGGGCGGCGATGTGCGCGGCGGCGGCCGAGGCGGGCGTCGAGTTCGAGGCGGTCGGCGGGCTGGTGCTGGGGGCGGCGCCGTTCGCGTTCGCGGTGGCGGCCGCCGCCCGCTGCAAGTGGTTCCTGATCCGCAAGGAGCCCAAGGGCCGGGGCACCAACCGATGGCTGGAGGGCGCCCGGCTCCAGCCCGGAATGCCGGTGATGCTGGTCGAGGATGTGGTGACCCTGGGCGGGTCGATCCGCACCGCCTACGAGCGGGTGCAGGAGGAGGGCGCCACCGTGGTGTTCGCCACCGCCCTCGTGGACCGCAGCGACGTCGCCCGCCGGTACTTCGCCGAGGTGGGCGTGCCCTACGTACCGATGCTCACCTACGCCGATCTCGGGATCGAGCCGGTGCAGGAGCCGGCCGCGAGCTAGAAAGCGGTCGTCGCCGTGGTCGACGCCGACAGGCGGGTGGTCGTCGTGCCCGAGGATCCCGCGGTCGTCGGCGTCGAGGACGAGCACGACGCCCAGACGCCGACCTTGGCGGTCTGGGCCGCGGTCACCGCGGCCGCCAGCTCCTCGGCGTGCACCACGTTGGGCGCCACCTTCAGCTCGTAGGCGAACCCGTCGGTGGCCATGGCCAGGTTGACGAAGACCCCGTCGGACAGCCGGTAGACGTAGGCCAGATCGCGGTCCGATGCGTCGGTGCGGCGGGAG
Source organism: uncultured Acidimicrobiia bacterium (assembly GCA_963827345.1). Classification (GTDB taxonomy): domain Bacteria; phylum Actinomycetota; class Acidimicrobiia; order Acidimicrobiales; family AC-14; genus CAWGUU01. The sequence continues at coordinate 204,539 of CAWHAN010000008.1, read as the reverse complement.
TCGTACACCAGCCGGATGGCGGTGCCGACCGGGATCAGCTCGGTCAGGTGGGCGGTGGCCTCGGTGGCCAGGCAGGCGCCGGTGTCGGGAGCGTCGATCCCGGTCATGCGGACGGTGGTGCCGTCGGCCACCTTGAAGGAGTCGCCGTCGACGATCGAGGACACCGTGGTGTCGGTGCCGGCGGGGAGAACGACGCTGCTGGTGGTGGTGGCCGGCACGAGGGTGGTGGGGATCGACGACACCGTCGGCCCGTCGCTCGCCACGGGCTGCTCGTCGTTGCCCAGGCGGGCCAGGGCGAAGAGCAGGATGACGACGACCCCGACGACGGCCGCGATCTGCCCCCATCGGGGCCAGCGCCGGAACGCCTCCCACGCCCGTCGCACGATGCTGGGCTGCTCGGGCAGGAAGGGGGCGATGGGCCCGGGCGGCGCCTTGGGCGGTTCCGGCGCCTGGTAATTCGGATGCGTGTCCGGCGGGTACCACTTGCCGTCCGACGCCCGCCACCATCCCGGTCCCTGCGACGTGTCGCTCATTGCTGCACCATCCCTTCGGGTGGTGCAGCAATGAGATCCGTGACATCCGGCCTTCGGCCGGACGAAGCGCGCCACATTGGTTCGCTCACCTTCGGCTCGCTCATTCCACCCCCGCGCCGGTCGACGTAAAGCCGAACGTCAGGTTAGGCGGGGGACCGCAGATCCGAGTGGATGCCCGCGATCAGGGGCAGCCGAACTGGCCCGGGGAACCTTCGCACCATTCGCTCGGAATGGTGATCGACGGCTGGGTGGGCGGCACCGGGGGCCGGGGCGTCGTCGGGGGGTTCGTCGCCGGCGGGTTGGTCGTGCCCGCGGTGGTGGGAGGGAGGGGCGGGAATGTCGAGTTGGGGATCTCGTCCGACGACGGCGGGTTCGTGGGGTTCGGCGTGTTGGAACCACCGCCGCCTCCCGGCTGGTTCGGGCTTCCCCCCGCCCGACGGGTCGTCGCCGTCCGCGCCCCGCCCGGGGCGCCTCCTCCGCCTCCACCCGCGCCGGCCACTTCGGCTCCCGGAACCGTGGTCGTGACCGCCAGCGGGTCGATGGTGGTGGTCGACCTGAGCGTGGTGGTGGGGCGGGGCCGGGTGGTCGTCGTGAGGGGGGCGACTTGGGTGGCGACCTCGAACTTGGGAGACGACTCGCCGAGGGCGACCTCGAGTACCAGGGCGGTCAGAGCGACCGCGGCCAGCCCGTACAGCGCGGCGTTGTACCGGTACCCGTTCGGCATGTTCGACCAACGCGCCCGCAGACGCCCCCAGAGGCCAGGGGCGTTGCCGTAGTAGTCGAATGCGGGTTCGTTGGCCATAGAGCGGCTTCAGGATCCTACCGACAGGGCAGCGCCGTTCAACCCCGCCCCCGATCGGCGGTCAGGGATCGATCGTGTCGGGCGGGGACGTCGTCGACGTGGGCTCCTCGGCGGTTGTCGTCGTGGTCTCCTCGGCGGTGGTCGTCGTGGTCTCCTCCTCCTCTTCCTCGGTCGTCGTCGGCGAGGGCCTGCGGGTCGTCGTCGTCCGCAGCGTCGTGGGGGTGGCCGGTGAGACCGTCGTCGGAGGCACGGAGGACGAGGTGGACGAGGTCGACGAGGAGGACGTGGAGCTGGTGGGCGCAGGCGGCGCCGTCGCCCGGGTGGTGGCCGGGCGGCTGGCCAGGTCGACCTGGGTGGGCGGGTTGTTGCCGGCGACGACCTCGAACAGGAGCATGAGGAGCGAGAGGGCTCCGAGGCCGTAGAGCACGACGTTGATCCGTTCGGCCCGGTCGAAGTACCGCCAGTTCTCGACCAGCTTCCTCAGGCCCGTGCTCTGCTGCTCCGGCTCCAACGCCAAGGACTAGACCTCCCGTGCGAGTACGGCCCCCGATCGGCGAAGCTACCCGCTATGGAGCTGTGGCCGGGGTACCCGGCACCACCGGGTGCGACCTGGGATGGCCAGGGTACCAACTTCGTCGTCTTTTCCGAGAGCGCGGACGCGGTGGAGCTGTGCCTGTTCCACGACGACCTGCCTTCGGTACCGGCCGGTCCGACCGAGACCCGCCTTCCGCTGACCGAGGTCGACGGGTTCGTGTGGCACGGCTACGTGCCGGGCGTGATGCCGGGCCAGCGCTACGGCTTCCGTGTCCACGGCCCGTGGGACCCCGCCCGTGGCCGCCGCTACAACCCGGCCAAGCTGTTGGCCGACCCCTACGCCCTCGCCCTGGACGGGGCCCTGACCTGGGACGATGCCGTGTTCGGCCACGTCGCCGGCGGTCCCGACGACGTCATCGACCCACGCGACTCCGCGCCGTACGTGCCCCTCTCGGTGGTGGTCGACCGGCTCTTCCCGTGGGGCGACCAGACCCCGTCCCCGCACGCCCTGGGCCGACACCGTCATCTACGAGCTGAACGTCAAGGGGTACACCGCCCTCCACCCCGACGTGCCGCCCCGTTTGCGGGGGACGTTCGCCGGTCTGGCCACGCCGCCGGTGGTCGACCACCTCGTCCGGCTCGGGGTGACGGCGGTGGAGCTGCAGCCGGTGCACCACTTCGTGTCCGAGGCCGCGGTCGTGAGGCGGGGCCTGACGAACTACTGGGGCTACAACTCCCTCGGCTATTTCGCCCCCCATGCCGCCTACTCGTCGTCCCGCACCCGGGGCACGCAGGTACGGGAGTTCAAGGCGATGGTGCGGGCCCTGCACGCCGCCGGCCTCGAGGTCATCCTCGACGTCGTCTACAACCACACCGCCGAGGAGGACGAGCTCGGGCCCACGCTCAGCTTCCGCGGTCTCGACAACGCCGCCTACTACCGGCTGGACGAGCGCAACCCCCGCCGGTACGTCGACTACACGGGCTGCGGCAACACCCTCAACGCCCGCAACCCCGAGGTGCTCCGGCTGATCCTCGACAGCCTCCGCTACTGGGTGACGGAGATGCACGTGGACGGGTTCCGGTTCGACCTGGCTTCGGCCCTGGCCCGGGGCTTCCACGAGGTCGACCGGCTGTCGTCGTTCTTCGACCTGATCTACCAGGACCCCGTCGTGTCCAGGGTCAAGCTCATCGCCGAGCCGTGGGACGTGGGCGAGGGCGGCTACCAGGTCGGCAACTTCCCCGCCCTGTGGGCGGAGTGGAACGGAAAGTACCGGGACTCCGTGCGCGACTTCTGGCGCGGGGGCACCAGCCTGGCGGAGATGGGGTACCGGCTCACCGGATCCAGCGACCTCTACCAGCGGGACGGTCGCAAGCCGTCGGCGTCGGTGAACTTCGTCACCGCCCACGACGGGTTCACCCTTCGTGACCTGGTGTCCTACGACGTCAAGCACAACGAGGCCAACGGCGAGGCCAACACGGACGGCACCGACGACAACCGGTCGTGGAACTGCGGCGTGGAGGGCGAGACGGCGGTGACGTCGGTGCTCGACCTGCGGCGCCGCCAGCAACGGAACCTGCTGGCCACGCTGCTGTTGTCCCAAGGGGTGCCGATGCTGCTCGGCGGCGACGAGCTCAACCGCACCCAGGGCGGGAACAACAACGCCTACTGCCAGGACAACCGCGTCTCGTGGGTCGACTGGGACCTCGACGCCGACGCCGCCGACCTCTTGGCCGTCACCCGCCGCCTCATCGCCCTTCGCCGGTCGCACCCGGTGTTCCGCCGCCGGCGGTTCTTCCAGGGCCGGCCGATCCACGGGAAGGAGCTTGCCGACATCGGGTGGTTCGGCCCCGACGGCAGGCAGATGACCGAGGGCGAGTGGGTGGGCGGGACGGTGCGGTCGGTGGGGATGTTCCTCAACGGCGAGGAGATCTCCGAGCCGGGCCGCCGGGGCGAGCGGATCGTCGACGACAGCTTCCTCGTCCTCCTGAACGGGCCGAACTCCGTGGAGTTCAAGCTGCCGGACAAGGAGTGGGCCGAGGAGCTCGAGCTCGTCCTCGACACGTCCGACGGGCGTGAGGGGATCAGCTACCGCGCCGGCGAGGGGCTGGCGATGCCGGCCTTCTCGCTGGTGGTCCTGCGCAAGATCTCCTGATTCACTCGTGCCCGTCCTCGGCCCGGGTCAGGGCGGCCTCGGCCGCTTCGACCGGCGTGGACGCCCGCACGATGGGGTCGCCGGCGAGCCCCGAGCGACGGAGCTCCCACGTGTCGATGCCCACGACCGGCTTGCCGAGGCGCAGGGCCAGGGCGATCTCCGACAGGGTGCCGTACTCGCCGTCGACCGCGATCACCGCGTCGGCGGTGCGGACGACGAGCAGGTTCCGCCCCTCGCCGAGGCCGGTGGCGACGGCCACGTCGACGTAGGGGTTCGCGGCACTTCGATCGTCGCCCGGTAAGATCCCGACGGTCCGCCCCCCTTCGGCCCGGGCTCCGCGGCACACGGCTTCCATGACTCCACCCAGCCCGCCGCAGACGACGACGGCCCCCCTCCGGGCCAACTCCCGGCCCAGCTCCTCGGCCACCGCGACGACCTCCGGACCGGCCTCGCCGCCGCCGACCACTGCCACATGCGGGGCGCTCGGCACATGCGGGGCGCTCGGCACATGCGGGGCGCTCGGCACATGCGGGGCGCTCGGCACATGCGGGGCGCTCGGCACATGCGGGCCGCTCGGTACATGGGTTGCGATCACACGGGTTGCAATGGGCCGGGACGTTACCCGGTGACGTTCGCCGGCTCCCGGGGTACCGTCGCAGTGCGGATGAAGGGGCGGAAGGCGGTTCTGCTGACCATGGCCGTGGCGCTCGCGATCAGCGTCGCCACGGTCGTCGATATCGACGGCGTCACCGTCGACAGCGGTGGGCCGCGGGCGCCGGGCGCGGGCCGGGTCGGTGCTCAGGCCGCTCCCCGCCCTCTCGCCGCGAGCGGGACCGCTGGTGGCGGGTGCGGGGGACCTGGTGGGTGTGCCCGAGGGGAAGGTGGTGCAGGCTTCGATCCCGGTCGAGACCACGAGTCCCCCGTCTCCGCCTCCGCTCGACAACATCTACGCCCACACCCAGGGCCCGGGCCTCGACCCGGCGGTGGCCGACATCCCGGTCCGGGTCTATGTGCCCAACAGCGGGGCCCGCACCGTCAGCGTCATCGACCCCGCCACCCTCGAGGTCGTCGACTCGTTCCCGGTGGGGACGGTCCCCCACCACATCACCCCAGCGTGGGACCTCTCCAAGCTGTACGTCAACAACACCGAGGGCGACTCGCTGTCGGTGATCGACCCCCGCACCGGCAAGGTCACCGACACGTTGGCCATCGTCGACCCGTACAACCTCTATTTCACGCCCGACGGCACCAAGGCGATCGTGGTGGCCGAGCGCTACCAGCGACTCGACTTCTACGACCCGACGTCATGGACGCTGATCAAGAGCGTGCCGGTGCCGTGGCCGGGCGTCGACCACGCCGACTTCACCCTCGACGGCAGGTACTTCCTGGCCAGCACCGAGTTCAGCGGCCAGGTGGTCAAGGTCGACACCGAGACCATGGAGATCGTGGGGCGGGCCACGGTGGGGAGCCTGCCGATCGACGTGAAGGCGTCGCCCGACGGCGCCGTGTTCTACGTCACCAACCAGGGCCGCCACGGCGTGTCGATCATCGACCCGGCGTCGATGGAGGAGATCGGGTTCCTGCCGACCGGCAAGGGCGCCCACGGGCTCAACGTCAGCCGCGACGCCAAGCTGGTGTACGTCAGCAACCGCCTCGGGGGCAGCATCTCGGTGATCGACCTGGCGTCGCGGCAGGTGGTGGCCACGTGGGAGGTCGGCGGGAGCCCGGACATGCTGCAGGTGTCGGCCGACGGGAAGCAGCTGTGGGTGTCGAACCGGTTCCACGGCAGCGTCTCGGTGATCGACACCGGGAGCGGCAGCGTGATCAAGACCATTCCCACCGGCGCCGGCGCCCACGGGCTGACGCTCTTCCCCCAACCAGGCCGCTTCAGCGTCGGCCACAACGGGGTGTACCGGTAGGAGGTCCTGCTAACCGGGTCGGCCGGCTCCCACGAGGTCGCCGGAGCGCCAGCCGCGGATGCGGATGGGAGTGCCGGTCTGGGACGCCTCGATCATCTCGCCACCGCCGATGTACATGGTGACGTGGTGGATGCCGCCCACGCTGCTGCCGAAGAACAGCAGGTCACCCGGCTCGACGGCACTGGTCGACACCCGTGTGGTCTCGTAGTACTGGCTCAGGGCCGAGTGCGAAAGCTCCACCCCCGCCGCTCGCCACGCCCACGACGTGAGGCCGGAGCAGTCGAAGGAGTCGGGCCCGAGCCCCCGTAGCGGTACGGCTTGCCGAGGTGCTTCCTGGCCTCCGCCACCGCCGTGGCGCCCCGTCCCGACGACGGCACGACCTTGGTGACGACCTCCTCGACGGGCGCCACCGCCTCCTTGGCCGCCGCGGCCAGCGGTGCGGGGGCCTGCGCCCCGACTCGGCGGCTGGACGACGGCCGTCCGGCGGCGGGCGGCCTCGTCGGCCTCGCGACGGGCTGCCTCCTCGGCCACGAGCCCGGAGATCTCCCCGTTCACCCGGCCGAGGACCGCCTGCTGGGCCTCCTCGCTGTCGGAGGCCAGGCGGCTGGCGGCGCCGGCCTCCTCGGCGGCCAGCCGGGCGGCCTTCTTCTGGCTGTCGAGCTCGGCGGTCTGGATGGCGTAGTCCTGCTGGGCCAGCCGCAGCTCGCCCAGGATCTTGTGCTGGTCGGCGGCGGTGACCCGCAGGTACTGGCGGCGGACGATCATGTCGTCGCCCTCGCTGCGGGCCAGGCTGCTCAGCAACGAGCTGCTGCCACCGTGGACGTAGGCGAGGATGGCGGCCTGGACCATGCGGGTCTTGGCCACCTTGAGGCGCTCGTCGGACCGGTCGACGTCGGCCTGGACCTTGGCGAGGGACTGGTCGACCTCGCCCACCTTCAGCTGCGCGGCGTTGAACCGCTCGGCCAGGACGCTGACCTGGACGGACTGCCTCTCGATCTCGTCCTGCAGGCGTGCTGCCTCGGCGCGCTTGTCGTCGAGGGGGGTGGCGCCGACCGACGAGCTCCCGAACAGGGGAAGCAGGAGCGCGAACCCGACGATCACGCCGAGACGCCGTCGGTACCGTGGGGTCATCAGCCTCACTTCCGGGCTCGGTTCGGGCGAACCCTAACCCCGGTCGACAGGGGGTGCAACAATCCGCCCATGGCCGGCCGGCGGGAACACGACTCGATGGGCGAGGTGGAGGTGCCCTTCGAGGCCCGCTGGGGCGCCCAGACGCAGCGGGCGGTGGAGAACTTCCCCATCTCGGGCCAGCACATCGGCCGCGAGCTGATCTGGCCCTCGGTCGGATCAAGGAGGCGGCGGCCGTCGTCAACGGGCGCCTGGGCGTGATCGACCCGGCGGTGGCGGTGGCGGTGGCGGCAGCCGCGGCCGAGGTGGCGGAAGGGAAGTGGGACGAGCACTTCCCCGTCGACGTGTTCCAAACGGGTTCCGGCACGTCGTCGAACATGAACGCCAACGAGGTGCTGGCCAGCCTGGCCGCCGAGCGGCTCGGACGGGAGGTGCACCCCAACGACGAGGTGAACGCCTCGCAGTCGTCGAACGACGTGTTCCCGTCGGCGGTCCACCTGGCGGCGGTGTCGGCCATCCACGGCGACCTCGTCCCCGCCCTCGCCCACCTGGCGTCGACCCTGCGGGCCAAGCAGGCCCAGACCGCCCACGTGGTGAAGGCGGGCCGGACGCACCTGATGGACGCCACGCCGGTGACCCTGGGCCAGGAGCTCGGCGGGTACGCCACCGCCGTCGAGATCGGGATCGAGCGGCTCTCCTCGACCCTGCCCCGCCTCGGCGAGCTGGCCCTGGGCGGCACCGCCGTGGGCACCGGCATCAACGCGCCGGAGGGATTTGCGGCCGCGGTCATCGCCCTGCTGGCGGAGGGCACCGGGTTGCCGGTGGTGGAGGCCCGCGACCACTTCGAGGCCCAGGGGGGCCGTGACGCCCTCGTGGAGGCGTCCGGGATGGTGCGCACGGTGGCCGTCTCGATGGTGAAGATGGCCAACGACCTGCGGTGGATGGCCAGCGGCCCCGCCACCGGGCTGGCCGAGATCCACCTCCCCGACCTCCAACCGGGCAGCTCGATCATGCCGGGCAAGGTCAATCCGGTGATCCCCGAGATGGTGGTGCAGGTGGTGGCCCAGGTCGTCGGCAACGACGCCGCCGTCGCCTTCGCCGGCACGACCGGCGCGTTCGAGCTCAACGTGACCGTCCCCGTCATGGGGGCCAACCTGCTCGAGTCCGTCCGGCTGCTCGCCACCGCCGCCCGCGTGCTGGCCGACCGCTGCGTCGCCGGCCTGGAAGCCGACGTCGACCGGTGCCGCCGCAACGCCGAGTCCTCGCCGGCGATCGCCACCGCCCTGGCCCCGGCCCTCGGCTACGAGAAGACGGCCCAGGTCGTGGTGCAGGCGGTGAAAGAGGGCAAGACGCTGCGCCAGGTCGTCGTCGAGCGGGAGCTGATGTCCGAGGCCGACGTGGATCGCGCCCTCGACGTCGACGCCATGACACGGGGCGGCGTCATCGAGTAGGCGGCTTTCTCCGAACCGGTGACGGTCAACGCCGACGGGCGCGGTTCGGTGACACCAGTCCGGGGGCGCGTTCCCCTGGTCGAGCGCGGTGTTCCCAGGTCCGGGCGAGTTGTGCCCAGGTTTTCCGGTCTTGTGCTCCACAGGGCGGAGCGTGGAGGGTGGGCACAGGCTTGGAAGGGAGGTCCGGACATGCAGGTGCAGGCGGCCACGCTGGCGTCGGAACTGCGCCGACGGCGCGTCGGTCCCCGTTCGATGGTCGACGCCCTCGGCACGGTGAACGCTTCCACCTGGGTGCTCGGCGACCTCCGGTCTGCGCCGACATCCCTGCTGGTACTTGCCGCCATCTCGCTCACCAGCGAGTCGCAGAGCGAGTCGAGCCGCCCGGCCTGAGGTAAGACCCCCCGCCTCAGCGGGCGGCTGCCGGCAGGGGTGCTCCCGAGAATGGCCCGGGGTCACCGGGGTCAGGCAGGCGGGGACGGCTCCAGCCGACCATCCTCGACAGTTCCACGGTGAGGGCCCGCCACGCCGGCGGGTCCCAGCCCTCAACGGCGTTGACGACGGTGCCGTCGATGCCGAGGTGCACGATGGCGGGCAGGGCGGAGAGCCCGAACGCCCGCACCGCCACCAGGTCGGGGTCGAGGAACGTGATGATGTTGTTCGTGGGGCCGAGCAGGCGCTTGGCGTCGGCGGCGTCGCCCGCCACCAGCCACGCCACCCGGCAGTCGGCCTGCTCGTAGTCGTAGAGCACCCGGGTGCCGATGGGCACGATCCAGCGGCTCTGATTCGTCGGCGAGACGGCCACGAACACCATGTGGAACATCGACAGCCATTCCCGGACGGCATGGGGACGGCCGACGAGCGGGGTGAGCACCAGGTCCGGCGGGGGGTTGACGGCCACGGCGGGAAGGTACCCCAGCTATCTTCGCGGCAGCGAGATAGAGGGGGCAGCCATCATGAGCGACGGCTACAAGATCGTGTTGGTGCTGCACATCCTGGCCGTCATGGTCGGCTTCGGCGGGTTGTTCCTCAACGCCGCCTACGGCCTGCAGGCCCGTGCCCGCCAGGGGCGGGAGGGCATGGCCATCGCCGAGGCCCTCTACAACGTGTCCCGGAAGTGGACCGAGTGGTTCGTCTACGCGGTGCCGATCCTCGGCATCGCGCTGGTGATGATGAGCGAGGACACGATCAAGTTCAGCGACCTGTGGATCTCGGCGTCGTTGGGCGTCTACATCGTCGCCCTCGGCGTGCTCCACGCCCTCCAGTTCCCCAACATCAAGAGGATGAACCTGCTGATGGCCGAGCTGGCGGGCAGCGGCGGCCGGGCCAGCGGGTCCACCGACCTGGTCGCCGAGCTCGAGCGCCGGGGCAAGCGGTCGGCCGTCGTTGGCGGCCTGTTCAACCTGCTTGTCGTGGCCGCCGTCTGCCTGATGGTCTTCCAGCCGACCTAGCTCGCTCCTGCCCCGGTGCACCCCTTCGAGCGGCTGCGGCAGGCGGCGCGGGCCAGCGGCGAGGATCCCGCCCGGGTCGCCCGCTACGCCGCCGGGGCCCTGGCCGGCATCGCCCACGAACCGGCCGCGGTGGTGACGGCGTGCCGCCGCCTCGTCGAGGGACAACCGATGTCGGGGCCGGTGTGGTGGCTGGCGGCGCGGGTGTTGGCCTCCACCGACCCGGGGGCCGAGGCGTGGCGGGCGGCAGAGGAGCTGCGGGTCGACGTGACGGGGTCGGTGCTGGCCGACTCGCTGCCGCCCGACGCGGTCGTGACGGTGCTTGGGTCGCCGTCGGTGGCGGGGGCGGGCCTGCGCCGGCGGGGGGACGTGACGGTGCTGCTGGTCGACGCCCTGGGCGAGTCGGCCGAGCTGTTCTACGACCTGGAGGGAGGCGGCGTCGACGTGATCGGCGTGCCCGAGGCGGGGCTGGGGGACTCGGCCGCATCGAGCACGTTGGTCCTGGTAGAGGCGGGCGCGCTGGGCCCCGGCGGGGTGGTTGCGATCGCCGGGTCGCTGGCGGCGGCGTCGGTCGCCCACTGCGCGGGGGTAGCGGTGTGGGCGGTGGCGGGGGTGGGACGAGCGCTTCCCGCCGAGCTGTGGGACGCGCTGGTGCGGCGGCGGGAGGCCGGTCCGGCACCCTGGGCCAGCCCACCGACCTGGTGCCGGCCGGGCTGATCGACGGCGTCGTCGGGCCCGATGGGCTTGTGACACTGGAGGAGGCGGTGGCTTCGGCGTCGTCGTCGTGCCCGGTCGTGCCCGAGCTGACCCGTCCGTGACGGCACCGGTGATCGACGTGGTCATCCCCGCCCGTAACGAGGCCGTGACCGTGGCCGAGGTGGTGCGGGCTGCATTGGCGTGTTCGTTTGCCCGGGAGGTGGTCGTCGTGGACGACGGGTCCGGCGACGGGACCGCCGAGGTGGCCGCCGCCGCCGGGGCGAGGGTCGTCCGCCGGGAGGGCGGCCGGGCCCCGGTTCGGCTCCAAGGCGCAGGCGATGGAAGCGGGCGTGGCGGCCAGCGACGCCGACGCCTTCCTCTTCTGCGACGCCGACTGCGTCGGCCTCACGTCCCGCCACCTCGACGACATCTGCCGACCCTTCGCCGAGGGCAGGGCGGCCATGTCGGTCGGATGGTTCGACTACGGCCTGTGGAACCCGCTGGTGGTCCGCTTGGCGCCGACAACCGGCGAGCGGGTCGTCCCCCGGTGGGTCTGGGACGCCATCCCGTCCGAGAAGCGGCACGGCTACTCGATCGAGATAATGATCAACGAGGTGATCGCCGAGGGACGCCTGCCGACGACGGCCCGGACGCTGCCCGGGGTCACCCACCGGACCAAGCGGGACAAGCTCGGGCGGGGACGGGGCGTCCGCGAGACGTGGCGCATGTTCTGGCACCTGGTCGGCCTGCCGTTCACCGGGGTCGTCCGCTGGCGGACGTACTGGTTCTACCTGCGGCAGCTCACGGTGGAACTGTGACCGGGGGTGGGGGCGGGGGCGGGCCGTCGCGGGTCTGGTACTGGGTCGGCGGGGCCGTCGTCGCGGGAGGGCTGGTGGCCGGCATCCTGTGGGGCTTTCTGGGGTTCGCCAGCCTGTCCGACGCGGTCGAGGGCTTCCAGAGGGTCCCGGCCGACGGCGGTGGCGAGATCACCTTGTCCGCGGAGCGCGGCTACACGATCTACTACGAATCGGCGTCCGGGAACGTCGTCGAGGACCTGCCGGAGGGACAGGTGAAGCTGGTTCCCGCCGATGGCGGCGAGCCGGTGGAGGCTGGCGGACTACGGGGGGAGGCTCACCTACGACTTCGGCGGCCACGCCGGTCAGGCCCTGTTCACGTTCGAGATCGACCGGCCCGGCCGGTACGTGGTGGAGGCGTCGTCGGCGGGACGGGGGGACCTGGCGGTGGGACGGGGAGTCGGCGGCCGGCTGGTCAGGACGGTCGTCGGGGCGGTGCTGCTGGCGCTCGGGGGCGTCATCGTGGGAGCGATCGTGCTGATCGTCACCGCCGTCGCCCGCCACAACGCCGGCCGCCAGGCGGGGCCGCCGCCTGGTGTCACGTGGCCTCCATCGGACCTCCCGGCGTAGGACCGGTTCGAGCCCGGTCGTTCGACCCCAACCGGGTCGGCGGCCGGGAGTGCCGGGCGTGGGCGGCGTATTACCGCAAGGAGTGGGTGACGCTGCTGGTGGTGTCGGTGGGGCTGGTGCACGCCGGGTTCCGGATGTCGTGGCCCCGCACGCTGCGCGGGGCCTGGCTGGTGCTGCGGGCCAACCAGCTGTGGGCGCCGTACCCCGACAACGACCCGGACGGGCCCGCCGCTGCATGGAGCGGTTCTACCGGCTGGTCGCCGACGACGCCGGTGAGTATTTGGATGCGGTAGAGGCCGCCAGGCGGGAGGTCGAGTGGTGGCGGGTGCACAGGGAGGTGCAGCGGGGCGACGGCGCCGGCGCGGTCGCGGCCGTGCACCGGGAGGCGCTGGTGGCCGCCCTGGCGGCGCTGTACTCGTTCGTCTACGACGCCGACCCCGCCGACGTGCGCGCCGCCGCGGTCTTGCGGGCCGAGGCCATGGACCTGTCGGACAGATGGGTCGAGGAGGGCTGCGACATGGCGAGTGCGGTGCTGGCCGAGGAACGAGCGGCGCTGGTGCGGTCGTACGCGGCGTTGTTGACCGTTGTGCACCGGTAGCAGTTCCTGGTGAAAGCTGGTCGGTTGCAAGCCTGCCGCATGCGGGTCAGCCTGCGTCGCTGCAGGATCGGGCCAGCCAACCGACGAGCCCCAACGCGACGAAGACCATGGCCGCGGCTACCAGGTGCCAGGCACTCGAGGCCCACAGATGAGGGTCGTACTGAGCGGCGACGGCTTGCGCCTTCGTCTCGGGGGCGGGGGTTGCGGCGGCGATCGGCCCGGCGAACATGAGTAGCCAGGTGCCTGTCGCCAGCGCCGTGGTCCCCGAGCGCCTTCATGAAGCCTCTACTGGAAGCAACGCGGACCGTGATCAAACCGATGATGGCGGCGACGATCCAGGCTGGCACTACGAGGACGACGGCCGCGAGCAATGCCTTGGTGTCGGGATCGTCAGGATCGCCCGGCAGCAACTGAGCGCTTACCGCCAAGGCGAGGGGCAGGGCGATCAGGCAGGCGGGAACGACGGTCAATCCGAACGACCGCCGTCGACTCCGCACGTACCGCTGTTTTTACACGGCCAGCCGCTGCCGTGGCAGCCGCCCTCCGATCGTTATGCCTTCATGTCACACGGGGAACATATGTACGATTGAGGCATGCTGGACGATCTGGCAGAGGCGATCGAGACGCTGGACATCCCGGTGGACGGGGCCGCGCTGGTACAGGTGCTGGCGCTGCGGGACCGTCTCGACGCTCGGATCGCCGAAACCGTCGGAGCCTTCGACGCCGCCGGGCCGTGGGACCTCGACGCCGCCACCTCGATGACGGCATGGCTGCGAGCGTCGGCGGGTTGACGTCGCGCTCGGCCGGGCGACTGAGCCTGTTGGCCCGGCGGCTGCACAAGCTGCCCACGACGTCGGCCGCCTACCGCGCCGGGGTCCTGTCCGGCGGGCAGGTGGCGGCCATCGTCGCCCAGCTCGACGACGACACGGTGGCGTTGTTCGCCGATCACGAGGACGAGCTGGTGCCCTACCTGGCCCCCCTGACAGTGGCGGGGGTGGCCCGGGCCATGGCGGCCTGGAAGTCCCGGGCCAGCCCGAACCGCCTGAGCCGGCCGAGCCGGAGCGCACCCGCACCTGTCCAAGACCCTGGACGACCGTTACGTGCTCGACGGCTCCCTCGACCCCGAGGGTGGAGCGGTGGTGGCCGCGGCCCTGCGCACGGCCGCCAGCGACGGCGATGCCGCTCGCACCCGGCCACCCGCCGGGCCGACGCCCTGGTCGACATCTGCCGCTTCTTCTTGGACCACCAGCAGTCCAAGTCAGGAGGTCGTCACCGGCCCCACGTCAACGTGGTCGTCGACCTGGAGGCGCTGGAGCTGGGCCAGGGCGGCCGGGTCGTCGACGGGCCGCCCCTGGACGGGGCCACGGTGGCGAGGATGCTGTGCGACTGCGCCCTGCACCGGGTGGTGACCTCGGGTCGGTCGGCGGTCATCGACGACGGCGTGGCCACCCGCACCATCGCCGCACCGCTGTGGAGCGCCCTGGTCATCCGCGACGAGCACTGCCGCTTCCCCGGTTGTGACCGCCCGTCGCAGTGGTGCGAGGGCCACCACGTGGTGTGGGTCACCCACGACGGCACCACCGAGCTGGCCAACCTGGTGCTGGTGTGTGCCCGGCACCACCATCGCCTCCACCAACCGGGTTGGCAGGCCAAGCTGCTGCCCGACGCCACCTTCGAGGTCACCGACCCGGGGGGACGAGTGAGGGCTACCTCACCGCCAAGAGCGGAACCGGCGTGGTGAGCGGGTCGGGCGGCTCAGCCGCCCTCGTCGGCGAGGGCGCGACGCAGAATGTCGGCACTCGCCTCGTCGAAGGCGACGAGGCGGACGACTTGGACCTCGGTGTCGGTCAGGCGCAGGGCGCGGACGGCGACCCTGGCGGCCTCCTCGGGCGGGTAGCCGTAGACGCCCGTGGAGATGGCGGGGAGCGCCACCGATCGGGCGCCGAGCTCGTCGGCTACCTGGAGCGAGCGGCGGTAGCAGGAGGCCAGCGTCTCCGGCTCGCCGCCGTCACCGCCGTGCCACACCGGGCCGACGGTGTGGATGACCCAGGTGATGGCGGGCGCGAGGCCGAACGACGGGGTGGCCTTGGCGTCTCCCGGGTCGCACGGGGCGAGGGCGGCTCCGGCTCGGGCCAGCTCGGGGCCGGCGGCTCGGTGGATGGCGCCGTCGACGCCCCCACCGCCCTGCAGCGACGAGTTGGCGGCGTTGACGATGGCATCCACCGTCTCCTTGGTGATGTCGCCGGTGACGACCTCGATCCGCGGCGGGCCCATCCCGCGATTGTCTACCCCCGCAGAGGTGCGGTCATAGGGTGGGGTCGTGCCGACATCGGGGGCCGCTTCCGAGTCGGCCCGCCGCCTGGTGGTGGAGCGTGACCTGGTGCGGGCCGCCTTCGAGCACCTCACCGTCGACGCCTTCATGACCCTGCCGTTCGAGGCCCTGGGCCCCACCAAGGCGCTGCTGAAGCGGTTCTTCTCCCTTCAGCCGTGGGCGCCCGAGGACGACGACGCCCTGGCCGCAGCGGTCGGGCCGGGGGAGGGCGCTTGGCGGCGGGTCCTCGATGCCGACCTGACCCTGGACTACGGCTGGACCGACGGCCGCTTCGGGCTCGAGGTCCTGTCGACGGCGAGTGCGGCCGAGGTAGCAGCCGCCACGACGGCGGTCGACTCTCTCGCCGACACCTTCGACGGGCCCGTGGTACCGGAGGCGACGCCGAACCCGCGCACCATCCGGTTCCAGGTGGGGCCGATCCACAGTGGTCCCAGCCGCTGGTACGAGTCGGCGTCCGCCGCCGCCGACGACCCGTCCGCCTCACGGCTGTTCGCCGGGTTCGACCAGGTGGCCAACGTCCTGGTCGGGCCGACTTCGTGGCCGTCGGCCTGCGCCGGCCCGGCGACTGGGAGCGACTGCTGCGGCCGGTGCTGGCGATGGTCACCGAGGAGTTCGCCACGTCCGAGAGCAGCGGCGACACCGGGCCTCGGCTGGCGATGGGTGGGCCGGCCGGCGCGGGGGTTGTCGGCGGAGGGGTGACCGCCACCGAATCCGGCGACGGCGAACGGCTCAGCCGGCTGGAGAAGGCCTGGCTCGACATGGGGGGGCTGCGCCCGGCCGACCCCGCCGACCTCGCAGCGGTGCGGGAGGCGGCGGCCGGCCCGGATCCGTCCAGACGACAGGTGGCGGCCAGCCTGCTGCGGGAGGCCGACGAGGAAGCGGCGGCCGAGGATTGGGGGCGGCTGGCCACCGACAGGGCGCGGTCGGTGCGGCGGGCCACCGTCGACGCGGTGGTCGACGTCGGTCGGGAGCGTCTGCGGCCCCTGCTGGAGGCGGCGCTGGCCGACAACGACGCGTGGATCCGCTGGAAGGCCCTACGGGGCCTGGCCGAGCTGGGGCCAGAGCCCAGCCGCGACGCCATCGCCGCCCGGGCCGGCGACCCCGACTTCCGGGTCAGGCTGGAGGCCGCCGCCGCCCTCAAGTCCATCGGCGGGTGACGGGCCCGGGCGAGCCCCTGCTGCTCGGCATCGACATGGGATCGAGCCGCATCAAGGCTCTCCTGGTCGACGCCGAGGGCAACGAGGTCGGTGCCGAGAGCGTCGCCTCGCCGTTCGTCACCACCGGCGACCGAACCGAGGCCACCGTCACCGCCCTCCTCGACTCGCTCGCCCGCCTCCTGGACGCCCTGGGCCGCGACCATCGCCGGCGAGTGGCAGCGGTCGGCATCGCCGGCATGGCCGAGAGCGGCGCCCCTCTCGACAGCCGGGGCGAGCCGCTGGCGCCGGTGATCGCCTGGCACGACCGGCGGGGCGAGAACGTAGCCACCCACCTGGACGAGCGGTTCGGCGCCGACCTGAGCCTGCGCATTGGCCAGCGCATCCGCTACATCGCGACCGCGGCCAAGCTCGGCTGGCTCGTCGACGACGGCGGCCTCCAAGGCGTCGCCACGTGGCTCGGCGTGCCCGAGCTCGTCCTCCACGCCCTCACCGGCGTCGAGGCCACCGAGCACAGCCTGGCCGCCCGCACCGCCTGCCTCGACGTCGCCTCCACCGAGTGGCTGCCCGACGTGGCCGACGCGGCGGGCTTCGACATCGGGGTCTTCCCCGAGATCCTCCCAGCGGGTACGCCGATGGGCCACGTGACGGCGCAGGGCGCGGCCTGGTCCGGCCTGCCGCCCGCGATCCCGGTCACCCTCGCCGGGCACGACCACCTGGCCGGTTTCGTCGGCAGCGGGGCGCAGCCGAACGACCTGGCCAACTCGGTGGGGACGGCGGAGACCGTGGGCGGCAGATCGGCCACCCTCCCCGACGTCGATGCCGCCATCGACCGAGGCGCGGCCGTCACCCTCTTCCCCGGCGGCGGCTGGGCGGTGTTGGCCAGCGCGGCGAGGGCCGGGCTGGCCGTCGACAGCGCGGCCGCCGCTCTCGGGTCGAGCCCCGCCGCCCTCGACGACGCCGCCGCCGCGAACACGGGTCTCCTCGACGCGCCCGGCCTCCTCGACAGCGTCCGCCGCCGCCAACCGCCACGACTCCCCGAGGGCGAGCCCGGCGCCGTCTGGGCCACCCTGCTCGACGCCCTGGCCACCGTCACCGGCGAGGCCGTCGCCACCGTCACCCACGTCACCGGCCCGCGGGACCGCCTCGTCGTCTTCGGCGGCGGCTCGACCAGCCGACCCTGGCTGGAGGCAAAGGCCGACCACGTCCCGCTCCCCGTGTGGCGGTCCACCACCGCCCACGCGGTGGCGAGGGGAGCGGCGCTCCAGGCCGGCGTGGCGGCGGGCTGGTGGCCGTCGACAAACGACGCGCCCGTCGTCGCCGTGGAGCCGGTGACCGGTAGAGTGAGCCGAGGGGTGAAGTGGGGGAGTGACGCCCCCCGAGTCGTGACCGGTCCGGCCTCGGCGGAGCACCCGTAGGGGCCGGGAAACCCCAGAACAGGGGGCAGTATGAAGCTCAAGTTCATCGGTCGGGCGGCGGCGGTGGCGCTCCCGCTGGCGGCACTCCGGAAGCGCAAGAGCCGGGACATCCCCGCCGGCACCTATCACGACACCGCGTTCTGGAACTTCTACGGCAAGGTCGCCACCGCCGCCGACCACAAGTTCGGGTGGGACAAGCTGCCGACGCCCCTCGGCATCGTCGTCCTCATCGGCGTGCGCGACGTGCTGCGCAAGAACAACCTCTTCGACACCACCCACCTCCCGGCCGTGAACACGCCTCCCGTCGAGCAGTACGAGGGAAGGTTCCTCCACACCCGCACCGCCGACGGCACCTACAACGACCTCGAGAAACCCACCATGGGCATGGCGGGTTCGAGGTTCGGCCGCAACGTCCCCCTCGAGAACACGTTCCCCGAGGCCGAGCCCGCTCTTCTCACGCCGAGTCCCCGCGACGTCAGCCTCACGCTCATGACCAGGACCAAGCTCCAGCCGGCCACGGGCGCCAACGCGCTGGTGGCCAGCTGGCTCCAGTTCATGATCCGGGACTGGTTCAGCCACGGCAAGAGCCCCACCGACAACCCGATCGAGATCCCGCTGCGGGCCGACGACCCCTGGCCCAGCAACCCGATGGTCATCCCCCGCACCCGCCCCGACCCCACCCACCCGCCGGCCCGAGCGACCAGGCGGCCACCTACGCCAACACCGAGACCCACTGGTGGGATGCCTCCAGCATCTACGGCAGCACCAAGTTCTACGCCGGCCTGGTGCGGGCCGACGGCGGAAAGCTGCACGTCACCGACGCCGGGCTCATCCCCTATCCCACCGACCCCGACCTCAACCCGGCGATGGTCCCCGGATTCTGGCTCGGCCTGGCCATGCTCCAGAACCTGTTCACCCTGGAGCACAACTCGATCGTCGACCACCTGGCGTCGAAGTACCCGGCCATGTCCGACGACGACCTGTACTCCCGAGCCCGGCTCGTCAACAACGCCCTGATCGCCAAGATCCACACCATCGAGTGGACGCCGGCGGTCATCGCCCACCCCACCACCAAGCTGGCCATGCGGGCCAACTGGTTCGGCCTGGCCGGCGAGCGGATCCACAACCTGTTCGGCCGCATCAGCGGCAGCGAGGTCATCAGCGGCATCCCGGGCTCGGAGACCCAGCATTACGGCGCGCCGTACTGCCTCACCGAGGAGTTCGTGGCCGTCTACCGGATGCACCCGCTGCTGCCCGACGACTACCCGATCCGCTCGGTGGCCGACGACAAGCTGCTGGAGGACGCCACCCTGCGCAGCCTGGCCGGCCCCGGTGCCATCGAGGCGCTCGAGAAGTTCTCGATGACCGACCTCTTCTACTCCTTCGGCCGCCTGCACCCGGGCATCGTCACCCTGCACAACTTCCCCCGGTTCCTGCAGGAGTTCGTCCGCCCCGACGGCCAGCTGCTCGACATGGCCGCCCTCGACGTCGTCCGCTCCCGTGAGCTAGGCGTCCCCCGGTACAACGAGTTCCGTCGCCTGCTCCACCTGGCCCCCGCCGAGAGCTTCGAGGCGCTCACCGACAACGCCGTCTGGGCCGCCGAGTCGTCGCGCGTCTACGACGGCGACATCGAGAAGCTCGACCTGACCCCGGGCATGTACGCCGAGCGCCGGCCCAAGGGCTTCGCCTTCAGCGACACCGCCTTCCGGATCTTCGTCCTCATGGCGTCGCGCCGGTTCAACAGCGACAGGTTCTTCACCGACTTCTACACGCCCGAGGTCTACTCCAAGGCCGGGCTGCAATGGATCGACGACAACAACATGGCCACCGTCCTGCAGCGGCACTACCCGCAGCTGCGGTCGGTGATGGGAGGCGTGAAGAACGCCTTCCAGCCCTGGTCGCGGGCCACCGGCCAGTCCTGACGCCCGTCATCTGATACCCGCCACCCCACGACAGGAGGCACCCATGGCCGTCACCGCGGAGCAGCTGAACGACATGTCGCCCACGGAGCTCGACAACCTGTTCAAGACCAGCCCGGCCGGCGACATCCCCGTCGGCAAGGGCCGCGGCACCGCCATCGTCAACCCGGAACACAGGCTCGGCGGGCTGCTGGCCAAGTTCATCCACTTCTTCGTGTGGAAGGGCAAGGTCTTCGACCCGGTGCGGGGCGAGCTGAAGAACGAGATCACCGTCCTCGGCCTCGACCGCATCAAGGCCCGGGTCTACCGGGAGGACAGCTGGTTCGACGCCAAGGAGTGCATCGTCCTCGACTACTCCAAGACGTCGCTGCTGGCCAAGAAGATCCGCGACGAGATGCGTGAGGTGGACCCGGGCGTGTACCTGGGCCTGGTGTTCTGGAACCGGACCCGGTTCCTGTATTTCGCCCTGGAGTTCCCGCAGGACTGATGCCCCACCAGGTCGCCATCACGGTCAAAGCCGACGTGCGGCGGGGCCGCACCGACGCGCTCAGGCGGGTGTTGGAGGACATGGAGGAGAGCGGTAGCCGGCAGACGCTCGTGCCGTTCGAGCTGCTGCCGGTGCACTTCGCCCGGTTCGTGGTCCTCGACGAGGCCCTCGACCTGGACGGGGAGCCGCTCGCCGCCAAGCTCATCTTCATGTCCGACGTCGACGCCCCCGTGCGCCGGTACCTGACCCAGCTGTCCGGGCTGGCGGCCGAGGGGCTGGACAGGATCTTCGACCACTGCGAGGACTACCCGGAGTCACCGACGGTGGCCGACCGGGTCGCGTACCTGAAGGCCCACCGGATCGGGGCGGCGGCGGTGTACATCAACACCGTCGGGCGGTCGCTCGAGCAGGTGCGGCAGGAGGCCGAGCTGCCGCGACGCCATCGAGGACTTCCTCGACGAGCCGGGGCACGAGTGGCCCGGGCGCACGGCGGCCGACGTCAGGGCCCAGGTGCGGGCCTTCGTCGCCAGCCGGCCCCACCTGCGGTGGGCCCTGCGGCCGGCCAAGCCGCCGTCGCCGGTCTTCCGGCTCATGGAAGGCCTGCACTTCCTTGTCATCGCCCTGGGCGCCCTCGCCCTGCTGCCGGTGCTGGCCGTGGTCCTCCCGGTGTGGTTGGTGGCGCTGCGGATCCGGGAGGGCAAGGAGCCGTCCAGCAAGGACGTCCCCGACCCCGACACCCTCGACCGGCTCCTCGCCGCCGAGGACAAGGTCGTCCAGAACCAGATCAGCGCCATCGGGTACGTCAAGCCCGGCAAGCTGCGCCTCTACACGCTGGTCGTCGCCCTGTTCGGCATCTACTACGGCGTCCGCCACGTCTTCAACCGGGGCAGCCTGGCCGGTGTCAGGACCATCCACTTCGCCCGCTGGGTGTTCCTCGACGACAAGCGGCGGCTGATCTTCGTCAGCAACTTCGACGGGAGCATGGAGAGCTACATGGACGACTTCGTCGACAAGCTGGCCTGGAGCCTCAACGCCGCCTTCAGCAACGGCGTGGGGTACCCGGGCACCCGGTGGCTGATCTTCAAGGGTGCCAACGACGAGCAGGCGTTCAAGAACTACATCCGCACCAGGCAGGTCCCGACCCAGGTCTGGTACACGGCCTACCCCGACCTCACCGCCGTCACCGTCGCCAACAACGCCGCCATCCGCGCCGGGCTGAGCGGTCCCGACGGCACCGACGACCCCGAGGCCGCCGAGCGGTGGGCACGCAGGCTATGACCCCGCCGCCTGGGACCCCGCCGCCTGGGACCCCGCCGCCTGGGACCCCGCCGCCTGGGACCCCGCCGCCTGGGACCCCGCCGCCTGGGACCCCGCCGCCTGGGACCCCGCCGCCTGGGAGCGCCCTCGACCTCGACGACATCCAGGGACTCGTCGCCCGCGGCTATGGCGACCAGAAGTCGGCGTGCTTCGTCCTGCTGACCATGCCCGACCGAAAAGGCGCCGGGGCGTGGCTCGACTCCCTCGCCGGCGAGATCACCAGCGCCTCGGCCCGGCCGGCGGACGTCGCCGTCAACCTGGCACTGACCGCGGAAGGCCTGGCCAGGCTGGGAGTGCCGGACGGCACGCTGCAGCGCTTCTCCCACGAGTTCGTCAGGGGCATGGCCGACCCCTACCGCAGCCGTGTGCTCGGCGACGTGGACGACACCGCGCCCGACCGCTGGCTCTGGGGCGGCCCGTCGGCACCGGTCGACGCCGTCCTGCTGCTCTACGCCGTAGACAAACCGGCCCTCGACGCCGCCTACCAGGCGCACGCCGACAGCTTCCGGCACCACGGTCTCGTGGAGGTGCGCAAGCTCGACACCGCCGACATCCGCGGGGCCGAGCCGTTCTCGCCGAAGGAGGGCATCCCCCAGCCGGTGCTCGAGGGCCTTCCCCAGCACGGGAGCCCCCGGGACCGGGACCGGGACAAGGTCAAGGACGGTGAGTTCGTCCTCGGCTACCCCAACGAGTACGGGCTGTACACGTCCAGGCCGGTGATCGACGCGGCCGACGACCCGACCGGCCTCCTCCCCCGCGACGCCGCCGGCTCGGGCGGCAGGGACCTCGGCCGGAACGGCTCCTACCTGGTGTTCCGCCACCTGGCGCAGGACATGGCAGGGTTCTGGGGGTTCCTCGACCGGTCCACCGCCGCTCCCGACGGCACCAGCGACACCGCTGCCCAGATTCGGCTGGCGGCCAAGATCATCGGCCGCTGGCCCAGCGGGGCGCCGCTCGTCCTCGCGCCCGACGCCGACGACCCCTCCTTGTCGGCGAACGACGACTTCGGGTACTTCCACGAGGATCCCCACGGGTTCAAGTGCCCCATCGGCGCCCACGTCCGCCGGACGAACCCCCGGGACTCCCTCCCGCCGTTCCCCGGTACCGATCGCTCAACCGCCGTGAACAAACGGCACCGCTTGCTGCGCCGGGGCCGGGGGTACGGGCCGACGGTGACCCCGGCCCAGGCCCTCGAAAGCGCCCGCACGGGGGAGCCCCTGCCCGACCACGGCCTCCACTTCCTGTGCCTCAACGCCAACATCGCCCGCCAGTTCGAGTTCGTGCAGCACACGTGGGTCAACAACCCCAACTTCGCCGGCCTCCACGACGAGCCCGACCCCCTGATCTCACCGACTGCGGGTGGCGACTACCGCATCCCCGGGCGGCCCGTTCGCACCCGCCTCACCGGGCTTCCCCGGTTCGTCGCCGTCCAGGGAGGGGCCTACTTCTTCCTCCCGGGCGTGCGGGCGTTGCGCTGGCTCGGGTCGCGCGCCCAGGCCTAGGACGTGCTCAAGCGCCTGGTCAGCGCCGCGATCATGGCGGGGGTCAACTTCGAACGGCGGTGGATCGACCCCTACCTGAGACCGATCGTCGACCCCGTGGTCCAGAAACCGCTGGGCGACCTCATCCAGTGGGTGAACAACGCCCGCCGGGAGGACCACCACCTCGCCCTGGCCGAGGAGGAGCACGTGCCGGGCGAGGAGGAGCTGACGGCCGCCATCGTCGAGGCCCAGTCCCGGTTCACCACCGAGACCTACACCGGCAACCTGCCCGCGCTCAGGGTGGGGAACACCAAGACCTACGGCGTGGTGCGGGCCGAGTTCGAGGTGCTGGCCGGGCTTTCTCCCCGCCTCCGGCACGGCCTGTTCGCCACGCCCCACACGTACAGGGCCTGGGTGCGGTTCGGCGGGCCGGGGCCGTTGGCCCCGCCGGACGTCCGCGACAACGGCGTGCTCAGCATCGGCATCAAGGTCCTGGGCGTCGACGGCCCCAAGCTGCTGGAGGACGAGCAGCACACCCAGGACTTCACAGGCCTCAGCGCGCCGATCTTCACCACACCCAACGTCGTCGAGAACCTGAAGCTCCAGCGCCACGTCGTCGCCCAGACGCCGATCTTCTACTTCCTCCAGCCCGGCGACTCGCACCTGCTCGACGCCCTCATGCAGGCCCTCTACGCGAAGACCCAGGTCAACCCCCTCGAGGAGCGGTACTGGAGCACCGTCCCCTACCTGCTGGGGGAGGGCCAAGCCATGCAGTACTCGATCCGGCCGTGCTCGCCGGGGCGGACGAGGTTCCCGAACCCCCCGCCCGACGACTACCTGCAGGAGGCCATGGCCCGCACCCTGCGGACCAAGGCGGTGGCCTTCGACTTCATGGTGCAGCTGCAGACCGACAGCTTCCGCATGCCGCTCGAGGACGCCTCGGTGGCGTGGCCGGAGAGCCTGTCTCCCTACGTGACGGTGGCCCGGCTGCACATCCCGTCCCAGGAGTTCGACTCACCCGAGCAGCTGGCGTTCGTCCACAACCTCTCGTACAACCCGTGGCACAGCATCCCCGAGCACCGCCCCCTGGGGAACCAGGGTCGGGCCCGTCGGTCCATCTATTACGAGATGTCGAGGTTCCGGCAGGCCATGAGCGGCACGCCCCACGTCGAGCCCACGGGCGACGAAGAGTTTTTGCCGTGAGCGAGCCGAAGGCGAGCGAACAAATGTGGTGCGCTTCATCCGGCCGGAGGCCGGATGTCACGGATCTCACGGATGGCACCGTTCCGAAGGACGGAGCATTCCGTGAGCTACGGTCGGCGGCATGAAGAGGCGGAAGGTCTGCCGCACCATCCTCGGCGTCGTCCGGCTGGTGAATGGCACCGGCGCGCTGCTCGCGCCCAAGTTCATGGCCAAGCGCTTCGGCGTCGACGCCGAGGCCAACCCGTCGGTGATCTACATCATGCGGCTGTTCGGCGTCCGCACGATCATCCTGGGCCTGGAGTTCCTGATCCTGAAGGACGAGGACAAGATCCGGGACGCGGCACGGGTGGGTGTCCTCATCCACGCGTCCGACACCACCGCGGCGATCATCGCCGGGGCGACGGGCCAGCTGCCGGTCAAGGCGGCGGCGACGGGGGCGGTCATCTCCGCGGTCAACACCGGCCTGGCGGTCGCCGCAACCGTCGGAGCCTGACCGCCGGTGCCGCCGGCCCTGCCCCGAACGCTGCCGGGCAAGGCGCTGCTGGCGACGCGGCTGCTGCTGGGAGTGGCGTGGGTCGCACCTGTCACCGCCCTGCGGCTCCTCGGGATGAACCCCGACCAGAACCGCGAGGCCGCCTACGTCGGCCGGCTGTTCGCCGTCCGGGACGCCGCCCTCGGCCTCGGCCTCGTGTTCAGCACGGGCGACAGCCGCAAGGTGTGGTGGCGCCTCGGCATCGGCTGCGACCTCGCCGACGCCCTGGCCGGACTGGTATCGGCCCGCCGCGGCGAGCTGCCGAACAACCGCCGGGTACGGGTGACCTTGTTCGTGTCGGGACTGTTGGGCGCCGCCCTCGGCGCCGCCGCGCTGGCCAAGAACGACGTCTGACCGACCGGGGGAAGGTGGCCGCTAGGCCGCGGCCAGCGCCTGCGGTGCCGGCGCCGCCACCGGGGTGCCGCCCTCGGGCTCGCCGCGGTCGGCGTGGCCGTCCATGTCCCAGTCCCGCTTCCAGTGGCGCACGTGCTCGAGGTTGGGGGCGATCCGGAAGGCCTTCAGCAGCGTTTGGGTGACGCTCGGACCGCTGCCCTTCTCGCTCAGCGCCCAGCGCAACGCCTCGAGCAGCTCGGTGTTCTCGACGAAGGGCACGAGCACCTCGGCCTCCGACCCCTTGGACGGTGTGGCCGAGCTGGGGCGGAAGGCCGCCTCCAGGGCGGTGGCGGTGCGGATGCCGAGGCGGCGCAGCCGGTAGCGGCTGGAGGCCCTGTGCTCCTCCTTCGACGTCCCCCACGGCTCCAGGTGGAGGTAGAGGCTGGCCTGGTCGATCCAGTCGACCAGCCGTCCTACCGGCACCCGGCTGTGGAGGATGACGTCGACCAGGTTGGCGGTGGCCAGGTTCTCCAGGTCTTCGATGCCGAGCTCGAGCAGTCGGGACTCGTACCAGACGCTGAGCCCGTCGAGGTCGCTCAAGGGGTAGTCGTTCTTGAGGCTGGGGACCGCGGTCTTGAGCGCGAGCGCCGCCGTCTTCTGGAGGGCCTGGAGGCCGACGAGCGGGAAGAAGCCGATGATGAAGGCGACCGCCACGCACGGTCCGCGGGTCCGCCCGTCCATGAGGGCCTGGTGGACGACGGCGATCAGCACGAGGGCGCTCACGATGCGGACCACCGCGTTGACGTAGGCGCTGGCCTTGAGGTCGGCCTGGAAGTAGCGGCGGACCAGCATCTGCACGGTGAAGAGGTAGGCGCCGGCGAAGGCCACGCCCAGCAGGTCAGCCGCCGACGGCTCGTCCGGGAGCGAGAGGAACGACGTGTTCCAGAGGACGGTGGCCCATCCGACAGCAAAGACGACGGTCGCCAGCATCACCGGGAAGAAGGTCTCCGCCTTCAGCTTCTGCCGCTTGGCGGACTTCACGATCGACTTGCCGTAGTAGGCCTCGAACTTGTCGGTGTAGAGGTTGGTCTCTCGCGTCGGCGGCGTGGGGTTCGACTGCCTCGCCCACTGCCACGCCGGGTGGTAGATCGAGCCGACCGGCGGCTCCGGAAGGTTCCCCGGACGGTCCACGCCGAGGCGGTGGAGGTTCAGCACGTACTCCTTGAAGACCGACTCCGACCGCACGATGACGAAGCGGAGGAAGAGCCAGCCGGGGAGGAAGGCCAGCACGAGGAGGGCGAACAGCTTCAGCGCCAGGACCTGGGTGTCGTGGCCGCCCTTCACCGACAGCGTGGCCACGGCGGCGATCATCAGGAGCAGGATTGCCGCCCTCCGACCGAAGCTGCCGCCCGACCCGTGAGCGCTTCTGTCCCTGCGCCTGCGGTCGGCGTCCGCCGATCGGTCGTTCTGGTCGAGGAGCTCTTCCAGGGTCACCGCCGGTTCCGTCATGCCCTGTTGAGGGCCGACGGGCAGTGCTTGATACGGAAATCTGTCAGCTCGGCGGCAGTCGCCAGCTCCCGAGCATCTCGTCGAAGTCGAACGACGACCCGGAGCCGCCGTCCGAGCTGAAGCTGGCCACCCAGAGACGGCCCGGCGTCGGCAGCATGACCACCCGTCCGTCGTCGCCGTCGATCGTGGCGATCACCTGCACCGCCTCTCCGGCGGGCAGGTCGAGCATGGTGACGCTGCTCACCTGCACCGAGAACTGGGAGGGGAGCGGGACGGCGCCGTTCACGAGGCCCTCGGCGATCTGCGGCGCGGCGGGCACGCCCGGGTCGTCGAAGTGGGCGAACTCGACCTGGGCGCCGAGCGGGCCGGTGGCGACGAGGTCGGTACCGAACACCGTCGTCGACGTCTGGTAGGTGGCGGGGACGTCCACCCTCCCGCCGGCGACGTCCTGGGCGATGCCGGGGCCGTGGGCGGCGGCGATGGCCACCACCATGATCACCCCGTTGAACGCGGCGTGGGCGGCGATCGAACCGATCAGGCCCCGCCGCCAGTAGACGAAGCCGAACACCATGCCCATGAGCACGTAGTACCGGAACTGGATCAGGCTCAGGTGGGCCAGGCTGAAGGCCACCGCGCTGAGGATGATCGCCGCCCACTGGCCCTTCCTCCGCAGCGACTCGGCGAGGAAGCCGCGGAACACCAGCTCCTCCACCACCGGCGCGGCCACCACGATGACGAGGAACCCGAGGACGAGGGCGCCGATGGAGCCCTGGGAGGCGAGCAGGGCGGCGGACGGGTCGAGCACCGGGTGGCCGAGGATCAGTCGGAGCAGCGCGACGAGGAAGACGGCGCCCGCACCCCCCACGATGAAGCCCTCGGCCGCCCCCAGGACGGCCGTCTCCTTCCCGAGCCACGGGCGGAGCCCCAGCGACGCCGATCGGGCCAGCACCCACAGGGCGGCCATGGCGTAGTAGGCGAGGCCGCTGAACAGGGCGACCTTGACGGCGGTGGCCCGCTCCACGTCGCCGGCCACGAAGGCGATGGCCATCACGATCTGCATGGCGACGTTGAGGCCGATGATGGCGGCGACGGTGCGGGTGGCCCTACCGCCGGCCCGTTCGTTCGGGTCGCGGGACAGGGGGACGAAGACGAAGTCGTCCTCGGCGTGCAGCCCGGGGCTGTCGATGATCTCCTCGGGCGCCGGGCAGCTGCACATCAGGCACCGGTCGCGGCCGGTGTTGCCGTAGCCGCATTGGCAGCGCCACACGGTGGACCACTCGGTGTCCTCGAGGACGACCGAGTCGTTCCGACGTCGAGCCATGTCTCGCCTGCTCTCTGGCTAGGAGCCGCCGAGGCCGTTGGCGGCCGCGCCGAACTGCGTACTACGTAGATCGGCGCGCCGGCCGCCGACCTTGAGGCGGAGAAGACGTGGCTGCCTGCGAGGACGACTGGCGGCCTGCGCTGCGAGGATGACGCGGCCGCCTGAGGACGACGTGCCTGCCTGCGGGACCGACTCGGCCGGGCGGCCGGGGTGAGCTTTGCTAGATGTCGTCCTGGGGCGATTTCCGGCCGGTGCTGCTGCTCGTGCGGGTAGGCACGGCGCCCTGCACCTGCTCACGCAGCTGCCGGAGCTGCTCGAGGGCCTCCTCGACGGTGCCGATCTCGTCCTCCGACAATGGGCCGCCGCTGTCCAGCATGGGGCCGCCGGGAGCGTAGGCCTTGCCCGGCCCGGACGTCCGGGCCCGCGGCTCGCCGGGGGGACCGGACGGCATCTCGTTGAGCGCCCTGCTTCTCGGGGTCGCGCTCGGGCCACCAGCGGGCTGGGCCGGCTGTGCAGCCGGCGTGCCTGAGGCTTCCTGCTCCTCGGTCATATGCATCCTCCGTCTCGGACCTTCAGCGCCTTCCATCATTGCGCGCCTTTCGACCTTCAGCCGACACCGGCCGGCCGCCGGGCCACGACGGTCACCAGCGGGGGCAGCACGACGGCGTCGTCGCCGGGGTGCACGCCGGTGAGGGCGGCGAGGTAGTCGGCCACCGGGCCCGGTCCGGCACCCGCCTGGGACTCGGCCCAGGCGTCGACGACGTCGAGCCCGGCCGCCCGCACGAGGGCGGGCAGCTCGGCGCCCACGTCGGGGTGGCGGGCGTCGGGCATGGAGAGCGGCTGGCCGTCGATCCGACCGGCCGAGGTGATCGGCTCCTGGGCGACGATCCAGCCGCCGGGCCTTACGGCCTCACCCATCCTGGCCAGCACCTTTGTGGGGTCGATCACGTGCATCAGCACGAACCGGCAGAACGCCAGGTCGACCGGCTCGGGGAGCAGGAGGTCCTCGCCGGCCTGGGTGATGGCGATCACCTGGCTGTGGGCGGCGGCGGCCGCCGCCACCAGATCGCGTGCCGCCGGGTCGCTGTCGACCGCGTAGACGCGGCCGTCGCGGCCCACGATCTCGGCCAGGGCGACGGTGACGTCACCGCCCCCGGCGCCCACGTCGACGCAGCGCCACCCCTCCCGCAGGCCGAGCCGGTCGAGCGCGGTGGTGAGGGGACGGCGGTAGACGTCGTTGCGCAGCCCGAGCTCCAACATTGGCGCTGACCCTATTCGGCGCGCCGTTAGGCTCCCGCCGGTGGTGCCGGATCCTGCGCAGGCAGCGGTGCTGGCGTGGGGTGAGGGCCATCGCCGCGACCTGCCGTGGCGGCGCACCCGCGACCCGTGGGCGGTGCTGGTCAGCGAGCTCATGCTCCAGCAGACCCAGGTGGCCCGGGTGGTGCCCCGGTTCGACCGCTTCCTCGAACGGTTCCCGACGGTGGCGGCGTGCGCCTCGTCGCGGGTGGCCGACGTCGTGGAGGAATGGGCGGGGCTGGGCTACAACCGCCGGGCGGTGAACCTCCACCGGGCGGCCGTCGCCGTCGTGGATCGCCACGGGGGCGAGCTGCCTCGGGACCTGGCCGCCCTCGCCGCCCTGCCGGGCGTGGGGCCGTACACCGCCCGGGCCGTGCTGGCGTTCGCGTTCGGCGACGACGTCGGGGTCGTGGAGGTCAACACCGCCCGGGTGCTGGCCCGCGCCTTCGCCGGCCGCCGGTTGGATCGGTCGTCGGCCCAGACCCTGGCCGACGGGCTCGTGCCGGCGGGCCAGGGCTGGGCATGGAACCAGGCGATGATCGACATCGGCGCCACGGTGTGCGGGAAGTCGGTCACCAGCTGCGGCGGCTGCCCGCTCGATCCCATCTGCGCCTGGGCCGGCCGCGGCCACGCGTCGCCCGACCCTGCTGTCGGCTCGGCCGGTGCCGGCACCCGGCAGTCCGCTTTCGCCGGCTCCGACCGCCAGGGCCGGGGCCGCCTCGTCGACGCCCTCCGCCTGGGACCGGTGGCGCCGGACGAGGTGGCCGCGGCCGCCGGTTGGCCCGACGACGTCGATCGGGCAGAACGGATCGCGGCCGGCCTCGTCACCGACGGTCTGGCCGTTCGTGACGACGCCAGCGGGGCCCTGCGGCTGCCCTGACCCGTTTGCTGCGTCGATAGCGCCCCAAAATTGGCCGGAAACGGCGAGAATGGGGCGCTACGGCCGCAGCAAAGTAGTGGTGGAAGCCCGGAAGTACCCTGGTCACCCGATGCTCACGGTCACGTTCCACGGGGCGCGCGGCGTCGCCCCGGTGCCGGGGCCGGCCAACCGCCGCTACGGCACCCACACCGCCTGCGTGGCGCTGGAGGTGGATGGCGAGGATCCCCTCCTCCTCGACCTCGGCTCCGGCCTGGCGACGTTCGCCCCGGCGGTCGGGCCGTTTAAGGGCAACGCCCTGCTGACGCACCTGCACCGGGGTCACGTCGAGGGCCTGGCCGGCTTCGTCCCCATCGACCAGCCCGGCGCCCGGCTCGACGTGTACGGGCCCCGCCCGCGAGGGCCCTTCGCCCGGGTGATGGCCGACGTGGTCGGGCACCGCCAATGGCTGGGCACCGTCCGCTTCCACGAGGCCTACGACGAGGACTTCGCCGTCGGGCAGGCCAAGGTGATGGTCCGCAGCGTCGTCCACGGCGGGACGCCGACCAACGGCTACCGCGTCGAGTGGGACGGGCTGACCGTCGCCTACGTGAGCGACCACGAGCCCCCGACCGACCTGGCGGGCGTGCCCGAGCCGGTGCTGGAGCTGGCTGCCGGCGTCGACCTGCTGATCCACGACGCCCAGCACAGCGACGCCGACTGGCCGGCCGGCGCCGGCGACGGCCACGGCCCGGCCGCCTACGCCGTGCAGGTGGCGAGGGAGGCCGGCGCCAAGCGGCTGGCCCTCTTCCACCACCACCCCGACCGGGACGACGACTCCATCGACCGCCTGCTCGAGGTCGCCCGCCGGACGGGCGAGCGCCTGGGCGTCGACGAGGTGGTCGCTGCCGCCGACGGCCTCGTGGTGCGCCTGGCGGGGCGGTGATGGGGGCCGAGGGCGGAACGATCGACCAGGCCCGGTTCCGCCAGGTCCTGGGCCACTTCGCCACCGGTGTCACCATCGTCACCGCCACCGACGGCGAGGGGCCGGTGGGGATGTCGGTGAACTCGTTCACCTCGGTGTCGCTCGATCCGCCGCTGGTGGCGTTCTGCGTGGGCAACCGGTCGACGACGTGGCCGAGGATCCAGGGCGCCGGCGGTTTCTGCGTCAACATCCTGGCCGAGGACCAAGAGGCACTCTCGCGCTCCTTCGCCGGTCCGTCGGCCTCCCGGTTCACGGGCGTCGGGTGGCGCCCGTCGCCGTCGGGCGCGCCGGTGATCGACGGGGCGCTGGCCTGGGTGGAGGGCACGGTCGAGGCGGTGCACCCGGCCGGCGACCACACCATGGTCATCGGCAGGGTGCACCATCTCGACGTCGCCCACGCCGGGCCGCCACTGGTGTTCTTCCGCGGCGGCTACGGTCGCTTCGAACCCTGATGCCCTCCTCCACCACCGTCACCGAGTCCGATGTCATCGACGGTGTGTTCGTCGTGGAACCGGCGGCGTTCGGCGACGCCCGGGGCCGCTTCGTCGAGTCCTACCGCCGCTCGTGGTTCCCGATGGGGCGGGAGATGGTGCAGGGCAACCGGTCGGACAAGCAGGCGGGGGCGCTGGTCGGGCTGCACTATCACCTCCACCAGGCCGACTACTGGTACTTCACCAGGGGCCAGGCCCGGGTCGTGCTGCACGACCTGCGGGAGGGCTCCAAGACCGACGGCGCCACCCTCCTGCTCGACATGGGCGACGAGGACGGCCGCGGCGTGTTCATCCCGCCGGGCGTGGCCCACGGCTTCTCCGCACTTACAGACGTGACGATCACCTACCTGGTCGACCAGTACTACAACCCCGAGGACGAGCTGGGCGTGGCCTGGGACGACCCCGAGATCGCCGCCGACTGGGGTGTCACCGACCCGGTGGTCTCCGACCGCGACCGCAGCAACCCGAGCCGGGCGGAGATCCCCGCCGGCCGGAAGCCCTACGCGGGGTTGCGCACGTAGTCGTCGAAGGCGGCCACGCCGACCAGGCGGGCCTTGACCCTGCCCTCGGCGTCGGCCAGCAGCACGGTGGGGGCGCTGCGGACCCTGAAGGCGCCGGCCAGCTCGGTCTGCTCGGTGGCGTCGATCCGCACCACGTTGGCCGACGGGTCCGACGCCCGCAGCCGAGCCTCGATCGGCCCGCAGCTGGCGCAGTAGGGCGTGCTGAACACGATCCAGGTCCGCTCCGCGCCGGCACGGATCGACTGCGGGATCAGGGGACTGGCCGGGGCGTCGGCGATCACGCCCGCCCGCCACTGCCGGTACAGCCGTCCGAGCAGGAGGACGCCGAACACGAGGACGACGACGACGAAGAACCTGACCGGGATCACGTCAGTGGGTCAGGAGGAGAGGGCGATGCCACGGCGGCGGGCGACGAACAGGTAGATCTCGCACCCGACGCAGATGCCGGTGGTGGCGGACAGCCCGGCCAGCAGGGCGACGATCAGGGCGAGCACCCACCCCAGCAGCGGCGCGCCGGCGAGGAAGGCGACGGTGCCGCCGGTGAGGAACAGCACGCCCACCGCGGCCGAGAACCGCGGCGGCCGCGGGTCCTCCAGCTCCGACGGCGGCGCCAGCCGGGGCTTGACGAACTCGGCGTAGAGGCGCAGGAAGGGACCGTACCGGGGCCCGAGGACGGCTCCGAGGGCCAGCACCAGGGCGAAGATCGGGACGACCAGGCGCAACTCGAAGAGGAACCCGACCAGCAGGGCCGCGGCCAGCACCGCCTGGTTGAAGCGGGGCCCGCGGGGATCGATTGCCTTTGGGGTGGGCGGAGTAGGTGGTGTGCCGGCCATGGTCGTCAGTGTAAACCCGACCGCAAGGGTCGACATTCCTCCGGTAGGATGGCCTGAGAGGGTGAGACAGTGTGCGGGTGGAGCGTGACCTCGCCGGCAGGGTGATCGTGGTCGGTTGCGAGCTGCCGGCCGTCGCCCGCCGGCTGGCTGCGACGGGGGCCACCGTGGTGGTCGTCGGCGACGACGCCGAGGCGGCCGGCGCGGTGCTGGCCGCCATCGACGAGGGCGGCGTCGGCAGGGCGGCGCTCTTCAGGACGTCGGCGCCGGTCCCGGACGACGACGAGCTCGCCGCTCTCGCGGAGCTCGTCGACGAGCTGAGTCGCTGACACGCGCCGACCGCGGCCGCCACCCAGACCACGAGGGCGACGAGCGACACCGCGCTTGTCAGCAGGCCGTAGCGCACCGAGGCCGGCCGGTACCGCAGGACCACCTCGCTGGCGCCGGCGGGCACCGGCACGGCAGTGAAGGCCACGTCGGCCCTCACCACCTCGGTCCCGTCTCC
Organism: uncultured Acidimicrobiia bacterium; assembly: GCA_963827345.1. Classification (GTDB taxonomy): domain Bacteria; phylum Actinomycetota; class Acidimicrobiia; order Acidimicrobiales; family AC-14; genus CAWGUU01. The sequence continues at coordinate 171,366 of CAWHAN010000008.1, read as the reverse complement.
GTTCACCGTCGCCGTCCAGCCGGGGAACCAGGTCTGGCGGGCGACGAGCCAGCCCGGCGTGGCGCGGTCGACCTTCAGCCGGACCTCGGTGGCCCGCTGCGACAGCACCTCGACCGTCCCGGCGCTGCCGCTGGCGTGGGCCGGGTCGACCTCGCCGTGGATCAGGGCGGCGTCGGCCACCGAGAAGCCGGGCGTCGTGAGCAGGGCCAGGGCGTCCTCGTCGCTCGCCACGGACACCGCTGCCGGCGGTGACACGTAGCGGCCGGGCGTCGCCGGCGCCCGGAACACCGCGATCGAGTCGTTGACCGCCACCTGCTCCAGGTCCGGGACGGCGGCCGCCCACGGCACCATGGACACGGTGCCGCCAGTCCCGCCGAAGCGGGCGACGTAGGTGCGGCCGGCGCTATCGGCCTGCGTCGGGAAAGTCAGAGCGGTGTACGGCAGCTTGCAGCCGGCGGCCGACCGGCCCACGACCTGGGACGACGCGGTGTCGACCAGCTCGAGCGTCACCTGGCAGTCACCTGTCGTCAGGCCAGCGGAGGGCGCCCGCTCCGTGAAGGCGGCGATCCCGTTGAGGCCGGGCAGCGTGGCGGTGAAGGTCGCCTGCGCCCCCGGCGCCGGGCCCACCGACAGCTGGGGCCCGGCCACCGCCGCCGAGGGCCACAGCCCCTGGTCGGAGGCGACGTAGCGGATGCCCAGGACGTCGAACATCTGCCTGCTCAGGGCCGGCTCGGGCAGGGCCTTCAGCCGGCGCTGGAGGAGCTCGTAGCGGTAGACGCCCATGCCGTCGTAGCTGTCGGGGGATCGCAGCCGGTACCAGAGGTTGGCGTCGGCCGAGAGGAGGGCGCCCACCCACACCGTGTCCTCGCCGGGCCCGGCGGCGGCGGTCAACGCCTCCAGGCCGGGGGACGTGGCGTAGAAGTACCGCTCGTCGATCGTCGAGTTGTACTCCCGGAGGAGCCAGCCGGACTGGGCGAACACCAGCGCGATCACCGCCCCCGCGGCCCCGATCCGGACCAGTCGATGGTGGCCGAGGGCGGCCAGCACGGCCAGGGCCCCACGCCCACGAGGAACGTGACGGCGATGTAGCGCATGTGGTCGTCGATCGCGGCCCGGCCCAGGGCGGTGGTGACGACGCCGGCGCGCCCGTCGGTCCGCTCGAGGGTCACCCGGGCGGCGACCACCGCCAGCGCCAGCAGGAAGGTGCCGCCGGCGGCGACGGCGGCCGAGCCGGCCAGGCGGTTCTGGCGGCCGCCGAGGCTGGCCAGAGCGTCGAAGCCGAGCGCGGCGAGGGCGCAGACCGCGAACGCCCACACCGGATGGCTGCGGTTGATGGCGCTCAGCTCCACGATGGGCAGGGTGCCGACGGTGTGGCCGATGCCGCCGAGGTCGTGGACGTAGACGAACCACCCCACCGCCACCACCGCCAGGAAGATGCCCACGAACGACCGTCGGCGGACCGCCGACACGGCCCCGACGCCGGCCAGCAGCACGACCAGCAGGCTCACGTAGAAGCCGGTCGACTCGTTGAAGTTCGACTGCACGGGCGTCCCGTCCGGCAGCTTCAGGGCGCCGACCAGCCGCAGGGGCTCGTGGAAGTCCGTGTGCGGCGACCCGAACAGCTCCGGGAAGGCGTGGAGCGCCGTGTACCCGACGTCGAAGTGGGCCTGAGCCCGCTCGCTCCCCTCCTCGTAAGACGTGCTGTGGGTCAGGTACTCGAGGAACGGAACCAGCTGCACGGCCGACAGGCCCACCGCCAGGGCACCGGCCACCACGAACGCCCCGGCCTTGCGCAGGCCCTGCCCCTCACCCCGCAGCGCGGGCGAGAACACGAGGCGGAGCGGCACGTAGACGAGCACGACGGCCCAGCAGAAGAACAGGGTCTCGGGATGGCCGGCCAGGAAGGACACGACGACCGCGGCGACGTAGCCGGCCCACGCCAGGCGGGCCCGCAGGCGGGTGCGAGCGTGCAGGGCGGCCTCGGCGAAGTACAGCCCGGCCGGCAGGCACACGGCCGCGCCGGGGTGGGGCCAGCTCAACCACAGCACGTTGTAGGCGGCGAACATGAACGCCGACGCCCCCACCAGAGCCGCCAGGTGCGACACCGAGACCCGTCGCAGGAACAGGTAGGTGAAGATCCCGAGGACGAAGAGCTTGAGGCCGGCGGCCACGAGCAGAGCCGGCACCACCGGCAGCAGGTACCTCGGCAGGCTGAACGGCGACAGCACCGCCGACACGAAGTTGGCCAGGTGGGGCGCCCCGGCGCCGTTGTACGGGTTCCACACCGGCAGGTCGCCGCTGCCCAGCTGGTCCCGGTTCCAGTCCAGCCAGGGCTGCATCTGGATGACTGGGTCGGTGAGGAGGGTGTTGCCGAAGTCGTAGTCGGGCGGGACGGTGCCCACCAGGGGCGAGCCCTGCAGCAGGTCGGCGGTGGAGTAGGCGCCGCCCGTGCTCAGCGGCGTCCAGAGGAACACGACAAGGAGCACGAGGAGTACCCCGGCAGCGGCCAGCAGCTCGGCCGGCGTGACCCGGGGCGCGAGGGCGGTCCGGGGCTCGACCGTCGGAGCGGGGAGGACCTCAGCGGGCGGAGAATCGTCGAGGGAAGTAGTCAATCGGCGGCATGCTAGAAGCCGTGCGACCAGTCATCGGGATCACCGCCTATCCCCGGGTGGTCGACGTGCAGACCGGCCCGACGCTCCTGCACGCCGTGTCCCGGTTCTACATCGAGAGCATCGATCGGGCGGGCGGGCTGCCGCTGATCCTGCCGGTGATGGATCCGGAGTCGGTGGAGGACGCGCTGGCGTGCGTCCACGGCATCCTGCTTACGGGCGGTGGCGACGTCCAGCCCTCCCGGTACGGCGCCCAGCCCACAGGCGACACGGACGGTGTCGATCCCACCCGGGACGCCTACGAGATCCGACTCCTGGAGGTGGCGGTGGCCACCGACCTGCCGCTCCTGGCCACCTGCAGGGGGATGCAGCTCCTCAATGTCACCATGGGCGGGTCGCTCCTGCAGCACGTGCCGGCCGTCACCGGCCAGGACCACGCCCAGTTCGAGCGGTGGCGGGAGCCGGTGCACAGGGTCAAGATCGAGCCCGACAGCCACTTGGCCGAGGCCCTCGGCGCCACCGAGGTGAAGGTCAACTCGCTGCACCACCAGGCGGTGGACCAGGCGGCGGACGGCCTCCGGGCGGTGGCCTGGGCCGACGACGGCACGGTGGAGGCCATCGAGGTCCCCGGCAGTCCCCACATCGTCGCCGTCCAGTGGCACCCCGAACTGCTGGAGGACCTCCCCGAGCAGCAGGGCCTGTTCCGCCAGCTGGTGACCCACGCCCGCCAGCGGGCCGAGGCTGTCGACTGACTCTGGGCCAGGGGGGATGATCGCCGGGAACCTATTTGTTACTATCTACGTAGGAGAAATTCCCGACCCTCTGGAAGTTGGTGTGCTGATGGCGACGAGCGAACTCGACCTCGGGCGGTACAAGCTCGGGTGGCACGACGTCGAGGACTACGTCTTCAAGCCCAAGAAGGGCCTCAACGAGGACATCGTCAACGAGATGTCGTGGATGAAGGGCGAGCCCGACTGGATGCGGCAGTTCCGCCTCCGCGCCCTGCGACTGTTCGAGCGCAAGCCCATGGCGCCCTGGTTCGCGGTCAACATGCCCGACCTCGACTTCCAGGACATCTTCTATTACATCAAGCCCACCGACCACCAGGTCGACGCGTGGGACGAGCTTCCCGAGTCGGTGAAGGCCACCTACGAGAAGCTGGGCATCCCCGAGGCCGAGCGCAAGTACCTCGCCGGCGTCACCGCCCAGTACGAGTCCGAGGTCGTCTACCACAAGAACCGTGAGGACCTCGAGGCCCAGGGCGTCCTGTTCATGGACATGGACTCGGCCCTCCGGGAGCACCCCGACGTGCTCAAGCAGTACTTCGGCACGGTCATCCCGCCGGGCGACAACAAGTTCGCCGCCCTGAACTCGGCCGTCTGGTCGGGCGGCTCGTTCATCTACGTGCCGCCGGGCGTCGAGGTGGAGATGCCGCTGCAGGCCTACTTCCGCATCAACGCCGAGAACATGGGCCAGTTCGAGCGCACGCTGATCATCGCCGACGAGGGCTCCACCGTTCACTACATCGAGGGCTGCTCGGCGCCGGTCTACAGCACCGACTCCCTGCACTCCGCCGTGGTCGAGCTGATCGCCAAGCCGTCGGCCCACATCACGTACACGACGATCCAGAACTGGTCGAACAACGTCTACAACCTGGTCACCAAGCGGGCCCGCGCCGAGACCGAGGCCCGGGTGGAGTGGATCGACGGCAACATCGGCAGCCGCCTCACCATGAAGTACCCGGCCGTGTACCTGGTCGGCCCCAAGGCCTCGGGCGAGGTCCTGTCGGTGGCCTACGCCGGCGCCGGCATGCACCAGGACGCCGGGGCCAAGATGGTCCACGCCGCCCCGGAGACCACGTCCACCATCATCTCCAAGTCGATCTCCAAGGACGGCGGGCGCACCACCTACCGCGGCCTGGTCAAGGTCGAGGACGGCGCCGAGAACTGCAAGAGCCACGTGCGCTGCGACGCGTTGATCCTCGACGCCGAGAGCCGCTCCGACACCTACCCCTACATGGAGATCGCCGAGAAGGACGCCCAGATCGGCCACGAGGCCACGGTGTCCAAGGTCGGCGAGGACCAGCTCTTCTACCTGATGAGCAGGGGCCTCTCCGAGCAGCAGGCCATGGGCATGATCGTCAACGGCTTCATCGAGCCGGTCACCCGCACCCTGCCCATGGAGTACGCCGTCGAGTGGTCACGGCTCATCGAGCTCAACATGGAAGGCTCTGTCGGCTAGGACGGGTCAGGGGGCCAGCAGCTCGCCGACGTCGATCGCGAGGCCGGGTATGAGGTCGGTGACGAGGGTCTCACCGGACTCCACGACGACGGGCTTGGCGTAGGCGGTACGGTCGAGCCGGTAGACCTCGACCCTGGCGGCCTCGGGCCAGACGATCCAGTATTCGGCGACCCCGAAGCGGGCGTACAGCTCACGCTTGCGCACGAAGTCGTGACGGGGGTCAGACAACACCTCGACGACGAGCGTCGGCGGGCCCTGGATGTGTGCCGTCGTCACCCGGTGGAGGTCAGCCTCGGACAAGTAGACGACATCGGGCTGGACCGTGACTGTGTCGGCCAGGACAACGTCGCACGGGGCGATGTTCACGCGGCCGACGCCCTGCTGGCGGACATGCTGCAGGAACGTCGAGCCGAGGCGCAGGACGATGTCCTGGTGGCGGATGGAGGGCGCGGCCATCTCGAACAGCTCCCCGTCGATGAGCTCGAAGCGCCGGCCGTCTTCGGGGAGGGCCGCGTAGTCGGCATAGGTGAGCGTTCGGGGTTGCTCGACTGCCATGAGGCAAGGATAGGACCCGCCTGCGACAGTCCGCTCAGAGGAGGGCTTGGAGGCTCTCGATCGTGTCGGCCTCGGCGGGCGTCTTGTCGGGGCGGTAGCGCTTGACTCTTGCGAAGCGGAGGGCGAGGCCGCCGGGGTAGCGCGTCGACGACTGGACGCCGTCGAGGGCGATCTCGACCACCAGCCCGGGTCGCACGTGGACGGTGATGCCCTCCCGGCCGACCTCCCGGGCCAGGAACTCCTCCGTCTGCCAGGTCAACAGCTGATCGGTGAGGCCCTTGAACGTCTTGCCCACCATGACGAACCCGCCGTCGGCGGCTCGGGCGCCCAGGTGGAGGTTCGAGAGCCAGCCCTGGCGGCGGCCGTGGCCCCACTCGGCGGCCAGAACGACCAGGTCGAAGGTCTGCACCGGCTTGACCTTGCGCCACGCCCCGCCCCGGCGGCCGGCCTCGTAGGGCGAACCCGCGGCCTTCACCATCACGCCCTCGTGGCCGGCGGCGATGGCGCCGTCGAAGAAGGCCGACGCCGTCGCCGGGTCGTCGGTGAGGACCGACGGCACCCGCCACTGCCCCACGACCCTGTCGAGGGCGGCCTGGCGGTCGACGAGGGGAGCGTCGAGGAGGTCGTCGCCGTCGACGTGGAGCACGTCGAAGAACCGGCCGGCCAGCACCGACGGGGCGTGGCTGCCGAAGCTGCTCATGCTCTCCTGGAACCGGCCGGGGCGCCCGCCGTCCTCGTCGAGGCCCAGGGCCTCGCCGTCGAGGACCAGGCTGCGGGCGGGAAGCGTGCGGACGACCGACACGATGCCGGGGAGGCGATCGGTGACGTCGTTGAGGTTGCGGGTGAAGATGCGGACCTCGTCGCCGTCGCGGTGGACCTGGATGCGGGCCCCGTCGAGCTTCCACTCCACCGACGCCAGCCCGGTGGCCTCCAGGGCGGCGCCCACGTCGGGCGAGCTGGCCGCCAGCATGGGCAGGACCGGGTGCAGCGGCCGCAGGCCGATGGCGGCCAGGGCATCGGCGCCACCGCCGGCCTCCGCCGGCGTGAGGGCGAGGGCGGCCACCTGGTTCAGGTCGCCGGCCAGCATGGCCGCCCGCCTCACGTCGGCGATGCGCAGGCCGCTGGCCTTGGCCACCGCGTCGAGCATCACCCCTTCGAGGGCGCCCTGGCGCAGGCCGCCCGTCAGCGACTGACGTAGAAACAAGTCCTCGGCCTCGGTCGCCCGCCTGAACAGGTCCCCCAGGACGGCGTTCCGGGCTCCCACCGACCCTGCGCCGGTGGTCGCGGCCAGACGGTCCAACGCCGCGTCCACGTCGGCCACCGTCAGCGACGGTTCAGCGGCGGGCACCGAGGCCAGGGCGGCGAGCGTCGCCCAGCCCACCCCGATCCGGCCCTGGCGAGCCTCGCCACTCAGCAGCGCCACGGTGGCAGCCACCTCGTCGGGCTCCAACCGCCGCAGCAGGTCCACCAGCGCGGCCACCTTCGCCGACCGCGACGATGTCGCCGTCACCCGCGCCGAGGTCTCCACCAGGGCAGAAAAGAGGGTCATCGTCGGTCAGTGTGCAAAAAGGTCGCTATATGCGACCCTTTTGCACAGTCGATTGCGAAACGCGGTGAAAATGCGTCGGCGGCGGCGTCAGCCCTCGGCTTCCATGACCGGCAACCGCGCCGCCACCACCGAGCGGCGCTGGGACTTCTTCTCCGGCTTCGGCGGGTGCTTGACGAGGCGTCGGCCCACGCGGACGAGGCCCAGCTTCCAGCACCAGTAGCCCCACCGCCCCGGCAGGACCGCGAAGTCCATGCCGCGGAGGTGTTCGAGGACCCGCTTGGTCATGTAGAGAGCCCGCAGCACCAGCCCGAGGCGGCGGTACATCCGCTGGGGCTCCGAGCTCGCCCGCACCGACCGCAGCATCAGGTCGAACAGCCGGCGCGGCGGCTTCCAGATCGCCAGTACGTACAGGAGCAGGTTCGCGGCCCGGGGCGGCACGATCAGGTAGCCGGCGTCGATGCCCTGCAGGTCGACGCCGCGCTCCGACATGGCCCGCTCGAGGTCGGTGTTGGGGATCACCTTGAGCGAGTAGATGAACAGCGTGTACGGCCGCTCCATCTTGTACAGCAGCTCGAGCGTCTCGACGACGTTCTCGCGGGTCTCGATCGGGTTGTCGACGATGATGTCGTAGGCCGGGGGGATGTGGTACTTCGGCGAGAACGAGGCGATCACCTCGCCGGCCTGGAGGATCCGTGCCGGAGGCGTCGGGCGCTTGTAGAAGTCGAGGATCTCCTGGCTGCCGCTCTGGATGCCCATGCGCACCCGGTTCATGCCGGCCCACGTGAGAATGTCGAACTTCTCCTGCTTCACGTAGTTGGGGATCACCCCGTAGACGGTGAAGGGCAGGGCCAGCTGCTCCTTCCACAGCTCGGCGAACTCCTCCAGCTCCCGGTAGGTGATGGCCATGAAGCTGTCGTCGTTGAAGCTGACGTTGCTGATGTGGGGGAACCGCTCCCGGGCGGCCTTGACCTCGTCGATCACGTACTGGGCGCTGGGGTGGCGGATCTTCTTGTAGCTGGCGTCGTTGGCGATGAACTTGGTGTTGCCGCAGAACGAGCAGTGGAACGGGCACCCGATCGACCAGACCGTCTGGTAGCCGAGGCTGAAGTTCATGACGTAGTCGGCCTTGGTGGCGGGGACGAACCCCTGGCCCTGGACGTAGATCATCTCGCCGGGCGCCCCGTACTGGGGGAACGGCAGCGTCTCCATCTCCTCCGACGTCATCAGCGGCAGGAAGCCGTTGCGGAGGATCTCGCTGCCACCGGTGTCATTGGCTCGCCGGAACCAGAAGTTGCCGGTCTTGGTGTAGTCCCGGCCCTCCGAGAAGGCGTCGTAGAACTGGTGGAAGGCCAGCTCGCCCTCGCCGTTGCAGATGGCGTCGACGTCGGCGAGGATCGCGTCCTCGGGGTGGATGATCGGGTGGATGCCGCCCCAGATGAGGTAGGTCGACGGCGAGATGGCTCGAAGCCGCTTGATCACCGACCGGGTCAGCTCGGCGTAGCCGGTCATCGACGAGAACCCGACGACGTCGGCTCCGGCCAGACCGTGGGCCAGCTCGTCGATGTCGGCGTCGCCCAGCTCGCCCTTCTTGCCGCTCTCGCCGGAGAGGAAGTTGCCCACGCCCCGGAAGTGCTTGGTGGACACGTAGTACGACTGCGTGTCGGGGTTCAGGCGCGCCGCGTAGGCCGCCATCTTCCGGAATCCGCACGAGGTGATGCCGTCCTCGAGGCAGACCAGCTTTATGCGCACAGAGCTCCCAACAGGCCCCGGGGTGCCCACTCGGCGTGACCCCAGGTGGGGCACAGTACCATCGGCCCCGCAGGACGACCGTGGCCGCCAGGGGGACGCCGGACGTGAGCAGCGCGCATCAGGAGTACCAGCGTACGTACTACGACCGCACCTATCCATCGAGGATGGACGCGGTCCGCGACCAGCTGGCCCACCCCTTGTTCTGCTCCTTCCAGGACCGCCTGGCCGCCCGGATCCTCGACCTGGTGACTCCGAAGGCGTCGGCGGCGGCGGCAGCGGCGGGCCCCGGCAGCAACGGGTCCGCGGCCACGCCGGTGCGCATCTTCGAGACCGCCTGCGGCGAGGGGTTCCTGGGGGCGGCCCTGCGCCGGATGGCCCGGCTGCGCGGCATCGACGTGCACTACGCCGGCACCGACCTGAGCGAGGGCGCCCTTGGCCTGGCCCGACAGTCCGTCGGCGGCGATCTGACGGTGGGCGACGCGGTCGAGGTCACCGCCAACATGGCCGACGGAAGTGCCGACGTCGTCATCATCAAGAACCTCCTGCACCACTTGGAGGACCCCGCCGGCCTGCTGCGGGAGGCGGGTCGGGTGGTGGGCCCGTCCGGGCAGGTCGTGATCGTGGAGGCCCGCCTCGGAGCCCCTCCCGTCACGATGCTGGCCATGATGGCCCCGCGCCGGGAGAAGTTCTTCTGGTTCGGCGCCCGTCGCAACCGCAAGGCGGTGGCGGCGGCAGGGCTGACGCTCCGGCACGCCGAGCGGTTCAGCTTCCTGCCCTACGAGCTGTTCTTCCAGATCCGGTACCCGATCATGCGCCGGGTGTTCTCGACGTCGAACCCCAGGACGATCGAGCGGATCGCCGACCTCGACGCCCGCCTCACCGAGATCGCCCCCGCCCTCGCCGGCTACTGGATCTGGGTGGCGGTCCCCGCCGCGGTCTCGGAATCCGGCGCACCCGGCGATCCGGCGATTCCGGCCCATCCGGCGATTCGGGGCGGCGCAGCAGCACGTAGCGGTGGTGGGCCAGGCCGGGGGCGATCGGCGCCGGTAGGTAGCGCTCCCAGCGGGACAGGCGGGCCACCCTGTCCTTCATCCCCGGGTCCTCGCCCCGCAGGAACGGCAGGATCGACCACGCCCACGCCTCGTCCCCGTCTGACGTGGTCTGGCCCCGGCGGGCCCTGAGGACCTTGGCCAGCGGCACGGACGTGTCGGGGAACGGCGGGATGTCGAACAGGCCGGTGCCGACCTTCTCCATGCCCGCGGTGGCGCCGGCGCTGGTGACGAGGCGCTGGTCGAGCGCCTGCTCGTTGACCTGCTTGAACATGTTCCGGTGCCACAGCAGCGCCCGCATGCGCATGAAGATGTTCTTGTTCGGGACGCAGCACAGGATCCCCTTGTCGGCCCATCGGGCCTGGGCCGCCAGCACCGCCTCGGCGTCCTCGAACCACCACAGGGCGGCGAAGCTGAAGGCCAGGTCGTAGCGGGTGGGGAGCTGATGGGGCCAGGTGGCGGGGTCGGCGCTGTCCATCAGGTGGGTCTCGGGCTTCAGGCCCAGCTCCAGCCACTGGTCGTGGACGGCGGCCAGGCGGTCGGCGTCGTAGTCGAGCAGCCCGACGCGGACGCCGCTGCGGGCCAGCGTCACGCAGTCGAGGCCGGGGAAGCCCATCATCCCGAAGGCGGGGGCGTGGAGCACGCTGGTGGCGCCGAGCTTCGCCACCGCGTCGGCGAGCACGTCGTCGAGGGCGAAGCGCTCGTACACGGTGCCCAGGCCCTCGTCCTCGTCCTCGAGGTAGTTCCGCCAGTCGAAGCCGAGGACGCCGCTGGCGGTGGGGGAGATGGGGACCTTTGCGTCGCGCGCCCTCACGAACTCGGCGCCGACGGCCGGCACGCCGTCCTCGATGGCGATCTCGGGCCGCCAGCCGAGGTCCCGCTCGGCCGCGGCCGACGAGTAGGCCCGGTCGCGTGTCATCACGTCGACGGAGTGGCGGGTAAGGGGCGGCTCGCCCGCCAGACTGTGGAAACGGCGGCGGGTGACGGCCCAGGCCGTCTCCGCCAGCGCTCCCAACGGCTCCAGCACGCCGGCCGGGAGGCCGAAGGAGGGGTTGGGCAGGCCCGCGCCCTGGGCCAGCAGGCCGAGGATGTCCCTGACCCTGTCGGCCTGGGCCCGCCCATCACGTAGACGCCGCCACCGGCACCGTCGGCGGCCGCCACGAGGCCCCTGACCAGGTCGTCGACGTGCAGCAGGTGGATCCGGTTCTCGCCGGTGCCGGGGAACATGCGCACGCCCCGGGACATCAGCTTCACGGCCCGGGCCAGCATGCCCTCGGTGTCGTCGGCGCCGTAGGTGATCGTCGGGCGGACGACGACGGCCTCGCCACCGTCCCACGCCTGTACCAGCCGCTCGGCGTCGAGCTTGGCCTCGCCGTACGGGGACGAGGGACGGGGTGGCGAGCCCTCGTCGGCCGGCCAGTCCTGGTGCCACCCGTACACCGACGTGGAGCTCACGTAAACCAGCCGGGTGCCGGGCGTCAGCACGCCCAACAGGTTGGCGGTGCCGTCGACGTGGGTGGCTCGCAGCTCGGCCGGGGTGCCGCGGTAGTGGCCGGCCAGGTGGAAGACCAGCCGGGCCCCGGCGGCGGCCCGCTGGAGGCTGTCGACGTCGCCCACGTCGCCGGCCATCGTCTCGACGCCAGCGCCTCCAGCGACGCTCGCGACCGTCGCCTTCACCCTGTCGGCGGCGTCCCTCGACCGCACGAGCACCCGCACGTCCTCGTCGCCCGCGGCCAGGGCCTCGACCAGGTGCCGGCCGATGAAGCCGGACCCACCGGTCACGAGAATCATGAAGGCGAGGTCACCTTCACAGGGATCGGGGTGCGCACCATGCCGGCGGCGATCCGGCGGGCTGCGGCCGGCTCCACCAGCAGGTTCGTGTAGGCGGCGTTGGCCAGTGGGCAGGCGCAGCGCTCGGTGCGCATCCACGCCCGGAACTCGGCGGCGGCCTCGGAGAACCACACCTTCTTGAAGTCGAAGCCGTGGTCGCGCAGGTTCCCGAACGACTTGGCCAGCACGCAGCAGGACCACACCTCGCCGTCGGCCACGATGTGGACCGACAGGAACCCGGCGTGGCACACCGGCATGGCGGTGGCGTCGCCGTCGAGGAATCGCACGACCCGGTTGTAGTACTCGCCCCTGATGGTGCGGACCATCTTGGCGACCGTGCCGTTGGCCGCCTTCTCCGCCTCCAGGACGGCCGCCGCAGCCCGGGCGAAACCCTGACCCGGCGGCGTGATGCCGGTGTTGAGGGTCTGGAGCTCCACCCGCTCCTCGGCCGGCTCGGCGATGTAGGAGTCGGCGCCCAGCTTGGCCAGGCCCTGGGCCACGGCCGGGAAGTCGTCGACGTTGGCGTTCGACACCACGGTGTGGCACCCGACGGTGAGGTTGGTGAGATTCAGGGCCCGCAGGCCGGCCATCGTGGCCATCAGCCGCTCGTAGGAGCCGGCCGCCCCCCTGAGGACGTCGTGTCGCTCGGGGATGTGGTGGTCGATGCTGAGGTTGACGACAAGCTGGATGTCGGGGTTCTCGGTGCAGATCGTCTTGACGCCGGCCACCACCCGGTCGGTGAACCAGCCGTTGGTGGGGATGTTGACGACCGCCGGCTGGCAGTGGCGCACCGCCGAGCCGATGATCTTGGGCAGGTCCTTGCGCAGGAAGGGCTCACCGCCGCTGAAGGTCATCCACGCCGGGGCCTTGCCCATCGACCGGAAGACCTCGTCCCACTCGTCGGCGTTCAGCTCGACGACCTTGCGCTCGTAGACGTTGCAGCTCAGGCACTTGAAGTTGCACCGGAAGTTGGTGCTGATGGTGACGTTGACCGGGAGCAGGCGCGGCCATCCCCGGGCCCTCCAGGAGCTAGCCGTGCCGAGGGCCCATCCCGTTCGAGCCACCCGTCAGGCCCTTGGTGCTCGTGACCATTGCCCAGACAACGTTTTCCCTTCCCCTCAGGTAGTCGAACCGGGCCAGCAGCCGGGCTCCGGCCTCCAGCGCGACGGCACCTGCGGTGAACGCTAGCGGCCTGGGGCGCAGCCGGTGACGCTCCTCGACCAGATCCCGCCACAGGCTCGCCCACGAGCAGGCCGAGGTGCAGGCTCGGCACGGAGTAGTGCTGGCCTCGGCGCAGCCAGAGATGACCGGTGTGGATCTGGCGGCGCTGCCTCACGAAGTCGCCCACAGTGCCCGGGCCCCGGTTGGAGACGATGGCCTCCGGCACGTACGCGGCCGTCCATCCCTCGGATTCGAGCAGGGCCTGGAAGCAGGCCTCGTCGACCGACGTGCGGGGCAGCGAGACGACGGCCTCGGCCCGGAGGGCGATCATCTCGCCCAGCTTGGGCTGGTGGAGGGCGAGCCGGTGGTGCAGGCGCCAGAGCAGGTGGCAGGCGTAGCCGATGGGAGTGTCCTCGGGGTTCACCGGCACGGGGCGGCCCCCGGCCAGGCCCACGCCGGGGCGTTCCAGGGCTTCGACGACGAGGCCGATGGCACCGGGCTCGGGCAGGACGTCGCCCGAGACCAGCACGATGAACGGGAGGCTCATGCGCGTGATGCCGAAGTTCACCGCCGACGCCTTGCCCGACCGCTCGGCCTCCACGTAGAGCGCCACCCGCGGGTCGCCGGCCGCCGCCTCGGACACGATGGGGACGGTGTCGTCGTCGCAGCCGCTGGCCACCACCACCAGTTCGCCCACGCCGGGCTCGGCCAGCAGCCGTTCGAGCAGGGTGGCGATGTTGGCGCCGTCGTTGTGGGTGGCGATCAGCACGCCCGTGGCGGCGGTGGTGGGCGGCGGGGTCGCCGACCCGCTCGAGCCGTTCGTCGCGCTCGCCGCGGTGGACGAGCCGTTCGTGCCGTGGGAGCCGTTCGTGCCGTGGGAACCGTTCGTGCCGTGCGAGCCGTTCGTGGCGTTGGTGGCGGCCGTCTCGGGCCGGGCCGCGCGCAGACTGGTCGTGTCGGGTCCCTCCCGCCCGTGGTCCATGTCGCCTGTCATACCCCTTCGTTCGCCGCCGGCGGGCCGCCTCCCCCAGGCGCCTGGCGCTGAGCTACCAGTGCGGGAGCATAATCTGCCGGGGTGAAGCCACCGCGTTTTCGGGGGACGGGGCGCATCCTCGCCCTCGTGGCCGTTCTCGCCGGCCTGGCCCCCACCGCGGCGGTGGCCGAGCTCAACACCTGCCCGACGACCCGCACCGACGCGGCCACGGTCACGATCGACAGCCCGGCCGCGGACGCCGACGTGAGCGGCACGGTGGAGGTCAAGGGACGGGTGGAGTCGTCGAACGGGGTGTTCCAGGTGGAGCTGTTCGTCGGAGACGCCCGCCGGGACGTCGCCTACCTCGATCCGCCGGCGACGACCACCGACTTCACGCTGCGCTGGGACACTGCGGGGGGCAAGTCGGGGCCGGCGATCGCTCGGATCGTCGCCTGCGGCGGCAGCCCCGACGGGCTCGCTCTCATCCAGGGATCGGCATCGGTGCCGGTGAAGGTGCAGGCCTCCCCCGCGCCGGCAGGGAACAAGGCCCTGGTCGTCACCGGGAGCAAGGGGTTCGACCCGCCGTCGCCGTCGCTGGTCATGGGCATCGTGATCGCCGTGCCGGCGGTGGCCGGACTGCTCTACGCCGCCTCCACCCGCCGCCGACGGATGTGAGCGCGGGATCGTCGGCAGGGGCCCATCCCACTCACGCCAGGACGCCGGGCCCGGGCAAGCGGGCCGGACGCGACAGCGGCGAGACCCTCAATCCGTGGTTGGAAGGCCGGCTCTTCCGGCTGGGGGCCGACGGCCGGCCCGGGTCCGATGGGGCCGTCAGGGCTCTCGACCTCGGCTGCGGCAGGGGCTTCTGGCTGCGGCGGATGGCGGCGGCCGGGCTGGCGCCGGTGGGTCTGGAGTACGACCCGGCTCGGGCCGTCGAGGCCCTCCGGCAGGCGCCCACCGCGGCCGGCGACGCCGCCCGGCTCCCGTTCCGAACCGGCTCGATCGATCTGGTGCTGTCGATCCACGTCCTGCACCACCTGCCCGACCCCGAGGTGGTGCTGGCCGAGGTGCGCAGGGTGCTCACGCCCGGAGGGCACCTGGTGCTGGCCGAGACCGTGGAGGACAATCCCGCCATCCGCCTGGGGCGCCGGGCCCATCCCCATTGGGACGGCGTCGGCGTCCATTCACGGTTTCGGGCGGCGACGCTTCTCGGTCTGCTGGACGACGCCGGGCTCGACGTCGTCGACCACCGGCAGCACAGCCTGCTGTCGTTTGCGGCGTGGCCCTTCCCGTCGGCGACAGGTGGGCCTGGTCCACCCTTCTCCGGGCCGAGAGCGCCCTCCCCTCCTGGCTCGACCGGTGGGGTGCGCATCTGGAATGTGTGGCGCGAGCGCCCTGGGCCTGATCCGGCGCCTTGTTTCGATCCGGTGGCAGCGGTCGACCCCGCGTACCGGCGGGCTCGGTGGCCGAACGGGCGGCGGCGCTGGCGTAGGGCGATCCACACGATCCCCATCAGCATGCCGAAGGTGATGAAGCGGCCCAGCAGCGCCGAGGCCGGCCGTTCGTACTGGAGGGTCACCACGTGCTTGCCGGCGGTGAGGGGGACCCCTACGAAGGCGCCGTCGGCCTCGTAGGCGGGCACGCGACGGCCGTCGACCGTCGCCTTCCAGCCGGGGAACCAGGTCTCGCCGACGACGAGCAGCGCGGTCTGCGGCCCGTCGGTCTCGATCCGCCAGTCGCCGGGGCCCAGACGGGTGGCCTGGGCGACGGTCCTGGGGGTGTCGGCCGGTGGCAGGCGGTCGTGGATCGGCGCGAAGGCGGTGACGCGGTCGGTGAAGATCCTGTCGCCCCTGATGAAGTTGCCGGCGCCCTCCCGTGAGGGCCCGCTGAAGAGCGTCGGGGGCTTCTCCTCGTCGCAGGCCACGCAGCTGACCCGGAACACGTAGGTCTTGCCGGCCGAATCGACGATCGGGTCGAAGGTGTAGTCCACCAGCCCGTATTCGTCGGCGCCGACGGCCTGGCCCCGCGCCACCTCGGCCCGATCGTCCGGCCGTCGTTGCTCGCCTCGTAGAGGACCAGCTCGGTGCCCTTGGCGTTGTCGCCGACCCACACGGCCATCCCCCGGAGGCCGTTGGCCAGCGACCGGTAGACGGCGCCCACCGGTTCGTCGCCGATCACCTCGAACGTCGCCCCCGCGAAGAAGGCCCCGTACCAGGGGTCGACGGCGCAGGCCACCGCCACCTCGCCCGCCACCTGGCCGAGGCCGGAGACGGTACGGGAGTCGCACACCGGTTGGGCGAGCACGGTGGCCAGCGGCATGCCCTTGAACTGCTGGGCGGTGTTCTTGTCGCCGGTTATGACACCCACGCTCCGGGTGGCGAGGGCGGTGGCCAGCAGGGGCGACAGGCGGCTGTCGCCCACGATGACGGCCTGGTCGTAGGTCCGCACCATCGGGAGGGTGCGGGGGTTGCGTTCGAGCACGATCTCGTCGATCCGCTCGTCGGCGGTGCCTTTGTTCGTCGCCTTTTCGATGGCCAGGTAGCCGGTGCCGGTGAGACCCCATGCCGCCTCCCGCAGCCCGAACGGCGCGACATAGGTCTCGCCGGTGAGCCGCCACACTCCCGGCCCCCCACGGGGTGGGGCCAGCCGACGGACAGCTCCCTGCCACTCTTCACCAGGCCGGCCACCGAACGCGGGTCGAGGCGACCGGTGGTCAGCCGCGACTCGTCGCCGGCGGCGGCCAGGGCGTCGGACATGCGCTGGTAGGCGGCATCCGACTCGGGGCCCGGCACCGTGTAGTACGACCGATAGGGCAGGATGTCGACGAAAAAGGCGAGGAGCACGACACCGGCCAGCACCGCCGGTTGGAGGAACTTCCAGTCGGGCCGGTTGAGGGCTGCCCAGCGGGACACGTACCGAATGGGGAAAGCGGCACCCAGGGCCAGGCCCAGGGGGGCCACGACGTAGAAGCGGGGGAACCGCAGCGTCGCCATCAGCGGGACCACCGACTGCAGCTTGACGAACGGGGCCACGAACGGCATGGCCACCATCAGGGCCAGGGCTCCGCCCATGACGACCGGCGTGGCCCGCCCGAGATGGAGACGGCGGAGGTAGGCGCCGAGCGCCAGCCCGGCGACCGCCCCGGTCAAGGCCAGGGCGAACCACTGGTGGCGCTGCGCCGGGCCGCTGGCGGCGAGGGGGATGGCTCCGGTGTTCATCCACATGCCGGCGAGGGAGACCAGCATGATGGCGGCCAGGGTGGCCTCGCCCTTCAGGCGGCTCAGGAGCCCGATGGTGATCACCGACAGCACGATGCACACCCACCCCATGTAGAAGAGCCCGGGGATGATCTGGGGGCGGTCGAAGCTGACGGCGCCGGTGAGCCCGCCCGTGCGCGTGAAGAAGGTGCCGATCTCCCGGCCGAGGTTGCCGCCGAGGCCCCACGACAGCTCCACCTCTCACCAGCTCCGGCGGCGACAGGACGAACGACTGCCCCAGGGTGATGAACGGCAGCAGCCAGAACGCGACGCCGCCGAACGCGATGCCCCCCACCAACGCCGCCCGCTTGAGCACGTCCCACGCCGATTCGGTGGTGTCGATGCCCCGGAGGCGGCCGATCTCGGCGAGGATCAGGAGCCCGCACAGCAGGACGAGGGCGTAGGCGTACTCGGCCTGGTGCAGCACGGCGAAGGCGGCGATCAGGCCGGCGGCCACCAGGTGCCGGGTGCCGTCCCCCCGCAACCCCAGGCGCAGGCTCCAGGCCAGCCACGGCACGGCGGCCAGCACCGCGAGAGCGGTCTCGGAGCCGGTCAAGGCGCCGTGGGAGACGAGGAAGGGGTGCAGGGCGTAGACGATCGCCGCCACCACGCTGGCGGCGGTGCGCCCCCAGATGGACCGGGCCAGGACGTAGGTGCCCAGGCCGCCGAGGACCTGGAAGGCCAGGATGGCGGCCTTGACCGAGGCGCCGGCCCCGAAGACCGACGCCACCGGCACCAGCAGGAAGACGGGGAGCGACGGCGCGAGCGCCCAGACCGGGGCGCCGCCCCACATCTCGGGCATCCAGTAGGGCACCCGGCCGATGGATCCCAGGTAGCCGGTGGCCAGCCGGACGTACAGCGTCGTGCCCGGCCCGTCGAGGGTCAGCGACCCGTGGAGCCACAGCCCGGAGAATGCGGCCACCAGCACCGTCAGGAGGACCGCCATCGCCGCCACCGGGCGACGGGCGACCAGCTTGGCCAGCGGCGACCGGAGCACCCGCTGGGCGGCGGACGCGGCGGCCGCGGACGCGCCGGCCGTGGGCCTGGCGGGCGGTGCCGGCCGAACCTCGTCCGCCGGCCGGGCCGAGTCGGCCGCGGGTCGCGGCGGCCGCTGCGTGCGCTCGCGGGGGGCGGGCGGGGTGAGGCGCTCGGTCACGGGCGCCGCAGACTCGTCACCGGTGATTCGGCGGGCCGCGGGGGGCGGTCGGGCGAGCCGGGCATCAGGCGATGGTAGATGGCGACGGCCAGCCCGACGGTTCGGGACCTACTCCGGGCCGGACTCCGGGCCGGGCTCCGGCGGTGGCGAGCGAACCGCCTGCCACAGGTCGTTCTCGAGCCGGTTGATCCGCTCGCCCTGGAGGCGGATGGCGTCCCACACGCGACCGTTGAGCTCGGTGAGGGGGACGCCGCCGGACCGGGTAGTGGCGGAGACCGTGCTGTCCAGCTCCCACAGGGCCGTGAACAGGGCCCTGTCGACCTCCCGCTGATGGACGTTGACCACCCGCTGGCCCCGGTGGGCCCCGAGCAGCTTCTCCACGAGCCTGCGGGCCACCCGCCCGAACTGGCCGTGGGGCTGGCCGGCGTCGAGGTCGATGCCGTCGTGCAGCAGCCGTCCGGCCCGGAAGAGGGCGGACTCGGGCGTGTCGGCGTCCATCGGGGCCCCGCCCGCCCGGCTCGCCGGCACCCCTGCCCCGCCTCGTACGATTGTCGCTCCTCGTTCGATCGGCGCGATCTTGCCGTTGGTCGACACCGTGGGCGCAGCGGCACGGTCCCCGGCCACGTCCTCCCCGCCCGCCGGCCCGTCCCCCTCGGGGCGATGGAGGAGGACGAAGTCCTGGTAGTCCATGGATCGCCTGGGGAGGAAGGCCGCCACCGTGAACCACCGGGCCCAGTGCTCGAAGATGTACCAGGGGGCGTGGAAGGTGGAGTGGTAGAAGTCGGGGAAGGGCCGCCGGTGAAGGCGTCGTCCTTGATGAACGAGATGCCCCGCGTGCTCAGCTCCCGGCGGATCACGCTCGGGTCGCCGCCCGTGGCCGCCACCGCCTCCTCGAACCTGGTGAAGGCGGTCTCGCCGTGGATGCTCAGGATCGCGTACCCGCCGGGCTTGACCACCCGCCGGAGCTCGGTGAGCCACTCGTCCTGGTAGTGCTCGTCGATGTGGGTGAACACGCTGTGGCTGAAGACGAGGTCGAAGGTGGCGTCCGGGTAGTCGAGCGGCGGCAGGGGTTGGTTGACCTTGGTCTCGGCCCACGGGATGTTCTCCCGCGTCCAGGCGATGGCCCGGGCGTCGATGTCGGACCCGTGGATCGCAGACGTCTTGGCCAGGTGCTCGAGCCACAGGAGGATCCGGCCGCAGCCGCTGCCGAAGTCGAGGACCGTGGGGAACGTGTCGAGGGACCGCCCGACGACGCCGAGCACCGCCTCCAGGTCCCGCACCGACTGGTGACCCGAGATGTAGAAGGTCGTCCTGTCGGTGTAGCCCGTGACCCTGTAGATCAACTCCTCGTCGGGCCAGGGCATCGTCGCCGGATCGGGAGGTATCACATTCGGGGTCGGCAACTCTCCCGACGCCGGTTCCTGCCCTGTCTCGTCGACCTCCGGTTGCACACCCACGATGGGGACAGCGTGGCCCAACACCCGCCCGGACGACAAGCAGGCCGGCGGCGGGCGATACTGCCGCCGGAGAGCCGCTGACCATGCGCATCGCCATCGACCTCAGGATCCTTGCGGTTGGCCCCCGTCACATCAACCGCGGCATGCCCCGGTTCACGCAGCAGCAACTTCGCAGCGTGCTGGCCATCGACCACGACAACGAGTACCTGGTCCTCACCCGGGAGGGCGAGGACCTGTCACTCGTCGACCCCGCCATCCGCACCGCCCACAACGCCGCGATCTGCCATCCGACGGGTTGGTCCGTCGACGAGCCGGGCCACCCGGAGTCCATGCTGCGCCGCTCGGCCGAGTTCCAGGACTGGCTGGTCGCCCAGCGGGTCGACCTCTACCACGCCACCACGCCGTTCCTGTTCGTCGACCCGTTCCCCGTCGACTTCGACGCCTGCCCGATGGTGGCGACGTTCTACGACGCGATCCCGCTGATCTATCCCCAGCACTATCTGCCGGAGCCGTTCCGGGACGCCTACAGCTGCTGCCTGGCGGCCGTGCTCCGGTCCGACCGCCTCCAGGCCATCTCCGGGTCGGCCCGGCGGGACGCCAGCGTCTACGTCGGCTTCCCGAGGAACCGCATCGACCTTGTCGATCCCATCGCCGACGACTGCTTCCGCCCCCTCGACGACCGCCGGATCTGGCAGGCGCTGGCCGCGATCGGCGAACGGGCCCGGATCCCCAGGCAGTTCGTGCTGGCGGTCAGACTCCACCCACCACAGCAAGAACGCCGAGACGTTGTTCCGGGCCTACGCCCTGCTCGACGAGCGCCAGAGGACCAGGTTCCCGCTCGTCTTCTGTTGCCACCTGGACGAGGCGGGGCGGGCCCTGGTCCTCACTCTGGCCGAGAGCCTCGGCATCACCGACGACGTGATCGTCACCGGCATGGTCACCGACCTCGAGCTGGCGGCCCTCTACAACGCCGCCACCGTCCTGGTGCACCCGTCCCGCTACGAGGGCTTCGGGCTCCCTGTGCTGGAGGCCATGCAGTGCGGCACGCCGGTGGTCACGACCACGGCGTCCTCCCTGCCCGAGGTGGGTGGCGACGCCGCCGTGCTCGTCGACCCGGAGGACGCGGTGGCGATGGCCGACGCCATCGCCGCCGTGCTCGGGGACCCCGACCGCAGGGAGGAGATGGCGCGGGCCGGGCTGGTCAACGCCGGCCGGTTCACCGGCGAGGCCCTGGGAAGGGCGACGCTGGCGAGCTACCGGCGCACTGTCGGGGGGCGCACCGTCGGCGGGTCAGCGGAGCCGGAGCCGGCACCGGGCTCGCGCCGGTTGCGCCTGGCGGTGTGGGCGCCGCTGCCGCCCGAACAGACCGGTATCTCCGATTACACCGTCGAGCTGCTGGCCGGCCTCACCCGCCACGTCGACGTGGAGGTCTTCGTCAACGAGGGCTTCCTCCCCGACATCGACCTGATGGCCCGCTACCGGGTGCACGAGCACCACTCGTTCGAACGACGGCGCCACCAGGTCGGCTTCGACGCGGTGATCTACCAGGTGGGCGGCTCGTTCTTCCACTGGTACATGAACGACGGCGATGGAGAGGTACCCGGGGATCGTCGTGCTCCACGAGCTGTCCTGGAGCCACCTGCTGTACGCCCACTCGGAGCTGCACGGCGACGTGGAGGGCTTCCGGGCCGAGCTGGCCGAGCTGGAGGGCGACCTGGCCCTCCGCTGCTTCGACGCCATCCAGCAGGAGGGGCCGCCGTCGCTGCGGGAGGAGTTCCTCGACGCCTACCCCATGCTGGGGCGCATCGTCGCCGGCAGCCCCGCCCTTGTCGTCCACCACGACTCCGCCCGCGGGGAGGTCCTGGACCGGTACCCCGACGCCAGGGTGCGCACCGTCGTGATGGGCGTCGCCGATCCCTACACGGGACCGCCCTGGCGTGACTGGGCCCTCGCCCGCCGGAGCCTCGCCCTCCCCACCGGGGCCTACGTGATCGGCGTGTTCGGGATCGTCCACCAGAGCAAACGGGTCGAGGCGGCGCTCGAAGCCCTCCCCGCGGTGCTGCAGGAGAACCCCGGCGCCGTCCTGCTCGTCGTGGGGAGGCCCACGACCCCCGCTACCTGTCGACGCTCGAAGCCATGGCCCGGCAGCTCGGCGTGGACGGGTCGGTCCGCTTCCTCGGCGAGGTCGACCGTCGCACGTTCGACGGCGCCCTGGTGGCCTGCGACGTAGTGGTGAACCTCAGGGAGTCGACGGTGACCCACCTGTCGGCCACCCTCATGCGGGCGATGGCGGCGGGCAAGCCGGTCGTCACCAGCGAGGGGGCAGGTTGGGACTTCCTCCCCGACGACGCCTGCATTCGGATAGCTTCCGGTGGCGCCCTCGCAGAGGAGCTGTGCCGCCTGGGCGGCGACCCCACCCGCCGCGTGCGCATGGGCGAGGCCGCTCGCCGGTACTTCGAGAAGGAGGCCACCGTCGAGGTCATGGCCCGCCGCTACCTGGAGGTCGTCGAAGACGTGAGGGCGAGAGCTGGGGTTGGGATAGGGCAGTGAACTTCAACAAGGTGTGCGAGATCGAGGACTTCGCCGACCCGGAGCTGGCCGGCTGGATCCGCGAGGTGTGCGGCCAGAAGACGGCGTTCTTCCCCCCCGGCTACCCCGACGGCTACGAGGCCCGCAAGGACTGGGAGGTGGCGATGAGCGTCCGGGCCCTCCGCCACTTCGGCGCCCTCCACGCCGACGCCGTCGTCCTCGGCGTGGCCGCCGGCACCGAGGACACGATCTTCTACCTCACCCGCCACGCCCGGCAGGTGTTCGTCACCGACCGCTACCTCGGCGCCGGGGCCTGGGGCCAGGTCGCCCCTGTCGCCATGCTTGTCGATCCCGCGTTCCTCGCCCCGTTCGACTTCGACCCCAACCGCCTCGTCGTCCAGCACATGGACGGCCGGTCCCTGCGCTATCCCGACGAAACCTTCGACGCCGTCTTCTCGTCGGGGTCGATCGAGCACTTCGGGGAGCTGCTCGACGTGGCCTACGCCGCCTACGAGATGGGCCGGGTGCTCAAGCCCGGCGGCGTCCTCGTGCTCTCCACCGAGTTCAAGATCGACGGGCCCCCCGAAGGGATCGGCTGGCCGGGCGACGCCCTCATGCTGTCGGCCGAGAACCTTCGGCGCTACGTGGTCGAGGCCAGCGGGCTCGAGCCCGTCGACGACCTGGCGACGGACCTGTCCGAGGCCACCCTGGCCACCGCCCGGGACATCTCGCAAGCCGTGGCGGACCACGACCGGCGGCTGAACGGCGTCGGCGCCCGAGGCGTGCCCGAGTACGCCCTCTGGGACTTCCCGCACCTGGTCATGAGCCACGGCGGCTACGAGTTCACGTCGGTACACCTGACGCTGCGACGACCGGCGGAGTGGCCCGCCGTCGACAACGCCTGGGCCCGTCCGCCCCGGGAGACTCTCGACGCCATCGCCGGCTGGAACGCCCAGGTCCTCGTCGCCGGCGACCCGTCGGCCCCGCCCGAGCCGGCGCCGGTGGCGGAGCCGGCCGTCGCGGTGGCGGCGGCGGCCGAGGAGGCCGAGCAGGAAGCCGTCGAGCGCGCGCTGCCGCCGATCCCGGCGTCGGCCGCCACCGGGTCGTGGGACGAGCGGCGGGCGGCGATCGCCACCCTCGTCGATGTGGCCGTCGACCACCGCAGGGTCGCCGGCGGCCACCTGGGTGGCGTGCTCGGCCTCGTCGACCAGGCCCACGGCCAGCTCGAAGGGATCGCCCGCGGACGCCGCCGAGGTCGATCGTCACCTCGCGGCCGCCGCCAGGCTGCGGGACGACGCCGCCCATCGGTCCCCCCGGTCCCCCCTCGACGAGCTGCGCCTGGCACCGCCCGGCCCCGCTCCCGACCGGTCCAGCTGGAAGAGGTGCCGGGCCAACCTCGGCGGCGACGACACCGTCGTGGTGATGGTGGACCGCTCGAGCGACGATCCCATCACCGGCGCCATCGCCCACGGCGAGACGCCGCTGTTCAAGCCGCTCGTCGACCTCATGCTGGCGCTCACCCGGCCCGGTGAGCTTGTCGTCGACCTCGGCGCCCACATCGGCACCTTCGCCCTCGCCGCCGCGGGCGCCGACCGGCGGGCGGTGGCGGTCGAGGCCTCGCCGGTCAACGCCGCCCTGCTCCGGGCCAGCGTCGTCGCCAACCGCTTCTGGGGCCTGCGGGTCGTCAACGCCGCGGTGGGCGACACGCCGGGCACCGTCGACTTCTGGTCCCGAGGCCCCTGGGGCCACGTGGCCACGCCGGCGGACGGCGCCGTGTCTGTGTCGGAGCCGGTGCCTGCCGTCGAACCGGTGTCAGCGGTCACCGTCGACTCCCTCCTGTACGAGCTCGGGCTCTCCGGCCCCCGCTTCGTGAAGATGGACGTGGAGGGCTGCGAGCCGGCCACGATCCGGGGCATGCGGGCCCTCCTGGAGCCCGACGACGCACCGATCCTGCTCTACGAGGCCAACGGCCACACCCTCGCCCTGTTCGGCGAGACGCCGGAGAGCCTGGTGGAGGCCCTCGACGACCTCGGCTACACGAGCTACTACATCGACTACGTGGTCGACCCGCATCTGCTCATCAGGGTCGAGCCCGGCGTCATGCAACCGGAGACGCTCGTCGACTGCCTGGCCGTCAAGCAGCGCCCGGAGTCGCTGCCGGGCTGGCGGTTCGCCCCCCCGATGACCCTCGACGAGCGGGTGCAGCGCATGGTCGCCGACTGCCTGGTCCCGAACCCCGACCACCGCGCCTACCTGGTTCGCCGGTTGCGCGAGGCCGGCCCCGAGGTCCTCGGCCACCCCGGTCTGGCCGCCACCCTCGCCGCGCTGGTGGTCGACCGGGTCGACACTGTCCGCGAGGCCGCCGCCTGGCTGCGCCCGGCGACTTCGTGACCTCCCTGCCGACGAGCCAGGACGACCCCCGGCTCGACGGCTGGTACCACACCGTCGAGCTGGGCGGCGGGCTCGTCTCCAAGGGACGCTTCGACCACAGGACCGTCGTCGACCGCTACGGGCTGCCCGAGTCGATGGCCGGTCTCACCGCCCTCGACGTCGGCACCGGCGACGGGTTCTTCGCCTTCGAGATGGAGCGACGGGGGGCCGACCGGGTGGTGGCCATCGACGTGGCCAGGGTGGGCGACTGCGACTGGCTGCCGCGGATGCGGTCGCGCATCGGCGCCTACGACGACATCCAGACCTGGCCCGACCACTTCCGGATGGCCCACGCCATGCGCGGCTCCGCGGTCGAGTACCGGTTCTGCAGCGTCTACGACCTGTCGCCCTACACCGTCGGCACCTTCGACGTGGTGTTCTGCGGGTCCCTGCTCGTCCACCTCCAGAGCCCGCTGCTGGCCCTGCACCGGATCCGCTCGGTGACGAGGCAGATGGCGGTGATCGAGACCGCGCTCGACGAGGACGGCGAGACCCACCTCCCCGGCAAGCCGACCCTCACCTTCGGAGCGCCCGGTTTCGAGCAGGAGCCCGGCGACAACAACGTGTTCTGGCTGGTCAGCACGGCCGGGCTGCAGCGGATGCTCCAGTACGCCGACTTCGAGGCCACCGAGCCCCAGGGCACCTTCGACCTGCCCCCGAGCGGGCCCCGGGCGACGAGCGTCGTGGCCTACCCCCACAAGCCGGCGCCGCCGGCGCCCTGGTGAGTCCTTAGGGCGTCAGGTGACCCTGGTCGGGGGAGGCGCGGCCGGGAGCGACAGGCTGTCGAGGCGTCGGTCGGCCGGCGACCCCTCGGCGCAGGTGAGGATGTCGCAGTACCAGTAGGCGTCGGACCACGACGCCGCCTGCTCCGGGTCGGTGGTGATGCCGACGAGGCGACCGGCGTTGTCGAGGCACATGAAGCGTCGGTACCCGAGGCCCTGCAGCCAGGCCAGCTCCGGCGCCGCCGGTGTGACCATGAGCACCGGGCAGAACTCGAGGAACAGCACCGGCCGGTCCCGGCGCAGGGTCGCCTCCGCCCCGTGCAGGACCTCCATGTCGTGGCCGTCGGTGTCGGTCTTGAGGAACGTCAGCGGGTCTCGCCGGAGCAGCGCCTCGTCGAGCGTCGTCACCGGCGCCGCCTGGATCGTCGTCAGGTGCGGCATGGCCCGGATCGAGCCGCTGGTGCCGTCGGTGTTGATGAACCCGGTGCCCGGCCTGGCGTCGACCAGCGACGCCGAGATCTCCACGTCGCCGAAGCCGGCCAGCCGCAGGTTGTACTCCAGGTAGGCGCGGTAGCGATCGGCGGGCTCGAAGCAGAGGACCCGGGCGTGGGGCTTGGCCACCAGGATCTCCAGCAGGCTGGCGCCGATGTTGCTGCCGACCTCGCAGACCACCGGCTTCTCGTCGGGCACGAGGGTGGAAAGGATCGGCCGGAGCACGTTGTCCCACTCCCAGCCGCCGGCGATGGCGTCGCCGACCTGGCTGCCGATGGGGTACACGAACGGGTGGCCCAGGTACTGCACCACATGGCTCGGCATCCACCCCATCGACTCGCAGTACAGCGCCAGCCCGGCGGGCACGTCGGGCACGGCAGGCTGGTCGGCCACCTCGGGCAGATCAGGCAAGTCAGGCGGCGCCGAGCCCGCCCAGCCTGCGCTTCACCGCCATGGCGATGCGGGCAGGACGGGTGACGATCCGGGCGGCACCGGGGTGCTGGTCGGCCAGCCTGGTCAGGCGGCGGGCGACCCCGAGCGATTCCGGCGACACACCCTCGAACAGCGAGTGGGCGTCCTCGGCCCGGGCCTGGAGCTCGACGACGGCCTGGCACAGCGGCTCGTACTGCTGGCGGACGGCCTCGACCGCCCCTGCCATCTCCTCGTACCGGGCCCGGCTGCTGGCCAGCGACCGTTGCAGCCGCTCGAACTCGGCCTGCAGCATGCTCATGTCCGGCTCCACCGCCTCGTAGGCGGCGAGGAGGTCGGCGTACTGCTCGGCCAGCGTCTGGTTCACGGCCCGGGCGGCGACGAGGTGCTTGTGGGTCACCTCGAGCGTGTAGCGCAGCTCCTCCTGGAGCTTGAAGTGGGTGTAGGGGATGTAGTCGTCGAGGATGTTGGCCGGCGTGCGCAGGGCCTCCAGCAGCTTGGCGTCCTCGATCCGCACGTACCAGCGGTTCAGCCCGTCGAACGTGGCGAACAGGTAGTCGGCGTCGAGCAGCGTCGGCTCCCACGCCTCGTGGCTCGACACCGTCGTCAGCGGCTCGGTGGCCTCCACCAGCACCACCCGCGGCCGCCACCGCTTCCAGTCGGCGCCGAGCAGGACCTGGCCCTCGTGGCCCTCGACGTCGACCGAGAGGAAGTCGATCTCGCCCTCGACGTGGTCCTCGCAGACCTGGGCCAGCGTGAGCATCTCCACCTCGCGCTCGGCGAAGGGGATCCCCGACACCCGCTGGTGGTCGGCGGCGTCGGGCGAGAACGTCGAGCACCCGGTTCCCCCCGACTCGAAGAACGTGAGCGTGCCGGGCTTGTCGGAGAGGCCGACGCAGAGGTTGACGTCGCGGGGCGGGCCTCGCGCAGCGCGGCGAACGGCTCGGCCGCCGGTTCGACGTTGATCCCGTGCCAGCCCTGGTCGTAGAAGTGCTTGGTGACCGAGCCGGTGACGGGCTGGTGGGCGCCGACGTCGATGTAGAAGCCCTGGAGCCCCTTCGGGAAGAGGCGGGCGAGCAGCACGTCCTCGCCGTTCTGGGCGTACGACACCATCGTCATGGGTGCATCACCCGGCCTATTTGACCCGTGCCGCCCGGGAGAGTCAATCCGATCTAGCATCGCTCGGTGAGCCCGAGAAGCAGCGTCGGCGACCCGGTTCGACCCGCCGGTGGCTGGTGAACAAGACGATTTGGATCTACGGCCACCGCTTCGAGGTGACCGGCAGCGACATCGACGACTACTACCAGGGGCTGCGCCACGGGTCGGAGCTGGACCTGGTGGACTCCGTCCTGGCGGGAATCAAGCCCTACGTGGCCGAGGACGCCGTGTGCCTCGACGTGGGCGCCAACATCGGCCTGTACACGATGGCCCTGGCCGCCCTGGCTCCGAAGGGCTCGGTGTGGGGGTTCGAACCGTCGCCCGAGACGTTCGGGTTCCTGAGCAGGAACATCGAGCTCAACAAGCTCGCCAACGCCCATTCGGTCCACGCGGTGGTGGGTGACACCACCGGTTTCGTCGAGTTCCAGGACATCCCGTTCTTCACCGCCGGCAGCTTCGCGGTCGTCGGCGAGCCGTTCCTGACCACCGAGGTGCTCGGGTCGTTGTGCGTCAAGCAGCCGAGCATCACCATCGACCAGTTCGTCGCCGACCACGCCATCGACAGGCTCGACTTCGTCAAGGTCGACGTCGAGGGCGGCGAGCTGTCGGTGCTCGACGGGGCGAAGAAGGCCCTGGCCGAGCACCAGCCCCTCGTCGTGCTCGAGTTCAACAGCTTCGGGATGACCTTCCACAACGCGGTGCTCCCCCAGCGGGCCCTGGTGCGGATCCTGGAGACCTTCCCCCACGTGTACGTGATGGACCGCTCCGACGGGCGCCTGGCCTGCCTGGAGACGCCCAAGGAGGCCTACGAGCTCCTGTACGAGAACGGGATCCACGGTCCCGCCGACAACCTGCTGTGCTCCTTCGACGACCTCGGCGTCGAGGAGCGCTACAGCCGGCTCGTGTCGTACAAGTCCAAGGACGCCGCCGGCCTCCGGGTCGAGGCCATGAAGCGCACGGTGTCGTGGCGGGTGACGGCGCCGCTGAGGCGGACCCGGGAACGCGTCGACGTCAACCCCCGCGCCCAGGAGATCGCCGACCGCGTGCGGGCGCTCCTCATCCGCAAGGCGGAGCGCCAGAAGCGCGCCGGCGGTTAGTTCGGCCTAGTGCCGCGTCCGAAAACGTTTGCCCCGTCTCTCAACGGCACTTATCTCCAGTTGGGTCTGGGGTGTCATTGACGTAGCCCACGAGAGCTGGGCGCTTCGTTGAGGACGCGTTCTCTGAGGCGGTGTCCTCGAAGCACTTGACGTAGCGGTCACATCGGTTCATCCTCGAACACATGTTCGCTCACGGGCGTCCGAGGTGATCGTGCAGCGGGTGGTGATGCCGGTCACCGGGGCGGTGTCGTGGACGGTTCTCGGTGGCGACGGCACCCCGCTGGGACCGGTCGAGTCCTACCTCGCCTACCTGGCGGCGCTGGAGCGCTCGCCCAACACCCAGCGGGCGTACGCGACCAGCCTGAAGCTGTGGTTCGACTTCCTCGGCCGCATCGAACGGAGCTGGACCGACGTCGACATCGACGATGTCGCCCGGTTCGTGTCATGGCTGCGGGCGCCGGCCGACAACGTCGTCGTGCTCGACGCCGGCGACGCGCTGCGTTCCCCCGCCACGGTGAACCGTCACCTGGCCGCGGTGTTCGGCCTCTACGAGCACCACGCCCGCCACGGCGTCGATGTCGCGGCCGGGCTGGTGACGTGGCGGCGCGTGGGCCGTGGCTCCTACAAGCCTCTGCTCCATCACGTCACCAAGGGCCGGCCTGTCCCGACCCGGCCGGTCAAGCTGGCCGTGGTCCGCCGGGCGCCACCGACGTTGCGCCCGGAGGAGCTGGTTGCCGTGCTGGCCGCGCCCGAGCGGGCGCGTGACCGGTTCCTGCTGGCGCTGCTGGCCGAGACCGGCATGCGCATCGGCCAGGCCCTGGGCCTGCGCCACGCCGACTTCGTGAGCCGGGCCAAGGAAGTCCACCTGGTTCCCCGGGCCGACAACGCCAACGGCGCCCGGGCCAAGCTGCGGGTGCCGGCGGTGATCCCCGTCACCGCGGGTCTGGTGCGCACCTACTCCGACTACATGCACAGCGAATACGGCGACGTCGACTCCGACTACGTGTTCGTCAACCTGTGGTCGGGCCGGGTCGGGTCGCCGATGACCTACTCGGCGGTGCACGACCTCGTCGGCCGCATCCGGGCTCGCACCGGCGTCGAGTTCACGCTCCACATGCTCCGCCACACCCATGCCACCGAGCTCGTCCGCTCCGGCGTGGCCATCGAGGTGGTGGCCCGGCTGCTCACCCACCAGTCCTCGACCACCACCAGCCAGACCTACGTGCATCTCGAGGTCCAAGACGTGCGCGACGCCCTCCAGCGTGCCGGGGTGTGGGAGCGACCGGAGCCGGGGTCGTGAGCTACGCCGGTGCCGCCCGACATCTCCGGGCCCGGCCGGAGGTCCTCGCCGGCGGGGGCGAGGTCGAGGCCGAGTACGCCGAGGACACCTGGCATGCAGGCCGGCTCGGCGTGGCGGCCCGGCGCGGCCGCGACACCGTCCGCTTCGGTGTCATCCGCCAGCCCTGGCTGCGAGAGGCGATCAAGCGGTGGTCCCGGTTCCGCCTGGCCGCCGGCTACTCCTTCACCACCATCGACTCCGGCGCCCAGTCCCTGGGCCGTCTGTCCCTGTTCCTAGCCGAGCATCCCGAGGTCGACGGCTTCGCCGGCGTCACTCGGGAGGTCCTGGAGCAGTTCCTGGTGTGGATCGCGGCCAAGCCCGAGTGGTCGACAAACACGCGTCACCACACGATCACCTTCGTGAAGGTGCTCCTCGACTGGGGCCACCGCCACGACGCGCTTCCCGGCCTGCCGGCCAACGCCGTCATCTACGAGGAGGAGGTGAGCCGCCCGCCCGACCAGCTCCCGAAGTTCATCCCCGAGTTCGTGATGAACCAGCTCGAGTCCGAGGCCAATCTGGCCCAGCTGGCCAACCCGACGGTGCGCTACCTCGTGGTGTTGCTGATGGAGACGGGCCTGCGCGGGGGCGACGCCTGCGCCCTTGCGTTCAACCCGGTCATCGAGGACAGCGTGGGCTGGCCCTGCCTGCGCTTCGACAACACCAAGGTTCGCGCCGAGCAGCTCATCCCGCTCAGCGCCAAGGCGGCGGCCGCGATCCGCGCCCAGCAGGCCCACGTGCTCGAGCGCCGGCCACAAGGCTCGCCGTGGCTGTTCCCCGGCATCACCGAGAACCCCGACGGGACGAGGCCCTACGCCCACGGGTCGTTGTCGCACCAGCTCGGCAACTGGCAGGCCCGCATCGACGTACGCGACGAGTCCGGCCAACGGGTGCGGATCCACGCCCACCAGTTCCGCCACACTGTCGGAACCCGGCTCATCAACGCCGGCGTGCCCCAGCACGTCATACAGAAGCTGCTGGGCCACGCCAGCCCCCGCATGACCGCCCGCTACGCCCAGATCCACGACCACACGATCCGCGACGCCTTCGAGGTCTATTGCGCCCAGCGCGTCAACACCGCCGGCGAGCGCCTCGACTTCGACCCCGACGCCCTGACCGCCGATGCCGAGTGGGTCAAGCACAACCTCGGCCGGGTGCGCGACAGCCTGCCCAACGGCTACTGCGGGCGGCCGCCCCAGCAGCACTGCCCGCACCCCAACGCCTGCCTCACCTGCCCCGACTTCCAGACCACCCCGGAGTTCCTCGACATCCACCGCCGCCAGGCCGACGGCAACCGGCGCCTCATCGCCCGGGCCGAGGCCAACGGCCAGTTCCGCCTCGTCGAGAACCTGCGCCAGGTCCAGTCCAGCCTGGAGCGCATCATCCCCGCCCTGGAGGCCGTCCAGGACGCCAGCCGGTGACCCGCGCCGACAACACCCAGCATCTGGTGCGGGCCGCCGCGGCACGCCACGACGCCGCCGTCAGCCGCGCCCGTGCCGCCATCGATTCGCTCGACCGGGCGTGCAGGCCCGTGTCCTTCACCGCCGTCGCCCGGACTGCGGGCGTCTCCCGGGGCTGGCTCTACAACCAGCCCGACCTCCGGGACGCGATCATCCGGCTCCGCCGCGACCGACCAGGTACGCCGCCGGTCCCGTCAGCGCAACGGACCACACCGGCATCGCTACGGCAACGCCTCGACGACGCCAAGGACGAGGTCGCCAGGCTCCGTGCGGAGAATGGTGTCCTGCGTGAACAACTCGCCCGCCGTCTCGGCGAGGAACGAGCACACCGGTGATCGCTGCGTCGATGCCATGTCTTCGACGCAGAAGCGCTGGTCACGGCCCTCTTCCTGCCGGGGACTGAAGATAACGGCACATCGGGGCCGCGAGCCGACGTTCAGGCTGGGGACGAGTGACATACCAGATGGGACACGCTAGCGGTGATACCGGTCACTCTGGCCGATGACCCCAGACTCGAGATCCGGCATTTCGCGCCGAGTGGTCGCCTGGTCCGTCCTCTCTCTGAACTCGCTTCCGCGACCACGGTCGTCAGGGAAGCAGCGTGAGCGCGTCCACATGCTTGGGACGAACGACGGAAAAGTCTCGGCGGTCGAGTGTCGCGATCTCATGCACGCCGAGACGTTCAGCGACGGCCACCAAGCTGGCGTCAACGCCACCGAGTCCCAGGTCGGCGTAAGCCTCGACGAGCTCGGAGATCCGCCCCCAATCCGTCGATGTCAGAGCCTCGACGGTCAGGTCCCCGCTGGCGATCGAGCCGTAGAACCGAGCCTCGGCGGCCGATCCGAGCTGACGCTCGATCAGCCAGCCTGTTTCCGCGACTACCAGCGCGGTTGTGGACAGCGGGCCGGGGTGATTCTCGAGCAGCGTCTTGCAGCGCTCGTGATCGGGATCAGCGTCGTCGGCCGCGGCGAGAACGACGTTGGTGTCGACGAGAAGGGTCAGCTGCCGAATCCCTCGGCCAGCATGTCCTCGTCGTCGGCTGCCCGCCGTCCGTTCGTGGAGCGCCCGAGGCTGACGAAACCGAGCTTGCGCTGCGGGGAGAACCGCTCGGTCAGGACTTCCGCCGCCAGCGTCTCGGGAGCAACTCCGAGTTCCGCGGCCGCCTCGGCGACGCGCTCAGCAACGCCGTCATCGACTTCGAGGGTGAGCTTCGTCATCGCTCCTCCAGTGTACGAAGACGTGAGTCTCGTGTCGTCGAGCCAGACGTCGCCCAACCTGTTGCCAGGCCCGCCATCCGATAATCTCGCGTTCGCGTCGATACCTACCGCGGCTGGGAAGCGCAGCGGGGCGAGGATCCGGCAGTAGGTATCGGCCGCGGTTGCCGCCACGCTCCCGGGTGGATACTGGCCGGATGCACTCCCGAACGCGGCTCTCCGACTGGGGGCGGCCGGTCACGAGGCTCCCGGTTCGGTTGGCGCTTCTCGGCATGCTGGTCAACTGGCCAAAATGACTGCGGGCCCAACGGCTGCGGCGAGCCCGAACTTGTTAGGTCGGCGTTCGCAACGGGCTACACGGCGTTGTCGTTGTCGTTGTTTATCTGCCTCGCAGGCGCCGTCGTATTCGCCATCGGCCGCGTGAGAACCGGCACGGCGCTCCTGATCCCCGAGGCGGCCCTCGCTGCGTGGGGAATTCTCGGGTAATTGACGTTCGACTCAATATACGGGCTGGCGATTACCTGCCCCTCTCGCCGAGCCGAACTGAGCGCGAACATCGGCATCCCCGCTAGCAGCGGGTCTGCTCGAGACCCGCGGCCGCTACCGCTTCGCCACTTCGATTCGTTCCACAATCGACACTCCGTCAAGAAAAGTTCGCACCCGACCCTCACCCCGCTCACCAGCGTCGGCCGAGGCCCAACTCATCACCAAACGGTGGTCCTCGTAGAAGGCACCGGACTCAGTGGGCAGGTCAGCCAGGCCTCCCTCCATCAGCGCGGCGTCCATGTCCTCGACTACTTGAGCCATCTCAACTTTCGTGGCCGATAGCTGAAAGTGGACCGTCATCGTGATGTGCGATCTCGGCTGGTCGTCGAGGTTGAGAAACCCCGTTCCCGGGGGCGGACTCTCAGAACCCGGCGAGCACGCCGAGATGATCAGCATGAGGCCGCACAGCAGCGACACCGGGGAGGTCCTGTTGACAGTAGAGCGCTCACTCGCATCACTATGGTCCTCCGGCCCTCGGCCACCCGACGCGGTGGCGGCCGGAGAACGTTGGCGATGTCTCGCCGATCGCGCGATGCCGGGTGCCGCCGACCCCTTGAGCCGGGCGCTAATCCGGCTCCTAGCTCGGCTGATCAATTTGAGTTGACGATGACAGTCTTTGCAAGCTGATCCGGGAGTGCCCGCAGAAGGGGGTCGCGTAGGGCTATGACGCCCAGCAGTCCCTCGACAGCCAGAGTGGCCCCGGGGACGACCAGCCACTTCGACGGCGTGACACCCGAGCGAGCGTAGAGAGTCATCAGCTTTTCGTTGAGCGCCGGCCGATCACCGTGGTGCTCACGCCGGAGCCCGTCGATCTCGGTCTTGAGGCCCGGAAGTTCTTGGGTGCTGGCCGACGAACAGTGCGAGAGGAGTCGTAGGCCGAGCGTGGGCAGGGAGGAAACCAGCCACCGCGTCGATATCTGCTTCAAGGTAGGCGTCAGCCCCGAGTCGTGGTCGACGACCCGAATGCCCATCGCTATCTGCCCCGGCGTCTGGCCCGCCAGCGACAGGAATCCGACGGTGTACAGCCCGTCGAGACCCATGAAAGCGAGGTCGCGGCGCCGATTCGGGGCAGAACTGTTGCGCTCCAGGAGGAGAACCAAAGCCACGAACGGCAGTCCGTCGAGCGTGCCGGCCGCGCATCGCCTTGGAAGACTGGCAACGGGTGTCAGGCGCCCGCCTCCAGCCCAGCGATGCCAGAGCCTCACCAGCGGCAAGCTAGACGATGGAAGTGCCGGTGGGGAAGGCAAAACCGCTGATCCTGTCTACACCGGCCCCGTCGTCGCGGCGAGCGATAGGTGCCATTCGACTCGGTCGTCGGAGGACGTTGGTTGGCGCAGCGTCGCCGCGACGGAAGCTGTCAAGCCCTTTGAGACAACTTCCTATGCGGATCCGATGAGCGCGACGGGAGACGGCTCGTTGATCCAGGCGACGGTGGGCAGCTTCGGCGGCGTAGGACGGCGATGGTGGAACCGGGCGGGATTGGCGGCGTAGGCGGCGTCGAGGGTCTCGGCTCGCTTGGCCCTGACCTCGGGGGCGGTGCCGTAGTGAACCGACGCCGCCGTGTGCAGCCCGATCCCGGAATGGCGATGGACGTGGTTGTAGTGCTCGAAGAAGTCGGCGCAGAACGAGCGGGCGTCTTCGATGGAGCCGAAGCGGCCCGGGAACGCCGGGCAATACTTGAGGGTCTTGAAGTTGGCCTCTGAGAACGGGTTGTCGTTGGAGACGTGGGGGCGGCTGTGGCTGCGGGCAACGCCCAGGTCGACGAGCAGCTGGGCCACCGGCTTGGAGGTCATCGACGTGCCCCGGTCGGCGTGCAGGGTGAGGTGGTCCCGGCCCACACCCTGGCGGGCCAAGGTGTCGGCGATGAACGCCTCGGCCAGTTCGCCCGTCTCGGCGGGCGAGACCATCCACCCCACGACGTAGCGGGAGAAGATGTCGATGATCACGAACAGCTCGTAGTAGACGCCCCGCTCGGGGCCCTGGAGCTTGGTGATGTCCCAGCTCCAGACCTCCTTCGGCCGGCGGGCGATCAGCTCGGGGCGCTTCTTGGCCGGGTGGGTGCGCTGGCGGCGCCGCTCCCGGTTCTCACCGGCGACGGCCAGCAGGCGGTACATGGTGGATATCGAGCACAGGTAGACGCCGTCGTCGAGCAGGCGGGCCCACACCTGGGCCGGCGCCAGGTCGCAGTACCCGGGCGAACGCAGCACCGCCAGCACGTGCTGGCGTTCAGGCTCGCTCAGGGCGTTGGGTGGCGTCGGACGCGGGGCGGGCGGCCCTGCCACCGGCGGGCGCCGGCGCCGGTAGCGGGTAGCCCTCGACGCGCCGAGCAGCGCGCACGCCGTCTGCGTGTTGGTCGCGGCGACGAGGTCGTCGAAGTGCTCGTCGATCACGGCTTCGACTTCGGGTCGGAGTCCGCGCTCTCGGAGAGCAGCTCCAAGAGCGCGTGCGCTTTTCCCGTGATCTCCAGTGCCAGGCGGGTTCGGGCCAGCTCCACCTCGAGGCGGGCGTTGCGCCGGCGCAGCTTCTCCACCTCGACCTGCTCGGGCGAGCGCTTGGCGGGGCCACGGGGGGCCAGCGCCTCCAGGCCGGCGGCATCACGGGCCTTGCGCCACTCCGCGATGTGGGAGGTGTACAGCCCCTCCCGGCGCAGCAACGCCCCGCGCTCCGTCGAGCCCGTGCCGAGCGCGTCGTACTCGGCCAAGATGGCGGCCTTGTACTCGGCGGTGAACCTTCGCCGCCTCGGTCGGGCGGCCGGGTCGTCGGCCACGCCATCATCATGGGCGCGCGCCATCAGGGATGCAGTCGTCATGGTCATTGTTCTACGTGGTCCTGTCTCGCCCTGTAGGGATGCTGGCCTACAGCGGATGTCTCACGTCAGCCTGACAGACAGGGCGATGGCCGATGCCATCCTCGATGCTCATTCGCGGAGTGGAGGGTGGCGCGACCCCAGCAGGTGGTAGCAGCTGTTCGCCAAGCTGCAAGGACGTCGTCAGTGCGGTGCCGCCCCGCTGACCCTCGGAGTGTCCCCGGACGATAACCGGCGGTCATGCGCAGGCTCGGAGCGAGGTAGTCGTACCCTGGGCAGTAGATGCGCCAACGAATCGAGGCCGTGACTGTGACCGTGAAGGATCAGTTTGCTATCGGTCGCGGCATGTGGGTGATGGTGACCTTCATCTACGGTCTCCTCTTGTTCGTCGTGCTGGGCTTCGTCATCGACTTGGCCACCAATCCCGGTCTCGGTAGCTTCCTTTTCGTCACGCTCTGGGCTGGCGCATTGCTAGTCGGCGGGTGGTCGATCTTGCTCAGGATGCCCCGACGAGTCGAGATCGTTGACGATGGGCTCCGGTTCGTCGCCCCCTCAAGAACGGTCGAGGTCCCTTGGCGGACCCTGCTTGTGGTCTCGTCTCCGCGAAGTGACATCAATGGCCAATCGTTGCGTTGGACTTGGGATGGCGGAGAACTCCGCACGTGGGGCCCGTACGACCATGAGCTCGCTCGGTTGCTGGACGCTGTTCGTCGTCATGCTCCCACGCCGATATCGGACGGGCCGTGACTAGGCGTCCGACATGGTGGGGTCTGCCGGCTCGACGGAGCCGTTAATTAATCGCGACCGGTTTGCGCAGTCACCGGCCGAGGCATGGGGACGGCGCGTCTGCCGGTAGCGCATGACGCGACCCGGCACGGTTCGCGGCCAGGAGGTGACCGGGAAGTGCCGATCCTGATTGGGGTGCCTTACCGGCGGCATCGGCTCGGGGGCGGCGGGTATCGCTCTGGTGCCGACTCCCGGGAGTCCTCGAAAAACGGTCCCTCGAACGGTGGACCACTATCCCCGCGTGCTGCGGGCGGCGTTCATCATGTGCGCCCTGGAGGCCGGTGTCCCGCCGGCGGCTGATCTACCCTGGTAGCCATGTCGGAAGAGACCGCCAGCCTCACGCCGCTGCTCGACGAGTGGCGGGCCGAAGTGGGTGACGAGGCCGTGGCTGCGGCGGTCCAGGCTGCCCGGGCCCAGATTGCCGACGGTTCGCTTCAGGGCTTTTCCGACGAGGACGAGCTTCGCGAATACCTCCAAGCCCCCCGCCGCCGCTCGGCGTGACCTGGCGAGTCTTCCTGACCGACTCGTCCCAGCCGGACCTTGATGCGCTCACGCCGGCGGATCGCTCTGCC
This sequence comes from uncultured Acidimicrobiia bacterium, assembly GCA_963827345.1. Lineage (GTDB taxonomy): Bacteria > Actinomycetota > Acidimicrobiia > Acidimicrobiales > AC-14 > CAWGUU01. The sequence goes on along the minus strand of CAWHAN010000008.1, from coordinate 134,203 downwards.
ATCACCGAGGAACTGTTCGCCTGGGTGCCGAACGGGCCACCTCGCACGAGGCGCTCTGTCGTCGCCGGCGTCGAGATGTTCGAGGATCAGCTGCCATCGGGGATCAGCGTCACATACTTCGTCAACGAGCAGGTTCCCTACGTCGGCGTCGTCCGTGTTCGGCGGCGCTGATCCTTCGGCGGACTATCCCACAAGCGCGGCGTCCCTGGAGGAGTCTCGGGCGCCCATACCGCCGGCTTGGAGCCACGGGACGAACGAGGCAAAAACCGTCTTCTGACGCGGCACTAGCGCCGTTCGAGCACCAGCAGCAGGCGGAACCCGGCGTAGCGGCCGAGGCGGGCGCTCGAGGCGGGACTCGATGCGCAGCAGCGGTCCCGACCAGCGCCGGCGGCACCAGGCACCACCGGCCGGAAGCCGCCCGACAGCGGGTAGGCGAACAGGCTGAGCGTCTCGGCGTGGAGGACGTGCAGGCCCGGGAACTGCGATTCGAGCCGGCGACGGTCGCGCCCGGCGAGCAGGGTGGGGATGGCCTGGTTGGAGTCCATGGGGTGCTTGCCGCGTCGGGCCGGCCGTCGGCGAGCGGGTCGGCGCCGAGGAGCACCGGCTCGGGGTGGCCCAGCTTGAACACCACCCGGCTCACCGGGGTGATGGCCGGCTCGACCAGCACGACCCGCCCGCCGGGCCGGAGCGTGCGCTGGGCCTCGGCCAGGAACCGGGCGGGGAACTCGACGTGGTGGAGCACGTCGACGCCCACCACCGCGTCGAGGCTGGCGTCGGCGAAGGGCAGGGCCTGGGCGTCGGCGAGGGCGTCGAGCCAGACGCCGGGCACGACGTCGGTGGCGACCACGCCGGGCAGGTGGTCCTTCAGGTTCCCCGACCCGGCGCCGATCTCGACGATCCTCCGAGCGTCGGACGGGCACCACGCCCGCATCCGCCGGTAATAGTCGGCGTAGACCGCCCGCAGCGCCGGCTTGGCGTCCCAGACCTGCCGGAACTCGGCCGGCGTCAGTGCCCGTTCCACGCGGCGCCGGCTACGGCTCTGCCGGCTCCGCCGGCTCTGCCGCTTCGGCGGACTTCAGGCGCCGGAAGGCGACGACCACCATCCGCGCCAGCAGCCACCCGTGCTTGAAGCGAGAGATCTGCGTCGACCCGTACTGGCGGGCGCGGTAGCGGACGGGGATCTCGACGATCTTGAGGTTGAGCTTGGCCGCCCCGAAGATGAGGTCGAAGTCCCCGAAGGGATCGAAGTCGCCGAAGTACTCGCGGCCCGCCTCGATCCTGCGGTAGTGCTCGGCGGACAGCGCCTTGGTGCCGCAGAGGGTGTCGGTGATGCGCTGGTTCAGCAGCCAGCTGAACAGCCACGAGAAGACCTTGTTGGCCGCCATGTTGAGCATCTGCATGGCGTCGTCCTCCATGGCGTACACCAGGCGGGTGCCCATCACCAGCTCGCCCTTGCCGGATGCGAGGGCCTCGTAGAACTTGGGGAGGTCCTCGGGCGGCGTGGTCAGGTCGGCGTCGAGGATCATCAGCAGGTCGCCGCGGGCCAGGCGGAACCCCTTGCGGATGGCGTCGGCCTTGCCGATCCCGTCCTGGCGCACGAGCTTGATGTCCAGCTCCGGGTACTCGGCGATGACCTTCTCGATGGCCGCCACCGTCTCGTCCTGGCTGTGGCCCTCGACGAACAGGATCTCCACGTCGGGGGCCAGGCGGGGGATCCGTTCGACTGCGGGGCGGATGTTGCCGGCCTCGTTGCGGGCGGGGACCACCACCGTCACCGACGGCGACTCCGGCCGGGGGTGGCCCAGCGGCCTGGCCACGGCGTAGCTGCGCAGGCCCATCTTCGACAGCCCGGGGAGGGGGCCGAGGAACCGGTTGACCAGGGGACCGAGGCCGAAGAGGCGCTTGGGCAGGATCTGGCGGTAGTCGGTGCGGACCACCTCGAAGTCGTCGAGGGCCAGGATGCCGGCCAGGTCGGCGGCCGACAGCCAGTTGTTCTCCTCCGTCGGCATCTGCTGGCGGAGCAGTCGGGCCACCTTGAGCACCGGCGACCACAGCCGCGAGTAGTAGGCGATGACCACCCTCGTGTCCCGGTGGCAGAGGCGGTGGAGCTGGCCGAGGGTGGTGGCGCAGTCCTCCAGGGAGCCCACCGTGTCGGACAGCAGGATGACGTCGAACGGGCCGGGTAGAGCGTCGAGCACCGCGGGGTCCTCGATGTCGCCGACGTGGAACTCCAGCTCCGGGTGCCGTCGGCGGGCCTCCTCGATCATCCTGGGGCTGAGGTCGACGCCGACGCCGTGGGCCGGTCGCAGCGAGGCCAGCAGCCGGCCGGTGCTGCAGCCGAGGTCGAGGATCCGGGAGCCGGCGGGCACCAGGAACTGCGTGTAGCGGTAGTCCTCGTCGTAGTAGTAGGCGTTGCGCTCGATCCACCGCTCGCGCTCGGGGGCGAGGGCGTCGGCCAGCGCTCCGGATCCGCTCCTTGCGGGGCGACTCGCCGCCGGCCGTCTCGGGTGTCGTGGGCTCGGTCATGGAGTGGGGAGCGGGCGGCCCCGGAAGACGTCGACGGGGTCGGGGTAGATGGCGAACGAGGCGTCGGTCTCGGGGTCGTGGACCACCTCGCCGCACAGGTAGAGGGTCGAGCCCGCCGGGGCGGTCACGGCCCCGTCGACGACTGCGAAGCGGTCGGTGCCGGTGGCGGTGAGCCCGTGGATCAGGGCCCACGGGACGGGCACCCCGGTGAAGTGCTTGCCCGGCATCGGCATGAACGCCGGGAGCTGGGCGGCGAAGGCGCTGTCGCGCACCTCGTCGACCGCCCGCCTCCTGCCGTCGGGGACGACCCGCACCGCCACGCCGCCGATGAGGGGCTCGGCCGGGCGGCCGTCGGGGCAGAGCCGCGGCGGTGCCGACGGACGGCCGACCAGCGGCCATCGCCACCGGCGCGCCCACGAACAGCACGGCCAGCAGGCCGGCCCCCACCACCAGGGGGACGGCGTCCCGCCTCGAGGGACGTTCGTTCCAGGCCGACGGCTCGGTGGCGGCCGCGGCGACTCGTCGGTCGGCGGGCGCGGCAGCGCGGGTCGGCCCCGGCCCCCTGGTCAACACCGCTGCGGCCAGGGCGAGGGGCAGGGCCGCGAACGGAGCGGTGGCCGCGAACACCCGCACGGTGTCGACTCCCAGCACGGGCAGGCAGGCGGCGGTGGCGCCGACGCCCAGCAGGGCCAGCACCACGTGCGGCGAGTCGGCCAGCCGCCGGGTGCCCAACCCGATGAAGGCCACCAGGGCCGTCACCATCAGCGCCGGCGCCACCCAGTTCGGCGGGGTGTTGCTCGGCACGAAGCTGACCAGGATCGGCACGGCCACCACCATCGAGGCGAACAGGCCCAGGTCGAGCAGCAGCTGCCAGCACCCGGTCGCGCCGCCACCGGAGCGCGAACGCCCCGGCGACGGCGAGGGCGACCGTCGCCTTCAGCATCCCGTGCCACCCGGTGGGCACGTCGAGCAGGATCTCCTGCTCGGCCATCCGCAGGTAGTTGAGCTCGCTCTGCACCGCCGCCCCCACGAAGGTCCCCGGGTGGGCCAGCACCTCCTCCCGGGCCTCGGCGTTGACGAACCGGTTGCGCTCCGGGTCCGACATCGTCCACGTATCGGGGTGATCGTTGAACACGACGTGCCACGCCGGGTCCAGCAGGTTCCAGCTGGCCTTGCCCTTGGCCATCCCGTAGACGAGGAGCCCACCGTTGCCCATGACGTTGTCGGTGTCGCCGCCCAGGGCGGCCACGGCGGCGTAGTTCATCGACAACCCGACCACCACGGCGGCGACGCAGGCGCCCAGCACCCGCCAGTCGTAGCGGCCCGACCCCCGGAAGTGGTAGGCCAGCCAGAGCGGGAGGAGGAGCGGGAGCAGGACCACGCCGGAGCGGGCGTCGAGCGCCACCGTCAGCAGCAGGATCCCGCCCACGGCGAGCCATCGGTTCCGGGTGCTCACCGCGTTCCAGATCACCGCGAGGGCCAGGGCGCCGAGGGTGACGCCGAGCACCTCGGTCATGGGCGTCGGGCCGTAGACCCGGGCGAAGCCGAAGATGCCGACGAACAGGGCGAAGCCGGCCACCGGACCGAGGTCGCGAGCCACCGCCCGGGCCGCCAGCCACGTCGCCGCCCCCGCCGCCATGGCCCCGAGGACCAGTGCCATCCGCAGGTCGAGGTGGGTGACCGCCAGCCGCACGGCCAGGAACATGGCGTTCAGTGGCCGCCGGGAGTTGTAGACGTCGAGGTCGCCGAAGAACAGCAGCCGCTCGGCGCCGCCGAAGTAGATGTGGGGGTCGGCGTAGGGCACCCCGCCGCCGACCATCCCCCACCACTGGCCCGTGTGCCACGCCGCGAACAGGGGGAGGCAGAAGGCGGTCATGCTCCCGACCAGGCCGGCGGGACCGGTCCACCGGCGCAGCCCCGCGGGCAGCAGCGGCCGGCCCGGCGCCACGATGGTCCTCACCGCCGCCCCGCAGACGGTCACGGCCAGGGCGATGTACAGGTACCCGACCAGCCTGGGGTCGAGCCAGGCCAGCACCCCCCGGTAGGACCGGGACACCCATGCCGGCCACAGCACCACGAGGACGGCTCCGGCGGTGAGCGCCACCCGCACCCACGTGGCTCTGTCGAACCCGCCGCGGCCGACGCCGGGCTCGTCGCCGGCTGCGCCCGGCGCGCGGTCCGGCGGGGCTCCCGTCGGTGTCTCCGGCGGCGAAAAGGTACGGCTCACGACGACTGGCTCACGACTGGGGCGCCGGCCGGGTCAGACCCGGCGGGCCTCGGCGACCTCGCGGTTGGCCAGGTACCAGCTGACCGTCTCCCGCAGGCCGTCCCGCAGGGCGGTCGTGGCTCGGAACCCGAACAGCTTGCGGGCGAGGGAGGTGTCGAGCTGGCGGCGGGGCTGGCCGTCGGGCTGGCTCGGGTTCCAGCGCAGGGTGCCCTCGAAGCCGGTGGCCTCGGCGATCATCTCGGCCAGTCGCCGGACGGGCAGCTCCTCGCCCGAGCCCAGGTTCACCGGCTCCTCACCGTCGTACTGCTCGGTGGCGTCGACGATGCCCCGGGCGGCGTCGGCCACGTACAGGAACTCGCGGGACGCGGCGCCGGTGCCCCAGACCTCGACCTCGTCGTGGCCGGCCTCACGGGCCTCGACGCACTTCTTGATCAGCGCCGGGATGACGTGGGACACGTCGGGATGGAACTTGTCGCCCGGCCCGTAGAGGTTGGTGGGCATGAGGTAGATGATGCTCTGGCCGTACTGGGCCCGGTTGGCCTGGGCCTGCACCAGCAGCGCCTTCTTGGCCAGCCCATAGGGGGCGTTGGTCTCCTCGGGGTAGCCGTCCCAGAGGGACGCCTCCACGAACGGCACCGGGGTGATCTTGGGGTACGAGCAGATGGTGCCGACAACCACGGTCTTCGGCGTGCCGGACCGGCGGGCCTCCTCGATGAGGTAGGTGCCCATGAGCAGGTTGGCCAGGTAGAGGTCGGCCGGGTAGCGCCGGTTGGCGCCGATCCCGCCCACCCGGGCGGCCAGGTGGATGACCAGGCGGGGCCGGAAGACGTCGAACATGGTGGCGACGTCGTCGTGGCGGGTGAGGTCGAACTCGGACGACGACGGGGCGACGACGGGCCCAGGCGGCGCGCCCCGAGCTCCCGCAGCACGGCTCGGCCGACGAACCCGGAAGCCCCTGTGACGAGCACGGGCCCGTGCTCCTGCAAGGGTGCGGCCACCGGCCGAGACTAGTCCTTCGTATCCCCAGTCCCAGTGCCGCCGGGTGCCGGCCACACGATCGTGGGGCCTCCGGCCGTGGCCGCAGGACGCAGATCGTCTGGCCGAAGTAGTCGGTGGACGTGGGGATCCACCGCTCCGGCTCCCAACCGGCCATCCGGCTGATGGCCTCCATCATGTCGATGGAGGTCGTCACGTTCCGGACCCTCGCCCACCGCTCCGAGAAGTCGAGGCGGGCCGAGTCGTCGAAGAGGATGCGCGACGCCAGCAGGTCCATCGGCAGGCAGGAGAAGACGAACCGGCCTTCCGGGCGGATGACCCGGCGGCCGTCCAGCAGGAAGTTGTACGTGTCCTCGTGCTCGATGTGGGTGAACACCGAGAAGGCGGAGATCATGTCGGCCGACCCGTCGGGCAAGTCGAACGTGGTGCCGCGCTGCTTGAGCCAGCGCACCGTCCAGTTGGGTGTCCCGTCGAGCTCGTCCAGCCGGGACTGTGCCCGCCGCAGCATGGTGTCCGACACGTCGGTGCCGATGTACTCGCCCCCGTCCATCCACCGGGCGACCTCACACGCCAGCCGGCCTATCCCGCAACCCAGGTCGACGAGCGTGTCGGTGGGGCGCAGGCCCTGGTCGACGAGGATCTCGAGCTCGACCGCGCCGAGCCTGAGGTCGCCGACGACGGTCTCGTCGGTCTGCGACGTGGCGTGCGACTCGTAGAGCGCCTCGTAGATGTCGGCGGGGGGATTGTCCTCGGCCCCCTCGGGGCTCGGGCTCGGGCGGGCGGCGCTCCCGGCCCCCGAGAGCGGGTCCGCCTCCTGCCGCAGCCTGTCGATCATCCAGGCGGTGGCGTCCGACACCAGCCGGCGACTCACCGCCCCGGAGCCAGGTCGGCGACCGGCTTCATCCCTGCGTGCTCCCTGCGCAGGCGCCGCAGCGTGGCCACGTAACCGGCGGCGGGGAGCAGGGCGGGCTCCTCGGCGGCGAGGGCGGCGGTGACCTCGGACAGCCGGTAGTGGGGCACCGATGGCCGACGATGGTGGGTGGCGTGGTCGGAGAAGCCGTAGGACCCGAAGACGAGGCGGCTGGCCGGGCCCGTCCTGAAGTTGCGCAGGGCCGCCCTGCCCTCGTCGAGGGCGTCGTCGTCGCCCGTCTGGTGCTCGGCGATCGCCCGAAGGGTGGCGGCGAAGACGGTGAGCGAGGCCAGGCCGTAGAGGTAGACGAACCCGTAGGCGACGGCGGCGGCGGCCAGGACCCTGCCGGTGCCGTCGTGGGCGGCGGCCGCCACCACCAGCACCGTCCCGGCCAATCAGCGCCTGCACGACGGCGGTGCGGGCCAGCGCCGCGCCCCTCGCCACGGGGTGCTCCTCGCCGCCCGGCGCCACGCCCTGGTGGGCCAGCTTGCGGCCCGCCTCGCGCAGGGTCAGGCACCGCAGCAGCAGTCGCAGCATGCCGGACCCGGCGATCTCGACCAGGTAGGCGTCCTTGGTGTCGGTGTCGAGCCCGAGGTTCTTGTGGTGGGCCCAGTGCCGCTGCCGGTAGGCGTCGAAGTCGGCCAGCGAAACCGGGCCGAGCACCCAGCGGCCGAGCAGGTCGTTCGACGCCCGGCGCCGGAAGGCGAGGCGGTGGGCGCACTCGTGCATCAGGTTGAGCAGGCTGTTCATGGTGACGCCGAACCACAGCCAGAGCAGGACGACGGCGGGCGACGGCCCCAGCACCGCGGCCACGGGCACGGCGGCGAAGACGAGGGCGACGTGGGCGGCGGTGACCGTCCACGACGCCGCGTCGCGGCGGCGTTCGAGCCAGCGGCGGTCGGAGGGACCGGCCATCAGCTGGGACCCAGTCTGGCAGGCCGGCGGGCGGTGAAGTCGACGACGGCGGGGGAGTCCGACAGCAGGTCGATGGGCGCGAGAGCGGTGGCCATCGCCACGAATGCTAGCCACGAGGGCCCGCTCCGGCGGATGTGGCCGGCCCGCCCTCGCTGCGGCACCGACGCCACGCTGACGGCGAGGCTGGCGGGGTTGAAGGCTCGTCCGACCTCCACGTCGACCAGCCCGGCCTTGGCCAGGAGGGTCGCCAGCCCGGCGGCCGAGAACACGACGGTGTGCCGGGGGGCGTGATAGCCGCTCCACGCCCCCCTGAAGAGCCGGTGCTCGAGCGACCCCGCCGCCGGCGTCTGGCCCTCCAGCACCCCGCCGGGGGCCAGCTTGGCGGCCAGCGCAGCCACCACCGCCAAGGGATCCGGTAGGTGCTCGATCACGTGGTTCATGGTGATCAGGTGGCACGGAGGCACGACCGAGCACACGTCCTCCAGGTCGCCCCGGACCACGGTGACCGCGCCCCCGTCGAGCACCGTCACCTCCCGCCGGTCCCCTATCTCGAAGCCGTAGTACTCGGGGCCCGGACGGCGACGGGCCACGTAGCGGAGGAAGTCGCCGTTGCCGCAGCCGTAGTCGAGGAGCGGCCCGTCGCCGACCAGCGGGGCCAGGCGACGGCAACGGGCCTGGTGGCGCAGCCGTCCGAGCAGGCCCTGGCCGGTCTGGGCGTGGTAGTCGGGCGGGTAGAACGCGGCCAGCTCCGCCGCCGACGGCATCGGGTCCTGCCGCAGCGACCCGCAGGCGCCGCACGCCACGTAGGTGGCCAGGTAGGCGATGCCGTACTCGTGGTCGGGGACGGCCCGGCTCGCACCGGTACCGAGATCACCGCAAGCGGGGCAGGCAGGACTGGCCAGTGGCGGCTGGTCGCCGTGGGTCACTGCAAGTCGAGCAGGCGGCGGCGCACCTTCTCGGCGGCGTGCTCCCACGTCCAGCGGGACGCCACCTCGGCCGCCGCCGCCAGTCCCTTGGCCCGGGCCGCGTCCTGGTTCTCGAACACGGTGCGCATCAGCGACCGCAGCTGGTCGACGTCGGGGTCGGCCCACTCGAAGCCGGCGTAGTAGGGGCAGCGGGCCTCGGCCCGCACCAGGCGGGCCGGCTCCAGCGGGTACCCGACGCCCTCGTGGAGGAAGTCGGCGGGACCGCTCCAGCGGGTGGCGATGGTGGGCAGGCCGCACGCCATCGCCTCCAGCACCGGCATCCCCCAGCCCTCGCCCCGGCTGGGGAGCACGAAGCAGTCGGCCGACCGGTACAGCGACCCCATCTGGGGCCCGGTGATCTTGGCGTTGGGCATGACCACGATCGGCGCCGACGTCTCCAGGCCGAGGTCGTCGATCTGCTGCTGGATGTCGACGAGCGGGTCGCGGTTGGCCACCGAGAGCAGCAGGAGCACGTCCTCGGTCTCCTTGAACTCCTCGGCGAAGGCCCGCAGCAGCACCTCCGGCGCCTTGCGCTCGCCCCACTCGAACACCGACAGGAAGGTGAAGCGGGTCGACGGCCGGTAGCCGGTGATCCCCGGGTGGAAGTAGTCGATGTCGACGCCGAGGGGCATGACCCGGATCGGCACCCGCACGCCGCTGGTGCGGAACGTCTCCACGTTGAACGTCGACGGCACCCAGACCTCGTCCATCGAGTTGCACCCGTCGACCCAGGTCTGGGGCAGGCCGGTGACCTCGAGCATCGACCAGCCCACCCTCGCCGCCGTCCCGGTCACCCGGCCGAAGGCGTCGGCCTGGCAGAACGCCACCTGGGGCGCGCCGGCCGGGACCTGGCGCCTGGCGATGTCGTCGATGAGGAGGTCGCCGGTGGGGCCCTCCACGTTCCCGTAGGCGTTGCGGAACGACAGCCTGATGTCCTTGAAGTGCAGGGCGGTCATGAGGTGGCGGGACTGGATGGCGTAGCCCATGGGCTCGTGCATCACCGAGTGCCAGACCGCCTGGCCCTCGTAGCGGTCGTGCTCGAGCCACCGAGCCCACTTGCGGGTGAACGTGCGGCGCGACTTCTCGTAGACGGTCCAGAAGTCGACGTTGTTGGCCCGGGTGCTGGCGCTCTGGTGGTGCACCGACGTCACCCCGCCGGCCACGACCACGCCGAACCCGGCCCGGATGGCCCGCAGGCAGTAGTCGCTGTCCTCGAAGTAGGCGAACAGGTCCTCGTCCAGGGTGCCGACCCGGTCGAGGCAGTTGCGGCGCAGGTAGGCCTGGGCGAAGACGACGGTCTCCACCTGACGGTCCCGCGTGCACTGGCCGACGTCGATCTCGTAGCCGCCGACCTGCTGGCCCATGATCGTCACCGGCTGCATGTAGGCACCCAGGTGCAGGACGGTGCCGTCCTGGTGGACGAGGCGGGACCCCACCACGCCGGTGGTCTCGTCGGCATAGGCGGTGTCCTGCAGCTTCGTCAGCCACGCGGTGTCGACCACGTCCACGTCGTTGTTCATGAGCACGACGTCCTCGTCGGGCGTGCTGGCGGCGATGCCGATGTTGCAGCCCTTGGTGAACCCCAGGTTGGTGGCGTTCTCGAGCAGGGTCAGCCAGTCCTGCTGGCGGAGCCACTCGACGGTGCCGTCGGTGCTCCCGTTGTCGACGACGATCAGCCGCCAGGCGGGGTGGTCGGTGCGCTCCTGCAGGGCGGCCAGGCACCGCTGGGTGAAGGCGAGGGCGTTCCAGGTGAGGATGACGACTGCTACCGGCGGCCGACCGGGCTCGGGATCGGGGCTTTTCGCCTCTGGCTCGCTCACCTGTCGTCCTGGCCCTCGTGGATCTGGGACTCGAGCTCGGACCGCAGCTTCTCGTTCTCGAGCCGCAGCCGCTCCAGCATGTCGAGCAGGCTGTGGTTGAAGCGGGTCTGCTGCTCCATGATCGGCGCCACGTACCAGCGCAGACTGCGCCTCACCAGGCGTTTTGCGAACCTGATGGCCGGCCCGATTGCCAGGCGGTCGGACCCCGACGGGAGCTCGACCTTGATGTCGGCGGGCCCCCGCAGCAGGGCGATCCCCAGGTCGTCGTCGCCCTCGGGGAACACGTAGATCGGCCCCTTGGCCGTGTCGGCGTCGCCGGCCGCCCCGTTGACCCGTCGGCGGGCTCGCGCCGCCCGGGCGAGGGCCGTCTCGACCCGCGTCATCATCACGTTCACGTCGGAGCCCCTACGCATGCGAGGAGATGGGGGGCATCAGACGGTGACGGTGGACGCCGACGCCTTCCAGTGGGCGGGCACGTGGAACATGCCACCCTCCACCGGGAGGTCGGGGTGATCTCGGACGCCGAACGAGTGTTTGCGGTCGATGAAGTCGAACACCCGGGTGATGGTGGAGTCGTGGAGGGCAAGGGTCACCAGGTAGCTGCCCTTCAACAGGGGGAGCGACGGCACGACGAGCTCGACGGTGCCCTGGCCGGACGTCAGCAGCTCGACCTTGGCCTGCGCCGAGTTCTGGCCGAACATGTAGGCCTGGTTGTCGGCCCGGTAGACGGCGATCCCGCACACCAGCGGCGTGTCGAGGTCGTGGATGCGGTAGTCGAGTCGGATGGTGAAGGGGTCGCCCGTGTTGAACGAGGACGCCTCGGCCCCCTCGCCGTCGAGGAAGGCCACCTTGGTGATCTCGGCCTCGCCCGTGCCGTGGCGCCCGCCGGTGGTCTCCATGGCGTGCTCGGCGATGCCGGAGTGGACGTCGGCCAGGTAGGAGCCCACCACCTCCTTGGCCGGCCCTGCCTCCCTCACCGCTCCGTCCTCCATCCAGATCGCCTCGGAGCACAGAGTGTGCACCGTGGGCAGGCTGTGCGACACCAGGACGATGGTCCTGCCCTCGGAGCGGAGCTCGGTGATCCGCTCCCAACATCGCAGCTGGAAGCTCTCGTCGCCCACCGACAGCACCTCGTCGACGAGGAGGATGTCGGGCTCCACGCTGATGGCCACCGCGAAGGCGAGGCGGGCGTACATGCCGCTCGAGTAGTTCTTCACCGGGATGTCCATGAACTGCTCGATGCCGGCGAAGTCGACGATCGAGTCGTAGCGGCGCTCGACGTCGCGCTTGGTCTGGCCCATCACCGAGCTGGCCAGGAAGACGTTCTCCTTGCCGGTCAGCTCGGGGTGGAACCCGGTGCCCAGCTCGAGGAGCGGCGAGATGCTGCCGTTGACCGTCAGCGTGCCCTTGTTGGGGTTGAAGATCTTGGCCATGGTCTTCACCAGGGTCGACTTGCCCGAGCCGTTCGGGCCGATGATCCCGAGGGTGGTGCCCGTCGGCACCTCCAGGTCGATCCCCTTCAGGGCCCAGAAGTCCTCGTAGCGATGGGCGCGCGACAGCACCCGCTCCTTCAGGGTGTGGGCCCGCTGGTGGTAGATCCGGTAGCTCTTCCAGACATCCTCGCAGCTGATCGCTATGTCACTCACACGATCTCCGAGAAGAGCTTCTGCCATCGGCCGAACAGCTTGGCGCCGATGGCCAGCGCCAGCACGGCCACGACGGCGTCGTAGGCGAGCAGCTTGTAGTCGGGCGGGCGGTTCAGGAGCAGGACGTTGCGGAACGACACCACGATCCCTGTCATGGGGTTCAGCTCGAGCAGGCGGACCAGCTTGGGACTGTCCTGCACGATGCTCATGGAGTAGATGATCGGGGTCCCCCAGAACCAGAGCTGCATGAAAATGCCGATGAAGTGGGCCACGTCCCGCAGGAACACGGTGAGGGCCGACAGGAACAGCGACAGGCCGAAGGACAGGACGAACACGATGAGGACGATCACCGGCAGCCAGAGGACCTGGAAGTTGGGCGGCCCCACGAACACCAGCGTGGCGACGAGCAGCACGGCCAGCTCGAAGACGAAGGTGACGACGGACGAGAGCACCGTGCTCAGCGGGAGCACGGCGCGGGGGAAGTAGACCTTGTTGAGCAGGTAGCCGGAACCGATCACGCTGCCGGTGGAGCCGCCGACGGCGCTGGCGAACAGGTTCCAGACCACGAGGCCGGCGAAGAAGTAGACGGCGAAGGGGACGACCGAGCCGTCGGGGCGGAAGGCGTCGGGCACCGTCTTCACCTTGAACAGGTACGTGAAGATGAAGTAGTAGAGGCCGACCAGCAGCAGGGGCGTGGTCAGCGACCACAGCATGCCCAGGAACGTGCCCCGATGGCGGACCTTCAGGTCTCGCCGGACGAGGTTGACGGTGAGCTCGCGTGAACGCAGGAGCTCGTCGATACCCCCGACGGCCATGGCGCTCGACGCTACCAGGGGTGCAGATGACGTCTCCGGCCGGCCCGGCGGGTCTTCACTCCCTCTGGCCCAGGTCGGGCTCGGGGCTGGACCCGGGCTCCCTGACCTCCGCAACCGCCGCCCAGAGGTCGGTGGCCGAGGGCGGGCCGACGAACGACGCCCTCACCACGCCCTCGGCGTCGGCGACCACCACGGTTGGCACCGCCTCGATCCCGTAGCGCTTGTGGAGATCGGCCCGGGCCTTGACCTCCACGTCCTGCACGGCCACATCGTCGCTCGCCAGGACCAGCGACTTTCCCACTACCGAGGCGCACGAGTCGCAGGTGGCCGACGAGAAGACGGCCACCAGCCACGGCACGGCCGGCCGGTCGAAGTCGGCGCGGTCGAGCTGGGCCGGCACCTTCCACTTGGCCTGGGTAGGAGGGTCGGGGCGCCGGCGCTGCACGACGACCGCCAGGACGGCGGCGGCGGCCACGACGGCGGCGGCAACGATAAGCCGGTCCATGCCCCCAGTATCGCTGGACCGGCGGTCGGGCTACGAGATCCAGCCGGCCACGTCGAACACGTAGTGGCCGCTGGCCGAGGTGTACAGGCTGACCTTGCCGCCGGTGCCCACCTTGGCCACCACCAGGTTGGGCCTGGTCTCGCCGTGGCGTAGTTCAGGTCCGAGGCCAGGGGTCTGACCGTCCCGGCGGGGAAGACGGTGAGGAAGCCCATGGCGGTGGGCGAGATCACCGTGGCGTTGAGGATGACCGCGCTGACCCCGGTGGCCGGAACCCCGCCCTGGCCGGTGACCTGGACGTCGACGGTGGAGTTGGCCGGACGGGGCCGGAGATGCCGCCGGTGCCGTTGCGGGTGTCGAGGATGCGGGCCGGGGTGAGGGGGTTGTAGGCGCCGACGGCGCCGGCGACCGAGGCGTCGGTGAACCAGCCGCTGGCGTCGACGATCAGGTCGGTGGAGCCGGCGCTGTTGTAGATGGTGACCTTGCCGCCGGTCCCCAGCTTGGCGAAGACCCGGTTGCCCAGGGTGTTCCCGCTGGTGAAGGTGACGTTGGCGGCCAGGGGCCGGGCCGTGCCGGTGGGGTAGACGGTCAAGAAGCTGGTGGCGGTGGGGCCGGTGACGGTGACGTTCAGCACCGCCGCGGCGGCCCCGGAGATTGGGACGCCGCCCTGGCCGGAGACCTGCAGGTCGAGGCTGGAGTTGGGGCCGAGGCGGATGCCACCGCGGGTGTCGAGGATGCGGGCCGGCGTGACCGGCACGTAGCGCCCGGCGTTGCCGGCGGGCACCTCCGAGTACCACCCGGCCACGTCGTAGATGGCGTGGGTGCTGCCGGCGGAGTTGAACATCGACACCTTGCCGCCGGCCCCCACCTTGACCACCACCAGGTTGGCCACCGTCTTGTTGGGCGTGAAGTTCAGGTTGGCGGCCAACGGCCGGGAGCTGCCGGCGGGGAAGATGGTCATGAAGCCGCTGGCGGTGGGCTGGGTGACGGTGACGTTGACGGCCACCGCCGAGACGCCCGACTCCGGCACCCCGCCCTGCCCGGTGATCTGCACGTCGACGGTGGCGCCGGGGCCGACGGGCCCCGGTCCGTTGCGGGTGTCGAGGATGCGGGCGGGAGTGAGGGGCGTGTAGCGCCCCGAGGCCGACTGGTTGATGATCGACAACTCGTTGGCGTCGTTGCACACACTGGTCACCGGGGGGTAGTTGGCGTCGCCGCTGTAGGCGGCGATCCAGCGGTAGGTGCCCGGAGCCGTCGGGGTGAACAGGCCGGAGTTGGCCGTCGGCGGCGGCCCACCGCCCAGCGCCTTCGGTCCGCTGAGGTAAATGGCGCCGCCGGCACAGACGGCGTCGTCGGGACCGTAGAGCGTGAAGCTCACCATGCCGGTGGGCGTGGGAGCGGGCGCGGCCGCGCCAGTCACCGTCGCGACGTCCTGGATCGCGCCCCCAATGGGAGCGTTTGGGGTCGCCTGGGTGACGATGGTGGCGACTGCCTGCATCACCACCGACGTCTCGCCCGCAGCGTTGCACGGGCTCACGATCGCCGGGTAGTTGACGTCACCGCTGTAGATGGCGATCCAACGGTAGGTGCCGATCGCGGTTGGGGCGAAGCTGTCGGAGACGGCGGTCGGCGGTGGTCCGCCGGCCAGGGGCTTCGTGCTGGCGAAGATCGAGGCTCCGGCACAGGTCGGATTGTTCGGTCCGAAGACCTTGAACGTGACGGTGCCGGTGAGTGCTGGGGCGGGAGCGGGCGGGCCGGTGACGCTGGCTGCATCCTGGATCGACCCGCCGATCGTGACGGACGCCGTTGCCGACGTCGTCATGGTGACTGACGTCTGGGTCACCACCGATGTTTCGTTCGCGTCGTTGCACGCGCTCGTGATCGGGTCGTAGTTGGCGTCGCCGCTGTACGCGGCGATCCACCGGTAGGTGGCGAGGACGGTCGGCGTGAAGCTGCCGGAACTGGCGGTTGGAGGTGGCCCACCACCCAACGGCTTGGGCCCGCTGTTGAACGGTGGGGCCCCGGTACACGTCGAGTCGTTCGGTCCGAAGAGCACGAAGTTCACGGTGCCGGTGGGCTGGGCGGCCGGCGCGGGGGCGCCGGTGACGGTGGCCACGTCCTGGATCGCGCTGCCGATGATCGCTGTGGGCGTCGCCTGCGAACTGATGGAGGGCGTCGCCGCGGACACGGTGGTGACGCTGCCGCCGGTGTTGCGCAGGCCAGGAACCGTGGGGCCGTAGAACGTGGCGCTCGTGGTGGGGAAGGTCTGGCTTCCTGGGAATCCTGGGTTCGACGTCGATCGCCGGTTTTCTCAGGACGAGGGCGTGGAAGGTCACCACGCACGCCTCCCCGGTTGCAACGAGCAGGCTGCCCTCACCTCCCGGAGGGACGAGGCGCCAGCGGCCGGGAGCGGCCTCGGTCGCCGTCCAGCTGCCCTGACAGGCGGGGTTGCCGGGCGGGTTCGATTGGCCGACGAAGGGGCCCGTGAGCTCGTAGACGTCGGGCTCGGCGGTGCCGCCGCCGCAGTCCACGTCACCGCTCGAGCAGGCGGGATAGAGGTCGATGGCGGTGGCCGTGAGCACAGGGTTGTTCGTGGAATCGGGTGGGGTGGAGAAGTTGCCGAGCCCGATGCTGGCCTCGATCGTCTGACCGACGACGCCGGAGCTCGGCCAGCTCGTGTCGGGCGCCACGAAGATGAACGCGTTCGACGGCGCCGCCGCCCAGACCGAAACCGCCAGGACCGCCGAAACGAGGACTCCGACGACCGTCCGCCGTTTGCGAACCATGTGAACCTCCCAGGCTCCTGTTGGAGCCCATCGCGAACCCGATGTGCCGAGCACACCAGGAGCAGGATGCCCCGACGGGCTACGAAGGGTCCGACCCCGGTGACGCCGGGGAGGTGACCTCGGCGACGGCTGGTCGGTCAGGCGGCGCGGCGGTCAGTCGGTGCGGCTGAAGCGGACCACCGCTACCGCGAAGGCCAGCGCTCCGAGCGCGGTCAGGACCAACAGCTGGAGGCCGATCGGCACCGGCCACCCGAACCAGGTGAGCCGGGGAGCCAGGGCGGCCACCGCCGCCGGGGAGAGGTCGAGGTGCCTGAACATCACCTCCCGCATGGGCAGAACGGCGTAGGTGAGCGGGTTCAGCTTGGTGGCCACCGCCAGCCAGGTGGGCAGGCCGGTGGTGGGGTACAGCGCCCCCGACAGGAACATCATCGGCGTGATCACCGTCTGGATGACGGGCATGACCGACTGAATGTTCGACACCTTCGCCCCCAGCAGCAGGCCGAAGGCGGTGATGGCCAGCGACGCCAGGAAAAGGATGGCGACGACCTCGAGCAGCATGACGGGCGTGTAGGGAACCCCGGCCAGGGGCGCCAGGGCGACCAGCACGAGGGACTGCACCGTCGCCACGATGGCCCCGCCCAGGCACTTGCCGGCCATGATCGACGTCCGGCTGATGGGTGCGACGAGCATCTCCCGCAGGAACCCGAACTCCCGGTCCCAGACCACCGACACGCCCGAGAACACCGCGGTGAACATCACCGAGGTGGCCAGCACCCCGGGGAACAGGAAGGTGCGGAAGTCGACGCCCTCGGTGCCGGGCTGGACCACCCTGGACAGGCCGGTCCCCAGGACGAAGAGCCACAGGAGGGGCTGGACCATGCCGGCCACGATCCGGCGGCGGTCGGTGACCCACCGCAGCAGCTCCCGGTGGCACACGATGCGGATGGCCCGCAGGTCGGCGGCCATGCCCGTCGGCGCCCGGCGGACGGGAGCGACGGGGAGCGGCGACCCTCCGGCGTCGGCGGCGGCGCCGCCTCCGGCAATCGTGACAGGCGGCGTGACCGGCGGCGTGGCGGTCACAGTCGGGTTCCTGGCATCGTCGGCTACCTCCGTCCCCGGAACATGGCCGGGATCTCGGGGCCTGCGCTCTCCGCGTCGCGGATGGTGCGGCCGGTGTAGGTCATGAACACGTCGTCGAGGGTCGGCCGGGTCACGCTCACCGACCGCACCGCGACCCCCAGGTCGGCGAGCAGGCGGGGCACGAACGCCTCGCCGTCGGCCACCTGGAGGACGAGGCCGTCGGGAGTCGAGACGGCCTCGAGCCCGAACCGGCCGGCGATGGCGGCGGCCGCGGCCCCGTCGTCGGCCGTGACCAGGCGGACCCGGTCGGTGCCGATCGCCGCCTTCAGCGCCTGGGGCGTGTCCAGGGCGACGATCTGTCCTACGTCCATGATGGCGATGCGGTCGCAGTGCTCGGCCTCGTCCATGTAGTGGGTGGTGAGGAAGATGGTGAGGTCCTCCTGGCGGCGGAGCTGGTCGAGGTACTGCCAGATCGAGGCCCGGGTCTGGGGGTCGAGGCCGACCGTGGGCTCGTCGAGGAAGAGCACGCGGGGCGAGTGCAGGAGGCCCCGGGCGATCTCGAGCCGCCGCTTCATGCCGCCCGAGTAGGTCGAGACCACTTTGTCCCGGCGGTCCCACAGGCCCACCAGCTCGAGCACCTGCTTCATCCGGACCTCGAGGTCGGCCGCCGGCATGCCGTACAGCTGGCCGTGGAAGCGGAGGTTCTGGACGCCGGTGAGGTACGTGTCGAGCGTCATGTCCTGGAACACGAGGCCGATCTCCCGGCGGACCTCGTCCCGCTGAGCGACCACGTCGAACCCGGCCACGGACGCCTTGCCCGCCGTCGGCCGGATGAGCGTGCACAGCATGTTGATCGTCGTGGACTTCCCCGCGCCGTTGGGCCCGAGGAACCCGAACGTCTCGCCCGCCTGCACCTCGAAGTCGACCCCGCGCACGGCCTCCAGGTCGCCGAAGCGCTTCTCCAGCCCCTCGACCCTGATCGCCGGGGGCCGCCCCACGTGTTGCGTCATCCGCGGCTCCAGAAATAGTTGGTTCTTCCAACGATAGAGAATACCCACAGAATGTCAAGAACGACTACGCTGGGGCCGTGGGGGTCGACGTGGTGTCGGGGGTCTTCGTGCTGGCCAGGGAGCTGCGCCGGCAGATCCACGAGGTCATGGTCACCGAGCAGTGGGCCATCGACGCCGGGTTCCGGCCGCCGTGCCTCGGAGTCCTCCACGTGGTGGCCGAGTCGGGACCGGTGTCGCAGCGGGAGATCAGCGACCACCTCGGCCTCGACGCCAGCGACGTCGTCGGCGTGCTCGACATCCTCGAGGCCGCGGGCCTGGTGGAGCGCCGCCGTGATCCCGACGACCGACGCAGGCACACGGTCGTGCTCACCGGGCCCGGCGAACGGGCGGCCGAGCGGCTGAAGGTGCTCCGGTCCGAGGTGGAGGCCCGGGTGCTGGCGGGCCTGGACCCGGACGAGCGACGCCAGCTGGCCGACCTGCTGAGCCGGGCCGCGGCGGGCGTGCCGGCGCGCTAGACGCGCAGCATCCGGCCGGCTGGCGCGAGAGCCGGCCGGCCGGCTGCCGTCAGGGTGTCACTCGGCCCTGAACTTGTCGTGGCTCAGGCGTCCGACCCAACCAGAACGTCCTCGCCTGTCCGTGCTCGGCTGGAGCTCGGAATTTCGACAGCGAGGGGCTCGACGTCACTGCGCACAGCCGTGACCTCCCAATAGAAGCGCTGGCGAGGATTGGCGTCGTCGATGGAGCGCACGCTGAAGGCGCCGTTTCGAACTGGCGACGCCGCGAGCGCCGAGACCGGGCCTTCGCCGTCAGCGAGTGGCGTCAGTTGCACCGTGCGTTCTTCTTCCCTCGCCATCGCCTCGAAATAGACTGGGAGCCGAACCGTGGTCGTGCCGTCCTCGAGTTCGCCCTGGCCCCGGTAGTAGATCGCGTGCTCGGGACCCTCGAGACAACCGTGGACGAGCCGGTGGTCGGGATCGATGGGGTGAGGCACGTTGAACTGCTTGGAGGTCGCAGTCAATGTACCGTTCACATTCATGTTGCCATTGTTGATGACGACGAGGTCCGTGAAGCTCGTCGGATCGCCCGCGGTGGCGTTCCTCCTGAAGTAGAAGACTCCGTTGGCTGAGTCAAAGCAGATGTCGCGGTAGGCGATGATGTGGTGTGCGTACCCGGGATACCCGAGCACGCCGAGCTTGAGTCTCGATCCCGGCGTCGACGACGACGACTCGTCGACATCGAGCGGGCCGGCGGGTGTGCCGGATCCAATGTAGAGGCTGGTAGGCATGGGTCCTCCTCGTGAATGACCCGCTCGCGTGCGGCCACGTCTGCGGGTGACGTTTGCGCTGCTCGTCGCATGAACGGGCCGGTGAGGACCGCTCCGCCATTTGTGCTCGCGGAGGATCATCTTGGTCCGGCCCATCTCCAACGCCGGCGACAGCCTCACGACCAGAGTTCACGCTCCGCTGTCGGAGTATGCATGAATCGTCGGGACCCGATCAGAATCGACATAGAGCCGACGCTGCCCGCAAGGGGACATCGAATCATCTTCCGCCGTACTGGGTCCGCCATCGCCGTCCTTCCAGCAGGTTTCGCCTGCCGAGTGCACCCCAGTTGTCCAGAGCGTAGCTTTCTCGGCCCCGGATCTGTCAAGAGTCTCGCGACAGAATTCTCGACGGATGTGACGGTTCTCGGGAGGAGGACGGTCAGGGCTCTTCGGCCCCGCGGCGATGCAGCGAGCCTGTCCTGCCCCTACCCGCGAAGCGGGATGGCGGCGGTGATCGAGAGTCCGAGGCCCGTCTTCTGGGCCAGGTGACGGTCGAGGGCGAGGGGCTGGGTCGAGGTCACGACCAGCGGGAGCGGGTTCCGTTTCACGTGGTCGGCCATCCTGATGACCTTCCTGGTCTCGGCGGGGACGTCCACCGCCTCGAGCCCCGGCACCGGCTGGGCGCTGCCGTCGACGAGGATGGCGACGGAGACGCGCGCCGCGGTCGGGCCGGGGTTCTGGAACACGAGGAGCTCCTCGGTGGCGTCGTCGGCCTGGCCGGCGGCGAGGGCCCATCCGGTGGCGAGGGCCGGGCGCCGGGCGCGGCGCCGAAGCCCAGACGGGTGCTGGGTGCTCTCCCCTCGATGCTGCGTTCCACGACGACGTCGACGCCGTTGGTGCTGCGGGCGGTGACGGCGTGGCCGACGCCCTTCGGGATGCGGGTCTCCTCGTTGGCGACCACGCTGGTCCGTGACTCCCTCGGCACGGTGATCCGGAGGGGCTCCGCCTCGCCGTCGTCGAGGTCGATGGCCAGCTCGACCTCGGCCTCCACCGTCTGCGGGTTGTAGACCTGGAACCGCTCCTCCAGCCCCTCGGTGACGAGGCCGTCGGCGAAGTACCAGAGCGGTCCCGGAGTGGCCGCGCCGAGCGTGATCGCCATCCCCTTGCGGCCGACGCTGCCGTCGAAGGTCTGGAGCCGGGCCACGACGAGCCGGCCGGTGCGGGCCGCGACCTTGGTCGACACCGCCTCGCGGCGCTGGACGTACTTGCCAACGTCGATTGCTTGCATGCCCCTTCCCCGGACCGACAGGCCGGTGAGCTCCTGGGGTGTCACCAGCCCCTCCTCGGTGGTGAAGGAGAGGTCGACGACGGCGTCCTCCGGGAACGGGTTGAGAACGGTCAGCCACTCGGCGGCGTCCCTGGTGGTGACTCCTTCGGCGAAGTACCACGTTGGCGACGCCGACGAGGCGCAGGCAGTCACGCTCGTCCCGAGGGGACCGGTGGCGACGAGCTCGACCACCGCCTCCCCTCCGTCAAGCTCGACGATGGCGCCGGCGAAGGGGGCGTTGGCCAGGTCGACGAGGCGTTGGGAGGCCCGCCCCGACGCCGGCACGCTGACGGTGGCCTGCTTGCCCTCGCCCGTCAGGGGGATGGAGGTGACGGAGGCGACGAGGGCCCGATCGCCGGCGTTGGCGATCACGACGGTGCCGTCGGCGGCCCCGCCGGGCGCGCTGGTGGCGCCGGCGCAGAACCAGGCCGACGAGCGAGCCGAGGCGGGCGCGGCGACCGGCCACGACACGTCCTCGGTGCCGACCTCCTGCCCGGTGCTGCCCGTTTCGTCGGCAGACGAGTCACGGGCCCAGCGGTCGAGGAGCGCGCCGCCGACCAGCAACAGGACGATGACGGCCAGCGCCGGCACCCGCTGCTTGGAGCTCACGCGGCCGCCCGGCGGGAGCCGCGCGTCCGCCGGCGGGAGAGGAAGAGGTAGCGGACGAGCACGACCCACAGGGCGAGGTGGGCGAGCACCAGCCCGTAGCGCAGGAGCGGCGTGCGGTAGCGGAGATGGCCCTCGCCCGCCTGGTCGACCTGGTAGGCGTTGGCCACGCCGAAGGCGTCGTTGCGGTCGGCCCCGTCGCCACCGACCGAGAGCTCCCACCGGGGCGACGGGCTCTCGGCCACGAGCACGGTGCCGGGAGCGGGGATGGGCCCGTCGAAGCGGACCGGTCCGTCGCCGGGAAGCACGACCGCCGCACCGGCCAGGTCGGCACCGGCCCCGAGCGACGCGGGGACCCTGCCCTGGGCCACGGCGGCCGGCGCCAGCTCGCGGCCCGGTCCCCAGGCGGTGTTCTCGTACACCTCGAGCGAGGCGTCGGCCGGCAGGAGCCTCAGGTCGAGCTGGGACCCGAGCCCCCTGGCCAGGTCGGAGGGGAGCGTGGCGGCGCGCTGGCCCGAGCCTGCCCGGCGCCTCCGGGCCGGGCACGACGATGTAGCGGATGCCCATGGGCGCCAGCAGCCGGCCGAGGCGGGCGGTGCCTCCCGACTGGGCCACCCGCAGCACCTGGGCGATGGACTCCGACGCGTCCGACGGCGGGCCGGGAAGGAGGTCGGTGGCGTCGGGCGGGCCGTCGCGGGATGTGGCGTAGCCCAGGCCCTCCTCGTACGGCCAGCTGTCGAGAGGAAGGGTGTTGGGGTCGCCGAGCCAGAGCACCCGGAACGCTCCCTTGTCCGCCTCCGGCTCCATCCAGGCCACCGAGTCGGCCACGCCCGTGGCGGGCAGGTGCCAGCGACCGTCCGGGAGGGCGCTGAAGACCGGCAGCGTCACCGCCACCAGCGTGGCGCCCACGCCCAGCGACGCGGCCTGGCGCCAGCCGAACTTGTAGCCGCGCAGGTCGGTCTCGAAGGCGGCCGCGCCCAGCGCCGCCGACACCGCGAGGGCCATGGCCGCCGGCGCCAGCAGGACGTCGGGCGACTGCAGGGTGAAGGGGAGCCAGCCCTGCCCGGCGGCCCAGGCCACGCCGATGCAGGTCAGCGCCACCATCCACAGCCGGACGGCCCAGCCCAGCCGCCAGTCGTGGCCCAGGATGAGGGGGAGGGCGGCGACCACGAGCAGTGCCCAGCCCAGCGGCGCCGCGCCCAGCGGTCCGACCTGGAAGCGCAGCAGGGCGCCCAGCCCGGGTTGGTCGGCGGGCAGTCGGGCGACGCCGACGACGGTGCTCCATCCCCCTGGCAGCAGGAGGTCGAGGGACCACGGGAGCAGGAGCACGGCGGCGACGGCTGCCGCGCCGATGGCGAGAACCACCGCCTCGGTGGCCTCGGCCAGGCCCCGGCCGGCGACGAGCGACCCGAGCAGCAGTCCCACCGCCACGACCACCACGACGAGGGCGGCGCCCGGGACGAAGGCGGAGAGGACCGCCACTCCGGCCCCGAGGGCGACCATGTGGCGCCACAGCGGCCGGGGATCGTCGTCGCCGAACGGCGCGAGATGCGTCACCCGAACGAGGGAGGTGAGCAGCCACGGCGTCGCCGCGTAGACGAGCATGGCGCCCCAACGGCCCCGGGCCAGGGCGTTGTAGGGGAGCGGCACCGCCAGGTAGGCGATGACGACGACCAGTCGGGCCAGCGTCGACCCGAGGTGGCGGCCGAAGCGCCAGGCGCCCACTGCCGCCACCGGCCACACGCCCAGGACCAGGATCTTCTGCAGGATGTCGACCCCGCCGAGCAGGAGCAGGCCGGCCGTCCCCAGGAGCCCGAACAGCGGCGGGGCCGCCGCTCCCGACCCCAGGCCGGTGGTGCGCCAGCCGTCGACGTAGTTGGTCAGCAGCGTCAGCGGGTTCGGGAACGGCGCCAGCTGGCCGATCGCCGGCAGGTCGCCGGTGATCAGCTGGCGGGTGCCCACCAGGATCGCCAGCACCAGCAGGCCCAGGAGCACCGACGCCGCCCGCGCCGGTCCCTGCCAGACCGTCTCGACCAGCTCGTGGCCGGCGCTGACCAGGGCCTTTGGCCCGTTCCTCGGCGTGCAGGCGGCGCTGGAGGTAGGCGGTGAGGCGGACGCTGCCCCGCACCTGGAGTCGCCGCACCTCGCTGTCGGCGACGATCCTCGTCGACTTCACCGCCTTGCGCAGCGGCCGCAGCCCCGGGAACTGCCGCAGGTTCCAGACCCACGCCCCGGCCAGGGCCCGGGCCTCGCTCCAGCGCCGGGCGAACAGGGCGATCACGGTCTCGACGAGCGTGACGATCATCGCCTGGGGGACGACCCGCACCAGGTGCAGCAGGGAATAGGTCTTCAGCATGGCCCGCAGGTGGAAGCGGGACTGCACGCTCTCCTGCTCGGGCACGTCCTCGAGCCGCTTCTCGACGGTGAGGTGGCGAACCTGGGCGGCGGGGTTCACCACGACCCGGGCGCCGGCCACCTGGGCCCGCCAGCAGAGGTCGACGTCGGCGCCGTGCTCCATGGCGGTGTCGAACCCGCCAAGCACGCCGAACAGGTCGCAGCGCACGAGCATGCAGGTGTTCGACACCGCGAACACGTCCTTCACCGCGTCGTGCTGCTCCTGGTCGAGCTCGCCCCGCTCGACGAGCGACGCGCAGGCGCCGGTCTTGTCGACGGCCAGTCCCACGTCGAGCAGCCGGTCGGGGTGCTCCCACTCGACGACCTTCGGGGCCACGATGCCGGCGTTGGACCGCAGCGCCTCCTCGACGAGCTGGCGGATGGCGTCGGGCGCCATGGCCACGTCGTCGTGGCAGAAGACGAGGAACGACGCCCCCTGCACCGTCTCGAGGACGTCGTTGGCGGTGGCGGCGAAGCCGGTGCCGTCGGGAACCCGGCGCAGGTAGGCGTCGGGGAGGATGGAGGCCACCCGGCGCGCCGATTCGGCGTCGCCACCGGCGTCCATCACCAGCACCGACTGGTTGGGGTAGTCCTGCTCGGCCAGCGCGGTCAGGGTCTCTTCGAACCAGCTGCCGGGTTGGTCCGCCACGACGACCGCCACCACGGGCGGCGCGGAAGGCTGTGGATCCGATGCTCGCACCGGAGGCTAGCCCCGGGGCGGTCGTCCTCCGGGGCATCCAGGCCGCAGGTCCTGTGGTTTCCTATGACCATGGCCGAATCGGACGCGGTGAGCCTCGAGCTGCTCCGCGGCAGGTTGCTGGTGGCCACCCCCAACATCGGCGACCCCAACTTCGCCCGCACCGTCGTCCTGCTCATCGAGTACGGCGACGAAGGGGCCCTCGGCGTCGTCCTCAACCGCCCGAGCGAAGTCCACGTGGCCGAGCACCTGCCAGGGTGGGCCGACGTCGTCGCCTCCCCGCCGGTCGTCTTCGTCGGCGGACCGGTGAGCCCCAACGCCGCTCTCTGCGTGGCCAGGGTCGACGTCGCCACCCCGGGGCTCGGGGCCGACGGCGACGGCTGGGACCCGCTGCTCGGCGCCGTCGGCACCGTCGACCTGAACCTCGACCCCGACGAGGTGATGCCGGGCGTCGAGTCGGTGCGGATCTTCGCCGGCTACGCGGGATCGGCGCCCCGCCAGCTCGAGGCCGAGATCGCCGACGGGGGCTGGTTCGTCGTCGACGCCCTCCCGGCCGACCCGCTGTCCCCCCTGCCCGAGCACCTCTGGCGGGCGGTGCTCCGCCGCCAGACGGGCACCGTCGCCCTCTTCGCCGACTACCCGCCGGACCCGAGCTTCAACTAACTACCTGGCGGGGCGGGCGCCGGTTCGGCCGGCTCTGCCGGCGCTGCCTGCTCGGGCGGCTCCCACGGCTTCAGCCAGTCGGTGGCGGGCCAGCCCTCCGCCGCCGCCATCAGCTCGTACATGGTGGCGCCGTCGATCGACTCCCTGACGATGTCGGCGTGACCGCGCGTGGCGGGCCGTCTCCTCCACGACGTGCAGCAGCACCCATCGCGCCGACCAGGCCTCGACGTCGTCGGGGAACCACGGCACACCCTTCGGCACGGGAACCGGCTGTTCGAGGTCGTCGAGGCCCGCCACCGCCGCCTCGGTCTCCCTGGCCACCTCCTCGTAGAACGCCAGGGCATCGGCCAACGTCTCGTCGGGCCCGAGCCGGAAGCTGTCCTCGTAGGCCGCTACCTCCTTTTCTGGCATCTCGTCCTCTGCCGAGACCTCCCGCTGGCGGTGGAGCATCGTGTCGATCCAGCCCCGCTCGGTGTGGGCGACGTGCTTCACCAACCCGCCGACGCTCAGGGACGAGGCGGTCGGCGCCAGCCGGGCCTGCTCGTCGGTCAGGCCGTGGGCGGCGTAGCGGATGCCATCGCGCTGCTGGGCGATGTAGGCGAGGAGCAGCTGCCGCTCGTCGGTGGCCGGGGGAGCCTGTCCGGGCATGTCGATCTCCTTCTCGGGGAGTACGAGGACACCGCCATTCTGCGCCCTTGAACCGGTCATCCAACGACCGGTTCAGGCCCGCTCGACAGGTTCAGGCCCGGGGCTCGAAGGTCGATGCGGGCTCCAGCCGTCACCATCTCGTGAACAAGCTCCTGAATCGCACGGTTCGGACGACAACCCCGGGGGTTCCTTGCCGGTCGTAGGGCCACCTGGTAGACCGCACGGCGAGGGGAGGGGCGTGGCCGGAATCCGTCGGTTCGACCTCGGCAGGCTGGGGGTGGTGGCCGGCGCGGCCGCGGTGACTGTGTTGCCGTTGGTCGCGTTCGTGGTCTGGGCCCCGAGGATGAACTCGCTGACCCTCGACCCCACCGAAACGCTCCGGACGCTGACCGCGGGCGAGGCCGGCTCGGTGAGGACCGCCCTGCGGTTCGACTTCGCCTACATCGCGATCTACGCCACCGTGCTCTACGTCGCCTGCCGGCGGATCACCTCCAACCTCATCCGCTACCGCTGGGTCGGGACGTGGATGGCCCGGTTCGCCCTGGCCGGCGCCCTGGCCGACGTGGTGGAGAACGTCCTGGCCCTGCGCCTGCTCGACGACCGGGGCGACACGTCGACCGCCCGCTGGCTGGAGTACGCCGCCATGGCGAAGTGGGGCCTGCTGGCCGTCCCCGTCGTCTTCGCCGTCGGCGCCCTCGTCGCGTGGGCCACCCGCATCAGCATGCGCGATCCCGGCGCCGACCCCCGCTCGGTGTCCGAGGCCATCGCCTGGGCCAAGGACCAGCCCGTCCCGCGGATCTTCCCGAGGAGCGTGCGGACCCGCGCCGGCGAATGGGCCCGCGGCAGGCAGTCGGTCCCGGTCGTCCCGGCCCCCGGTACCGCGGCACCGGCCGGGCGGACCGGCGTCTGCTTCTCCGGGGGCGGCATCCGGTCGGCCGCCTACAACCTGGGCGCGCTCCAGGAGCTGCAGGCGTCGGGGGAGCTGCAGCGGGCCGACTACCTGGCGGCGGTGTCGGGCGGGTCGTACATCGCCGGCGCCCATGCGATCACGGGGGCGTGCTCCGCCGAGGAGGCGTTGGGGACGCAGCCGCCCTACGCCCCCGGCTCGGTCGAGGAGCAGTACCTGCGCAACCGCACGACGTACCTGTTCCCGAACCTGTCGGGCGTGGGCGTGGCCCTGTGGCGGCTGGTGCGGGGGCTGGCCGTGAACATCGCGTTCGTCGCCCTGATCCTGTTCGTCGTGGCCCGTCCCTACGGGTGGGCGACGGCGTCCCGGTGCGAGGTCCGGCTGGTGAGCGCCACCGGCACGGCGCAGGTGGTGCCCTGCTCGTCGGCGGCGGCGAACGACACCGGGGCCATCCGCAACGTCACCTTCGACACCATCCCGTGGGCCCTGCCGCTCGTGCTCGTGCTCCTCGCCCTCGCCATCGGCTTCGGCCTCTTCGACCTGCTGCTCCGCCCGCGGGAGTACGCCGCCCCGTTCCTGGAGGTGTGGTCCATCCGGCTGCTGGCCCTGGCCATCCTCAGCTGGCTGTTCCTGCTCGGGCTGCCGTGGGTCGCGGCCAGGCTGCTGAGCGACGTGACCCCTACGGTCACTTCACGCGGGTCTGCCCCCCAGCGCCTGACCGGGTTCGCCGCCCTCTCGACGCTGGGCACCGGGCTCCTGGCCCTGTTCCGCGTCTGGCGCCGAAGGGCGCGGCGCCGGGCGCGTCGGGCGTCGACGTGTCGGGCCTCTGGAAGAAGGTGGTCTCGGGCGCCCGCAAGGCCGGTGACGGCATTCTCCGGCTGCTGTTCGTCGTCGTGGGCGGGGTCATCGGCCCGCTCGCCTTCCTGGCCGGGTTCCTGATGCTCTCCACCGGCGCCATGGTCTCGGGGATCGGACCGTGGGAGCTGTTCTGGTGGCTGCTGCTCGTCGCCGTGTTCCTGTTCGTGCAGGGCGTCGGCGACGCCAACCGCTGGTCGTTCCAGCCGTTCTACAAGCGGCGGCTGCAGAGCGCCTTCACTCTCCAGCGCACCTGCACCGACGGTGTGCCGGCGGCCCAGGAGATCCCCTTCCAGGTCCCCCTCCCGTTCATGAACCTGCTCGACGCCCCAGCGCTGGTGGTCGGGGCCGCCGTGAACCTCGAGGAGTACGGGCTCCTGCCGCCCGGTCGACCGGTGTCGTCGTTCACGTTCTCCCGGGAGCGGGTCGACGCCGGCATCCTCGGCGCGGTCCCCACCACGGTGTTCGCCACCCTGCTCGGTCCCCAGTTCCGGCGGGACTTCACCGTCCCCGCCGCCCAGGCGGCGTCGGGTGCCGCCTTCTCGCCGGTCATGGGGAAGATGACGAAGTACGCCGCCCGGTTCGTCTTCGCCCTGCTGAACCTCCGCCTGGGCGTCTGGCTGCCGAACCCGGCCCGGGTGGTGGCGTGGGCCCAGGACCAGCCCGACCCTCCGGCGGCACCGGAGCCCGACCCTGCCGCGGTGGCGGCCGCCCAGGCCGCGCTGGACGCGGCACGGAGGGACGAGGCGGACGCCACGCGGGAGGCCCTGACCCGGTTCGCGGAGGCTGCGGCGGCCGTTGCGGGCGGGGTCGCCGGTGCGCCGCGGGAGGTGAAGGACCAACTGGCCCGCCTCCAGGCCGACCTGCAGGCGGTGGCCATGGCCGCCCGGTTGCGGGCCGAGCGGTGCCGCCGCGACCTGGAGGAGGCGACGCACCCGCCCGATCCCGGCCCCGACTCGTCGGCGTTCGAGGGCTACCCGTGGCTGCCCCGGCCGACACGGCTGTTCCGGGAGCTGTTCGGCGTGTTCCGGGCCAGGAGCCGCTTCGTCTACGTCTCCGACGGGGGCCACTACGAGAACCTCGGCCTCGTCGAGCTGCTCCGGCGGGGCTGCACGTGGATCTACTGCTTCGACGCCGCCGGCGACAGGATCGACGCCTTCAACACCCTCGCCGACGCCCTGGCCATCGCCCGCACCGAGTTGGGCGTCCGGGTGGAGATCGACCCCACGCCCATCGCCCCCGCCCCCGGCTCGACGCTCAACCAGGCCCTGCACGTCGTGGGGAAGGTGTACTACCCGGGCGCCGAGGACGACCCCGGCCACATCGTCTTCTCCAAGCTCGGGGTCACCGCCGACGTCCCCGCCGACGTGCTGTCGTGGCGACAGAGCAACCCGCTGTTCCCCACCGACGGCACCGCCGACCAGCTGTACACCGACCAGCGCTTCGAGGCCTACCGGCCCTGGCGCGTTCACCGCGGTGGGCGCCATCGCCTCCATGCGCGCCCTGCGGGAGCCGGAGCGGGCGCTCGGAGTGCCGAGCCCGCTGCGGGTGGGCGGGTGCTGCCTGGGAGTGGCTGCGGAAGCCGAGGCCCCGGCGTCCTGAGGCCCGTTCGGCCCCTTGGCTCAGGCGATCGGGCTTACGAGGGGGCCACGTAGGTGGCCGTGACTGCGGCCCGCTCGGCCTGCACCGCCGCCGGTGGGCTGGTGCGGGTGGCCACCATGCCGATGAGGATGCCGACGAGGATGGCGACGATGGCGGCTGCCACCCACAGCACCGACGTGAGACTTGCCTTGGGCATGTCCGGGATCACGGCTGCCTTGATGGACTTGAAGACCGGATCCTTGGGAGCCGGGACCGCGGGCACCATCACCTGCGTCGGCTCGTCCTTCATCCACTCCGGCCGGGGAGGCAGCGGCTGGGCGATGATCCGCTCCGCAGGCGAGGCGGGCGCCGGGGGCCTGATCGGCGTGACCGTCGCCGCCGCGGGCGGCTTGTGTCGGGCAGGCGGTGTGCGTCGGGCAGGCGGCGTGCGTCGGGCCGGGGTCGCGGGCGGCGTGGGTCGGGCCGGCAGGACATCGTCGTCGAGCAGGTCTTCGTCGTCCTCGTCGTCGAACTCGTACCGCGTCATGGGCTGCGGCTGGGGCTGCGGCGGAGGGGGCGGCGGGGCGTATGCCGTGTGCCGGGGCACCATCTCCTCGACCGAGTCCTCGGTGTCGTAGGTCGGCGTCGACACCGAGCGGGCCTCGAACTCGAGCGCTTCGCCGCTGACATCGGGGAAATCGTCGATCCCCCAGGGCTCCTGCTCGTCGACTTCGCCGTGTTCGTCAGCATCGTCTTCGTCGACTTCGTCTTCGTCGTCCTCGAGCGCGGCCTCGTCCTCCACCTCGATCTCGACCGCGGCGGCGACTGCCGGCTCGTCCTCGATCTCGACGGAGCCGACCAGCTCGTCCAGGTCGTCGAGCTCGTCGTCGTCCTCCAGCTCCCAGGTCAGCTCGACCGGCGGGGCCTCGTCCCCCCAGATGGGGCGGATGGCGGGGAGCCGGGGCCGGGAGGTGCTCCCTGCCTGCCGCTCCTCGATTTCGGGCTCCACGGACCTGAGTCCAGTGCTGGGGTGGCGCCGGCGCAGGCCGTTCTGCTCGACCCCGTCGACCTTCGTCGTCTTGGCTGCCTTCGCCGCCTTCTCTTCCGCCTTCTCTTCCTTGCGCAGCTTCCTCGAACGCCGCCCACGGGCGGGCTTGGCCGGTGCCGCTTCGCCGTAGCGGCCTGGACCGCAGGTCCGGACGCCTCGTCGTCGCCGTCCTCGTCCGCCAGGACCTCGTCGGCCGGCCCGGGCCGGGCGCAGCCTTTGGCGCGGGCTTGACTGCGGACCTGGCTGGGGGCGCGGCCCTTCTCGGAGTGGCGGCCTTGGCGCCTTGGCGGGCGGCGAGCTCAGCTCGATGCGCTTCATGCTGCGCAGGAGCGTCACCCGGTTCTTGGTGGCCTTCTCGTGGGCGAGGACCAGTTGGAGCTCGGTCTCGCTCAGGGGCGCGAGGAGGGGCAGTATCTCCTTGACGCTCAGCCGGTCGTAATCGGATATCGGCAAACGGACGGATGTTTCTGTCGCCCGATTCCGTGCAGCGGAGGTGGCAGCCATAGGTCCTCTTTGCAGACGCGGATCTCATCCGTGTCTTCGGCAGTTTCGCGCCGGACCTTGAGTTCGTCGAGAGGCGGGGCCGGGGTAGCGTCGCCGGATGAGCAGCCAGTTCCCTCCGTCCTGACTGCCTGTGCCCGCACTGCTGCTGTTCCGCCACGGCAAGTCGGACTGGAATGCCGGCGATCCCGACGACCGCCGCCGTCCCCTCGCCGACCGCGGCCGGCGTGCCGCACGCACCATGGGCCGGCTGCTCGCCCGCAGCGGCCAGCTCCCCGATTCCGTCCTGACATCGCCGGCGCTCAGGGCCGTCGAGACTCTCGAGCTGGCGATGGAGGGCGGCGGCTGGACGTGCCCGGTGTCGTCCCGTGAGGACCTGTACGGCGGCGGGACCTCCGGCCTGCTGCGGGAGGTCCGCCGCGAGCCGTGGTCGACCGAGCTGCTCCTCGTCGTCGGCCACGAGCCGACCAGCTCCGAGACCGCCGGCCTGCTGATCGGTGGCGGCCGCGTCCGCATGCCGACCGGCGCGCTCGTGCGCATCGACTTCGACGCCGACGTCGAGAGCTGGGCCGACGTCGGCCCGGGCACCGGTTCGCTGTCCTGGCTGCTGGTGCCGCGCCTCTTCCCGCCCGACGAGTTCGACTTCGCCGGATAGCCGCCCTCTGGTCATGGCGGGGACGGCGGGTCCGATGGTGGACCCGGTTGGCCGTTCCTCTGGCGGTTGTGGAACCCGCACGCCGGCCGGCCGTTGTCGTCGACGGTGAGCCCGCCCTCGGCGTAGGGCACCACGTGGTCGACCTGGCAGTCACAGGCGGGAATGTCGCAGTAGGGGTGGAAGCACTCGCGCTCCCGGACCAGCACCGACGTCCGAGTGGCCCCGGTGAACAGTCGCTTGCGTACGCCGACGTTCTTGACCCGGTTGGGACCGTCGAAGACCACCCGCTGCACCCAGGCCTCGTCCAGCCACGGGATCAGGCTGCCCGGGGTGATCACGCCGCCCCTCCCCAGCTCGCAGGTGCGCTGGAAGCTCTCGTAGTCGACCACCACGCTGAACAGGGGCTCGGGCAGGCGGGATCCGTCAGGGACCGCGGCCGAGCGCCGGGCCATCTCCACCAGGGCGTCGGCCCGCCGCTGGGCCGGGGTACGACGCAACACCGCGTCCGACACCGCCTCGCCCACCCGGGCCTTGGCCTCGGCCCGGTCGGCGTGGAACAGCTCGTCTTCGATCGTCTTCAGCGCCTGGGCCAGGATCTCGCCGCCGATGGCGTCGAAGACCCCGTCGAGGAACCACTGCCCCTCGAAGCTCTGCGACAGGTGCAGCGTGCGACGCTGGTGGTTGGCCTTGGCCTGGCCCTCGGCCCCGTCGGGATCGGCCAGCTGGGCCCAGTAGGCCAGCGTCTTGGAGAAGTTGCGGAACTGCAGCTCCCGGGCCTGGTCCACCAGCATGGACTCGTCGCGGGCCAGGGCGTCCTCGGTGGCCGAGGTGCGGGCACGGGCCAGCCGCGAGACGTGGGCCGCGCCGACATCGCCCGCCAGCCACGCCTCCTCGGCCGCCGGCAGGTGGCGTAGGGCCCGGCCCAGGCGCACCCGGTGGCGGGCGGCGGAGATGGGCATCCGACGGCGGGTGGCGATCCAGGCCGCTGCGCTGCGGGCCCATCGGCCTGCCACTCACCGCCGGCGTCGAAGGAAGCCGACGCCCGACAGACCGCCGCCTCCAACCGGTCGAGCTGGCGGTACAGGGCCTCGATGGCCTCGCAATCGGCCAATACCGACGGATCGGCGCCACACACCGAATCCACCACGCCAATCAAGTCGGAAATCGGGTCCATCGCTCCTCCCGCGGTCAATCACTGTCGAGGGGGAAGCGACCACCCAAATTGTAGACGAACAAGTGTTCGCAAAGCAAGTACTTCGAGAGAGAATTCCAACACCTCTCACCGAGGTGAACCCCAGTTGTGCCCAAGACTTAGTGCTGCCGCACTCGGGGGACGAGCTCGACCAGGGCGACAAAGGCCTGGCTGACCTGCTTCTTGAACGTCGCGAGGAACCAGCAGCCGACCGTCATGGAACCAGCGTAGGTAACGCCCTTCGGCGATTCCCAAGAAATGTTGGATGGCTCACGATGCCGACCAGATCCCATCCCTCAGACGCGAGCCGCTGGCACTCCGCGAAACTTGGGGACCAGGCTGACTGAGGCCGGTTTGGGATCAGTCGTCGGGATCGTCACCGACCAGGGCCCAGTACTCCTGTGGCTCCTCAATCGTGACATCGAGCAGATTGACGTGATCCTCGACCAGTACTGCGTAGAACGCCAAGGGTGGAAAGAGCGGCAGGTCGATGGTGACCCAGACCTTGATTCCGGTGCCTGCCAAGGCTTCTGGCGCTTCATCGAATCGTCTCGCGAACAGTTGCTTGGCGGCGGCTAGCGGGCCAGCCTCGAACATCGCATACCGAGGGTTCCCGACTGCTGATCCGTCTATTGGGAACATTGCCTGGGCGTGCTCAATCAAGAGGTCGGACACCCTGACCTCTCGCCGTTGGCCCATCCCTACGAACCGATTTGTTTGGCCAGCTCCCGGGCGTGTGCGGCCATCGAGTCGGTGACCTCGAAGGCAGGGGCGAGGAACGCTGCTTCGTAGGGGATGGTGTCACCGAGGCTCACCATGCGCCAACCCATCTCATGGTGCGACTCGTCGCTCGCCTCGGCGCCAGTCTTGTTCCAAAGGGAATCGATCACCTCGTCGACGATCTTGATTTCCTCTGGCGTGAACAGGTCCATCCTTGGTTCGCGTTGCGGAACCAGCCGATCCAATGGGTAGCCCATGTAACGATCGCGTTTTGCGACGGCCGATCCGTCAGCTATGAGACCGTCGCGAACTGGCAGCAGGCGACGCGGTGCCGGGCCATGCTTCAGCTTTTGGTATTCGACCGCTGTGATCGGGAGGCCATAGGTGCGTAAATGGGCAAACTCAGATGCGAACAGAACCTTGTTGGTCTTTACCGCTCCGCCTCTGGGGTCACCCAGTAGCTTTCCAGCGATGTAGAGGAGAAGTTCGCCGAGCTTTCTCTCATCGGGGACTAGTTCCACGGGGTCCCCCTTCGTCGGGCCGGGCTACCGGCGAGTGCCTGGGGGAGGCTAGGTCCCCCTTCAGGGTTATCGAACAGGCGTTCGACAGCCTAGCGGATAAAACCCGTGGAATGCAAGCACCGTTCGGGTGCGTACGGTCACACATCACCGCCACTCCACCACACCGACAACTCGGCAAATCGGTTCATCGCTCCTCCCGCGTGCACGCACCGTCGTGGGGAAGCGACCGCCGCCAGCGTAGTCGAACGAATGTTCCCGTAGCAAGGGGCAGCTCGAGAATGCCGACCGCCTGGCTGGAGGCAACAGGGGGCTCGGCGTCCGTTGCGGGCCATGCGTTGGCGGCGCTCAGCCCTTGCCCTCAACCGTCGTCGGCGGCCCGCTGCAGTTCGGCGATGTCGAGCTTGCTCATGCCGAGCATCGCCTTCATGGCCCGCTGGGCCCGGTCGGAGTCGGGGTCACGGATCAGCTTGTCCATCACGGTGGGGACGATCTGCCACGACAGGCCGAACTTGTCCTTCACCCATCCGCACGGGCCCTCCTGGCCGCCTTCGGACAGCTGGGACCAGAACCTGTCGACCTCTTCTTGCGAATCGCAGTTGACCTGGAACGAGATCGCCTCGTCGAACGTGAACTCCGGCCCCCCGTTCAGGGCCACGAACTCCTGCCCGTCGAGCTCGAAGTTCACCGTCATGACCATGCCCTCGGGCCGGGGTCCGGCGGTGCCGTAGTGGGTGACGTCCAAGATGCGCGAGTTCTCGAAGATGCCCGTGTAGAAGGTGGCAGCTTCCTCGCTCTGGTCGTCGAACCACAGGCACGGGGTGATCTTCCTCAGCGTTGCCATCGATCTGGTCCTCTCCTCGGCAGCAGGTTCTCACCACGAGAGACGTCCAGCGGCGCCCGAACTCATCGGGCGCGTCAGCCGTCGAGGAGCACCACGTCGAGCCGGCCGAGCTCCTCCTCGTCGGCGAGCAGGTGGATCTCGACGATCCTGCCGTCGGCGATGGTGAAGTCGAACACCACCCTCGGCCGCCCCCCCGACGCCCACACGAGCCCCGCCACACCGTCCACCAGCGCCGGCTGTGCCGCCTGGGCCGCCCCGAGAACGTCGCCGCCACCGCGGCTGCGCCCCGGACCTCGGGCGACGCGCCGGTACGCACCGCGGCTCCGTCGGCCCGAAGCACGACGTCGGGGTCGAGAGCGGCCACCAGCGCCTCGAAGTCGCCGCCACGCGCCGCGGCGAGGAAGGCGGTGACGATCTCCCTCTGCCGGGTGAGGTCGGCGTCGGGGACGGCCGGCTTCCCCTGCACCCGGCGGCGGGCCCGGCTGGCGAGCTGCCGTGCCGCCTCGGGGGACCGCCCTACGATCGGGGCGATCTCGTCGAAGGGCACCGCGAACATGTCGTGCAGCACGAACGCCAGCCGCTCGGCGGGAGCGAGCGTCTCCAGCACCACGATCAGCGCCGGACCGAGCGAGTCGGCCAGCAGCGCCTCGTGCTCCGGGTCCACCCCGGCCCCGGCCCCGCCGCCGACCCCGACCCCGACCCCTCCCGCCGCCCCGACCGTCTCGACCTGCGGGTCCAGCGACTCCTCGCGTCGCGACTGCCGCGAGCGCAGCATGTCGAGGCAGACCCGCGACACGACTGTGGTCAGCCAGCCGCCCAGGTTCTCGACGCCGCTCGTGTCGGTGCGGCTGAGCCGGAGCCAGCACTCCTGCACGGCGTCGTCGGCCTCGCTCGACGACCCGAGCATCCGGTAGGCGACGGCCCGGACATGGGCCCGGTTGGCCTCGAACCGCTCGACCAGCCAATCGTGTTCGTCCATCGGTCACATTCTCCCGTCGCCATCCGTCATGACGAGTGACGAACCGAACAGGACCGATGTGACCGAACCAAGCCGATGTGAAAGGAGGCAGAGAATGAACTCGCACGTGAGCGCCATCACGCTCGGGGTCAGGGACTTCGACCGGGCGAAGCAGTTCTACAGCGAGGGCCTCGGGTGGCCCATCCAGCAGGAGTACGGCGGGTGGATCTCCTTCAAGGTGGGCGACGGCTCGTCGGCCGTGGGACTCCTCGGATGGGACGCGCTGGCCGCTGACGGTGGCTTCACGGCCGCGGACGGCGCCACACCGGCAGACGGCGCCACACCCGCTAACGGCGCCACACCCGCTAACGGCAGGGGCTTCCGCGGCATCACCCTTTCCTACCTCGTCCGGTCCGACGACCGGGTCGCCGAGGTGCTGGCCGAGGCCGAACGGGCCGGCGCCACGATCGTCAAGCCCGCCGACCAGGCCCAGTGGGGCGGGTGCACCGGCCACTTCGCCGACCCCGACGGCCACCTGTGGAAGGTCGCGTCGGCCACGGGGGACCAGCCGTATGCCGAGTGACCAGGCCTGACAAGACGGCTAGGTGCTCTTCCCCCAACGCCTCTGGACCGGCCTGAGCGACGGAACCGTCACCGTGGCGTTCCGCCGGTGGACGCGGCCGACCGTGAAGGAAGGCGGCACGCTGCAGTCGCCGGGCGGTCTGCTCGGGATCGACGAGCTGGTCATGGTCGATCCCGAGGACGTCACCGACGAGGACGCCCGGGCCGCCGGCTACGAGACGCGGGACGAGGCACTGGCCGACCTGCGCCCCGAGGGGATCCTCTACCGCATCCGGTTCCACCGCATCGGGGACGATCCCAGGGCCGAGCTCCGGCGGCAGGACACCCTTGCCGCCGACGAGATCGAGGACCTGCGCAAGACCCTGCGCCGACTCGACTGGGCCATCCCCACCCTGCAGCTGATCGCCGACCGCCCGGCCACGGTCAGCACCGAGCTGGCGGCGAGCGTGGGCGTCGAGCGTCAGCAGTTCAAGGTGCGGGCCCGGCGGCTGAAGGCCCTCGGCCTCACCGAGAGCCTCGAGACCGGCTACCGGCTGTCACCCCGGGGCCAGGCCTTCCTCGCCGCCGCGGCGCAAGGCCCTGGCCCTACCTGACCGACCGGTACAGCTCGGCGTGGGCGGCGGCGGACTCCTGCCACGTGTGGCCGGCCGCCACCTCCAGCCCGAGCAACCGTCGTCGCTCGACCTCGGTCCCGCCCGCCAGCGTGGCGTCCAGCGCCTCGGCCAGCTCGTCGACGTCGCCGGGCGTCACCAGCAGGGCCGCCCCCAGCGCCACCTCCTCCATGGCCGAGCCCGACGTCGTCACCAGCGGCGTCCCGCAGGCGAACGTCTCCACCGCCGGGAGCCCGAAGCCCTCCTCCAGCGACGGGTACGCCACCACGGCCGCCCCCCGCAGCAGCGCCACGTTCTCGGCGTCGGTGACGTAGCCGGTCATCAGGATCCTGTCCCGGGCGCCGGCTTCCGCCACCGCCGACTCGACCGCGCTGCCGCCCCAACCCCGGCTGCCAGCCAGGACCAGGGTGACGTCGGGATGACCAGCCGCCACCCGGTCGAAGGCCCGGACCAGCGAGGGCACGTCCTTGCGAGGCTCCAGGGTTCCGACGAAGGCGACGTACCGGCGGCCGGGCTCGATGCCCAGCCCGGCCCGGGCGGCCTCGTCGGCGGCCACCTCCTCGGCCCCGAGAGCAGGACGGAAGCGGTCGTGGTCGACGCCGTGGGGGATGACGTGCACGGGCGCCTGCGGCCGGGAGCGGGCCTGGAGGCGCTCGGCCGTCGTCCGGCTCACCGCGACGATGGCGTCGGCCCGGGCGGCGGCCACCCGGATCGCCCCCCGGAAGAACGCCACCTTGGCCGGCTGGTGCCATTCCGGGTGGGAGAAGAACGACAGGTCGTGGACGGTGACCACCGTGGGGCGGTTCGACAGCAGCGGCATGGTGTAGTGCGGCCCGTGGTGGACGTCGACGGGGAGCCGGCTGAGGAGGCGAGGCAGCGCCGCCTGCTCCCAGGCCAGCCGGACGGGCCGCCGGGTGGGACCGACGTCGATGACCGGCCTGCGCCCGATCCGTTCCTCCCATCGGGCCCGGTCGCCCTGGCGGCAGAGGACGGTGACCCCGACGTCGTCGGCCGCGGCGAGGGCTCGCGCCAGGCTGAGGACGTAGCGGCCGGCGCCGCCCGGCTTGGCCGGCACCGCCGTGGCGTCGAGGCAAACCGTCAGGTCACCCGAACTCTTCGGCAGTCCGTGCGAACCCTTGGGCAGGTCGCCCGGGCCCGTCACGCCGACCGGCCCGCCAGCTGCTCCCACAGCTCGATGTGGCGCCGAGCCGCCTTCTCCCAGGTCAGGCCCGCGGCGCGCTCCCGCCCGGCGGCGATCAGCCGGGCGCGCAGCGACTCGTCGCCGGCCACCGCCACCAAGGCCTCGGCGATGGCCTCGATCTCCAGCGGCGGCACCTCCATCGCCGCCCCACCCGTGCTGGGCATGGGCGACGCCACCACCGGGATGCCCGACACCATGGCCTCCACCGCCGGCAGTCCCCACCCCTCGCGGAGAGGCACGTAGGCCAGCAGGCGGGCGCCCGCGTACAGGGCGGACAGCGTCGGGCCGGGGACCCCGCCGGCGAGCAGGACGTCGGGCTTGGCCTCCAGCGCCGGCCCCACCCCGACGGCCCGACCACCACCAGAGGCCACGGCTCCGGTAGCCGGGGGCGGGCGAGGGCGTAGGCGTCGAGGAGCCGGGGCAGGTTCTTCCGCGGCTCGAGGGTCGAGACGCTCAGGAGGTAGGGGCCACCGGCCGGCACGCCCAGCTCGGCGAGAAGGGCGGCGGCGGCTTCGTGATCGGGAGGGTCGAGGTGGTCGCAGCCCTCCTCGACGATGGCCACCCGGCGGGGCGCGGCGCCGGCCGCCAGCAGGTCGTCGGCGGTGAGCTGCGACGGCGCCAGCAGGAGCGACGCCCGGTTCTGGACCCGGGCCACCGCCGCCTCGTGCCAGTCCCGGCCCCGGCGGGGATAGGCGTCGGGCTCGTGGCGCCAGGCCAGGTCGTGCACCATGACCGACATCGGGGCCGGCCCCGGCGGGGGTACCGCCAGCGACGAGGCGTGGACGACGTCGGCGAACGCCGGCGGCCGGCACAGGCCCCTGTCCCACGCGCGGGTCAGGGCCACGCTCGGCAGGGTCGACGTCAGCGTGTGGCCGAGCTCGGCGACGGGATCCGGCGCGGAGCCGATCGGAGGACGGCTGGCCCACAGCGTCAGGTCGATCCCGCCCGCCTCGACGGCCGCCAGGCCGCGGATCAGCCCCCGGATGTAGGTGCCGATGCCCCCGGGCACCGTCCGGCGCAGCTGCTCGGCCACCACCACAACCGTCAATTTCGACCGCGAAGAGGGCTCGCTCAGGCGGCCACCTGGCGGTACAGGCGCAGGCAGGCCTCTGCTGCCCGGGCCCAGGTGTACTCCTGGCATCGCTCGTAGCCGGCCTTGATCAGGGTCGTCCGCAGCTCCTCGTCCACGAGGACCTGCTCGATCGTGTCGGCGAACGCCTCGGCGTCGTCCGGGTCGACCATGAGGCCGGCGTCGCCGAGCACCTCGGGCGTGGCGCCGGCCCGGGCGGCGACGATGGGCACCCCGGCCTGCATGGCCTCCAGCAGCGGCATGCCGAACCCCTCGTAGAGCGACGGGAACACGAGGAGACGGGCCCCGGCCAGCAGCGATGCCACCCGGGCGTCGTCGACGTAGCCGGTGCAGACCACCTCGGGGCTGCCGAGGTTCCGCTCCCGGAGCATGGCGGGGAGGTCGATCAGGTTGCTGCGCCCACCGGCCAGCACCAGGCGGACGTCGACCCGGCGCTCGCGCAGGATGCGGATGGCGTCGAGGGCGAGGGGCAGGTTCTTGCGGGGCTCGAGCGTGCCGAGCATGAGGGCGAAGGGAGGCCCGCCGGGGGGGCGGGCCGACGGGGGAGCCGGCTCCCGGGCATGGCTGCCGTTGGGGATGACGGTGATGCGGTCGGCGAGGTGAGGCTGCCAGTCGAGCAGCTCCCGCTTGGTGAACTCCGACACCGTCACGACCGCGGCCGCCCGGCTGAGGATCGTCGGCAGGAGGCGGGCCATGCGGCGGACGCCGGGGTGCACCTCCTCGGGGTGGTGGACGAAGCCGATGTCGTGGACGGTGACGACCACGGGCACCTTCCGGGACGGCGGGGCGATGAAGTTGGTGGCGTGGAAGACGTCGCAGTCGACGAGCCACTCGACGGGCGGGAACGGGACCCGGTCCCACATGGCCCACAGCGGCCGGGCCGGGGCCAGCTTGCGCTCGACGCCCACGTTCGGCCGGTGGGGAGGGTCGAGGTTGAGGTAGCGGGCCGTGCGCCAGGAGATCGGGAACACGATCATCTCGTCGTCGGGCGCCAGCTGGGCGACGGCGTCGATCAGCTCGTGGGTGTACCAGCCGACACCCGTCTTGCGCCCCAGCAACGGTGTCCCGTCGAACCCGATCCGCACCTCAGCCTTCTCCCCGGCGCCGGCGGCGCTTGCGTCGGCCGCCGGCGTTCGAGGACTCGGTGCTGTCACTTTCTGACTCGGCATCGCCGTCTTCTTCGGCGGTGTCGTCGGTGTCGCCGTCGGTCCCGGCCTCCCCGATGTCGGCGTCTTCCTGGCCGGCAATTGCGTCCGCAGGGGCGTCGCCGGCGGTAGCCGCGTCCGGCGGGGCGGTGGCGTCGACTGCCCCCCCGTCCGGGCCCGCCGGTCGCAGCTCGGCGACGATCATCTGGCGGTGGCGGTCGAGGGTCTGGGGCAGGTCGAGGGCCAGGCGCCGGCCCAGCTCACTGAGCGTGTAGCGGATCTCGGTGGAGACGGTGTGGCCCTCGTCACGGATCACCTGGTGCAGCGACGCCTCCATCTGCTCCAATCGGGCGCCCAGCGCCACCAACCGGGCCTCGACGGCGTCGAGGCGGCGCGCCAACGAGTCCTCGGCCAGGGTCACACGGGATTCGGGTGTCCGCGGCTCCGGATCCTGCACGGGCGGCGGCATATCCATTGGGCGAAGCCTAGCTGCGCCCACCCGAGGGGGACCGGGCTCACCCGAGGGGGACCGGGCTCACCTGAGGGGGACCGGGCCCGCCCGAGGGCCCGCCGGATGGCCAAGGGAACCTCGGCTAACGTCCCACTCCCGTGAAGGGCGTGATTCTCGCGGGCGGAAGCGGCACCCGTCTGCACCCGCTGACCCGCATCACCAACAAGCACCTCCTGCCGATCTACGACCGGCCCATGGTGACCTACGCCATCGAGGCCCTCGTGTCCGCGGGGGTCGACGAGATCATGATGGTCACGGGCGGCACCCACGCCGGCGAGTTCCTCCGCCTCCTGGGCAGTGGCAACGAGTGGGGCATCCAGCGGCTGTCCTACGCCTACCAGGAGCGGGCCGGCGGCATCGCCGAGGCCCTCTCGCTGGCCGAGCGGTTCGTCGACGGCGACCAGGTGCTCGTCATGCTGGCCGACAACATCGTCGGCCGGTCCATCCGACCGGCGGTCGAGAACTTCAAGGCCCAGAGCACCGGCGCCCGCATCGTCCTGTCCAAGGTCGAGGACCCGGCCCACCTCAGCCACCTGGGCGTGCCCGAGCTGGCCGAGGACGGCAGGGTGGTGCGCATCGTCGAGAAGCCCGACGTCCCGGCCAGCGACTACGCGGTCACGGGG
This sequence comes from uncultured Acidimicrobiia bacterium, assembly GCA_963827345.1. GTDB lineage: Bacteria > Actinomycetota > Acidimicrobiia > Acidimicrobiales > AC-14 > CAWGUU01. Next base: position 92,864 of record CAWHAN010000008.1, on the reverse strand, counting down.
ATCTATTTCTACGACCCCGCCGTGTTCGAGGCCATCACCCAGCAGGTGCCGTCGGGTCGCGGCGAGCTCGAGATCACCGACGTGAACAACTGGTACGTCGACCGCGGCACCATGGAATACGACGTCCTGGAGGGTTTCTGGGGCGACGCCGGCGAGTCGATCGACGCCTACTACGAGGTCAACGACCACGTCCGGGCCCACGGCGCCAACAAGGGGTAGCCGGGGGGAGGCGCCGCCCCGCGTGGCGATCCGCCAACCCTGTCGGTAGTCTGTCGGTCTCGGTCCGGCACACGGCGGTTGACCAGGGGCCTGCAGGGGGTGCTCATGCGGACGATCAAGAGTGGGTGGAAGTTCGGCGCGGTAGGGGTGGTGGTAGCGGCGTCGCTTCTCGTCGCGGTCCCTCGGAGCGAGGCGACCTTCCCCGGCACCAACGGGCTGATCGCATGGTCGACGGGCAGCATCCTGTTCACCGCCCGCCCCGACGGCACGCAGGCCGCGCCCCGGGGTGCAGGTGACAACCCGGCGTGGTCGGCCGACGGCATCTGGCTGACGTTCGACCGGAACGGCGACATCTGGAAGATGCTGGCCAACGGGGCCGGTGTCAGCCAGCTCACGAACACCGGCGCCACCGACAACCAGCCGGTGTTCAGCCGCGACGGCACCAAGATCGCCTTCGCCAGCAACCGCAGCGGCCAGTTCCGCATCTGGAGGGCCAATGCCGACGGCTCCAGCCCGGTGGCCGTGACCACGACGGGGTCGCTCCCCGCCGGATCCGAGGACGCCTCGCCCGACTGGTCGCCCGACGGCCAGCGCATCGTGTTCTCCCGCGGTGTCCCGGCCGACGGTGCCGGGGCCAGGGACATCTTCAGCGTCAAGGTCGACGGCACCGACCTGAAGCGCCTCACCAGCGGCGCGGTCGGCCCCGGCGGCGGTGTGTACGACAAGCTCGTCAACCCGAAGTGGTCGCCGAGCGGCGCCAAGGTCACCTACGGCCTCGAGGCCGGCTGCAGGATCTACACGGTGAACGCGGACGGCACCGGGGCCGCCCGGGCCGGCAACTTCACCGGCTGCGCCACCGACCCCGCCTACTCGCCCGACGGCACCATCATCCTCTTCCGGTTGGCCAACGGGCCCCAGGGCAGCGGGCTGTACGGGTTCCGCCCGGACGCCAACACGCTGGCCCAGCTGGTGAACGACGCCGCCGCCAAGTCGCCCGACTGGCAGGCCCTCGCCGGCCCGCCGCCGCCCACGACCACCACCGCCGCGCCGACGACGACCACGTCGACGACCCTGCCGGGGCCCACCACGACCACTTCGACCACTTCGTCGACCACGTCCACGTCGACGACGTCGACCACCGTGGCGCCGCCGCCCGCGGGCGCCACCAAGCCCCTCGTCGTGCGCAGCGGCATGTGGTTCCTCCGCAACACCTTCACCACCGGCACCGCCGACAGCAGCTTCGGCTACGGCGACATCAACGACCGGCCCGTCACCGGCGACTGGGACGGCAACGGCACCATCACGGTCGGCATCGTCCGCAACGGCACGTGGATGCTGCGCAACGCCAGCGGCGGCGTCTCCTTCGACGTGCCGCCGTTCGTGTTCGGCAACACCACCGACCTCGCGGTTACGGGTGACTGGGACGACAACGGCACCTTCACCCCGGGCGTCTACCGCAACGGTGTGTGGTACCTGCGCAACTCCCTGACCAGCGGCAACGCCGACGTCGTGGTCAACTACGGCAACGCCTCGGGCGACACGCCGGTCGCCGGTGACTGGAACGGCGACGGCCGCACAACCGTCGGCATCTTCCGTGCCGGCACCTGGTACCTGCGCAACGCCGAGGGGGGTGGGGCGGCCGACGTCACCCCGTTCGTCTACGGCAACGCCTCGGGCGACATTCCCATCGCCGGCGACTGGAACGGCAACGGCACCTTCACGCCGGGCATCTTCCGCGACGGCACCTGGTACCTGCGCAACGGGGCCGGCGGGGGCGTGGCCGACGTCACCCCGTTCATCTTCGGCAGCCCGGGCGACAGGCCGCGGATCTGGCGCTAGTCAGCCGGCGCCCCGCGGAGAGCCACAAAGGCAAGCGAACTGGTTCCACCTACCGGGCTCTGACGCGGTTGTGTTGAACCAGTTCGCTTGGCGTTGACACCGCCAAGCTTGGCGGAGCGCCATTGCCGCCCGCCGTCTCAGGACCAGAAGTCGTCCCAGGCGTAGAGATCGCCCGGGTAGATCCAGATCTCGCGCAGGCGGCCGTCGCCGACGTGCCAGGCGTGGACGTTGTTCATGTCCAGGGCCTTGCCGTCGGCCCGCTCGGCCCGGTCCGTCACCAGGGCCACCGCATGCCCCTGTCCGGCCACGGCATGCCCCTGTCCGGCGGGGCCCTCACCGGCGAGGAGGTCGTGCAGCTCGAAGCGCAGCGTGCCTCCCGACAGCTCGCCCAGCGTGGCGACGTAGCCGAGCACCGCCTGCTTTCCCGCGTACTCGCCGGCCACCGGGCTGCGGCCGGGGACGTGGGCGGCCACGTCGTCGTCCATGAGGCTGAAGAGCAGCGGGATGTCGCCGGAGACGAGGGCGTCGTAGGCCTTGCGCATCAGGTCCAGATCGGAAGCGGCCAAGGCATCCCTCCCAGCGCGGCGACACGGCGACGGTACCAGGCAGGTCGGTCCGCGGGCCGGGCGCGACTGGTCCTATCGTGACCCCCGACGGTCGTCGGTTGAGGGACGGCCCGACCCGGAGGGGAGCCCATGGCAGACGCCCGGCGGTTCAGCGACGTGACGATGAAGGCGTCCCACAACACCTACGACATCAACTGGCCGCTCGCCTCCATGAAGACGTCTGGGGGATGGGCCTTCCCGGTCTACGAGGCGGGGTGCCGGGCCGTCGAGCTCGACATCGGGCAATACGGCGGCCCGGATCCCGGCCGTCAGATGCAATGGTCGGTGCAGCACGGAGGCGACTTCAGCCTGCACAACCGCCAGCTCTCGCAGTTCCTGGCCGAGCTACGGGGCTGGTCGGACGCCAACCGCAACCACGACGTGATGACGATCTTCATCTGCCTGAAGGGCATCGTCGACCGGGGGCCGTTCCCCGACCTGCTCGACCGGTACCTCGCCCAGTTCCTGTGCGGCAACGACCTCGATCGTCTCTACCGGCCCGCCGACCTGCTCTCCGGCTCGGGACAGAAGGACCTGCGGGCGGCGGCGAGGAAGACGGGCTGGGCCACGCTGGACGAGATGCGGGGCCGGTTCCTGTTGGTGATGACCGGCTTCCACGCCAGCCTGGCCCACTACGCGGCGACGCCGAAGGACAGGCTCGGCTTCGCCTGCATCGACTGCACCGACGACGAGGTCTCGCCCGCGAAGTACATCGACGGCAAGCCCAACCAGCTGTTCCTCAACTACCACCTCTTCGGCGACCACCGGAAGACGTGGGTGCCCGCATGCAAGGCGTTCCGGGACGATCCGTCAGTGCTCTTTCGCGGCTATCTGATCCAGGACGGCTGGTGGGACGTCGCCGTCGACGCCGGCATCCACATGCTCGCCACGGACGACATCACCCACTCCTGGAAGGAGCCCTTCTTCCTCCGCCCCGGCGGGGGCCGCGACGACCGGGTCTGACGGTCGGTCAACTCGGGAGGGCGCCGCCGCCCCCGGACGTGTCGAGGCCGAAGCCGGCCCACCAGCGCACCTGGGGATCGGGGTCGTCGCCGGCCGCCACCAGCGCCTCGCGCACCGGCTCGTCCTCCGGCGCGGCCGAGGCCACCATGGCCAGGTGGTAGACGCCGATGCGGCGGAGGGTGGGCGCCAGCCGCATGAGCCCGTTGGCCTCGTCGACGCTCAACCGGGCCGCGCTCACCGCCGCGGCCAGCGCCCGGATCACCGAGTCGTCGATCTCGTCCTGGGCGGCTTCGACGAGCCTCGCCCGCACCATCGGGGCGAGGGCGGCGTCGGCCTGGCCCACGCGACCGAGCAGATAGGCGGTGCCGGCCCGCACGACGGCGTCGTCGTGGGCGAGGAGGGGGGCGATGGCGTCGAGGGCGGCGACGGCGGAGGTCACCTCGCCGCCGGGCTCGTCGATCAACACGGCGGGCTCGTCGCTCGATCCGCCGGGCTCACCCTCAATGAGGCAGGGCCTCGTCGTTCTCGGCGAGGTCGGCGAGGATCAGGTCCCACGAGGCCAGGCCGTGGCGGCACCACGCCCGGGGCCGGACCAGGCATTCGTCCGGGCACCGGCACATGCCGTCGGCCACCCAGTCGGCGACGGTCTCGGCATCGGGCGGGGCCCACCCGCTGTTGACCTCGAACCAGGCGTGGGCGTTGCGGATGGCGGCGTCGGCGGAGGTCGGGGTCACCCGACGATCATGCCGCGTTTCTCGGGCGCCCCCACCCGAGGTGGCGCCGTGGCTACCATCCGCGTCGTGCACAGACGGCGGACCTGGGCGGTGGCGGCGGCATTGCTGCTCGGCTCGGGCTGCGCGTCGCTGGCCGACCCGGACCCCTCCGCCCAACCGGCCACGACGTCTTCTCCGACCAGCTCGGCGGCTGCCACCTCGACCACCGCCCCCGCGAAGGTCGCAGGCACCGACGGCCTCCTGACCTTCCGGGGCAACCCCACCCGCACGTTCTACGGCACCGGCGCCATGCCGCGGCGGCCGGAAGTGCTGTGGAAGTTCCCCGACGGCGACCCGATGTGCTCGTTCTCCATCGACGGCAGCGGCGAGACGAAGTGGTGCGGCACCGGGTGGACGGGCCAGCCGGCCGTCGTCGAGCGCAAGGGCGAGACGTGGGTGGTCTTCGGTGCGTACGACCGGGCCGTCCACTTCCTCGACGGCGACACCGGCCGCCGTCTGCTGCCCGACTTCGTCACCGGCGACCTCATCAAGGGCAGCGTCACGTTCGACCCCGACGGCTACCCGCTCGTCTACACGGGGTCCCGGGACAACCACTACCGGGTCATCGCCGTCGACCGGGCGGCGCCCGAGGAGCTGTGGCGGCTCTCGGCCAACGACGTCACCCCGGTTCTCTGGAACAACGACTGGGACGGGTCGGGCCTGGTCCACGACGGGTACCTCTACGAGGGCGGGGAGAACAGCCAGTTCCACGTGGTCGAGCTCAACCGCTCCTACGCCGGCGACGGCAAGGTGACAGTCGACCCCGAGCTCGCCTTCAACGCCCCCGGCTGGGACTCCGAGCTGCTGTCCCAGCTCCCCGACAAGAACGTCTCCATCGAGAGCTCCGTCGCCATGTGGAAGGGGGTCGTCTACTTCGCCAACTCGGGCGGCCTGGTGCAGGGCTGGGACGTCTCCAAGGTGGCCTCGGGCGAGCCGGCGGAGCGGGTCTTCCGCTACTGGATGGGTGACGACGTGGACGCCACGGTCGTCGTCGACGACGAGGGGATGCTCTACGTCGCTGCCGAGTGGGAGCGCCACCTGCCTCGGGGGCGCGAGGTCGGCCAGTTGGTGAAGCTGGATCCGAGCAAGGACGACCCCCTGGTGTGGTCGGTGGACGACCAGGTGCCGGGCGTGGGCCGGGTCGACGGCGTGGCCGGGATGTGGGCCACCCCGGCGGTGTACGAGGACCTGATCGTCGCGGCCACCGATGGTGGCCGGGTCATCGGCGTCGACCGGGCGACGGGCGACGTGCGGTGGACCAAGAACCTTCCCCACCCGGTCTGGCAGTCGCCGGTCGTCGTGGACGACGTCCTCGTGCAGGGCGACTGCCACGGCGTGCTCCACGGCTACGACCTGCGCGACACCAAGGTCGACCCGCCCGAACTGTGGACCGTCACCGTCCCGGGATGCATCGAGTCGACCCCGGCGGTGTGGAAGGGCCGGATCTACTTCGGCACCCGCGAGGGCCACTTCTACGCCGTCGGCGACGCTGGCCCGCCCGATCAGGCGGTCAGGTGACGTAGGGCGCCGGATTCACGGGACGCCCGTTGATCCGGACCTCGAAGTGGAGGTGGGCGCCCAGGCAGGTGCCGGTGCAGCCGACCTTGCCGATCACCTGGCCGCGGGTGACGTGCTGGCCCACCGAGACGTCGATCTTGCTCTGGTGGGCGTAGAGGGTGGCCAGCCCGCCGCCGTGGTCGATGACGGTGGCGTTGCCGTAGCCGCCCATCCCGCCGGCGGTGACGACGGTGCCGGCCTCGGCGGCGCGGATCGGCGTGCCCGTGCTGGCGCCGATGTCGACGCCGGTGTGCATCCGTACCGAGCCGAAGATCGGGTGCACCCGTTGGCCGAAGGGCGACCCGAGCCGGTGCCCGGGCAGCGGGAAGGCGAGCTGGCCGCCGCCGGTGGAGGCGGAGGAGGAGGACGAGCTCGACGACTGGCCCTCCGCGGCCGCCGCCTCGCCCTGGCGCTGGCGGAGCGTGGCCTCGACCGAGTTGGACTGCGCCTCGAGCTCGGCCAGGTCGGCCTCGAACTCGGACCGGCGGGCGTTGGCCTCGTTGACCAGCCGGGTGTGCTCGGCCACCTCGGCCTCGGCCTCCTGGATGAGCCCGGTGCGGACCTGCTGCTGCTTCTCGATCTGCGCCGCCTGGCCCCCGAGCCCGGCCCGCTTCACCTCCATCTGCCGGCGGACACCGTCGAGCTCCTCCAGCAGGTCGGTGACCTCGTCGCGGAGGACCTCCTCCCTGGCCGCCGCCTCCGACTGGCTCTCGCCGACCAGGTGCTCGTAGGACCGGCGGGCGGCGAGGGCGCCGAGGTCCTGGGCGTCGAGGATCGACGCCGCGTAGCCCAGGGCGCTCGAGCGGCCGGTGTAGGCGTCGAGGGCCAGCTGGACCCGGCGGGACTTGGCGTCGGCCAGGTGCTGATTGGTCTCCACCAGCCGGCCGTCGAGGGTGCGCTTGCGGGCCTCGAGGGTGGTGAGGTTGTTGCGGGCGTTGCTCAGGTCGCTCTCGACCTTGCGGACCTGCTTGTTCGCGGTGGCCACCTGGGCCTCGAGCTCCTTCTGCCTGGCCGACGCCGCCTCGACCAGGTTGACAAGCTTGGCCTCCTCGACCGACGCCAGCCCGGCGTCGTCCTTGATCGCCTTGATCTCGTCCTCGACCGGCTTGGGCTGCCCGGCGGCGGTGCCCACGCCGGTCAGGGCCAGCGAGAGGGCGAAGGCCAGGACGAGGGCGGGCGCGGCGCGACGACGTCGCGGCCTACGCCGGACTCCCGCCACTCTGGCCCCTCGCCTTACTCCAACAACACCAGCCACTTCAAGCACCCTAAGCGTCATTGCCCACAGGGACAACTGCGCCTCCCCCCAACTGGTGCCACAGAACCGCGCCCTCAACCGCTGTGTGGCCCCGGTTCGGGGCTGTCAGCCGTCTGTCAGCCGTCTGTCAGCCAGGCCAGGAGCTCGGGGTCGCCGACGGTGCGGCGGCGGCGGAGGCGACGGCGGCCGGCGAGTGCCCCGGGCAGCTGGCGGCCGTACCCGCCGAGGGCCCGGCCTGCGCCGGACCGTCTCGAAGCTGGGCGGGCGGCGGTGGGCGAGGGGGCTGACGATGTCGCGGCGGGCGTAGGAGCCGGTGATGAGCAGGTACCGCAGGGCGGCCCGGGCGGCGAACCCGAGGGGAGCGTTGCGGGTGAGGGTGAGCAGCCGGTTGCGCTCGACGTAGTGGGCGAACAGGCGGGAGCCCTCTACCGACGAGGCCGAGTGGACGTGGCGTACGACCGACTCGGGCACGTACACGTAGCGCCAGCCCTCGGCCCGGCCCCGCCACGACAGGTCGAAGTCCTCGTAGTAGAGGAAGAACGCCTCGTCGAAGAGCCCGACCGACTCGAGGTAGTCCCGCGAGAGCAGCACCGCCGCCCCGCACCAGGCGAAGACCTCGTCGGGCTGCGCGTACCGGCCGTCGCCGTCGGGCTCCTGGTAGCCGCGGTCGGCCCCGTAGCCGTCGGCGACGAGCACCGAGCCCACGTTGTTGACCACCGGGAACGGCGTGCCCCCCAGTGGGACGGTGACCCACGCCGGGTTCCTCGTCACCAGGTGCTCGACGGTGTTCGGGCCGGACGTGAACGTCACCACCCGGTCCTCGTCGGCGGCCAGGTGCAGCTCGCAGGTCGGGAGGGTGCCCTCGTCGCGCACGGGTACCCGCAGGTGGGCCTCCCCCGACGTCCATTGGTACGACGCCTCGCTCCCGGCGCCGTGCTCGAGCCCCCAGAAGCCGTCGACCAGCTGCAGCCGACCGAAGGCGTCGTGGCCGTCGAGCCGGGCGCCGCTGAGCCGGACGCCGAGGGGGCGGCGGTCGCCGCGGCCCCGTACCGCGGTCGGCGAGGAGAGGTCGAGGCCGACGAAGTTGCCGCGGAAGAGGATCTTGGGGCTGGCCGCCCCCACGCCGGGATCCGCCTCGAGGGCGTCGACGAGTGGCGATAGCCACGCGGGGTCAACGGTGGCGTCGTTGTTCACCAGGGCCACGTAGTCGACGCCGGACAGGTCGCGGAGCCCCAGGTTGCAGCCGCCGGAGAACCCCCGGTTGCGCCCCGACTCCACGACGCTCACACGGGGCAGGTCGGCCTTGACCCTGGCCGCCACCCCGTCGACCGAGGCGTTGTCGACGAGGACGACCTCCAGGTCCTCGGCCGGCCAGTCGGAGGCGAGCACGCTGTCGAGGCAGGCCAGGGTGTCCTCGCCGCCGTTGTAGTTGACGATCACGACCCGGACCCGGCGCCAGGACGCGCCGGCGTGGCCTCGTTCAAGGGGCGGTGGTCCCGTTCCGCGCCCGCCGCAGCGGCATCCGGCTGGCCATGCTGACGATGGCCCGGAGGTACTGGAAGGCGAGCTTGACGCTCCGGGTCGAGGGGGTGCCGCCCGCCCGGCCCGCATCGTCACCGGCACCTCCACCACCTCGAACCCGGCCTGGCAGGCCAGGAGCAGGGCCTCGGCGGTGTCGCCCAGGTAGTAGCTGGGGTAGCGGCCGGCGAAGAACGCCAGCAGCGGGGCGGAGAAGCCCCGGAAGCCCGACGACGCGTCCGAGAACGACCGGCCGCCGAGCAGCCGCACCGCGATCCGCAAGCCCCGCATGGCGCCACTGCGCATCCGGCCCACGTCGTAGCTGGGGGACGACTCGCCGGTGGTTGCCGACTGGCCGGTTGCCGACGAGGACGAGAACCGGCTGCCGATGACGAGGTCGGCGCCCCCGTCCAGGGCCGCCAGCAGCGCCGGGATCTGGGACGCGTCGTGCTGGCCGTCGGCGTCGAACTGGATGGCCCTGTCGTACCGGTGACGCACCGCGTAGCGGAACCCGGTCTGGAGAGCCCCGCCGACGCCGAGGTTGAAGGGCAGAGGAGCGACCATGACGCCTGCGGCGCGGGCGACCGCCGCGGTGGTGTCGGTGGAGCCGTCGTCGACGACGAGCACGTCCATCGCCACGCCGGCGGTCGACGACCACGACCGCAGCTCCGAAAGCACCGCGGGCAGCGACGCCTCCTCGTTGAGGGCGGGGACGATGACCAGCAGCCGGGGCTCAGGCCGGGTCATCAGGGCCCGAGTCTAGGCCGACCCCCTCCCGGCCCGGCCCGTTGAGCGGGCGCTACTGCCAGGGGAGGGGGAAGTCTCCTGGGCTGCCGTAGCCGAAGATGACGTCGGCGAAGCCCCGGTTCAGGGCGTTGGCGAGGTACCAGGTGCCGTCCCGCACGACCCCGGGGGACTCGGTGCCGTTGCCGTCCCAGTCGCCGGCGATGGGCAGGTCGCCGGGGTTCCCGTAGCCGAAGATGTCCTCGGCCACGCCGGAGTCGAAGTGGTTGGTGGTGAACCAGGTGCCGTTCCGCACGACGGCGAACGTGTCGGTGCCATTGCCGTTCCAGTCGCCGACGACGGGCAGGTCGGTGGTGTCGCCGTAGGCCCAGATCCAGTCGGCCACGCCCGAGTTGTTGGTGTTGCGCTGGTACCAGCGGCCCTCGCGGAAGACGCCTATCGTGTCGACGCCGTCGCCGTTCCAGTCGCCGACGATCGGGTGGTCAGTGGGGATGCCGTAGTCGAAGATGAGGTCGGCCACCCCGCTGTTGTTGCTGTTGCGCAGGTAGAACTTGCCCTCCCGAAAGACTCCAGGGGTCTCGGTGCCGTTGCCGTCCCAGTCGCCGACGAGCGGGATGTCGGTGGGGATGCCGTAGGTGTAGATGAAGTCGGCCACGCCGCTGCTGCGGGTCTGGCGAAGGTAGCGGGTGGCGCCCCTGGCGATCGACGGCTTGGCGCCGGCGACCACCGGCTCCCACAGGAACGTGGCGGTGAGGAAGACGTTCTGGCCCCGGGCGAGGCCGAGCTGGTCGACGGCGGCCATCGACAGGTCGATGCCGGCCGGGTTGAGGACGCAGCGGTCGAACTGGTCGGCGCCGTCGGTGACGGTGGTCGGCTGGTGGTTGACGTCCTTGCAGTTGGCGACCGTGTGGTAGTTGTCGTTGAAGGCAGCGGTGGCCTCGGGCCGGCCCCGGGGCAGGTCGGTGAAGAGGCGCCGGGGGCGGGGCGAGCCGGCCTCGGCGCTGTTCCAGTAGTTGTCGTCGACGTTCCACGGGCCGACGTCCTTGACCGGGAAGGTGGCACTGCGCCCGTCGTCGAGGGTGACGACGACCCGGTAGTCGAGGCCGAGGCCGTAGCCGGCCGGGCAACCGTGGTTGGCGAGGGCGGTGGTGTTGCCAAGGGCGGCGAACTTTGCGCACTTGTCCGGCACCGCCACCTCGATGCTGCCCGGGGTGAGGGGCTCGTACTGGGTGGCGAACACTCGGTAGTTGAGGAAGCCGGGGGAGGCTCCGGTCTGCGGCGCCCGCTCGCCGTCGGCCTGTGACGCCTCGGCCTGGCGGCCGGCCTCGGCGGCCTTGGCCGGATCGGCGGGCGTCGGGACCTCGTCGGCCGCGCCCGCGGGCGCCGGCGTCAGGGTCGCCAGTGCCGAGAGCAGGAGGCCGACGACCAGGGCGGCTGTCGCGGCTGCCGCGGCCGGGCGACGGGTCACCACGGGGCCGGCTCGTCGTGGTGGGCGTCGTTGCCGGACTCGGCCCGCAGCAAGGCCAGCTCCTCGGCCAGCACCCTCGTTCGTTCCTCCAGGCGCGAGAGCTCCCAGGAGAAGTGGATGACGACGAGGAAGAGCAAGGTGATGGCGCCGAGGAAGAACGTGGCGGGGCCGTAGGAGATGCCCAGCCAGTCGGACACGGCGTCGAGCACGCTGGGGAAGGCGGCGAGGAACACGAGGACGGAGCCGACCGAGATCCACAGCAGCGCGTATTTGGCCGGCAGTTGATGACGGCGCAGCAAGCGGATGATGAAGAGAACGCTCGCGAGCGTGACCAGCAGGACGAGGAGGTGGCCTCGGGTGCTCAAACCACCGGCGATGCTAGGCGCTGGACGGCCGGCGGTGGAGCATCCTCCTCGCCACCCACCAGTACCCGGCCAGGAGGCCGTCCGCCGGGCGGGCCCAGCCCGGCAGGTCGAGGTGGGCGGCGCCGAACCGGCCTTCGAGGCGGAAGGCCAGGTCACGGTCGCCGACCGTTCGCTCCGACTGCAGCTGGCGCCGCCGCTCCGCCATCCACCCGCGGTGGCGGAGCAGCCAGCGCCAACCGCCCACCTTCTCCCGTCCCCACCCCGCCCGAAGGCTCACGGCCAGCATGCCGGCCTCCGCGCCGAGGAGGGCCGGCAGCAGGAGCGCGACGGTGCGGGACTCGAACGCGGTCAGGACGAGGATCAGCCGGTTGCGCTCGAGGAGGTACCACTTGCCCGGGTTCCGGGAGAAGTCGTAGCGGTGAACCAACCGGGCGCCGGGGACGTAGACCACCCGGAGTCCCCGCTGCCAGCAGCGCAGGCTGAGCTCGGTGTCCTCCAGGTAGGCGAAGTACTCATCGGCGAACCCTCCCAGGGCGGTCCAGACCTCCCGGCGCACCGCCATCCCGGTGCCGCTGGCGGCCAGCACGTCGGCCTCGGCGTCGTGGCCGGAAGCCGGCTCGCCGTAGCCGCCGGCCCAGCTGAACCCCAGGAAATGCAGCGGGTTGCCGGCCGAGTTGAGCGTGTCGGGATCGTCGGCCAGGCGGACGCTGGCGGTGGCGATGCCGACGTCGGCCCGCGTTGCGACGTCGGCCAGGGCGGCGAGCGCCCCTGGGTCGAGGAGCGCGTCCTGGTTCAGGAAGGCGAGGATCTCGCCGGTGGCCGCTTCTGCTCCCGCGTTGCACCCGCCGGCGAAGCCCAGGTTGCTCCCCGGCCGCACGACGGTGACGCCGGCCCGCCCTGCCAGCCGATCGACCGTCGCCGGGTCGGCACCGTTGTCCACGACGATCGCGTCCGCCTCCACGCCCGTCGACTTCAGGACCGATTCGACCGCACGCGCCAACCACGGGTCGTCGCCGTAGGCGGGGATGACGACGCTCACGTGCATCGGCTACAGGACCGGCGGGTTGGCGGGCGGCACCAGCTCCGGCTCGACGTGGAGGCGGCGGGCCCGGAGCAGCGGCGTGAGCAGGGCGGCCATCGCCGCCGCCGCCACCACCGAGCCGGCGAGCAGGCCCGTCTCGACCCGGACCAGGAGGTCGGACCCGAGGGCGGTCACGACTGCGAAGGCGGCGACGCCGGCCAGCCAGCCGGTCGCCACCCGGGCGTAGCCCGACAGTGCGATGAGGGCCTGGGCCATGGTCATGGCCAGCATGTAGGCGGCGGTGGCGCCGGCCAGCACGGTGAGGTCGCGGGCCGGGAGCCGGAACTCGGCCCGAACAGCACCGTGACGACCCAGGGGCCGATGACGAGGGCGCCGCAGGTGCCGGCCACGCCCAGGGCGCCCACGAGCAGGAGCAGGCGGCGCAGGGCGTGCTGGAAGTCGTGGGGCTCACCCGCGGCGGCCAGCCGGGACAGCTTGGGCAGGGCCGACGCCTGGAGCGCCTGGAAGAGGAAGAGCGGCACCCGGGCCACGATCAGCCCGGCCAGGAACGTGCCGGCGACCGTCTTCTCGGCGTCGGTGGCCAGCAGCTTCACCGCCAGGGGGCCGGCGTTCACCAGCGACTGGGCCAGCACCGACCCCGCCAGCAGCCAGCCGAGGGCCACCGACAGCTCGTGGGGGTCGGGGTCGGGGCCCGGGTCGGCCAGTCCCCGCTGGCCTCGCATGGCGATCAGGGTGGCAACCAGGGGTGCCGCGCCCAGGACGATCCCGTACGGCCCGGCCGTCGCCACGCCGAGCACGGCCAGGGCGGCACAGCCCAGCAGTCGAACGGTCCCGTCGAGAGCGAGGATGAGTCCGTAGGCCCGGAACCTGCCGTTGCCGGCCAGGATGCCCCGGGCCAGGAACTCGGCGAAGTAGCCGACGAGGCCGATCAGCAGGCCGACGAGCAGGAGGATCTCGCTGTCGAACAGCTTGTCCAGCAGAGGCAGGCCGACGGCGACGCAGCCGCCGACGAGCACGACCGCCCCCACGCCGCCCACCAGCGCCGCCTTCCGCACGACGGGGCCACCGCCCACGCCCGCCGCCCGCCGGGCCGACAGGCTGCGGGACAGCTCCTGCTCGAGGGGCAGGAAGAACCCCGGGCAGATCAGGAAGACGGTGGCCCACAGCGCCGACAGGGGGGCGTACGACTCCGGCCCGAGGGCACGCGCCGAGATGACGAGGAAGCCGTAGGCGGTGAGGCCGAGGGCAACCAGGCCGACGCCCACCGCCAGCGTGCCCTCGGGCAGCTCGTCCCACGGTCTGCGTGTGCCTGTGCCGGGGGTGGCGGGTTTGGATTGGGATGGGCGCAGCGCGGGCTCCGGTCCGATGGGGACGTTCGGCCGGCGATCCTACGGTTTGGGGGTGGCGGCCTCCGCCGGGTCGTGGGGAAACCCCGGCGAACCGGTGACGGAAAATTGCGCCAGCTGCCGCTGTGCGTCACCAGTTCCGGTGCGGGGCGAACCCCGCCGAACCGGTGACGGAAAACCGCGCCTGCTGCCGCTGTGCGTCACCAGTTCGGGGTGTGGGGCCCAACCCCGCCGAACCGGTGACGGAAAACGGCGCCAGTCGCCGCTGTGTGTCACCAGTTTCGGTGGTGGCGGGTGGCGCGCCGGTTAGCGCCAGAAGAGCGGGTGGTCGGCCGAGTTGCCGAAGGAGAAGAAGTTGTCGGCCCGGCCGGTGCTGTTCGAGTTGCGCAGGTAGAACGTGCCGGCCCGGACGACGCCGATGGTGTCGATGCCGTCGCCGTTCCAGTCGCCGGCCACCGGCTTGTCGCCGGGGTTGCCGTAGCCGAACGGCACCAGGTCGGCCACGCCGCTCGAGTTGCTGTTGCGCAGGTACCACGGGCCGTCGCGCTGGACGCCTGGCGTGTCGATGCCGTCGCCGTTCCAGTCGCCGGCGATGGCGTGGTCGTCGGGGTTGCCGTAGACGAAGGTGACGTCGGCGAAGCCACCGAGGTGGTCGTTCTTCAGGTACCACGTGCCCGACCGCACGACGCCCGCGGTGTCGATGCCGTCGCCGTCCCAGTCCCCGCAGACAGGGATGTCCCCCGGGTTGCCGTAGATGAACTCGATGTCGGCGAAGCCGGTCGTGTTCGAGTTGCGCAGGTAGAAGTGACCGTCGGCCTGGCGCTGGATGCCGATGGTGGGCATGCCGTCGCCGTCCCAGTCGCACATCATGGCCAGGTCGCCGAGGTTGCCGTAGCCGAACGCCGACGTGGCGACGCCCGACGTCTGTGTGCTCCGCATGTAGATCGTCCCGTCCACCGCCCGCTGCACCGCCGGCTTGGCGAGCGACGCCCGCAGCCGCGTCGCCAGGTCGGTGCGGAGGACCGCCAGCTTCGCCTCCAGCTTGTCGCCGGGGCAGTCGGTGTTGTTGACGTCGCGGTGGCCGATGACCGCGGGGAGGGTCTTGCCGCGGACCGTCAGGGTGGCGGAGGGGTCGACGCCCGCCCACGCCAGCCTCCAGGCCAGCAGCTCGCGCAGGGCGGCAAAGGCGGCCGGTGGCACCTCCTCGGTGCTGAACGTGCCGATGATGGCGGCGCCGGTGCTCTCGGTGTTGAAGTCCTGGGCGTGGGCGCCGATCACCGCCTCGGACATCCCGCCGAACCGGCCCTCGTAGGTGGTGCCGAACCGGTCGACGAGGAAGTTGTAGCCGATGTCGCACCAGGCGCTGGTGTGAGTGTGGAAGTAGTAGATGCCCCGCACCACGGCCGGCGCCTCCGCCTCGGTGTAGGTGTTCGCGGTGGCGGTGTGGTGGACGATCGCGTACCTGACGCGGTCCGCGTACTCGGGGGTGCCGTTGCAGCCGGGGTTGATTCGCCGGAACGACTCGTCGGCCCCCCACGCCGCCCGCGTGACGACGGTGGGCTTGGTGATGGCGGCGCCGGCCCGTGTCGTGGTGGGGCCCGACGACTCCTTCGGCGTGTCGCTGTGGATGGCATGCATCTTCAGGCCGGACAGGTCGCCCTCGACGACCCGGACCTCCACCTCTCGGGCACCCGACCCGAGCCACACCGGCCCGGCGGTGGTCTTGCCCCTGTACTCGCGGGAGCCGACGTCGGGCCCCTCGACGGGATCGCCGTGGACCTCGACCCACGGGCCGAGCTCGTCGCCGTCACGGGTCCTGACCTCGACCGCGCCCGGTGTCCGCCCTGCCCACTCGAACCCGACCAGCTCGGTTTCGATGCCGGTCTCGACCTGGCGGGAGAAACCCGGCCCGACCACCGATTCGGCCAGCGCCTGGGCCTTGGCCTTGACCTCGGGCATCGAGGGAGCACGCTGCCGCGGGCAGCACCAGGCCGGTCGAGACGAGGCTGAGGCCGGCGGCGAGGGGCGCTAGCCGGGCCAGCCAGCGGCGCAGAGACGAGGGGGTTCGGAGTCGCATCAGGTGTGATGGGCGGCACGGACAGACGCCCGCGACCGGCCCATGTTGGTCGTTGGAAAGACGCTTGTCCACGCCGCGGCCCCGGTTGTTGGACTCCATCGTCTCCGGACCCTCACCCTCTGATGGAGCAAATCCGCGTCCGAACCCTCATTGGCGGGTGGAGGGTGGGCCGTGGACGGTACCCTCCACGCCGTGCGGCTGACCGGGGAGCAGAGTGGGTCAGACCCTCGACCACCGGTGCAGAGCTCGATCCGAATCGCCCTCCGGCAGCTGTTCCCGGAGGCTCCGGACCGGCCGGTCGTGCTCCCCGCGGTCCTCATCGGCCTCTTCGCGGTGGTCATGGCGGCCGGCATGATGCTCGCGCGCCAGCCCGGCATCGGCGCGCTCGACACCATGTACGCCGAGGACGGCTCGGTGTTCGTGCAGCAGGCCATCGACCACGGACTCGTCGACGCGCTGCGTCAGCCCTACCAGGGATACGTGCATGTCGTCCCCCGCCTGCTGGCGGAGGTCGCTCTGCTGCTGCCGATTCGCGATGCCGCGGCGGCGATGGCGCTCGAGGCCGCCATCCTCGTCGGCCTGCTCGCCCTTGTCGTCTTCCGCGCCGCGACCGGGCACATTCTCTCGACAGCGATCCGCGTGATCCTCGCCGTGTCGATGGTGGCGGCGCCCGTCGCCCAGGAGGAGGTGCTGAACAACGTCGCCAACCTGCACTGGTACTTCCTCTTCGCATCGGTCTGGGTGCTGCTGTGGGTGCCACGATCGCGGTGGGAAGTGCTGGTAGGGGCCCTCGTTCTCGTACTTGCCGCCCTCAGCGACCCACTTGCCGTCCTCCTGCTGCCCTTGGCGGGCGCTCGGGTCTGGGCGCGGGGCCGTCCCCACGCCGAGCCGTTCGTCCTCGCCCTCGTCGCCGGGCTCGCGGGCCAGTTCGTGCTCATCGTCGTCGCGACCGCGACCCGTGAAACCGCGGAAGCGCTGCCCGGGGCGCTCCAGATCGCCCACTGGTACGCGTTCTACGTCGTCGGACGAGGCGTGTTCGGCGAGCGTGCCGTCGCCAGGTTCGGTGAGGCCACGGGCGCGGCGCTGGCGGTCATCGCCGTCGTCATGGTGGGCGCCATCGGCGTCTTCGCGCTGGTGCGAAGGGTGCGCACCGCCATGGTGGTGAGCGTGCTCGGCGTCATGAGCCTGCTGTTCTATGTCATGCCGCTCCTGCTGACCGGCAACACGCCGCCGCGCTACACCCTGGTGCCCGTCCTGCTCCTCTTCTCGATGGTTGCGTGCGCGGTGGACGGTCTCGGCGAGGCAATGCCCCGGATTCCGCAGCGGGGCCTCGAGGCGGTGTTGATCGTCGTGTTGGTGTTCGCCTGGTCGACCAACTTCCGGGTCGCGAACCGTCGGGCAGGAGGCCCGCGTTGGAGCCAGGAGGTGGTCATGGCCACGGATCGCTGTCGCCAGGGCCAGTTGCAGGCGGTCGACGTGCCGATCACCCCTGTCGCGCCCGAGGGATGGAAGGTCACGGTGCCGTGTGAGCGCCTGACCTCCTCCGGGTGAGCCAGGCGGGCACGACGAGGGCGACCACCGCGGCGGCGAGGGCGATGCCGGTCACCGAGGCGCCGCCCACGAATGACTTCGGCAGGTAGCGGAGGCTGACGACGTGGTCCCCGGCCGGGACGAAGACGCCCATGAGGGCGCCGTCGACCGACACGAGCGGCGCCGGCCGTCCGTCGATGGTCGCCGTCCACCCCTCCGAGCGGTTCATCGACACCGCGAGCAGCGACGTCGAGTCGGCGCGCGTCTCAGCCCGCACCTGGCCGCCGTCGATCTGGTAGCCGACGACGGTGGCGGTGCCCGGCGACGGTGACGGGCGCGGTGCCCACGAAGGCGGCGACGTCGGCGTCGGCGGGCGGACGAGTGGTCGCCCACGCCAACAGCTCGGCCTGGTCGGCGAAGGCCCGCCACCGGGTGTGGACGCTCACCAGCTCCCACGCGGTCGGCCGCTCGTAGATCCACGCCCCCTCGGTGGCGACCAGTCTGACGGGCTCGTCACGGTCGAGGACGATCACCTGGCGCGCCACCCGGTCGCCAGCCATCCCGACGTCCACCCGGCAGGCCGGATCGGTCGACGACACCGCCAGCCGGTACGGGTCTCCGGCGTTCAGCGCCTGTCCGGTCAGGGCGAACGACGTCCAGCCGTCGACGTCGAAGGCCGGTAGCGACGACCGACCAAGCACGGTGGCCCCGCTCGCGAGCGACACCTGCACCGCAGCGCCGTCACACGCGCCCGAGACCCGCAGCGCGAGGGTGACGCCGCCCACTGGCCCAGGCGCGGTCCCGTCGATGGCGACGTCGGACGCCGGTCTCATCGTGTCCCACCCGACGTCGGCGTCGACGACCCGCCCGAACGGCTGGTCGGTCGTGGCCAGGGCCACGTACCGCACGGCCAGGTCGTCCAGCACCGTCGAGCCGAGGTTCATCTCGTCGCGGGTGAGGATGAGCTTCAGCGGGTCCCGCTCGAACGCCACCGGACTGATCGCGCCCACCAGGTCCTTGAACCGCCGGGATTGGAGCGTCACGCCCCGCAGGTCGGGGATGCCGAGCACCTGCCCGGAGTTCGGGTAGAAGTTGAACCCGCTGGCGAGGAACCGGTAGCGGTCGCCGACCAGGCCCTGCACGACCCGGTGACCGGCCTGCTCGGTGTAGAAGTCGTCCACCGGCGCCTCGGGCGTGAAGTTCCGAAGGGGCAGGGCCAGCTGCACGAACAGCAGGGCGGCCAACGCCGCCACGGCAACGGTCCCGTACCGCTTCCATCGTCGGCCGGCGAAGGCCACCGCCACGGCGACGGCCGCCAACCCCAGGCCGACGGCCATTGACGCCGCCACCTCGCCCGCCTGGCTCGCGGCCCGGGCCGCCCGCCAGAGGTCGTCGGTGAAGAAGCCGAATACGGCCACGGCGACGACGAGCACCCCGATCGAGACCCCCCGTGAAGCGGGAACACGATCGTCGTCGGTTTCTCGGGGGCGCCACCAGGCGTCGAGAGCCAGGCCGGCCAGGACGGCGGCGGCCAGGTTGACCAGGAATCGGGACCGGGCGATGGGGTTGCCGGCGATGCCCGGCAGGAGATACACGACGTCGAGCAACGGCCCGCCCACGTAGACGAGCACGAGGCCCACGCCGGCCATCCCGGCGAAGAACGGCCAGGCGACCGCACCCCGCCGGCCGAGTCGCAGGCGACCCACGCCCGCGGCGACCAGGCCTGCCGCCGCGGCCACCGCCACGATCCACCCGACGTGCGACACGCTCTCGATCGCGTTCGGCCCGCTCCACGTGTCGGCCCCGTTGAACAGCGGCCGGGTGACGGACAGGTCGAGCAGCCCGAAGGCCTGTGCGCCCGGCAGGTGGCGGTCGAACGACCTTGCGGCAAGCGTGCCGCGAGACAGGATCTCCGACACGAACGGCACGAGGGTGATGCACGAGGCGGCCACGCCCCACGCCAGGCCGCCGCCCACCGCCGCCAGCCGCCGCATGATCTCTTCACGCCGGCTGACCGCCAGCCACACGCCCCACGCCGCGGTGGCATAGACGCAGTACACGAACCCAGCGGGGAAGCCCTGGAACCAGGTCCAGGCCACCAGGAGCGCCAGCACAGCCGTGCGCCGCCAACTCGGGCGGGCGACGACTCGGTGGGTCGCCCACAGCAGGGCCGGCAGGACGAACACGGCACCGACTCGGTGGACGAAGACCATGTTCGTGCCGGCGAACGTGTACGCCACCGCGGCGAGCGTGGACGGGCCGACGGCTGCCCCCAGCCGGCGCAGGAGCAGGTAGGTGAACGCCTGGCAGAACAGCAGGGCGAGCGCGGCCGTGAGGCCGACCGCGTACCAGGCCGGCAACACGAGGTAACCAGCGCTGAACGGCGAGAGCAGGCCGTTGAACGGCAGGGTCCCGGTCGGCGCCCCGGCCGCGACCTCCGGGCTCCACAGCTGGAACACGCCCCGCCGCAGGTCCCGGTAGAACGACATCGGCCCGGGGAAGCCCTCGACCTGGTCGGTCTGGATGGGCGACACCACACGGGGCGGCGCCGCCAGCGCCGACCGGTACGGCGCCGTCGGCTCGAGCATGTCGACCGCGGCGTAGGTCCGCTGGCCGAGGAGCGCGAGCGGGAGCAGGAGGAAGGTCGTGGCCAGGAAGACCACGACCGGAAGGGCCCTGGGCGGCAGCGCTGGTGGTCTGCGGACCGGGAGGTTCAGTCGCCGCCGCCGGTGACGAGCCGCCGGAGCCGTCCGGCGGCCTTGGCGACGACCAGCCGGGGCCCGCCCGACCGCAGGTACTCGATGCCGGTCCTGGCGTCGTAGGCCAGGCCCCGCCACTGCTTGCGCACGGCGACCAGGTCGTGGCGCATGCCGGCGGCCATGTCGCCGTCGTCGAGGTCGGGCGCCCGCCGGGGGCGCGGCAGAAGTCCACGAGCGGCGCCAGCGCCTTCGACCAGACCAGCTCCGGGGCGAGGGCGGCGGCATTGGCGGCACAGACGACGCGCCGCTCGTCGTCGCCCAGCAGGGTGGCCAGGGCCGCGGCCAACGAGTCGACGTCGCCGGGCGGCACCGTGATTCCGAGGCCCCGGCGCTCGATCACGTCGGACAGCGAGTCGCCGCGGGTGGCCACCGTCGGCAGCGACGCCCAGATGTAGTCGAGGATTCGGGTGCGGAACGACAGGGCGGCCTCGACGTGGTCGAGGTGGGTGCTGACGCCGATGTCGGCGTCGAGCAGGTAGTTCTGGCGGTCGTCGTAGTCGACCCAGCCCTCGTTGAAGAACACGTGGGTGCCGGTGAGACCGAGGTCGTCGGACAGCCGGCGGGCGTCGACCGCCATCCGCATGGTGGGGATGTCGGGGTTGGGGTGGGTCAGGCCCAGGAAGAACAGCCGGGCCTCGGGATGAGCGCCGTGACGGAGCTTGTCGACGGCCCGCAGCAGGGTGAGCGGGTCGAACCAGTTGTAGATGCCGCCGCCCCACAGGATGACCTTGTCGTCGGGGCCGATCCCGGGGACGACGCCCTTGATGGCCGGGCGGGCCCGTACCGGCGGCTCCTCGGGGAGGCCGAACGGGACGATGTCGAGCAGCGACCGCATCGTCTCGTCCTCGTCGTAGGTGCGAGGGTTGACCCGGCCCAGGGCAGCCAGCTGGCCGAGCCAGAAGTCCCGCTGCTTCGCGCTGGCGCAGAGCAGGAAGTCGGCCCGCAGGAGCTGCTCGTTGAGGACCGCGGTGGCCTCCTGGACGGCGATGACCCGACCCCGCCGCCCTTCGTCGCGGGCCTGTTCCAGCTGCTCCAGGTGCAGGGGGTCGTAGATGTCGGCCACCAGGATCTTGTCGCTCTGCAACAGGAAGTCACGGCGGTGGACCAGCCAGCCCTGGAAGACGAGGATGTCGCACCACCGCTCGAGCTCGGCCAGCTCCAGGTCGCCGACCGAGCGGACCGCGAACCGTGTCTCGTCGAGGTCGGCCTTGGACGTGGTGACCAGCTGCACCTCGTGCTCCGCCGACAGGGCCGACGCGATCTGCCAGGCCCGGATGGCCGGCCCCGCCATCTTGGCGGTGAGGGTGTCGCAGGTGGCGACGACGATCCGTCGCCGCTTCGGCTGGTCCCCCACGCCGGCCAGCGTAGGAGCCAGCGCTTGCCACTATCGCCGCGAAGCCGACGGTCCCGGTTCGGGCTTACAGCGCGGCACGAGCCCAGCCAACTGTGCGCTGCATACTTGTGCGGTATGGCAGCCACCCGCACCCAGGTGTACCTCACCGAGGACCAGCGACGCAGGATCGACGAGGTCGCAATGGCTGAGGGCGTCACGCTCGCCGAGGTCATCCGTCGGGCACTCGACGCCTACCTCAACGCTGAGGGTGATGCGGCGGTCGCACTTGCGGCCACCTTCGGTGCCGATCCCGATGCGCGGGCGCCAAGCCGCGAGGAGTGGCCCCGTGGCTGACGTCCCCGTCGACACCGACACCTTCATCGACCACCTCGGCGGCGCGGTCGAACTCAAAGCGGGTCGTCACCGGCTGCACTACTCGGTGATCACCCGTGCCGAGCTCTTCGCCGGCGCGGCGGGGCCAGACGTGGCCGCCCGTGTGCTCGCCCCCCTCCGGGAAATCCCAGTGGACCGGGCGATCGCTGAGCGGGCCGGGCGAATCCGTCGCGAGAGCGGCGTGCGGATGCCCGATGCCCTGATCGCGGCGACCGCCTTGGAACGCAATCTGGGTCTGGCAACCCGCAACAAGAAGGACTTCGAGCCAGTCAGGGGCCTTCGAATTCGTGCCCTGAGCTGACCGCCGCATGTCGTTGCATGCTGGTGGACCTCCCGATCTCGGTGTTGACGACGCCGCTCGCCAAGGTGGGAAGTCGACCTCGCCTATTGGCGTAAGTCTCGCCACTGCCAGGGCGAGTCAACGACCAAGAGCTCCGGGTCACCCGTCCACAGGGTTGCGTCGTGGCTCAGGGCGGTCGCCACTGCGAACGTGTCGGCATAGGCCATCGGGTGATCGGACTTGATGCGCGCCGCCTCGATCACACGGTTCTCGGCTGGCAGATCCGGGCTTGTGACTGCGCGTAGATCGCGGATCGTCTCGCTCGCGGCCTCGTCGCCGTGAAGGCGACGAACGACGTAGAAGACCTCCCCCAGGTTGATCCAGCTCACGACCGGCCGCTCAGTCTCCAGGAGCTCGGCTACCGCTGAGGAAGCTGGCTCTGCGTCCTCGAGGTACCGCAGGATGGCCCACGAGTCGAGGACAACGGTCACGGGCGGCTCTCTCGCTCGCGATCGACCCGCCTGTCGTGCTCGAGGATAGTGGTCAGGGCGGAGCCGCCAAAGCGTCCGCGCAGCGGGGTGCGACTGTGGGTGGGACGCATGGCCAGGTGATCCTCGTGGCGCCAGAATGTCACCTCGTCGCCCGGCTCGATGCCAAGTTCGTCGCGCAGCTCCTTCGGGATGACGACCTGACCCTTCGTCCCTACCCGATAAGTCATACCGTTGAGTATAACCCCGGCTTGCTCCGATGTGATTGGAGCCGTGCCGGCTGCGGGTGGGCCGCCGGCGACCATCGGGGCCGGCGCCCGCCGAGCGCCCGCCCACAGCCCGCCGCGGCCGCCTAGGTGCTGGCGATGGCGGCCAGGATGTCGAGCTTGGCCGCCCGCCTTGCGGGGCCGACCGCGGCCAGCACCCCGGCCACCGAGGCCAGGACCACGATCACCGTCAGCTGCACCGGCGGCACCACCAGGGGGATCGGCCTGTCGCCCGGGATGGCGTTGACGATCCCCCACGAGCCGGCGACGGCCAGCACGAAGCCGAGGAGCGTCCCCATGAGGGCGATCATCACCGACTCCCACCGGATGGCGCTGCGCACCTGGGGTCGGGTCATGCCGACGGCCCGGAGCAGGCCCAGCTCCCGCCGGCGCTCGTGCACCGACAGGGCGAGGGTGTTGGCGATGCCGATG
Organism: uncultured Acidimicrobiia bacterium; assembly: GCA_963827345.1. GTDB lineage: Bacteria > Actinomycetota > Acidimicrobiia > Acidimicrobiales > AC-14 > CAWGUU01. Next base: position 69,612 of record CAWHAN010000008.1, on the reverse strand, counting down.
AGGGCGATCACGATGGCCAGCCCCAGCAACCCGTAGATCAGGTTGAGGATGATGTCGATCTGGCTGGCGACGCTCTCCTCGAACGCGGCCTGGTCCTGCAGCTGACCGTTGGGCCACTTGACCAGGACGGTGTCGAGGGCGGCCTTGGCCTGGGCCGGGCTGACCCCGTCGGCCACCTTCACGAAGACCTGACGGTCGAACTGGTCGGTGACGTTGGCCTCGTAGGTGTCGAGGCCGATGATGTAGACCATCCCGTCGCCGCCGGGCGGCGGCCGGTCGATGAGGGCCTTGACGGTGAGCTCGACGGGACCGGTGCGGGCGAAGGTCATGGTGATCTTGTCCCCGACCGCCAGCCCGTCGTCCTCGGCCTTGCGGTCCTCGACGGCCACCGACGATCCGGAGACGTCGGCCAACCGGCCGGCCGTCACTCCGAGGTCGGCCACCTGGTCGATCGTCCGCATGTCGACCGCCGCCACCAGCGACGACGCGCCGTCCACTTCGACCGGGGTCGACCGCATGGGCGAGATCGCAGCCACCTCGGGCAGGGCCGACAGGTCGGCCTCGATCTCGGGGCTGAGGCCGGTGTTGCCGAACGACCCGGAGGCGACGACGTAGTCCGCCTGCAGCGACACGGCCAGCGTGTCCGAGATCGCCGCCTTGGTCGAGGAGGCCAGGATGGTGATGAAGCCGACCAGGGCCACGCCGATCATGAGGGCCGACGCGGTGGCCGACGTGCGCTTGGGGTTGCGCGTGGCGTTCTCCCGGGCCAGGCGCCCGGTGGTGCCGGAGATGGCCTGGACGGGCGCCCCCAGCACGTGCATGAGGGGGATGGCGAGCACCGGACCGAGCACGAACACCCCGATGATGGTCGCCACCGTGCCGAACCCGATCAGGGCCAGGGCCGAGCCGACGCCGAAGATCCCGGCCGCGAACGACACCACGCCGAGGCCGAGGACGGCCAGGCCGGCGGCGGTGCGGGCGACCGACGACCCGGACACGTCGATGTCGACGTCGCGGAGGGCGGCGATCGGCTTCACCCGGCTCGACCGCACGGCCGGCCACAGGGCCGAGAGCACGGTGATGAGGGTGCCGACCACGAAGGCGGTGATCACGGTCGACGGGGTGATCACGATGGGGCCGCCGGGGACTTCGAGGCCCACCGCGCTGAGCAGGGCCCGCAGGCCGAACGACATCAGCACGCCGACTCCCAGACCGATGGCGGAGGCGACCACGCCGACCGCGAACGACTCGAACACGACCGAGCGCACGACCTGGGCCCGGCTGGCGCCGATGGCCCGCAGCATGGCCATCTCCCGCGCCCGCTGGGCGACGACGATGGAGAAGGTGTTGTAGATGATGAACATCCCGACGAACAGGGCGATGTAGGCGAAGGCCAGCAGGAAGGTGTTGAAGAAGCCCAGCCCCTTCTCGAGGTCGGCCTTGCTGTTGGCGGTGTCGGCCGCGCCGGTCAGCACCTCGAACCCGCCCGATCCCGGTGTGCCGGCTGATTCCGGGGTAGCCGGTGTCGAGGTCAGCCGATATTCGGGACGCGAGCACGTCGGGCGAGACCGACCCGTCGGCCGCGACGAACACGGTGTCGTAGGTGCCGGGCTCGGCGAAGAGCTCCTGGGCGGTGGCGTCGGTGACGCCGACCAGGGTGATGCCGGGGAGGCCGCCCACGTCGCCGAACTTGGCCGTGCCGACGAGGGTGAGCTGACGGGGCGCGCCCTTGCCCAGCACGGTGATCGTGTCGCCGAGCGTGTGGTGATCCTTGTCGAAGGTGTTCTGGTCGATCACTGCCTCGGTAGGCGCGCGGGGCGAGTTGCCGGCGGCGATGGTGAACGGGTTGAGGCGCTCGTCCTCGACCCAGTTGGCTCCGATCACGCCACCGAAGCCGGTGGCCGCCTGGGCCTTGCCGTCGGGCCCGACGAGGATGGCCTGGCCCTCGATCGACCCGGCGGCGGCGTCGACCCCGTCGATGCCGCGAATCCGCTCGATGGTGGCGGTGTCGACCCGTTCCCGGACCTCGCCTTCGAAGGTGCTCGTCACCGCCGACTCCCGCCGCACGACCACGTCGACGCCCTGGTTGGCGTCCTCGAAGATGCCGTCGAAGGTCTTGCCCATGGTGTCGGTGAGGATCTGGGTGCCGGCCATGAAGGCCACGCCGAGGATGACGGCGAGGCCGGTGAGGACGAAGCGCAGCTTGTGGGCCCACAGGCCCTTCCACGTCAGACGGAACATCGCCCCTACCTCCCGAACGTCTTCATGCGGTCGAGGACGGCCTCGGCGGTGGGGTCGAGGATCTCGTCGACGATGCGGCCGTCGGCGAGGAACACCACCCGGTCGGCGTAGCTGGCCGCGCCCGGGTCGTGGGTGACCATGACGATGGTCTGGCCCAGCTCCCGGACCGCCCGGCGCATGAAGTCGAGGATCTCGGCCCCGGAGCGGCTGTCGAGGTTGCCGGTGGGCTCGTCGGCGAAGATGATCTCCGGCCGCCCGGCCAGGGCCCGGCCCACCGCCACCCGCTGCTGCTGGCCGCCGGAGAGCTCGCTGGGCCGGTGCTTCAGCCGGTCGCGCAGGCCGATGGTGTCCACCACCTGGTCGAGCCACGCCTGGTCGGGCTTGCGGCCGGCCAGGTCCATGGGGAGGGTGATGTTCTCCAGGGCGGTGAGCGTCGGCACCAGGTTGTAGGCCTGGAAGATGAAGCCGATCTTGTCCCGGCGCAGGAGGGTGAGGTGCTTGTCGTTGAGGGTGGTGAGGTCGACGTCGCCGATGAGGACCCGGCCGCTGGTGAGCTCGTCGAGCCCGGCCAGGCAGTGCATGAGGGTCGACTTGCCCGACCCCGACGGTCCCATGATGGCGGTGAACTCGCCGGCCGCGAACTCGACGTCGACCCGGTCGAGGGCGACCACCGCGCTGTCGCCCTTGCCGTAGGTCTTGGTGGCGCCGATGGCTCGGGCCGCCACCGCCGCGCCGGCCGCCGACGCCGCCGGGCCGGGAATGTCGTGAAGAAGTGTCATGGAGACACACTGCGCCTTCCCGGCGGAGGAATCGTCGGCCTGTCGGCCCTTCCGCCGTCATCCTTTCGGCGTACGGCTGACCGCTCGGTGTACGCCCGGCAGGCGGATCCGGTGGTGGTACCACCCCTTCTCAGTCGGAGCCGGGGGTGACCAGGCCCGACTCGTAGGCCAGGACCACCAGCTGGACCCGGTCGCGGGCGGCCAGCTTCATCATGATCCGGCTGACGTGGGTCTTGGCCGTGGCCGCGCTCACGTACAGCTCGGCGGCGATCTCGGCGTTGGACAGTCCCCGCCCGACCTGCACCAGCACCTCCCGCTCCCGCTCGGTGAGCTGGTCGAGCTCGCGGGTGCGCTCGGCGCGAGGCCGTCCCGGCCGGGAGGCGAACTCGGCGATCACCCGGCCCGTGATCCGCGGCGAGAGGAGAGCCTCGCCCCCCGCCACCACCCGCACCGCGGCCAGCAGGTCGGCGGGGTCGGTGTCCTTGAGGAGGAACCCGCTGGCGCCCGCCCGCAGGGCGTCGAAGACGTACTCGTCGAGGTCGAAGGTGGTCAGGACGATCACCCTGGTCTCGGTGAGGCGCTCGTCGCCCACGATCGCCCGGGTGGCGCCGATGCCGTCGAGCTCGGGCATGCGGACGTCCATGAGCACCACGTCGGGCCGGTGCTCGGCGGCCAGGTCCACCGCCTCCACGCCGTTGGCCGCCTCCGCCACCACCCGGCAGTCGGGCGCGGAGTCGACCAGCACCCGGAACCCGGCCCGGACGAGGGTCTGGTCGTCGGCGACGAGGACTGTGATCAACTGGCGCTGCCGGTGGCGGTGGCGGTCGCGTCGGCCCCTGCGGGGGACGGCTGACGCTCCAAGGGCAGGGTGGCGAAGGGCAGGGTGGCCGCCACCCGGAAGCCGCCGCCCACGCTGGGGCCCGGTGGTGAGCTGGCCCCCGAAGACGGCCACCCGCTCCCGCATCCCGAGCAGGCCGTTGCCGCCCCCTTTCGTGACCGTGGCCGCCGCCGCCCCCCGCCCGTCGTCGGTGATGGTCACCGCCACCGTCCCCGGCCGGTAGTCGACGTCGACCTCGGCCCGGGCCGGGCCGGCGTGCTTCAACACGTTGGTGAGGGCCTCCTGGACGATCCGGAAGGCGCACAGGTCGACGCCGGGAGGGACGTCGGCCCGGGTGCCGGACACCTTCACCAGCACCGGCACGCCCGACTCCCGCAGGCCCTGGGCCAGCTCCTCCACCCCGTCGAGGCCGGGAACCGGGGCCAGGTCGGGGGTCGACCCCGTCCCCGTCGGGCTCCTGCTGGCGGAGGACGCCGAGGAGGAGGCGCATCTCGTCCAGCGCCTCGCGGCTGGTGACCTTGACGTTCTGCAGGATTCGCTTGGCCTCGGCGGGGTCGGCGTCGATCACGTGGGCGCCCACGCCCGACTGCACCGCCACCACGCTCATGGAGTGGGCGACCACGTCGTGCAGCTCCCGGGCGATGCGCAGGCGCTCCTCGGCCACCGCCCGCTGGGCCTCGGTCTGCTGGCTGCGCTCGAGGTCGGCCGCCCTCGCCTCGAGGGCCGCGGTGTAGGCCCTGCGCAGGCGGACGCTGTCGCCGAAGACGGCGGCGATCCCGAAGATGGCGACGTGCCGACGAAGTCGACCAGGTTCAGCTCGTCGGGGTGGGTGATGGCGGAGATCCCGAGGGCGACGAGGAACACGGTGACGGCCGTCACCCACACCCAGCGGTCGCGGAGGCTGGCCACGGTGTAGAGGGCGATGAGGGCGACGACGGGCAGGCCGTTGTCGGGATAGTCCCGGGCCACGTAGGCGATGGCGGCCACGGTGGCGACGACCAGGACCGCGATGGGGTAGCGACGGCGGAGGGCGATGGCGCCGAACCCGACGACCACCAGGACCACGGCCAGGGCGTCGGTGGGGGTGGGATTGGCCGGCGTGGGCTCGGCGGTGAGGCTGACCAGGCCCGCGATCAGCGCCAGGGCGGCGAAGATGGAGTCGACCGCCAGCGGGTTGGCGTCCCGAACCCGGGCCCACAGTCGTCGCACACCCCGACCCTACGGCGGCCCCCGGCCGGGCAATCGGCCGCCGGGCGCAGATCCAGTACTCCGTAGGGATTGCGGGGCGGTCGTCCGGCGGGCGGACAGCGGCGCCCGGCGGCGGCGAGCCCGGGAGAAATGACGGCCTGGCACAACGTGAGCGGTCGCGGCGCGGCGCGGAACGCTCCCGCGATGTACGAACTGATGGCCGTTGCCCGCACCCGACCGGCGCGGATCGGCACGTTACGGTCGCCTCCCCAGGACGATGAAGCCGAGCGGGATCGTCGATCGTGTCCATCCCAGGCGTTCATCAGCCGTCGGAGACCACCCCTCGGATCGCAACGCACTACCTCAGCGTGTTCGATTCCGTCCCTTCGTCCGCTCCGCGAGCGCCAGGTTGGCGACAAGCCGGCGATCGTCGTGAAGTCCCACGATTCCGCGCACCATATGATCAGACGGGGTTCAACATGAGGCACGCGATCGCGCGTCTCACTACCGTGCCGCTACCAAGCGGGGGTGAACTGTGCTACTTGCACTTTCGATCAAGAACTTCAAGAGTATTCGTGAGGCTCGGGTCCGATTCGGCCCGCTCACATGCCTGATCGGCCACAACGGTGTTGGAAAGAGCAACCTCTTTGATGCCGTGCATTTCCTGAGCCTCCTTGCCGACCGGGACATCTATCAAGCCACGGCTGAGGTCCGGAGAACGAGCGAGGGCAGTTACTCGCCGTTAGATCTTGTTTTCGGTCGAAATCCCGCAAATGCAATCGAACTGTCCGCGGATATGATTGCGGCGATTGATGTCATCGATGACTTTGGCCAGGCGGCGACACCTAGTACATCACTCCTCACCTACACTCTTCGTCTCCGATATCAGCCCGAGTCGGATCGGCTGCTCGTGGAGAGCGAGCATCTCACCCATGCGAAGCTCGGCGACTTCGCGAGCTTCAGCGCCTTCCCCTCATCGGCCGCATTTCGTAAGTCAGTCGCTATTGGAGCGCGCCGCGCCGGGCCGCTGATCTCAACCGACACAAAACGTGGTGCCATCATGCTTCACGGCGATGGCGGCAGCCGAGGCAGGCCGGCACCCGTCGGCACTTCTCCACTCACCGTTGTCGGCGGAACGAATACCTTCGACTATCCTACCGTGCTGGCGGCGAAGCGGGAGATGGCGTCGTGGAGAATGCTTCAACTCGAGCCAAGTGCGATGAGAAGTCCAGACCTTCGGGGAGCCCTCCCACACGTTTCGGCATCGGGAGGCCACCTTGCTGCAACCCTGAACTCTCTAAAGAAGTCGAACTTCAACGCGAATATCGAGGTTGTTAACCGGCTGCGAGAACTCAACTCGGACGTCGTGGACCTTGATGTCTACGCCGACGAGGCGCGGGATCAACTCTCCCTCAGGGCGCGCCTTCCGGGTGTCGAGAACTGGTTGTATGGCCGATCCCTGTCCGATGGAACGCTTCGATACATTGCACTGGTGCTCATGCTGGTCGACACACACGATCGAGGTGTTCTGTGCTTTGAGGAGCCCGAAAACGGAATCCATCCCTCACGCATACCTAATCTAGTGAACCTTCTCTACGACTACGCGGTTGATTTGGACGAGGCGGTAGACGAGGATAATCCGTTGCGGCAAGTCGTGGTGAACAGTCACTCCCCCGAGGTTGCACGTCAGCTCGAATTGGACGATCTGGTATTCGCTGAGCGGGCCAAGTCGGCGGATGGGTCATTCGTAAGTGTTTTTCGGCCAGTCGAGAAGACATGGCGAGTCACGCGAGTCAACATATCCGAACTTACGACACTCCCGAAGGACGCTCAGGCTGTCGCAGACTTCATCGGAGGCTCGCCGCTACGCCATGCAGACGAGCAGCTCAAGTTTGAGTTTGGTACGGTTTCGTGAGCAGGCAGCTCAGCTATGTGCTCGTGGCAGATGGCGGCACTGATCGTGCCCTTGTGCCGATCATCGAATGGGCAATTCACCGTCTAGATCCAATGGTAGAGATCCTTGAGGCGGAGTTTCGGAAACGTACGGCTTCTGTCCGGGACTTTCTAAGCACATTTCACACGGGCGCGATGATCGTGTTCGTGCATCGAGACGGAGAGAACGCCGCTCTCTCGGATCGCATTCAGGAGTTCGAGGGGGTTGATCGTGACGACGTAGTCCCGATAGTTCCCATCCGCATGACAGAGGCTTGGCTTCTCATCAGCGCGGCAGCCATCGCAAGGGCTGCCGATCGACCGGATGCAGTCATCACCGTTCCCGCACTTCAGCGGCTTGAGACCATCGCGAATCCGAAGCAGGTGCTTGAAGAGCGACTGCTGGAGGCTGCTGGCGATCCCACGGGCCGCCGACGGAAGAAGTTCCATAAATCGATCGTCGAGAGGCGGGTCAACGTCGCTACTCTCATTGGTGGGTTCTCGCCGCTCGAAGGTCTGCCAGCGTTTCAGCGCTTTCAGTCCGATCTCAGCGCGAGCTATCCCTACTCCAACTTTCCGTCGGCTTAGAGCATTTGCGCCTCGATGCGCCGACGATTGCAGGCCCTCCTGACCCAAGTGTGGGTGGGATCGGAGCCAGCCGGCGTGTAGCGGCTGGCTGAGGGGGTCGACCCGGGTATCCGCGTGACGCGCACGGGCCGGGGCCAAGGTTCAAGGACTTCTCACACCCCCGAACCGGGAGGTCCTCAACCCGTGCGCGCCACCACCGCATTCAAGCGCCTCCTCCGGCTCGACGACGTCAACGTCGTGGCCGTGGAGTTCCTGGCCACGATCGTGATCGTCACCGTGGCCCTGCGCCGGCGGCGCCTGGTCTGCCCCCACTGCGGGTTCAAGACCCGGTACCGCTACGACACCCGCCCGGCGCCGTCGTTCTGGCGCCACCTTGACCTGGGGACGTGGCGGCTCGAGGTCCGGGCCAGCCTGCGCCGTCTGCGCTGCCCCGACCACGGCGTGGTGGTCGAGGCCGTGCCCTTCGCCCGGCCCGGGGGCGAACCTGACCCGCGACCTCGACGACCTGCTGGCCTGGCTGGCCACGAGGATGGACAAGACCTCGATCGCCCGCCTGTGCCGGGTGTCGTGGCGAACGGTGGGACGGGCCTGCGAACGGGTGGTGGCGACCGAGCTTGACCCCCACCGCCTCGACGGCCTGTTCCGCATCGGGGTGGACGAGATCTCCTGGCGCAAGCACCACAAGTACCTGACCCTGGTCGTCGACCACGACCGGGGCCGGGTCGTCTGGGGCGCCAAGGGCCACGACGCCAAGACCCTCGACGCCTTCTTCGACGAGCTCGGGCCGGAGCGATCGTCCCAGCTCAGCGCCGTTTCCATGGACCTCGGCCCCGCCTTCCTCAAGAGCGTCCGCGCCGAGGGCCATGCTCCCCAGGCCATCGTCTGCGCTGATCCGTTCCACCTCGTGAGCCTCGTCGGCGACGCCCTCGACGAGGTCCGCCGGGACCTGTGGAACCAGCTGCGCCGCCTTCCCGACGACCGGTGGGCCAAGGACTTCAAGGGAGCCCGGTGGGCGCTGTTCAAGAACCCCGAGGACCTCACCGACGCCCAGGCCGCCCAGCTGAAGCGCATCCGCCGCAACCGGGGCGGGATGTGGCGGGCCTATGAGATGAAGGAGCAGTTCCGGGCCATCCTGGCCGGCGACCTCAGCCGCGACGAGGCCGGCGTGCTCCTCGACCGGTGGTGCGCCCGGGCCCAGCGCTCCCGCCTGGCGGCCTTCGTCAAGGTGGCCAAGACCATGCGCCAGCGCCGGGACATGATCCTCAACGCCGTCGAGCACGGGATCTCCAACGGGCGCGTCGAAGGCTTCAACACCAAGGTCCGCCTCATCATCCGCCGGGCCTACGGGTTCCACTCCGCCGACGCCGCCCTGGCCCTCGTGATGCTCGCCGCCGGCCCCATCAACCTCAAGCTGCCGCACGAGCGGGTGACCGAGAAGGCGGCCTCGTGATCCACATCGTGGTCAGGAGAGCCCGATTGCAGGCCGGATCTCTGTGCGCACACAGCGATCCACCCGCGCTTCGTAGGGACCACCGGACCCGGTGACTCCCACCTGCCGGATCCTGGGCAGGGCGATCAGGGTGGAGCCGCCCGGCATCACGCCGAGTCGTCGTTCCGGCCGCCCCGACCTACTCACAGCGTGACGACGAGGCCTTCTTGCTGCACGCCGGCGACCTTCTTGGGGTAGACGGCCTTGTAGCGGTTCTTCTCGGGGTGGGTCTTCCACGGGGCGGTGAACTCGCTCACGTAGTTGAAGTGCAGCGTCGGCTTGGCCGGCTGGTTGCAGACGATGCGGGCGATGGTCTCGGGGTTCGGGTGGTTGAACTGGGCGCCGTTCGACGAGAACAGCCAGTTGCGGCAGCGCACCATCGACACGAACTCCACGTTCAGGTTCTTCCTCGACCCGTGATGGGGCAGCTTGACGGCGTCCAGCTCCAGCGGCCCCGGCCCCAACCGCTTCAACGCACCGATGACCTCCTTCATGTGGGCGTCCGCGCCCGAGTAACGCCCGCTTGCCGTCGAACTCGGCGAGGAAGGCGATGCTCGACCCGTTGGGCGGCTCGGTGTCGGAGACGAACTTCGACGCCGCCAGATCGTCGAGGCTCGGCACGCCGAGGATGCCGTCCTCGACGAGCTTCCTGGGAAGCGGCGCCCCCTCGCCCGGCACCAGCCCGGCCCGCCGGACCTCGGTCTCCCACCGGGGGATCATCTTCTCGAGCTTCGCCGGCGACGGCGACAGCAGGGTGATCTTCAGCCCGCCCGGCAACGTGACAATCGGCAGCGGCCCGTCGGGCGGGACCACGACGGCGTGGTGGTCGAACGACTTGTTCCACCGGCGCTTGTCCCGGTTGAGCTCGGCGGTGAGTCTGCTCGCCCTCGACCGCCCCGAGGGCGCCCAGGTGGTGGAAGCCGTTGAACCAGATCTCGCCGAAGAACCGGTTGCTCGTCGCCGGCGCCAGCAGCTGCACGATGCCCTGGATGTGGTCGCGGTCGACGTGGGTGATCACCAGCAGCTCCACGCAGTTGGCCTTGCCGCCCAGAGCCTTGATCCGCCGGCGCAGCTCCGGCACCACCGTCGTCTGCGTCTGGCTGGGCCGGCGTCGATGACCACGTGGTGCAGGTCGCCCTCGGCGCCATAGGTGATCCACAGGCAGTCGCCCCGCTCGGCCGGCAGCATCTCGATCGAGAACATGGTCAGACCCTCCAGTCCGCATCTCCGTACGCGCCGACGGCCAGCGCCGCCAGCAACCCGCTGCGCACCGCCTCCTGCCGGAACCGGGTGAGCAGCTCGGCCAGCGGCATCTTGGCCCGTGTGTCGTCCAGCAGCAGCACACCCAGCCGCTCGGCCAGCTCGGCGGCGTGCGACCCGAGCAGCTTGGTGAGGCTGGTGAACACCACCGCCGCCCCCTTGGTCATGAACCGGGTGGCGAACCCGGCGGGATCGTCGCCGGTGCCGGCCGTCTCGCACCCGAAGAGCACCACCATCGGCCGCAGGTCGTCGTGGCCCCCCGTGACGAACGGCGGCTCGATCTGACCCCGACGCAGTCGATCTGGCTCCCGATGAACAGGCTGGGCAGGTTGTAGTCGGTGTGGGGCAGGAGCACGAGCAGGTCGAATGGCGTCGTCGCCAGCGCCGCCAGCCACCCGTCCCACGTGTCGGCCCGGCCGTCGCCGACGACGGCGAGGGCGGCCGCCACCTTGTCCTGCGACGCCGCCGGCACCTGGCGGGCGGCGGCGAAGGCCACCGACGTGACCGGGATGTCGCGCTGGCCCCGCTTCGGCTCGAAGAGGACGAGGAACCCGGCGGCCTCGTTCTCCACCTCGGCGGGATCGACGTGCAGCCGCTCGATCGACTTGCTCAGCCCCCAGAACCCGTTCGGGCACACGAACTCGGTCGACCCGTTGTTCGGGCACCCGGTGCAGGCGACGGCCCCCGCCTCGAACGTCGGGCACAGCTTGGCCGTCAGCTTCGGCGCGGGCCGGTCGTAGGCCAGCTCGAGCGGGAACACCCAGTCGGACCGCATCCGCACGATCTGGATGCGCTGGGCACCGGCGATCACGCCGCTCGTGCGTTCCACCAGCGTGTCGAACAGGTCCTTGCCGTCGATGGCCAGGTCGACCAGCAGCTTCACCGGCTTGGCACCGAGCTTCTTCGGCCGTTTCAGGTCGACCGCGCCCTCCAGCTTGGTGGCCAGCCGGTTGGCCACGGCGGCGATGGCGGCACCGTCGGCGACCGACGCGTGGCCGGCGGCGTTGCCGATCAGCCGTTTCGAGCCGTCGGCGGCGTGGTTGAGGACCAGTGCGGCGTCGAACGGCTGGCGGTCGTCGAGGTCGCCCAGCCGCTGTCGCAGCCCGACCCAGTCCCGGAGACCCAGCAAACCGGCGGGGTCGGCGCTCAGGACCGCCGTCTGGAGGACCCGGTTGCGGAACAGGACGACGATCCTGGCCTCGGCGTCGAGCGCGTCGGCCGGCACCCGCCAGAGGAACGAGACCCGGCGGCTGGCCCCGGTGCGGCGCAGCTCGACCTCCGCCCGCTGGGGCTCGGCGATGGGCGACGTCGGGGCGAACACGACGGTCAGCCGGAACGCCTCCGCCTCGTCCCACGGCAGCTCCTCGTCGGGGAAGGCGACGTCGCTGGCCAGGGCGCCGGCCACCACCGGGCCGATCCACACCGAGACGTCGTGGTCGGCACCGGGCTGCAGGACGTTGTCCAGCGCGCCGGCGGACGTCACCAGCGCCTGCAGCCGCCGGTCGCCCCCGGCATCCTCGACCGCCTCCACGACGCGTGGGGCGGCTCCGGCGATGACCGACGCGTCGTGGACCTCGCGGAGGAACTCGCCCTCGGCGGCGTCGGCCAGCAGACCGACCTCCGGCATCGGCGGCTGCGCCTCCTCGACGAACGTCGGCGGCTCGGCCATCGTCGCCTCGACCACCAGCCGGCGGGCCACCTCCGGCAGCCGCGACCGGTCGAGCGCCTCCGCCTCGGCGACGACGAGGAGCCGCCGGTCGAACGCCCTGGTCAGCGCCACGTCGATGGCGTTGGAATGGGACATCTCCCACACGATCTGGCCCACCGACTCGCCGAGTGGCCGGCTCGCCGACCGAGCGGCCAGCGCGACCACGCTGGCCGACGTCGACGCCCGGATGCTCGCCGCCTGGGCCAGGGTGAGCGCCCATGGCCCGTCGGCTTCCTGCAGGACGACCACCGCGTTGGCGACGGCGCCGGAGCCGACCACCGCCGCGGTCGCCGCGTGGAGAGGCCCGGGGACGATCAGCACGTCGGCGGCGCCAGGGTCGTCCTCGGCCCGGGTCAGCTGGAGCAGGTTCGGCGGGAACCCGTGCGGGGCCACCGCCAGCTCCGCCTGCACCGCGTCGAACCGCTCGGGCAGCAGGCCGAGGGTGGAGATCCGCAGCGGCCACCGCCACGGGCGCCGGCGCAAGGAGCCTGCGGGCCGGTCGACGGCGACGACCACAGACCCGAGCTGGTCGTCGTCGAGCAGCTCCCGCACGACCCACCGGGTGTCGTGGGCGGGTGAGAGCTCCAGGCGCACGCCGAACGCCAGCCCGTCGTGGAGACCCGACAGCGCCCCGGCGGTGAGGAACGGTGTCGTGTGCTCGGGAAGGGTCTCGGCGATGCCGAGGGCGACGAGCATGACCAGGGCGTTGCGGGCGGTCTCGTCGTCGAGGCCTTCGGTCCAGGACAGCCACGTCGCTCGGTCGATCACCCGACGCCCTCCTTCGGGAACGGCCAGCCGGTCGCCGCCGGCATCGTCGGGTCGTAGTACGTGCGGAGGGAGGCGTCGGTTGCGGCGTAGCCCCAGTTCACGACCCGGCGGCGGGTCGCGATCGGCATCCGTCCCAGGCGGGTCGGCAGCAGGGCCAGGCGGTCGGTGGCCGCGTCCGTCCACGGCAGCTTGTCCGGGGCGGCGAAGTCGGCCCGCAGGCTGGAGATGCCCCAGTACGCGCCCTTGCGGCGACCCCGGTCGAGCCCGTCGAGCACCTGGTGACGCCGGAGCCGGCGGACCTGCACGTCGACCACCTTCAGCAGCCGGACGGTGCCCGACAGCCAGTCCCTACGGGGCGACTCCAGCACCTCGAAGGGGCCGCCGCCATCGCTGACGAAGACGGTGGCGCAACGCTTCCACACCGGCTCGACGCCGAGGTTGTCGTAGACGCCCCCGTCGGTGAGCGTGATCTGCTCCGGCACGCGGGGGTCGACGTCGGGACCGGCGAACCGGCGGGGATGGAGGATGAACGGCGACAGTACGGGAGGAAGGCCGCCGACGCCGCCACCGCGTCGGCCAGCGGCACCGTCGGCTCGGCGATCTCGGGCGTCAGGTAGTCGCGCATGTAGGGCCGGGAGAACCGCCACAGGGTGCCGTTGGACAGGTTGGTGGCGGTGATGACGAACCGGGGCCCCTCGCCGTCCTTGGGCAACGCCTGCAGGGTGGCGTCCCCGAACAGCAGCCGGCGCAGCCGGGACGCCGCCTGCCGGGCGATCCGGCCCGGCCACACGCCGACCAGCACCGACGGCACGTCGATGGTGTGGCCGGCGACCTCGACGAGCGGGGCGGTCACCAGCGTCGTCGAGGTTGGTGACGACGCCGCCGTCCCATGCCAGCCGGGACCACGCCAGGCCCAGGGCACCGGCCGCGATCGACCCGCCGGACACGCTCGACACCCGGTCGAGCCGACCGAGCAGTCCCGCCTCGTTCATCCGGACGAAGGCGCCGGCGTGGAAGAGCATGGCCCGGTAACCCCCGCCCGACAGGCACAGACCCACACCGCCCGCTGGAGCGTCGTCGTCGGCGCTCGATGGGTCGAGGGCATCGAGGTCGCTCCACCGTCAGCTGGGCCAGATGATGGACCCGTCCGACGCGATCCGGACCCCGGCGAAGTACGCCGCGACACCGGCGATCACCACGAGGAGGACCAGCACGAGGAAGAGCTTGAAGAGGAACCCGAGGCAGCTCCTGCGCTTCACGGGGGGCTCCGGCCGCGGTTCGGGTGGGGGCGCAGCGGCACGTCGCGGCGTCGGAGCAGGAGCGGGGGCGGGGGCGGGGGCCGGCTCCTGCACGAACGTGGCGGTGAGGGGAAGCGGCTCGCCCCCGTGGGCGGTGGCGGTGACGGTGAAGGGCCGCGGCTGGGCCACCGACCCGCCGAGGGGACGAAGGGCCCGGACCCGGAGCACCACCGTCGCCGTCGCCCCGGGGTCGACGGTGACGAACGTGGGGTCGATGCCGAGGTGCAGCACCTCGTCGGGGTCGCGGGCGTCGAAGGTGAGCGACACCGGCTGGTTCCCCGCGTTCTCGACCATCACCCGGTGCTCGGCCCCGCCACTGTGCCTGGACGTCTGCGGCACGACCCGGCCCGACAGGGACGAGAAGGCGCCCACGACGACGACGCCGTCGGCCATGGTGAACGTCCCGGGCTGGGCGCTCGACGACACCCGGAGACGGAACCGCGTCGGCCCCGCCGGCACCTGCCAGCTGCGGGGCGGCCGGAACGTGAGGGAGGCGGTTCCCTCGCTGCTGGGGAACATGGGCAGCGTGGCCGGTTCGATCACCGACCATCCTGCCGGCGAGCCCTCGAGGCCGAGGACGAACTTGTCGACGACCGATCCCAGGTTGCGGACCCGTACTTCGATGGTCGCCTCCCCGCCCGGTTCGACGGCGACCTCCGTCGACGACAGGACCGCCACCACCGCCACCCGCCCGGCGGTCGACGCCGGCCCGCTCCGGCCGGGCTGGACGAGCGTCGGATCCTCCGCCTGCGCCTGTCCTCCAATCCCTTCCAGTCGAGGAACGCCCCGCACGGGCCCGGGTGCTTCGGCGAGGTCGGGTTGGCGCAGAACGTCGTGCCGGGGGCGTTCTGGAAGCCGCACTCCGGGCAGACGAGCATCGCCGGAAGACTACGGCCTGCCCCCAGCGAACCGGTGACACACAACCACGCCAGCAACCGCTGAGTGTCCCCAGTTCCCTGGGTTACATCTCCTCCGCCAGCTTCGGTTCCAGCTTCACGAAGATGGCCCAGCCGGCGGCGAGGGTGACGGCGGCCACCACGATCAGGTAGATCCAGTCGAGCAGCGGCGGCATGCGCAGGTCGTAGAGGCAGTCCCGGTAGGCCTCGACGAACCTCACCATGGGGTTGAGGCCGTACACGAACCTGATGTTCTCCGGCACGTAGGTGATCGGGTAGACGATCGGCGTCCCGTAGAACCACAGCTGCAGCAGGATCCCGATGAAGTGCTGGACGTCGCGGAAGTAGACGTTGAGCACGCTGAACATGAGGCCCAGCCCGACCACGAAGGTGGTCTGGATCAGGACCAGGGCGAGCACGGGCACCAGCCACGGCACGACGAAGTTGCCGAAGCCCAGCAGGACGACGGACAGCACCGCCATCTCGATGAGCAGGGACACGACCCACGAGGCGACGTTGGCCACGACCAGGATCTCGCGGGGGAAGTACACCTTCTTGATCAGGTTGGAGTTGCCCAGCAGCGAGCCCATCCCGCCGGAGATCCCGTTGGACAGGAAGTTCCACGGCAGCAGCCCGCACAGCAGGTACAGGCCGAAGGCGTGCAGGCCACTTGGTTCACCCCGGGGCGCCTCCACCTTGAGGAAGTAGGCGAACACGACGGTGAAGATGGCCATGGTGGCCAGCGGGTTGAGCAGCGACCACGTCCAGCCCAGCACCGACCGCTTGTACTTGCCCCGCAGCTCCCGCAGGGTGAGGTTGACGAGCAGCTCGCGGGACGCGACCAGCTCGGAGAGGGTCGTCACGACGGGCGGGCGCCCCGCATCGACGCCCAGTAGCGCCCGGCGCGCGTCCTCGCCCGGCGAACGACCTCCCGCACGCCGCCCTCGCGGAAGTACTCCCTCACGAGGGCCACGTCGCCGGCGACGGTGGCGATGCGGGCCGGCGCGAGAAGGGCGTCGTCCCGGCTGCCGCCCGCCAGGGCCGCGGCCGCCAGGTCGGGCGCCCGCCGCGGCGCCCTGCAGAACGAGATGAGCGGGGCCAGCACCTTGGCCCAGGAGAAACGGGGGGCGAAGGCGGCCACCGACGCCCGGCACCGGGCCGCCAGCTCGTCGTCGTCGAGCAGGCGGAACAGGGCCTCCTCCAGGGCGTCGGGGTCCTCGGCGGGGACGGTGATGCCCAGCCCGTGCTCCTCGATCAGCGCCGCGAAGGTGTCGCCGGCAGTCGCCACGATCGGCAGCGACGCCCACAGGTAGTCGAGGATGCGGGTTCGGAACGAGAAGGCCGTCTCCACGTGGTCGAGGTGGGTGCTGACCCCGATGTCGGCCTCCAGCAGGTAGTTCTGGCGGTCGTCGTAGGCGACCCAGTCCTCGTTGAAGAACACGTGCTTGTCGGTGAGCCCGAGGGCGTCGGACAGCTCCTTGGTGGCGACCGCCATCCGCATCTCGGGGACGTCGGGGTTCGGGTGCTTGAGCCCCAGGAAGTAGAGCCTGACGTCGGGCCGGCGGTTGCGCAGCTTGTCGACCGCCCGCAGCAGGGTGAGGGGGTCGAACCAGTTGTAGATGCCCCCACCCCAGAGGATGACCTTGTCGTCGGCGCCGATCCCCGGCACCACGCCCTTCAGCGCGGCGCGGGTGTGCTGCGGCGGCGTGTCGCTCACCCCGAACGGCGAGACGGCGATGAGCGACTCCAGGGTCTCGTCGGCGTCGTAGGTGAGGGGGTTCACCCGGCCCAGGGCGCTCAGCTGTCCGAGCCAGAAGTCCCGTTGCTTCGACGAGGCGCAGAGGAAGAAGTCGCCCCTGGACAGCTGGTCGTTGAGAGCGGTGACGCAGTCGCGCACCACCTGGGCCCGGTTGACCTCGCCGCTGTCCTTGGCCTGCTCCAGCTGTTCGAGGTGGAAGGGGTTGTAGACGTCGACCACGATCACCTTGCGGCTGTCGCACAGCCACGGGAAGAACGAGAGCACGAGGCCCTGGACGACGAGCACGTCGCACCACTGCTCCAGCAGGCGGAGGTTGGAGCCGCTGACCGACCGGCACTTCATCCGGGGGTGATCGATGGTGCAGCGCCCCAGGGTGACCAGCTCGACATCGTGCTCGGCGGACAGGGCGTCGGCCATGGCCCAGGCCCGGATGGCGGGGCCGGCCATCTTGGCCGACAGGGTCTCGCCGGTGATGACCACGATGCGCCGCCGGGAGCTGAACATCTCCTCGATCCCGAACGCCTCGACCAGGGCTTGGTGGCCCTCCAGGTAGCGGGGGTCGCCGTAGGCGGGCTCGAGCATCCTGCGGAACAGCGGGAGCAGGTCCTGGTCGGTGCGGGCCCGGGACTTCTGCATGGCTCGACGGTCGGCGGCCAGCGACGGCAGCATCTCCAGGAACGAGTCGATGGCGTAGGTGGAGGCCACCGTCTCCTTGGACACCTCGACGGTGGCCGCCTCGGGCGACGTGACGGTGCCGGCGCGGGCCAGGTCGAGGGCGCCCGGCTCGTCGCCCCCCCGGGACACGGACCGGCGCACGGCCAGCATGAGGGCGGCGGGCAGGGCCCGGGCCAGCCACTCGTCGCCGAAGTTCTTGTAGAGGCTGATCAGGGCGTTGCGCTCCAGCAGGAAGCGTTCGAGCCACGGGCCGTAGGACTTCATGGAGGCGTGGTGGCGGTGGTAGGCCACCGATCCCGGCACGTAGCGCACCCGCCGGCCCAGCATGTTGAGCCGCCAGCCCAGGTCGACGTCCTCGTAGAACATGAAGTACCGCTCGTCGAACCCGCCGACCGCGGCGTAGTCGTCGGCCCTGACGAACATCGCCGACCCGGTGGCGAACAGCACGTCCTGGGCGGTGTCGTACTCGCCGGTGTCAGGCCGCTCGCACTCCCACTTGTAACCCATGCCGTACCAGGTGACGGACCCGTCGACGTAGTCGATGTTGTCGCCGTCCCAGTCGAGGACCTTGCTCGCCACCGACGCCACGTCGGGCTCCCGGTCGAGCACCTCGACCGCTGCCGCGATCCAGTTGGGCGCGGGGCGGGCGTCGTTGTTGATGAAGGCGAGGATCTCCCCCGACGCCTTGGCCGCCCCGAGGTTGCAGCCGCCGGCGAAGCCGACGTTGGTGGGCGACTCGACGAGGGTCAGATTTGGCACCGCGTCGCGGATCCGGGCCGCCCCCCCGTCGCCCGACGCGTTGTCGACGACGATCAGCTGCAGGCGGTCGGCCGGCCAGGCGACGTCGGCGAAGGATTGCAGGCAGGTGATGGTGTCGTCGGCTCCCCGGTAGTTGACGAGGATCACCGACACGAGTCCGGGCATGGTCTTCATGTCAGTCACATCCCTCAAGCCAGGCACACCCCTCATGACAGGTCCCCCGACTGCCAGGTGCCGCCCATGGCCATGTAGCCACCCGACTCCCTCGGGTCGCCGTGCTCGACGTCGAAGCGCAGGCATCGTCGCAGGTAGTCGTAGACGTGGGTCGTCGTGTAGTCGACGATCGACGCCGACACGTCGTAGGTGCCGGGCTGGAGCATGAGGCGGGGGACGTGCAGGTCGATCGAGCCGGAGGGCGGCAGCTCGTCGGGCACGAAGCCGGCGTCGCGGGTGTGGTGGGCCCACAGCCACGTGCCCTCCAGCGTCTCCAGGGCCAGGCCGAACACCGGCTTGGCCACCGGCTGGTCGGCGTGCCAGGAGATCCGCAGGGTGACGTCGTCGCCGGTGTGGACCAGGTGGGTCGGCTGTCCGTCGGCGCCGAGGAGCTCGACCGACCCCAGGCGGGCCTCGCCCGAGCCCCACCGGGTGGCCGCCCCCTCGACCACCTCCCGGTCGGAGTGGAAGTGGTCGACATACTGGTCGACGACGTCGGCCGCGGGGCCGACGGCTGCCAGGCGGCCCTCGTTGATCCACGCCGCCTGGTCGCACATGGTGCGCATGGACTCGGATGCGTGGCTGACCATCACCACCGTCTTGCCGGCGCGGCGGAAGTCGGAGAACTTCTCGAAGCACTTGCGCTGGAAGGCGGCGTCGCCCACCGCCAGCACCTCGTCGACGAGGAGGACGTCGGGGTCGAGGTGGGTGGCCACCGAGAACCCAAGGCGCACGTACATGCCCGACGAGTAGTTCTTCACCGGCTGGTCGATGAAGCGCTCGACGCCGGCGAAGTCCACGATCTCGTCGAAGCGAGCCGAGATGTCCCGCTTGGCGAGACCCAGGATCGAGCCGTTGAGGAAGACGTTCTCCCGGCCCGAGAGCTCGGGGTGGAAGCCCGAGCCCAGCTCCAGGAGGGCGGCGACCTTGCCGGTGGTGCGGATGGCGCCCTTGTCGGGTCGCAGGATGCGGGCCAGGCACTTGAGCAGGGTCGACTTGCCCGAGCCGTTCTCGCCCACGATGCCGTAGGTCTGGCCCTTCTCGATCTCGAACGAGACGTCCTGGAGGGCCCAGAACTCCTGGTACTTGGCCCGGCCCGCCCGCAGAACGGCGGCCTTGAGCGTCTGGTTCCGCTCCGAGTAGAGCCGGAAGCGCTTGCTCACGCCGTCGACGACGACCGCTGACTCAGTCACCTCTGACTCCCGCTGGCACCTGTGCCTCGGCCCCTCAGCGCGGTTTCCGGATTCGCCCGTAGACCTTCCGGGCGCCGCTCGACCACCGCATCGTGCGGGTGGCCAGGACCTTGGCCAGATGGGCCTCGGCGGCGGTGACGTCGTCGAGGGCGTCCTGCAGCTGCCGGTCGAGGTCGTCGGCGCGCTTCTCGAGCTCCTCCGACCGGGTCTCGGCCTCGGTGCGACGCCGGGTCTCCTGCTCCAGGGCCCGCCGCAGCTCGATCAGCTGCCGCCGCTGCTGCTCCTCCCTGGCCCGGAGGGCCGCCACCGCCTCGCCAGCGTCGTCGCGCGCCGCCCGCAGAACGAACTGGTAGGTGAGGGCCTCGGGGTCGGCCATCACCAGGTCGACGATCTCGGGGCTGAAGTCCTGCTCGTCGAGGGTGTGGGTGGTGTCGAACGGCCCGGTGGTGGTGCGGCGGACCTCGACCGCGACCAGCCCGGCGTCGCGGAACAGCTTCTCGAGGGTGTCGAGGGTGAAAAAGCGCAGGTGGGTGTTGTCGAGCAGGCCGGTGGGCTGGTACTCGAACCGGCCCTGCAGCAGGGCCAGGCGGATGCTGCCGTGGGCGATGTTGGGCACCGACGCCACCACGGTGCCGCCCTCGGCGAGAAGGGGCCGGGCCTGGCGGAGGACGGGGAGCGGGTCACGGAGGTGCTCGAGCACGTCGCCGAACACGATGACGTCGAAGGTTCCCGTGCCGAAGGCGTCGACCAGGTCGCACGTCTCGACGTCGGCGACGACGACCTTCTCCAGGTGGGGCCGGGCCAGCTCGGCCAGCTCGGGGTCCGCCTCCACGCCCGACACCACGCAGCCCCGCTCGTTCAGGGCCTCGGCCAGGTACCCACTGGCACAGCCCACGTCGAGCACCCGCTTGTTGCCCCCGATGAGGTCGAGCATGAGCGTGTGGCTGGTGTTGGCGTTCGTGAGATCGAGCTCGACCTCGTAGCGGTGCATGGCAATCACCCTACTGGCGGGGTCGCCGCAGGAGCCTCCAACCGGGTATCAAGTACCGTCCGGCCGTGGCCCGCCTGACCGCCGCGGTGCGCCGCCGCCCCGGCATCCTGGCCGGTCTGTCCTACCTGGTCGTGGGCGTGGCGGTGCTGGCTGCGTCGATCCGTCCCGGGCGGACGCTGGTGGCGGCCGACGTGCTGGGCATCGTCGCCCCGTTCCGCGACCTGCCCGGCGCCGGGACGGGCCACAACCCGCTGCTGTCCGACGTGCCGTTCCAGTTCTTCCCGTGGCTCACCTTCCTCGGCGACGCCCTGCGCTCCGGGCACTTCCCGACGTGGAACCCGACGCTGCTCGGCGGGGTGCCGCTGACGCCGAACGGCTACGTCAGCGTCTACTACCCGGTGTTCTGGCTGGTGCGGTGGCTCTCGCCGTTCGACGCCTTCGACCTGTTCGTCCTGCTCCACCTGGTGTGGGGCGCGCTCGGCGTCTACTTCTTCTCCCGGGTGGTCGGCGCCCGGCCGTGGCCGGCGTGGACCATGGGGCTCCTCGGCTTCGCCGCCGCGTTCTGGGTCCACTGGTCCACGCACATGGTGCACCTGGTGGGGTTCGTGTGGCTCCCGTGGGTGCTGGCCCTGGCCCACCTGGTGGTGGTCGACCCCCGCCGCAAACGGGTGGCGGCCCTGGCCGTCGCCGTCGGGCTGTGGTGGCTGGGCGCCAATCCCCAGTACGCCTACTACGGCACGTTGGCCGTCGTCGGCTACACCGGCGGGCTGCTCGTGGCCCGCCGGGCGGCCGGGGGGCTGTTGAAGCCGGCCCTCGGTTTCGCCGCCGCTCTGGCGCTGGGGGCGGCGCTGGCCGCGCCGGTGCTGTTGCCGACGGCGTCGGTGGCCAACCGCATCCTGCGCGTGCGCGAGCCCGTTCCGGAGGACCACGTCCCCCGTCGGGACATCATCCGGGTGCTCGTTCCCGACGCCCTGGGCAACCCGGCCGACGGGGTGCTCCTGAACTCCAACGACGAGCTGCGCATGGACTCGCCGTTCGTCGGTGTGGTCGCGGTGCTGTTCGGCGCCGTCGCCCTGGGTGGCGCCGCGGTTGGCGGGCGGCGGCGGCCGGAGCGACTGCTCCTCCTCTTCGGGGCGGGGGCGGTGATCGTCCTGGCGTTCAACGCCCTGCCCAACCAGGTGCTCTACCACGTGGTGCCCGGCTACGACCGGTTCAGGGGGGCGTCGCGGTGGCTGTCGGTGCTACCTGCGTTCGCCCTTCCCCTGGCCGCGCTGGGCCTGCAGGACGTGCTCGACGGCGCGCGGCGGGCCCGGTTGGTCGCCGCTGGGGCCTGCGGCGTGGCCGCGCTGGCGGTGCTGGTCTGGTACCTCACCAACCCCGCCGACGACGTGCAGAGGTATCTCGGCGTGCGGGCCGCGGTGGCCCTGGCGGGGATCGCCCTGGTCGCGGCCGCGGTCTGGCTGGTGCGGCGGTGGCCCAAGGTGGCGCTCGCCGTCGTCGTCGTGGCCGTGCTCGGCGAGGTCGCGTTCCACACGCCCCGCTGGTACCCGAGCGTCGTCGAGAAGGGCGCCTACCCCGACCTGGCGGTGACGGAGATCGCCGCCGAGCAGGGCGGCCGGCTCATCCACGTGGGGGAGCAGACGACGTTCCCGCCGCTGGCGCCCGACCTGCCCATGCAGTACGGGTTGTCCGACGCCCAGGGGCTGGCCCCGCTGTTCCCCCGCGACTACGACCGCTACCTGCGCCTGGTCGACGACTACGGCGGCTTCGCCCTGCTCTTCAACGCCGCCCCGCCCCTGTCGGACGGCACCAAGCTGGCGTCCCCGCTGCTCGACGCCCTCGACGTGCGCACGGTGATCGCGGGCCCCGAGGTCACCATCCCGGCCCAGTACCCGCTGCTGAGCCCGGGACCGCCGTCGGTGTACGCCCGGAGCTCCCTGGGGCCGGCGGCGGTCGTTCCCAACGCCCAGCCGGTGACCGAGGAGGAGATGTGGGAGCACGTCGCCGACCCCGGCTGGGAGCCGGCTCGCACCGCGGCGGTGGTCGGCCTGGCCCGACCCGTCCAGGGCGGCACCGGCACGGCGATGGGCGGCCCCACCAGCGCGGGCGCCGAGCGCTGGCAGGTCAACGCACCTCGAGGAGGGTTCCTGCGGGTCAGCGGCAACTGGGACGAGGGGTGGTCGGCCCGGCTCGACGGCGAACCGGTCGACGTGCTTCGGGCCGACGGCGTGTTCCGGGGCGTGCAGCTGCCGCCCGGGGTGCACGAGGTGACCTTCTCGTACCTCCTCCCGGCCGAGTCGCACGGCCGGATGGTCGCCTTGGTGGGACTGCTGCTGGTCCTGGGGATCGCCTTCGGGCCGGACCGCTGGTGGCGACGGCTGGGGGAACCCGCGTCGCGGGTCAGCTCGGCGGTCGTCGACAGCCGCTTCCCCGACGCCGTCACCGACGGGCGCCGGACCCGTGTGGCGACGGGGGCGCACCTCGCCAGCCTCGCGGTCGGGTTCGTGGGCGTGGTGTGGGTCAACCGCGACCAGTGGTTCTTCGGCGACGAGTGGGCGTTCCTCGGGCCCCGGGGGGTGCTGCATGGTGAGCCGGGCCTGTTCGCGCCCCACAACGAGCACTGGTCGACGGTGCCGGTGCTCGTCTACCGGGCGCTGTACAGCCTGTTCGGCGTGCGCAGCTACCTGCCGTACGTGGTGGTGCTGGCGGTGGTGCACGTGGTCGTGGCCCACCTGCTCTGGCGGGTCATGCGGCGGTCGGGGGTCGACGTCTGGGTGGCCACCTGCCCTGTGCGTCCTGTTCCTGTTCCTCGGGGCCGGCGCGGAGAACATCCTGTGGGCGTTCCAGATCGGCTTCATCGGGTCGGTGGCGTGTGGCCTCGGCGCCCTGCTGCTCCTCGACCGCGACCGCGACACCGCCTTCGACTGGCCGCCCGGCCGCCGTGACGTCGCGGTGTGGGCGCTGCTCGTGCTCGGGTTGACGTGCTCGGGCATCGGAGTCCCCATGGTGGCGGTGGCCGCGGCGGCCGTGCTCCTCCGGCGGGGGCTCGGCTGGGCGGGTCTCCGGCGGGCTGCGCTCGTCGTGTCCGTCCCCGGTGCGGTCTATCTGGCGTGGCTCGTGCTGGCCGGGCGCGACGGCATCGGCGAGCGCTCCTTCGACCTGTCCAAGCTGCCCGGATACCTCGGCACCGGCGTCTCCAACGCATTCTCCAGCACCCTCGGATCGCCGCTGATCGCCGGCCTGGCGGTGCTGGGGCTTGTGGTGTGGATGGTCTGGCGGCGGAGGCTGGCCGTGACCACCTCGACGCCCGCGTTCGCCTGCATGGCGGGCGTGGCCCTCCTGTTCGTGGTGTTGGCGCTGGGACGGGCGGCTCTCGGGATCGCCCAGGCGGAGGCGTCCCGGTACGTCTACCTGGCCATCGCGCTGGCCTTGCCGGTGATCGGCCTGATGCTCACCGACCTGGCCGCCCGCGGCCGGGCGGTCGCCGTGGTCGCCGTGGCGCTGGTGGGCGTGCTGGTGGCCTACAACGTGGTGCTCCTCGGCGACCGCGCCGACGAGGAGGCGGCACGTGAGCGTCGGATCCGGCGGACGGTGCTGGCCGGTGCCGACCTGGCCGTCCGGGGCGAGCCGTTCCTCGCCTTCGCTCCCGATCCGACGTTCAACCCGGACGTGACCACCGGCATCCTCCGCCGCATGGCTCGCGACGGGAAGCTGCCGTCCGGCGGCTTCGGCCCCGGCGACCGGCTGGTGGCGGCCAGCTGGCTCCAACTCGCCTTCAGCGACTCGCCGATCCCCGACGCGGTCCCGCCTCGGTTGGCCCTGTCGTGGCGGCGACGGTGACCGAGGGGCCCGGCACGGCTTCTGGCTGCGTCGTGTTGACGCCCGAGGCACCGCGTCCCGAGGTGGCGCTGGACCTCGCCGGCCGGACGTCGATCACGGTGCGCTCGTCCGCCGGCGGCCCCCTGGGGGCCACGCTGCGAGACGCCGGGCCGCCGCCGGTCGCGGGTGATCGCCGCTTGGTCAACCTGGAGCCCGGCAAGGCCGTCAACGTCAACGTGGTGGCCGACGTCGACCAGGTCGTGCTGGGTGTGCCGGCGGCGGGAACGACCGAGGTCTGCGGCCTCTGACCCTTCGGTGCGGGTGGCCTGCACCACTCGATGGGGGTGCTAGCCACACTTCTCTCCCGCGGCTGGAACAAAGGGGTGGGTTCGCGCATCTGAGGGTGCGTGAGACGAAACGTCACCCGTTTGCTGGCGGCTCTGGCCGCGATCTTCGTTGCCACGGTGATCGGCCAGACGCTGACGCCGGCGATATCGGCGACCCCCCCGACGACGTCCGTCTCACCGATCTCCGCAACACCGATCTCCGGCCCTCCGACCACCGAGCCGCCGACCACCACGCCGCCCACCACCACGACCGCCGAGCCCGAGGTGCCGGCGCCCACGACCACGACCGTGGCGCCTGCGACGCAGCGACCGCCGGTGACGGAGCCCGAGGCCGCAGCCGCCGAGCCCGAGGCCGACGACGGGTCGATCCGGCCGGGCGACAAGGGCGAGCAGGTTCTCGACCTGCAGAACCGCCTCCGGGACCTCGGCTACTGGCTGGGGACGCCCGACGGCACCTACGGCGGTCTCACCGTCCAGGCCGTCACCGCCTTCCAGAAGGTCGAGGGGCTCGGGCGGGACGGGATCGCCGGGCCGTCCACCCTGGCTGCCCTCGACCAGGCCGGCCGGCCCTCGGCCCGCAGCGACAGCGGCGATCTGATCGAGGTCGACAAGGCCCACCAGGTGCTCCTCGTGGTCCGTGACGGGCGGGTGCAGTGGGTGCTCAACACCTCCACCGGCACCGAGAAGTCCTACCGCGTCGACGGCCGCACCGAGCTGGCCGACACGCCGCCCGGCCGCTGGCAGGTCGGCCGGGTCGTCAACGGCATCGACACCGGCCCGCTGGGCGGCCTGTACATGCCCCGGTACTTCCACCGGGACGGGATCGCGGTCCACGGCTACCACAGCGTCCCCGCCTACCCCGCCTCCCACGGCTGCGTGCGGGTGAGCGAGCCGGCGATGGACTGGATCTGGTCCGACGACGTCATGCCGATCGGCTCCACCGTCTGGGTCTACTGACCGTCGCCCGCTCACCACGCCGGGTCCAGTCTCGGAGGCGACGTAGCCCTCCCCCGACCATCCCGTGCCTCGAAGGTGGCGTCGGGCAGGAGCTTGGCCTGCCAGCCCGGTTGGTGGAGGCGATGGTGGTGCCGGGCACACAACAGGACCAGGTTGTCCGTGTCGGGTGGCCGGTCGCCGTCTACTGCGGTCGTCGGCTCTTCCAGACCCGCGGATGGCGTCGGACGTGAACGCAACCGAGAAGGACGAGATTCTCGCCATCGACGGCGTAGTAGACGCCGTAAGGAAAGCGAGCGACGAGCGATCGGCGCATCGTTCCGGCCACCAACGGCGCTGCATTCGGCCACTCCGCTGCTGACCGAAGCGCCGCTTCGACTTCATCGAGGAAATCGTCGCCGAGGCCAGGCGACACCGCCTCGTACCAGTCCCGACCCTCAGCGAGGTCTGCCTGGGCCTCGGGAGTGACCCGAACCCGAAGCGTCAATCCTTCGCTCGAAGCCGAGCGAGGACGACATCGAGATCCTCCGCCGAATCGGCATCCTCGCGATAGAGCTCGAGACGACGTTGCATCTCGGTCCAGGTCCTCTCGTCGGACGGAAGTGCGTCGGCGTTCTCACGGAGGCTCTCCCAGATCGAGTCGACCAGCGCCAACCGCTCGTCGACGGGCAGGCTGAGGATCGCGTCGCCGGGTCTGGCTGCCATGCCACCATCGTGCCACGCGGAGTACGACGTTCGGACCGACGGCCCCGTCAGGTCCAGGTCGGATCGCGTGTCGCCTGATCTCGCCAGAGGGTGTATTCGCGACTTGTGAGGTTGGCCAGCTCGGTGGTGCCGTCGTGGGTGACCCACACCACGTGGTGGCCCTCGCACCACGGCGACGGGCGGTCACAGCCGGGCAAGGGCGGCAGTGCTCGTCGCGGATGACCAGGGCGCTCCACAGCGGTGCGGAAATCGTCCGGGTGGCCACGCCGTAGTCGATGACTGCCGATCGCCCCGAGGTCACCACCCGGTGCAGGGCGCAGTCGCACAGCATCTTCGACACCGTGGCGCCGTCCAGGGGCGGGCCGTCGACCACCCGGCCGCCCTGGCCCAGCTCCAGCGCCTCCAGGTCGACCACCACGTTGACGTGGGGCCGGTGACGACCTCCTGACTTGGACTGCTGGTGGTCCAAGAAGAAGCGGCAGATGTCGACCAGGGCGTCGGCCCGGCGGGTGGCCGGGGCCCGAGCGGCATCGCCGTCGCTGGCGGCCGTGCGCAAGGCCGCGGCCACCACCGCCCCTCCCTCGGGATCGAGGGAGCCGTCGAGCACGTAGCGGTCATCCAGGGTCTTGGACAGGTGCAGGGAGCGCTCCGGCTCGACCGGTTCGGCAGGTTTGGGCGTCGCCCGGGACTTCCACGCCGCCATGGCCCGGGCCACTCCCGCCACCGTCAGCGGGGCCAGGTAGGGCACCAGCTCGTCCTCGTGGTCGGCGAACAGCGTCACCGTGTCGTCGTCGAGCTGAGCCACGATGGCCGCCACCTGCCCGCCGGACAGGACCCCGTCGCGGTAGGCGGCCGATGTCGTGGGCAGCTTGTGCAGCCGCCGGGCCAACAGGCTCAGCCGCCCGGCCGAGCGCGACGTCATCGCCGCCGACGCCCGCAGCCATGCCGTCATCGAGGTGGCGGCGTCGAGGTCCCACAGCCCGGCGGCGTCCAAGGCCCCGACCGTTTCTGCGATCCGTGCGTCGAGGTGGTCCCGCAGGGCCAGCACCTGTACCAGGGCGGCCCCGTCCACCGGGATGTCCAGTGTCTCGATTGCCTCTGCCAGGTTTCCAGCATGCCCTTAATCGTACATATGTTCCCCTAAAGGAGTCAAGTCCTTTGGCGATACGTCATGTGTATCTGTGGTCACGAGATGCATGGCACCGCTACCGATCCATCGGTAGCTATGTTTGGCAGCGTGCCCAGCGGGACCGTCGTCTTCTTCCACGCCCATCCCGACGACGAGGCGATCTTCACCGGCGGCACGATGGCCCGGCTGGCGGACAGCGGGCACCGGATCGTGCTGGTGGTCGCGACCAAGGGCGAGCTCGGGCGCCCCGTCGCAGTTCCTGACGACCGGCGCATCGCTGGCCGCCCATCGGGTGGACGAGACCCGACGCGCCGCCGACATCCTGGGCGTCGCCCGCCTGGAGTTCCTGGGCTACGAGGACTCGGGGATGCTCGGCGACCGGGCCAACACCGCGCCGGGAGCGTTCTGGTCGAGCGACACCGAGCAGGCCGCCGCCGACCTGGCCGGTGTGCTGAGCGACGAGGACGCCGAGGCCGTGGTCGTCTACGACCAGCACGGCATCTACGGCCACCCCGATCACGTCAAGGTGCACCAGGTGGGGGTCCGGGCCGCCCAGCTGGCCGGCGTCGACCGGGTGTACGAGGTGACCGTCGACCGTGAGTACCTGCATTTCGTCGAGTCGCACCTTGTCGCCGAAGCCGGGCTGCCGCCGGTGCCGACCGAGCACTCGGCCGACACGCTGGGAATGGCCGCGTCGCTCGTCGGTGTGCCGACGGTGCTGCTCAGCACCACCGTCGACGTCAGGGGCGTCCTCGACCGGAAGCGGGACGCCATGGCCGTCCACGCCAGCCAGATCCCCGAGTCGGCCTCGGCCATGCGCCTACCGGCCGCCGCCTTCGCCGACGTCTACGGCTACGAGTGGTACGTCCGCCGAGGCCCGCCGGGCCCGCTCGAAGGCCTGTAGTCGCTCTTCCTAGAGGCCTCAAGCAGGCTTCGAGCGAACGCGACATCCGTGACCAGAACAGAGACCAACCCACCCTTTACCGCCGCAAGCGCGGTTGCACGCCGCGTAGACTCGGCCCCGGCGACGAGAACAGCACCTCCTCGGTCAGCAAGGCCTCTCAATGACGAGTGCTCAATGCCAAGCCGATACACATCCTTGGCGGTCACCTCTTCACCATTCTGCCTGAGGAACATGCCTCCGATCTCACCAACGGCTTCGCGATGCAACAGAGACTCATACATCTCGGCCGGAAGCCCGGCCACGCTGCGATGCCTTCCGAATTTTTCTGACAGCCGGCAGACAGTAAACATGGCTAAGTCCAGTTGGTCCCACTCGCCTGACCAATCCAGTAGGTCTTGATTTGGCTTTACAGTACTTGTCCACCGCTCGCTGTCTACGAACGTATAATAGGGCGCGGCTATCGAAGTTCCGTTGAAGAGCCTGGCTAGGCTTGCGGCGTTCGCGTTAGCTTCAACGAACGGCTGCGTGTGTCCCATGAGTCCAGCGACCGGCAAGACCCTGATGTTGTTCGGGATTGTCAACGGATCGTTGTCGCGGCGACTCTCATCTGCCGCGACGCGCTGGATACCATCGACAAGCTGCCGAACGGTGAAACCCCATGACACCCCGACGCGGAGCGGTCCGTCAAGCGCCGGGCGTATCCGTGCAAGGTGCACAATCTCGCCAAACAGGAACCACGAAGCGGCATCGACAATTCGGTGCCAGGTGTCACGGGACTCGTCGGTGGCGGAGTGGGGAGAGAGGACAAGATAGACGTCGAAACGTTCACCGAACTCACGCACTATACTCCGTCGATCCCAGCCAGCGGTTGCGCGCATCTTGGCCCACGTAGTCGCCGTTACGCGGTCGTGA
Organism: uncultured Acidimicrobiia bacterium; assembly: GCA_963827345.1. Lineage (GTDB taxonomy): Bacteria > Actinomycetota > Acidimicrobiia > Acidimicrobiales > AC-14 > CAWGUU01. The sequence continues at coordinate 40,267 of CAWHAN010000008.1, read as the reverse complement.
TAACAGGCCGTCACGATCTCAGGTATCCGTGCGGCCCGCTCGAACACCTGGATGTCCGTTTCATGCTCACGGCTGACGAGGGGATCCTCGAAGAAGAAGACTCTCCCACACCTGCGGTTAGGTCCTCCCAGAATGCGAGCGGCTACTTGGACGTCGCCACCCTCCCGACCTGTCTGGAGACGAGTCACCCAGTCCCCTGGCCGGCCTGCCTCTTTCAGCTTCTGGCGCCAAGCCTCTACCTTTTCCTGTAATGCTCGGGCGTCACCGAGTGCCTTTGTGGTCTCCGGGCTATCTATGCCGGCTGTGGCGAATAGTTCTGCGTGTGCCTCAATTTCGCGCCACTCTGCAATGAGGCGGTCAGGAAGCTTCCCGTTGAGCAATGAGCCGGTAGTTCCCGTTGACAATCGCTCCTGAAAGGAGTCCAGTAGCGGAAAGTTTTCCAATACAAAATCGAGCATATCTGCTTTTTTCGTGTCGTGCGCAATAAGCGCTACGGCGTTCGTCGGGCCCGAGGCGAGAGTCTTGATGAAGTAATCCTCCACCTGAGCGCCAGCCGAGGATGCGGTAGCTGTCAACCAGAGCAAGGTGAGCCATTCGTGTGCGGCCCCATACGTTGACGCGAAGAACTTATGTTTGACTACGCACTCCCGCTTTATCGCCTGCGTTTCGGGATACAAAGAGGTAGGATCAAGTGGGTCAATAAGATAGATCACGTGATCGACACTGCTTGGACTACCAGGACTTTGGACGACTCGTTCAGCTAGCTCAACGAATCCTCCTCTGCCGCCCAATGAAAGGGGCTCAAGTCCAGCGAAGTCTTGGAACAATCCGTGACGACGAAGCGCGAGCGCCGTTCCTTTTACCGCCACAAGACGCGGACGAAGCGTGTTTGTCAGAAACGGCTCGAACTCTTTGAAGAGGCGAACAAGCGGACTTCGGGGGCCGTTGCGAAGCCGCGGATGGGCCGCGATACCTATTGTCGGCGTCTCCCACAGCCACTCGGTCTCCTGTGTCGTGCCCGTCGGGCCGCTCATCTCCGCCCCCGCCTGTCCGCGATCACCGGTTTCTAGTTGTACTCGATCCGAGTTGGCGCGCGCCCATCGACCGGGCCAAGGATGGCGGTCCAGCAATGGAGTGTGGTGAGCACTAGCGATTGTGAGCAGCCCTCGCCGCAACTTGGTGGACAGACGCCGCCGTCGGCCACGCGTACAGAGGGTCGATGCATCTTGCTTGCTCATTTGAGCGGACCTACGCGAGTTGCGGCGTCCTGTACGCACGAAATTAACCGGGAACGATGAATTTCTCCGCGCCGGGTCGTCCACCCCCTTGGAACGATGGACACCATGGAGGAGCGCGCCCGATGACCCATGTAGACCTCGAACCGGCGACCCGGCGGATGGCCGACCTGCTCACCGGCGTTTCGTACGACCAGCTCGACGGGCCGACGCCGTGCCCGGACTACTCCCTCGGCGACCTGGTGGAGCATGTTGGCGGGCTGACGCTGGCCTTCACCGGCGCTGCCGCCAAGGAGACCGGCGAGACCGGCTCGCAGGCTCCGGCGGGTGACGTATCCCGGCTCCCCGACGACTGGCGGACGCGAATCCCGCGCGACCTGGCCGGCCTCGCCGCCGCCTGGCGCGAGCCGGAAGCCTGGACCGGGATGACGATGGCGGGCGGCGTCGACCTACCGGGCGAGGTGGCCGGGCTCGTCGCGCTGGACGAGCTGGTGATCCACGGCTGGGACGTGGCCCGAGCCAGCGGCCAGACGTACGACCCCGACGAGGGGGAGCTGCAAGCCGTGCTCGGGTTCGTCGCCCAGTTCTCCGAGCCGGGACGGGAGTCGGAGCGGGAGGGGCTCTTCGGGCCCGTCGTCGACGTCCCGGGCGATGCGCCCCTGCTCGACCGGGTCATCGGGCTCACCGGCCGCGATCCCGGCTGGTCACGCCCCTGAAGGTCCTGGCCCGAACGGACGGTGGGCCACGAAGAGACGGCGCGGCGTCCGATCCTCTGCCGTTTCCTCGGTGACCGCCTCCGCGTCGAAGCCCGCCTCCGACAGCAGGCGGAGCCAGTCGGCGGTAGCGAACACGCCGAAGCGGTGGGTCTCCTGCACGACGCGGACGGAGCCGTCGGGCTGGCGGAGCAGGAAGGCGTACTCGGTCAGCGCCCACGTGTCGGTGGGGTCCGGGTCCCACGTCCAGTCCAGGTAGCGCACGGCCCGGCCGTCGGCCCCGTCGCTGCCGCCGTGGTCGGTCTCCTCCTCGAACGTCTCCCGGGTGCTGTCGGGCACGAAGACGGCCACCCCGCCGGGCCGGTAGTGGACGAAGGCCGTCTCGACGGCTCGCGCCAGGTCGGCCTCGCTGACCATGTAGTCGACGGCGTCGTGGACGAACACGGCGTCGAACGCACGGTCGAGGCGGACCGTCCGCATGTCGCCCTGGACGTGCTCGCACTCAGGATTGAGGCGCCTCGACACGTCGAGCATCTCGTCGGAGAGGTCGACGAGGGTCATGGCGTAGGCGTCCTTCAGATGGAAGGCGTTGTGACCGCCCCCGCTCCCCAGCTCCAGCACCTCCCGAACGGGAATCGACGCCGAGCCGAGCAGTGTCGCGAGGTAGGCGGCCTCGTCCTCGTACTCCTCGGGCGGCGAGATGAGCGGCCACCACACGGCCAGCTCGCCGTAGAAGCGGTAGGCGGGTGTCTCCGGCATGGGCCCATCATCGCCCGCAGCCATTGAATCCGGCGCCGCGGTTGTCGAGACTGTGCGTCCCGTTGGAGGCGACGTGAAAGGGCATCGACTCGTGAGAGACCGGGCTGGGAGATGGCTGGTGGCGGTGCTGATGGCGGTGTCGGTGACCGCGGCGTGCGGCGGCGGTGGCGACGACGACGACTCGTCCGGGTCGGCGACGGCGCCGGAGACGACCGTCGTGACCGACGACACCACGCCGGCGGTCGAGGAGACCACCACGCTCCCGCCGGGGGCGACGGCGGGTCTCGACGACTACGACGAGAACGGCGAACCCGATCCGACGTGCAGCGTCGAGTCCTTCGGGGCCGGGCTGGTGCTCCGCGTCCCCTGCTCCATCGGCAACGCGTCCGAGCCGGCCGAGGGCACGACCCTCGTCCCCGGGTCGCTGTTCGGCATGCCGTCGCTCAACGTCGACCTCAGCGGCGTCTCCGGCAACGCCGTCCAAGGTCGGGATGAGAACGGTCAGAAGGTGGTGGTGCTCATCATCACGTCGGACACCCTGTTCGACGTCGGGTCGGCGGACCTGGGGAATCCGGCGCGGGAGACGTTCGACGGGCTGGCACGGGTGATCCAGGACAACTGGCCCACGGCGGCCGTCCAGGTGCGGGGCCACACCGACGCCACCGGCAGCGCGCCGGCCAACCAGACGCTGTCGGAGCAGCGGGCGGCAGCGGCATCGGCCTACATGGCCACCAAGGGGATCGACAGCTCGACGCCTCAGCTCCGTCGGCCTGGGCTCCACCGTCCCCATCGCCCTCGAGACCAACCCCGATGGCACCGACAACCCCGCCGGCCGGGCATCGAACCGCCGGGTCGAGTTCGTGGTCCGCGTGCCCTCCTAGATCCGGCCGTCCTCCACCGCGGCGGCGATCCAGGGGATCACCTCGTCGAGGATGTCGTCGAGGGATGTGGTGGCCTCGAAGCCGAGGACTTTCAGCGCCTTGTCGGTGGCAGGGATGCGGCGCTGGACGTCGTGCTCGAAGGGATCGTCGTAGACGCAGCGGAACGGCACGTCGGGGCCCTTGATCTTGCGCCAGATGAGCTCGGCTAGCTCCACGACGGTGGTGGACGTGGCGGTGGAGAGGTTGAAGTCCTCGTTCGCGGCGTCGGGGTGCTCCATGGCCAGCACGATGCCCTTGGCCAGGTCGCCGCCGTAGGTGTAGTGGCGGATCTGGGTGCCGTCGCCCAGCAGGTGCAGCGGGTCCTGGCCCTTCAGCACCTTCTGCACCAGGTCGGGCACCACGTGGCTCATGGCCAGCTCGACGTTGCCCGAGAGCACCTCCACCTCGCCGAGCGCCCGCCCCTCGCCCACGCCGACGCAGTTGAACGGCCGCACGATCGTGTAGGGCAGGCGGTACTGGTCCCACGCCGCCCTGGCGAAGTACTCCACCGCCAGCTTCTGGAACCCGTAGGACGACCGGGGCGGGGGCACCTCCAGCTGCTGGCCCTCCACCGACGGCCAGGTGTCGGTGGACTCGAACACCATCGACGACGACAGGTAGGTGACCTTGCGCAGGCGCCCATCGCGGGCGGCGGCGATGGCGGCGTCGCACGCGGCGGCGGTGATGCGCTCGTTGGCTGCCAGCAGGTCGTAGGCGTAGGTGTGGAAGTAGGAGATGCCACCGATGAGGGCGGCCACGGCGATGAAGTGGTCGCAGTCGGCGAGCAGCCCGGTGAGCAGGTCGACGTCGCGGGCGTCCCCCTCGACGAGGGTGTAGCCGGGATCGTCGTCGTAGGACTTGGCGACCGGCCCGTACTTGGAGAAGTTGTCGACGCCGACGACGGTGTGTCCCTTGGCCAGCAGCTCTTCGACCACGTAGCCGCCGATGAAACCGGACGACCCCGTGACCAACACCTTGCTCATGAGACCTCCGTGGGGGCGGCAGTCCGCTGCCGCAGCTGGTCGAGGGTGAGGCGGGGGCCGAAGGCGAGGAAGTACCAGTGGAGGTACTTGGGGAGCCACTTGGCGACCTTGAAGTTGGACACGCCGTAGTGGCGGTCGAGCCAGATGGTCGGGATCTCGGCCACCGGCCGGCGCAGGCGGCGGGCCTTGGCCACAAGCTCGATGCCCATCTCGAACCCGGCGTCGGACTGGACGCCCACCTCGGCCAGGAAGCTCTTGGAATACGCCTTGAACGAGTTGGTGGCGTCCTGGGTGCCGACCCGGGCCAGCAGGTGCAGCGAGAGGCCCGCCGTCCGCGACATCAGGCTCTTGAGCGACGGTGAACCCACCTGCTGTCCGCCCCGCGAGTAGCGGGAGGCGGCCGCCACCACCACGCCGCGCTCCACCAGGCGGGCCAGCTGGTCGATCTGCTGGGGGTCGTCGCACCCGTCGGCCATGGTGACGACCACCACGTCGGCCCGGGCCTGGTCCATGCCGGTGCGGATGGCGTCGGCCGGGCCCTCGCCGTAGGTGTTGAGCGTCGGCATCAGCCGCGGCTCCCGCCGGGCGTATTTCTCCAGGTAGGGCAGGGTGGTGTCCTCGGGCGTGTCGACCACGACCAGCACCTCGCACGGCAGGGTGACCGCCTCGAACACCCGGTCCAGGCAGGCCACGACCTCCTCGCCCTCGTTATAGGCGGGAATCACCACGCTCACACGAGGCTCATTCATCTGGGCTCATTCATCTGGGCTCATTCATCTGGGCTCATTCATCTGGGCTCGTTCACACCTTGACCCCGTTGCCGTAGAGGTCCCAGATGTCGATGACGGGCTGGGTGGGGGTGAGGTCGGCGTAGGCCCGGTGGGGGGTGCCGACGATCAGCAGGTCCGACCGCTCCAGGACTTCCTCCAGGGGCACGAGGTTGGGGTCGTTGGCGACGTAGGGGTCGGTGGTGAGAACTGCCTCGGCCTTGAACCGCAGGATGCGCTTGAGCTTGTAGCTCAGGCTGGAGCGGTTGTCGTCGGACTCGGCCTTGAACGCCATCCCCAGGATGCCGACGGTCATGGAGGCGAGGTCGTGGCTCTGCGCGATGCGGTGGACCAGGTAGAGGGGCAGGCCCTCGTTGATGGTCATGCTGGCGGTGCCCAGCACGAAGTTGTTGTCGTTGAAGGCGGCCAGCTGCATGGTGTCCTTGAACAGGCACGGCCCGGCGGCGAAGCCGGCGCGGGGCAGGTCGGCGGCCCTCGGGTAGTCGAAGGCCATCGCCTGGCGGATGCGCTCGAAGTCGAGGCCGTCGTCGTTGGCGATCATGTAGAGCTGGTTGCTGATGGCGAAGCGGATGTAGCGCCAGGTGTTGGTGAACAGCTTGGCCAGCTCCGCCTCCTCGGGCAGGAGCGGCACGACCTGGCTGGTGAGGTTGCGGAACAGCTTGGTGGCCCGCTCGATGGCCTTGTCGTGGCGGGCCGACACGATCTGGGGCAGCTCGTACAGCTCGGTCATGGCCTTGCCCTCGGCGATGCGCTCGGGGCAGAAGGTGACGTCGATGTCCTTGCCGCTGCGCTCGACGAGGCGCTCGATCAGGGCGGTGACGCCGGGGTACAGGGTGCTGCGCAGGACCAGGAGCTGGCCGTCGACCAGCCGGGGCAGGAGGCTCTCGATGACGTCGGCCACGGCGTGGGGATCGGGGTTGAGGTGCTCGTCGATCGGGGTTCCGATCACCACCACGACGTGCTCGGCGGCGGTGACGGAGCTGGGGTCGGTGGTGGCCCGTAGCCGGTTGCCGATCACCGCCGCCAGCACCGGCGGGGCGCCGTCCTCCTGGAAGGGCACGGTGCCGGAGTTGACGGCGTCGACGGCGGTGGAGTTGAGGTCGTAGAGGCACACGTCGAGGCCGCGGTCGGCGAAGGCCAGGCCGAGCGGGAACCCCACCCGACCGCACCCGCCGACGATCACCACGTCGCAGCCGAACTTCAAGCAGCCCTCCCCGAGCCTTGTCGGGGCGCCCATCCCCGTCCCGAGACGATACCGGCCCGTCGCACGCCGGTTGCGCCGTGGCCTCGAAGATGTGCGGGCGGTAGCCTCGATCGCCATGGCCGTCGCCGCGCTGGCCGGGGGGGTCGGGGCGGCCCGGCTGCTGCGGGGCATCGTCGAGGTCGTCGACCCTGCCGACGTGGTGGCGGTGGTCAACACCGGCGACGACTTCGTGGTCCACGGCCTGCACGTCAGCCCCGACCTGGACACGGTCACCTACACGCTGGCCGACGCCGTCAACCCCGCGACCGGCTGGGGGCTGGAGGGTGAGACGTGGGCGGCGATGGCCGCCCTCGACCGGTACGGCACCGACCTGACCTGGTTCCGGCTGGGCGACAGAGACCTCGCAACCCACCTGTACCGCACCCGGCGCCTGGGCGAGGGCGCGGCGCTGTCGGCGGTGACGGCCGAGATCGTGGCCGCGTGGGGCCTTCGCTCGAGGCTGCTGCCGATGACCGACGCCCCGGTGGCCACCCGGGTTGAGGTGACCGGCGAGGGCGAGATCGACTTCCAGGACTACTTCGTGCGGCGGCGCTTCGACGTCCCGGTGTCGGCGGTGCGGTTCGCGGGGGCGGAGTCGGCTCGGCCGGGGCCCGGCGTGCTGGACGCGCTGGCCGCCGCCGACCGCATCGTCGTCTGCCCGTCCAACCCCATCGTGTCGATCGACCCGATCCTGGCCGTACCGGGGATCCGGTCTGCGGTTGCCGCCCGGCGGGACCAGGTGGTGGCGGTGTCGCCCATCGTCGCCGGCGCCGCCCTGAAGGGCCCCGCGGCCCGCCTGCTCTCCGACCTGGGCCACGACGTTTCCGTGGTCGGCGTGGCCCGCATGTACGCACCGCTGGCGTCGGTGCTGGTCGTCGACGAGGCCGACGGGTGGCTGGCCGGGGCGGTGGAGGCCGAGGGGCTGCGGTGCGTGGTGACGCCGGCGGTGATGCACGGGCGGGCCGAGGCCGTGGCCCTGGCCGCCGCCGTCCTCGGGTCGTGACGTGACCGGCTTGGAGATCATCCCGGTCGAGGGATTGCCGGAGGTACGGCCGGGGGACCGGGTGGCCGACCTGCTGGCTGCCGGGTCGGTCGCGCTGCAGGACGGCGACGTGGTGGTGGTGGCCCAGAAGGTCGTGTCGAAGGCGGAGGGCCGGATGGTGGAGGTCGACCCGTCCGACCGCCGGGCCCGGGTGGCGCTGGCCGAGGCCGAGGCGGTGCGGGTGCTGCGGCGCCGGGGCGACCTGGTGATCACCGAGACCAGGGCCGGGTTCGTGTGCGCCAACTCGGGCGTGGACCTGTCCAACGTCCCCGACGGCTGGGCCACGCTGCTGCCCGTCGACGCCGACCGCTCGGCCCGTCGCATCCGCGACGGCCTGCGGGGCAAGGCCGGAGTGGATGTAGGCGTGATCGTGTCGGACACGTTCGGGCGGGCGTGGCGGCGGGGGCTGGTGAACGTCGCCCTCGGGTGCGCCGGGATCGCCGCCATCGTCGACCTCCGGGGCACGACCGACGCCCTGGGCCACGAGCTCCTCGTCACCGAGGTGGCGGTGGCCGACGAGCTGGCCGGCGCCGCCGAGCTGGTCATGGGCAAGTCCGCCGGGATCCCGGCGGCGGTGGTCCGGGGGGTGGACGCGGGCTGGCTGCGGGAGGGCTCGGTACGGTCCGAGCTTGTGCGACCGCCCACCGAGGACCTGTTCCGCTGACGCGAAGACGGGCGCAGGTCACCGTCGCGGTGGCCTGCGCCCGTTTCGCCCGGAGCGCCCGGTCAGTTGTCGTAGCCCCAGTCGAGGGTGCCCGACGTGTGGGTCAGGCCGAAGCCGTTCCCCGTCGAGAGGGTGCACTCGACCCGGGAGTTCCAGCTGTCGCCGACCCTGCGGCAGTAGTCGGCCCGCCCGTCGCCGCTGAAGTCGGCCCATGCTCGCCCCGAGTCGTATCCCGTGTCCAGCACGCCGGAGAAGGGGCCGAAGGTGGCGAAGCCGGTGCCGGCGGACAGGTGGCACTGGATCTGGCTGGCGACGACGACCCGGCAGTAGTCGGCTCGCCGGTCGCCGTTGAAGTCCACCCAGGCCCGGCCGGCGTCGAAGCCCCAGTCGAGCATGTCGGACGTCGGAGTCGACCCGAACCCGGCGCCGGTGGACAGGGTGCACTGGACCTTGCTGTCGTGGAAGTTCGAGCTGCCGACGACCCGGCAGTAGTCGGCCCGCCCGTCGGCATCGAAGTCGGCCCACGCCCGGCCGGCGTCGTAGCCGGCGTCGAGCGCACCCGAGGTGAACGTCGTGCCGAACCCGCTCCCCGTCGACAGCGTGCAGGAGACGTTCTTGAACCAGCCGCCGACGACCCGGCAGTAGTCGGCCCGGCCGTCGGCGTTGGCGTCGACCCACGCCCGTCCGGCGTCGTAGCCGGGGTCGACGGGATCGGAGCTGATCGTGGTGCCGAACCCGCCGCCGGTGGACAGCGTGCAGCGCAGTCGGGGCCCGCCTGCGTCCACGACCCGGCAGTAGTCGGCCTTGGCGTCGCCGTTGACGTCGGCCCAGCCGCGGCTGCTGTCGTAGCCGGGGTCGAGCGTTCCCGAGCTGACCGTCGTCCCGAACCCGCTGCCGGTCGACGTGGTGCAGCGGGCACGAAGGCCCCAGTCGTCGACGACCCTGCAGAAGTCGGCCTTGGCATCGCCATTCAGGTCGGCCCAGGACCGTCCGGCGTCGTAGCCGGTGTCCATGGCCGTCGAGGCGAAGGACGTCCCGAAGCCGGCGCCGGTGGAGACGGTGCACTGGACTCGCATGTCCCAGGCGTTCCCCACCCGCCGGCAGTAGTCGGCCGTGCCGTCACCGTTGAACGCCACCCACGCCCGCCCGGACTGCACCGCGTTCGTCCGCAGGGTGGCGTGGGCGGTGCCCGGGAACACCGCCGTGGCCACCATCGACGCGCTCGCCGCCGCGATACAAGTGGCAATTCCGAATCGCGACCTCGTCCTCATGACGTCTCCCCTCGTTCCAGGCTCCGTGTGGAGCTGCGCTGTGGGAAGAATGAGGGGACCGGCGTCCCACCGTCACGGGGCCGGTGTCCCGACTTGGCCGGGACATGTGCTGGTGCAGGGCGTTACCGCCGGGTCGGCTCCCGGCTGGTCGGGTCGCTGGAGACCGTGACCGCGGGCTCGGCACCGGTCGTCGCCGCTTGGTCGGGGGACAGGGCGAGCCGCCACAGCAGGGCCAGGCAGGCTCCGCCGCTGACGACGGCCAAGGCCGCGGCGGCGACGTCGACCGGCTGGCCCTGCCCCGGTAGCCCGAGGGCCCAGGCGACGATGAACCAGGCGACCTGGACGGCTATCAGGCCCACCGCCCACCGGCTCGACCACGTGCCGATGACGCCGGCCAGGCCGACCCAGAGCAGGAGCATGGTTGCGTAGGACCCCTGGATGACGAGGGTGGTGCCCGGTCCGAACATGAGCAGGGCCCAGACGGCCAGGCCGGCGACGCCGACGGCCAGCAGGGTCAGGCACTCGGCGGCCGCCGGGTCGTCCTTCGGCGTCCGGCGGCGCACGAGCCAGGCTGCGGCCCCGACCCAGCCCAGGTTGAGCAGGCCGAGCGATCGGGCCACGTGGGACAGCTCGGTGTCGCGCAGCTCGGCGATCCCGGCGTCCGACAGGGTGGGCCAGGTCGGACGGGGGCCGACGAGGGCCCGCACGTTCTCGAGCTTGTTCTCCGCCGCCCTGCCTAGTCCCGCCTCCGAGTAGGCGTCGACGACCGACTCGGCCACCGTCCTGTCGTCGTCACCGGTCACCCCGGCCAGGTGCAGCTTCGACAGCTTGTTGCCGGGGGGGTCGTAGAACCGCGTGTAGGCCGACCACGGCGCGACCAGCACCGCGAGCACCAAGGCGCCGGCGGCGAGAGCCGGCAGCCCCGGCCGCGGCTTCGACTGGAGCCACCGGACGGCAACGACCACGGCCAGTGGGACCAGGGTGAACACGACCCCGGCGTGGGCCAGGAGCCCGAGTCCCACGCCCAGCGCGGCAAGGGCGACGGTTGGCGCGGAGGGCGGGTCGCGGCCCAGGAGGAGCACGTAGGCCAGGACCACCAGCGACGCCGCCAGCAGCTTGGGCCAGGCGAAGACGCTGTCGATGAAGAAGAAGCCGGAGAACACCGCCATTCCGAGGGCGAACGCGGTGGCCCGTCGCGAGAACCGGGCGGCGCCGCAGAGCGCCCAGACGGCCGGGATCCACGAGCACTGCAGGACGGTGCCGAGGAGCTGGTAGTGGAGGTGGGCCCGTCCCAGGCCCGATGCCAGGGGGAGCTGGGTGAGCACCACGCCGGCCTGGAGGGGCGGGCGGTCGCTGCTGCTCCAGTCGTCGAGGAGCGCCCTCGGGTCGGTGCCGTCGTAGAGGTGCTCCGCCAACAGGAAGGGCAGGACGTTGTCGGGCGCCAGGCCGGCGGCGGTGAGGTGGCGCTGCGCCCGCAGCTCGACAGGGGTCTCCGGCGAGTGGGCGAACAGGACGGCGTTGTAGAACACGGCCACGACGAACATGAGCGCAACCGGGACCACCACCTCCCGGCACCGGGCCGTCTCGAAGACCAGCCGCCGCACCGGCGACGGCACCACCGCGGCCAGCACGCTGGCGGTCAGGAGGCCGATGGCGACGCCCCGCCCGAACCGGTGGTCGACGAAGTAGGCCCAGAACACGGCGTACCCAACACTGCACGAGACGGTCACCGCCACGAGGGCCGTGGCATACGACGGGAACGCCTGCCAGCGGCGGCGGAACAGGCCAGCCCCCACCAAGCCGGGCACGAGGAACAGGCCCAGGGCAGCCGCGAGCACCAGCGGCCACAGCCACGTCACGGCTGGAACGCTAACGGCCTCAACGAACCGGTGACGGAGAACGGCGGCGGGTGCCGCTGTGTGTCACCGGTTCGCTGGAGGGGGTGAACCGGTGACGGAGAACGGCGGCGGGTGCCGCTGTGTGTCACCGGTTCGGTGCAGGGGATCGTCAGCGGGCGGGCAGGCGGGCGGCGAACCAGCGGAGGACCTCGGCGGTGCCCTGCTCGAGGGTCGTCCACGGCTCCCAGCCCAGGTGGATGGAAGCCCGGCCGGGGTCGAGGGACGACCGGGCCAGCTCGCCGGCGCGGGGCGGGGCGTACGTCGGCGGGAGGACCACCCCGGCGGCGTCGGCCATGGCCTGGTAGAGGCGGTTGACCGACGTCTCGACGCCGGTGCCGATGTTCATGAGCAGGCCGGACCCGCGCGACGCGGCCCGGGCGAAGGCGTCGACGACGTCGTCCACGTAGACGAAGTCCCGGGTCTGCTGGCCGGTGCCGAAGATCGTGCAGCCCTCGCCGGCCAGCAGGCGGCCGGCGAAGATGGCGACGACGCCCGCCTCGCCGTGAGGGTCCTGGCGGGGCCCGTAGACGTTGGCCAGGGCCAAGGCGGTGAACTCGATGCCGTGCAGCTCCCGGTAGGCGGCCAGGTAGTCGGCCGCCGCCTTCTTGGCGACCCCGTAGGGCGACAGTGGCCGCTGCGGCGCCGACTCCCGCACCGGGAGCTCGTCGGGCTCGCCGTAGAGCGTCCCGCCGCTGGAGGCGAAGACGATCTTGCGGCTGCCGGCGGCCCGCGCCCCCTCGGCCACGTTGAGCGTGCCGATCACGTTGACCTCGGCGTCGAAGACGGGCCTGGCCACCGACACCCGCACGTCCGCCTGGGCGGCCAGGTGGAACACGACCTCGGGCCTGCGCCTGGCCATGAGCTCGACGATCGCCGGCTCACGGATGTCGATGTGGTGGAAGGTCAGGGCGTGGCCGGCGGTGCCCCTGGCCTCGGCCAGGTTGGACAGGGCTCCGGAGGAGAGGTCGTCGACGGCGTCGACGGTGTGCCCCTCCGCCAGCAGCCGGTCCACCAGGGTCGAACCGATGAAGCCGGCGCCGCCGGTGACCATGGCGTGCAAGGGCTCGCTCAGGCTCCGTCGGGGACGCGCTCGCCGTCGACGTGACGGCCGGGCTCGATCTTGATCCCCCCGCCGATGACGCTGTGACCGCTGACGACCGCCCCCTCCCCGATGACCGCTCCGGGACCGACGATCGAGCTGGTCACCGTGGCCTCCGGGCTCACCGTGGAACCGGGCAGCAGGATCGACCGTTCGACGTGGCCCCGGCCTCCACCACCGCTCCCGCCCCCAGGACCGAGCTCACGACCCGGGCGCCGGCGGCCACGCTGGCGCCGGCCGCCAGCAGCGCGGGGGCCTCGACGTCGCCATCCACGACGACGTCGCCGATGGTCCACACGCCCGAGCCGCCTTGCACCGCCCCGGGCGCCGGCGGGCCGGGACGGCGCCCCGACACCAGGTCGAGCTGGGCCTGGAGGTACTGGGTCGGCGTGCCGGTGTCGGTCCAGTAGTCGGGCGACGAGAAGGCGTAGATCGTCCCCTCGGCGACGAGGCCGGGGAAGACCTCCCGCTCCACCGACACCCGGCGGCCGTCGGCGATTCGCCCGATGACCTCGGGCTCGAACACGTAGGTGCCGGCGTTGACGTCGCCGGCCCGGCCTGGTCGGCCGCCGGCTTCTCCAGGAACGCCGACACGCAGCCGTCCGTCGTGTCGCTGAGCACGAGCCCGAACGCCGACGAGTCGACGACCGGCGAGGTGGCGATGGTGGCGATGGCCGAGTCTCGGGAGGCGTGAAACGCCAGCATGGCGGTGATGTCGAGGTCGGTGAGGATGTCGCCGTTGACGACGAGGAAGCGCTCGTCGATGCCTGCCGACACCGCCGCGAAGCGGATGGCGCCGCCGGTGTCGAGCGGCTCCGGCTCGATGGCGTAGGTGACGGTGACGCCGCCGTAGGTGCCACCCGGGAAGAGGGAGACGAAGGCGTCGTGGAGGTACCCGAGCGAGAGGATCGCCTCGGTGACGCCGTGGGCGGCCAGGTGGTCGAGGACCCGCTCGATCATCGGCACCTCGACGATCGGCAGCGCCTGCTTCGGCACCGCCAGGGTCAGCGGCCGCAGGCGGGTGCCGGCGCCGCCCAGGAGCACGATGGCACGGAGAGCCATCAGTGGAGGTTGGAGACCAGGCGGTGTCCCGCCCGCCCCGCCATCAGGGCGCCGGTGGTGGAGTGGTGGTGGCCTGGTCGGCTGGCGGGGCCTGGTCGGGTGGCGGGGCCGGGGCAGTCGTGGTTGCGCCCTCGGCTGGGACGGTGGTGGCTTCGCCCTCGGCCGGGAGGGTCGTCGTCGGCTGGGGCCCGAGGTCGGTGAGCTTGTCCAGGTTGGCCTCCGACGGCGGGCGGGGGATGTCGGTGCCCTCGGGGACGAACGCCACGGTGATCAGCTGGTTGTCGCCGAGGCGGATGTCGTTGGGGTCGCCGACGAAGATGGTGCCCTCGTCGGCGGGGTCACGGCTCTGCCACACCTTGACCTGGACCTTGGCCGGCTTGCCGTCGCACTCCTGGCCGTTCTTCTTGATCTGGCCGGGGATCTCGATCTCGTCGGAGCTCACCTTGACGTTCGCCGTCTCGAAGTACAGGCCGAGCCTGGCGTTGGTGCCGGCCGAGCGGGAGCTGAACGGGTGGGTGTGGACGACGCCGTCGTCGTGGGTGTGGATGCCGAGCGGGTCGGTGGGTGTGGTGAGCGGCGACGCGAACGTCCCGCAGATGTCGAACCCGAGGGCCGAGTGCCAGTGGTCACCCTCCCTGCCGGCGATGGCGGCCCGCGGCGGGGTGTCCTCGGGCGAACGCTGGTCGCGCGAGTAGACGATGCCGGCGACGCCGAGCACGACGACGACGCTCATGATGACCGGCCAGGCCAGCGACGACGCCCCGCGGCGGGTACGCCCGCCGCCGGTGCGCGCTGCTCTGGAGACCTTCTTGCTGGAGGATGCCTTTCCCATGACGGTCTCCGAAGCTACTAGGACGGCGTCGCGTACTCAGATCGGGGAGGCTCAGCGAGCGGCCGGAACCGTGTGGTCGACGCCGTGCCGGGCCCAGGCCAGGACGGTGCGGACGGCCAGGCCGGCGGCCACCGCAGGGAGCATCATCCGCCGTCGACCCTCCGTCGTACGGTCGGCGAACCGGTACAGCGACCGGTGATGGGCGAGGATCATCCGGTAGGGGGTGAGCTGGCTGGATCCGCCGATCGTGTGGGTCACCAGGCCGCCCGGCTCGTAGCCGACGGTCCACCCCCTCCGCCACAGCCGCCAGCAGAGGTCGACGTCCTCGACGTACATGAAGAAGGCCGGGTCGAACCCGCCGACCGCCTCGAACGCCGACCGGCGCACCAGCATGCAGGTGCCCGACACCCAGTCGACGGGGCAGGCCTTGTCGTGGTCCCAGTCGAGCATGCGGTAGCTGCGGGTGAAGCGGTTGTCGGGCCGGAACAGCCCGACGAAGGCGTGGCCGACGGCCACGCCCAGGTTGGGGAAGCGCCGCACCGACGGGTACAGCGTGCCGTCGACGTTGTGGATCCGGGGGCCGACGACGGCGAGGGTGGCATCGCGCTCGAGGGCCTCCGACAGGGCCTTGACCGTGCCCGGCTCGACGACGGTGTCGGGGTTGAGGATGAGCACGTACTCGGAGCCCGTCGAGGACACGCCGAGGTTGGCGGCGACGCCGAAGCCCAGGTTGGCGCCCGTGGCCACCACCTCGGCCTTCGGGTCCGACCTGCTCAGGGCGTCCAGCGACCCGTCGGCCGACGCGTTGTCGACGACGACGACCCTCTCGACGCCGTCGGCACGGAGGCTGCGCACGCACTCGATGAGGTAGTCGCGAGTGTTGAAGTTGACGATGACCGCCGTCACATCCATTTCGGCACCTCGCTCATCGCGGCTTCCAACGGAAGCGGACGAGCGCCCACAGGGTGTGGAACCGGTCCCCGAAGGAGAACTTGCGGCCCTCGTCGTTCGCCCGCGGCGTGTACGAGACGGGCACCTCGTGGATGCGCCCGCCGGCCCGGAGCACCTTGGCCGTGAGCTCGGGCTCGAAGTCGAAGCGGTCGGATTCGATGATGATCCCGTCGAGGGCCTGGCGGTCGAACATCTTGTAGCCGCACTCCATGTCGGACAGCTTGGTGTCGAAGAGCAGGTCGGCGGCCACCGACATGCATCGGCTCCCGACGCGTGTGGACAGCCGGACGTGCGGCCCCGACCGTCGGGGAAACGGCTGCCGTAGACGACGGTGGCGCCCCCCTGCAGGATCGGCTCCAGCAGGGCCCGCCAGTCCTGGGGGTCGTACTCCAGGTCGGCGTCCTGGATCAGGACCAGGTCGCCGCGGGAGGCCGCCAGCCCCGACCGCATGGCCGCCCCCTTGCCGAGGTTGACGGCGTGGCGGACGACCTGGACCGTGGAGTCCTCCAGGGCGGCCAGGATCTTCTCGGTCCCGTCGGACGAGCCGTCGTCCACCATGATGATCTCGAGGTCGACCGGCAGCTCGACCCGTCGCATGCGGCGGACGATCTCGGCCACCGTCGCCCGCTCGTTGAACACCGGCACGATCACCGACAGCAGCCGGTCTGGCAGGAGTCGTTCTGGCAGCAGCCGCTCGGGCTTCGGCTCCTCACCCACCGGTCATGAACCACTTGGCCGTGCGCGCCAGGCCCTCGCGGAGCGGTACCTCGGGCTCCCATCCGAGGAGCTGGCGGGCGAGGGAGATGTCGGGGCGCCGCACCCGGGGGTCGTCGACGGGCAGGGGCTCGAAGACCAGCTCCGACGTCGACCCGGTGACCTCCAGGACCAGCGTGGCCAGGTCGAGGATCGTGTACTCGTCGGGGTTGCCGATGTTGACCGGACCGGTGTAGTCGCAGTCGAGCAGGGCCAGGATGCCGCGGATCTCGTCGTCGACGTAGCAGAAGCTGCGGGTCTGGCTGCCGTCGCCGTAGATCGTGATCGGCGTGCCGGCCAGGGCCTGGGTGAGGAAGTTCGACACCGCCCGCCCGTCGTCGGGCCTCATGAGCGGGCCGAACGTGTTGAAGATCCGCACGATCCTTACTTCGAGGCCGTGGAAGTGGTGGTACGCCATGGTGATGGCCTCGGCGAAGCGCTTGGCCTCGTCGTAGACGCCCCTCGGCCGACGGGGTTGACGTTGCCCCAGTAGCTCTCGGGTTGGGGGTGCACGAGCGGGTCGCCGTACACCTCGCTGGTGGACGCCAGCAGGAAGCGGGCGCCCTTGGCCATGGCCAGGCCGAGCATGTTGTGGGTGCCGAGACTGCCCACCTTCAGCGTCGGGATCGGGTGCTCGAGGTAGTCGATCGGCGACGCCGGGCTGGCGAAGTGGAGCACGGCGTCGACCTGACCGGGCACGTGGACGAAATCGCTGACGTTGTGGTGCTGGAGGGTGAAGTTGGGGTGGGCGAACAGGTCGGCCACGTTGTCGAGGGAGCCGGTGAGCAGGTTGTCGATCGCCACCACCTCGTCGCCCCGCTCGACCAGCCGGTGGCACAGGTGGGACCCCAGGAAGCCGGCGCCTCCGGTGACGACGATCCGCCGTGGTCGGGTCTCGCTCGTCCCGGTCTCGTCGCCTGCCGTCCCCGATCTGCCTGGCGTCCTCGATTCGTCCGCCATGTCGGTCAGCGCCCGATCCCTTCGTAGGTGAACCCCCGCCGGCGCAGCGCGGCCGGGTCGAGCAGGTTCCTGGCGTCGACGACCCTGGGCGGCGGCCGCAGCAGCCCGGCCACCTTGGCGAAGTCCAACCGGCGGAACTCGTCCCACTCGGTGAGCACGACGAGCACCTCGGCCCCGTCGCACGCCCCGTAGGCGTCGGCGCACACCTCGATGCCGTCGAGGCCGGGCCGCTCGAGTTCAGCCCGGCCGCTGCCGGGGGGGATCGCCGGGTCGTAGGCCCGGACGACGGCGCCCTGCTTCACCAGCCGGTGGAGGACCTCGAGCGCCGGGGACATGCGGAGGTCGTCGGTGCGGGCCTTGAACGTCAGCCCCCAGCCCGCGATCCCGACGCCGTCCACCGACCCGCCGGCCATCCTCACGACCTTCGCCGTCACCCGCTCGAACTGGTCGGCGTTGACCTGGCTGACGCCCCGCAGCAGGCCGAAGTCGTAGCCGGCGTCCTCGGCGATCCGCACGAGGGCCGAGGTGTCCTTCGGGAAGCACGAGCCGCCGAACCCGGGCCCCGGCTTCATGAACTCGAAGCCGATCCGCTTGTCGTAGCCCATGCCCAGCAGGACGTCGCGGACGTCGGCCCCGACCGCCTCGCACACGGCGGCGATGGCGTTGACGAACGACACCTTGGCCGCCAGGAAGGCGTTGGAGGCGTACTTGATGGTCTCCGCCGACGCCGGGTCGGTGACCAGGACCGGCGCCCCCAGGGACTCGAAGAGGGTGGCCACCCGGGCCGCGGCCGCCTGGTCCTCGGCGCCGATGACGACCCGGTCGGGGTGGAGGAAGTCGTGGACGGCCGAGCCCTCGCGGAGGAACTCGGGGTTGGAGACCACCTTGATGTCGTCCCTGCCCAGCACCGCCTCGACCACGTGGGTCGAGCCGACGGGCACCGTCGACTTGTTGACGACGATGGCCTCCGGCTCCAGGTGGGGGGCGATCTCGGTCGCCGCCGCCCGGATGTAGGAGAGGTCGGCCGACCCGTCGTCGCCCTGGGGCGTCGGCACGCACAGGTAGACGAACTCGCAGCCGGCCACCGCCGCGGCGGCGCCGACGACGAAGCTCAGGCGACCGCCGGCGATGCCGGCCCGGACCAGCTCGGGCAGGCCGGTCTCGAGGATCGGGACCTCCCCTCGCCGCAGCCCCTCGATCTTCTCCACCACCACGTCGGCGCACACGACCCGGTGGCCGATCGACGCGAAGCAGGCCCCCGTTGTCAGCCCGACGTAGCCGGTGCCGATGACGGCGATGGTGCTCACCGACCGGCCCCGAGCCCGAGCCCGAGCGAACTGGTGCCACACAGCGGGGCCAGACACCGCTGTGCGGCACCAGCTGGCTGGTTCACGCCGTCAGCTCCTTCACCAGGCGCTCGAGGGGAACGTGGTGGTCGTCGAGCAGGGGGAGGCCGGACAGGCGGAGGGCGGCGTTGTCGAGCACGCCGTAGGCCGGACGGGCGGCGGGCCGGGGCGGGTCCATCTCGGCGGTGGTGATGGGCCGCACGAGGCCGGGGTCGAGACCGGCGGCGGCGACGATGTCGGCGGCGAAGCGGTACCAGGTGGTGGCCCCCTGGTTCGTCACGTGGAAGACACCCGGGCGGCGGCTGACGACGAGGTCGCGGACGGCGCCGGCGAGGTCGTCGGCGAAGGTCGGGCAGCCGTGTTGGTCGTCGACGACGGACAGCTGCTGGCCGGCCGCCGCCCTGGTCAGGACGGTCTTGACGAAGTTGCGGCCGTGGCGCCCGCACACCCAGGAGGTGCGCACGACGACGTCGCCGGGGCCGAGGGCCGCCTCGCCTCCGAGCTTGGACCGCCCGTAGACGGAGAGCGGGTTCGGTGTGTCCCACTCGGTGTAGGGCCGGGTGGCGGTGCCGTCGAACACGTAGTCGGTCGAGATGTAGCAGACCCGGGCGCCGGCCAGACGGGCGGCCTCGGCCACGTGGCGGGTGCCCAGGGCGTTCACCCTCCAGGCCTTGTCGGGGTCGGTCTGGCAGCCGTCGACGTCGGTCCACGCGCCGGCGTGGACGACCACGTCGGGCCGACGGTGGCGACGACCTGCAGGCACTCGTCGCGGTTCGACACGTCGAGGACGTCCCGGTCGCAGGCCACCACCTCGCGGTGGGGGGCGTCGAAGGCGTCGACGAGCTCCCGGCCCAGCTGGCCGCCGGCGCCGGTGACGAGGACGCGCATCAGCCGGTGGGGGTGGACGGCCCGCCTGGGTCCTGCGCCGCCGGCGGCCCTCCCAGGGCTGGTCCTCCCACGCGGTGCCCTCCACGACCGGCGACCGACCCATGAGCGGCTCCCACCAGTCGCGGTTCCCGGCGTACCAGGCCACCGTCTCGGCCAGCCCCTCCTCGAACGACACCGTCGGCTTCCAGCCCAGCTGGCTGGCGATCTTCGACGAGTCGAGGAGGTAGCGGCGGTCGTGGCCGGGGCGGTCGGACACGATGGTCTTGAGGGTGGAGGGCTTGCCCAGCTCGGCCAGCACCCCGTCGGCGATCTCGGCGATGCTGCGCTCCACGCCGCTGCCCACGTGGTAGGTCTCGCCCACCTTCCCCTCGCACAGGACCACCTCGACCGCCCGGCAGTGGTCGACGACATGCAGCCACTCGCGGCGGTTCTGGGTCGACGCATATAGGGGCAAGGGCTTGTCGTCGAGGGCGTTGCAGGTGAAGAGGGGGATGACCTTCTCGGGGAACTGGTACGGGCCGTAGTTGTTGCAGCAGTTGGTGACCGTGACGGGCAGCTCGTAGGTCTCGTAGTAGGCCCGGACGGCGTGGTCGGCTCCGGCCTTGGAGGCGTTGTAGGGCGTGCGGGGCCGGTAGGGGGAGTCCTCGGTGAAGACGTCGTCGGTGTCGAGGTCGAGGTCGCCGTAGACCTCGCAGGTCGAGATGTGGTGGAAGCGCTCCACCCCGACGGTGCGGGACGCCTCCAGCATGGCCTGGGTGCCGAGCACGTTGGTGCGGAAGAACAGGGTGGGGTCGAGCACGGCCAGGCTGTTGTGGGACTCGGCGGCGAAGTTCACGACCACGTCGATGCCCTCGTCGCGCAGCGTCTCGGTGGCGGTCTTCACGTCGCCGATGTCGGCCCTGACGAAGCCGATCCTGTCCCGCAGCCCGTCCAGGTTGGCCGGGTTGCCGGCGTAGGTGAGCAGGTCGTAGACGACGACGCGGTCGTCGGGATGGGCCTCGCACCAGTAGCGGACGAAGTTGGAGCCGATGAACCCGGCGCCGCCGGTCACGAGAAGTCTCACCGCGCCCACGGTAGGGGAACCGGCCGGCCACCGGCGAAGCGGTCGCCCCGGACGAGCCCGCCGCGTCAGCAGTCGGTGTTGTGGTCGATGGCGACGGTCGCCGGCGGGGCGATGGAGGTCGTGGTGGTGACCACGGGCACGTTGCCGTCGGCGGCCGCCCCCTTGAGGCCTTCGTAGTCGGCGCCGAGCACGAGGACCAGGTCGCCCTCGGCGAGGCCGGTGTCGATCGCCAGCTCGGCGCCGCTCGTGAGCGATCCCTGCAGCTGCCTGGCCTGGGCCATGGTCCCCACCCGGTGCCGGATGGTGGTGCGCCCGACCCGCGACGAGTCGCCGGTGCCCGAGACGGTGTAGCCCGCTTCCTTCAGCGCGGTCGACGCCCTGGCCGCGGCACCGGCGGTGCCGATGCCATTCAGCACCCGCACCTCGGCGTCCGAGACGGCCGCGACCGTCGTGCTGGTCGCCCCCTCCTCGCCGGCGAGGGTGGAAGGAGTGGTGGGCCCGCCCTTCAGGCCGGCGTAGTCGGCGCCCAGCACCAGGACCACACCGCCCCCGGTGACGTCGTCGTCGACGCTCAGCTCGGCTCCGGACGTGAGGGCGGCCTGGAGCGTCTGGGCCTTGGCCAGGTCGGCTGCCGCGTGCCGGATCGTGGTGCGGGCCACCCTGGGTGCGTCGCCGGTGCCCGACACGACGTACCCGGCGTTCCTCAGCGCCGTCGACGCGGTGCCGGCGGCGCCGGCGGTGCCGATGCCGTTGAGGACCCGTACCTCGATGTCCGCCGGCAGCGTGAGCGGCGTCTGTGCCGGCGCCGTGGTGACGACCGGCTGCACTGCCGAGACGTTGCCGTTCATGAACTCGATGTAGGGCTCGGCCTCCGACTCCTGGAGGCGCATGGCCGACTTCCCGTCGATGAAGGCGGGGACAGCGGGCAGCGTGTACTGGAGGACCGTGTCCGGGTCGAGGTCGTCGAACCGGCGGGCGAGCAGGGCGATGTCCTTGGTGGACAGCGTCTGGTCGATCTTGACGTCTTTGATCCCGATGCCGATGAGCCGGTTCAGCTGGATCGGGTTGGTGATGCCGGCCGAGAGCGCCTTCTTGAGCATGCGGCGGATGAAGTCCTGCTGGCGGTTGATGCGACCGAAGTCGCCGCTGGGGTCGGTGACCCACTGCCCGTCGACGAGCTCCTCGTAGTGACGGCTGCGCACGAAGGCCAGGCCCTGGGTGCCGTTGACCGAGACGCAGCCGATCTTGGGCAGGTCGAGCCCGCTGGTGAAGTCGCGCGCCCAGCGGGGCAGGTAGATCTCCACGCCGCCGACGGCGTCGACGATGTCCTTGAAGCCGACGAAGTCCACCTCGACGTAGTGGTTGATGGTGATGCCGAGCGACTGCTGGACGGTGGCGATCAGGCCCTCGGCGCCCCCGCGGGAGAAGGCGGCGTTGACCCGGTCGACGACGTCGGTGCCGGCGATGGGCACGACGACGTCCCGGGGGATCGACAGGATCGCCGCCTGTTCCTGGCGGGGGTCGATGTGGAGCACCATGATCGTGTCGCTGCGCTCGCCGTTGACGTCCTCCTGGCCCTTGCCCGCCTGGAGCGCGGCCTCGCCCTCCAGCCGGTCGCGGCTGTCGGAACCGACCAGCAGCACGTTCATGACCTCGCCCGGCTGGTCCTCCACCAGGTTGGGCAGGATGACCCGCTGGATCTGGCCGAGCTTGTGTTGCAGGTAGAGGTAGCTGGTGCCGGTGAGGAACACGCAGGCGGCGGTGAAGAAGGTGAATCCGATGATCGCCCGGCGGCGGCGGGCCCGCTGCTTGAGCAGCACCGCCCGGGGGACCTTCGACGGGGGGCGCGGCGGCCGTGGGGGCTGCGACTGCCGCGGGAGTGGCGGCTGCCGTAGGGGCGAGGAGGGCGGGGGCGGGGGCGAGGGGGGCGGGGGCGAGGGGGGCGGGGGCGGCCCGGAGGGCGGGGGCGGGGGCGGCCCGGAGGATCGCTTGCGCCGGCCGGCGCCGTCCCCGCTGGCGTCGGGGCTGGTTCGTGCTCCCCGTCGGCGGGGCGACGGCTTGGCCGTGGCGAACGGGGGCAGGACCGACGTGGCGCCGGGCTCGAGGTCGTACAGGGGGTGGTCGTCCCCGCCGACCGGCCCGTCGTCGAAGAACTTGGCGCCTCCGGAGAGCCCGTCGGAGAGCCCGTCGGGTTCGCCGTCCCAGATCCACGCCCTGGTTGGCTCGCCCTCGTCCGGCGCCTCCACGGACGGGGCCGGCCCTGCAGGTGGCTCCTCGGGCGAGAGCGGCCCCGCCGGCACAGGCTCGGCCGGGCCGCCTTCGCCCTCGGGCGAGAGCGGCCCCGCCGGCACAGGCTCGGCCGGGCCGCCTTCGACCAGGTCCACGTCCGCTGCGTCTTCGTCGGCCGGGTCCTCGTCGGCCGGGTCCTCGTCGGCCAAGTCCGCGTCGGCCAAGTCCGCGTCGGCCAAGTCCGCGTCGGCCAAGTCCGCGTCGGCCAAGTCCGCGTCGGCCAAGTCCGCGTCGTCCGGGTCCGCGTCGTCCTCGTCGGGCGGGACCGGCTCTACCAGCTCCTCGTAGACCAGCTCCTCGTGGTCCGGGTCCTCGTCGGCCGGTCCCTGGTCGAACAGGTCCTCGCCGGCCGGGACCGCGCCGGGCGGGACCGCGCCCGCCAGATCCGGTTCGCCCGCCCGCCCCTCGTCTTCCAGGCCCTCGGGCTCGCCGTCCTTGACGTCCTCGTCGGCGGCGCGGGGCGCGAGGACCGACGGGAAGTAGCTGGGGGACGTGCCAGAGGGGCCGCTCAGCACGACGGCCCGGCGGCCGCGCCCTGGGCCGGCGCCGTGGAATCGGTGCTGGCGCCGGTGGTGGGCGTCGCCTGGGCCGCCGGCGGCCCTGTCGGGTCGACCACGACGCCGGCGTAGTCACCGCCGAGCACGAGCGTCAGGTCGACGGTGCGAAGGGAGACGTCCTCCTGGATGGTCGCCGCCGTCTTCAGGTGCTGCTGCAGCAGGTCGGCCGCGGGCCGGCTGCCCTTGGCGTGCCGGATCACCGTGTGGGGGTAGTTGTAGGCGTCGGCGTCGCCCCTGTCGGCCACGTTGAACCCGACCTCGGTGAGGGCAGTGCTGGCCTTCCCGGCAGCCCCCTCGCCGCCGTAGCCGTTGAGCACCCTGATCCGCACGTCCTCGGGGCGTACCGCGTCCGCCGCTGGCGCCTCGGGCGGCAGCAGCCCGTTGAGCCTGTCGATGTAGGGCTGCGCCTCGGCGTCCTTGAGGACCAGCACCGACTTCCCGGAGATCGTCTTCGGCGTCGTGGGGAAGGTGAGCATGTCGACCGTGTCGGCGTCCAGCGACCTGAACCGCTTCGCCAGCTTGACGATATCCGTCGTCGACATCTCGTCGTCGAGGGTGACGTCGCGCACGCCGATGCCGATGAGCCGGTTCAGCTTCAGTGGGTTGGTGAGCCCGGAGGACACGGCCTTGCGGAGCATCCGGCGGATGAAGTCCTGCTGGCGCTGGATGCGGCCGAGGTCGGCGGTGGGGTCGACCTCCCATTTCCCGGACTCGAACGTCTCGTAGGTGCGGCTGCGGACGAAGGCCAGACCCTGGTCCCCGTCGAGGCGGACGCAGCCGGGGTTGTCGATGTACAGGCCACTGACCTCGTCCCGTACCGGTGCGGGGACGTAGACGTTGACGCCTCCGACGGCCTCGACGATGTCCCGGAACCCCACGAAGTCGACCTCGACGTAGTGGTTGATCGGGATCTGGAGCGCATCCTCGACCGTGTCGATGAGGCCCTGGGCGCCGTGGAGCGAGAACGAGGCGTTGACCCTGTCCGAGAAGTCCTCGCCGGCGATCGGCACGTAGAGGTCACGGGGGATGGAGAAGATCGCCGCCTTCTTCTGCCTGGGGTCGACGTGGAGGACCATGATCGTGTCGCTGCGCTGGCCGCTGACCTCGCTGGAGTCGCCCGTGGTCTCGGCCAGGTCGCCCGTCACCCTGGCCCGGCTGTCGGAGCCGACGAGCAGGACGTTCATGACCTCGCCCTCGTCGCTGAGCCCGGGGAGATCGAGGCGGTTGATCTTGCCCAGCTGCCAGCGGAGGTAGATGTAGCCGCCGCCGGCCATGACGACGCACACCGCCAGCAGGGCGATGCCGATTTTCAATAGTCGCGGGGACCAGACCCGTGGCTGTCCTCCCCTCAGGGCAGTTCCCACGCCCGGAGGCTATCGCTGCCGGGGAGCCGATTCGGGCCGCCCCCCGCCCGCCCCGCCGTAGTCTTGCGGCTCATGGGGGGCCCCGAGGACGTCGCCATCGTCGGGGGCCGACTGTTCACGGGGTTGGCCGACGTGACGTCGGACGTCGAGGCCCTCGACGGATCCGGCACGTGGATCGTCGTGCTGCCGTTCGACGGCCGGCCGCTCCTGGCCCGCTTCGACGAGTCCCGCCCGGCGGCGGGGTGGCCCGCGGCCACCGGCGCCCCTCCCACCGTGGCGCCGGTGACGCGGTGGGCCTCCAGCCTCGACCGGCAGGGTTTCGCCAAGCGAGTCGGCGTCATACGGGAGGCCATCGCCGTGGGCGACGTCTACCAGGTCAACCTGTGCCGCCGCCTGTCGGCACCGCTCCCGCCCGGCTTCGACATCCTGGGGCTCGGCGCGCGCCTCGAGGCGGCCCACGCCGCGCCGCACTCCGCCGTGGTGAGCCTGCCGTCGGCCGGCACGTCGATCGCGTCGGCGTCGCCCGAGCGGTTCCTCGCCCGCCGCGGTGACACCGTGGAGTCACGGCCGATCAAGGGCACCGCGGTGTCGCCCGACCTGCTGGGCGCCAAGGACCGGGCGGAGAACGTGATGATCGTCGACCTGATCCGCAACGACCTGGGACGGGTGTGCGAGTACGGCTCGATCGGTGTCCCCGGGCTCTGCGAGGTAGAGGAACACCCCGGCCTGGTGCACCTGGTGAGCACCGTGCGGGGACGGCTCCGGCCGGGCAAGGGGTGGGCCGACCTGCTGGCCGCGACGTTTCCGCCCGGGTCGGTGACGGGGGCGCCCAAGATCGCCGCCCTGGAGGTCATCGCCGCCCTGGAGCCGGTGTCCCGGGGGCTGTACTGCGGTGCGATCGGGTGGGTGGACGCCGACGCGGGAACCGGCGACCTCAACGTCGCCATCCGCACGTTCTGGGTCGAGGACGGGGAGCTGCACCTCGGCACGGGCGGCGGGATCACGTGGGACTCCGATCCCGACGGCGAATGGGAGGAGACGGAGCTCGAAGGCCCGACGCCTGCTGGCGGTGGCCGGGGGGGGTGCGCCAGCGTCGTGACGATGACCGTGTGGCTGGACGGGGCCCTCGTCGACGCCGACCAGGCCAAGGTGTCGGCGTTCGACCACGCCCTCCTCACCGGCGACGGTGTCTTCGAGACGCTCCGGGTCTACCGCGGGGTGCCGTTCGCCAGCCGCCGCCACCTCGACCGGCTGGTGGCATCGGCGGCGGCCATGCGGCTGCCGTGCCCGGCGCCGGAGGTCGTGCAGGAGGCGATGGCGGCGGTGATCGCCGCCAACCGGATGGACGCCGGCCGCATGCGGATCACCCTCACCGGCGGGCCGTCGCCGCTCGGCTCGGACCGGGGCGACCAGGGCCCGACCCTGATCGTCGCAGTCGGAGTGGTCCCGGACTGGCCGGAGACGACCGACGTGGTCGTCGTCCCCTGGCCCCGCAACGATCGGGGCGCGCTGGCCGGCGTGAAGACGGTGTCGTACGGCGAGAACGTGGTGGCCCTCGCCTACGCCCGGGACCGGGGGGCGGGTGAGGCGATCTTCGCCAACCTCTCCGGCAACCTGTGCGAGGGGACGGGTACCAACATCTTCGTGGGGGTCGGTGGGCGGCTGCTGACGCCACCCCTGTCGGCGGGATGCCTGGCCGGTGTCACACGGGACCTGGTGACCGAGGTGGTCGACGTCGTCGAGGAGGACCTGCCCGTCGGCGACCTCGCCGGTGTGGACGAGGCCTTCCTCACGTCGAGCACGCGGGAGGTGCAGCCCATACGAGCCGTCGACGGCAAGCTGCTCCCCGACGCCCCCGGCCCGCTGGCCCGGGCTGCGTCGGCCGCCTTCGCCGCCCTGCTGGATCGAGACCTGGACCCGTAGTCCGGGTGGCCGGCCGGCCGGCTGTCAGGCGTCAGGCGTCAGGCGTCAGGCGACGGTGGCGCCGGCGATCGGCACCACGAAGGGGTCGCACCAGATGAGCACGGTCATCGGGCCGCTCACGTCGGTACCGGCCGGGACCGGGTAGTTCTGGTTGCCCATGTTGCCCTTGAGGTCGCCGAGGAACGTGCCGCCGTCGGGCGAGGTCCTGCCCGCGCCGGGCACGAGGAAGAGTCGCGGACCGTGCCGTTGGAGACGTTCAGGCTCTCCAGCCGGACGACGTGAGACCCGTCGGGGAGCAGGAGCACGTTGGCGGTGCCGGCACCCCGGTGCCCGGCCAGCCCCTTGAACTGGCCGGTGAGGAGGGCGGACGGGCCGGCGGCCGGCGCGGCAGTCGGCGGGGGAGTCGCCAGGGTGGTGGGGACCGTGGCCGGCGGGCGGGTGGTGGGGGTGGCGGCCGCGGCCTGCGTCGTGGGAGGAGCGGTGGTGGGCGGCGGGGAGGTGGAGGTCGGTGCCGGCGCCGCCGCTGTCACCGGGACGGGCTCGTCGACCATGACGTCGCGGAAGTAGGGCAGCACGATGACCCAGGCCAGGGCCAGCCCGGGCACGGCCAGGGCGACGACCCGCAGCGCCGGGGTCGGGACGAAGCGGCCGACGAGCCACGAGAACACCAGCCAGCCGGCGATGAGAGCCAGGACCCGGAGAAGGGTCTGGCCGCTGGAGACGCTGGCCTTCACCACTTCGGGTTTCAGGAGGCCGAATACCGCCAACGGGACCAGGATGAACAGCAACCGCAGACCCAGTGACGTGGCCAGCGCAGCGCCGCCCCCGCCACCGCCACCCCTGCCCCTGCCCCTGCCGGCCCCGGAGCTCCAGTCGGTGCGTTCCCTGCTCTTCAACGCCATGTCCGTTCCGTCCCTCGGCGGGCGACGCCGTTACGTTCCTAACGGCACCGGATCCGCCGAGACATCACATGAGAGGGCAAAAAACTACAATATATGCAGTCTTTTGGGTGATGTGTGCGCTGACACACAGGCCGTGACCCCTCGGCCCCTCTCGCGTCAGGCGGTCCCTCTCCGCTCCTGACCGGCATGGCCAAATCAGCAGATTCCTGAGACGGCCCCCCGGCACACGTCGGTCCGCTCGGTAGCCATGTTGTAGAGGGACCGCTATGGCCCCGCTCCGGTTGTCCCTGCGGACTTAGCCCGAGCGGCCGTACGGTCCCCCGAAACGGCAACGCGCAGGATGCGTGGTCTGGATCGCCCAGGCCACGCATCCGAGTGAGTTGGCCGATCACGGGATAGCCCCCCGGACCAGCCGTACTCGCAATCGTAGCGGGTACCAGCATCCCCAAGCCGCCCCGTGTCGGGCGGCTTTCTCCGTCGGCGTGGCCCACAGAGATCACCATCGGCGTCAGCATTGCTTGACCGGCAGGACTGACGCCGATGGCCCCCGTTAGGAGGATGCCATCGTGCCACATACAGGAGAGCTTTGCCCGACCGCCGGGATTTGGAAGAGTGCGTGTTGCAGAAAAGCGATCTATCGTTACCGGGACGAAGTCTTG
This sequence comes from uncultured Acidimicrobiia bacterium, assembly GCA_963827345.1. Classification (GTDB taxonomy): domain Bacteria; phylum Actinomycetota; class Acidimicrobiia; order Acidimicrobiales; family AC-14; genus CAWGUU01. The sequence goes on along the minus strand of CAWHAN010000008.1, from coordinate 12,103 downwards.
CCAAGTTGTCTTGAATGCAAGGCACTGACGCCGTGGATATTGGTTCATGCCTCTCGCACCGCTGACTGTCTCACCCAATACGTACAATTAGCCTTATGGGAATGACGGTTGTAGCCATTGCGGATCGGCTCCGCACCGAAGCCGACGCTTGGCTCTTTATGGAGGAACTTCGCTGGCCGAATGGCCCGGTGTGCTCGCATTGCGATCACGATGGCGCGACGTTCGTGGAGCCAACAAACGGCATATCCCGCAAGACCCGAACCGGTGCCGAGACTCAGCGTCGTGTGTGGCGGTGCCTGTCCTGCCGGAAGCAGTTCTCGGTGCTCACGGGTACCGTGTTCCACGGCACGAAGGTCGCCCTCCGCACCTGGGTTCTCGTCGCCTTCGACATGGTGGCTTGCAAGAACGGGCTGGCGGCTCGTGAGGTCGAGCGCCGGTACGGGGTGTGTGGTCGCACCGCCTGGTTCATGCTCCATCGTCTGCGGGAAGCGTCCAAGACCGACGCTCTGGTGCAGACCATGCGCGGCTCCATCGTTGCCGATGAAACCTGGATCGGCGGCAAGCCTTCCAACCGCCACGCCTCCGCCATCCCGGCGCCGGTGGCGTACACCGCGGGTGGCAATGCCCGGACCGACAAGACCCCGGTTCTCTCGCTCATCAACACCACCACGGGTGAGGTTCGCTCGGCTGTCGTTCCCAACGTCACCGGAGCCGTTCTCCGCAAGGTGATCGCCTCGCAGGTGGATATGGCCGGGTCCACGCTCTACACCGACGCAGGCGCCTGGTACGGGCAACTGGGGCGGGAATTTCGGTCCCACCAGTCCGTCGACCACAGCGCAGGCGAGTACGTGCGTGGGAGCGTCACGACGAACCAGGCCGAAGGGTTCTTTTCGCAACTCAAGCGGAGCATCGACGGAACCCACCACCACGTCTCGGTTGAGCACCTTCCCCGTTACCTGGCCGAGTTCGATTTCCGGTACACCACCCGGAAGCTGACCGACACGGCTCGCATGGGGCGGCTCATGGGACAGACCGGTGGACGCAGGCTCACATACAAGCTGATCGCTGGTCACTGAGGGTCGCCGTCGGTAAAGCCTGCATTGATCGTCAGCAACCTGGCGATGAGCCGCTTCTGAGCGCGGCGCCAGCCTGTGGCTTGGGTCCGTACCTTGTACACATTGCACCAGTTGTTGAGTAGGAACCGGACATCGATGTCCTCAACGAACGTACAACCGCGTACGGTCCACTCGCATGAATACCGGCCCTCCGAAATAGGCCAGGTGGCATCCGGGAAGTCCATAGGGAAGAACCCGACGAACATCCTGCCTGTCCGCTTCGCTGTTACTGGCCCCCACGTCTTGCCGTCAGCCGTACGACGCAACATCACTGTTGCCTTCATTGATCTATAGACGCCACCTTGGGGTGGTGCAGTCAACGTCAGGGCTAGCCCGGTCTTCCCTGGTGCAACCAAGCTAAGACTGGCCGTTTTGGGCGCCCATTCCGTTCGGTCCCGAACGGCGGCTCTCTCATCCGGCCAACCAACCAGTGGGGAACCGTAAGGCCAGTAACCAAACAGGGGCGCACAAGCCAGAACGAAACAGATGACCGTCAAGGGACCAAACACAAATATGGGCCACAGCGGCAGGCTGGACGCGGCCCAGAAGGTCACCAGCCCCGCCCCGCAGATTGTGCCCATCCCGGCGCATACACTCCCCACACCTGAGCGTGGGTGCCGCGGTCAACACGGCCAGGCTTAGGCACCGACTGGGACTTAGTGCATCCCACCATAAGTACAAGCACGTAACTACGATCACGTAATCAGGGGCCTCCGCTAACGTATGGGCTCCCCGCCGGAGGGGAGCGATGCCCAGGAAGAGCCCGTACACGCTGACCCTGACGTCCGAGCAACGAGCCGAACTCGAAGCGCGGGCTCGCAGATATACGTTGCCGTATCGGGATGTGGTCCGGGCCAAGATCGTGCTCATGGCTGCCGCCGGGCTCGACAACGACGAGATCGCGGCCCGCCTGGACACCCGCCGGGAGATCGTGTCGAAGTGGCGCAAGCGCTACTTCGAACAGGGTCTAGCCGGACTGGAGGAGCGCCGTCGGGGTGGCCGACCGCCGGTCTTTCCCCCCTGAGGTCGTCGTCGCGGTCAAGGCCCTGGCCTGTGAGCTCCCCTCCCGCCTGGGCGTGCCGCTGTCGCGCCTGCACGTCCCCGACATCGCCATCGAGGTCGTCGCCCGTGGTATCGCCGCCGAGGTCTCCGGCACGACGATCTGGCGGTGGCTGTCCGAGGACGCCATCCGACCGTGGCGGAGCCGGTCGTGGATCTTTCCCCGGGACCCGAACTTCGAGGCCAAGGCCGCTCGGGTGCTCGACCTCTACGCCCGCACCTGGGAGGGCAAGGACCTGGGCAAACGGGACTTCGTGATCTCCGCCGACGAGAAGACCTCGATCCAGGCCCGCCAGCGCTGCCACCCGACGCTGGCACCCGCATCCGGGCGCGACATGCGGGTCGAGCACGAGTACGACCGGGGTGGGGCGCTGGCCTACCTGGCGGCCTGGGACGTGCACCGGGCCAAGGTCTTCGGCCGCTGCGAGCCGACGACGGGCATCGAGCCCTTCGGCCGCCTGGTCGAACAGGTCATGGGCACCGAGCCCTACGCCTCGGCCCGGCGGGTGTTCTGGGTCGTCGACAACGGCAGCAGCCACCGCGGTCAACGCGCCGTCGACCGCATGCGCGAGCGCTGGCCCAACGCCCGGCTCGTACAGCTACCGGTCCACGCCTCCTGGCTCAACCAGGTCGAGATCTACTTCTCCGTCATCCAGCGCAAGGTCCTCACGCCCAACGATTTCGCCGACCTGGCCGAGGTCGAGTCCCGGCTGGCCGCCTTCGAGCGACGCTACGAGCAGACCGCCACGCCCTTCGAGTGGAGGTTCACCCGCAGCGACCTCACCAAGCTCCTCGAACGCCTTGCAGACAAGCCAGACCACAGGGCCGCCGCCTGACCCGCCAGGAATACGTGACCGGAATTACGGTCCACAACACTTAGGTGTCGTCCGTGCCCATGGACCAGTCCTCGCCCTCCGCTGGTTCGTGCTCGACCTCCGACGCATCCTCCACGCCGAGCATCCGGCGCAGCAGTTCCGGGGCCGATACGTCCGAAGCGAGCGTGATCTTCTCGTCCAGATCGATCCGTGGGGCGCGACGGTGCGGGGGCACGATCCGAGGCTACTCCTGGGCATAGCGCGCTATGGGCGCTCGCGGATGAGGGTGGAGAGGGTGCTGCCGGAATGCCCCGCCGGGCTATTCGGCGGGGTTGGGGTGCCTGTGTGTCAGCGCACACATCACCGTCTTTTGCACGCTCGACTGCCGTCGCTGGCCTCAGGCGTCCGCCGGGCGGAGGTGCACGACGTCGCCGGCCGACACCGGCACCCCGTCGACCAACAGCCGGCCGTCGTCGGTGACCCCGGTGGCGACGCCCTCGAGGGTGCGGTCGGGGAGCTTGACCCGCACGTCCCGGCCAATCGTGCTGCACGCCGCCCGCCAGTCGCCGACGACCGTCTCCGCCGCCTGGTCGCAGCGCCGGTCCAGGGCGACCAGGTAGGGGACCAGAACCTCGACCGGCTCGACGCGACGGCCGGCAAGCCCGGCCAGCGACACCGCGCCGTCGGGCAGCGGGTGCTCACCCCAGTCGACGTTCAGCCCGAGCCCGACGACGACACCGCCGCCCTGCGTCTCCGAGAGGATCCCGCCGAGCTTGCCGTCGGGCACGACCACGTCGTTGGGCCATTTGAGCGCGGCCTCGATCCCGGCGGCGGCCCGGCACGCCTCCACCGCCGCCAGGCCGGCGGCCATCAGGGCCAGGTGGGCCGCGCCCTCGGCCGGTCGTAGCAGCACCGAGACCAGCAGCGACGAGCCGGCCGGCGCCTCCCACGCCCGCCCCCTCCGTCCCCGCCCCGCCGACTGCCAGTCGGCGACGACCGCCGCCCCCTCCGGCGCCCCGGCCCGGGCCAGCGCCGCCACCTCGTCGTTGGTGGAACTAACTTGGGCCACCCACCGGACACCGGCGAACCGCGTTCGCTCGACGAGAGCCCTCAGCACGCCCGCACGATAAGGCCCACACATGTTCGCCAAGGTCCTGATCGCCAACCGGGGAGAGATCGCGGTACGGGTCATCCGGGCCTGTCGCGAGCTCGGCATCGCCACCGTGGCGGTGTACTCCGACCTCGACCGGCGGTCATTGCACGTCAGGCTGGCGGACGAGGCCTTCGCCCTCGGGGGCCAGACGGCCACCGAGAGCTACCTCAACACCGACGCCATCCTCGACGCCATCGCCCGCAGCGGCGCCGATGCCGTCCATCCCGGCTACGGCTTCTTCTCCGAGAACCCCGACTTCGCCCGGGCCATCGCCGCCCAGGGCGTGACGTTCGTCGGACCGTCGCCCGAGGCCATGGAGCTGATGGGGGACAAGGTGTCGTCCCGGGCCACGGCCACCGCCGCAGGCGTCCAGGTGGTGCCGGGCACCGATGGGGAGGTGACGTCGGCCGAGGAGGTGGTCGCCTTCGGCGAGGCCCACGGCTGGCCGGTGGCGATCAAGGCGTCGTTCGGCGGCGGCGGGCGGGGGATGCGGGTCGTCGACCGCCCGGCCCGCGCCGAGGAGGCCCTGGAGGCGGCCCGGCGCGAGGGCCAGGCCTACTTCGGCCGTCCCGACGTCTACCTCGAGCGCTACCTCGACTGGCCCCGCCACGTGGAGATGCAGGTCTTCGCCGACTCCCACGGGAACGTGGTCTGGCTGGGCGAGCGTGACTGCTCCTCCCAGCGCCGTCACCAGAAGCTCATCGAGGAGACACCGGCGCCCGGCCTGCCCGGCGAGGTCCGGCTGGCGATGGGCGAGGCGGCCGTTCGGGTGTCCCGGGCCTGCAATTACGAGAACGCCGGTACCGCCGAGTTCCTCTACCAGGACGGTGAGTTCTGGTTCCTGGAGATGAACACCCGGCTCCAGGTCGAGCACACGCTGACGGAGCTGGCTACGGGCATCGACCTGGTGGCCGAGCAGCTGCGGGTGGCCGCCGGGGATCCCCTCACCTTCACCCAGGACGACGTCGCCCCTCGGGGCCACGCCTTCGAGTGCCGGATCAACGCCGAAGACCCGGCCGGCGGCCGGTTCCTGCCGTCGCCGGGGACGCTCACCCGGTTCTCGCGACCCGGCGGCTTCGGCGTGCGCATCGACGCCGGGTACGGCGAGGGCGACGCCGTCAGCCAGCACTACGACAACCTGATCGCCAAGGTGCTCTCGTACGGCCGGGACCGGGAGGAGGCCCGGCGACGGATGCTGCGGGTCCTCAGGGAGATGACGATCGAAGGGGTTACGACCAACGTGGCCGCCCACCTGCGCATTCTCGAGCACCCCGACTTCATCGCCGCCACCCACTCCACCCGTTGGGTCGAGGAACGGCTCGACTTCTCCGACATCCCGCCTCGGCCGCCCGTGTCGGCGTCGCGTGAGGCCGCCCTCGAGTCTCGGGCCGTCCACGTGGAGGTCGAGGGCCGGCGTTACGACGTGCGGGTCTGGCTGCCGGAGGGGTCGGCGGTGACGTCGGGCGGGACCGCCGCCGCGCCCGCGGGCCAGGCGCCCCGCCGAAGGGCGGTCGTCGGCCCGCGGGGCACCGCCGGCGGCTGCCGGATCGTGGCGCCGATGCAGGGCACCATCGTCGACGTGCTGGTGGCGGTGGGCGACTCGGTCGAGCTCGGTCAGGTGGTCTGCGTGCTCGAGGCCATGAAGATGGAGAACGAGGTGCCGAGCGAGTGTGCCGGCCGGGTGTCCGACGTCCGGGTCGTCGTGGGCGACACCGTCGGCGCCGGCGACGTGCTCGTCGTGGTGGAGTAGTGGAGGAAGCGGAGTAGCCGTCAGCCTCGCTGATACAGCCGAGTGGTCAGCGGGGCGAAGACGGCGGTGATCCCGGCCGCCACCGCCAACACGATGACGATGTCGCTGGCCTGGGCGTTCCCGGCCATGAGTCCCGCGACGCGGTGGCGAGGATCGAGATGGGGTTGACGTCGACGAAGGCCTCCAGCGGCCCCGGCAGGGTGTCCGGCTGGACGAAGACGTTGGACAGGAACGTGAGGGGGAAGATCCCCATGAACCCGGCGTTGAGCACCGCGGTCGGCGTGCGCAGCACCAGGCCCAGCGTGGTGAACAGCCAGGAGAGCCCGAACGAGAAGGCCACGACGAGGGCCAGCGCCTCGAGCGCGCCGACCACGCCGGCGTCGGGCCGGAAGCCCAGAGCCACGCCCACCAGGATGATCACAAGGCCGGCCAGCACGTAGCGCACGGTGTCGCCCAGCATCGAGCCGAAGAGCGGGGCCGGCCGCCAGATCGGCAGGGAGCGGAACCGGTCGACCACGCCCTTGGTGAGGTCGGTGTTGAGCGCCACGCCGGAATACACCGTGGTGAACACGACCGACATCACCAGGATCCCGGGGAGGAGGTAGTCCAGGTACTCGCTGGTCGACCCCGAGATGGCGCCGCCGAAGATGTAGGTGAACATCACCACGAACATCACCGGTGTGATCGTCACGTCGAGCAGCTGCTCCGGGACGTGCTTGACCTTGAGCATCCCCCTCCAGCCGAAGGTGACGACCGCCGACAGCCGGCCCGCCCGGGGCGGGCGTTCGGTGGACGAGATGGCCCGTCGGACCGCAGCCTGGTCGGCGTCGGTGGTCGTGTCGGCCTGCGCAGTCTGCTGCTTGCTCATTGGTGCACCGTCCCTTCGGACGGCGCATCAATGAGATCCGTGACATCCGGCCTTCGGCCGGACGAAGCGCGCCACATTGGTTCGCTCACTTTCGGTTCGCTCATACCACCTGCTCCTCGTCGATGGTGTCGATGGCGCCGGCCTCCGCCTCTTCGGCGGTGTGGCCGGTGAGGGCCAGGAAGACCTCGTCCAGGCTCGGCTGGCCGAGGGAGAACGAGGCGACCCGCACGCCCGACCGGGTCAGCTCGCCGAGTGCGGCTGCGGCCCGGTCGCCGTCGGAGCAGGTCACGGACAGGCGAGCGGGATCGGGCTCGAGCGTGACCTCGCCCAGCTGCCCGTCGAGGATCTCGGCGGCCCGCGGTCGCTGCGCGGTGTCGAGCAGGCGCACGTGGAGCGAACCGGAGCCCACCGACGCCTTCAGCTGGGCGGGCGTCCCCTCGGCGATCACCTTGCCCCTGTCGATGACCGCGATCCCCTCGCAGAGCTGATCGGCCTCCTCCAGGTACTGGGTGCAGAGCAGGATCGTCGTGCCCCCCGCCACCATGGACCGGATGATGTCCCAGACCTGGTTCCGGGAGCGGGGGTCGAGGCCCGTGGTCGGCTCGTCGAGGAACATCACCTCGGGCGTGACGACGATGCTGGCGGCGATGTCGAGCCGGCGGCGCATCCCCCCGGAGAAGTGCTTGACCAGCTTGCCGGCCGCCTCGGTCAGGCCGAAGGCGTCGAGCAACTCGGTGGCGCGCTCCTTGGCCGCCGAGTGCTTCATGCCCAGCAGCCGGCCGAGCAGGATCAGGTTCTCCCGGCCGGTGAGGTCCTCGTCGACCGAGGCCAGTTGGCCGGTCAGGCTCACCGCGGCCCTGACCGCGTCGGCCTCCTTCACGATGTCGTGGCCCAGGACAGTGGCAGTGCCCTCGTCGGGTCGGAGGAGAGTGGCCAGCATGCGGATAGTGGTCGTCTTGCCGGCGCCGTTGGGACCGAGCACGCCGTAGATCGAGCCGGTCCGGACGGCGAGGTCGACACCGTCGACGGCCCGGGTCTCGCCGAAGATCTTGACCAGTCCGGTGGCCTCGATGGCAAGAGGCGTCTGGGTTGTCATCGAACTCCTCGCGTACGTCGGCTGTTCCTGCTGGGGTGACGACTCGGTGCCGCGCCGAAACTCATCGGTCGGACGCGAAACGGCCCATTGTCGCCGGTGTCACTCGCGGGCGCGCACGATTTCGCGTGCGTGGGCGAGGTCGTCGGCCACGGCCGCCCGATCGTCGTCGGTGAGGGGGTCGGCCTCGGCCTCGGCCTCGGCCAGCGACGACTCGGCGACCCCCCGGTCGCCCAGGCGGACGCCGAGCTCGGCCCGGTAGAGCAGGGCGCGAACCCGGTCGACTGCGGGCGCGTCGGCGAAGCGGGCCAGGCCCTTGTCGAGCACCTCCAGGGCGGCCCCGTCGTGGCCCCGTGCGTCGCCCTGGCGGGCGGCGTTCTCGATCACCCGAGCCAGGCCCCTGGGCCTGCCCTTGTTGGCCTCCTCCTCGGTGTCGCCCAGCTTGGACACCCGGAGCCAGTTCCCTCCGGGGTCGACCACGCTGAAGCCCCGGACCGTCCCGAACCGCTTGCGGGGACGGAGGATGCGGGGGATGCCGGCCGACGGCAGCTTGCCGTAGGCCGCCCGCAGGCCTGCCGCGAACGAGTCGTAGAGGGCGTCGGGGTCGGGCACGGCGACGATGACGTTGCCGGTCGACGCCTCGGGCCGGAAGTCCTCCAGGCCGAACAGGTGGATCTGGATGTCCTCCCGGGCGACGACGGCGTACGGGTTCGGACGGTTCTGGCGGTACGTCCGGCTGAAGCCCAGGGCCTCGTAGAAGGCGATCGCCTCGTCGAGCTCTCGGCACGGAAGGATCGGGATGGTCACCTCGTTGGCCATGGTCGAGCATAATAACGTACAGTGTACGGAGTGGCAAGGGCCAGCAGAGCCGGGGCGTGGTGACCGAGTACAGCGGCAGGGGCGACCCGAAGCGGTCGATGGAGCTGCTCTGGGGGGTGGCCGAGGGGCCGACACGGGGGCCGAAGCCGGCCCTGTCCGTTCCTGCCGTCGTGGCCGCGGCCATCGAGCTGGCCGACACTGACGGCCTGGGTGCCCTGTCGATGCGCAAGGTGGCCGAGGAGCTGCGGCGGAGCCCGATGTCGCTCTACACGTACGTCCCAGGCAAGGCCGAGCTGCTCGACGTCATGCTCGACACGGTGCTGGGCGAGCTACCCACGGCGTACCCGCTCGACGCGGGATGGCGGGCCGCCGTCGAGGCGTCGGCCCGGGACGGCTGGGACTTCTACCAACGCCATCCGTGGGTACTCCAGATCTCCGGATCCCGGGCGCTGCTCGGGCCCCATGAGCTCGCGCTGTACGAGACCCAGCTGCGCCTTGTCGACGGCCTCGGCCTCAGCGGCGTCGAGATGACCCGGGTGGTCGCCGTCGTGGCCGGGTTCGTGCGCGGCGCGGCCAAGGCGGTGTCCGACGCCCGCAGCGCCGAGCAGGCGACCGGTCTCAGCGACGACGAGTGGTGGAACGCCCGGGCACCGTTGCTGGAGGAGGTGTCGGGCGACTGGGCCGAGCGCTTCCCCACGATCGTCCGCCTCGAGGCCGAGCGCGCCTTCGACCAGCTCGACCGCCCCGACGACACCACGCCCTACACGGTGCAGGAGGCGCTCGACTCCTTCGAGTTCGGTCTGCAGCGCCTGCTCGACGGGATCGAGGCGTACGTCGACGCCCGAGCCGGCTGACTTCGGGCGCGCTTACTCGGCTGCTTCCGCGGCCCGGGCTGCGCTACTCGGCCGCTTCCGCGAGGGACTCGGCCAGGGTGGGGTGGACGAGCAGGCAGTCGACCAGGTCGCCGACCCGCAGACCGCAGTTCACGGCCAGGGCGATCACCGAGATCAGCTCGGCGGCGTGGCGGCCGACGATGGAGCCGCCCAGCACGATCCCGGTGGCGGGGTCGGAGACGACCTTGATGAACCCCCGCCAGTCGTTGTTGATGAGGGCCTTGGCGTTGGCCGAGAAGGGCACCTTCGTGACTCGGATCTTCCGGCCGGCGGCGAAGGCCTCCGACTCGGCCACGCCGACCTCGGCGATCTCGGGCTCGGTGAACACCGCCTGGGCCGCCTTCTCGTAGTCGAGATGGCGGTGTTGGCGGGACTGCAGGCCCATGACGTGCTCGGCGATCTTCCTGCCTTGCATGGTGGCCACCGACGAAAGGGGCAGCTTCCCGGAGACGTCCCCGGCGGCGTAGATGTGGCCGAGGGTGGACTGGCAGTGGCGGTTGACGCTCACGTAGCCGCGGTCGAGCTCGACGCCGGCCGCCTCCAGCCCCATGCCGTCGGAGTTGGGGATCGAGCCGATGGCCAGCAGGGCGTGGCTGCCGCGGGCCACCCGGCCGTCGTCGCAGCTGACAACCACCTCGTCGCCCGTCCGCTCGACGCCAACCGCTCGGGCTCCCTTCAGCAGGTGGACGCCGCGACGGAGGAAGTCCTCCTCCAGGGCGGCCGCCACCTCGGGGTCCTTTCCGGGCAGCACCTGCTGGCGGCTGACGACGAGGGTCACCTCGGCGCCGAGGGAGGCGAACATGTGCACGAACTCGACGCCGGTCACGCCCGATCCGATCACCACCAGGTGCCGGGGCAGGGTCGGGGGTGGGTAGGCCTCCCGGGTGATCAGGATGCGGTCGGCGTCGGGCGTGGCCCACTCAGGGACCCGCGGTCGACTGCCGGTGGCAATCAGGATTGCGTCGGCCTCGATCTCCTCGACGCCGTCGGCCGTCTCGGCCTGGACGCAACGGGGCCCGGTGAGGCGCCCGACTCCGGCCATCACCCTGACGCCCTGGTCGCGCAGAAGGTCGGATACCGAGCGATGGATGCGGTCCTCGATCTCGGTGATCCGGCGCTTCAGCCCGTCGTGGTCGATCTCGGTCCGCAGCTCGCTGAGGCCCATCCCCGAGGAGCGGTGGACGAACGCCATGGCGCCGCCGCTGGCGATCATCGCCTTCGACGGGATGCAGTCCCACAGGTGGGCGGCACCTCCGAGGACATCGCGCTCGATCAGGGTGACCTGGGCGCCGAGGCGGGCGGCGGTGGTGGCGGCGGAGTGGCCGGCCGGGCCGCCGCCGATGATCACGAACCGGGTAACCGCGGTCATGCCGACCACGGTACGGGACTCCTAGAGCAAGGCCTGACGCAGGGGGGCGGTCTTCAGGGTGTAGCCGATGCCGGTGGCCTGGGTGGCCCGTTCGACCTGCGGCGCCAGCTTCACGGTGTAGGACACCAGGCCGGCGCCGAGCAGGGCCAGCGGCAGTCCCGGGCCGGTGGCCACGAGGATGCCGACGGCGCGGCCGTCGGCTCGGACGACGGGCCCGCCCGAGTCGCCCGGCGAGGCGAGGCCCAGCGACGTCACCGACAGGGCGTCCTCGGTGAGGCTCAGCTGCGTCCGAGCGGGAACCAGGTCGCCGGTGAACGAGCCCTGGGCGATGTAGTGCAGCGACGTCAGGGGGCTGACCGGGGCGGCGTCGAGGCTTGTGGGCCCGCCGAAACCGCACGCCTCGGGGCTGGTGGCCACGCCGGGATCGAGCCGGACCAGGGCGAAGTCGCGCTCGTTGTCGAGGGCGGCGTAGGCGAAGGTGCCGATGCGGCCGCCGCCACTGTCGAGGGCGACGGGCCCGGAGCCAGGCCCGAAGACCGCCTGGCGCACGTCGGATCCCTCCAGCAGGCAGTGACCGGCGGTGCCGACGTAGTCGTGGCCGTCGGTGCCCGTGAACAGGAAGTTCAGCGTGCACAGGCCGATCGGCGTGACGACGGCGGCGCCGGGTCGTACGCCCGGGCAGGACTGGGCCGCGAGGATCGGCGAGCCGGGGGTCGGGGACGCGGCGGGCGCAAGGAGCCGGCACGGGTGGCCGGCGATCGTCGTCACGCGGGACGGCGTCGTGCCGGCCGCCGCCGGTGAGGCCGGGACGACGAGCCCGGCGCCCGCGAGCGTCAGGCCGAGGACGACCGAGAGGAGTGGGATGGGCCGCCGTGTTCGCATCCGCCCGAACCTAGCGCCGGGCCGGCGATTTGGATGCTCAGTCCGCGGCGGCGACAGCGCCGGCCCCGTGGGGCATGCACAGCTCGTCGTACTCGGCGATGACGATCTCGCCGGCGTCGGGCCCGCACGACGGGCACGCCGGGTCGCGGTTCACCTTGAACGTCCGGAAGCTCTCCTCCATGGCGTCGTAGGCGAGCAGCCGGCCGATCAGTGGGTCGCCGAGGCCGAGGATCACCTTGATGGCCTCCATGGCCTGGATCGACCCGATGATGCCGGGCAGCACGCCC
>CAWHAN010000007.1:0-139385 GCA_963827345.1 uncultured Acidimicrobiia bacterium | reverse complement strand
GTTCCGAGGTCGTGATTGTTCCGAGGTGTGCGTCATTCGGTGGAGGGGACGGGCGGATCGGCGGTGGCGAGGTCGGAACAATCAGAGGCTGTCGAGGAACGCGAGTAGCGGGTCGGCTGGCTGGTAGCGACCTGCTGCGGTGCCGGGCGGCGTGACGCGGTCGATTGCTCTCTCCTTCTGGTTCATGTCGGCGTGCAGGTAGATGTGGGCGGTGGCGAGCTGCTCTTGGCCGAGCCAGAGTGCGATGACGGCAATGTCGGTGCCGGCGTGGAGGAGGCGCATGGCGGCGGTGTGCCGGAGGGTGTGCATGGTGACGTGCTTGTCGCGCAACGATGGCCAGCTGACGCGGGCGGCGTCGAGGTGGCGGGCCAGGCGGTCTTCGATGGCGTCGTGGCTGAGGCGTGCCCCGGTGCGGGTCGGGAACAAGGGATCGCTGAGCTGACCGCCGCGTTCGTCCAGCCATTCCCGTAGCACTGCGACGGTGAGCCAGGTGAGGGGCGTGGCTCGTTCCTTGCGGCCTTTGCCCAGGCAGCGCACGTGGGGGCCGCGTTCGAGCACGACGTCGCCACGGGAGAGGCCGATGAGCTCGGAGATGCGCAGCCCGGTCTGGACAGCGAGCACGAGCATGGCGTGATCACGCCGGCCGGCCCAGGTGCCGCGGTCGGGCGCGGCGAGGAGGGCGTCCACCTCGGCATCGGTGAGCCAGGTGACGGCCCGCCGGTCGTGCCGTTTGGTGGGGATGGCGAGCACGCGCTGGATCGTGCCGGCGTGTTCAGGGTGGCTCAGCGCGGCGTAGGTGAACAGGGAGTGGATGGCAGCAAGCCGCCAGTTGCGGGTGCGGATCGCGTTGTGGCGGTCGACCTCGAGATGCTCCAAGAATGCCGTGATCAGCGGCGCGTCGAGATCGGCGATGTCGAGCGCGGACGGCGTCTTGCCGGTCGTGGTGGTGGCGAAGCGGAGCAGCAGCCTGAACGTGGTTCGGTAGCCGGCGATGGTGTGGGGGGAGGCCCGGCGTTGAGTGATGAGCCGGTCGGTGAAGAACGCCTGCAGCACGGGGGCAAGCGTGGTCATAGCTGGCCCTCGTCGTGTTGCTTGAGTCGCGCCGCAGCGAGCTGCATGAGCTCGGGGACGGCGGACAAGTACCAGTAGGTGTTGGCCGGCTCGACGTGGCCGAGGTAGGTGGACAGCACCGGCAGCACAACGTCGATGTCGGCGCTGTTGCGGTAGGCGTCGATGAGGGTGTGAACCGCGAAGGCGTGGCGTAGGTCGTGGACGCGAGGATGGGCGGTGTCGGTGCGCAACCCGATCGACTCGGTGATGTCGCGGAAGACGGCGTCGGTCTCCCGTCGATGCAGAGCCCGCCCGGTGACCGAGACGAAGAACCGATCGACGCTCGGCGTGGGACAGAGCCGGTCGTGTGTCGTGGCGTAGGAGCGCAGCTCGGTGGTGACCGACGGGTGCAGGGGGACGAGGCGCATGCGGTCGAACTTGGCGTGGCGGACCGTGACCACGCCCTCGACGAAGTCGACATCGGCGCGGGTCAGCGCCATCGCCTCGCCGCTCCGCATGCCCGTCGCCGCCAGCCGCCCGAGCAGCGCCGTCTGGGTCGCGGCTCGCAGCGGTGGCCTTAGCTTAGCCGGCGCGCGGCGGCAAGCACATCGTCGATCTCGCCAGGTGTGTAGATGTAGGGCGTCGGCCGCCGCCGCGGCACCGACAGCAGGCCCGCTGGTGGAATCTGATGGGCAGGATCGAGAGCGTGTAGGTAGCGGGCGAAGCCGCGCACGGCGCTGAGCCGGAAGTCGACGGTGATGGGCTTGATCCCCTGGGGAAGACGCGCCCAGGCGACCGCCAGCTCGACGGTGATCGCCGCCGCCCCGTTGGCCTCGAGGTAGGCGACGAAGCCGGGCAGCGATTCGCCGTGGCGGCCGAGCTGAAAGCCCAACGCACGGCGCAGCCGCAGGTAGTCATCGAGATGATCGCCCAGCACACTCATGACGCCCTCCCCGACGGCCAGGGCCGGGCGATGGCGCGCAGCCGCTCGACATCGACCCGCGCGTAGATCGCGGTGGTGCCGAGCGAGCGGTGGCGCAGCACCTGGCCGACCTCGGGCAGCGACGCTCCCGCCCGCAGCATGTCGGTGGCCGCGGTGTGACGCAGCCGACGGGGCCGCACCACGCCAAGCCCGGCACGTCGCGCCGCCGCCGCGACAAGGGAGCTCACCCCGACACGGGTCAAGCCAACCAGCGGCGGCTGCACCCGCAGGAACACCTCCCGCGCCGTGGCCGAACGTGGGCGGCCACGGCAGAAGTACGCGGCGATCGCCTCACCCACATCCACCGGGAGCGGGAGCTGGTCGACGCGGTTGCCCTTGCCGTGCACCGTGTGCTGCCCGGCTCGCCAGTCGATGTCGTCGAGGCGAAGCGTGGCGACCTCATTCGCCCGCAGCCCGAGCCGCAAGAGCAACAAGATCACCGTGTAGTCGCGTCGACCGGTGGAACGTCGCCGATCACAGGCGCGTAGCAAGGCCGTCTCCTGGGAGGGCGTGATGCCTTGGGGCAACAGCGATCGTCGCCGGCCCGATACCGGCAACGCCGCCCCCGACAGATCACGCTCGACCAGCCCGGTGACAAAGCAGTACCGGAGGAACGAGCGCAGCGCGCACCCGAAGCGCCGCACCGACGCCGGCGACCACCCGCCGATCTGACCGAGCACAGCGTGCGAAACGTCCGCCGAGGTCAGCTCCCTCAGGTCGCGGTCACCGCCGCCGGCGAGGAACCTCCGGACGTCGGCGACGTAGAGGTCGACGGTGAACATCGACACGGCCCGCTCGCGGCGCAGGTAGTCCGCGAACCCCTCCAAGAGCTGATTCGTCTCGCTCGCGCTCGAACTCGACATGGCGCTGCCTCCTTCACTCGACATCGATGAAGGAAGCAGCCTCGTACGCAGCCGTCGGATTGTTCCGACCTACGCGCGCCCGAACACCTCACCGACCAGGCACATAGCGCCACCTCGGAACAATCACGACCTCGGAACAATCGGCGATCTGGCTGCGCCCGCGGCAGAGTTCTCAGAACGCGCGGTCACGAGCGGCGGTTCCGGGCGTTCCCGTACACCTGGGTAGGCGGCGTGGCCACATGTTGGCGCGAAGCTGGCGGATGTTCCGCTCCCGGTTCCGGTCGTCAAAGTCCCGCTGAGCGATCCACTACCGGGAGCGGTACGGCTGGCCAGTCGGATTCTCGGTGCTGAATGACGATCCCGGAAGAGCGCATGACATTCGGTGACGACGACATTCGGGCTCGACGACGACATTCGGGCTCTTGGCACTCAGGTAAGCGAGGGCACGCCCCACCGTCCTGTTGAGGCCGCCCGGGGGACCTCACTGTCGCCCCCCGACAAGAAGAGCAAATCGATACGCTCGGCAAGTGGCACTCCGTCCGCCGCGATCCGACCGGGCCGTCTGGCTCGACGCGCTGGCTCACTTGGAGGCGACGAAGCCACCAGGCGCTCCCCTGAACATCGCGACCGTCGCGCAAGCAGCAGCGCTTGAGCCAGCTGAGGCGATTCAATTGCCGTCGAGCTGCTCGACGAGGGCTGGGTTACGGGCAAACAGTCAGTGGGGCGATGAGATCCAAGCGATCAACGGCCTCAGATTGCTCGGCCCAGGCAGGCGGAGGCTGGCACGTCATCGACAAATGTGGTTCCTTCGCCAGTTCGACGACCTCGCGGCTGGCGACGAGGAGATGGACCTATCAGCGGCTGCAATTCGGCGACCGACTCGGCTGGAGTCCCGCCAATCGGGTCTGGTCGCTGACGCCCTCGCCGAAACGGGGCTCGTCGAGTTGGTCGAGATGGGCAGCGACCTCATCACGATGACGCCCTTGGGCCGGCGGGAGCTCCAGCAAGCCGATGCCGCAAATCCCAACGACGCGGCGCCAAGCAATGAGGCCTCGGCGCGGGACGATCTGGAACGCCGCAGGTGGGTGTTCCTGGTCCAGGGTCGCAACACGGACGCCGCCGAAGCGGTCACGGCTCTGCTCACGTCAGTCGGCCTGCGTGTGCTCGAATGGGAGCAAGCTGTCCGGCAGGCGATCCAGCGGACAGGCCGCGCCACGCCGTACATCAGCGACATTGTGCGAGTCGGCATGGATATCTGCTTTGGCGTAGTGGTGCTATTCACGCCGGACGACCTCGGATGCCTGCACCCGTCGTTGTGGGATCTACGTCCGCCGGAAGGGCAGGAGGAACAGCTCGCCGGCCGCGCTCGTCAGAATGTCGTGTTGGAGGCGGGGATGGCACTGGGACGCGACGACAGTCGCACCCTGCTGGTAGAGATGGGCCGGGTCGCGGGGTTCTCCGACCTTGCCGGCCGCCACGCAGTACGCCTCGACGATTCGCCCTCGAAGCGCAAGGCGCTGCTCGATCGTCTCGCGGCCGTCGGCTGGAATGTCGACATCTCGGGCAGCCGCTGGATGGATGCCGGTGAACTTGATGGCGCCGTCAGGCCAGCCGGCGACTACCAACTAGTCGATCTCGCATCTGGTGACGCCGCCGACCACTCCCGGACCGATGCGACCTCCGAACCGCCAGCCCGACGGATGTCCAGTGTCGCGATGCAGTGGCGACCGGCTGGAGTCGGCGGCGCGCACACGAGTGACCTCGTCGTCGCGTCGGTCGTGCAAGTGCCGTCCGGGTCAGAGTTCGCCCATGATCCTCAGGGCCAAGGCCGAGCTCACGACGCTGCTTCGAGGTGACCCAAGAGAGAAATTGCTGGCCGAGCTACTCGACGCTTCACCGGTCACGAATTGGCTCGAACGGGCGTCGGCGGCGTTCCACCTGTCGAGCATCGCCACATGGAATGTAACGGGATACAACACAGGTGAGTGGAGCGAGCTGACGCTCGAACCGCAACGCGTCGATGATCGTGCGTCGCCGATCTCGGCGCAGTGCAAGGTGCGGACCGGCTGGTTGTTCCCGCTCGACAGTGGCCGACGCGGCCTCGCTCTGTCCACCGAACTGCGGTTTGGACTGCTGGAACTCGACGCCGAACGCCAACCCGGCGATATCCGCCACGAGACAACCCCGGCTCCAGCGCCCACGGCGCTGGGACTCGACGAGACGATGGACGCGCTGCTGGCTGCGTTGCGGATGGCTGACACGGCCACGGCCTTGTTTGCCTCGCTCACAGGCGAGAGCGCGGAATCAGGCGATCTGGCGCTGTGGGTCACTACGCTCGGACACTCTGTTGACCGGGTCATCGACTTCACCGATTTCCGACTGATCCCGGGCAGTTCGGTTGTCAGCGAGCACTTCCTCTCTGTCGGCCTGCCCCTCGACGATGCCGGCGGGAGTTCGACTCTCATCGACGACCAAGGCGCTAGACGAGTCGCCTGCTCGCTTCTCGAGGAATTGCTCGAACGGTCGGGTCGGCGCGAGTTCGCAGAGAAGCTCGACGCACTCTCTAATCCACGAGCCTGATTTGGGTTCGCCGCCCAGAGTCTCAGTTCTTGCAACGGGTCTCACGAGGGGATCCCTCACCGGAACGCATGCCACCGGTCGTGGGCTCCGTCTACCGAGCGCTCCGGCTACAGCTGACGCGGGCCGTCGTCGAGCGCGCCGGGGTTCCGCGCAGCGACCGCGGCGACGAGCGCACGCAGGAGCTCCTGCTCGCGTCGCATGTTCATGGCCTGGGCGTCGACCATCGCCTCCGCGGCCATGTCCAGCGCCCGGGCTGCGTCCCCCGGCCCGTCCCGGGCGACGAGCATCTTCGCGTAGGCCCGTTTCGTGCGGACGAGGAAGGGGCGGGCACCGATGCGGTCGTTCACGTCGATCGTGTGGCGGAAATGACCCTCGGCGTCGTCCCACGCGCCCATCGTGGTGGCCAGAAGGCCCAGGGACCGGGCCATCGACCCGCCGCACCACTGACCGACGATGGCCACCGCCAGCCGGTCGGGGAAGGGCAGGAGGAGCTCGTAGATGGTCCACGCCCGGTCCGCGTCCCCGAGCGTGGCGCAGGTCTCGGCCACCAGGGTCATGCCCGTCGACCAGGCCGCGGTCCGCGCGGCAGGTCGAAACCGGTCTCGGCCAGCAGCTCGAACTGCCCGCGAGCCTCGTCCATCCGCCCGAGCTCGCAATAGGTGTGGGCCAGGACGGCGCGGTAGGTCGGCACCGCCGGCATCGACTCGACGTGGGCCTGCAGGAACCCGAGCGCCTCCGACAACCGGCCCTGGGCCCACCACGTGTCGTACAACACCACTGCCAGGGCCATCGCCGCGTCCGGTTGGCCACATCGCTCGCCGAGCTCGTACGCCGCGAACATGGCCGGTTCGGCCTCGGGCGATCCCTCCAGCATGAGTTGGGCGGCCTGGACCGTCTTGATGAGCCAGGTCCAGAACGGCTGGCGGAGGCCCCGTGCCAGCTCCGCGGCGTTGGCCAACTTCTCCTGAGCGCCGGCGACATCGGCCGATTCGTAGTCGCACACGGCTCGGAGGAGACAGGCCCGCATGGTGAGATCCGTGTTGTCGAGATCGCTCGCCACCTGTGACAGCTCGTCGAGCATGGCGACACGGTCGTCGAGGGTTGTCGGGTCCCATATGGCAGTGACGCTCGCCGCCAAGACGTAAGCCAGGCCGGCCGGGTCACCCAGTCGGCGAGCCATCTCGGTGGCCTCTCGACAGAGTCGGTGCCGCGTTCTCCCGCTCCCTCGTCCAGACCAGCTCGACGGCCAACAGGCTCTGCAGCCGGCGCAGCACGCTGTCGCCGGGACCGAGGGCCGACAGCGCCTCGTCGTAGAGCGCCAAGAGTTGAGCGTCTGAGTGACCAACACTTCCTCGGGCGCTGGAGGATGCTGCTAGAGCCAGTCGCTCACCGTCCCCAGCTGACGGGCGACGGCGGCGGCGTCGAGGGCGGTGGTGCAATAGCGCCGATCTGCGCTCCGTTGCTGGGCGCTCGCCAGGGCGAGCAGGAGGTCGCAACGCAGGCGCTGGTCGGCAGGGTCGTCGAAGTCGGGATCGAGCGACGACAACGCCCGCTCGAAGTGCACCGCCGCCTCTTCGTAGGCCAGCTCGGCGAGGGCGCGCTCACCGGCCTGCCGGGCGTAGCGAACCGCCTTGGCAATGTCGCCCGAGGTCCCGGCCGACAACCAGTGGTGGGCCAGCGCCTGCGCCGCGCCACTGTTGTGGGTCCCTTGAGATTCCAGCGCCTCCGCCACGCACCGGTGGATCTGGGCTCGTTCGCCAGGCCCAGTCCGTCGTAGAGGGTGTGACGGATCAGGGCGTGGGCGAAGCAGAACCGCCCCGGGCTGTCGGGGACCTCGGTGACGAACGGCGTGACTGGCCTCCTCGAGGAGGTCGAGCAGCTCCTCGTCGGCCAGCTTGCTCGCCCGGCTGGCCAAGGAAAGGTCGAAGTCCTGCCCGATGACGGCGGCGACCGTGAGGGCTCGGTTGACGCCTTCCGACAGGCGACGGAGCCGCCTGTGAATCACGTCTCGCACGGTGTCCGGCACGACCGACGCGTCGATGTCCGCCCACGGGGCGGGCTGCCCGTTACCGGGGGCGTGAACCGCCGATTCGGCGAGGTGCCGGAGGATCTCCGTGACGAAGAAGGGGTTGCCGTTGGTGTCCCGCCAGAGCCCGAGGGCGAGGGCGGCGCTGGCTTGCTTGAGGTCACGGCCGCCGGCGGAGAGCTCGATCAGGCTGGCGACCTCGCCCTGGTCCATGCCCTCGAGGAAGAGGCGCCGCACGCCCTGCTCGCGGCCCAGGTCGGCGAGGGCTTCGTTCAGGGAGTCGGTCGGGGAGACGTCGGTGTGCCGGTAGGTCGCGATCAGTAGGAACGCACCGGGCACGACCGACGTCGCCAGGTGACGGAAGAGCAGGACGGTCGGCTTCGTGGCCCAGTGGAGGTCCTCGAGCACGAGCACGACCGGCCTGGCCTCCGACGCCCGGGCCACGAGGGCGACGACGGCCTGGAACAACCGGTAGCGGTCCGTCTCGGGGTCGGCTCCGGAGGAGCGGGGCAGGTCCTGCACCCGCCGGGCGAGCTCGGGAACGATGCGAGCCACTCGACGCACCCCTCCCAGGTGCCCGTCGCCAGGCCGTCGTCCCCGCTCGTCGTGACGTAGTCCGCGATCGCCTCCATGAACGGCTGGTAGGGGACTCCGAGGTCGGCGTCGCAGCGGCCGAACAGGACGGTGGCGCCCTGGTCGTGCATCGCCAGCGCCGCCTCCCGGACCGGCGGGTCTTCCCGATCCCCGGTTCCCCGGTCACCACCACGACCTGACGCTCCCCCGCGGCGGCACGGCCGCCTGGGCCAGTGACTCCAGCTGGGCCGCCCGACCCACGAACCCTCCGTCCCAGGACACCTGAAGGGGGGCGGGCAGGGGTGAGCTCCGCCGTTGGCCGCCGACGTTCGTCAACGGTGGGGCCAATGAAGCGTCGTGTCGGAGAATCGCTCCCTCAAGGTCGCGTAGGGCAGGGCTGGGATCGATCCCCAGCTGCTCGACCAGGACGGTACGGCCGTCCTGGTAGACGGCGAGGGCCTCGGCCTGTCGCCCGGCTGGATCGAGGGCCACCATCAGCTGGGCCCACAACCGCTCTCGCATAGGCTCCGCCGCCAAGAGCGACCGCGGCCTCAGCTACCGCCTCAGCGTGGCGGCCTAAGTACGGCCACTCAGCCTCGAAGAGGTCCTCGAGCGCCGACATCCTGGTCTCCTCGAGCCGGGTGACGTAGGCCTGGGCGGAAGGGGTGATCGGCGAGGTCGGCGAGTGCTGGTCCTCGCCACAAGAAAAGCGCGCGCCGCAGAGTGGCGGCTGCCTCAGCGGGGGTGCGCTCGGCCAAGGCGCGTCGACCCTCTGCCACCAGGCGTTGAAAGCACGGGCATCGACCTGTGACGCATCGACCTGCGGGGCGTATCCGGGCTTCCTGGTCAGGAGCAGCTCGGGCGGCGAGCGTGATCCCCGGTCGGGCTCCAATCGCTTGCGAAGGTTCGAGATGTAGACATGCACGGTGGCAGCGGGTCGGCGGGTGCGTCGTCGCCCCACGGCTCATCCGCAACTCGCTCGGCGGAGATGACCTCGTTGGCGTGAGCGATGAAGAGGGCCAGCAGGGCACGCTGCTTGGCCCACCGATGGCCAGTGGACGATCGCCACTCGCCACCTCAAGCGGGCCTAGGACCCGAAACTCCAACCGCCGATCCATTCGCGCGCTCCGACCCCGAAGGGTAGCGCAGCGCTGCGAACCCCGGCATGGCTGCCGCTCGATCGGTCCGACGCTCGAGCGATGTATCGCCGCCCGCACGTCGGTGCGTCGCCGCCCGCAATGGGTGACCTGTGTCGATCGTCGCCGCTGTTGGGCATCGGGGGCCGCTCGCTGACGCGGCCCCCGATCATGAGTCGGTGTCAGCGCTCAAGAGCCCCCGCACCTGTTCCACCGCGCCAAGCCCGCGCCGCTAGGTCGAGACCACTACCAGGACGAACAAACGCCTTCTCCGTGCACTGAGACGAACTCGGCGAGTTCGGGTTTGGCGACGCCGTCAACGTCTATGGGAGATACTAATGACCGCCCACGACGCCGAGAACATGCCGCCGCCCGAGAGCAGCAGAGAGAGCGCGTCCGCGTCGACGTGCGCCTCTCGCATCGTCCTACTGCGCACGAAGTGCAGCGTGACGAAGTCCTAGTCACGCGACAGATGCTCACCGTCCTGCAGGAGGAACGACCTCCGGGCTGGCCGAAGGCCGCTCCTCACGACAATGCGGCGACCACTGGTGTACTGGAACGGGATTGCCTTGCGGGACCCTGCCGGATAGGCAGGTGAGGCCAAGCCGGGAACCCCGTGGAGACCCGGGTTGCTGATGAGGGCTGGCGAACTCGGCCAGGAGGCAGCCGATCGTCCCGGGAGCCCCTGATCCACGGCTCCGCTGTCGCTCTGACTGCGCGAGCGGTTCTGCCCGGAACCGGGCACAATTCGGTCGTGTCCGAAGTACAGGACCATCTCCTGTCCGTCGAGGACGTCGGCCGTGAGTTGGGCCTGTCGGTTCCCCAGGTCTGGAGTTTGGCCGCCTCGGGCGGGTTGCGCTCTGTTCACGGGTCCTGGCCGCCCAAATTCCGGCGGGTGGATGTTGAGTCTCATGCTTCGCCGGGGCGGCGCGTCCGACGGTCAGGTCCCGAGAGCCCACGGAAGTCCGTCACACCTCCCACCGGGCCCAGTCATCCGCCGCGGCTGATGGCGTGGTCCCGGAGGTCCTGTCAGTTGACCACGCGGCAGCGCTGCTGGGTGTTAGCCCTACCTCGCTCCGCCAGTACGTCCGCAACGGCGACCTCGCCACCGTCGGCTCGCCTCCTCGGGTGCGTCGCCCCGACCTGAACGCCTTCGTGGAGCGCTGCCGAATCACGCCTGGCCAACTCACGCACTTGGACCCGAACGTCCGCAGGCGCTCGGGTGGCCAAGAACCGCCTCTGACCCAGAGCGGACGACCCGACCGGCGCTACGGACGTCGGTGAGTCGCACTCCGCTCCCACCAGCGGCGCCGGGCATGCAGTTCCCGTGTCGTGCCATATCCGTGCCACACGGAGCGCTGAAGAGGGATCGACAGGGTGTAGGTCAGCGCACCCGAGACACCCTCTGAGCAGCACTTTTATCGGTACGCCGCAGGTCAGCGACGCGTGAAAATCGACTTCCCAAGCTGAGAACGCGGGTTCGATTCCCGTCGCCCGCTCTCAGACAAAAGTCCTGGTCAGGGGCTATCGGATCGCCCTGGCGAGAGGCCCGGAACGGGCTCCCAAAGGCCGGCGTGACCTTGCCGTGACCTTAAGATTCCGGTCACGGGACGGTCACGACGGGCCGGGTCGGGTGGTGCCGGCCGCGGTCGGACTTTCGAGCGCCCTCTTCTCCCCGGCTCCCGTACGATGACGCTGTGCCACGTGAGGTCCTCCTCGGCCGGATCGTCATCGACCCGCAGATCTGCTTCGGCAAGCCGGTCATCCGGGGCACGCGCATCTGGGTAGGCCTCGTGCTCGGCCTGCTCGCCGACGGCGCGACGACGGAGGGCGTCCTCGAGGAGTACCCCCAGCTGGCCACCGACGATGTGCACGCCTGCCTCGCCTACGGCGCCCTGCTGGCCACTGCCCGCTTCGTCGACGTGGCGTGAGGCTGAAGCTCGACGAGAACCTCGGCGCCACCTGGATCAACGGCCTCCGCGACCGGGGCCATGACGTCGACACCGTCTCCTACGAAGGGATGGGCGGGGCGTTCGACGCTGACGTGCTCGCTGCCGCCGCCGGCGCGACCCGGGCCCTCGTCACACTCGACCTCGACTTCTCCAACCCGTTCCGGTTCCCTCCGAGGCGACGGCGGGGATCGTCGTGCTGAGGGTCAGCGACCGGCCCGGCAGAGTTGAACTGGACGCCGTGCTGGAGCGATTATCCGCGGCGTTGGAGGTTGGCGATCCCACGAGGCAGCTCTGGGTGGTCGATGCCCGGAGGGTGCGTCAGTTCGACCCGCCTACCTGAACACCACCCCGTCTCTAGGACGGGTCCGATTGGGCGGTGTTGGCCGCCTCGACGAGGCGGGAGATGGCGTCGGCGATCGACCAGTCGCGCTGTTCGCTCGATGAGGCCGCCGGGCGGGCTGCCTCACGTCTCCAGTTGTCGGCGACGCAGCTCAGCAATCTCTCGATCGCCCGTTTGATGCTCGTATTCGGCCCAGGTGGAGCCGATCTCACCGACCTCGAGAACGATCGCGTCGGCATCGCCTGGCCGCGGCGTACGTGTAGCGCGGACGACCGGCCTTCCTCCGCTCCCGCACGGCGGCGAAGTTCCGCCTCCACGTCCGTGGAGGCCCACCCCTCGGCGATCTCGAGTGGCGTGCGACCGGCACAACACACAGTGGGGTCCCCTCGCTGTCGCCGGCGCTCTCCCGGTTGGGATCGGCGCCGGCCTCGAGCAGGAGACGCAGGATCGCGGGGTCGTCCCGCAAGGCGGCGAGATAAACAGCGGTCGAGCCGCCGCTGCCGACAGCGTTTGGTGGGCCCCCGTTCGCAGTAGGGAGGCCGACCTGTCGGGCTGTTCCGACGAAGGCGGCGTCCAGGAGCTTCTGGTCTCAGAGGTGGCCACGAGCAATTGTCGCCCTTGGCAGATCGGCCCGCCAAGGGTGGGTTTGGCCGGTCGGTTCGCGATTTACAGAACGATCTTCGTCTTGTCGGGACGACGGCGAAGGCGCTCGCCCTGCCCTTGGTGACGCGCGACGGCAGTATCCGAGAGTCCAACGTGGTCGAAACCATCTGGTAGCGAGCCGGTCGTCAACCGTCCGTCGCAGTCGTAGTGCACCCAAGCTCATGACGCAGCGGGCCGGCGACGGCGCCGACCATCACTGAGCATGGTCACGTCGGCTGGGGGACGATGCGGATGTAGGGCTTGGGCGCCTCCCATTCGCCGAAGATCTCCTTGGCCTCGTCGTTGGAGACCGAGCCGGCGATGATGACGTCGTCGCCCTGCTTCCAGTTGACGGGCGTCGAGACCCGGTGCTTGGCGGTCAGCTGGAGCGAGTCGACGACCCGGAGCACCTCGTCGAAGTTGCGGCCGGTGGTCATCGGGTAGACGAGGATGAGCTTGACCTTCTTGTCGGGCCGATGACGAAGACGTTGCGGACGGTCTGGTTGTCGGCCGGCGTGCGGGACTTGGCGTCGCCCGTGGTGTCGGCCGGCAGCATGCCGTAGAGCTTGGACACGTTGAAGTCGGCGTCGCCGATGATCGGGTAGTCGGGGCGGGCGCCCTGGGTCTCCTCGATGTCGTCCGCCCACCGCTCGTGATCCCCGGTGGCATCCACCGACAGCCCGATGACCTTCACGTTGCGCCGCTCCCACTCGGGCCCCAGCTTGGCCATGTACCCCAGCTCGGTCGTGCACACGGGGGTGAAGTCCTTGGGGTGGGAGAACAGCACGGCCCACGAGTCGCCGATCCAGTCGTGGAAGCTGATTCGTCCCTGGGTGGTGTCGGCCTCGAAGTCCGGCGCCGTCTGGTTGATGAGAACTGACATCGTCATGCTCCTTGTCCGTCGTTGTAGCCAATTCGTAGTCGAGACGGCGACGCTGCCGAGGCCGTCCCCCCGGATCAGCGCCCGAAAAGCTACGCCCGTACGCTCAGAGGACGCCCGCGGTGAACCACTGACCGGTCGCACCCGACTGGATCTGCACGGGGCAGCCCGACAGCCACCGAGGCGCACCTTCCCGCGGGCCGGAGGTATCGTCCGCTGGTGGGGAGCGACGCTCACCCGGACGTCGACGGGTTGTTCGCGGCCGGTCCCGAGGAGTTCGTCGCCCGCCGCCAGGCCCTGGTCAAGCTGCTCAAGGCGAGCGGCGACCGCGAGCGGGCCGCCGAGGTGGCCGCCCTCCGTCGGCCCACCGTCGCCGCATGGGCGGTCAACCAGCTGGCCCGCCGCCATCCCGACGAGCTGAGGCACCTCCTCGACCTGGGGCGCGAGCTGGAGGAGGCGCACGAGGGTCTGCTCGGCGGGCCCGGCCCGACACCGCCGTGGCCGCCGGACGGCGCCGGCGGGAGGCGGTCGCCGCCCTGACCGACCTTGCCGGCGGCCTCCTGACGGAGTCGGGCCGGGGGGCCGACGCCCACCGCAACGCCATCGCCGACACGCTCGACGCCGCCTCACTCGACCCGCAGTCGGGGGCGATCGTGCAGGCCGGCCGGCTTACGAAGGAGCTCGACGCGCCGAGCGGGTTCGGTCTCGATTGGGTGGCCGACGACTGGTCGCCGCCGCCTCGCCGCCCCCCGCAGGCGAAGGAGGACGTCCCGGACGCCACGCCGCCCGACGATTCGTCGGACGAGGCGAAGGAGGGGGCCGAGGCCCGTCGCGCCGCCCACGCGGCCGAGGCCGAGGCTGCGGCCGCTGCGGCCAGGGAGGAGGCGACCCGGTTGTCGCAGGCGGCGGCCGACGCCGAGCAGGAGGTCGACCGGCTGGAGCTGGAACTGGACGAGGCGAAGACCGCGGCGCGATCTGCCCGCCGGGCCGCGGCCGAGGCCGCCGCCCAGGCCAGAAAGGCGGCCGCCGCGGCCGAGTCCGCCACCGCTGCCGTCGTCGCCGGCCGGTCGGGCTGATCCCGGGTCACCGCTGGCGTCCGTCGCCAGGGCCGTCGCCGCAGCCGTCGGCCGACGACCGTTTGCACGCCGTAGCGCCCCTGTCTGGCCAGCAGCGGCGGGCGTTTTGGCCGGCACCGGCGCACCAGACCGCGATCGGGGCGGGCGGAGCGGGGCGGGCTCAGCCCCGGATGAGGCTGGCCAGGGCCCAGATCGACGTCAGCAGCCCCACCGCGATCATCACCAGGCTGCGGCCGAGCGGCGGCCGTTCCAACTCGCCCTCCCGACCCTCGCGGGGCGGCCGCACCAGGGCCAGCAGGGTGCCGACGAGCAGTGCCCCGCCGAGGGCGAGGAGCAGGTAGGCCAGCAGCTGGTCGCCGAGGAACATCGGACCGAGAACCTAGACGCCCTCCCCCGGTAGGCCCTACCGCCTTCCCTCGAGAAGGGCCGACAACTTTCTCTCAAGGACGCGCCGGCTACCGCCGACAGAGATCAAGCGACGGCAACTCCGGGGAGGCCGGTTCTCCCATAGGCAACCAGCGCTTCCCGCCAGCGCAGGACTCCTCCCGGTCTCCCCGGAGGCGCCGTCGCCCCCCTGAGCCGCCGGCGTCAGGACCGGGCGAACGTGACCTTCTTCGACCCTGCGGTGCACCGGTAGTCGGACGACGGCATCCCGTAGTCCTCCTGGCTCGTCCGCACGCAGTGGTAGCCCTCGAGGTCGGCCTCGGCTGGCGCACGGCTGTCAGCGTCCGCCGGACCTGCTGGATGAACGCGTCCGCCTCGTCGCAGCTCAGGCCGGTCGCGGTCACGCCGTAGGCCGTGTTCTCGCCGTTGTTGTCGAAGATGATGGAGGGGCAATCGTGGGTGACGGGCGGATCGGCAGACGTCTGGGTCGGCGCCGGCCGCGTCGTCGTCGTGACCGGGACAGCCGTGGTCGTCGTCACCTCGGGGGCGATCGAGATGGTGGGCAGCGTCGACGTCGACGACGCCTTGTCGTCACCGCCTCCGCAGCCGGCCAGGAGCACGAGCGCCATGACGCCCATCGCCGCAAGTCTCGGACCGGTATACCTCATCGTCGAACCTCCGCCATCTCGCCGTCGCCGTACCTCTCCTGGACGCAGACCCTGCCCGGGTCGTTGCGTGCTGCCCGAGATTTCTTTCGCCCAGCAGGCCGACCGTGCGTCAGCCGCCTTCCTCGAGCCGTCGGTAGTCCTCCAGCGCTCGCCGATGGCCGTTGGCGCCCGAGCCCACCGCCCCGCCGGTGCGGACCTCCTTCACCGCCTGCTCCAGGTCGTCGAGCAGCCCGGACAGGTCGTCCTCCGGACCGGCCTCTTCCACCTTGTCCAAGGCGTCGTGGATCGTGTCGAGATGTCGCCTGACCTGCCCGAACTCGTCGTCGAGCTTCTTCCGGCACTCCTCCAGCGTGTCGTCGGCCATCGCTAGCCCAGCAGCTTCGGCTCGGGGATGTCGGCCGGCAGGGCCTGCAGCCCGGACGGGTAGCTCTCCTTCATCTGGGCGTAGATGGCTCCCAGGTCGATCAGCGGCTGGTCGCCCACCGCGTCCCGGAGGGCGGGCAGCATCTCCGACTCCTCCACCGGCGCGTGGGCCCGCATCTCGGCGGCGAGGGTGACGACCGCCTCCTCGAACTCGGCGTCGCCCGGGTGGGTGCGCTCGATGGCCTCCATCAGCCTGCGCATCGACTGGTGCTCGGACTGGGACCGGTTCGCCATCTCGATACCCCCGGGGACGATGTCGCGCAACGCCGGGTACAGGATCTGCTGCTCGGCGGCGGTGTGGGTGGCCAGCTCGTCCAGCAGGCGGTGGGCGAGGGGGAACCGGTCCTCCCGCTCGGTGGCCAGTGCGGTGAACAGCTCGTCGATGACCCGATGGTCGTGGGCGATGAGCTCGGCGAGATCGGTGGACGTCGGGGGGGTCGTCACGCCGAGCCAGGCTAACCGTCCGGCGTTCACCCGAGCGCCTGGTCTTCTCACCCGAGGGTCAGCCAGCGGACGCCGTGCTCCGTCATCAGCCGGGCCTCGTCATCGGTGAGCGGTACCCGCCCGGTGGCCTTGCGGATGAAGGCCAGGCGGTCCCAGCCCACCATGGCCAGCGTGCCGGCGGCACCCGGGCCGAGGAGCAGTCGCTCCGTGACGGCCGCCGCCTCCGGCGTCATCCACGGCTCCCGATCGAGGCCGGCGGCCAGGTCGAGCCCGTGGACGGCGAGCTCCACCACCCGGGTGACGAGGAAGTCGGTGAGGAGCATGGCGTCGCCCCACCGGGTGCGCACGACCCGCGGCGACGGCTCGGCCGTGGCCAAGGCAGCCATCTCTCTCCAGGCGGCGTCGAACCGCTCGGCCAGGGCGTGGCCGGTGCCGGCGGCCGCGGCGTCGGCCTGGGCGGTGTCGACGCGTGCCCGGGTGGCGTCAGGACCGAAGCGCTCGTCGGGCCGGTAGTAGTCCGCCGCTCCGATCTCGGCCCGCGCCGGCTCGGCCGGCCAGCATCGTCGGCAGGCGGTCGGTGGCCACCAGGACGTGGGCCAGCAGCTCGGCGACGGTCCACGGGACGCACGGCGTCGACCTGCGGAAGTCGTCCTCGCCGAGATCGAGCATCACCGCCGCGAGACGAGCGCCCTCGGCCTGCAGGCCCTCGAGCACCTCGGCCCGGGTCACGCCGGTCCGGCCGGCCTGGAGACGGGCACCGTGAAGCCGATCGCCGCGCCTCCCCCTCCTGGTTGGAAGCTGAAATCGTGCCGCCGTGGGCGTGCACCAGGTCGCGGGCGATCGACAGTCCCAGGCCGCTGCCGCGCGAGTCGGCGGCGCGAGTGAAGCGCTCGAAGACGCCGTCGAGCTGGTCGGCGGGAATGCCGGGCCCGTCGTCGGCCACGGTGAACAGGACGCCCTGGTCGGCGGCGGCGACGGTGACGGTGACGGAGGTGCGGGCGTGGCGGACGGCGTTGGAGAGCAGGTTGGCCAGAACCTGACGGACTCGGGTGGGGTCGACGTCGATCTCGGGGAGGTCACCGGCCACGGTCGACGTGATGACGACCCCCTTGCGCTCGGCCAGCGCGGTGTGGCTCTCCACCGCGTCAGCCACCAGCGCCGCGGGGCGGGCCCGCTCGTAGTGCAGGGCCAGCCGGCCGGCGTCGGCCAGGGCGAGGGTGTGGAGATCGTCCACAAGGCGCCCGAGCAGGTGGGCCTCCTCCAGCAGCGAGCCGAGGTGACGGTCGTCGCGGGGGTGGATGCCGTCGAGCTGGGCCTCGATGCCGCTCTGCAGCACGGCCAGGGGCGTGCGCAGCTCGTGGGTGACGTCGGCGAGGAAGCGGCGGCGCTGCTCCTCGGTGGCGTCCAGCCTGACCGCCATCTGGTTGAACGTCTCGATCAAGGACCGCAGCTCGCGGGCCCGTCCGGCTCCACCTTCACTCCGTGGTCGCCCTGGGCCAGTCGCTCGGAGGCACCAAGCAGGTCGGCGACCGGACGGCTGATCCGCTTGTAGGCGAGGGCGGTGGCCGCCCCGCCGACGACGGCGACGAAGCCGGCGACGAGCAGGATCCCACCCGGCCCGCGCCCTCGTTCGGGTGCCGGTCGAGAGGCGGGGCGGCCCCAACCCCAGTGCTCGACGCCGACGCCGATGGCCACGCCGAGCCCGATCAGCACGGCCAGGGCGAGCACGGCCACGACCAGGAAGCGGCGGCGGAACCGTTGCGGGGCCATCTTCCACGGCGGCCCGCTGGGAGGCCACTGCTCCCCCTGCGGCCACCAGGGCGGCGGCCCCCGGTGGCGCCTGCCTCGGTCGTGCCCGCCGCCCTCGTGCTCGGGTCGGTCGTGCCTGCCGCCGCCGGGGGAATCGTGGTCGTGGCCCGGACGCAACGGTCAGCCCTCGGCGAACCGGTAGCCGACCCCGTGGACGGTGAGGACGTACCGCGGCCGGTGGGGCTCGGGCTCCAGCTTTCGGCGGATGTTCTTCACGTGGGCGTCGACGGCCCGCTCGTAAGACTCCACCGCGATCCCATGGATGACGTCGAGCAGCTGGGCCCGGTGAAGACCCGGCCGGGCTGGCGGGCCAGGTGGGCCACCAGCTCGAACTCGGTGGCCGTCAGCCCGACCGCCCGACCGGCGACGGTCACCCGGCGGCGGGACGGGTCGACGACGACCTCGCCGACCGTCACCGGCGCCTGGTCGTCGTCGGGGGGCCGGCCGTCGGTGCGCCGCAGCACCGCGCGCACCCTCGCCACCAGCTCCCTCGGGCTGAAGGGCTTGACCAGGTAGTCGTCGGCGCCGATCTCCAGGCCCAGGATCCTGTCGACCTCGTCGCTGCGGGCCGTCAGCATGATGATCGGCACCGCCGAGCGTCGCCGCAGCTCGCGGGCCACGTCGAGGCCGTCCAGCGCGGGCAGGCCGAGGTCGAGGACGACAAGGTCGGGGGCGACGGCACGGGCCTGGTCGAGGGCGGCCCGCCCGTCGGACGCCGTCAGCACCGAGAACCCGGCGTCGGCCAGGTAGTCGCGGACCACCTCCAGGATCTTGGGCTCGTCGTCCACCACCAGGACCGTCTTCATGCCACCTCCATCCTCGCTCGCCGGCGCGCCGGAAGGGCGGGGCCACCGGCACCCCGCCCTCCGCCACGCGGTTCTCGGCTGGCTAGACCTCTCTTGCCGACGATGTGGAGGCGGTGGCCGCCGGGTCGCCGCCGGTCGGCGGAGGCGTCGGGTCGCCGTGGGCCCGGCGGTGCCACTCCTGCATCGCCTCGTCCCGGCCGCCATAGCCGTAGCCGCCGTTGCCCGGGCCGCACCCACGGTTCCAGCCGCCGGGGCCGCCCCGTCCCCTCAGCAGCAGCACCACCAGCACGATGCCGAGCAGGGGGAAGAGGAAGAACCCCGGCCCGGGCCCGTAGCCCCAGCCGTGGCCGCCGACCACCCTGACCACCCCGTCGCCCATGACCTGGCGACCGTCGCCAACCACCTGGGTGACAGGCTCGCTGCGCTGCCCGGCCTGATAGGCCCCGGCGGCCACGCTCACGACGACCATGGCTGCCAACACACCGGCCACGACGCCGATCCAGATACGTCTGTTGTTCATCTCGGTCTCCTTCCGATCGATGCCTTCAGGATCGGCCCGAGATGTGAACGCGTGATGGAGACCGTGTAGATGTTCTCGGCGGGCGAACTGGTTCCACACAGCGGGGCCTGACACCGTTGTGTGGCACCAGTTCGGTGAGGGGTGGGGGGTGGGGGCTCAGTACCCCCGGTTGCGCTTGACGCGGTCGTTGATGCGGCCGCGGATGGCGAAGGAGCCGCCGACGAGCCCGATGAGCAGGAGCACCGCCCCGAGGGCGATCAGCGCCAGCCAGAGGCCTCCGTTGACGACGCCGAGAACCACCGCGCCGATGCCGAAGAGCACGAACAGCGCGCAGACGACGATGTCGAGGGCCATGGTGGTGAACGCTTCCACATCACCGCGGGGCCGACAAGGGCCGAATCAGACGACGCCGAGTCAGACGACTGAATCAGACGACGGCGGCAAGGGCGTTGAGCTTGTCCACGAGCTCGCCCAGGTCGACAGTCTTGTCCAGGACGGCGAGGGTGTCGTTCACCGCCGACTGAGGCACCTCGGCGATGTCGAGGGCGGTTAGGAGCACGACCGCGGCGTGGGGGGCGGCGGCGCGGATGCGGCGCAGCGCTTCCAGCCCGCCCATGCCCGGCATGATCAGGTCGAGGACCACCATGTCGGGCTGGAGCCGGCCCGCGGCCTCGATGGCCTCCGCCCCGTCCTTGGCCTCGGCGACGACCTCCATGGCGCCGTCGAGCTCCATCGCCATCTTGATGGCGGCCCGGACCTCACGGCGGTCGTCGACCAGCAGCACCCGGGCCGGGCGTCGCGCGCCGCCGGTGGGCCCGACGCCGGGCGTGAGCCACTCCTCGAGGGCCTCGATGGCCGACGGCCGGCACCAGTTGAAGCCCTGGGCGTGGTCGCAGTTGAGGCGGGTGAGGTGCTCCATCTGGCCGACGCTCTCGACGCCCTCGGCCACCGCCTCCAGTCCCATGGCGTGGGCCAGCCCGATGACGCTGGCGATGATGGCGGTGTCGGAGTCGTTGTGCCCGAGGCCGGCCACGAACGAGCGGTCGATCTTGAGCTGGTCGACGGGGAACCGGCGGAGGTAGCTGAGCGACGAGTAGCCCGTGCCGAAGTCGTCGATGGCCAGCCGCACGCCGAGGTCCTTGAGCTCCTTCAGCCTGGAGATGGTGGCCTCGGGGTCGGACACGCTGGTGCTCTCGGTGATCTCCAGGGTCAGCAGGTGGGGGTCGCAGCCCGACTCGGCGAGGACGGCCACCACGTCCTCGACCAGCCCGGGGTGCTGCAGCTGGCGGGTGGAGACGTTGACGCTCATGCCCAGCGGGCCCCGCTCGGGATAGGCGTCGGCCAGGTGACGGGCCTGCAGGCACGCCTCGCGGATGACCCACGACCCGATGGAGACGATGAGGCCCGACTCCTCGGCCAGGCCGATGAACTCCGCCGGCGGGAGGACGCCCCTCTTCGGGTGGTTCCAGCGCAGCAGGGCCTCGAACCCGACGACCCGGCTGTCGGCCAGGCGGATGATCGGCTGGTAGTTGACCTGCAGCTCGTTGGCCTCGACCGCCCACTGCAGGTCGTGCTTGAGCGACACCCGCTCGAGGGCGGCGGCCCGCATGCCGGGGTCGAACACCTCGAAGCTGCCGGCGCCCTCGGTCTTCGCCGCGTACATGGCGGCGTCGGCCCTGCTCACCAGCTCGTCGGCGTCGACATGGCCCTCGGGCGTGGCGTCGGCGACCGCGATGCCGACGCTGAACCGCGTCCGCACGTGGCGCCCGGCGACGTCGACGTCCTCGGCGCCGGCGGCGATGATCCGCCTGGCCACCAGCACCGCTTCGTTCTCCGAGGCGTCCTCCAGGAGCACGGCGAACTCGTCCCCGCCCAGGCGGGCGACGGTGTCCTGGGGCCGCACGCACGCCTGCAGCCGGCGGGCCACCTCCTTCAGGAGCAGGTCGCCGGCGGCGTGCCCGAGCGTGTCGTTGACCCCCTTGAAGCCGTCGAGGTCGAGGTAGACGATCGCATTCGGCCCGGGCCGGCGCTGAGCCCGGGAGAGGGCGTGGGTGACCCGGTCGGAGAACAGGGCCCGGTTGGCCAGCCCGGTCAGGTCGTCACGCAGGGCGCGGGCGCGCAGCTCGGCCTCCAGGGCGTGGCGTTCGCTGACGTCGCGGCTGTTGAGCACCAGGCCGTTGACGCTCGGGTCGCCGAAGAGGTCGTTCAGGGCGGTCTCGACGTGGGGCCAGGAGCCGTCGCCGCGACGGAGCCGGCACTCGATGAGGGGCCTGACCGCAGTCCCGCCGCCGACGGGGCCGAGGGCGGGAAGGACCGCGTCGAGGTCCGACGGGTGGATCCAGTCGGACAACGGGCGCCCGACGAGCTCGTCGGGGCGGAGCCCGAAGACCCGCTCGACCGACGACGACTGGTACACGATGGTGCCGCCGGCGTCGACGATGGTGATCACGTCGGTGGAGTTCTGGGCCAGCGACCGGAAGCGGGTCTCGATGCCGGCCAGATGCTCGAGGGCGGCGCCGGCAACCGTGGCGATGAACTCGGCCAGCTTGACCTCCTCCTGGCTGAACAGCCCCCCGATCTGAGCGTGGGTGACGTAGAAGCAGGCCACCGGCCGGTCGTCGATCATGACGGGGGCGCACAGCACCGAGCGCAGGTCGGACAGCACCAGGCTGTCGGTGACCTGGCTGCCATTCCCCTGGTTGGCGGTGACCTGGCTGCCGATGCCCCTGGTTGGCGGTGACCTGACTGGCGATCCCCTGGTTGGCGATCCCCCGGCTGGCGATCCCCTGGCTGGCGATCCCCTGGTTGGCGATCCCCCGGTCGTCCACCAACTCGCCGGCGACCACCGGCGCCCTGGTGGAAAGCGCCCGGCGCACCACCGTGGTGCTGATCTCCTCCAGCCGCTCGCCCGACGGCATCGACAGCCCGCCCCGCTCGTCGACGTCGACGACCCGGCAGCGCTCGCCGCGCAGCAGGGTCAGTGCCGCCTCCCCGACCGCCGCCCAGACCGCCTCCACCGACGTGGCCGAGGCGACGGTGCGGCCGACGGTCTGCAGGCCGTCGAAGCGGTCGGCGAGGGAAAGGTCGGTGGTGGACGGGTCGAGCGCCACCGGCGGCGGGGCCAGCAGGGCCGCCACCTCCGCCTCGGCGGCGTCGACGTCGGCGGCGCCGCGCCACCCGAGGGCGTGGCCGACCTTCGCCAGCGCCGAGCGTGTCAGTGCCGCCTCGTAGCGGGCGCCCTGCGACTCGGCCACCCTCAGGCTCCGGTTCAGCAGCCGTCTGGCCGACCGGCCGTGCCCGTACAGGGCCAGGACCAGGCCGCGCTCGCGCAGGGCGTGGGGCAGGTTGTTCTTGTAGGTCTCGCCCACCCGCACCGCCTCCTCGGCGGCGTCGTTGGCCTTGCGCAGGATCTCCCGACGGGCCCGGGACCGGTGCGGGGGAGCGGCCTCGGCGGCCATCCGGCGGGCAGTCGCCAGCCAGGGCGCCACCGGCGCCACGTACTCCTGGCGGAGGCCGGACCGGCGGACGAGCCTCGCCGCCTCCTCCATCTCTGCGATGGCGGCGTCGATCTGGTTGGAGCCGAGCAGCCGGACGGCCTCGGCCAGGTGGAGCTCGGTGGCGGTCTGGGCGTCGGCGGTGTCGACCGACAGCTGGGCCCGGATCAGCTCGGCCGGCACCTGCCCGTTCGACGCCCGCGACCAGGCGCTCAGGCTGGCGCCGGCCGCGGCCCGGTCGCCGATGTCGAGGGCGGCGAAGTGGAGGTTGCGGGCCACCTCGACCGCCTCGCGGAGCTCGCCCAGGCGGTAGTGGGCGAAGGCGATGTGCCAGGTGGCGGTGTTGACCTCCCACCTGTCGCCGGTGCGCTCGAGCAGCACGACCGCCTCCTTGCACCGCTCGATGCAGCCGCGGTAGCGGGAGGCGGCGTAGAGCACGAGCCCGTAGAAGTGGAGCGACTGGCCCTGGCCCCAGACGTCGTCGAGCTCGTGACGGATGGCGAGCGACTTGCGGGCGTAGGCGATGCCCCGCCGGAACCAGGGGATCATCGTGGTCACCGGCGCGTGCTCGGAGTAGGCCTGGGCCAGCTCGGCCGACGGCGGGTACCGCTCGGCCAGGTTCATCTCCCGCAGGTGGGCCCACCCGCACGGGACCCGCCCGCTGTTGAACCAGTAGACGAAGGCGAGACGGCTGTAGATGCGGATGGCCAGCAGCACGTCGTCGGCGCCGTCCAGGTTGCGGCGACGCCACCGGCACACGGTGGGGAACAGCGTGTGGCCGGTCTGCACCAGCAACTCCCACACCAGGCCGACGAGGAACCCGGCCAGGCGCCTGGGCGCCCACCGGCCGAGCAGGCGGAGGGCGCCCTCGAGGTGGGTGCGGGCGCTGCGCTGGTCGCCCTGGCGGAAGGCGACGTCGCCGAGCTTGGCCTCCACCGCGGCGCGGGGGACCTTGCCGCTGATCAGCGACCGGGCCAGCTCCAGCTCGCGGATGGCCTCCTCGTAGTGGCCCTGGAGGGCGAGGATGTCGCCGAGGCTCTCGGCCACCTGGGCCCGGATCTCGGGGCCGGCGTCGGTGGCCGCCCGCTCGGCGATGCGGAAGTGGGCCTCGGCGATCTCCAACGAGTGCTGGCCTCGCGCCAGGACGCCGGCCCGGAGGGCGTAGTCGAGGGCCCGCTCGGGACGGCCGGCGGCGTCGAAGTGGTACGCCAGGTCGAACACCCTGTCGGGGTCGGTGACCTCGAGCCGCCGGGCGGCCCGCAGGTGCAGGTCCCGGCGCTCCTCGTCGTCCAACCGGCCCAGCAGCGCGTCCCGCAGCTTGTCGTGCATGAAGGCGCACTGCCTCCGCCGCCCAGTGGAATCGCCCGTGGCGGCGCCGTCGCCCGCCTCGGCCTTGGCGTCGTCGTGCCGTGGCGTCGTCATCGGTGTCCGTGTCGGCGTCGGTCCACACGATCCGGCGGCGGGACGCCTCCTGGAGGGCGGTGGCGGCGACCTCGTGGGTCAGGCCGGCCAGCTCGGCCGCCGGGGCCAGGTCGAACTCCTTTCCGAGCACGGCGCCGACCGACAGCAGTCGCAACGCCGGGGCCGAGAGGAGCTCCAGGCGGCGGAGGAGGAAGAGGGCGGCCCGGCGCGACGTCTGGGCGTGGGCCATGCCGACAGGGTCGACCTCCCACTCGTCGCCCATCCGGACCAGCGCGCCCGACTCGACCAGGCCGCGCAGCACGGCCGAGGCCATGAAGGGGCTGCCCTCCGACAGGTGGGCCAGCAGACTCGACCGCCTCGTCGGGGAGGGGGCCGGCCATCGACTCGGCCAGGCTGCGGACGTCGGCCGCCGGGAAGGGCTGCAGGACGATCCGTTCGGTGCGGGCGATGGCGCGCAGCGGGTGCTCGGCTCCGACCTCCTCCGAGCGGTAGGCGGCGACGACGAGCACGTTGGTGCCCTCGGCCAGGGCCCGGCGGTGCCAGCGGCCGAGGAGCTGGAGGGTGAGGCCGTCGGCCCACTGGCAGTCGTCGAGGAGGATGAGCGTCGGGCGCTCCGGCGACCCCAGCGCGTCGAGGAGGGCGCCCAGGGCGTCGACGGTGCGCAGCTCGCCGTACGCCTCGGGGCCGAAGTCGGCGACGCCGTCGGGCGCGATCAGCGGCCGGAGCTCCGGAAGGGCCGCCGCCGCCGCTCCCGCCCGCTCCCCGAGGCTGCGCTGGAGGTGGGCGGCCAGCCCGGGGCGCTCCTCGGCGGCGGCCAACACCTCGGCGGCCACGCCCTCGAGCACCTTGAACGGCCGCTGGGCGGCCCTGTCGATGCCCTGGCCCCGCAGCGTCCACGCGCTCGGCCCGGCCTGCTGGGCCAGCTCGTCGAGCATGCGGCTCTTGCCCATCCCGGACTCGGCGCCGAGCAGGACGAGCCCGCCCCCGCCGTCCTGGGCCCGCTGGAGGTAGCCGGCCAGCTCGGCCAGCTCCTCGGAGCGACCGACGAACGCGGGCTCGGCCAGGGCGTGACGCCGGTCGTTCAGGCCGATGACGATCGGAGGGTCGGACACTCCCCGGGCGAGGGCGTCGACGATCTGGTCGAGGTCGGCGAGGACGGCCCCGGCCGACTGGTACCGCTCGTAGGGGTGCTTGCGCAGCAGCCGCTGGATGACGGCGTCCACGGCCCGGGGGACGTCGATGCCGAGCGAGCGCAACTGCGGCGGTGGCGTGTTGAGGTGCTGGCGGAGGACCTCGCCGACGTCGGACCCCTCGAACGGCGGCCTACCGGCCAGGCACTCGAAGAGCAGGACGCCCACCGCGTAGAGGTCGGAGCGCTCGTCGGTGGGCGTGTCGAGGGTGCCGGCCGCCTCGGGCGCGAGGTAGCGGGCGGTGCCGACCGGCTCGTCGCGGATGTCGGCGTCCAGCCAGGCGCTGCGGGCGAAGCCGAAGTCGATCAGGACCGCCCGGTCGATGGGATCCTTGTCGTCGACGATCACGTTGGCGGGCTTGACGTCGCGGTGCAGCACGTCGCCGTCGTGGGCCACCTGCAGGGCGTTGAGGACGTCGGCACCGACCCGCAGGGCGGACGCCACCGAGATCGGGCCGTCGCGGAGGCGGTCGCGCAGGCTGCGGCCGGCAATGAAGGGCTGGACGAGGTACACGTGGTCGCCGTCCTGCCCCACCGCGATGAGGGCTCGGGAGCCGAGGCCCTCCAGCCGGCCGAGCACACGGGCCTCGTGCTCCAGGCGCAGCCGGGCCGCCTCCGACACCTCCGAGGCCAGGACGGTCTTGATGACCACCTGGTCGCCCTGCTCGAGGTCCACGCCGACATGGGTCGTGACCCCCAGGCCGCTCTTCAGGACCTTGGTGCGTAGGAACCGACCAGCGATCGCGCCACCGTCCATGGTCGGCACGGCACCCTCCTTCCACTGTCATATCGACAGGTGGAGGTCCGCGCTTGATGAGTCGTCCGCACTAGGCCCGCCTAGGAAATCGCAGGCCAGCGAGAAGATGAGCCCTTGGAAGATGAGCCTCAGAAGATGAGCAGGAGCAGCAGGATGATCAAGAGGATGCCGGCGAGGCCGATGCCGCCACCCCTGTAGGCGCCCCCGCCGAAGCCGAAGCCACCAATGAGCACCAGCACGATCAGGACGATCAGTATCAGAGTCAGCGGATCCATGGTCGGCTTCTGCCCCGCTGACGATTCCCGCAAACGACGTCGTCCCGGGCCGGTCGCCGGCCGTTCTAGGAGAGGAGGTCGGCGGCCCGCCGGGCCACCGTCGACATGCCGAGGCGGGTGGCGGCGTCGCGAGCCGCTTCGAGCAGGTCGGCGGCTTCGCCTTTGCGACCGTTGCGGGCGAGGAGTGACCGGCCCCACTCGAGGTGGGTGCGGGCCAGCAATCCCGGGGCGTCGATGCGCCGGTGGAGGGCGGCGGCGGCTTCGAACCAGCTGTCGGCGGCCTCCCCGTCGCCCGTGGTGGCGGCGAGCATCCCGAGGTAGTGCGACACGCCGCCGCAGTAGGCCAGCGACGTCAGCGTGACGAGCTGGTCGGCGTACGGGGAGAGCAGCTCCGTCAGGCGGCCGGCGCGGGCCGAGTCGCCCAGATGGGCGCAGACCGAGGCGCAGTTGGCGACGATGTGCAACCACGTCGGCTCGAAGGTCAGGTCGGCGAAGTCCTTGGCCCCCATCTCGTCGAAGAAGGAGCGGGCCGCCCCGGCGTCGCCCTTCTCGCAGGCGGCCAGCGCCTGCCACGACTGCAGGAACCACCGCGAGGCCGGGTCACGCGCCACTGCGATGCGCAGCGGCCGCTCCCAACGACCCAGCGTCCCGCGGTCGTAGGCGATCTGCATCCGCTGGACCGACAGGAACATCTCGGCGTCGGGCTGACCGGCCACCCGTCCCAGCTCGCTGGCCTCGACGGCCAGGCGCTCGGCGTCGTCGAAGCGGCCGGCCAGCAGGGCTCGACCGGCGTCCAGGTAGGTCGAGTACCAGAGCATCGTCGGCTGCCGCAGCTGGGTGGCCAGCCGGCGATGCGCCTCCAGGCACGCCGCCGCCTCGTCGGCCTCGGCCGCCTCCATCGTCGCCACCGCCCGCCAGCCCCAGGCCTCGCAGCGCAGCGACGGGTCGGGCAGCTGCTCGGCGACGGCCAGCAGCTCGGCGGTGTCGGCCAGCCGCTCGGGCAGGGTCCCCGGGTCACCGCGGATCGTGTTGTAGCGGGGCGCCAGCACCTGGGCCAGCGTCGAGAGGTCGCCGAGGCGCCGGGCCATGGCCAGGGCCTCGTCGCTCAGGCGTCGCACGGCGGTGGCGTCGCCGGAGTAGACGAGCTCGACCGCCAGCCGGGCCAGGAGACAGGCCCGCAGAGAGCTGTCGCCGGGGTCGAGGGCGGCCAGGGCAGCCTCGAACGTCGCCACCCGGTCGGCGTCGACTCGGAGGGTGGCGCTCCAGAAGCCGCGGGTGTTGGCCAGGGCGGCCGCGGCCAGCCGCTCGGCGTCGCCCAGCTCGGCGGCGAGGGCGGCGGCGTCGAGCAGGGTCTGGCGGTGGGACGGGTCGCCGCAGCGCTTCTGGGCCTCGCCGAGCGACATGAGCAGGTCGCAGCGCAGGCGGGTGGCCAGCTCCTCGTCGCCGGGCTCGACGGGGATCAGCTCCACCAGGTCGAGGCCCTGGCGGAAGTGACGGGCGGCGTCGTCGTGGGCCAGCTGGGTGAGCGCCTGCTTGCCGGCCC
Organism: uncultured Acidimicrobiia bacterium; assembly: GCA_963827345.1. Classification (GTDB taxonomy): domain Bacteria; phylum Actinomycetota; class Acidimicrobiia; order Acidimicrobiales; family AC-14; genus CAWGUU01. Next base: position 111,551 of record CAWHAN010000007.1, on the reverse strand, counting down.
GGGTCGCGTAGGCCACGGCCTTGGGTGCCCCGCCGATGGCCGCGGCGGCGACGAAGTGGCGGGCCAGCTCGGGCAGGTCGTCGGGGCTCCCCACCGACGCCAGCTCGATGGCCTCGCCCACCCGCCGGTGGAGCTGGGCCCGGCGGCCGGGCGACAGCTCGTCGTAGAGCACGTCGCGCACCAGGCCGTGGGTGAACCGCTGCCGCAGCGCCCACCCGGCGACGTCGGCCACCAGGCCGGCGCGGGTCGCCTCCTCCAGGGCCGACAGCACCGAGTCCTCGTCGAAGCCGACAGCGACCTGGACGACCCCCAGCTCGTACTCGGTGCCGACGACCGACGCCACCGAGAGCAGCCGGTTGGTGGTGGCCGACAGCCGTGAGAGGCGGCGCCTGACCACGTCCCGGACGCTGTCGGGCACGTCGCCGAATTCAACGGAACCAGGATCACCGGAGGCGGACTCGTCGAGGTGCCGCACCATCTCCCGCATGAAGAGGGCGTTGCCGGCGGAGACGTCGTACAGCGACCGGGCTCGCTGGGCCGAGGCGCCCGGCGGGGGCCTCGCCGTCGAGGGCCTCGACGAAGCCGCGCACGTCATCCTCGCTCAGCCGCCCGAGCCGGACCCTGGTGACCTCCGCCATGCGCTCGCCCAGCACGTCGGAGAGCGGGTGGCTCCCGTCGACCTCGGTGTCCCGGTAGGTGCCGACGATGAGGAGCGGCATGGGGTCGACCCTCGTCAGCACGTGGCGGAGCAGGAGGAGGGTCGGCTTGGTGGCCCAGTGCAGGTCGTCGAGCACGAGGACGACGGGAGCCCGGCGGGCCAGGGCGGACAGCGCGTGACCGATGGCCTCGAACAGGCGGTACCGGTCCGTCTCCGGATCCGACGAGAGGGGCACGGGCACCGACGGCGAGAGGTCGGCGAGGTCGGGGACGAGGCGGACGAGCTCGCCGCCCCGCCCGCCGAGCAGGTACGCCAGGTCCTCGGCCGGCAGGTGGCGCACGGCCCTTGCCATCGCCTCCGCGAAGGGCTGATAGGGCACGGCCAAGCCGTCGTCGCAGTGGCCGACCAGCACCGCCGCGCCCTGACCGTGGGCCGCCCGGGCCGCCTCCATGGCCAGGCGGGTCTTGCCGATCCCAGGCTCGCCGGCCAGCAGCACGAGCCGTGTGCCGCCGCCGCCCCCGCCGCCGCCCCCGCTGCCGCCGCCGCCGCTGCCGGGCTCGCTCGCCGACCGCCAGGCGGCGTCGAGCTGGTCGAGCTCGTCCCGCCGGCCGACGAACGGGCACCCCGCGTCGTCGACCTCGCCGGCGAACGGGAGGGGCACCGGCCGGGAACGGGTGCGCCCGGATGGCGCCGCGTGGGCCCGCTCGGGTGGCTCCCAGTCGAGCTCGGGCTTCTGCAGCAGCACCATCTCCTCCAGGCGCTGGATGGCCGGCGACGGCGAGATGCCCAGCTCCTCGCCCAGGTTCCGCCGTAGCTGGCCGAACGCCCGGAGCGACTCGGCCTGGCGGCCCGACCGGTACAGCGCCAGCATCAGCTGGCCCCACAGCCGCTCGCGGAGCGGGTTGTCGGCCGCCATCTGGGCCAGCCCGGCGACGAGCTTGGCGTGGTGCCCGAGCACCAGCTCGGCCTCCGCTCGCTCCTCCCAGGCGGTGAGGCGGAGCTCCTCCAGCCGGGCCGCCTCGGCGACTGCGAACGGCTCGTCGGCGAAGTCGGCCAGCGCCGCTCCCCGCCACAAGGCCAGGGCCTCGGTGAGCCGGGCGGCGGCGGCCTCGGGCCTGGCGTCGGCGGTGGCCCGCCGGCCATCGTCGACCAGCCGCTCGAACCGGGCGGCGTCGAGGTCGTCGCCGCCGACGTGCAGCACGTAGCCCGGCTTCCGACTCTCGAGCAACGGCGAGCCGCCGTCCGTGCCGCCGGCAGCCAGGACCTGTCGCAGCCGGGAGACCTGGACCTGGACGGCCGCCGAGGCGTCGGTCGGCGGGTCGCCGTGCCACAGGTCCTCGACGATGCGGTCCGTCGACACCAGGTGACCGGCGTGGACGAGCAGGAGCGCCAGCAGGGCCCGCTGCTTGGGCCGCCCGAGGTCGAGCGGACGCCCCTCGTGCTCAACCTGGAGGGGCCCGAGGATGCGGAACTGCACCGGTCGGAGTCTACGGCGTGCCCCTCATCAGCGAACTGGGGTCACGGAGCGGCGCCCGGCGCGGTTGAGTGACCCCAGTTCAGCCAGAAGGAGCCAGAACCAGCCGGAACTAGTGCGAGCAGGCTCCGGGCTCGTGGCCACAGCCGATGGCGTCGTCGGCCTGCTGGAGCATCGCCGTCGACTCGGAGCTCTTGGCCAGGACCTCCCGGTACCCCGACATGGCGTCGACGTAGTCGAGGAACGACGGGCCGCTCTGCTCGGCGATGTCCACGAACGTGGCCCCGTCCCAGCCCATCCCCTCGGCCGCCTTCCACGCGCCGGCCAGCTCCTCGGCGTCGAAGGGCAGTCGCTCGGCCAGCTCGGCCAGTTCCACGTCGGTCATGGGTTCAAGTATCCCTCAATCGTCGGGGAAGAGGCGACGGAGGTGAGGACATGGGGAACTCCGATGAACGTGAGCAGCAAGCTGGCGGAGCTGCAGTCCTGCCCCCCGACTACGCGGTGATGGTGCGGAATCCGCCAGCCCTTCGACGAGCTCGTCAACCCGCCGCTCCAGGTCCCCACCTACAACGTGGCGGTCAACCCGCCGTTCGTCGGCGTGGAGAACCCGATCGTCGAGCAGTAACGGATCGATCGGCAGGTCGGGCCCGATGCGCACAGTCGGCTACATCCCCTATGCACCGACCGCCCGCAGCGTCGAGGCGGGGTGGCTGGAGGACCATCTCGGCGTGCCGGTTCGCGTCGCCGACGGCCCCGGCCTGAACCTCACGCCCGACCAGCCCCTGCCGCCGCTCGAAAAGCTGGCTCCCACGGTCGAGGGCCTGTGCGACTGCGGCGCGGTGGCCGCCGAGGGGCCCGGGCGGGTTCCTGTGGTCGGCGCTGTTGCGGGCCGCCGGGTTCGCCGGTGCGGTCACCGTCCTGCCCTACCTCAACCCTCGCAGCTGGTACGACGTGGCCGCCACCGCGCTGTACCGCCGGTCCACGGGGTGCACGCCGACCTGGTGCGGGCCGCAACAACGTCGCCGAGCCGGAGGCCGTCTACCGGGAATTCAACGACCGCCGCATCCACATGAAGGTCAACCCCCTGACCCGTTCGGGACTGGCGGACACGCCCGTCGGCGCCGACCTGGGCATCACCGACGTCGAGTGCGGCGAGATCCTCGTACGCCTGTTCGACGCCTGGTTCGACGACCCGCAGGCGGCCATCACCATCGACCCGTTCGGCCAGCACATCTCCCGCATCGTCGGCGACCAGGTTGCCCACAACTGCTTCTACACGCTGAGCCTGCCACCGCTTCTTCCTCGGGGTCTCGCCCGACGGCGACCTCTTGCCCTGCGGGATGTTCCAGGGCGAGCCGTCGTTCCGGTACGGCAACATCGCCGACATGGGCCCGAGGACGTGGCCCGCACCCTGCTGTTCGGCGACATCGACGCCAGGGAACAGAAGGTGCTGGGCGACTGCTCCCGCTGCGCCTTCTTCGACCTCTGCTACAGGTCAGGGCCCCGCAACCGTCCCCGTAGCCGCAGCCGTAGGAAGCGGCAGAGGCGAGAACCGGGCGGTGAAGTGCCGGAGGAACGGCGGTTCCCAGGTGATCTCGTATCCCGGCACCGACCGACGCTTCGCGGCCACGGCGGCGACGACCTCGGCCACGTAGTCGATGTGGCTCTGGGTGTAGACCCGGCGGGGCAGAGCCAGCCGCACCAGCTCGTGCTGCGCCGCCGGTCCGAACATCACCGAGCCCACCTCCACCGCCCGCACCCCTCCCACCCGGTACAGCTCGACGACGAGGGCGTGGGCGGGGAACTGGGCCGACGGGAGGTGCGGGAGCATGGCCCCGGCGTCGACGTAGACGGCATGGCCACCGGTGGGCCTCACCGTCTGGACGCCCGCGTCCCAGCACCGCCGGGCCAGGTAGTCGGCGGTCCGGACCCGGTAGCGCAGGTACTCGGGGTCGAGCACCTCCCGCAGCCCCTGGGCGATGGCCTCCAGGTCACGGCCGGCCAGCCCGCCGTAGGTGGGGAACCCCTCGGTCAGGATCAACAGGGCCCGGCAGCGGGCGGCCAACTCGTCGTCCCGGAGGGCCAGGAAGCCGCCGATGTTCGCCAGGCCGTCCTTCTTGGCGCTCATGGTGACGCCGTCGGCGTAGGAGAACAGCTCGTGGGCCACCTCGGCCGGCGTCCTGTCCGCGTACCCGTCCTCGCGGCAGATCACGAACCAGCAGTTCTCGGCGAATCGGGCGGCGTCGAGGAAGAGCGGCAGGTCGAACCGGTCGCACAGGGCCCGCACCGCCCTGACGTTGGCCATCGACACCGGCTGGCCGCCGACGGTGTTGTTGGTGACGGTGAGGAACACCATGGGCACGTCGCTCGCCCGGGCCTCGAGGAGCTCCTCCAGCCGCGCCAGGTCCATGTCGCCCTTGAACGGCGCCTCCACCTGGGTGTCGCCGGCCTCGGGGCAGGGCAGGTCGAAGGCCTCGCCACCGTCGTACTCGATGTTCGCCCTGGTGGTGTCGAAGTGGGTGTTGTTCGGGACCACCTGGCCATGGGTGACGGTCTCGGCGAACAGGATGCGCTCGGCGGCCCGGCCCTGGTGGACCGGGATCACGTGGGGCATGCCCGTGAGCTCGGCCACCGCTGACGCGAACCGCTCGTAGGAGACGGAGCCGGCGTAGGACTCGTCGCCCCGCATGAGGGCGGCCCACTGCTCGGACGACATGGCGCCGGTTCCCGAGTCGGTGAGCAGGTCGATCAGGACCTCCCGGCTGGCCAGGCCGAACACGTTGTAGCCGGTGCGCTCCAACGCCGCCTGGCGCTCGGCGACGGTCGTGAACTGCAATGGCTCCACCGACTTGATCCGGAACGGCTCCATCACCGTGTGCCAGCCGCCCTCTGTCACCTCGTTCCCGCTCACTCCGCGTCCTCGAGGGCCGGCTTGTCGGGCCCGGACCGGCGCAGGAGGAAGATGACCACGCCGAGTACGAGCAGTCCCCCGACCAGCACTCCCATCTCCACCATCAAGTCGTCGAAGTCGGCTTTGCCGACGTAGCCCGACGCCTCGGCGCTGATCACGATCAGGCGGCGGACGATGGCCACGATGCCGACGATCAGGAACGGCTCGGTGAGGAGGATGCCCTCGGCGATGACCGACCGCAGCGTGTGGAGCAGCTCGGTGACGATGAAGACGAGGATCAGGCCGTCGAGCAGCTGGAGGATGGTGTCGACGAACGGCTCGTCCCCGACGTGGCGGCCGAAGCTGAGGAGCACGTTGGCGAACAGGGCGACCCCTGCTGCCGCCAGGGCGAGGGCGATGCCGACGTTGAGGGCGTGCTCGGCCTCCCGGAGCCCGCCCGCCAGCATGCTGCGCCGTGACTGCCGGTCGGTATGCCGGCTGTCGGGTTGCCGGCTTTCGGGTTGCCGGCCACCGCCCTCGTCGTCATCCACGCCGCGATTGTCACCGCGACGCGGGGCGGGCGTCTACCGGGCCGTGTCTACTGGGCTCTGGCGGTTCGGTATACCTGTGGGTCATGGGCGACGACGACCTCCGGGAGGTGGCAGAGAACATCGGCATCCTCATCCGGGAGAAGTTGGAGACCCAGCACCGGCTGGAGGGGCACCCCGTCCCGCTCGACGACTGCCCGGTGTGCTCGTCGCACCAGCGGGTGCGGTCCTAGCCGGTGGGGCGATCCGACAACCCTCTCGCCGGTCCCGTGGCCGCGTTCGTCGACCGGCTGGCGCCGGTGCTCGTCGAGCTGGGCGACGACGCCGGGGCCCGGCATGCCGACAAAGCCGCGAAGCTCCGCGACGACGTCGCTCTCGAGGCCCTCAACCTGGCGGCCGCGTTCATCGACGCCGACGGCCGCCACACCGACGACGAGCTGCGCGCCTTCGCCGACGTCTTCGCGCCCCGGTCGGAGACCGTGGCCCGGGCGGCGTCGCCCAGGGCGCTGCGGGCGGCGGGGTTGCTGGTCGGGAAGCGGACGTTCGTGGACGCGCCGTCGCCGCTGTTCGACCTGCTGGTGCAGAACGACGCCCGCACCGGCACCGCCGACTCGTGGGCCTACTACCTGGCCGCCGCCGACATCGCCTTCGCGGTGATCGCCATCGACGACGACCCGTCGCACGCCGAGCTCACCGCGGTCGAGCAGTTCCGCCATCGCCTGCTGCGGGCCATGGACGGCGCAGGCGTGGGCCGGCCCGGCCGTCCCCGGCCGACCGGCCGTCTCGCGTCCACCGGCGAGGCGACGTCTGCCGCCGCCGAAGCCGAGGCCACCGAGCCGCCGCCACAGGAGCCGGCCCGTCCCCTGGAGGAGGTGCTGGCCGAGCTCGACGCCCTGGTCGGGCTGGCGCCCGTGAAAGCCGAGGTCAAGCTGGTCACCAACCTGCTGCGGGTCGAGAAGATCCGCAAGGAGCGGGGACTGCCCGTCGTCGAGCACAGCCGCCACCTGGTCTTCACCGGGAATCCCGGCACCGGCAAGACCACCGTCGCCCGCCTGCTGGCCCAGATCTACCGGTCCCTCGGCGTGGTCGAGAAAGGCCACCTGGTCGAGACCGACAGGTCGGGGCTGGTGGCCGGCTACGTCGGCCAGACCGCTTTGAAGGTCAAGGAGGTGTTCACGTCGGCGGTCGGCGGGGTGCTCCTGGTCGACGAGGCCCACGCCCTGGCCCGCGGCAACGAGCGCGACTTCGGCCACGAGGCCATCGACATGATGGTCAAGCTCATGGAGGACCACCGCGACGAGGTCGTCCTCATCGTGGCCGGCTACCCCGACGAGATGGCGGTGTTCCTCGATGCGAACCCCGGCCTGCGGTCGCGCTTCCCCAAGACGATCTACTTCGACGACTACACCGACGACGAGCTCCAGCGGATCTTCGACGGCATGTGCGCCAAGAACCACTACACGCCCACCGCCGACGCCCGCACTCGGGTGCTGGAGTACGTGGCCGCCCAGCCCCGGGACCGCGGGTTCGGCAACGCCCGGCTGGTGCGCAACCTGTTCGAGGCGGCGGTGGCCCGCCAGGCCAGCCGCGTCGTCGGACTGGCCGAGGTCACCGACGAGGCGCTGGTGACGTTCGAGCCCGAGGACATCCCTCCGGTCGTCGTTTCACCGCCGGCCGCGTCGGCGATCAGCGGTGACCGCTGACCAGGTCCGACACGAACGTGGCAGTGATCGACCCGTCGGCCTCGACGTGGGGCGCCAATTCGGCGAGCATCGACTCGACCGCCACCGCCGGGCCGTCGAGGCGGGACTCGGCGATGGCGACGCCCCACGGAACGGCCGACAGGTGACCCTGTATGAACGTGTCGAGCGACGGGAGATGGACCTGGGCGATCACCTGGCGGCGGTCCACGGCCCGCAGACCGGCAGCCCTGAACGCCTGCTCCACCCGGTCGCCGGCGCTCACCGCGGAGATGAACGTCGCCACCCCTTCGGGGCCGAGGATCGTCTCCACGACGTGGTATTGGGCAAGGAAGTACGGCGACAGCTCGAGGTCCGACCACACCGTGGCCACCACCCGAGTCCCGTCCCGGCTGACGCGCACCACCTCGTCCAGCGCCCGGGTCAGGTCGGGGAAGAACTGCATGCCCTGCTGGCACACCACCGCGTCGAACGACGCGTCGGGCAGCGGCAGGTCGCCGGCACTGGCCTCGTGCCACTCGATCGGGGCGCCGCCGTCGGGCTCGAATCGGCGCGCCACCGCCAGCATGGCGGCGTTCAGGTCGACGCCGACGACCCGGCCGGCGGGACCGACCCGGACGGCCGCGCCGCGGGACACGAACCCGGTGCCGCAGGCCAGGTCGAGGACCGCCTCGCCCGGCTGGAGCTGCGCGGCGTCGAGGACCGCCTCGACGAACGGCGCCATGATCGGGGCGACGAACGTCTCGTAGCGCTCGGGCGTGTTCCCGGCCAGCTGGAATCCCGACTCCTCGTCCACCCGGCCCAGGCTAGGAGCCGACCCTCTCCCCCGCATCGAGAGTGCGAAACGGTCGCCTCGTCGACGAGTTCGCGGCCCTGGGTCAGCCTCCTGCCGCCCAGGGCCGTACCCCGGCCTTGTACTCGTCATCGCCGAAGTGCGCCATCGGCTCGCTCTTCTGCGTCTCGATCAGCTCGGTCGTGTCCACCTGACCCTTGATCTCGACGCCCACGAGCGCACCCGATCCGTCGATTCGCACGGTTACCGCCGGAATATCCATTGTCGTGTCCACCGATCCCTCTGATTGTGGTGCCCCCGGGCGGGACGGGGTGCTGGGGCCCCCGCTCACCCGACGACTCGGACGGAGATTCTCCTCGCAACCTCGAGGACGTCGCCTCGGCTCACGTCGTTGCCGTAGCCGCCGGAAAGCCTGATCGCCACGTTCCGGACACGCCAGACGAAGTCGACCGTGGTCGGACTGAAGTCGGCCCCGCGCGTCGGCCCCCGCGCGATGCCGGGCGTCGACTCGTCGCCCAGGCCCGGAGTGGCGACGTCCTGGGCCAGACCGACCGCGTCGCCCTCGTAGGACTCCGTCAGAGAGGGGTCCGACAGCGATTCCCGGAACATCGGCAGCGACTTGGAGGCCGACTCCGGGTCAGGGAAGACGACGGCGATGACCTGGAACCCGTTCTCGCCGACCACCGCGCCGCCGTCGTGAAACGTCTTCGCGTAGACCGACCGGTAGCACGCCTGAGGTCCCAGAGCCAGAAGCTGCTGCCTGAGGGCAGCCTCTCTGGCGGTCTCCGCCATTGCCCCCTGGTTGGCCAGCCAGCCCGAGTCACACGGCACCGACTGGGTGTCGGCGTCGACCTTCTCGTACCCCGAAGGGAAGTCGCCCTTGGCGATGGCGAACCGGCTCACCTGGTCCTCGGTGAAGTTGGCGCCGGGCGGCACCGCCGGCTTGCCGTTGGCGCACGCGGCGAGCGACATCGACGCCACCACCGCCACCGCCAGGCCGACTGCGACTGCCCGTAGCCCCGAGATGGTTCCTGTCATCGTGCGCTCCTCGCCGTTCGCCGCTCGTGGCACTTCCACCCGACAAGACGCCGACGGGGCCAGTCGCGTTGACAAGGACCTACGGATCGTCGATCTCGGGAGGAAGGGGCTCCAGGTTCGACAGCGAATACCTTGCCGCCCGGTTCCAGTCGCCGTTGGCCACGACGTCCCTCAGCCGCTGGTTGAGGAACGCCCGAAAGCCCGGGTCGTCCTTGCGCAGGCCGATGCCGTAGTGCTCGTCCCGGCCGAACGAGGCGTTGAGGAGCTTGAATGTTCCACCGCTCTGGAGGTTGTAGCCCGAGAGAATGGCCCGGTCGGTGGTGACCGCGTCCACGACCCCGGTTCTCAAGGCGTCGGCGCACTCGGAGTAGGTGTCCCGGAGGACGGCGACCGCGTCCGGCCGGCGGTCGACGAGGTTCTTGTACGACGTCGAGCCTTGCGCCGTGCAGACCCGCCTTCCGCCGAGGTCGTCGACCCCACGGATCGAGCCTTCCTCAGCCCGGACCATGATGTCCTGGCTCGACTGGTAGTACGGGCCGGCGAAGTCGACCCGCTGACGCCGCTCGTCGGTGATGCTGTACGTCGCCACCACGATGTCGACGGTGCCGTCCTCCAGCAACGACTCCCGTTTCCCGCTCACCGCCTGGACCCACTCGATCCTGTCGCCCAGGTCGCCGACGGTGCCTCCGAAGATCCTCACCGCGATGAGCTTGGCGATCTCGGCGTCGAAGCCGGCGACGTCGTGGGTGGCAGGGTCCTCGTCCCCGAAGTACGGCTGGTCGAACTTGATCCCCACCCGTAGGACGCCACGGGCCTGGATGGCGGCCATGGCCGATCCCGCCGGAAACGGCTCCACCTGCACCACGCCGGCGTACTGGGGCCCGACGCCGGGCTCGACGAAGGCCATCGCGTCCCGGGTGACCACCTGCTCCGGCCGGACCAGGACGGTTGCAGCCAGGAGCACCGCGGCGGCGACGATGGCCATGACGGCCAGCGACACCAGGCTCCGGCGGGGCCTCGGGCCGGCGGTGACAGCGGCGTGGCGACCCTCGATCCGCGCCCACTGGTACTGCGCCGGCTCGAAGCGGTCGGCATAGCGGTGGAGTGCCCGGCCGAGATCCGCTTCCTGGTCCCGTACGCCCTCGTCAGCCATGCTGCGCCCCGAACACCGGCGCCAGCTTCCGCATGGCTCGGCTGGTGTGCTGCTTGACCGACCCGGCCGAGATCTGGAGCACCTCGGCGGTCTCCTTCTCGGAAAGGTCCAGGTAGAAGCGCAGCCCGACGCACGCGGCCTGACGGGGCGGGAGCCGCCGCAGGCAGCCCACCACGGCCTCGTCGGCGAGGTGGCGCAGGGCGACGTCCTCGCTCGGAGGGGCGGTCGACGGGGGCGCGGGAGGGTGGCGATGGGCCGTCATCCGGTGCCGCAGCTCGGACTTGGCGTTGTTGACCACCGCCCGGCGGACGTAGACGAGGACCTTGTCGGCGTCGCGGATGCGGTTCCACTGCAGCGACACCTTGACGAAGGCGTCCTGCACCGCGTCCTCGCCGGCGTCGTCCAGGAACAGGGCCGCCAGGCGGACGAGGGAGTGGTAGTGGAGACGGTGGAGGTCGGAGAGGACGATCCAGAACTCCTCGTGGGTCCAGCACACCGCCTGGCCAAGCGCCACCGCCGACTCCTCCGCATCGTCCGAGCGGCGCGGCCGCGTGTCGACGACCGGCAGTGACCGCGCGCTCCCGTCGTCGCCGATGTCGACGGTGGGGCGAGCGTAACCGGGACCGGCCGGGCCACGACCGTCGACAGAGGACGACACGCAAGCCAAGACGCCCAGCACGTCGATCGCGTTGACAAGGGTCCGAGAATTCTTCCGACTCGGGTCGTGTCAACCGATCGAGTGGGCGCGGCGTCATGGTGAGGTCGCGAAGGCCCCCTTGCGACCGGCGCAATGGAGGACGGGAATGGCAGACATCGGATCCGAGGAAGTCGACGAGGCGGACGACGATCTGCTCGAACCGGCCTGGTGGGCAACGGCATCGCTGCTGTCGGTGGAGGCATCCGCCCTCAGCGCCTTCACCGTCGCCCTGCTCGGCATGTTCGGCGGGACCACGATCGCGTCGGTCCTGGTGCAGTCGGTCGTCGGAGCACCTTGGGAGCCGGACGGGTGGGTCTGGTACTCGGTGCTCTCCGCCGCCATGGCCCTGCTTTTCGCTCTGGGCGCGATCCTGCTGGCCAGGCGCGTCCTGGTCGACGCCGACGCACCCGACTGGAGCGCGAACCTGGCCCGCGCCGCCGTCGTGGTCGCCGCTATCGGTGTCGCGCTGTCGACCGTTGCCCTGCTGGCCGCGGCGATGCGGGGTTCTCCCGGCACGTGACGGAATGGCTGCCGCCCCTCCGATCCCTCCGCAATCCCTCTCCGCGATCGGGCTCGCCGGCGACCGGCGCGCCCCTCAGCGGCTCCGGGCGATCGACGCGAGCCGACCGCCCGTCACCGCCAGCAGGTCGGCAACCCTCAGCTCGATCTCGAGACCGCGACGCCCGCCGCTGACGAAGACGGTGTCCCACTCGGCGGCGCTGGCGTCGACCACCGTGGGTAGCCGGCGCTTCTGGCCGATGGGGCTGATGCCGCCCACGACGTAGCCGGTCGCCCGCTGGGCTGCTGCCGGCGGGGACATCTCGGCGGTCTTGGCGGCCATCGCCGCCGCCAGTGACTTCAGGTCGAGCTGGGTGGCGATCGGGACGACCGCCACCACGACGTCGGCCCCGACCGAGCAGACGAGCGTCTTGAAGACCCGCGACGACTCGACGCCGAGCGCCTCCGCCGCCTCCTTCCCGTAGGACTCCGCCGACGGATCGTGGTCATAGCGATGCACTCGGTGGTCGATGCCGCCTCTGACGAGGGCGGCGATGGCTGGTGTCGGCGCGCCCACCGCCCAATCCTGTCCCGTCGCACCGCTTGACGGAGCGAGACCGGGTCGGTCGGGCCCTGCTCGGCGGGAATATCCTGGACGGGCGACCATCGTCGTGGGCGCGACGACGGCGATCTGGCCGTCGCCTACCGGAACCCGACCGACGCACCTACCAGCGAGGAGATTCGTCGTGGTCATTCTGTTCATCGGTGACTGGAGGATGCTGGCCGTCCGGGGCGTCGCCGCCGTGTTGTTCGGGGTGGCGGCGCTGGTCTGGCCCGACCTGACGTTGTGGGCCCTCGTCGATCCTCTTCGGGGCCTTCGTTCTCGTCGACGGGGTCATGGCCCTCGTCGCCGCGTTCACGAGGAGCCAGGAGACCGAAGGCACCCGGGCCCTGCTGGTCCTGCACGGCCTGCTCGGGATCGCGGCCGGGGCGATCACCTTCCTCTGGCCGGGGATCACCGCCCTCGCCCTGTTGTACGTGATCGCGGCCTGGGCCTTCCTCATCGGCGTCCTGCGGATCGTCGGCGCGGTCCGCCTGCGGAAGGTGATCGACAACGAGTGGCTGCTGGGCCTCACGGGTCTGCTGTGGATCGCGTTGGGCGCCGTCCTCGTGGTCACGCCGGGCACCGGCGCCCTGGCCATCGTCTGGGCCATCGGGCTGCTCGCCCTGCTGGCGGGCGTGGTCGAACTCGGACTGGCGTGGAAGGTCCGCAGGATCCAGCAGGCGGGTCGGGCCGAGCTCCTGCGGCCGCGCCGGCGGCCGCGTTGTAGTTGGGCGTGGATGCTGAGAAGGCGACCATGACGGCCACGGTGGTGCAGTGCCCCGACCTGCGGGCAGAAGAACCGGGTACCGGCCTCTGCCGACGGGGTCCCCCAGTGCGGCACCTGCCACAACCCGCTGCCGTGGGTGGCGGACGCCGACGACGGCAGCTTCGCCCAGGTGGCAGAGGCCGCCGCCATCCCGGTGATCGTCGACCTGTGGGCGCCCTGGTGCGGCCCGTGCCGGATGGTCAGCCCAGCCCTCGAGAACCTTGCCCTCGAGTACGCCGGGAGGGTGAAGCTGGTGAAGGTCGACGTCGACGAGTCGCCCCGGACCGCCCGCCGCTTCGACGCCCGGGGGATCCCCACCCTCCTCGTCCTCAGGAACGGCCAGGTCGTCTCCCGTCAGGTGGGCGCCGCCCCGGAGCCCGCGCTCCGGACATGGCTCGACCAGGCCCTGGCCCAGCCGATGCCATGAACCCGCCGAACCGGTGACGTTCAGCGGCGCCAGTCGCCGTCCTGCGTCACCAGTTCGGCGGGGTCTGGCCGCCAGCGCTCAAGAGACGTCGAACTCGTTGCCTTCGGGGTCGGCCAGCAATGTCCAGCGCCCGTCGGGACCGTCGTGGACGCTGACGACGGTGGCGCCCAGGCCGACGAGGCGTTCGACTTCGGCGTCGTGGGCCTCCGGTCCAACCAGGAGGTCGAGATGGACCCGGTTCTTCACGGCCTTGGGCTCGGGCACCGCCTGGAAGAGGATCCGCCGGCCGGCGCCCGCGCCCCGCTCGTCGACGGGATCGTCGGGGTGGCGCAACGAGGCCAACGACCGCCAACGTCGCTCGCCGTCGATCTCGATCGTGAGCTCGGCGGGCACGTGGCCGGCGTCGACCAGTCCGCCGACGAAGGCGCCGATCTCCTCGTGCTCGTAGTGGAGGGCCTCGGCCCAGAACGCGGCCAGCGCGTGGGGCTCGGCGGCGTCGAACACGACCTGCGTACGGATGGCGGCCATGTCGACATGGTCGCACGTGTCAGGTCGCGCGCCGCTCGCCCTCTGGCTGCGGGCGTAGGACCGTCAGCGCCACCAGGCGCGACACGACGATCGTCAGGTAGGCGATGCCGGCGACCATCTCGAACATCACCAGGCTGCGCGCGACCGGCTTGACCGGGACGACATCGCTCAGGCCCGTGCTCGACAGTGTCGTGAAGCTCAGAAAGAGGAGCTCCATCCAGTCGCGTTCTGCGGTCGGGGCGACCGCGGCGACGAAGCTGCCGGGATAGATCGCCTGGCAGACGACGTATGTGTAGGCGAACCCCCACGCGACGAGCGTGAACGTCGCCCCGAGCGCGAACAGCTCGTCGCGGGTGACCTGGTGGTCGGCGAGCATGTAGGCGATCATCGCCCCGGCGGCGTAGAAGTACAGCAGGGCCTCGATGCCCGAGGAGTACGGAAGCAGCGCGTCGCTCTGCGTGACCGCCTGGATCACGAGCAGCACCGTCGCGGGAACGCCGAGCAGGATCGTGATCCAGGTCAGTCCGGGCGTCGAGTGCACAGCCAGCACCACGAGGCCGAGGATCGCGATGCCGAAGACGCTGATCAGCGAGTGCCCGACCTCGTTGTCGACCATGAAGGGATAGGCGAGCACCGCCGCGAACTGGGCGGCGAGCAGGAGCGCGGACGGTTCGCGCTTGGCGAGGGCCAGCACGCCCGGCAACGTAGCGTGCGCGCCGGTACGCTCGGCCCTGATCGGGGAGGCGGCCAATGGCGGATCTCGAATCGGACCTGCGGGACTACACCGTCGAAGCACCGACCGGCGCCCGGCGGCGGCGTCCGCCGCGGCTGGTCTTGGCGGTGGTCGTCATCGCCGCCCTCGTAGCGGTGGGCGTGGCCCTGTCCGCCGGATCGGACGACACCGTCCGCACGGACACCGCCGCGGACGACGCCCACGTGCCGGTTGCGCCGGCGTCGGAGCCGCTCCCGGCGCGGGTCGACGTCGAACTCGTGGCCGGCTGGCAGGTCCTGCGGTCCGAGGGTGAGTTGCTCGTGGTCGCGACTCATCCCCTCGGCCGCCGCGACCTCGCCCTGGCCGGGCTCGCCCGCGACGATGCCGTCTTCACCGACTTTCCGTCCGATGGCGTCGTGTTGGTCGCTGGCGGCGACCCGTTCACGGCCAAGTACACGATCGACCCAACGCAGGTCACCCGGACGACGAGCGTGGATGGTGGCGTCGGCGGGGAGTCGATCGAGCTCGGCGAGTTGCCTTCCGGCCCCGACTCGGCGCACGGTCCCGGGCCGGCGTTGGCCCTCGGCCCGCCCACCGACCTGGCCGGGGGCATCACCGTCCGCCGCGGCGACGTACCCAGGTCGTCGTTGACGCTCGCCGCCTACCTGGGTGCCGGCGCGCCCGCCACCGCCGTTCAAGAAGCAGAGGCGATGGCGGCCACGGATGCACCTCATCCCGTACGCTCCCGGATTCATCCCGCCGCCACCCCCGCCCGGCAGCCGGCCCGGCTTCGACGGCGGCGGCGTCGACGTGCCCCCCGGCCAGTTGGTGCCGGCGGTGTCGGTCGACGCGCCCGGTGTCACCTACACCGCCCGGAGCGCAACCGACTGCGCGGTGATCGTGTCCGACGTCTCCGGCCAACCGATGGGCGGTGGTTGCGGTCCCCGGCCCGCGAAAGCCGCCCCGCCGGACGTCGTCGCCGTCCTCTCCGATAGCGGCCCTCCGCCCCTCCCCCCGCCCGGCGAGAGCTTCGCTCCCGGCTACGTCGCCCGCTGGCCTCGGGCGATGGTGGTGCTGGCCCGGGTCGGCCCCGATGCCCGCCAGGTCAACGCCATCCTCGTCGATGGCAGCACCGTCGAGGGCACGATCGGCACCGACGGCTGGGCCCTGGTCGCCACCGACGGCCGGGCCTTCCTGCTCGACGTGCGCGACACCAAGGGAACGCTTCTGGCCCGCACCGAAGTGGGCTGACGAGACAGTCGCCTGACGAGACAGTCGCCGCGGTCGACTGACATTTCCCTCATGGGACTCGCGCCTCGGGAACCTACCGTGGTCGCCGACGTGGAGCGTTCTGTGCGGAATCCACCGAGAGCTTGGCCTGCACCCGACCGGCGAGATCACGCGCATGTACGTCAGCCAGCGGTTTCGCCGCAGAGGCGGCGCCCGCACCCTCCTCACCGCCGCCGAGTCGTGGGCCCGCACCCAAGGCATCGCCCGGCTCTTTCTCGACACTCGCACCGACCTCATCGAGGCCCGAGGGTTCATCGAAATCCCGCCGGCCACCAGCACGACTGGCCCTTTTCAGGACCACTGGTTCGAGAAGCCCCTCACGCCGCCCGGAACATGAGCCTCGTCCGCTGTCGATGGGAAACGAGCCCACCCGGATAGATGTCTCGACGTGTGACGGGTCACACAACTTGGCAATGCGCGCGTCCCCGACCAGCCAGTTGACAAGCCCACCACCCCTCGACTGTTGGGACATCGTTCACTCAACTTGGCAATTCCGTCGAGACGCCTGCCGAGACTTCCCTCAAGGTTCGCGCCGGGGAGGCCGACACCGCCTGGAGGGCACCATCGGCATGAGTCGTAGCCCGGGAAGGCGGTACCGGAATGAGACTCGGCACGCAGATGACGGGCCACGCCCGTCGGGCCGTGATGTTGACCCTCCTGGCGGTCGCAGTGGTGGCCGGCTCCCAGGCCCTGGTCGCGGTCCCTGCCCAGGCCGCCGCGGCGCCCAAGCCGCCCAAGGAGCTGCCGGCGCTGTCCTCGGAGCCGGCTCCTCCCGTGCTCGCCAACATCGCCACCGGCGACTTCACCAACCCTCCCCAGCCGGGCCAGGAGGCCCCTCCGCCCAAGCCCGTCGACAAGGACCACCTGGCGCCGACCGACGCCACCCTGATCGAGTCCGAGACCACCCCCACCCAGCAGGTGTTCAAGGAGAAGGACGGAATCCCGAACCGCCGTCATCAGCCTCGCGCCTACCCGCTTCCAGGACCCCGCTGGCGCCTGGAAGGACTTCGACAACACCCTGGTCGACGCCGGCAACGGGTCGCTGGCGGCCAAGGCTGGCTTGCCGACCCGGATCTCCACCCACGCCGACGGTCCCCTCGCCACCATCGATACACCGCTCGGCCCCATCGTGGTCCGCCACCCGGATGCAGCGCCGGTCAAGGCCACCAGCGACAAGAACACGGCGACCTACCCGGCGGCGCTGGCCGGTGGGCGCGACCTGGTCGTCGCCCTTACGACCGAGGGCTTCGAGGAGAGCGTCGTGCTCTCCGACGCCAAATCGCAGCCGAGCTACCTCGAAGAGTTCACCGTCCCCAAGGGCGTGACCGCCCGCAATGCCGAGGACGGCATCGAGTTCCTCGACCCGGAGGGCAAGGTCATCCTCGCCTACGGCCGGGGCCTGGCCCACGACGCCTCCTGGCCCGCCGCCGGACCCGACGCCAGCTCCCCGGTGTCGGTGCGCCTGGCCGAAGCTGCCCCAGCCGTGGTCGTCCCGACCGTCGTCCCGACCACCGCGCCGGCCATCGACGCAGCTCCGACGACTACCTCGACCACCATCGAGGTCCCGGCCGGCCCCACGTCGTCACTGCCGTCGGCGACGACTTCGCCTTCGCCGGCTCGGCCAACATCGACATGTTGACCTACGACCTCGCCCCCACCTGGAACTACAACACCTATCCCTACCTGTCGGTGGGCAGCCCCAACGGCGTCAACCGGACCCGCTCGTTGCTGCGCTTCGACGTGGGCTCCCTGGCCACCCCCAGCACCGACATCGTGGTCAACCAGAGCTTCCTGTGGGTCATGGACAAGGGCAACGGCACCAGCTGCACGCCCACTGCGGTGAACCTCTACGGAGCCGGCACCCCCGCGATCAACACCGGCTCCACCTGGGGCACCCAGCCCGGCCCCGACGCCTCCGGCCTGGTCTCGACGCTCAGCTGGATTGACGGCGCCTTGGGTTCTGCGTGCGCCACGTCGAGCTCGCACATGATGGACACCACCTCGCTGGCCCGGCGCTGGCTGCACGACGGCGCCGCCAACAACGGCATCATCCTGCAGGCGGCCAACGAGTACGCCACCAACGCCTACAAGATCCTGTACGCGGGCGAGTCGGGCGGGGGCACCATCCCCATGCTCTACATCAACTTCAACCGCCCGCCGGCCATGGCCACCGCCTCGGCCCCGGCCGACGGGGTCCGCATCATGACCACCACCCCCACCCTGACCGTCAACGCCGCCACCGACCCCGACGGCGACCCGGTGACCTACTGGTTCCGGGCCACGGCCAACACCGTCGACGACGGCGACGGCAACGGCGACGCGGAGACGGGCCTGTACGCGGTCGAGTCGGGCTGGCAGGCCGGGACCTCCTTCAGCGTGCCCGCCGGCAACCTCGTCGACGGCCTCACCTACAGCTGGCACGTGTGGAGCTTCGACGGCGCCGCCTTCACCTTCCCCACCTGGGAGCGCACCTTCACCGTCGACCTGCACCTGGGCGCGGAGCCGGCCGCCCCCTACGACGCCATCGGCCCGGCCCAGGTCAACCTGGTGTCGGGCAACCTGGCGGTGGGGGCGGGGTCGCCCGCGGGGCTGAGCTACGCCTACAACTCGGCCACCCCGTTGGTCACGGGCGCGGCCACCGGCAGCTACTACAACGACGTCAACAACAACGACCTGCTCGACGACCCCGTCGTCATGGAGCGGCGCGATCCCACCATCGGCTTCGCCTGGGGGGCGGGCGGCCCCGGCGGGGGGGTGTGGGCCGACAACTTCCTGGTCCGCTGGACGGCGAGCGTGACCGTCCCGGTGGCCGGCAGCTACAAGTTCTTCGCCTCCAGCGACGACGGCATGCGCATCTGGGTGACCAAGCCCGGCGGCAGCGAGGTCTTGGTGCTGGACCACTGGGTCGGGGGGGCGATGGCGGGCACCTACGCCACCGCGGTGACCGCCGCCGCCGGCGAGACCCTGGCTCTGCGGGTCGAGTACATGGAAGCCACCGGCGGCGCCTACGCCAACGTGTGGATCGAGGGCCCCTACCGCGGCTCCTACGACCCCTACCTCGGCTACACCAAGCTCGCCCCCCTCGACCCCTCCTGGCTGGGGGCCGACACCGCCCCCCTGCCCGTCGGCTGGACCCTGTCCCCGGGGCTGGGCTACGCCTCGGCCCGCGTCGTCGACGACCACGTCATCCTCACCGACGCCTCCGGCGCCCCCCACGTGTATTCGGGCGCGGCCGGGGGCTACGTCCCACCCCCGGAGGAGGACGGCGTCCTCGCCCTCGACATCAACGGGTCGCTGACCCTGCACGCCGCCGACGGCACCACCTACGCCTTCGACGCCGGCGGTCGCATCGCGTCGGCCACCGGCGCCACCGACGACGTGGCCACCTCCAGCCGGACCTTCACCTACAGCACCATCGCCGGCAAGGGGACCCGGCTGGTGGCCATCAACGACCCGGTGGGAGCGAGGTCCATGGCCCTGCACTACCAGGACTTCGACCCGGCCAAGCCCTGCCCCACCCCGCCCACCGGATTCGGCCCCCCGTCGCCCTATGCCCTGTGCCAGGTCGACTACTGGGACCCGGCGGGCACGGTCAAGACGGTGCTGCGCTACGTGTCCGGCCAGCTGGCCCAGATCGAGGACCCCGGGGCGGTGGCCAGCCCCGTCACCGCCGGCGCGGCCGCGGCCCCGGTCATGACCGACTTCTCCTACACCGCAGGGGTCATGAGCGCCATCCGCTCCCCGCTGGCCCACGACGCGGTCAAAGCCGTCGCCCTCACCGGCGTCGCCGACAACGCCAAGGCCAACACGCTGGTCGGCTACGTCGGGGGCAAGGTCGACTCCGTCAGCCTGCCGGTGCCCAACTCCGGCGCCGCCGTCGAGCTGGCCCGCACCGCCCACCACTACGCCTACGCCAGTGCCACCACGTCGGCGGTGACCGTCGACGGGCTGTCGGGCACCAACCGCAGTGTCGTCTTCGACGCTCTCGGGCGCACCACCTCCGACACCGACGCCACCGGCCAGGCCAGCGCCATGGTGTGGGACGGGGCCGACAATCTGGTGTCGGTGACCGACCCCGCCGCCCGGCGCACCGTCACCACCTACGACGGCGACGCCACCCGGGCCCACGCCAGCAGCCGGCCCACGGAGAGCTTCGGCCCCGCCCCCGTCGCCACCTGCTACAGCGGTTACAGCCCCACGTGTCCCACCACCATGCCCCACACCGTCTCCGCCTACGACAGCGACACCGCCAGCGCGACCACGGCCTGGGTGGGCCTGGCCGCCACCTACTGGGACGGCCGCGCCCTCACCGGCGCCAACCGCCAGCCCAAAGCCCATGATCTGGTCCCGCTCAGCTCCGGCAGCCCCGTCACCAGCCTGCCCGCGGGCCTGACCGCCAACAACTGGTCGGCCCGCTACACGGGCGAGCTCACCGTGACGACCGCCGGGGCCCATGGCTTCGGCATCTCCCTCACCGGCGGGGGCCAGCTCTTCGTCGACGACGTGCTCGTCATCGACGCCACCGGCAACCGGGCCACCACCACGGTCCTGAACAGCCCGTCGGCGCCGTCACTGGGCGCCGGCCGCCACCGCATCCGGCTCGACTACGAAGCGCCCACCACCGGCACCGCCGGCCTGCAGCTGCTGTGGACCCCGCCCGGCGGCTCCAGCGGGGCCGTGCCCGCCACCTCCGTCGCCCCCCGCTACTCCATGGCCACGGCCAGCACCGTCGACGACCGCCCCACGGCCAACACCACCCGGGTCTCGGGCGCGACCTACGGCTCGCCCGCCAGCCCCGTCATCCCCCTGGCCGCGGGCCTGGCCACCTCCGCCACCTCCGACATGGGCGGCATGGACCTCAAGGCCCAGACGGCCTACAACGACCCCGCCGGCCTGCTGCGCCCCACTGCCAGCTACCAACCGGGGGCGGCCCTGGGCACCTCCGCCGGCACCGACTACGGCTGGTGGGCGCCGTCGGACACCTCGGCCGGGACCTGCAGCGGGGCCCAGAGCGTCAAGCAGGCCGGTGCCCTCAAGACGCTGACCCTGCCCGACCAGGGCGGCGGCGCCCGCCGGGTGGAGAGCTACGTCTACGACTGGGCCGGGCGGACGGTCGAGAGCGCCATCGGCGGCGCCAGCACGTGCATGACCTACGACGGCCGGGGACGGCCGCTCAGCGTCGCCTACCCCGCCCACACCAACACCAACGTCACCCCCACCGTCGTCGAGCCGGCCCGCACCGTGACCTACGACTACGCGGTGGGGGGATCGGGCAGCGTCGTCAACGACGGCGACCCCCGGGTCGCCACCGTGTCCGACCCCGCCGGCACCATCACCACCACCGTCGACCTGCTGGGCCGGGTCGTGTCTTATAGCGACGTGTGGGGCCAGACCACCACCTACACCTACGATCAGCCGGGACGCCTCACCGTCAGCAGCGGCCCCGCCGGGCGGCGGGACTTCGACTACGACAACGCCGGACGCCTCGAGGCCGAGTACCTCAACGATCCCGGCGGGGCCAAGGGCGCGGTGGTGGCCGACCCCCACTACAGCAACGGCGAGCTCGACAGCGCCACCTACGCCAACGACTCCGCCCTGGCCGTGACCCGCGACATCGCCGGCCGCACCCGGTCGCTGACCTGGACCGGTCTGCTCGGCTCGGCCATCGCCACCGATCTCGTCGATCGCTCCCAGAGCGGGCGGGTGGTCGACGAGAGCATCGACGGCACCGACGCCCATGTCGGGGCCAACTTCGGCTACGACGGTGCCGGCCGCCTGACCAGCGCCTGGGTGCCGGGCCAGGCCCTGACCTACGGCTTTGGGACCAACACCGCCGGCTGCGCCTTCGACCCGGTGCTCGCCGGCAAGAACGGCAACCGCACGTCCATGGTCCGCAACGCCGTTACCACCACCTACTGCCACGACGGCGCCAGCCGCCTGGTGTCGAGCTCGGACACCGCCGTCGGCAGCCCCACCTACGACGCCCGGGGCAACACCACCGTCCTCGGCGCCCAGCAGTTGCTCTACGACGGCGCCGACCGCCACACCGAGACCCGGGCCACGGCCGGGGCCACGGTCCGCTATGTCCGTGACGCCACCGACCGCATCGTGTCCCGCACCGAGGGCGCCTCGGTCGTCCGCTACGGCTTCGGGGGCCCGGGCGACTCGTCGTCGTTCACCCTGACCGCGGCCAACGCCCCCCTGGAGCGCAGCATCGGCCTGGCCGGCGGGGCCATGGTCTCCAAGCGGGCCGGACTGGCCGGCGTCAACGACGTGTGGAGCTACCCCAACGTCCACGGCGACGTGCTCGCCACCGCCAACACCTCCGGGCTCAAGCAGGGCGCCACCATGTCCTACGACCCCTTCGGGGTGGCCCTCGCCGCCCCCGTCGACAACTCGCCCGGCAACTTCGACTACGGCTGGCTGGGCCAGCCCCAGCGGGGCAGCGAGCACGCCCCCGGCATCGCCACCATCGAGATGGGGGCACGCCAGTATGTGCCCGGCATGGGGCGGTTCCTGTCGGTGGATCCGGTCGCCGGCGGATCATGCAACGACTACGACTATGTGTGCGGGGATCCGGTCAACGGGCTGGACCTGGGCGGTCGGAGGGTCTGGGGAGCATGTGGCAATGCCTCTTTCATATACATAATCGGCGTGACGATTAGCATCTGTGATCTTCAGGATGACCGCGGTAACAGAATCCGAACATATTCGATTGGTGGTGGGTTCGGCTGGGACAGAAGTGCCGGGGGGTCAGCATACTATTCGACTGCCCCGACTGTGTACGACGTGCTCAACTGGTCGACATGCGGCGGGCTCGGATACTCGTACTACGGCGGCGTCGTATGCCGCTTTACTGGCAATGACGGCAAGAAATACTGGTCGTTAGCCGGAAGTATATCCGGAGGCCTGCAGGAGATAAGCGGCTCGGGTACACGAGTATTCACCGGCGCTTTCACACGGCCCCCCGGATCTGGATACTGGATCCCGAGTCTCGCCGAACCCAGGCTATACGGGATATACGCAGAATGTCGATGAAGCGGGCGTTCCCCGCCGTCAGGCATGAGCCGCCCAACTGAACCCGACACTGACTGTTAGGGGAGCTGACAAAAATGGCAGAGTTGACCGGTAATGATGACCTGGCTTTCGGCCCCGTACGGAGCCGACGCATGGCGATGTCCCTTACTTATCCGCTGATTGCGGCGTGGCTCGCCCGAGACGGTGGGTGGATCGTCCTCCTCCTAGGGGTTTCCGTCTCCAGCATCTTGTTCTTGCGCGCCAAGGCAATTCGCCTGCGCTGTCACGGCGAAAGACTGGAAATCGTAAATCAATTTGCGTCCGCGTCTATCAGACTTGATGATGTCACACAAGTATCCTTCGCGCGGCCACGCGTACCAGGAGCGGTGTCCATCCTCGAAATTGGGACGCGTGGCGGAAAGACCTACCGAGCGTCTGCGTTGAGCGTGTGGACCAAGTCATTCGGCACCGAGAGGGGAACGTCTAAGCGTAAGAGCTTCGCTAAAATCGGACGGGCCGAGGTATTCCTTCAACGATGTGGACTAGAATTGCACACGTAAACTCGCAGGGAAAGCCCGACGACTATAAACCGACGCTTCCCCGCAACTCCTATGTGGAGACCACTTAGCCTATCCGCGGGCGTGTCCGCCAGTGACGGCGAGGACGGGTGTGGAGTCCGAATACGCCCGGGTAATGCGGAGGCTGCGCTGGCCTACGGGATGGCCGACGACACCAATCTCCGGGAGTGCGCCCCGCCGCCACCCAAGGTTTCGGAACGCGTGGCCCGGCACCAGACCACAAGAGCCCTGACATTTCAGCTAATGGTCCACGGCTTCGGCCTTGGCCAGCAAGATGGAAACCATGCCTGCATGGTCCACAACGCCGTTACCGCCACCGCTCACCCTCTCACACCCATCCACCGCGATTGATCGTCCGGCTGGGAGACTGGCCGGCCAATGGAAGTCGGTTCCGCGTGGATCGTCCGCTACCGCCAATCGGCGGAGCGTTGGGCCGAGTGCGGCCTCGGCGACGCCCGTGCGATCGCATTCGAGCACTGCCCGCAGGCCCGCGAGCGCAAAGCGTTCCATGGCTCCGGAAGCAAGCGGGGTTGGTACTACTTCGCCACGACGGGGCACCTGAAATGGTGCGAGAGCCGGTTCGAGATGCGGGTCCTCCGGCTGCTCGATCACGATCCCAGCGCCATCGCGGTCGGGGTGCAGCCCTTCGTCCTCCATTATCGCGATGAGGCCGGCCGGGCCTCGCACACGCCCGACGTCTTCGT
Source organism: uncultured Acidimicrobiia bacterium (assembly GCA_963827345.1). Lineage (GTDB taxonomy): Bacteria > Actinomycetota > Acidimicrobiia > Acidimicrobiales > AC-14 > CAWGUU01. Next base: position 87,476 of record CAWHAN010000007.1, on the reverse strand, counting down.
CCGTCACGCCGATGGTTCCGCCGGCGTCGTTGACGCACGCCCCGAACGATTCACGGGCAAAGCCGACTTCATCCGCCAGCGGGCTGCGACCGAGACCGCTTGCGCGGCGGCGGGCTGGTCCTATCGCGTCTGCAGCGCCATCGATCCGGTGTTCGAGGCCAACCTCGATTGGCTGGCGGCGTGCCGCCATCAACTCGTCGATCCCCTCGGTTGCGTCGATGCGCTTCTGGCCGCGTGCGCCGAGCCCCAGCGGCTCGGCGACGTCGTAGCCGCCTTCCCGCCGACGGCGCTGACTCGGCCAGTGATCAGCCACCTGCTTTGGGCCAGCCGGCTCGTCACCGACCTGTCGATCCTGCTCAGCGACGCCTCCGTCGTGTGCGTTCCTCGGGTTCTGGCCGATGCGGGCTGAGCTCCGTCCCGGGACGGCCGTCGCCTACGAGGGCGACGCCTACGACGTCGAGGCGCTCGACGGGCCCCTGGTGCGGCTGCGGCGGCGGGGACCGGAGCGCAGCGCCGTGGTGGTGGCCGTCGAGCGCCTCCTGGTCGCCCCCGGCTACCGCCTCCTCGACGTGGAGCTCCCGCCAGTCACTGCGGTCGGGGACCCCGCGGCCGAGCTGCTGCCTGATGGTCCCCGGGCCAAGGCCGAGGTTCGACTAGGACACCTGGTCGAAGCACGCACCGGCTACCGGTCGGGACACGCGGCCGAGGCCCTCCCGGGCGAGCCGCGGCCCGGCTATGACCCCCGGGCGACGACGATGGCCGAGCGGTTCGACACCAAGGCGGCCGAGTTGAGCGCCGCCGGCGAGAAGGTGTCGCCCCGGACGCTGCACCGGTGGTGGTCCCGCTGGCAGGATCTCGGCCTCGCCGGTCTGGTCGACGCCCGCCTCACCGCCCAGCGCAAGATCCTGCCCAGCGTCGACCCCCGGGTGCGGGCCGAGGCCGAGCAGCTGGTGCGCGAGTGGTCGGACCGCCCGACACCGTCGCCATCGCAGTTGGCCCGCCATCTGCGTGTGGCGGTGGAGGACGCCCACGGGACCGAGGTCCGGCTGCCGTCGCGCTCGGTGACCCAGCGCCTGCTCCGTGAGGTGGCCAGCGGCCACGCCACCTTTCGCTCGGGCAAGCGCCGGCGCGAGTCGGCCAACGAGCCGACCACGCCGTTCGGGTCCCTGACGGCGAGCCGGCCCGGTCAGTTCGTGCAATACGACTCGAGCCCGGTCAACGCCTTCGCCTACGACCCCCACACCTTCGAGTACCAGGGGCTGGACCTGTCCGTCGGCCTCGACGTGTTCTCCAGCTCGTGCGTGGCCCTGCGCTACACCCCGATCCACGCCAAGGCGGTCGACGCCGTGCTGCTGCTGCGGGACACGGTCACGGCGAAGACGGCCCGGCCCGGTTGGCCGCCCGAGGCCCTGTGGCGCTACCCGGGCATCCCCGAGTCGGTGCTGGTCACGTGCCTCACCGGCGAGCACCATCCCAAGGGGCCCGAAAACAGGATCGCCGGCATCCCTGTCGTGCGGCCCCAGGCCGCGGTCTGCGACAACGGGATGATCTACGTGTCCCTGGCCTTTCGGGAGGGCTGCGCCACCCTCGGCATCGACCTGCAGCTCGCCCGCCAGGGGACCCCCACCGACAAGGCCCACGTCGAGCGCTTCTTCGACACCTACGAGTCGACCTTCGCCTGCGACCTGCCCGGGGCCAAGGGCCGAGACGTCGCCGGGCGGGGGAAGGACCCCGAGCAAGAGGCGGTGTACTTCGTCTCCGAGCTGGAAGACCTCACCTACGAGTGGCTGGCGCGGCACTACCAGCGGGCGCCGTCGGAGGGCAATCGCCTGGCCTGCGACCCCCGCCGCGACCTCAGCCCCAACGAGATGTTCGACGAGGGCGTGGCCCGGGCCGGGTTCGTCCACGTCCCGCCCATGGCCGACCTCTACTACGCGCTGCTGCCGCGCCGGGCCCGCAAGGTGAACCAACGAGGGGTGAAGCTGTTCGGCCTCTGGTATGACGGCGCCGCCCTGGAGCCCTACCGGCCGAAGGTGCTGCGCACCGAGCGTCCCCGCGACGACCGCCACTTGATCCGCTTCGACCCTCGCGACCTGCGCCACGTCTGGTTCCGCCACCCCGCCAGCGGTGAGTTCGCCACCCTCGACTGGCGGGGGCTGGGGGCGACGGCGGTCCCCTTCGGCGACCTGGAGCTGGCCTGGTGCAAGGCCAACCTGCTGGCCGACAGCGGCCTGCGGGCCACCGAGGCCGAGCTGGAGGAGGTGCTCTGTCGCTTCGTGCGCCGCTACGCGTCCGATGCTCCGGCCAAGAGGGCCGAGATCAAGCTGCGCAAGGCGGCCGTCCTCCACCAGGCATCGGCGGCCAAGGACCGGGGCACCTCGGCGCTGCTGGCCCCCGACCTGGCCGATGACCCGGACTGGGACGCGGATCCCGACGACATCGAGCCCATGCCCCTGTTCCTGGCTGATCAGCCGGTCTGATGGCCCGCCACGGCGCCGCCGGGGGGCAACCGGCACTGCCACCGCACCCCGCCCTGCCTCCGGCACCGACGACCAAGGAGGAGTGGAACCGCTACGTCGACGCCCCGACCAGCACGGCGCCGCCGGTGCTGGCGATCGGCGACTACCGCCGCCTCGCCGATGCCGAGCGCCACGCCTACGACGAGGCGCGCCTGGGCCACCACGGCGCCTTCGCCCCCATCTCCACCCCGTGGATGCGCGACGTGCACACCAAGCTCGGCCGCCAGCTCGGCGCCAACCTCCGCAACTTGCAGCCCGGGGCCCGGCGGGGATCGGTGATCAGCGCCAAGGCCAACCGGGGCAAGACCACCATCTGCATGACCTTCGCCAAGCACTACCAGCGCTCCGTGTTCGCCCGTTACGGGCAGCGCACGCCGGAGGGCAACCGCCTCATTCCCGTCGTCTACGTAACCCTGCCCGACGACTGCCGGACCAAGTGGCTCGACCTGGCCATCTGCGAGTTCTACGCGGTGCAGCTCCCAGGCCAGCCGACCAAGGACGACCTCGTGCGGGCCATCCAACGGGTGGCCCGGCTCACCATGACCACGTTGTTCATCGTGGATGACATCCACTACCTCAAGCTCGGCACCCGGGAGGGCCAGGCCGTCAACGACCACCTCAAGTACCTGGCCAACACGATCGCGGCGACGTTCGTCTACGCCGGCATCGACTGTGAGCTCACCGGGCTCATGACCGAGGGGTTCTCGCCTTCGACTGACGCCCGCTCGCAGACCAAGTCACGCTTCACCCTCCTCGACGTCGGCTCCTTCGACGACCGCAGCCCCGAGGGGCGCACCCGCTGGAGGGCCATCCTGGCCGCATTCGAACCCGAGCTCGTCCTCCTCGAGAGCCGGCCGGGGGATCTGTCGAAGACGCTGGCCCCCTACCTCTACTGGCGCACCTCGGGCGTGATCGGCACCATGTCCGCCCTACTGAGGGAGGGGGCGGCGCTGGCAGTCGAGCGGGGCGTCGAGCGCCTCAGCGAGTCGCTCCTCGACGAGGTGGAGGTGGATGCCGATGCCGAGGGACAGGCGGCACGGCGCAAACGACCTGTGGCCTCGGCCCTGGCCGGCGAGCCCGTCCAGCAACCAGCCTGACCAGGGGGTGCGAGCACTTCCCCTCCTGGTCCCACCGGCCGAGGACGAGACCCTCCTCAGCTTCTGCCGTCGGCTCGCCGCCCACAACGAGGGCTCGCTGGCCGGGGTGCTGCGGGCCACCGGCCTCGGGGGGGACGGGCCCACGATGACGGTCGCCCGGCACATGGCCATCACCGTCGAGCCGGGAGTTCTGGCCGGCTTCGCTGCCTCCACCGGCATCTCCCGGCGCCGGGCGGAGGGGCTGCTGCTCAGCTCCTACCGGGGCGTGGTCGATCCCGCGGCCTGCCCCCGAGGTGGCGGGCAGGAGCTGCTCCACTGGTCTCGCCACCAGGGCCTGCTCGGGGCCGGGTCCCGCCTGTGCCCGGCCTGCGCCGGGGCGGACGGGGCCTTCCGCCTCGGGTGGCGCTTCGCCTGGTCCTTCGCCTGCCCGCGGCACTGCCTGGTGCTGCAGGCGAGTTGCCCCGGCTGCGGGCGCTCCCACTCCTACGACCCGAACTCCCGGCCCTCCCTGTGCTCCCTCGTTCCGATCCCCTTCGCGTGCAGCAACCAGCTACCCCCGGGTCAGGCCAGACCTGGGCGTGGGAACGCCCGGCCCTGCGGCTACCCGCTCGGAGCGCAGGCATCGCAGCCGGCGACGACCCGAACGGCGGCCGCCCAGAGCTTGATCCTGGCGGTGTTCAGCGGAGCGCAGGCGACGGTGCACGGTGAGGTTGTGACCGCCTCGGAATGGCGGGAGGAGCTGACCGGCGTGCTCAGCGTGCTGGCCCAGCTCGCCCGCCGCGAGGAGCTCGGAGAGATCGCGCCGGCGGCGGAGGCGGCCTTCGAGGCCTTCGTCGGCTCGACGGCGCCGGCCGCGCGGGGGCGGCCATTCGGACGGTCACCAAACCCGGCGCTGCTCGCCGCACTCGTGCCGGCCGCCACGGAACTGCTGGCGGCGCCGTCCAGGGCGGCGTTCGACGACGCCTTGGCCCCGTTCGTCAAGCGGGGCTCGGACACCCGCATCCGGTTCCTGACTGACGCCCGTCAGACTCGGAGCTACGGGGCGCACCATGCAGGCATGGGGCCGCGTACTCGGCCGCAGCGTCTTCCTCACGACCAGGCTGCGCAGCCGCTACTGCGGCCCGCCCGCCGTCCCCAGCGGCCTGGACCGGCTGCCGCAGCTGCTCTGGCCCGACGTGTTCGCCAGACACTTCTCCCGATACCTGCCCGACGTGCGCCCCGGGCTTCGCCGCCAGTTCTGCTCTCTCGCCCTCGGCGTGCTGGCCACCAAGGGCTCCTACCTGAAGGTGGCTGAGGGTCTGGGCCTGCCGGCCAACGACAGCCTGGCCCACCACCTCAACGAGCGACTGCGAACCGACGGGCACGACGGCGCCTTCTACGACTCCCTGGTGGCCACGGCCGACTGGCTGAACGGCCAGACGCTGACCGTCGACTACGGCGCCCGCCGAACGGCGCTCGCCGACCTCGAGCTCATCTCCGAGGCGGACTGGGCCTGGGTGTGCTGGTCCACTGGTTCGCGGGTGGACCGGGGCCGGCGCCGACGCCACTCCTCGACCTGGCTGTGGTGCGCCCTCACCGGCGGAGCCATGCCGCTGGCGCCTACGGTCCTGGCCGAGTCGATCAAGGGCGAGAAGGTGACCTATCGGCGGTTCGTCACGGACCATCTGTCCGGTCTCGAACCGGCGCTTACGGTGCTAGCGTCCCGGGCGCTCCAGCGTCACGGCCTGTCGGGTCCGGTGCGAGCCGATCTCGCAGCCTGGGACCCCCAGCCGGCGCCTGTTCTGGACGACCTGGCCGCGCTCGGAATGTTCGCCGGCTGCACCATGCGACAGACCCGCAGAAGCCTTCCCACTCTGAATCGAACCCGGGTGGTTCCCTTCGTCGACGACCTCGTCGGCATCTTCGGGCTCGACCTGGTGGCACGGATGATCGGCACCCACCGACGCATGATCTACCGCTACCAGGATGGCGAGAGGCGCCCAGGACATGCCATCCAGCTGCGATTGGCGCACTTGACCGACGTCGTGAGAGTCCTCCGACGACGCCGGAACGAGCACGCCGTCCTGCGCTGGATGACCGAGACCCGGGACGACGGCCGGCGGATTCTGGAGTCGCTGGCCGGTCGCTGGCACCCGAACGACGTGGGGCCGAGCGAGGTGTTGACGCTTGCCCTCGCCGAGACGCCCGGCCCCCCGCCCCGCTTCGTGCTCCACCGGCGCGGGAAGACGCACACGCTCAGGCTGATCCACGACGCCCTCGACATCTTCGGGGACGACGAGCTCCTACGACTCCTCGTCGGCGTCAGCAGGCTGTCGCTGCAGCGCTACCGGCGGGGCGACAACTGGCCGTCGTGGGATGCACTGTGCCAACTCCGGGCGCTGCTCGATGAACACGCCGAAGTGTCAAGTTGCGGGGGCCGGTGACAACTCGATGCCAACTTGCGAGGGCTTTGCCAAGTTGCGTGACCCGGCACACGACGAGTCAGACGCCGCGCGCCATGTTGGCGAACCTCGTGTAGTGGTCGAGGAATGCCAGGTTGGTGATGCCGGTGGGGCCGTTACGGTGCTTGGCCACGATGATCTCGGCGGTGCCCCGGTCGGGGCTGTCGCGGTTGTAGACCTCATCTCTATAGATGAAGATCACAACGTCGGCATCCTGTTCGAGACTATTATGTGCGACGACACCATCCGCTACGAAGTTGTGGGTTCCGACGATAGTTAGATCGAATGTCGGCTCAGTACCTGCCGAATTGATCTCCACAATCCTGTCCCAATACAAATCGGATGTCGCAATGTCGGTCAGCTCCTCCGACTCTAGTAGCGCAGCAATTCGCGCCAGCCGACCACGGGAGAAACTCCGGGGTCGCTGCTCGTCGCCGAGGAGATAGCTGCCGGGGTACCGCTCCCCAAGTCCATCGGCAATCTGGCGATCGCCCACCCCGGACGCACGTGCCGCCTCACGGATCTTCTCGGCCACCGGCGAGGGAATCACATCGAGTTTGGGGTGTTGCTTGATTCCGTCGAGGATGGCCAAGGCCTCCGGAATGCACGCACCGCGTTGCCCGTGGCATCCGACTACCTGGAGGAACGTGCGCTGACTCGCAGCGCCCTGGACGCGGACGCTGTAGGCCTCCCGATAGTGCTGGCCACCATCGGCGTCAGCCCGCCCAGCCCGTTGCTTCTTCGATGCACCGATCGTCGACATCACGCCCAGACGAAGCAGGAGTCGCTGCACATCCAAGGCGAGCCGCTTACTGGTCGTCGAATAGTACGTTTTCACGGCCGGGCGACCGCGGTAGCGGCCGATGGTGATCGACCCGTCGGTGGCCCACAGGTGGTGGAGGAACAGCGCTACCTGTTCATCAGGAAGACCGAAGATCGACGGCGGGCAGAACTTCGTCCAGGCTCTCGACTTCCACAGTCCGTGGGGTTCCAGCCAATTCCGCATCGGGTGATTCACCCCATGAGTCAGCCGGTATGGGCTCGGGAACCAGAGTTGCCAGGAGTTCACGAGCTTGCTTCCCTGAACAGTGATGCCGAACAGCCGATGGGCCAACTCTTCGACAAGCTGCTTGTTGGCCACGTCCACCGTGGCGTACTTGAAGCTCGGGCCCATCGTTCCGTCGCCGAGCATGTGGCCGAGAAGAGCGAGTTCGTCGTCGGACCAGTCGTCGCGTCCGTGCTCCGGTGCCGGGACCCGCCGGGGAGTGGCGACGAAGGACCCGGCGGACAACGCATCCAGCCTGGTCCAGCCGTCAACAGTGAGGAATTTGTGGTTGGCCGTGGCAGTGACGCTCCGTCCCGACGCCAGCCGCATCGTGAACACAGGCTTGATCCCCGACGGGAACGCCTTCACGACGCGAGCGGGAACGAGGCGCTGGTGCTCGTCGACCGACCACACGAGCGGCTGCTCCTGGGTCAGTACGAGCTCGCCCAGCGAGACGTCCTCGCCGTTGTCGGCCCGCATGACCCTCGTGGAAGCCGGCATGCACCCCGACTCGCGTAGGTCGGCGAGGACCGGGCGCTTGTCGGCCCTGGTCTCCAGGTTTCGGGAGAGCTGGGAGAGGGCCACCACCGGCACCGCCAGCTCGCGGGCGAGGATCTTGAGGCCACGGGAGATCTCCGAGACCTCGACCTGGCGGTTCTCGGCGTTGGTTCGGCCGCTCATGAGCTGGAGGTAGTCGACGACGATCAGCCCCAGGCCATGGCGGCTCTTCATGCGCCGGGCCTTGGCCCTGATCTCCATGACGGTGAGGCGGGGGTTGTCGTCGATGAAGATGTCGGCCTCGGCCAGGCGGCCGACGGCGTTGCTGATCTTGGGCCAGTCGGCCTCCAGCAGGCGGCCGTTGCGCATGCGGGTGGCGTCGACCCGGGCCTCCGAGCACAGCAGGCGCTGGGTGAGCTCCCGGTGGCTCATCTCCAGGGAGAACACCAGTACGGGGACGTGGGCCTCGAGGGCGGCGTGGGCGGCGATGCCGAGAGCCAGGCTGGTCTTGCCCGTGCCCGGCCGGCCGCCGACGATGACCAGGTTGGACGGCTGAAGCCCGGCCAGCTGCTGGTCGAGGTCGGTGAACCCGGTGGGGATGCCGGTGATGGTCTCGTTGCGCTCGTAGAGGGCCTCGAGGTGGTCGAGGTGCTGGCTCAACAGGTCGCGCAGGGGCGACACCGAGTCGGTGACCCGGCGCTGGGCGACGTCGAACACCAGGGCCTCGGCCTCGTCGACCGCCCCGGGGACGTCCTCGGGGAGGCCGTAGCCGAGCTCGGCGATGTCGCCGGCGACGCCGATGAGCCGCCGCAGCAGCGCCATCTCCTCCACGATGCGGGCGTAGCGGCCGGCGTTTCCGATGGCCGGCGTGCTGGCCTGCAGGGAGATGAGCACCGACGCCCCGCCGACGGCCTCCAGCAGGTCGGCCCGGGCCAGCTCGTCGGCCACGGTGACCGGGTCGGCGGGCTCGCCCTGGGCGTACAGGGAGGTGATGGCCTCGAAGATGTGGCCGTGGGCCGGCCTGTAGAAGTCGTCGGCGTCGAGCTGGATCTCCACCGCCGACACGATGGCGTCGCGGCTGAGCAGCATGGCCCCGAGCAGGGACTCCTCGGCCTGGAGGTTGTGGGGCGGGACCCTGCCGCCGGCCGGCGCGGGGGCAATCGCACGCCGAGGGGCGCTGTGGACTACGTGGGCCATGTGCGTGACCACCATGACCCGGACGGCCTGGGGAACGCTACGCCTCGAAGCTCGGGATTTCCCGGTGGAAGCTCGGGATTTCCCGGTGGAAGCTTTAGACGTGCCAGTGGATATCGCTGGATACACCAACCGAACATATGTTCCCAACAGTACCCCAAGCGTCGACACGACGGAACCAAGCCGGAAGGGTCGGTGCCGTCCCGGTTCGGGTGCGGCGCTGACTTCGTGATGCGCGGTCCCGGGGTCCTCGTGTGCTCGCCTTGGTGATCACTCTGTTCCGAAACCCCCCGGTGGGTCAGTTCGGTTCCCGAGTCGAGCCGCGGTGACGGTCGTACGGCGGCGGGTGCCTGACGGCAGCCCGCACCGCCGTTGCCAGCGCCATGGCCGCTTCCCCCAAGGTGGCCTTTGGCCGGGCTCGGAGGAGAACGCTGATGGCTACGGCAGAGGCCAACGGAACTAGGGCTGCCAGGGCCAACACGAGCAAGGCGCTCACAATCACAAGAATCGTCACGCCACCCAGTGTGTTGCCTATGGCCTGTGGAAGGCTACCCCTCGACGTTCGGATTCCCCCGTGCGAAGTAGTCCGGCGTGCGAGGTAGTCCGACCGGTATCCAGGTGCTATCCACGGAGCAGTTGATGTTTGTGTCCCTAGGTCTGACGGGCGGAGTGTGGCCGCCGGGTGGCACCCGCGCTGGCTCATTTGCTGCGTCGGTAGCGCCCCTAACCGGGGCCGAAATCGTCGAAAAGGGGCGCTACGGGTGAAGCAAACTGCCACCGACGCCGCGCTCGGCCTCGCTACTGGGCGACGACTTCGACGCTGACGCGGAACTCGACGTCGGCGTGCAGCCTGATCGGCACCTCGTGGACGCCGAGGGCCTTGATCGGGTCGTCGAGGTGGATCCGGCGGCGGTCGAGGGTGACCCCGGCCTGGTCCTTGACCGCCCCGGCGACGTCGGCCGAGGTGACCGACCCGAACAGCCGCCCCTCCGCCCCGGCCTTGGCCGGGATGCGGATGATGGTGGAGACGAGGACCCGGGCCACCTGCTCGGCGGCGTCGCGATCGCGGGCGTCCTTGAGGTCGCGGGAGCGGCGCATGGCCGCGGCCTGGGAGATGGCGCCGTCGGTGGCCAGCAGGCCCAGGCCCTTGGGGACCAGGTAGTTGCGGGCGTAACCGTCGGACACGTCGATGACGTCGCCCTTCTTGCCGACGTTGGCGACGTCGGACCGCAGGATGATCTTCATGGCCCTAGACGGCCACAGATCGAACGCTTCGGCCGCTTCGCGGCCGGACGGCTGACCAGGCGGTCTGCGACCGCAGAGCGGTTGTCAGCCGCCGAGCTCGGGCTTGATCAGTGGCCATCTAGAAGGGTTCCTCTCCGTAGTCGTAGGTGGGAGTGGCGCCGGGTGCGGCGGCAGCGGGGCGGCTGCCCTGGTTCTGGGGCGCCTGGCCCTGGTACGGCTGGCCCCCCTGGCCGCCCTGACCTCCCTGGCCTCCGGGCGGCGGGCCGGATTGGTAGGAGCCTCCGCCCCCACCGTCGGCGGGGCCTCGCCGGTCGTTCTTGCGCACCTCGACGGTGGCCCACCGCAGGCTGGGGCCGATCTCGTCGGCGACGACCTCGATCTTGGACCGGCGCTCGCCGTCCTGGCCGTCCCAGCTGCGTTGCTCGAGCCGGCCGGTGACCACGACCCGAGCGCCCTTGGTGAGCGACTCGGCCACGTTCTCGGCCATCTCCCGCCAGCACACGATGTCGAAGAACGACACCGCTTCCTTCTTCTCGTTGGTCTGCCGGTCGTTCCAGACCCGGTTGACCGCCAACCCGAAGGTGGCGGTGGGCTGGCCGGTGGGGGTGAAGCGCAATTCAGGGTCTCGGGTGATGTTCCCGACGAGGGTGATGTTGTTTCCGGACATCGTGGTTCACGCTCCGTTCGCGCTGGTGCTCGTGCTCGTTGCCGGGGCCGCGTCGGCGGCGAAGCGGGCCGTGGCGCTCGGGGCGCCCGGCGAGGGCCGTGACGACTGCGACGACGACTGTGACGACGACTGTGACGACGGGGAGGACGGGGACGAGTGGGACACCCCTGACGGCTGGGGCGGCTGGGCGGCGGGACGCGGCGGCGGCCGGTCGGCCACCCGGATCACCTTGTGGCGCAGCACGCCGTCGGCCAGCTGGAGGGTGCGGTGCAGCTCGGCCATCACCTCGGGCTCCGCCGTTGCCTCCATCAGCACGTAGTAGCCCTCGCGGTGACGGGCGATCTCGTAGGCGAGACGACGCTTGCCCCACTTGTCGACCCGGCCGGGGTTGCCACCCCGCGACCGGATCAGCTCGGTGGAACGGTCGATCTCGGCCCTGATGGCGTCGTCCTCGAGCGTTGGGTCGAGGATGATCATGACCTCGTACGGGCGCATTGCTTGAAAAGCCTCCCTCCGGACCTGGCGGCTGGCGCGCAGGGCCCCGCGGGATCGTCCCCCGGGGCAGGGTGTGGACCGCCGGAGTACCCGGCAACCCACGGTGACCACTGTGGTCGAGGAACCATCGTAGCTGTCCACCCGACAAGGTTCGCACGGGGGTACGACAGCGACCGCGGGCTCGGGTCGTGAAGAGCCCGATCGGGGCGACCGCCGACATGGCGCCGCACATTCGATGTCACCGTAGCGTCGTGATTTCGGCCGAAATCGGGCAAATCACGACGCTACCGTCACATCGAATGCCCCGACCCCGGCGAGGGGCCGGCCGGCCGCCGACGCCGGCCGCCGCCACTCAGCAGGTGGAGGCGTTGCTGATGACGAGGCGGGTGCCGGGTCCGATGCCAACCGAGTCGAGCTCGCCCTTGGGCACCTCGACTGCGTACCGGTAGGGGCCCTCGGCGGCGTAGGTGGGGCAGGTGCGCTGGTTGAGGCACGGCTCCATGTCGGTGGACGAGACGAAGCGGCCCTCGCCGTCGAACCAGGCGATCGAGAGGGGCATCAGCGTGTCCTTCATGTAGAAGGTGCCGCTGGTGTCCTCCGCGAACTTGAAGATCATGGCGTCGTAGCCGCCCATGTCCGTGCGCCCCATCAGCCCCTTGGCCTTCTGCTGGGCGGTCTCGGCCAGCAGCGCGCAGCGGGCCGCCTGCACCGAGCCCTGGCCGAAGATCACGTCGGTGCCGTCGATCCGGAACGGGACCTCGCCGAACTCGGCGACCTGGGCACGGGTCGTAGAGGGCCCGCCGGTGGCGTCGGGGCCGGGAGACGCGCCGACGCCGAGGCCCGTGTCGCGCAGCGACGGGTCCGCAGGCCGGCTGGCGCCCTGGAGGAGGAACAGGAAGAAGCCGATCAGCGCCAGGACCACGACACCCCAGCGCATCAACCGCTGGGTCTTGACCGAGCCGAGTGTCGTCACGCCGACAACCCTCGCACCCCGCACCTCACAGCGTCACGCGGTACGCCACCCCGCGGAGTCCGGGAGGGTGGCGGCGTCGAGGGCGGCGGCGTCGTCGGCCGAGAGGTGGTAGCTCTCCTCGTCCGACGGGAACAGCCCCGCCCGCACGTCGGCCCCGAAGGCGGCGACCGCGGCCACCGCGTCGGCCTTCAGCGCCGCGTACCGGCGGACGAACTTGGGCGCGATGCGATCCTCGAGCCCGAGCAGGTCGTGGATGACCAGCACCTGGCCGTCGCAGTCGGGACCGGCGCCGATGCCGATGGTGGGCACCGGCACCGACCGGGTGATCGCCGCCGCCACCTCCCGGGGGACGCACTCCAGCACGATGGCGAAGCAGCCGGCCTCGGCCAGGGCCACGGCGTCGTCGACCAGACCTTCCGCCGCCTCCGCCTGCTGGCCCTGGACGCGGTAGCCGCCCATGGCGTGCACGGACTGGGGCGTGAGCCCGAGGTGGCCCATCACGGGGATCTCGGCGTCGAGCAGGGCGGCGATCACCGGCAGCCGGCGGCGCCCCCCCTCCAGCTTCACCGCCTGGGCACCGGCCCGCACCAGCACCCCCGCGTTGCGCACCGCGTCCTCCACCGACACGTGGTAGCTCAGCCAGGGAAGGTCGGCGACGACGAGGGGACCGGGTCGCGTGCGGGCGACCGCCGCGACGTGGCGGGCCATGTCGTCGACGGTGACCTGGAGGGTGTCGTCATAGCCGAGCACCACCATCGCCACCGAGTCGCCCACGAGCACGACGTCGACGCCGGCCTCGTCGGCGATGCGGGCGGTGGGAGCGTCGTAGGCGGTGACCATCACCAGCGGCGCCCCGCCCTTGCGGGCCCTGACCAACGGGACGGTGACGTTCGTCGGGGCTGTCACATTCGTCGGGGCTGTCACATTCGTCGGCACGGGGACGTGCGCGGACCCGGGGACCATCGTGTCGACCTCCTCCCGTCCGGCGCTCAGGAACGGCTGCCGGCGGCGCCGTCGATTCTACCCGCGGCCGATGCCGCTACGGACGCGTGAGGTCGCTGATGTCGATCGTGGGCGTGGTTCGGCGGGGGCTGGCGGGCTTCTGGATCGTCGTCTTCGGCGTGGTGGACTCGGACTGGGTGGCGCCCTCGTCGGAGTTCGACGGTTCGTCGGCGGCGGCAGTCGTCGACGGGGACGTCCTGCGCTGGGTGGGCTCGCCGTCGGAACCCGAGCCCGAGCCCGAGCCCGAGCCCGACGCCGACGTGGTCCGGGGCGAGGACTCGTCGTCGTCGCTGCTGGACGGGGCGGTCGTGGGCACCGTGTACCGGAGCAGGGGGCTCAGCGGCTTGCCTTCGAAGCGCGGCGCGTCCGACGGGCCCTCGTCGTCGCCGGCACCCGCCTCGGTCATGAAGCGCTCGAAGATCCTGGCCGGCAGCGACCCGCCGTTCACCTTGGCCACGCCGTGCACGTTGAACAACGGCTTCGACTGGCCCTCGGGGTACCCCATCCACACGACCGCGGTGAGCTTCTTGGTGAAGCCGGCGAACCAGGCGTCGCCGAAGTCCTCGGTGGTGCCGGTCTTGCCCCACACCTTGGTGTCCTCCACCTGGGCGGCGGTGCCCGACCCGTGGTCGACCACCTGCTCCAGGGCGAAGTTCACCTGGTCGGCCTGGGCCCGCTCCATCACCCTGGTGCCCTTGGGCCTGTCGTCCTGGAGCACCGAGTCGTTCAGCGTGACCTTGGTGATCACCCTCGGGTCGTAGCGCAGCCCGCCCCGCGCCAGGGTGGAGTAGGCCCCCGCCATCTCCAGCACCGAGACGTTCTGGGTCCCGAGGGCGATCGACGGCACCGGCGCCAGTGGTGACGTGATGCCCAGGTCTTTGGCGGTACCGATGATCTTCTGGGGCCCGAGGGTGTCGGCCAGCTGGGCGTAGACGGTGTTCACCGAGTTCACCGTGGCGTCGATGAGGTTGACGCTGCCGTACGCCTCGTCCTCGTAATTGCTCACCACCCAGTCCTTGCCCTCGTCGGCCTTGGGCAGGATGAGCTTGGCGGGACCGGGGAACGAGCTCTCCAGCGTGTACCCCTCCCGCACGGTGGCGGCCAGCGCGAACGGCTTGAAGGTGGACCCGGCCTGGCGACCGCTTCCCCCTCCCGCCTCGCCGACCGCAAGGTTGACCTTCGACGCCTCCCAGTTCTTGCCCCCGACCATGGCCACCACCCGCCCGTCGGGGTCGACCGCGACCAGGGCGCCGGCCGGGTCGCTGGTCCTGTCGAGGAGCCCGTAGACGGCGTCGTAGGCCTGGCGCTGGATCATGGGATTGAGGCTCGTCTGCACCCGCAGGCCCTGGCGCAGGACCTGGTCCTCGCTGTAGGTCTTCAGCAGCTGGGTCCGCACGTACTCGACGAAGTACTCGGCGCCCACGCCCTGGAGGGTGACGGTGGAATCCGAGCTCGGTGCGCAGGGCGACATAGCTGGCGAGGGGCACGGCCTCGACCTCGGCGGCCTGGGCCGGGGTGATGTACCGCGACCGGACCATCGCCGCGAGGACGAAGGTTCGCAGCTGGTTGGCGGTTTCCGGGTCGGAGACGACGTCGCCGCCCGATGGCGTCCGGATCAGCCCGGCCAGGTAGGCGGCCTCCTTCAGGTCGAGGGCGCCGACGTCCTTGCCGTACCAGGTGCGGGCCGCGGCCTGGATGCCGTAGGCGCCGCGCCCGAAGTAGACGGTGTTGATGTAGCGCTCGAGGATCTGCCGCTTGTCGAGCTTGCGCTCGAGCTTGACGGAGATGACCGCCTCCCTGAGCTTGCGCCACAGGGTGGGGTCGGCGCCGACGTAGACGTTCTTGACGTACTGCTGGGTGATCGTCGACCCGCCCTGGGTGGCGCCCTTGGCCCGGATGTCGGCCCAGGTGGCCCGGGCGATGCCGACGGGATCGATGCCGCCGTGCTGGAAGAACTTGCGGTCCTCGGCGGCGACGATGGCGTTCTGGACGACGGCCGGCACCTCGTCGATGCGTACCGGGAACCGGTTCTCCTGGCCGTGGAGGGTGGCCAGCTGGGCGCCGGAGGCGTCGTAGATGATCGTCGTCTGGGACTGCGGGGCCTCGGGCGGCAGCGGGATCTGGGTGAGGACCCAGACGGCGCCGGCCAGGGCGGTGAGCACGATCAGGCCGAAGAGGAACCACACCCGCCGGTAGCGCCAGAACCAGCTCGCCTTCTTCGGCGGCCGCCGGGTGGATGCGGGGGGCCGGCCGTTCGACCCGTTCGACCCCGGGCGCGTCGGCCTGGCGTTGCCCGGCCTGCCCGTGGGAGTGGGTCGGACAGGTCGCGGAGGGGCGGAGGGCGGCTCGAGAACCGCGCTGCGGGGTGGGCGCACGACAGGGGCAGGCTACAAGAGGCCGCCGGGGCGAGCCACCACACTCCTGGTGGGACGACGCCTGCGCCTGCGCCTACCTCTGCAACAGGGGGCTGCCCTCGTTAGCGCCACCGCTGACGGCGACGGCGGTGCCGAGGATGCCGGTGTTCACCGCGGTGACCTTGCTGTTCTCGCTCTCGCCGGTGTTCACGGCCGTCGCCCGTCCGAGGATGCCGGTGTTGACCGCCTTCACCTCGCT
Organism: uncultured Acidimicrobiia bacterium; assembly: GCA_963827345.1. Classification (GTDB taxonomy): domain Bacteria; phylum Actinomycetota; class Acidimicrobiia; order Acidimicrobiales; family AC-14; genus CAWGUU01. Next base: position 71,687 of record CAWHAN010000007.1, on the reverse strand, counting down.
GTTCCCGGACGACCTCGACGACGGCTCGCCGGCGTTGACGGCGGTGGCGCTGCCCAGAATGCCGGTGTTGACGGCCGTGACCTTGCTGTTCTCGCTCTCGCCGGCGTTGACGGCCGTCGCCCGACCCCCGATGGCGGTGTTGACGGCGGTGACCCGGCTGTCCTCCGCCTCGCCCACGCTTAGGGCGGTGGCCGAGCCCAGGGCGCCGTAGTTGACGGCCGTGACCCTGCTGTCCTCGCTCTCGCCGACGCTGACGGCGGTGGCCCGACCGCCGACGCCGCGGTTGACCGCGAGGACGAGGCTGTCGTCGGCGTCACCGACGGCCAGGGCGGTGGCGGTACCGAGGGGAGCCGTGTTCACGGCCACGACGCCGCCCGCCTCGTCCTCGCCAGCCTCGTCGTCGCGGTCGAGGTCGGCGGCCCGGCAGACGGTGCTGATCGAGATCAGGTCGGGCACGTCGTCCCACCCCAGGTGCTCGCAGCGCACGATCACCGTGCCGCCACCCCCGATCGGGCTCGGCGACCACCCCACGCCGAGGGTCGCACTGGCGGGGGCCACCGTCAGGCCGACGGCGAGCATCCCGATGACCGCTGCGAGCACGTTCCTGCTGCGCACGTTCTTTCTGCGCCTTGCGTGCATGTCGCCCTCCTCGTCCCAGCGTCGAGCGAGGAGTGAAGCCTACCTAGTTGCGGTTGCGGCCGCCGACTGGGAACGTCCGCACCAGATGGTTCCAGGCGCACTCCGGGCAGACCTCGACCACGTAGCAGGTGCTGGTGTCCGAGCGCTGCGTGAGCTTGGCCATCTCCTTCTGGGTGACGACGCACCGGCCCCCGGCGGGGAGCCGGCTGCCGAAGGCGAAGGACACCATGACCAGCGGCGATTCCTCGCAGATGGGGCATTCGAGGGCGCTGGGACGGCCGACGTTGCGGGCGGCGCGGAGCAGCTCGGGGTGGGCGTCGCAGATGTCGCGGCGGCTGAGGCGCCCACGGCGGAACTCGTCGACGGTGTGGCGGCGGATGAGCCGGTAGTCGATCTGGCCCGACGACGCGGAGGGGCCGGAGCCGCCGATCGATTCGGGCCGGAAGCTCGCGGGCACGCCCAAAGGGTACCGCCAACCACTCGCCAATCGACTCGGCCCCCTGTCGTGGTACCGTGTCGATATATCGAGCCGATATATCGGCACGAACAAGACGCGCTACCCCGAACACCACGCCGAACACCACGCCGCACCCACCGAACGAACACGACACGGAGTCACGATGCTGGAGCTGGCCATCCTGGGGTTGCTCAAAGAGCAGCAGCTCCACGGCTACGAGCTGAAGAAGCGCCTCACCGAGGCGCTCGGCCCGTTCTCCAGCGTCTCGTTCGGCTCGCTGTACCCGGCCCTCGGCCGGCTGGAGCGGGCCGGCGCGGTGCGGGTGGTCGAGTCGGCCGACGTCGACACGGACCGGTCGGACGAGGCGGAGCCGGAGGTGATGGTCGGGCCCATGACGGGCTCGATCGCCGGCGAGGCGGCGGCCTACCGGGCCCGCCGGGCCAGTGCCGGTAGAAAGGCCGAACCGAGGTCCTCCCGGACCCGGAAGGTCTACGCCGTCACCGACAAGGGCGAGCGCCTCTTCGAGGAGCTGCTCGAAGCAGATTCGGCGGGCGCCGACGACGACAGGTCCTTCAGCCTGAAGTTGGCGTTCTGCCGCTTCCTGCCGCCAGACCGGCGGCTGCGGCTGATGGAGCGGAGGCGGGCCCAGCTCGTCGAGCGCCTGGCCAGGACGCGCACGAGCCTGCGGGCCCGGCCGCGAGCGCATGGACACCTACACACGATCACTGGTGGATCACGGCACCGAGACCGCGGAGCGGGAGATCTCCTGGCTCGACCGGATGATCGCCATCGAACGGCAGGGAGGACCCAGAGAGTGAGAGGAATCAGCGTGACCACCACGATTCGGACGGCCATCGCGGGGGTGGGCAACTGCGCCAGCTCGCTGGTGCAGGGCCTGGAGTACTACCGCAACGCCGACCCGGCCGAGACGGTCCCCGGCCTGATGCACGTGGTGCTCGGGGGCTACCACGTTCGGGACGTGGAGATCGTGGCCGCCTTCGACGTCGACGCGGCCAAGGTCGGCCTCGACGTGGGCAAGGCCATCTTCTCCGGCCAGAACAACACGATCCGGTTCGCCCCGGTCGGAGAGCTGGGGGTCGAGGTCCACCGCGCCCCCACCCTCGACGGGCTCGGCAAGTACTACCGCCAGACCATCGAGGAGTCGCTGGTCGACCCCGTCGACGTGGTGCAGGTCCTGCGCGACAGCCGGGCCGAGGTGCTGGTGGCGTACCTGCCGGTCGGCTCGGAGGCCGCCCAGAAGCACTACGCCGAGGCCTGCCTGGAGGCGGGCGTGGCCTTCGTCAACGCCATCCCGGTGTTCATCGCGTCCGACCCCGAGTGGGCGGAGCGGTTCGCCGCCGCCGGCGTGCCCATCATCGGCGACGACATCAAGAGCCAGGTGGGTGCCACCATCGTCCACCGCCTGCTGGCCCGGCTGTTCGAGGACCGCGGGCTGGTGCTCGACCGCACCTACCAGCTCAACGTGGGCGGCAACATGGACTTCAAGAACATGCTCGAGCGGGAGCGCCTGGAGTCCAAGAAGATCTCCAAGACCCAGGCCGTCACCAGCCAGATCGACAACGGCATCGCCGCCGACGACGTCCACATCGGCCCGAGCGACCACGTCCCGTGGCTGGAGGACCGCAAGTGGGCCTACATCCGCCTGGAGGGCCGCAACTTCGGCGACGTCCCCCTGAACGTGGAGCTGAAGCTCGAGGTGTGGGACTCGCCCAACTCGGCGGGAGTCATCATCGACGCCATCCGCTGCGCCCGCATCGCCCTCGACCGGGGCATCGGCGGACCGCTGTTGGCGCCGTCGGCCTACTTCATGAAGTCCCCGCCCGAGCAGTACCACGACGACGAGGCCCGCCGTCAGCTCGAGGAGTTCATCGAGGGCTGACCCGACCGGGTTCGGTCCGCGCCCCGGAGCGTGGCGTACGGCAGTATTGCCGTGATGGCCAACCAGGAGCTGGCGGCGTGGAAGCGGCTGCCCTCCGGCGAGGCGGGACGGATCCTCGGGCCCGTCGAGAGCGTGCAGTACGGGCCCGACCTGGGTACCGAGCGCGAGTTCCGCCTGCTCGGCCACCTGGCCGGCAAGCGGGTTCTCGAGCTCGGCTGCGGCGCCGGCCAGTCGCTGGTCGTCATGGCCGAACAGGGCGCCCACGCCATCGGCCTCGATCCGGTGGCCGGTCAGCTGGCGGCGGCCCGCCGCCTGGCCGAGCAGGAGGGCGTGAAGATCGAGCTGCACCAGGGCGACCTGGCCGACCTCGCCTTCATGCGGGGCGACAGCATCGACCTGGTGTTCTCGGCCTACTCTCTCGCCTTCGAGGAGGACCTCAACCGCGTCTTCCGCCAGGTCCACCGGGTGCTGAAGGAGGGGGCGCCGATGGTGTTCTCGCTCCCCCACCCGGCCTACGACCTGATCGACGATCGCGAGGAGCCGCTCGTCGTGCGGCACTCGTACTTCGACCGGTCCTCCAGGGGTGGCGGCGTCCACCGCACCTTCTCCGAGCTGTTCGCCGGCCTGTTCCGGGCCAAGCTGCGCATCGACGCCATGCTCGAGCCCCCGCCGGCCGAGGGCGCCCGCAGCCCCTACTGGCGGGAGGCGGCCCACCTCATCCCCCGCACCCTCATCGTCAGGGCCCGCAAAGAGGGCATTTAGGGCCCGCTGAGGGAGGTGCCGAAGGGGTGGCTCTCGGTGAGGTGGCGAGGGGCGCCCCTACGGGGCAACGTCCCGGACCTGCTCCACCGGAGCGTGACGGGGAGCTCGAGACCTCCTTCGCCCTCTTCGGGCCGCTCGTGCCGGCGACAATGGCGCGGTGCGGTTCGACATCGTGGTGTACGACGGTTTGGACGAGCTGGACGCCTTCGGGCCCCTGGAGGTGCTGCGCAGGGCGGCGGCGGCGGGCGCGGACCTGACGGTGCGGCTCGTCACCCGGCAACGCCAAGACGTGGTGTGCGGGGCCTGGGGTCTTCGGTTCGTGCCCGACGCCGTGTACGCCCCGGGAGCCGACGTCCTCCTGGTGCCCGGAGGCGGATGGGGCGCCCGAGCCGACGTCGGCGCCTGGGGTGAGGTGCAGCGCGGGGAATGGCTGCCGCTGCTGACAGCGGCCCGCTCGACCACCCGCTGCATCGCTGCGGTGTGCACCGGGACGATGCTCCTGGCCCACGCCGGGCTGGTCGAGGGCCGCCGGGCCGTCACCCACCACGTCGCGCTGGAAGACCTGCGGGCCAGCGGCGCCCTCGTCATCGAGGATCGCGTGGTCGACGACGGCGACCGGGTGACCTGCGGCGGCGTCACCAGCGGCATCGACCTGGCCCTGTGGCTCGTCGAGCGGGAGTTCTCAGCCTCGTTGGCCGACGAGGTCGCCGCACGCATGGAGTACCGCCGGCAGCGTCCCTCCGTGCCGCCGCGATCTGCATCCGACGCTTGACACGTGACCGAATGGTCACCTATTGTCCTGGACGTGGACGACGTGTTCAAGGCCCTCGCCGACCCCACCCGGCGCAGCCTGCTCGACGAGCTGTTCCGCGAGGACGGGCAGTCGCTGAGCGCGCTGGAGGAGCGCCTCCCGATGACCCGCTTCGGTGTGATGAAGCACCTGAAGCTGCTCGAGGAGGCGGGCCTGGTCGTCACCCGGCGACGGGGCCGGGAGAAGCTCCACTTCCTGAACCCCGTCCCCATCCGGCTCGTCCACGACCGCTGGGTGAGCAAGTACGCCGAACCGTGGACCGCTGCGCTCAGCGGCCTCAAGGACAGACTGGAGACCACGATGGAGAAGGTGTTCGAGATCTACATCCGCACCACGCCCGAGCGCCTCTGGGAGGCGATCACCGACGGCGAGATCAGGAGCAAGTACCACTTCGGCGTCCGCGCCGAGTCCGACTGGACACCCGGTTCGCGCGTCGAGATGGTCCACCCCGGCGCCCCCGGGTTGCTGGGCGAAGGCGTGAACCTCGAGGTCGACCCGCCCCGCCGGCTGGTGCAGAGCATGGTCGCCCTGTGGAGCGACGACGCCAAGGCCGAGGGGACGTCCCGGGTCACCTGGGACATCGAGCCCGTCGGCGACTCCTGCCGGCTCACCGTCACCCACGACCAGCTGCGCGAGGGCGCCAACGCCGAGCTCTACGGCGGCTGGCCGATGATCCTGTCCGGCCTCAAGACCTGGCTGGAGACGGGCGAGCTGCTCACCACGCCGGGCTCGCTGATGTACGCCGGCAGCTGACGACCGGCGGTCCGCATTCGATGTCACCGTAGCGTCGTGATCTTGCTGATTCCGGCCAAAATCACGACGCTACGGACGCAGCAAAGTCTCAGTCCGCCGGGAGCCAGCTGCCGTGGAAACCGTACGGCACCCGCGCCGGCAGGTGGACGGCGGCGACCGGCTCCCCCGTGGATCGTCGACGTCGAGGACGACGAAGTCGCTGGCGTCGCGGGCCGGGTCGTACACGTAGGCGAGGAGCCAGCCGGGGCCGCCGGGCTGGGAGTCGGCGGGGGCGAACACCGCCTCGCCCGGCACCCGGCCGCCGGTGAACTGGTGGGTGAGCGAGGTGCCGGCGGCCAGGTCGTAGACGGTGACGGCGCCGCTGCCCGTCGGGTCGGACGGGCTCGGCATCGAGGTGACCCAGCCCCGCGCCGCGGGCAAGCCGGTGAGGCGGTCGTCGACCCGGGGAAAGTCGCCGGGACGGTCGTCGAGCTGCTCCTCGCCGACGACGCCGGTGCCGAGGCCGAGGCCGATGGTCCACCGCCACAGCACAGCCGAGAGGTCCCCGACGTCGGCAGCCGAGGGCGAGGCGATGCGGCACACGTCGACGGTGACGACGTCTCCGCCGATCTCTGTGTGGGCGTCGTGGGCGTTGAGGGCGTGGAAGACGTAGCAGGGCTCGACTTCGAACCAGCGCACTTCGCCGTGCGCGTCGTCTCGCCGCAGGACGCCGAGCCTGGCCCCGTAGGACGGGTCGTAGCGGTAGGGCATCGACGTTCCGGCCATGGCCGCCGGGAGGTCGAACACGATGGGCAGGTCCATGAACACGACGAACCGCTCGGTGAGGTTGAAGTCGTGCATCATCGTCGGCCCCGGCACCTCGACCTCGCGGCTGGTGACCAGCCGGCCGGCGCCGTCGACCACGTGGTAGGTCAGGTAGGGCGGCCGGTGCCCGTAGCCGAAGAAGTGCATCTCACCGGTCGTGGGGCACACCTTGGGGTGGGCGGTCATGGCCGTTTGGAGCCGACCGTCGAAGTCCCACGGACCCACCGTGTCCAGCTCGTCGGTGAGCACGTAGGGGAACGACGACTCGACCAGCGCCATGATCCGCCCGGCGTGGCGCACGACGTGGGTGTTGGCCTTGGACGCGGCGAAGTCCCGCCGGCCCTGAGCGTCCATGGATGCGGCGTCGCCGGTGAAGCTGGCGGTGCGGACCCACCGGTTGCGGTACCAGGTGGCCCGCCCGTCCTCGAGGCGGAGCCCGTGCACCATCCCGTCGCCGATGAACCAGTGGCCCGACGACCTTCTCGGGTTCGGGCCGTTGCGCAGGAACGAGCCGCACAGGCCGGCCGGGAGCTCCCCGGTGATCGGGAGGTCGCGCTCGGTGCGCTCCTCGGCCACCGGCCGGTAGTTCCCGGCCAGGTGGAACGGGACCGGAACGGGCTCGGTCACGGTGACGCTCACTGGAGCCTCCCTGTCTCTGGCGGTGTGGCGGCCTCTGGCGGGGTGGCGGCCTCGGAGTGCCGCAGAGGAGCATGAACCGCCGTCCACTCCGGGCACTTGACCTTCACCCAGTCGGCGCTGCGCCGGCCGGGCCGGTACGGCGACGCGAGCCGCTTCGCCACCACCCCCTCGACGCCGTGGGCCTCGCACGTCGGAATGAGATCGTCGACGGTGACGTCGGCCCACCGTCGCACCGTGCACCACGCGGCGCCGCCGAACTCGAGGTCGACAAGCAGACGACGCCGCTGGTCGCAGGGCAGGGTGACGACGGGCCGGCCTCCCACTCGCAGCAGGTCGAACGCCACGAACGCCACCGGCGTCCGCCGGAACGCCGGTCGGGTGGCCAGGACCGACCCAGCCGGTAGAAGCTGGCCGCGTTCCCGCTACCGCTGACCAGCTCGCCGTCGAGCACGGTGCCCGAGGGGACGGCGTCGGCGATGGCGGCCAGCTCCGGCAACGAAACGCTGACGTCGCGGCCGGGACGGCTGTAGACGGTGACCACACCGCCGGTGACGTGCACCAATGCCCGCCACCCGTCGAGCTTGGGCTCGAACGCCCACCCGCTGCCCTCGAAGGCGCGCCCTGGCGAGGCCAGCATCGGTTCGCAGCCGGTGGGGTGCATCGCCGCGGTCAGCCCTGCTGTTCCGCCCACCAGGCGTCGAGGCGACGGCGGGCTTCGTCCTCGCCGAGGGGCCCTCCTCCAGGCGGAGCTCGAGGAGGAAGTCGCGGGCCTTGCCGACCATGGGGCCGGGCTTCAGGTCGAGCTGCTCCATGATCTGGCGGCCGTCGAGGTCGGGGCGGATGCTGTCGAGCTCCTCCTGCTCCCGCAGAACGGCGATGCGCTCCTCCAGCTCGTCCATCCGCTTGGCCAGCGCGGCGGCGCGGGCCTGGTTGCGGGTGGTGCAGTCGCAGCGGGTCAGCTCGTTCAGCTTCTCGAGCAGCGGGCCGGCGTCGCGGGCGTAGCGGCGAACGGCGCTGTCCGACCAGCCGGCGCCGAAGCCGTGGAACCGCAGGTGCAGCTCGACCAGCCGGCGGACGGCGGCGATATCGTCGGACGGGTAGCGCAGCGCCCGCATGCGCTCCTCGGCCATGCGGGCGCCGACCACCTCGTGGTGGTGGAACGACACCCCGCCGGGGCCGATGGAGCGGGTCTTGGGCTTGCCGACGTCGTGCAGCAGGGCGGCCAGGCGCAGGATCCGGTCGGGACTGGTCTTCTCGACGACGGCGATGCTGTGGGCCAGCACGTCCTTGTGGCGGTGGATCGGGTCCTGTTCGAGGGCCATCGCCGGCAGCTCGGGCAGGAACTCCTCGGCCAGTCCGGTGTTCACGAGGAACCAGAGGCCGGGGCCGGGGCGCTCGACCACCATCAGCTTGTCGAGCTCGTCGCGGATGCGCTCGGCGGAGACGATCTCCAGCCGGCCGCGCAGCGCCTTCACCGCCGCCACCAGCTCGGGTTCCGGCTCCAGCTCGTAATCGGCGACGAACCGGGCGGCGCGGAGCATGCGGAGAGGGTCGTCGCTGAAGGACTCCTCGGGCGCCAGCGGCGTGCGCAGTCGGGTGGAGGCGAGGTCGGCCAGGCCCCCGAAGGGGTCGATGAGCTCGGCCGACGGCAGGGCCAGGGCCATGGCGTTGATGGTGAAGTCCCGCCGGGACAGGTCGGCCTCGACGGCGTCGGCGAAGGCCACGTCGGGCTTGCGGGACTCGGGCACGTAGGCCTCGGCCCGGTGGGTGGTGACCTCGTAGGTGCGACCGTCCTTCTTGAAGCCGATCGTGCCGAAGCGCCGGCCCTGGTCCCACACCGCGTCGGCCCAGCCCGACACGATGGCCTCGATGTCGTCGGGGCGGGCGTCGGTGGTGAAGTCGAGGTCGATGGTGTCGAGGGGGCGGCCCAGGATGGCGTCGCGCACGCTGCCGCCCACCAGGTACAGCCGCTTCCCGGCCGCGACGAAGCGCTCCGCAAGGGGGGCGGTCTGGTCGAGCAGGGGGCGGAGGCGGTCGGGCACCATCGCCCACGACGGTACCGGGCTGATTGCGCCAGCCGTGGAGGATTGCAAGGGGCGTCGGCGGTGATTGCAGGTGGCCCGGTGCCGGCTGCTACCCGCCGGTATCCTCGGGGGAGCGATGACGGTGACGACCGAGGTCCTCGAATGGGGACAGGAGCGTGCGCGTGCGGGCCCGTGGCGGGGCGACGGCCTCGTCGCCTACCTCGCTCCCCTGCCCCAGGCGCCCCCGCCGTCGGCCGACTTCCTGTGCCGCTGCCTCGACACCCTGGCCCAGCGGGGCTACGCCGAGGTCATCACCTCAGCCCTGGTCGGCTCCGAGCAGCAGCCGTTCCGGGCCGTCGGGTTCGAGCCGCGGGAGCAGCTGCGCCTGCTCGTCCACGACCTCTCCGCCCTGCCGCCGGCCGCACCGGTTCCCCTGCGCCGGGCCACCCGGGCGGACTGGCCCGAGGTGCTCGACGTCGACGCCGGGTCCTTCTCGTCCTTCTGGCGACTCGACCGTGGCGGGCTGTCCGAGGCCCTCGTGGCCACGCCGACCAGCCGCTTCCGGATCGCCAGCAACCGGCGGGCCGGCACCACCGTCTTCGGCAGCGACGTGTTGGGCTACGCCATCACCGGCCGCGCCGGCGACGAGGGCTACCTCCAGCGACTGGCGGTGGCGCACGCCGCGCGCCGGGCCGGCATCGGGCGCGCCCTCGCCCTCGACGGGTTGCGGTGGCTGCGCCGCAGGGGCACGAGGCGGGCGGTGGTGAACACCCAGTACGGCAACGACGCCGCCCTCAGCCTCTACCTCGGCCTGGGTTTCACGATGGAGCCGTCGGACCTGGCGGTCCTGCACCGGGTCCTCGACCAGTGAGGCACTGGGTCCCTCGACGGCGGGCGGCGGCCGCGGCCCTCCTGGCCCTCTGCATCGCCTTCGGGGTCGGCCTGGCGGCGACGGCGATGCCGGCATCGGCTCAGGGCAGTGGTCCCAGCGGGGCCCGCCTCGTGTTCGTGTCGCAGAGTCCCTGGGTGGGAGCCGGCGGCCAGTTCGCCCTCCGGTTCCGGGTCGACCGACCGCCGGGGCCGTCCAACCTCGAGGTCGCCATCGGCATCTACCCGGCGGTGGCCACCCGCTCCGAGTTCGCCGGCACCCTCCAGGACAAGGTCTTCGGGCAGCCGGTGATGTCCACCGCGGTCTTCCCCCTCGGCGCCCTGCAGGCCGAGCCCGGCGGGGACCTGACCGCCACCGTCACCCTCAGCCTGGGGCGCCGCCCGGCCGGGGTGCACCCCGTGAGGGTGGCGCTGCGGGAGCGGGACGACGGGACCGTGCTCGACCGCCTCACCACCCACCTCGTCTACCTCCCCGCCACCGAGGAGGGCCCAAGCTCGGCGTCTCGTTCCTGCTCCCCGTCCACGAGCCGCCCGGCCTGCAGCCCGACGGCACCCGCACCCTGTCCGACGACGACGACCTGGCCAGCCTGGCCCAGGGCATCGACGCCGCCCGCGCCCTCCCGGTGGCCTTCGTGCCCACGCCCGAGACGGTCGCCGCCCTCGTCGCCAGCGACGACAGCCGGGCCGGGTCGGTGCTGAACGCGCTGCGGGAGGCCGTCGTCGAGCGCCCGCTCCTGGGCGGCACCTACGTGCCGACGAGCCTGCCGGCGCTGACCACGGGCGGCCTCGACGGCGAGGTGGCCGGGCAGCTGGCCCGGGGTTCGGCGACGCTGACCGAGGGCCTGCGGTCCACCCCGGACCCGCGGACCTGGGTGGCGCAGCAGCCGCTGGACGCGGCCACGCTCGACCTGCTGGCCAGCCGGGGCGTCGACCGGGTGGTGGCCACCGAGACGCCCGGCCTCACGCCGATCCCCGACCAGCTGGTGACGCTGACCCGGCCGTTCGAGCTCGAGGGCGAGCGCGCGACCGTGCAGGGCGCGGCGGCCGACGCCGGCCTGGCCGCCCACTTCGACGACGGCAACCAGGCCCTGCGGGCCACCCAGCTCCTGGCCGACCTGGCGGTGATCTACCTCGACTTCCCCGACGAGCGCCGGGGCGTCGTGGTCGTCCCCCCGCGTGACTGGCGCCTGAACCGGGCCTTCGTCGACACCCTGGTCACCGGCCTCACCGGGAACCCGCTGGTGGAGGCGGTCGGCCTCGACACCTTCTTCGCCGGCGTGACCCCCGCCACCAGCCGCGGCGTCCCCCTCGTGCGGCGCCCGGCCGTCGGCCCCGACGACAACCTCATCGACAGGGTCGCCGAGCTGCGCGGCGAACGCTCCCGCCTCGACGCCCTCGGCTCGGTGCTCGGCCCCACCAACGCCCTGTCCGGCAGCCTCGACGAGCGGCTGCTGGTGGCCCAGTCCGCCGACCTGCGGTCGGGCGAGCAGCGGGACCTCTACCTCCAGGGGGTGCAGGCCACCATCGACGCCCAGCTCGACGCCGTCGACATGCCCGAGGGCCGCTCGATCACGCTCACGTCCCGGGAGGGCGAGATCCCGGTGACGTTCCAGAACCACACCGGGCACCCCCTCAAGGTCGTGGTGAAGCTGCAGAGCGACAAGCTCGAGTTCCCCGGCGGGACCACGAGGGTCCTGGACCTGACCCGGTTGAACACCACCGAGCGCTTCCCCGTCGTCGCCCGGACGTCGGGCACGTTCCCCATCCGCATCGTCCTCGAGTCGCCCGACGGCAAGCTGACCATCGGCCGGGCCCGGCTGACCGTGCGCTCCACCGCCACGTCGGGACTCGGCGTGGTGATCTCCACCGGCGCCGTGCTGTTCCTCGCCCTCTGGTGGGGCCGCCACACGGTCAAGGGCCGCCGGGCTCGTCGACTGATCGAGGCGCCGGTGCTGACGCCATCGCGCGGTCACGTCGCCGCCGACGCGCCGCCCGCGGCCCAGCCGCCGCCGCCACCGCCGCCACCGCCGCCGCCGCCACCTCCACCGCCGCCGCCACCTCCACCCCAACCGCGGCAGGCGCCACCACCGCCACCGTCGCCAGCGCCGCCGCCTCCGTCACCCCAACCGCGGCCGCAGCCGCAAGTAGCGGGACCCGCGGCGGCGCCGTCCAATGGCAACGGCAACGGCCAGGAGGCGGACGCCAACGGCAGGATCGTGCCCACGCCGGGAACGCTTGGGGGAGGATGAGACGTGAAACCAGGAGGAGGCTGACGCATGGGTTTGGTCCGAGTGGTCACCGACAGCAGCTGTGACCTGCCCACCCGGGTGGTGGAGGAGCACGGCATCACCGTCGTGCCGCTCACCATCCGCTTCGGGGAGGAGGAGTTCGTCGACGGCCGCGACCTCACCCCCGGCCAGTTCTGGGCCCGCTGCGCCAGCTCCGCAGTCCTGCCGTCCACCGCCGCTCCCTCCCCCGGCGCCTTCGAGGAGGCCTACCGGGCGGCGGCGGCCGGAGGGGCCGACGGGGTGGTGTGCATCACCCTCTCGTCGTTGCTGTCGGCCACCATCCAGGCGGCCGAGGCCGCGGCCCGGGCGGTGGCCGACGAGATCCCCGTCCGGGTCGTCGACTCCAAGTCGGTCACCATGGGGCTCGGGACGATCGTGCTCGAAGCCGCCCGCCGGGCCGAGGCCGGGGCCGGCGTCGACGAGGTGGCCAAGGTGGCCCTCGACCTGGCCCGCCGCACCCGCGTCCACGGCGCCCTCGACACGCTGGACAACCTCAAGAAGGGTGGCCGCATCGGCAAGGCCCAGGCCCTGCTGGGATCCATCCTGTCGGTCAAGCCGGTGATCGAGGTGCGCAACGGCGAGGTGGAGCCGGGCCCGAAGGTCCGCACCCGCGGGCGGGCGCTGCAGTACCTGGTGGACAAGGTGTTGGCCGAGCCGACCGTCGAGAACCTGGCGGTCATGCACGGCGACGCTCCCGACGTCGGCCAGCTCCTGGCCCTGCTGGCGCCGCACTACCCGACCGACAGCATCGTCGTCGGCGACCTCGGGGCCGTCGTCGGTAGCCACGCCGGCCCCCGTACCATCGGGGTGGCCTTCCAGGTCCCCGACGCCGGTCCCTGATTCCCCGATGACATACCCACCCCGCCAGTGGTGATCGCCGCCGACCACCTGGTCGCCGGCCGTTACCGCCTCCGCCACGAGATCGCCCGCGGTGGCATGGCCGAGGTGTGGGAGGCGGAGGACTCGGTGTTGGGGCGGGCGGTGGCGGTGAAGGTGCTGCTGCCCGAGCTGGCCGCCGACCCGTCGTTCCTCGAGCGCTTCCGGCGCGAGGCGATCTCCGCCGCCCGGCTGGCCCACCCCAACGTTGTCGGCATCTTCGACACCGGCCTCGACGACGGGGTCGCCTTCATCGTCATGGAGCTGGTCGACGGCACCACCCTGCGGGAGACGCTGCTCGAACGGGGGGCGCTCCCGCCGGCCGAGGCCATCGACATCGCCGCCCAGGTGGCGGGGCCCTCGAGTACGCCCACAAGGCCGGCATCGTCCATCGCGACGTCAAGCCGGCCAACATCCTGCTGTGCGGCGACGGGCGGGTGAAGGTCGCCGACTTCGGCATCGCCAAGGCCGCGACCAAGTCCATAGCCGGCGACACCGCCCATGCCCAGGACCTCACCGGCACCGGCGCGGTCGTCGGCACCGCCAAGTACCTCTCGCCCGAGCAGGTCGACGGGCGGCCGGTCGACGGGCGCACCGACGTCTACGCCCTCGGCGTCGTCCTCTACGAGATGCTCTGCGGCCGGCCCCCCTTCGTGGGCGACACCGACATGGCCATCGGCATCCAGCACCTCGACCGCAAGCCCCTGAGCCCCCGCCAGATCAAGGCGGGCATCCCCAAGCCCCTCGAGGCGATCGTCCTGCGGGCCATGGCCAAGGCGCCTCAGGACCGCTACGCCAACGCCGCGGCCATGCAGAGCGCGCTGCTGTCGGTGGACCTGCGGGCCGACGACGCCGTGCCGATGATCGTGCGGGACGACACCCCGCCGCGCGGCGTCCCCCAGACGTTCGCCCAGAGCCAGCGGTCCTGGCTGGTGCCGACCGTCGTGATCGTGCTGGTGTCGGTGGCGCTGGGCATCGTCGGGGTGCTCTTCGCCCGGTCCGACACCGGGCAGCGGCTGCTCGGGGAGACGCCCGACAGCGGCGAAACCGCAGGTGGCGATGCCGTCACCATCGCCGCCGCCGGCTCCTTCGACCCCGACGGCGACGGCTCCGAGCACGAGGAGGAGGTGTCGCACCTGTACGACGGCGACCCGTCCACCACGTGGACGACGTCCCGGTACAGCGGTCCCCGGTTCGGCGGGCTCAAGCCGGGCGTGGGGTTCGTACTCGAGCTGGACGGGCCCCGCCCGCTCGGCCAGCTGAAGGTGGAGGGGGCCAGCGACGGCTGGAGCGCCGAGGTGGCGGTGTCCGACACCACACACGACAACCGCGCCGACTGGGCCGAGGCGGTGGACTCGGAGACCGGCATCGACGGGTCGGCCACGTTCGACCTCGACGGGAGGCAGGGGTCGGCGATCCTCGTCTGGATCACCGACCAGGGCGCCGGGAACAGCTCGGTGACCGTCGGCGAGGTCGAGGTCACCGGCGCCTGAGCACCGGTACGCTCCTCTGATCGCCGACGACCGCAGCGACGCCGCCCTGGTGGCCGCGGCCCAGGCCGGCGACCGCGGTGCCCTCGACGCCCTCCTGCGGCGCCACCACGACCGGCTCTACGCCCTGTGCCGGCGGGTCACCGGCAGCGACGCCGACGGGGCCGACGCCTGCCAGGAGGCACTGGTGGCCATCGTGCGGGGGCTGGACCGCTTCGACGGCCGCTCCGCCTTCGGCACCTGGGCCTACCGGGTGGCCACCAACGCCTGCCTCGACGAGCTGCGCCGGCGCCGGCGCCGGCCCGAACCGGGCCTCCCCGAGGACGCCGACGAGTCGCAATCCGGGGTTGGGGCCGGCCCGGGCGGTCATGGGGCCGGCGACGCGTTCGGCGCGGTCGACACCCGCCTCGAGGTCGACGCCGCCCTGGCCCAGCTCCCCACCGCCTTCCGGGTGGCGGTCATCCTCCGCGACCTGTGCGGGCTGGCCTACGACGAGATCGCCGAGGTCACTGATGTCCCGGTGGGGACGGTCCGCTCCCGCATCGCCCGGGGTAGAGGTGCCCTTCTGCCGCTGCTCGCCCCTGGTGGGAAACCTCCTGGCGGGAACCCGCCGGGCGGCCGCCAACGTCCAAGGCCACGAGGATGATGAACGAGCACCCCGAGTTCGAGGACCTGAGCGCCTTCGTCGACGGCGAGGCCCCTGAGTGGCAGGACCACGTCGACTCCTGCCCCGCCTGCCGGGCCGACGTCGACCGGCTGCGAGCGGTCGCCGCCGCGGTGAGCCGACCGGTGCCACCGGCGGCCGCCGACGTCAGGGAGCGCGGGCTGTCACTCGCCCTCGACGCGCTCGCCGCTGATCGTGGCCCAGCGACCGCTGACCGTGGCGACATTGGCCCTCCTCGCCCCCGGCCCCTGCGTCCGCCCGTCGCCGAGTCCCCCCGACCGCCGGTCGTCGCCCCGGCCGCCCCCCGCTGGCGGGCGAAGGGCCCCTGGGTGGCGGTCGGCTCGGTGGCGGCCGTGCTGCTGGCCTTCGTGCTGGGTGCCGCCGTGCTGCGGAGCCCCGGGGGCGGCGGCGACACCCAGACGCTCGCGTCAGGTGCCCCCGACGCCGCCGAGCGGGCGACGGCTCCCCCCTACAGCCTCGACCAGTCGGCCTCGGCGGGCGCCGGGGGGCTCACCGGCTCCGACCTGGGCCCCGTCGACGACGCCGCCCAGCTGGCGGCCAAGGTCGCCGGCGGGCTCGGGCGACAGGCCGATTCCTCCGGCGGCAGGTCGAGCGCGGTGGTGGCGCCCCCCGAGGCGACGGCGACGCCGGCAGTCCCCGCCCCCACCATCGCCGACTTGTCGCCGGCCCGGGACAGCGGCCTCGCCGGCACCGCCGTCGGCACCCGCCCGTGCGAGGAGCAGGTGCGGGCGTCGTGGCCTCAGTTGGGCGAGCCCGAGCTGGGCCAGGTCGTCTACTTCGCCCCGGCCACCAGCCGGGGCCGGCCGGTGTTCGTCCTCGGCTTCGCCACCGGGGCCGACCCGGCGCCGGTCAGGCTTCTGGCGGTGGCTCAGCAGGGGTGCGAGGTGCTCGTCGAAGCGGCGCTGCCCTGAGGAAGGCCGCCACCGCACCCAGGGCGACGGCCAGCCATCCCTCCCATTCCACGATCGACAACCGGTGGCCGGTGGCGGTCCACGCCGCGATCAGCATGCCCCCGACGGTGAAGACGCCACACCCGGCGGCAACCAGCGTCGCTCGTCCCCGGGCGACCGCCACGGCCGCCTCGGACACGAACAGCCCGACCACGACCCCGGCCCCCACGATGGCCAGTCCGTCGAAGGCGTACTCGCCCAGCACCACGCCGGCCACGACCGCGACGGCGGCACCGGCCAGGAGAGCGAGGACCCGGCGCACCTCAGGCCGCGGGAGGGCGCTGACGGGGGGCATGGCCGGTCACACGGGAAGGGTAGGCTGACCTCGTGGCGGATGCTCCCGATCCGGGTCTCACCGGCGCCGGCACGCCTGCCGCGCCGGTCGCGCCCGTCCCTACCGCGGCACCCCTGGCTGCCGCCGCCCCTCCGCCTCCCCCGAAGGCCGCCTCCGCTCTCCCGTCCGCTCCGGCGGCCGACGCCCCGCCTCCGCCACCGCCGACGGCAGCAACAGCACCTCCGCCGCCGACGCCGAGGCCGACGGCGCCCTCCACCTCGAGCACACCGCCGCCCCCCCGGGCGGCATCGACCACATCACCGCCCCCCCGGGCGGCATCGACCACCACGACCACCACCGCGGCCGGTTCTCCCAAGCCCGACTGGACGGTCACGGTGGCAGGCCAGATCGACGACCTGGTCGAGACCATCAGGTCCAACACCACCGACCGCCTCGTCCGCGTGGCCAGGATGGTCGTCTACGGGCTGCTCGTCGCGGTGATGGGCGCGATGGCGACGATCGTCTTCATCATCGTTGCCATCCGGGTCCTCGACTACTGGGTCCCGTACGAGGTCTGGCTCCCCTACTTCATCCTCGGGGCAATATTCCTGGCTGCGGGGCTGTTCCTGTGGTCGAAGAGGTCGGCCTCCCCGGCCGGCCGCTGATCCCCACAGGAAGGACCTCCCCGTGAGCGCCGTGCACGACGTCGTCATCATCGGCTCCGGCCCCGCAGGCCTCACCGCCGCCATCTACGCGGCCCGCGCCAACCTCCAGCCCCTGGTGATCGAGGGTGAGCCTGTCCTCCACCGGCGACCAGCCCGGCGGCCAGCTCATGCTCACCACCGACGTGGAGAACTACCCGGGGTTCGTCGAGGGCATCCAGGGGCCCGAGCTCATGCACACGTTCCGGGCCCAGGCCGCCCGCTTCGGCGCCGACTTCCTCACCGAGAAGGTCACGGGCGTCGACTTCTCGGTGCGCCCGTTCGTGGTCGAGGTGGACGACGTCACCTACCGGGCCCGGTCGGTGATCGTGTCCACCGGCGCCAAGGCCAAGATGCTCGGCCTCGACGACGAGCGCCGGCTGCTGGGCCACGGCGTGTCGACGTGCGCCACCTGCGACGGCTTCTTCTTCAAGGGCGAGACGATCGCCGTCGTCGGCGGCGGCGACTCGGCCCTCGAGGAGGCCACCTTCCTCACCAAGTTCGCCTCGAAGGTCTACGTCATCCACCGCCGCGACTCGCTCCGGGCCTCCAAGATCATGCAGGACAGGGCCTACAGGAACGACAAGATCGAGTTCGTGTGGAACTCCGTGGTCGTCGGCGTGGAGGGCGACACCCTCGTCGAGGGGATCCGGGTCAAGGACGTGAACACCGACGAGGAGCGCACGCTCGAGATCGCCGGGCTCTTCGTGGCCATCGGCCACGTCCCGAACACCGAGCTGTTCGTCGGCCAGCTCGACATGGACGAGAACGGCTACCTGCTCACCACCACCGGCACCCGCACCAACGTGGAGGGGGTGTTCGCCGCCGGCGACGTCGCCGACCACGTGTACCGCCAGGCCATCACCGCCGCCGGCACCGGCTGCATGGCCGCCATCGACACCGAGCGGTGGCTGGAGGCCCAACCCCATGAGCAAGAGATCCTCTCGACCCCCACGGAGTGGTGATGGGACCGACCTCACGCGGAATCCCCCAGCCGGAGAAGACGTTTACCGAAGCCCAGAGAGAGGCTCTCTCTCAGCAACCCAGGAGGCAGGAGATGGCCGAGGGACTCGACGTCCTCACCGATAGCACGTTCGACGAGGAGGTGGGCGCAACGGAGGTCCCGCTGATCGTCGACTTCTGGGCCGAGTGGTGCGGCCCCTGCCGGATGGTCGGGCCGATCCTCGAGCAGATCGCGGCCGAGAACGTCGGCGTGCTGCGGGTCGCGAAGTGCAACGTCGACGACAACCCCGGCGTCACCCGCCGCTTCCAGATCATGAGCATCCCCACCATGATCGTGTTCAAGGACGGCGTGGCCAAGAAGCGCGTCGTCGGCGCCAAGGGCAAGACCCAGCTGCTCGAGGACCTGGCCGAGTTCGTCGGCGGCCCCGCCTAGTCAGCAGGCGGTCTCTGCGGGCGTCGGATGCCGCGGCATACGACGGAACGACATGGGACGCGTAAGAGCTAGGACCGTTCGCCGCGCCTTTCCCACACTTTTTCCTCTAACTGTGGAGAAGGCCTTTTGCGGTAGTCCATGGTGTCCGGTGGATGTCCGGCCCATGTCCCCTGGGTTACGAGACGCCAAACCGGTTACGAGACGGGGACTTTGCCGGTCATCGCCCGGTAGATGCGCTCGAGGTCCTCGAGGGTGGCGAAGTCGACTACCACGCGGCCCCGGTTGGCGCCCATCTCCACCTTGACCCGGGTGTCGAGGTGGGTCGACAGCAGGTCCTCGAGCTCCAGGAGCCCGGGCGGGCGGAGCCGGCGGCCCGGCCCCTGAGGCGGGGGCGTCGTGGTGGCTGCCTTCTGGTTGTGGCGACGGGCCTCCTCCTCCACCGCCCGCACCGACATGCCCTCGTCGACCACGCGGCGCGCCAGCGACTCCTGGTAGGCCCGGTCGGGACAGGTGAGCAGGGCCCGGGCGTGGCCGGCGGCGATCTTGCCGTCCGCCACCAGCCGCTGGACGCTGGGCGGCAGCTGGAAGAGCCGCAGGGTGTTCGAGATGGCGGCCCTGCTCTTGCCCATGCGGGCGGCCAGCTCGTCGTGGGTCAGGTGGAAGTCCTCGAGCAGCTGCTGGTAGGCGGCGGCCTCGTCGAGGGGGTTGAGGTCCTCCCGCTGGAGGTTCTCCACCAGGGCCTGCTCCAGCGACGCGGTGTCGTCGACGGTGCGGATGATGGCCGGGACCAGCGGGAGCCCGGCCCGCTTGGCCGCCCGCCAGCGTCGCTCGCCGGCGATCGAGCTCGTAGGACCCCTCCCCCGCCTCCCGCACCAGCACCGGCTGCAGCACGCCCAGCTCCCGCACCGAGGCGGTCAGCGACGCCATCGACTCCTCGTCGAACGACGACCGGGGCTGGCGGCCGTTCGGTGAGATCGATGCCGTGGGCAGCTCCTGGAACGCCGAACCTCCGGCGTCGACGGTGCCCGGGGGTATGAGGGCCCCGAGGCCCCTACCCAGTCCGCTGCGGCGCGCCACCGCTTACCTCCTTGGCCAGCTCGCGGTAGGCCAGAGCGCCCCGCGAGGTCGAGTCGAACACGAGGATGGGCTGACCGAACGACGGCGCCTCCGACAACCGCACCGTGCGGGGCACGATGTTCCTGCACACCTTGGCCCCGAAGTGCCGGCGCACCTCCTTGGCCACCTGGTCGGCCAGCTTGGTGCGGGCGTCGTACATCGTCAGGATGATCGCCGACAGCTCCAGGCGGGGATTGAGGTTGCGCTGCACCAGCGCCACGTTGCGCATCAGCTGGCCCAGGCCCTCGAGGGCGTAGTACTCGCACTGGATGGGCACCACCACCTCGGTGGCGGCGGCCAGGCCGTTCACGGTGAGCAGGCCGAGCGACGGCGGGCAGTCGATCAGGACGTAGTCGAACTGCCCATCCACGCTCTCGATGGCCCTGCGCAGGCGCAATTCCCGGCTGAAGGCCGGTACCAGCTCGATCTCGGCGCCGGCCAGGTCGATGGTGGCGGGGGCGACGAACAGGTTCTTGACCGCGGTGGGCTCGACGCAGTCCTCCATGGGGAAATCGGAGAGCAGCACGTCGTAGATCGACGCCTGAAGATTGCGGCCGTTGACGCCCAGGCCGGTGGTGGCGTTGCCCTGAGGGTCGAGGTCGACGACGAGCACCCGGTAGCCCAGCTCGGCCAGCGACGCCCCCAGGTTCACGGCGGTGGTGGTCTTGCCCACGCCGCCCTTCTGGTTGGCGATCGCCATGTAGCGGGGGAGAGGTCGGTTCGACGGGTGGTCGGCGGCCGTCTCGCTCGACGGGACGAGCGTCGGGATCGCCTGCTCGGCCGCCATGCCGACCGCCGCAGGCGGGTCTTCGAGCGCTGCGGGCGCAGCACGCTCCACCGGATCCAGGCTGCGGCAGGTACAAGTCCTCGGGGTGGGGGACGGTCACGCGAGCACCGCCAGTGGGCGCGTTGGAAAAGAGAGCGGCGAAGTGCCCCAGGAGCGCCCCTCGTCCTGGTTCACCACTCCATCATGGCAGGTCGGGGCACACCGTCAAGTATCAAGCTCGTGTTCCACGTGAAACATCGCGGCAGGCCCGTGAGGTGCAGTTTTGCGGTTCAGGCGGTTGTGAACAGCGGACGCTTGGCCGGGATACCGGTGCGCCGAGGCAGGGGAGCGGGGCACAGAGCTCGTTGCTCGAGCAGCTGATAGGTCCCCCCGGCCACCGTCACCGTCGGCCCGGGCGCCATCCCCACCAGCGCCAGCCCCTCTGCCGGCCACCGGCCGGGCCTGCCGCCAGGCGGCTCGCTGACCACTGTGGCGCCGCCCACGGCCACGAAGGGCGCGGCGCACTCGGCGGTCACCGGCGGCGGGCCGAATCCCCTGGCCACGACCAGGTCGACGCTCCCTCGGAGCCTCGGATCGTGCCCGAGCTCCTCGGCACGCCCCGTCACCACCTCGACCGTGTCCTCCAGTCGCAGGCACGCCACGGCTTCCAGCAGGAACGCGGTGCGGCGGGCGCCGGCGTCGACCAGGACCCATGTGCTGGCGGGCCACCACAGGGCCAGGGCCAGACCGGGCAGGCCGGCGCCACTGCCCAGGTCCAGGCACCGCCGCGGCGGCGTGAAGTCCACTCCGCCTACCGACGCCACCGCATCGGCAAAGCCGAGGGCGTGGCCGACGTGGGGTGGAAGTGGCCCGGGCCCCACGAATCCGAGCCGCCGAGCGTCCTCCAGCACCGGCACCAGGCGGGCCCCGACCTCGGCCCGCCGATCCCGGTCCTGGGCCAACTGGTCCTGGGCCAACCGGTCCTGGGCCAACCGGTCCGGCTCAGGCGTCGTCGGGTGAACCGGCCTCGTCTGCGTCCGGGACGATGAGCACCCTCCGGCTGGGCTCCTCGCCCTCCGACGTCGTCGACACCCCGTCGATGGTGTTGACGGTGTCGTGGACGACTTTGCGGTCGGGCGCCGTCATCGGTTCGAGCACCCGGGCCACGCCCGAGACCTTGACCTGCTCGGCGACGCCCTGGGTGAAGCGCTCGAGCGCCTCGCGACGGGCCATGCGGTAGCCGGCGATGTCGACCATGACCCGCGTGCGGGTGCCGACTCCTCGGCGCTGGACCACGGTGCGAGCCAGCTCCTGGACGGCGGCGAGGGTCTGGCCGCGCGGGCCGATCAGCAGCCCGAGGTCGTCGCCGCTCACCGCGATCTCCACGGTGTCGTCGTCCAGGTCGCGCCGGGCCACCTGGTAGGTGGCCCCGAAGCTGTTCAGCAGACCGTCGACGAACTCCTCGGCCAGTTCCCCTGCGTCCACCCCGTCGTCACCGTCAGCCATCCGCGCTCCTTGTTGTTGTGCCACCTGTGGTTCCTGCGCCGCTGGCTGCCGGGCCGGCTGCCTCGGCTTCCTCGTTTCGCCCGCGGGGTTCCGCCGCCCGGCCGCGGTCGGCGGGGCGGCGGCGTTGTCGCCGCTGTCCTTCACGCGGTCGCCGCCGCGCCTGTCGCCGGGACGCTCCCGCCGCTTGCGATCGCGCCGTTCGACCTTGGGACGGGCCGTGGCCGGGACCACCCGCGCCCGGACCCTCGCCTCCGAGCGGAGCAGGCCGAACAGCCCGGCCTTCGGCTCCTCCAGCACCTCGAACTCGGCGTCGCTGTCGTCCACACCGAGCTGGTCGAGGGCCGCTTCCTTGGCCGCTACCACTGTCTTTCCCGTTACTTCGACCCATTCCACTACTCAACCTCCCGAACCTGTAGTCGGAGGGAGACCCTTGGGACGAGGGGTCGGCGGGGGACGGTCGGTCTTCGGCGCCCGCCGGTAGCGGGCGACGCCACCCTTGCCGGTGGGCTTGCCTGGCTGCGGCCGCTTGCCCGTCTGGCCCGGCCCGGATCCGCTCGAAGCGGACCCGTCGGTGCCGGCGGTGCCGCCCTTGGCCGGGCGCGCGCCCACCGCACCGTCGCCGGGCCCAGGCTTCCCGTTGGCTGTACCCCCACCCGCGGTGGAGGTCCCCCCTTTGGCGTTTCCGTCGGCTCTCGCCGGCCGGCCGCCGTTCGATGTCCCGTCGGCTTTCGCCGGTTGGCCTCCCTTGGCAATCTCCCCACGCTTCGCAGGGCCGCCTCCCTTGGGCGCGGACCCTGCCTTGGGTGTTGCATTTCCCTTCGCCGGCTGGCCGCCCTTGCCCGGCTGGCCGCCCTTTGCCGGCTGGCCGCCCTTTGCCGGCTGGCCGCCCTTTGCCGGCTGGCCTCCCTTTGCCGGCTGGCCTCCCTTTGCCAGTTGGCCGCCCTTCGACGACTGGCCGCCCTTGCCGGGCTGGCCTGTGCCCTTGGGCCCGGCCCGACCGCTCGCCGGCTGGCCACCCTTGCCCAAGCCGCCCTTGGGCTGCTGGCCGCCCTTGGACTGCTGGCCGCCCTTGGACTGCTGGCCGCCTTTCGCCCCCGGTCCGCCCTTGGCGCCGCCAGCGGCCTCGTCCGGGCCGACCAGCCACGACTTGGCTTGTTGGAGCATTCCCCCGAGGCCTCCGCCACCACTGCCCGTGCCCACTGCACCACGCTTCGCGTTCGCACCCGCACCAGACTTCCCGCCACCGCCGCCCGCCGACGGCTCCGGGATCGGCATGTGGCGGAACGTCACCGCCTGCTGGCCTATCTGCCACAGGTTCGACACGAAGAAGTACAGGACCACACCAGCCGGGACCGACAGCGAGATCACCCCGAAGAACAGCGGGAAGACCTTCATGACCGCCTGCATCTGGTTGTTGATGCCGTCGCCCTTGGGCATCCGGGCCGACATCTGCCGCTGCTGGAAGTAGCCGGTGGCCACCACCAAGCCCACAAGGAGGAAGTAGGGGAGGGCCGAAACCAGCCCACCGGGCACTGACCCTGGTTTGACCGCCAGGTTGATGCCGAAGGAGTCGAGTTGCCCTCCGGAGGCCACGATCGCCTTGTACAGCGAACTGCCGATCGGGATGTGCTTGGGCGGGACCTTGCTCAGGTCGAGGATCAGCCGGTAGAGGACGATGAACAGCGGCATCTGCAGGAGCAGGGGGAGGCAGCCCGCCAGGGGGTTGGCCTTGTGCTCCTTGTAGAGCTTCATCATCTCTTCGTTGAGCTTCTGGCGGTCGCCCTTGTACTTGGCCTGCAGCTTCTTCAGCTCCGGCTGGAGCCGCTGCATCGCCTGCTGCGACTTCAACTGCTTGGCCGTGAGCGGGATCAGCGCCACCCGCACCCCGATCGTCAGCATGATGATGGCGAAGCCGAACGAGGGGACGATGGCGTAGAAGAACGCCAACGTCGCCCCGAGCGCCTGGTGCAGCGGGTCGAGGGGCGAAGCGGCCAGCACGATCGGCAGGTTCACGCCCGGCGCCTGACCTGGGCACTACCTCTGACCTGGGCACTACCTCTGACCTGGGCCGGGCCTCCAACCTGGGTATCGGCCCTGACTTGGGGCTCCGGGACCGGATCGACCCCGGACCCGCCCCAGGGGGCGCATCGACCGATCCGCTTGGCCGCCAGCCACAGGCCCCGCCGCGGACCGTGGAGCTCGATCGACTCGAGGGCGTACTGCGAGCAGCTGGGCCAGTACCGGCAGTGGGGACGGGCGCCGGCGGTGACGGCCCGGTACAGGCGGATGGGGGCGCACACCGCCCTGGTCAGCATGGGCCCGGTCACCTGGGGGCGTTCGGGGTGGGGGTGGGGGTGGAGCCGGGCGCGCCGAGGGCATCCAATGCCTCGAACACTGTCGCCCGCAGGTCTCGATACGACAATGACGTTGCTTTCGCGTTCACTCCCACGAGGTAGGCACCGGAGTGAAGCAGCGGTCGCGCTTCCCGGGAGATCGCCCGCAACCGGCGTCTGACCCGGTTGCGCACGACGGCCCCTCCGACCATCCGGCCGACTGCATAGGCCACCCGGGGAGGATCGGACGGGTCACCCGCCACCCAGGTTACCGTCACCGGCCCGCGACGGACACGGCGGCCAGAACGACGGAGGGCCCGAAAGGTGGTGCGGTCGCGAATCGACCAGATCAGGCCGACAGGCGCTGACGACCCTTGCGCCGACGGGCGGACAGGATGGCCCTGCCGGCGCTGGTCGACATCCGGTGACGGAACCCGTGGCGCTTGGCCCGTCTCCGGTTGTTCGGTTGGTACGTGCGCTTCACTCATGGCCTCCCCGGCTCGGTCCGGCCGGCCGTATGTCCTTATCGGTCAGTCCAGGCTAGGGGGGATTTTGGCCCACGGGCAACACGCGCCCACTCGGCGTCTCGCCGGACGCACGACAAAGGAGCCCGAACATCGGTGGGTTTCTTGTTCCTCCCCCCAACCCTCGGTGGTACCGTTCTGGACCTCAGGGAAGCGGCCCCTGGGGCTGGGTCCATCCACTTCCCCGACCCTGCGCTCTATCAAGCCGCGTCCAGTTTCGATGCGGCCACGTTTATCCACCACCTGTGGATAGTTCTGTGGGAAAGGCAGGGGAGGTGGCTGGGCGAGTGGCGAACGCAGAGCACCTGTGGGGGGCCTGTGTCGATGTGCTGCGCACAGAGATGCCCGACAGCGTGGCCAAGACCTGGTTGGAGGCGGCTCAGCCCCGGTTGGAGGGGCGTCGCCTGTTCCTGGGCGTCCCACACCCGGCGGCCAAGGAGCGCATCGAGAACCGCTACCAGCGCTTCGTCGAAGGCATCCTCACCGACGTCGCCGGAGAGCCCCACGAGATCGTCCTGGAGGTGCGGAGCGAGTTGGCGTCGCCGAACCCCACCGACAGCGACCATCTCTATGCAACCGCGACAGCGACCGCGAACGGTGGCGACGTGGCCACCCTCCCAGCCACGGCGATCGGCCCCGACAGCCGGGCCATCCCGCCCCGCGGGCCGGCTGACACCCGGGGACTGGCTGATTCCCGGGGGCTGGCTGATTCCCGGGGATTGGACGGCCGCGGCGGGGTGAGCGGCACGCCCGCCGACTTCGGTTCGCTGGGCGAGATCGACCTCAACCCCGGCTACACCTTCGACGACTTCGTCATCGGCGAGTCCAACCGCTTCGCCGCCGCCGCCGCCCTGGCCGTGGCCGAGAAGCCGGCCACCTCGTTCAACCCGCTGTTCATCTACGGCGACGCCGGGCTGGGCAAGACCCACCTGCTCCACGCCATCGGCCACTACGTGCGGGCCAACTACCCGGGGAAATACGTCCGCTACGTGTCCACCGAGCACTTCCTCAACGACTTCATCGAGGCCATCCGCACCAACAGCCAATCGGCCTTCAAGCTCCGCTACCGCCGCTGCGACGTGCTCCTCGTCGACGACGTCCAGCTGATCGAGAACAAGGAGCACACCCAGGAGGAGTTCTTCCACACCTTCGACTACCTCCACTCGGCCGGGCGCCAGATCGTCATCTCCTCCGACCGGCCGCCCAAGGCCATGGCCACCCTCGAGGACCGCCTGCGCAGCCGCTTCGGCTGGGGCCTCATCACCGACGTCCAGCCGCCCCATCTCGAGACCCGCCTGGCCATCCTGCGCAAGAAGGCGGCGCTGGAACCCACCGAGGTCACCGACGACGTCCTCACCTACATCGCCACCCACATCACCAACAACATCCGCGAGCTGGAGGGTGCCCTCAACCGGGTCATCGCCTTCTCCAACCTCAACGGCGTGCCCCTCACCCTGCAGATGGCCGAGGACGTCCTGGGCGACCTCATCACCGCCAAGGCCCCCCGCCAGATCACGGCCAAGGTGGTCATCGACGCCACCGCCGACATGTTCGGGATCAGCGTCGACGACCTGTGCGGCAAGAGCCGCAGCCGCCCCCTCGTCACCGCCCGCCAGGTGGCCATGTACGTGCTCCGGGAGATGACCGACTTCAGCTACCCCGCCATCGGCCGGGCCTTCGGCGACCGCGACCACACCACCGTCATGCACGCCGTCTCCAAGATCTCCGACCTCATGCGCGAGCGGCGCACCATCTACGAGCAGGTCACCGAGCTGATGCACCGGATCCGGGCCGGTGGATGACCAGTGGACGTCCGCACTCGCCGTCTGTTGACGCCGGCAACCTTGTCCCCCGCGGCTGCGGACGGCTGTCTCACCGCTGTGGGAGGCTGGGGACGCGGCGTGGACGCCACTTCCCCCTCCCACCAGCCATTTCGGGCCTTCATCCCCAATCCACAGGCCCTATTGCTCTTCCTCAACCTTCTACTTCCTAAGAAAGAGACTGCAGGCGAGGTATCACCGTGAAGTTCTCGTCCGAACGTGACACCCTTCTCGACGCCCTCGGCACCGCTGCTCGGGCCGCAGCCACCCGTGGCGGGGCGCTTCCCGCCCTGTCCGGCGTGCGGATGGAAGTCGCGGGCAACAACCTGCGCCTGGCCGGGAGCGACCTCGACCTCACCGTCCAGGTGGAGACTTCGGTGGCTGGCCACGACGACGGGGTGTGTGTCGTACCCGCCCGCCTGGCCACCGACATCGTCCGGGCGGTGGAGCCGGGCGCGGTCCTGTTCTCTACCGAGGGTTCCGAGGCCACCATCTCGGCCGGCCGCTCCCAGTTCACCGTGCGCCTCCTTCCGGCCGAGGAGTTCCTGCGCCTGCCCACGGCCGAGGCCGACGCGGTCACCCTCGACGCAGTGGAGTTCTCGTCGGCCCTCACCCAGGTGGTGCGGGCCGCCAGTCGCGACGACGCCCGGCCGATCCTCACCGGGGTGCTGCTGGCGGCCGAGGAGGGCGGGCTGCGGCTGGTGGCCACCGACTCCTACCGACTGGCCCTGCGCGACCTTCCCGGCACCAGCCTGCTGGCCGAGGGCAAGAAGGTGCTGGTCCCGGCCCGTGCCCTGGGCGAGCTGACCCGGGTGCTGAGCGGGGCGCCCACGGTCACCCTCCGCCTCGGCGTCGACCAGGCCAACTTCGAGGTCGGCAACGTCCGGCTCACCACCCGGCTGATCGAGGGCGAGTTCCCGAACTACAGGGCCCTCATACCGGCCAGCTACCCCAACCGGCTCCTGGTTGCCAAGGAGGCCCTGATCGACGCCGTCCGCCGGGTGAAGCTCCTGGCCAGAGAGGCGGCGCCGGTGCGCCTGGCGCTGCGGCCCGACGGCCTGCAGCTCACCGCCATCACCCAGGACGTCGGCCAGGCCCGGGAGGACCTCGACGCCAAGTACGAGGGCGCGGAGATGACGGTGGCGTTCAACCCGGAGTTCCTGCTGGAGGGCGTCGAGGCCACTCCCGGCGAGGAAGTCGTGCTCGAGACCCTCGACGCCTTGAAGCCGGCCACCCTGCGACCCACCGAGGGCACCGACTTCCTCTACCTGTTGATGCCCGTCCGGGTTTCGTAACCGGCGGTCGGCCGTGCGCCTGCAGCGGCTGTGGCTCACCGATTTCCGTAGTTACGAGACCGCCGAGGTCGAGCTCCCGCCCGGGCTGACGGTGGTGGTGGGGGGCAACGGCGAAGGCAAGACCAACCTGCTCGAGGCTGTCGGCTACCTCACCACCCTGGAGTCCTTCCGGGGGGCGCCGGGTGAAGCCCTGGTGCGCCAAGGCTGCGAGCGGGCGGTCGTCCGGGGCGAGGGGGAGCGCGGCGGGCGGTCGTTGCTGATCGAGGCCGAGATCCCCGCTGGGGGGCGGACGCGGGGGCGGGCCCGGGTGGCGCTGAACCGCCAGCCGTTGCGGCGGGCCGCCGACCTGCTGGGGGCGCTGGTGTCGACGGTGTTCGCGCCCGACGACCTGGAGCTGGTCAAGGGCGGTCCCGCCGCCCGCCGGCGCTACCTCGACGACGTGCTCGTGTCGCTGCACCCCCGCAACGACTCCCTGCGGCGCGACCTCGAGCGCATCCTGCGCCAGCGCACCGCGTTGTTGCGCGACGCCGGCGGCCACCTGTCGCCGGCGCTGGCCCCAACGCTCGACGTGTGGGACGCCAAGCTGGCGGCGGTGGGCGACGCCTTGGGCTCGGCCCGGGCCGACCTGGTGGCCCGCGTGGAGCCGGTGGTGGCCAAGGCCTACGACGACCTGGCTCAAAACGACGCCGGCGGCGGCGGGCAGGTCGGACGTGGATCGGCCAGCGTCGAGTACGACGCCCCGTGGCGGGAGGAGGGGCTGGCGGCGGCGCTGGCCGGATCCCGCACCGAGGAGCTGCGCCGGGGCGTGTGCCTGGTCGGGCCCCACCGTGACGAGCTCGTCCTGCGCATCGCCGGCATGCCGGCCCGCACCCACGCCTCCCAGGGCGAGCAGCGCTGCCTGGCCCTGGCCCTGCGCCTCGGCGCCCACCACCTGGTGGGGGAGACGCTGGGGGAGACCCCCATCCTCCTGCTCGACGACGTGTTCTCCGAGCTCGACGCCGACCGCGGCCTGGCCCTCCTGGAGCACCTCCCGCCCGGCCAGGCCATCCTCACCACCACCGGCGCCATCCCGCCGTCGGCCCGCCCCGAACGGGTCGTCACCATCGCCGACGGCCGCCTCGACCAGTGATTCTGCTCGCGCGAGTACTGGCTGGAACCGGTACGAACGCGAGCAGAATCGCGACGAGGGCCCGGCGAGCTGGCGGCCGCTGCCGGGCGCCAACCCGCCCCAGCCCCGGCGGGTGGGGGAGTCGTTGCCGGCTGTCACCCGCAACCTGGCCGGGCCGACGGGGCCCATCTCGTGAACCTGGTATCGACGTGGGCCGACGTGGTGGGGGCGTCGGTGGCGTCGCACTCGCGGCCGCTGCGCCTGGTCGCCCACACCCTCACCATCGCCGTCGACCAGCCCGGTTGGGCCACCGAGCTGACCTTCCTGGAGACCCAGCTCAAGGCCCGGATCGACAAGGCGCTGGGGCCGGGCGTGGTCACCGCCGTCAAAGTCGTGGTTCGCCCTGGTTGACACCCCTGTCTGGTATCCTTGTGACGTGTGGTTAACGGCCGTGACCTGCGGTTTTATCACCTAGCGCAGGGGGTTTTCCGGCCTGAACCACCCGCTTTCGACCACTCCCCCCGAAGGCAGTGGCCCGACTTGTCTGCAACGTGAAAGGGCGCGCCAGTGGCGCTGAGCACTCCGTCCTACGGGGCCAAAGACATCACCGTCCTCGAAGGGTTGGAGGCTGTCCGCAAGCGGCCCGGGATGTACATCGGGTCCACCGGCCTCAACGGTCTGCACCACCTCGTCTACGAGGTCGTCGACAACTCCGTCGACGAGGCGATGGCCGGCTACGCCACCCGCATCGACATCACCCTCCTGCCCGACGGCGGCTGCCGGGTGTCCGACAACGGCCGTGGCATCCCCGTCGAGGCCATGGCCAAGTACCGCAACAAGTCGGCGGCCGAAGTCGTGCTCACCGTGCTCCACGCCGGGGGCAAGTTCGGCGGCGAGGGTTACAAGATCTCCGGCGGGTTGCACGGCGTGGGCGTGTCGGTGGTCAACGCCCTGTCCAAGAAGCTCGAGGTCGAGATCGACTGGAAGGACGGCGGCCACTACCGCATGTCGTTCGCCAACGGCGGCAAGGTGGTCAACAAGCTGGCCCTGGTCGGGCGGGCGCCGAGGGGCCGCACCGGCACCACGGTCGTCTTCTGGCCCGACCCCACCATCTTCGCCTCGGAGGGCACCGAGTTCCGGCCCAGACCCTGCTCGAGCGCCTGCAGATCATGGCCTTCCTCAACAAGGGCCTCGAGATCCGCTTCCGCGACGAGCGCCCGGGCCACGAGGCCGAGCAGGTCTACCGGTACACCGGCGGCATCGTCGACTTCGTGAAGCACCTCAACCACGCCAAGGAGGCCCTGTTCAAGCGGGTCGGCCAGTACGAGGTGATCGAGAACGAGGGCGAGATCGAGGTCGCGTTCCAGTGGAACACCGGCTACTACGAGGGTATCCACAGCTTCGCCAACGGCATCGCCACCATCGAGGGCGGCATGCACGAGGAGGGCTTCAAGAAGGCCCTCACCAACGTGGTCAACAAGTACGCGCGGGCCAAGGGCCTGTTGAAGGAGAAGGACGACAACCTCCTCGGCGAGGACATCCGCGAGGGCCTCACCGCCATCGTCAGCGTGAAGCTGCGCGACCCCCAGTTCGAAGGGCAGACCAAGGCCAAGCTCGGCAACGTCTTCATCCGGTCCCTGGTGGAGCGGGCCACCAACGAGAAGCTCACCGACTGGCTGGAGGAGCACCCCACCGAGGCCCGCCAGATCGTCGCCAAGGGGATCCAGGCGTCGCGGGCCCGGCTGGCCGCCCGCCAGGCCCGCGAGCTCACCCGGCGCAAGACCCTCCTCGAGGGGGCCGGGCTCCCGGGCAAGCTGGCCGACTGCTCGTCACGGGTCCCCGACGACTGCGAGCTGTTCATCGTCGAGGGCAACTCCGCCGGCGGCTCGGCCATCAACGCCCGCGACCCGATCACCCAGGCCATCCTCCCGATCCGGGGCAAGATCCTCAACGTCGAGCGGCCCGCCTCGACCGGATGCTCAAGAACACCGAGATCCAGTCGCTGATCTCGGCCATCGGGGCCAACGTCGGCGAGGAGTTCGACGTGGCCAAGATCCGCTACGACAAGGTCATCCTCCTGGCCGACGCCGACGTCGACGGCAACCACATCCGCACCCTGCTGCTCACGTTCTTCTTCCGGCAGATGACCCATCTGGTGGAGCTGGGCCACATCTACATCGCCCAGCCCCCGCTGTACTCCACGATCGTGGGCAAGGAGAAGGTGTACCTGAAGGACGACGCGGCCCAAGAGCGCTTCGTCGCCGAGCACCCCAACAAGAAGCACGAGTTCCAGCGGCTGAAGGGTCTCGGCGAGATGGACTTCGGGGAGCTGAAGGAAACCACCATGGACCCCAACCGCCGCACGCTGCTGCAGGTGTCGGTGGAGCAGGCGGCCGTCGCCGACGAGGTGCTGTCGGTCCTGATGGGCGACGACGTCGAGGCCCGCAAGTACTTCATCCAGACGAATGCAAAAGACGCACGATTCCTCGACATATGAGCGACATATGAGCGATAACGACGCAGCGACCCGGACGGTGAACCATGTCTAACGGCGACGACGGCAGCCCTCCCCCCCACCTCCAGTTCGGCAACGTGGAGACCATCGAGCTCCAGTCGGAGATGGAGGCGTCGTTCCTCGTCTACTCCCTGTCGGTCATCACCCAGCGGGCCCTGCCCGACGTGCGCGACGGCCTCAAGCCCGTCCATCGCCGGATCCTCTGGACGATGTTCCAGGAGGGCTTCCGCCCCGATCGTCCCCACGTCAAGTGCGCCCGCGTCACCGGCCAGGTCATGGCCAAGTACCACCCCCACGGCGACTCGGCGATCTACGACGCCCTGGTGCGCATGGCCCAGCCGTTCAGCCTCCGCCACCCCCTCGTCGACTTCCACGGCAACTACGGGTCGCCCGACTTCGAGGCGGCGGCGGCGCGCTACACCGAGTGCCGGCTGTCACCGCTGGCCATGCAGCTGCTGGCCGCCATCGACGAGGACACTGTCGACTTCGCCGACAACTATTCGGGCGAGTTCCTCGAGCCGGTCGTGCTCCCCGCCCGCTTCCCCAACCTGCTGGTCAACGGCAGCCAGGGCATCGCCGTGGGCATGGCCACCAACATCCCGCCCCACAACCTGTCCGAGGTGGTCGACGCCGTCATGCATGTCGTCGACCACCCCGACGCCACGCCCGACGACCTCATGGCCTTCGTCAAGGGCCCCGACTTCCCCACCGGCGCCTACATCCTGGGCCGGGCCGGCATCCAGGACGCCTACCGCACCGGCCGCGGCTCCATCAAGATGCGGGCCCGGGCCGAGATCCACGAGGGCAAGACCACCGACGAGATCATCGTCACCCAGCTGCCCTACCAGGTGAGCGTGGCGTCGGTGGCCACCAAGATCCAGGAACTTGTCGACTCCCGCCAGCTCGAGGGCATCCGCGACGTCAAGAACCTGTCCTCCGGCGAGGACACCAAGCTGGTGATCTACCTCAAGCGCGACGCCACCGCCAACGTGGTGCTCAACAACCTCTACAAGTACACCCCGCTGCAAACCAGCTTCGGCGTGAACACGGTGGCCCTGGTCGACGGCATACCCCGCACCCTCAACCTGGCCCAGCTGGTCACCGCCTACGTCGACCACCAGATCGAGGTGGTCACCCGCCGGTCGGAGCACCGCCTGGGCAAGGCCCGCGACCGGGCCCACATCGTCGAGGGCCTCCTGAAGGCGCTCGACCTGATCGACGCCATCATCGCCCTCATCCGTGGCTCGGCCGACAAGCAAGCGGCCCGGGAAGGGCTGACGGCCGAGCCCTTCGAGTTCAGCGAGATCCAGGCCGAGCACATCCTCGACATGCAGCTGAGCCGGCTCACCCGCCTGGGCAAGTCCGACCTGGAGTCGGAGATGGCCAAGCTGCGGGAGACCATCGCCGAGCTGGAGGCCATCCTGGGCGACCCCGTCCGGCTGCGCCAGGTCATCAAGGACGAGCTCAGCGAGGTCCGGGCCAAGCACGCCCAGCCCCGCCGGGCCGAGATCACCTTCGACCCGGGCGACATCGACAGTCTCGACCTCATCGAGGACGAGGACCTCGTCGTCACCATGAGCAAGGCGGGCTACATCAAGACGGTGTCGGCCGACGCCTTCCGCACCCAGGGCCGGGGCGGCCGGGGCGTCGCCGGCGCCAAGCTGCGCGACAACGACTACGTGGAGCGAATCGTCCACACCACCGCCCATGCCTACCTGTTGTTCTTCTCGAACCGGGGCAAGGTCTACCGGCTCAAGGCCCACGAGATACCCATGAAGGAGCGCACCGCCCGGGGCACCGCCATCCCGAACCTGCTGTCGTTGGCGCCCAACGAGCGCATCCAGGCCATCGTCGACACTCGCGACTACGAAACCAGCAAGTTCCTGTTCTTCGTCACCAAGAAGGGCATCGTCAAGAAGACCCGGTTCTCCGAGTACGACTCGTCCCGGCGCGACGGGCTGATCGCCATCAACCTGCGCGACGACGACGAGCTGGTCCGGGTGATCCAGACCGGTGGCGACGACGACATGTTCATCGTCAGCCGGTCGGGTATGACCGTGCGGTTCTCCGAGGACGAGGTGCGGGCCAGCGGCCGGGCTGCCCAGGGCGTGATCGGCATGCGCCTGAAGCCCGACGACGAGGTGGTGTCGGCCGACGTGGGCCGGCCCGACGTCGACCTGCTCACGATCACCGACGCCGGCTACGGCAAGCGCACCAAGCTCGAGCGCTTCCCCCGCAAGGGCAGGGGCACCATGGGCGTGAAGGGCATCCGCCTCACCGCCCGTCGGGGCTACGTCGTGGTGGCCTTCATGGTCGGCCTCGACGACGAGATCTTCCTGATCTCCTCGGGCGGCACCACCATCCGGATGGCGGTCCGGGAGATCTCGTCCCAGGGCCGGGACGCCACCGGCGTGAAGATCATGAACCTCGACGACGGGCAGTCGGTGGCCGCCGTCGCCCCGGTGTTCGGCGCCGACGACTGACCCTGCCTGACCTCCGCTTCCCCGGCGAATTCCCATGACTGAGGAGTGGAGATGGAACGCGGGGAACGTGACCAACGGGGGTCGTCGCTGCCGTTGCTGGTGCTGGCGGTCCTGCTGGGCGGGCTGATCGTGCTGCTGGCCGGTCGGCTCGGGGGAGCGGCGGTCGACCGGGCCGCCGCCCGCAGCGCCGCCGACGCGGCCGCGCTGGCCGGGGCGGCCGAGGGTGAGCCCGAGGCCCGGCAGCTGGCGGGGGCCAACGGGGCTTCGGTCGTCGGTTATGCCAAGCAGGGGTCCGACGCGCGGGTCGAGGTCGAGCTCGGTGACGCTCGGGCGGTGGGCAAGGCCCGCCGATCGGGGGGCGGAGCCTCGGCCGGCCCGCCGGGTGCGGCCCCGGCGCTGCGGGCGGCCCTGGCCAGGGCGGGCGAGCTGCTCGGCCGCGACGTGCCGACCGTCCGGGTCCACCCGCCCGGCCTGGGCGTCGACGTCAGTCCGGTGGTCGTCGACCGCCTCTTGGAGGCGGGGCCCGATGCCGGGTTGTGCCGGCCCTCGGCCGATGTGCCCACCTATTTCGAGGTCTGCCCGGCACCGGCGCAACCCTCCCAGCAGGCCTCCGGGGGACCGTGACGGCGTCGGCCCCGTCGAATCCGGGTACCGTCGGGTCGACGAGGCGTCCGACAAAGGGAGCACATTGGCGCAGGGACGGCGAGTTCGGCTGGTCCTTCGCAGGATCGAGCCACTGTCGGTCCTGAAGTTCTCGCTGCTCCTTTACGCGAGCTTGTACCTGGTCGTCATGCTCGCCGGCTTCGCCCTGTGGTCGGCGGCATCGGTCTCGGGCCTCCGGGGCAACATCGAGAGCTTCGTGGGCGACCTGGTGGCCTCCGACGACTTCCACTTCCTCGGCCGGGACGTCTTCCGGGGCGCCGCCGTGGGCGGGATCATCCTGGTGACGATGGGCTCGGGCGTCAACGTGCTCATGGCCATCCTCTACAACTTGATCTGCGACGTGGTCGGCGGGGTGGCCCTCGTCTTCGAGGAGGGTGCCGTCGGGTCCCGCCACCAGCGGCGTCGAGAGGCGCGGGCGGAGCGCGAGGCGGACGACGAAGAGGTGGCCGAGCCGGTCGTGGTCCCCGCGCCCCGCAGCCCCAAGACCGGACGGGGTGTGCTTACGCCGGTTGGGAGCGATCGCCATGGCTCCCCCGGAGCCAGGCCGGAACCGGCGGTCCCCGCCACCGCAGCCACGGCCGTCGGCGCCGCCGCGCCAGTCGGAGCAGCGACGGCCGCCGCCGGCGCGTCCAGAGGGAGCGGGTTCCAGAAGCCACCGGCGCCGGCCGGATCGAACGGTCCGGCCCGAACTCAATCGAGCGCCCCGGTCCCGGCCGCTGCCCGGTCGAACGCCCCCGCCGCTGCGGCTCAGTCGAAGGCCCCGGCCCCAGCCGCGCCGCCGAGCGGACCACCGCCGGCTGCCCTGGTGGGCCCCCGGCCTCACCTCCGCGCGCCCCGGCCCCGCCACCTCCGCGCCCCCCCGCCCCGGCTCCGGCTCACCAGGTGGACGTTCCAGCCGCCGCCGGTCAGCCGAACGCTCCAGCAGCGGCCGCTCGATCGACAGGCCAGGCCCCCACCACCCAGTCGAGCGTGCCGATCACACCGCCGCCGACCCCACGGCCACTCCCTCCGTCGAGCGGCCCGGTCCCGCCACCGACGACCCCCGCCACGTCCCCGCCCGTCCCGCCGTTCCGAGCCGACCCCTCGTCCCCCCCGCCACGCCAGCCGTCACAACCGGTCCGGCCCGCAGCGCATGCAGGGCCGCAGCCGTCGTCGGTGCCTACCCCCGCACCCCAACCGGTGTCCGTGTCGAGTCCGCCTCCGGCCCAGGCACCCCCCGCTCCGAGCACGCCGGCGACGCCGTCCGGGACGTCTCCCAACGTTTCCCATCCATTGACACAGGAGCGGCTCGCCAGGGACCTGAGCCCGCAACCCCCGGCGATGCCAGCGGTCCCGATGCCGACCCCGCCACGCTCGGCGACGCCCGAGGCGCTGCCGCCGTTGCCACCACCTGCCCCAAGTCTGCCGAAGCCCGTATCGAACCCGACCCAATCGGCTCCCGCGGCGGCGGTGCCGGCACCACCAACATCGGGGCCGACGTCCGGACCAGCACCAACGTCCGGACCAGCACCAACGTCCGGACCAGCACCGACACCGCCGTCCGCAGCGCGACCGCCGTCCCCACCTTCCCCGGGGCCAGCAGTAGGCCCGGCGTCGACGTCCACGCCGGTGCCGACCTCGACGCCACCCGCGTCAAGCCCGTCACCATCGGCTCCGCTCCCCGGGCGCCCACTGTCACAGGCGCCTCCCCCCACACCGACGAGCCCGCCGCCAACGCCGCCCCCGACCGCGCCGCCCCCGGCGCCGCCACCGCTGTCGTCCGGTTCACCGAGACCCACGCCACCGCCGCCCGCCCCGCAGCCCACGCCTGCGCCAGCAGAGCCAGCGCGCTCGGCGCCGCGCCCGTACCGCGCCCCCGCCCGCCGCCCCCGCCCCCGCCCCCGGCGCCCACCTCCGCCTCGACCGCGCCGCCGCCCCCGGCGCCCACCTCCGCCTCGACCGCGCCGCCGCCCCCGGCGCCCACCTCCGCCTCGACCGCGCCGCCGCCCCCGGCGCCCACCTCCGCCTCGACCGCGCCCCCACCCCCGCCCCCGGCAGCTTTGCCGCCGACCCACGCACCGACGCAGTCGGAATCGCCGATGGCGGCGTCACCACGACCCGACCCGTCGACGCCGCCCCAACCATCCGCCGCACAGGCTCAATCGGCATCGGCACCCGCCAGCCGGCCTGTGCCGTCAGCCCCATCGCCCACCGCCTCGTCGCCCACCGCCTCGCCGCCGAACGACGGGCTCCAATCGTCCCCGACCCGGCCCCAAGCGGCCGAGACCGAGGCGGACTCGCTGGCCGACCCGGCGGCGGACGTCACAGACCCACCCGGTTCGCCGGCTCCGGCCCCTGGCGGGCAGTCGGACTGATCTGGGCGAAGTGCCAATAGCCGGTCGGGCCAAGGCTCGACGGCCTGCATCAGCGCTTGGGGTACAGCCCACGGCTTCAGTCGGTGCAGCGCGCACCCCTGAAAGGGCTCAACCTTGGCTTCGCCGGTCAGTCCCACGCGACGTCGAGTCTCTCGAGGCCGCGGAAGATGAGTTGCGGAAAGTAACGCAGCGGCTGGTCAGGGACCAGTCGGAGGTTCGGCAGCCGGGAGGCGAGTGCTTCGAGGACCACACGACCCTCCAACCGCGCCAGCCCCGCCCCGACGCACGAGTGGATGCCGTGGCCGAAGCCCAGGTGCCCAACCTTGCCCGTGCGATGCAGATCGAAGGTCCCGGGATCGGGGAAGTAGTCCTCGTCGTGGTTCGCCGAGGCGAACACCACCAGGACGTTCTCGTCCTTGGCGATGTTCGTGCCGGCCAGCTCGGTGCCCTCCGTGGCCGTCCGGATAAAGGCGGGGACGGAGGTTTCGGCGCGCAGCGTCTCCTCGATCGCCTCAGGGATGAGCGAGCGGTCGGCCACCACTTCCTGCCAGTGCTCCGGCTCGCGAAGGAGCAGGTGGAGGGCATTGCCGA
Source organism: uncultured Acidimicrobiia bacterium (assembly GCA_963827345.1). Classification (GTDB taxonomy): domain Bacteria; phylum Actinomycetota; class Acidimicrobiia; order Acidimicrobiales; family AC-14; genus CAWGUU01. The sequence goes on along the minus strand of CAWHAN010000007.1, from coordinate 34,276 downwards.
TCAGGTAGGTGGTCGTTTCGTGACCGGCGATGAGCGTGCCGCTCAGCTGGTAGACGACCTCGTCCTCGGTGAACGTCCCGGCTGCGAGCATCTGGCTGGTGATGTCGTCCCCCGGCTCTGCCTGCTTCCGCTTCACGAGGTCCGCCATGAACCGCTGGAGGTTCACCACGTCCATCGCCGCAGCCACCTGCTGGTCCGCGTCCAAGGCCGACGAGATGAGCGTGATCAGGCTTCGGCCCCACCGTCCCAGCTGCTCGGCCTGGTCGTCGCCCACACCGAGCAGGCGGGCGATGACGCGGACCGGTATCGGGAAGGCGAGCGCCTGCATGACGTCGGCCCGACCGAGCAGTTCGATGGCGTCGATATGGGCGTGGGTGATCTCGCGGATCCCCGGTTCGAGGAGGCGCATGCGGGGCGGCGAGAACGCCCGGTTCAACACCCGGCGAAACCGACCGTGGTTGGGAGGGTCGGAATTGACCAGGACGGGGAGCACGGGGGGACCACTGGCCAGGACCGCGTAGGCCGCAGGGGCGATCTCGACGATGGGATCGATCGTCTTCCGGGACGAGAAGGTCTTCGGGTTGCCCATGACGGTCCGTGCATCGGAGTAGCGGGTGACGACCCACATGTGGAACGCCGGGCTGTAGAACACCGGCTCCTCGCGCCGTGCCTCAGCGTAGAACGAGTAGGGATCCTCGAGCTGCTCCTCGGAGAGAGGGTTGAAGCGCTCGCCGATGGATGACATCGGGCAGGACTCGGTCGTGGTCACAGGAGCGTCTCCTTGCGGTGCTCGGCAATGGGATCCCGGCTCCGGCCGGACGAAGCTTTCTGCGGTCCGGCGGGTCGTGTGCTCCAAGACTGTGTTGATCGGTCACTCAGCTGGACATGCCCTCTGAACTGCGGTTATGGGCTCCGGCGAGCCTTAGCGCAACAACACACCCCGGACGGGAGGTAGCGTAGAAGCATCCCGCCAGCGAGCATAGGGAGACTCGGCACATCCTCCTCCTGCGTCCCGACGGGCGTCGGAAAATGTGCTGTGACCTGCACGAACGCTGGGGCTATAGCTCAGTCGGTTAGAGCGCACCCCTGATAAGGGTGAGGTCGCTGGTTCGATTCCAGCTAGCCCCACCATGAAAAGACGAGCACTGTTGGCGATGTTCCTGGCGGGTGCCGCCGCCGCAGCAATCCGGCTGCGCGGCGGCAAGGCCCCTGCTCCCGAGCGCGGCGGCTGGCGCGAGCTCTCCGGGCAGGACTTCCACCAATGAACGCGGTCCTCGTCGGCGTCGGCGCCGTCGGCGCCCGGGCCGCCCGCCAGCTCGTGGCCCTGGGCGACCTCGACCGGCTCGTCGTGGTCGAGCCCGACTCCGCCCGTTGCCACGCCGTGGCCGAGTCGTTCGGACCGATTGCGTCGACCGCCCCCGACCTCGCGGCCGCCCTCGAGGCGATCGGCAACGGGCCCGCCAAGACCGCGGTGATCCTCACCTCCCCGCCGGGCGACCACGCCGACCTGGCCGCCATCGCCCTCGACGCCGGAGCGGTCGTGGTGTCGACGGCCGACTCGGTCGACGACGTCTCCGGCCTGCTCGCCCTCGACGCCACCGCCCGGCAGCGCGAGCTCGCCGTCGTGGTGGGAACCGGCTTCTCCCCCGGCCTGTCGTGCGTCCTGGCCGCCTTCGCCGCCCGCAGCTTCGAGCAGGTCGACGAGGTGCACGTGGCCAAGGTCGGGTCGGGCGGACCGGCCTGCCACCGCCAACGGGTGGAGGCCGCCCGGGCCAAGGGCCCGGAGTGGGCCGGCAGACAATGGGTCGACCAGACCAGCTCCGGACGCCAGCTGTGCTGGTTCCCCGACCCCATCGGCGGCGTCGACTGCTACCGCGGTGCCCTCGCCGAGCCCCTCTTGATAGCGCCGGCCTTTCCCGGCGTGACGAGGGTCACCGCCCGGGTCGGCGCCGGACGGTTCGACCGGCTGTTCGCCCGACTCCCGGAGCTGCGCCGGATCCAGCGCGAGAGCGAGCTGGGCGCCCTGCGGGTCGAGGTGCGCGGGTCGCAGGGCGTCGCCCGGGCCACGAGGGTGATCGGTGCCATCGACCGGCCGGCCGTCGCCGCCGGCGCCGTCACCGCCCTGGCCGCCAGGTGGGCGGTCGACGGCCGGCTGTCGTCCACCGGCGCCGCCGGCCTGGCCCGCATGGTCGACCCCGGCCCCTTCCTGGCCAGCCTGGCCGACCGCGGCGTCAAGGTGGCGGTCTTCGAGGGCGCGGCGGCCTAGAGGGGCGCGCCAACTTTGATGTAACCGCAGCGTCGTGATTTCGGCGCGAAACGGCAAGATCACGACGCTACGAGTGATTCAAAGTTGGGCCGGCCGAGGCCCGGCGCACTCCGGCTAGCGCACCAACCTGGACAAGCGGCGGTCGGCCAGCACCTTGCCCCCCGTCTGGCAGGCGGGGCAGTAGGTCACCTCGTAGGACTCGTAGGAGACCCGGCGCAGGTCGCCCCCACACGTGGGGCAGGGCGTACCCGACCGGCCGTGCACGGTGAAGTGGTCGCCGATCTTGGTGGGCAGGCCGCCACCTCGACGACGCTCCAGTTCCAGGGCCTCGGCCATCACCAGCCCGATGGCCTCGAGGAGCCGCCGCCGGTCGTCCTCCGACAGCGACGCCAGGCTGGCGTAGGGCGAGATCCGGGCCCGATGGAGGACGTCGTCGGAGTAGCCGCGGCCGATGCCGGCCACCGTCTTCTGGTGACGAAGCAGCGTGTGCACCCGCCGACCGTCGTCGCCGGTCATCACCAGGTCGGCGAACTCCGCCGACAGCGGCTCCGGACCGAGCGTGGCCAGCGGCCCGTCGTCGCCGGGCGCCAGCACCCACCAGCCGGCCTTGCGCTCGGTGCCGAACTCCTTCACCAGCACCGCCGGGTGGCCCTCGAACCGCAGCCGTACGACCCCGAACTTGGGCCTGGTGGTCTTGGGCGGGTCCTCGAGGTCGACCCGCCCGCCCTGGGACAGGTGGACGAGCAGGCGGTAGCCACCGTCGAACTCGAAGACCACGAACTTCCCGCGCCGACCGACGGCGTCGAGGCGGCGCCCGACCAGCTCCTCGGGAGGGACTTCGAACGTCTTCAGCCCCGAGAACTGCAACGCGGTCGCCGACTCCAGCGGCGCCCCGCCGACCGCCCGTTCGAGCCGCTCGGCCAGGGCCTGGACCTCGGGAAGCTCCGGCATCCGGCCAGCGTACGGCCGCGAAGGAAGATTCGCGGCCAGAAGGAATGGGCGACGAGCGCCGAAGCGCGACCAAGTAGCGAAATGGCCACCGGTACAATCTGCTCATGCACCGGGCTCCCGCCGCCCGGCTGCGAAAGGTGGTTGCAGGCGCCGGGGTGGTCCCGCCCCTCCCCGGCGCCTCCCACCATCCTCCGGCCCGCCGACTCAGGAGCCCCCTGTGCAGACGATGACCGAGCAGCAGACCCGCGACTTCCTCTCCGCCGGCACCAGGACGGCCAAGCTGGCCACCGTCCGCGAGGACGGGCGCCCCCACGTGGCGCCGATCTGGTTCGTCCTCGACGACGACGGCACGCTGGTGTTCACCACCGGCGCCGGCACCATGAAGGGCAGGGCCATCCAGCGCCATCCCGCCGTCTGCCTGTGCATCGACGACGAGGCGCCGCCGTTCGCCTTCGTGATGATCGACGGCACCGCCGAGACCAGCGAGGATCCGGACGACCTGCTCGACTGGGCGTCCCGGATCGGCGCCCGTTACATGGGCCCCGACCAGGCCGAGGCCTACGGGCGGAGGAACGGCGTGCCCGGCGAGCTGCTGGTCCGGGTCACGCCCACAAGGATCGTGGCCAAGGACCACATCGCCGACTGACTCACGGGCCACGGGTACGCTCCCGGCCGAGTCGAGACCGAGGACGGGAGGCCGAGTTGCCCACAGCGAAGCGGTCGGTACGCGGCGCGGTGGTCCTCGCCCTGACGCTCACCCTGGGCCCGGCACTCCTCGGAGGGTCGGTCGTGCACGCGCAGACCACCACCCTGGCACCGCCCACGACCGCGGCCCCGCCCCCGCCCACGACCGTGGCCCCGCCCCCGACGACCCAGGCCCCACCCCCGACGACGCGAGCGCCGGCCACCACCCGCGCCCCGGCCACGACCACATCCCTGGTCACCACCACCTTGCCGACGACCACGGTCGCGCCGGTGGCGGACGACGCCGCCAGCGAATCCACCCTCGTCGTCCTCATCGCCCTGGCCGTGGTCGCAGCCGCCCTGCTCGGCGCCGTCGTCGTCTCCCGCGTCCGCCAGACCAGGGAGCAGGCGGAGGCCGAGACCGCCGGCTGGCGGGGCGAGGCGGTGCGGGCCCATGGCGATGCCACCGTGCTGCGGGACCTCCTCGGTGGCCCTGATCGCCCCGGCGGCCCAGGCGACTTCGACGACTCGTGGTGGACGGCGGTGCAGGGACGGGCCGACGCCGTCGACCGCCAGCTGGCCACCCTCGAGGCCACCGCGCCCGAGCCGTCAGCGGCCAGCGCCGCCTCCGCCGTGCGGAGAAGCCTGCGCTCGCTCCTCTACGCGGTGGAGTCCAAGCGGCTGCTCTACCGCCGGGCGGGCACACCCACCGCCGTCGAGCTCGAGATGGCCGACGGCACGCTGCGGACCCGTGCCCAGGACGCCGACGCCGCCCTCGCCGAGTTGGAGCAGCAGGCCACCGGGGCGGCCGACCGCCGGAGCTAGCTGAGCCAGCGGCCGCCGTCGAAGCGGGCGACGCCAATCCTGACCGCGGCCCCGGTGGCGACGCCGATGGCCGCCCCGCCGACGACGTCGAGCGGCAGGTGGGCGCCGACGTAGACCCGGGCCAATGCCGTCGTCGTGGCCACCCCGAAGACCAGCGGCCGGGCCCATCGGGGCAGACTGCGGGCCGCCACCATCGCCAGGGCGTACGACACCCCGGCGTGGCCCGACGGGAACCCGAGGCCACGCTCCTCGTTGCCCCGGACGACGACGTCGCCGAGGTGGGCCATCGGCCGTCCCCGGCCCACCGACCGCTTCACCACCTTGCTCCCGCCCCACACCGCCGTCCCGGTCAACGCCAACACCACCGCCAGGCTCCTGCGCCCGGCCAGGCGGGCCGCACCCGCGGTCACGAACACCGCGGCCAGGCTCCCCGCCTGCATCACCGCCCACACCGGCCGGTGCAGCCCGTTCGGCAGGCCGTTCACCGTCCGGAAGGCGGCGTCCTCAGCCGACTCGACCCGACGGCGCCGGGCCAGCACCGTCGTCACCGCAGTCACCGCCAGCCCACCGGCCAGCAGCGAGAGGTCGAGGCGGGATCGACCCCCCGAGGACGGCATCGACGGCACCGAGTCGTCGGGCCGGCTAACCGAGGACTTTGGCTTTGAGCTTGTCGAACTCGGCCTGGTTGATGGCGCCGGCGTCGAGCAGTTGCTTGGCGTGGGCGATCTGGTCCAGGTCGCTCCCAGCTCCGGCGCCCCCGACCGCGCTCTTCACGTAGGCGTCGAACTGCGCCTTGGCCTGCTGCTGGTGCTCCTGGGACCGCACGGCCATGCCCTGACCCCTGGCGATCAGGTAGATGAACACCGTCAGGAACGGAAGGAGCACGAGGAAGATCACCCAGGCGACCTTGGCCCACCCGGAAAGGGTGTGGTCGCGGAACAGGTCTTGCAGGACGTGCAACAGGATGATCAGCCAGATGATCAGGAAGAAGAACCACAACATCGACCAGAAGATGTCGAGGAACTCGAGGTCGGCCAGCATGGGGCGGCTCCTTCGTGCGTTTTTGACGCTCGCCAGGCCGCCGGGTTCCTACCGGTCGGCCTCTCAGGTTGTCAAGCAGACGGCGGGCTATCCTCCCGCCAACTCCCTGGTCGTCGGGCCGGAGGAGCGAGCGAACCGGGAGGTCCGTAGTGGGTTGTCTTCTCGTTCTTGCCGCCTTCCTCTCACCCCGCTTCGTCCTCTTCCTGCTGTTCCTCTTCAGCGACCGGCTCTCGATCGCGTTCGACTCTTTCTGGGTCGGGCTGGCCGGCTTCATCTTCCTCCCGTGGGCGACGACCCTCTTCGCGCTGGCCTACGACCCCATCGACGGGGTCACCGGTATCGGCTGGCTGTTCGTCGGCATCGGTCTGCTCGTCGACCTCAGTTCCTGGTTCGGCGGCGGCAAGCACGCCCAGTCCCGTCGCGACTAACAAGGTCACGACCCTGCGCAGGACGAGGCCGAAGATGACGACGGCTGCGACGAGGGCCCCGACGCCGACGAACGCGGCGATCATCTTGGACCCGTTGGCCTTGCCGGTCACCGCCAGCAGGGTCAGGGCGATGATCGGCATGCCGAGCTTCACGAAGTTGTTCCAGATGCCCGACACCACCAGCGACACCTGCTGCGGGACCTGGAGAAGCCCCACGAGCCGAGCATCTGGTAGGTGAGGCCCATGGAGATGGCGCCGCCGAGGGGGACGGTGTTGGCGACGGCGGTGGACGTCGCCGGCCCGGCGGGACACCAGCAGACTGCGCCCCGCCGCTGGCGCCGGCCTGTCGTCCTGCTGTCCTGTGGCCGGGGAACTTGGTCGGGCACACGCACCTCACGACCTGGGTGCCTTGGCGAGAGCGCGAGCGAACTCCCACGTCGGTGGACAAGGATGGCGGCATGCTCGATCACCTCTCGATCCAGTGTGCGGACGTGGCGGCCAGCGCCGCCTTCTACGACGTGGTGCTCGCCACGGTGGGAGGCCGCCGCATCCTCGACTTCGGCCAGGTCATCGGCTTCGGCGTCCCGCCCATGCCCGACTTCTGGATCGGCCCCAGAGCGACCGGCGAGGGTTTCCGCGAGTGCCACATCGCGTTCACCGCTCCCGATCGGGCCGCGGTGGTGGCGTTCTTCGACGCCGCGGTCGGAGCGGGGGCGGAGGTGTTGCACGAGCCGAGGGTCCGGCCCGAGTACCACCCGAGCTACTTCGGGGCCTTCGTGCGCGACCCCGACGGCAACAACGTCGAAGCCGTCTGCCACAGACCGGAGTAGCCTGGCAGGTGGCCCGGAAGGGTCCCGGGCCTCCTGCCGGAGAGGAGTCAGGCGGGACTGATGGAGTACACGTAGTACAGGTTCGGTCCGGGCACTGGTGGCTTCTCCATCTGGATCGAGCAGGCGACGACCCGCGGCACCTTCACGTACGCGTCGAGTTCGATGCCAGGCTCACGCTCCTGGGACACGCGATCAACGACCCGTCGTCGTTGACCAGCTGATGGGTTCCGTACATCCACTACGGACGGGTGCTGCGAAGCTCAGCCCCGTACGGAAACGGCACGTTGCGCGAAGGTCGGTCGCTCGCCTGGCCGACGCGTCATGGGCGGTCCACGCCGAACGTCTTATCGAAGACCGCACTACACGAGCGACCGCGGTCCGGGGTGACCAAGATCGCCGGCAAGGTGACCCCTCAGTCGAGTCGTGAGCACCGGAATCATCGCGGGGTCACTGCGCCGGCGCCACCCGCAGCCGCCAGTGGCGGTGTTACCGAAGCCAGAGGCGGAGCCGGGACATCGCACTCGAGGCGCCGATTAGGAGGGCCGCCGCCCCGATGCCGGCGACGCCCACCACGGAGAGGAGGACGGAGGCGGTGTTCACATCTTCGGCCCCCTGGGCGAGCTCGCTCATGATCCAACAGGCCGAGAGTCCTCCCACCGCCCCTAGCAGCGCGGCGACCAACCCGCGTGATCCTGGTCGTTTCCGCGCAGGATGGCGACGGCGAGCGCCACCAGGAGGGCTCCTGCGCCGGCCATCACGATGCCGAAGGTGGCGGCGACGTCGGCCTTGCGCCGCGCGGCGCAGCAACGTGCGCCCGAACGCCGGCTCCGGGCGCGGTGGACTAACGCAACAATTGCATCGACGGTTCCGCGCTTGGCAATGCCGCGTTGAGCACGGACCGCAGCGACGTGCAGCGTGCCGACAGCGCTGCCGAAGTAGCCGATGCCCTTGGGCAACGCACGCGGCGCACACGCGGTCAAGAGTAGGGCCGCGGTCTAAGCTAAGTTGCCCGCGGCGCCGCACCAACCTTCGCATCGCATCGCGAATGCTCCACGCGCCCACCATGGTGGCCCGCCGCCCGGCCAGCTCGTCGGGGCTGGCCCAGGCGGCTTAAGGCTCGCCGGGACATCGCCCCGGACGGTCTAGCGGCCCCATCGGTGAGCTCGCGCAGGATGTCGGCGTGGTCATGTCGCCGCCGGTCGAGGGCCGCTTGACGGTCAGGCTCGATCGCGTGGGATCGGGCGAGGCGGACCACGCTGTCGGTGACGGTGGCGGTCTCCCCGTTGGGCCCATCGCCCGTCGGGACGGTCCTCGCACACGACGCCCTGCCAACAAGCCGGGTTGACGCCGACAGGATCTCGCACGGCTCCGGCCTAGCATCTACTCCACCAGCACCCCGAGCGCGGGCGTCCACAATGTCGGCCGCGCCGTCGGGGAGACCCACGCGGAATTGCCGGTTGTGTGTCTGACCCTTGGGAAACGGTGGCCACTCCGGCCGCTGTCAGCGGCGTGCCTACTGATCCGGTCACCCGGATCATTCAGCCGGCGATAGCATCCTGCCGTCCGCTTCCCCCGAATCTTCCCCCAAACGGTCGGTTTCCCCCAAGTTTCCCCCAAGTTATCCGACCCGTAGAGACCCACTGAGACACAACGAAAGGAGGAGGGCGAACAGCAAAAGCCCAGGTCACGCAGGGTTTTGGGCGAAACAGCAGGCCAGGGGACGTAGCTCAGCTGGCTAGAGCACCTGCTTTGCAAGCAGGGGGTCGTGGGTTCGAGTCCCATCGTCTCCACCTGGTCAGGGATTTGCGACTCGTTCGTCGGCTTGCTCGGACCGGCCGGCATGCCCACTACGTGCCTTCCAGGAACGGGCAGTGAGGTGTCATCGTGGGCACGGGAGGGCACGGGCGGCTCCTCCCGAAGCGCTTGAGGTAGCGCACGATGTCGGCGTCCTAGCCGTCGATAACGTGCTGGTACTGGAGCGCGGCGGCACTGAGGCGTGCCCGATGCGAGCCATAAGGGCTCGTCCCGCTGGCGGCGGCGAGCGTGGCCGTGGTGTGCCTCGAGCCGTGGAAGCGGAAGCCGGTCATACCGAACTCGGCAGTCGCCGGCTCCCCTGCCCCTCCTCGTTGGCCGCGGTCGGGCTCTTGACCTCGGTGACGAAGGCGACGTCGTCTGAATCCAGGCGATGTCGAACTGCGGGTCGCCCGCCTTTTCGGCGGATGCGTCTCGAGCCCGTATTCCTCGAGAGCGACGGCCAGGGCGTCCTGGATGTCCTTGTGCGCCTCGGTGCCTCGGTCGAGCAGATCCGGGTCGACCTCGACGACGCGAGCTTCGGCTCGGGCGGCGGGCCGTTCCGAGGCGTGGGCAGAAGGCCTTGCCTCCAGACGGCGGCCCGGGCGGAGGAGGGGACGGCGGCGGGATCCGCGGTGGCGCAGCGACCCCGGGAGCGCATGGCGAGACCTCGGCGAGGCGAGCAGCCGGCCCGATGGTGACCGTCGGCGGCCCATGCCTGCTCGGGCCTGAACAGCTGACTTCTGGCTGCTGCTACGTCAGGGTGTAGTGCTGCCCGTCGCGCTCGAAGTGCTCACCACACAAGGTCTCGAACGCACGGTAGGAGAGGCCTTCGGGCTTGGCACCGCGGGCGACGACCTGGCCGACGGCGAGAGAGTAGAGGAACTCCAAGCTGCGTTCGCGCGACCGCGTGGGTACGTAGGCGAAGGTGTTCAGGTGCTGGCGGACAACGTCAACCGCGATCTCGCCGGCACCGTTGAGGTGCGGGCGGATGACGCGCCCCGGGGCGAACGTGATGACGAGGTCATAGAACGGCACGAGTTCATGCCCTTCCCGGCCTTTGTATCCCTTCATCGATCGCTGCACCTTGTCCAGGATCGACACTTCGGTCTGCTGCAGACCGGCGCGTTCGGCGGCGTGCAGCAAGGCGGTCCAGACCTTGTCGTCCGAGTTGTGGAAGACGATGCTGGCTCGCCCGTCGGGCTTCACCACCCGCTTGATCTCGCCGAAGGCGGCGGCCAACAGGTCTTCGTAGTCATCGACGGTCTTGCCGCCATCGGCGAGCGTGCGCGACTTGTTGACGACCATCTCTTGCTCGGCGTCAGTCGGCTCGCCGAGCCACGCTTCCCAGACGATGTTGCAGTCGGCGTAAAAGATGTTGGAACCGAACGGCGGATCAGTGAACACGTAGTCGATCGAGTCGTCCGGCAACCACGACAGGTTGGCGGCACTCGACTGCCGTACACCTACTAGCGGATCGCCGGTGCGCTCAAACCCCGCGGCGAAGGCGGCGATCTGCTGGACCTGGTGCCGGAAAACCTCAAAGGCGTTCGCCTCGGCGATCAGCTGCGGGATGTACAGCGTGCCGGTGAGGGGCCGCTGTCCGCCGCGGGCGTTGTAGCGCCGCATCCGGCTGGAGTGCCAGGAGGTGTTGGTGAAGGCGAAGCGCAGGCTGTTGCGCAGGGCAAAGGGCTTCATTTGGTTGACCTGCTGCCAGAGAAGGCTCAGAGCGTGCTTGGCCCGAGGCAGGTAGAAGTCCTCGACGGTCTTGACCTGACGCAGGTGCAGTGCCGACCGCTTGTACATCTCCCTGGTGCTGTCGATCGCCGCATCGGGGAACCACTGCTCGAGCTTGCGTTCGGCGAGGCGGTCGAGGTGGGCGATGTCGTCGTCCGAGGTGGGCCCATCCTGCAAGTAGGTGCAGCCGCTCTGGCAGTCGACGACCACGAACACCGGCTCACTGCGTAGCGGGATCGACCCGCTACGGCTGATCGTTGAATCGCACTTGGGGCAGTCCAGCCACTTCGGCACGGAGCCGTTTTCCGGGTCGGCTTCGTCCCACAGAACCACCTCAGCGCCGCATTCCTCGCAGGCGTGGACGTCGCTCCAGATGGTGTGGCGAGCGAGTGCCACACCTGAGCAAGTCGGGCAGGACGTGGCGTAGAGGTCACGCTCCGCCTTGCGCATCCAGCTGGTCTCCATATGGGCCAGCGCTTGCAGAATCGCGTCGGATGATGCCGGCAGGTTGTGGTTGCGCGCCAGATGGACGGCGCCGGGCGACAGGTCCGAGAGGATCGCCGATCGGCCCGCTCGTTGCGCTGCCACTCCTGTCATGCCGGATCCGCAGAACGGATCGAGCACGACGGCACCCGGCGTCGTTGATGCCTCGATGAACGGCAGGATCGCTTCGGGAGGGATCTTCGTCGGGTAGCTATGCACCTGGTACGCCGAGGAGCTCTTCGGGCTGGTGACGACGGGAGGAAGCGGCAGGCGACGGGCACTGCCGCTGCGCTCGGTCAGCACCCGCTTGATGGGGGTATTCACACGGATTCCCTTCCGGAGGCTTCAGTTGTCCATCCGCTGCCATCCCACTGGAACAGCTGATGGCAGATGGCCTCGACGGCGGCGTAGCTGAACCCGTCGAGTGGAAGGTCTTCCTCCAACAGCGTCCGCATGACCAGCGAGTGAAGGTACGCGGTGCTTCGGCGTTTGACCGGCGCCTGTAGGACGTGCGTGCGCAGGCGCTCGTGCACGAGGTCTCGCACCCGATCAGCCGACAAGGCCGGCTGCTGATGGCTCGACGTGACGCGGCGCCGCAGGTGGAGCACCAGGTCGAAGTTCGGCACCTTCTCGCCAGCAAACTGACCCTTCAGGCCCTTGAAGGACGCCTGGCTCTTGTCGAAGGCGACGGCTGTCACGATCTCGAAGTCGGCGGTCTCGATGGCACGGACCAGCGCACTCCAGACCTCGTCACTGGAGTTGTGGAACATGACGCTCGCCCAGCCATTCGGCCGCAGGACCCGGGCTATTTCCACGAACGCCTCGGCCATCAGCTTCTCGTAGTCCTGCAGGGTCTTGCCGCCATGCTCGGCTCGCTGCGATTGGTGGACCACGGCCTCGTGCGTGGTGTCCGTCTGGTCGTCGAGCCACGCTTCCCAAAGGAACGACGAGTCGGCGTAGAAGATGTTAGAGCCGAACGGCGGATCGGTGAAGACGTAGTGGACCGAACTGTCAGGGATGTGCGCGAGCAACTGGGCGGGGCTCTTCCGGACGCTCGTACGACCCGGGAGACCCTGGGTCGCCAGGTACAGGTCGTGGACCGCCTCGAGCTTGCGACGCAGCAAGGAGAAGACGTTGAACTCGTACGACAGCGACGCGATGTACATCGTCGAGCTCAGGACGTTCGTCGGCCGCTTCGGGTTCCACTGGTAGCGACGCGACGCACGATTGACCGTGCTCGTGAACGCGAATCGCAACGCCTGCCGGAGGGACTCGTTGGGTTCTGCGTTCAGGACGGCCCAGATCTCCGCGAGTGCATGGAGGTTGCGCGGCGTGAAGAAGTCGGCCGCAGTCTCGATGCCCTGTGCGCCGTGCTGCCCCCGCCACATCTCGCGCCACGACTCGAACGGCGCGGTGGGGTACCAGGCCTCGATGGTTGAACGGTCGAAGGCAAGGATGCGATCGCGCTCCTGCCCGTCGACGGTCCGCTCGACCCGACGGCAGGCCTTGCAGCCAACGGACTCCAGGACGGGCTCGGAACGTAGCCAGGTGAGACACCGCTTCGGCCAGGTACGACCGCAGCCGCAGTGCACCGTCTTGGCGATGGCTCCCGTCTCCGAGTCCACGGCCTCGTGCCAGAACACGATCTCGGCGCTGCACTCCGGGCATCCGAAGACGTCCGACCAGACCGTGTATTCATTGCGCGCGGCCCCCCTGCAGTCTGGACACGACGCGCCGTACAGGGCCTCCTCGAGTGGACCAAGTTCTGCCAGCAGCCGATTGCCCGCCAGCTTCAGCTGGTCGGGGCTGACATCGGCGGCGTACCCGCTAGCGATATGGGTCGCAGCCGTCGACAGATCGGAGATGATCGCTCGGCGCCCGGTCATGAGCGCGGCGACCCCAGTCATCCCCGAGCCGCAGAACGGATCGACGACGATGTCGCCGGGGTCGGTGTAGTGCTCGATGAGGCCGGCGATACCCTCCGGCGGAACCTTGGTGTGGTAGCTGTGCGCCCGGTAGAAGATCGACCCCTTGCGCCCGGTGATCTCGGCGCGACTCGGTGCCCGCGGGGGCAACGGATCGGTATTGGTGGTCAGCGGCTGGGTGGTCAGGGGCACGACGCCGAGGCGCAGCTGCTGAGCCATCCCGCCTGCAACTGGGCCGGTGGATGGGGCCCCATTGGCGTGGACATCCCGGAGGAGGCGCACGCAGGTGTTGCTTAGGCTGCGGTCCTCCTGTCGGGCCATCTCCTCGAGGTCCTCGAGCACCGGATCTCCAAGGGCAACTCGGAAGTCGTAGCTGGACAGAGATGCCGCGAACGTTGCGAAGCCAGCGTGGTCCTGGGGCCCGTCCGCGCCGGGGAGGCTGACCGTCACTCGTGTGGCCCCGCCGCTTCTCACCCGGTCACCGGGGAAGTAGATCGTCTTGAACCGGTGCACTGCGTGCCCTCCAGATCTCACAAGAGTTGTTACTAGACCTTCTGGCCGCCGAAGCGGTGGATGGTCGAGGCGCCGACGGGCGCTGTGGCGTCCTGCGAATCGGATCGAGCGACGACGCGATGGGCTCAGGTGTAGTTGTAGCCCGGGGGTAGGACAATGAACGCCGGCCCGAGGACTGGCCTACGGTCGGCGAAGCCGAAGTGGTCTAGCTCGGAGCGCCGTAAGCGCGTGGCGCCGCCCGGGAGCCCAAGCGCGGCATGGCTGTGCCGCGTGCACTTGCGTCGGTCGCGTCAGTCCTTCAACGCCCGAGCTCGCTCGCGACCTCGTCGTGACCGGACGGTGGCGACCCGCTGCCACTCGCGGGCCAGCGCGTCGCCGACCGCCCCTGCATTCGCCTTCTTGAGGTCCGCCCCATCCAGAAACAGGATCGACAACCCTGACTCCTGCATGTGCTGCGCCGCTGCCCTGCGGGCGGCTGGGCCAACCTTCTTGGCAGTCACGAACAACAGGACGTTGCTCTTGAGGGTGACGGCGACGCCGACCTCCCGGTCGATGATCTCCCGGCCCGAGATGGCAGAAGCCTTGCTCTGCAGTTGGATCAACAGGTACGGCGGCTGCACGGTCTCAGCCACCACGTCGACCTCCGCACCAGCAGTCTCGTCTCCGCGCAGCCGCCAGCTGAGGAACCGAGCCCCAGCGAGCCTGGCAACTTGGATGCAGACGCCTTCGAGCGCCAGCCCTCGTTCATGGTTGCTCAGGCTCACGTCTTCAACGATCGCGAGGAGGTCCGCCAAGGGCCTGCGCAGCGAGGCGGGGTCCTGCAAGTGGGTCTGCTCGACAACCGCCTGTAGCAGCGGCTCACTCACAATGTCCAGGAAGCGCTCCGTCGGCGTGACACGGTGGCTCTTGGCCCCTCGTCCCTCGGTCGTCTTCGATAGGGAGATCCACCCATCGCGGTCGAGCCGTTCGAGGACGTCCTTGGAGAACGTCTTCGTATCGAAGCGAATCTGCGGCGACTGCATCTCCGCCAGCCGGCGTACGTCAGCCGCGTCATACGGCGGCGGGTCGGTGACGGTCGCCAGTGCCAGCAGGAACGCCTGTTTTGGAGTCGGCATCGACACCAACTCGGAGATCTCGGTGATTGATGCCCCCGTCAACTGCTTCAAGACGGTGGAGTCGATGGTCCAGCCGTGCAGCACGCCGACGCGCTCCAGCCAGAGCTTCATCGGGTTGACGTGCTCACCGCTCGATCCACCGGGGTCGATGCCGAGCGCAACGAGCTCATCGACAATCCGAGCGACCTTGACCGTCTGGCCCCGTGCCTCGAGCGAGGCGATGACCTCGAGAAACTGCAGCCCATTGAGGTTGAGCAGCAGGTGTTTCGCGAAGGAAGCCTCCAGCCCCTGGTCAGTCGGCTCCTTCAGCAGCGCGATCGCCAGGTCGGTTTGCGTGTACGGGTCGTTGCCCGCAACCAGACCGTGCGCTCGCATCGACAGGAAGGTGTTCATTGCCGAGGTGAACTCGTTCTTCGGGTCACGCTTCGGGAAGAACCTCCTGCCGACCGCGGTCTGGAACGCCACCCGGTCGCCACCCGAGTCACGCAGCAGCTCCAGTAGATCCCTCAGGTCGATCTGATTCGGGCTGAGCTGCTTGGCGTATGGCAGCCGCGCCGGATCCATTTGCTCCCCTTCGGTTCGCTCGGCTTGACGCTAGCTGCCATCAACTTTCTGACGCGGCCGAGGAGCGCGCCCGGCGCCGTGGAGAGCCGCGACGAGGTCGTCACCCAGCCTCCCCGTGAGAATTCGCAGTCACTGGCCGGCGATCGGTCGTTCGGTGCTGAACACTGGCGCGTCGTCTCGCATCAGGCCACGAGGTAGGTCCGGCGTGGTCGACGGGTGGCCGTCGTCGTCGGGCGGTCCACCTGCGCTACCGTCGCAACGGAGCGAACGAATGGATCGGCGGCTGGAGTTCCGAGTGCTCGGCCCGCTGGAGGTCGTGAGCGGTGGTCTTCCGCTGGGCCTCGGTGCGGCCCAAGCAGCGTGCCTTGCTGGCGCTCTTCGTCGCCCACGCCAACGAGGTCGTGTCCGCCGACAGACTCGTCGAGGAGCTTTGGGGCGACGACGCACCTGCCGACCCGCACTCCACGGTGCAGGTCTACGTCTCGAACCTCCGCAAGCGGCTGGAGCCCGGACGGGGGCCGACCTCGCCGCCCGAGCTGCTCCTGACCAGGAAGCCCGGGTACGTCCTGCGGGTCGAGGCGTCACAGGTCGACGCCCTGTGCTTCGAAGGCCTCGTTGACGAGGGACGTCGCGCCCTGGCCGAGCACGCCCCGGCCGAGGCAGCCGCCACCTTCCGGCGGGCGCTCGCCCTGTGGCGAGGACCGGCGCTCGCCGACCTCGCCGATCATCCCTTCGCCCAGGCCTACGTCACCCGGCTCGAGGAGACCAGGATGTCGGCGCTGGAGGACCTCTTCGAGGCCGAGTTGGAGCTGGGCCACCACGCCGAGGCGGTCGGTGAGCTCGGGTCGCTGGTAGCCGACCATCCCCTGCGCGAGCGGTTGCGGGCCCAGCTGATGCTGGCCCTCTACCGAGCCGGGCGACAGGCCGAGGCACTCGCCGTCTACCAGGACGGCCGTACCGTCCTGGTGGAGGATCTGGGGATCGACCCCAGCCTCGAACTTCGTGACCTCGAGGGGGCGATTCTCCGGCAGGACGTGTCCCTGGCTGCGCCGCCGGTGAAGGACACGGGCGGCCAACAGCCGACCCCGCCCCTCCCCGCCCCCCTGCAGGTGTCCTGGGACCGAGGGTTCGTCGGTCGGGCGGCCCAGCTGGAGGCCTTGGCCCAGGCGTGGGCCCGTGCCGCCGCGGGGGAGCGTCAGGTCGTGGTGGTGACCGGGGAACCGGGGATCGGCAAGACCCGCCTGGTCAGGGAAGCGGCGCTGGCGATGCACGGCCAGGGCGCCACCGTCCTGTTCGGCCGCTGCGACGCCGACCTCGGAGTCCCCTACCAGCCGTTCATGGAGGCGATCGCGCACTACGTCACGACGAGCGGCGACGACGGCCTGGCGACGGGCACCTGGGAGGGGTGCGTCGAGCTGGCTCGCATCGTCCCCGAGCTCGCCCGGCGGGTGCAGGACCTGCCCCGCTCCTCCGGAGCCGACCCCGAGACTGACCGCTACCGGTTGTTCCAGGCCGTCGTCGCCCTCGTGGCCCGGGCATCGGAGGCCAGGCCGGTCGTGCTCGTGCTCGAGGACCTCCATTGGGCGACGAAGCCGACCGTCCTGCTCTTCCGTCACCTGGCGACGTCGGTCGTGCCCGGAGCGTTCCTGCTGATCGCGACCTACCGGCACACCGACGTCTCCCCGACCGACTCCCTGAGCGAAGCCCTGGCCGACTTGGGACGCGAGCACGGTGTGCGGCGCCTCTTCCTCGAGGGCATGGACCAAGGCGAAGTCGTGAGCCTGATCGAGCTCTCCTCGGACCGCATCGCCGGCGACCGAGCCGGCGACACCCTCGCGCTCGGGCTCTGGCGGGACACCAACGGCAACCCCTTCTTCGTCACGGAGATCCTCCGGCACCTCGCCGAATCGGCGGTGCAGACCCCCGGCAACGGACAGCCGGCCCCCTGGGCGGACATCGACGCGTCGGTCGTGCCGGACACCGTGCGCGACGTGATCCGCAGCCGCCTCCGACGCCTGTCCGAGGGGGTCAACCGAGCCCTCACGGTCGCCGCCGTCATCGGGCAGGACTTCGACCTCTCGGTGGCCAGCCGGGCGAACAAGCTGGCCGACGAGGAGCTGCTCGACCTGCTCGAGGAGGCCGGTCATGCCGCGTTCGTCACCGAGGTTCCCGACAGCCCGGGGCGGTTCTGCTTCGCCCATGCCCTGATCCGTCACACCCTCTACGACGGGCTGGGCCTGGCTCGACGGGCCCAGATCCACCGGCAGGTGGCGGAGGCGCTGGAGTCGCAGAAGGCGCAATCCGGTGTGACCGCGCAGGCGCTGGCCCACCACTGGCTGTCGGCCGGGACGTCGGGCGACAGCGCCAAGGCGGTTCACTACGCCCGGCAGGCCGGCGAGCGGGCCCTCGCCGAGCTGGCCTACGAGGAGGCGACGGTGCACTTCGAGCGGGCGTTGTCGTCGCTCGACCCCGACTCCGACGACCCTGCCGACCGGCGCCTGCGGTGCGACCTCCTGCTCGCCCTGGCGAGCGCCCAGGGACGGAGCGCGGACCAGCGGTACCCCGCCACCGTCCACGCCGCCGCGGCGGTCGCCCGTGAGCTCGGGGACGGTGAGCGGCTGGCCCGTGCCGCGTTCGCCAGCGCCCGTGCCAACGCCTCGTTCAAGGCCGTCGGCCAGTCGGACGGTCAACTCGTGGCGCTCTACGACGAAGCGCTGAGGGCCCTCGGTCCCGGCGACAGCGTGCTGCGGGCCAGGCTGCAGAGCCTGATGGCCGTCGAGCTGGTCTGGACGAGGGAGCGGGAGACGCGGCACCGGCTCTGTCGGGAGGCCACCGAGATGGCTCGACGACTGGGTGACCCGGCCGGCCTGGCTCACGTCTTGGCGGCGAGTGTCACTGCCATGTGGGACCCGACGACCCTCTACGACCGTGTCGCCATGCTCGACGAGCTGTCACAGGTGGCGAGCGATCTCGACAACACGGAGCTCACCGTCCGTGCCTGCCTCCTCCGGGCCGCGTGCGACTACGAATCGGCCGACGTCGCCGGCGCTCAGGAGAAGCTGGCCAACGCCGCGCAGCTGGCACGGGACCTCCGGCAGCCGTTCTGGACCTGGCTCATCAAGACGGTCCAGGCCGCCCAGCTCATGCTGGAGGGATCGCCGGAGGCCGAGCCGGCCATGTTCGCGGCGTACGAGCTCGGCGAGCGATGTGGCCAACCGGACGCGGCGATGGCCCTGGCGGTGGCGCTGTACGACACGTGGTGGGCCCAGGGCCGGTTGTCGGAGGCGCTCGGGTTCTTGGAGGCCCACGTCGAGTCGATGCCGGCCGTGCCGACCTATCGGGCCGGCCTGGCCCATACCTATTGCGAGCTCGGGAGGACGGACGAGGCCCGCGACCAGTTCGAGGTGCTGGCTGACACCGGCTTCGACCTGCCGCGCGACGCGGCCTGGTCGACGGGCATGACCCTGCTGGCCGAGACCTGTGCCACGCTCGGCGACGCGGACCGGGCGCGGACCATCTACGAGCTCCTCCTGCCCTTCCCCGACCGGCTGGCGGTGGCCATCGTCGGCCAGTGGTGCGGCGGGTCGATGGCCCGTTCCCTGGGCCTTCTGGCCACCACGATGGGCGCGTGGGACGACGCCGAGGGTCATTTCCGCCACGCGATCGACGTGAACGACCGCATCGGTGCCCGCCCCTTCCTCGTCCGCACGAAACGGGCCTACGCGGAGATGCTCGTCGCCCGGGACGGGCCGGGGGACGCAGCCCGGGCGCTGGACATGGCCGCGGAGGCGATGGTCGACGCCCAGGCCCTGAACATGCGACGCGAGCAGGAGCTCCTGGGCTCGCTCGTCGCCGCGGTCGCTCCGCTGACCCCGGGCGCGCTCGACGACGGCCCGCCTGAGCCACGAGGGTCGCGAACCGAGAATTGGGGGACGTGAGACAGGCTCAGCCTTGGGGTCATCCGGCGGTCGCGCAAGGAGAACGAGCACAGGGTGCCGATCCACCCGCTGCATCTGGAGCGGATCGACGCCGACGTGCGAGGACGCATCTATCTCGAGCACGGCTACGGCGAGCGCTTCGGCGTCCCCGACGACCGGCTGGCGCCGCTCGTCGCCGGGCTGCGCTCCCGTGACCAGCTCGTCGCGGACTGCGGCGTCGTCCTGCTGGCCAAGCCTCAGTTGGAGGACTTCGCCGATCTGCGTCGAGGACAGGTCCTCTGGGGCTGGCCCCACTGTGTCCAGGACCCCCTCGTCACCCAGACGGCCGTCGACCGGCGGCTGACGCTGATCGCCTTCGAGGCGATGCACCACTGGACCAGCCAGGGCTCGATCGACCTGCACGTCTTCCACAAGAACAACGAGATGGCCGGCTACTGCTCGGTGCTGCACGCCCTGGAGCTCATCGGGTCGACAGGCGCCTACGGCCGCAAGCTGCGAGCCGCGGTGATCGGCTTCGGGGCGACGGCCAGGGGCGCGGTCGCGGCCCTGAACGCACATTCGGTGTACGACGTCGACATCCTCACCAAGCGGTCGGTGAGCGCCGTCGGATCGCCGATCGACACTGCTCAGCTGCTGCAGGTGGACTACGACGACGACGCCCCCCGTCGTGGGCACGTGCAGTTCGAGCACGGCGAGCGGCCGCTCGCCGAAGTCCTCGCCGAGCACGACATCATCGTCAACTGCGTGCTGCAGGACACCGACGAGCCACTGACGTTCCTCGTCGAGGATGATCTCCCCACGCTCGCGCCCGGCAGTCTCATCGTTGACGTCTCCTGCGACGAGGCAATGGGCTTCAGTTGGGCCCGGCCCACCACCTTCTCGGAACCGACGTTCCTGATCGGCGAGAACGTCTCCTACTACGGCGTGGACCACAGCCCGTCGTACCTGTGGAACTCGGCGTCGTGGGAGATCAGCGAGGCGCTGCTGCCCTTCATCGAGCCGGTGCTCGCCGGGCCCGACGCATGGGAGGCCAGCGAGACGATTCGAGCTGCGATCGAGATCCGTGACGGCGTGATCCAGAACCCCAAGATCCTGTCGTTCCAAGGTCGCTCGCCCGACTACCCCCACGCCACACGCGTCCCAGGTCGAACGGACGTTCAGACGTAGCCGCGCAGTCGCTCCTGATCGGCGGTGTCGAGCAGTTCGACGACGTCGAAGACCGGGCGACCGGCTCCCGTCACGGCCCCGAGGGCAGCTCGCCCGGCGCTGGCGCGGGCCGGTGCCTGGGTGGTCACCAGGACGAGTGGCAGGTCCGGACGGCCCTCGTGGAGGACGGCGGCCTTGCCGAGGGCTTTCCAGAGCGTGTCGGCTCGCTTGAGACCGGCGGGGCTCGAGGTGAACGCGCCGGAGACGTCGAACGCCCAGTCCCGGCCCGCCCGGTCGGCGGCGAGGAAGCTGAGCTCGATGCCCAAGCCGGCGAGCTTCACGTCGGGCCGGATGTCGACGAACCCGCATTCCGCCAGCAGGATCTCGGCCAGGTCCTTCGCCTTCCTGCCCCCCCGGACGGCACGCGCCTGCGTGTCCCCGCTCTCGTCCGCCGTCGGCCCGGCTGGGAGCTGCACCCGGTACGGCGCCCTCACCGTGGATGCCCGGGCCGTTTCCTCGGCCACTCGCGCCAGAGCGCCGTCGACGTAGCCCCCGTCGGTGTCGAACCCGATGTAGTGCCGCCGGGCCCGGACCGCGGCCACCGCGGTCGATCCCGATCCCATGAACGGGTCGAGCACGACGTCGCCCTCGTACGTGTACAGCTCGATCAGGCGCGTCGGGAGCTCGACCGGGAACGGTGCGGGATGGCCGACCCGGGTGGCGCTCTCGGGCGGCATCTCCCACAGGTCGGTGGTGGCCTCGAGGAACTCGTCCCGCGAGATCGTCGCCGTCGACGGCAATCCGAGGCCCAGGCGCTCCTCGGGCTTCAGGGCGCGGTCGAAGCGGCCCTTGCTGGCGATCACGATCCGCTCGGTGACGTCGCGCAACACCGGGTTGCCCGGCCGCTGGAACGTCCCCCACGCGCACGAGCCCCCGGCGGCCCGGCCCTTCCACCACACGACCTCGCCCCGCAGCAGGAGCCCGAGGTCCTGGAGGATCTCGGTCACGTCGCCGGCCAACGACCGGTAGGGCCGCCGGCCGAGGTTGGCGACGTTGACCGCGATGCGACCGCCCGGCTCGAGCACCCGCTTGCACTCGGCGAAGACGTCACGGAGCAGGGCCAGGTACTCGAAGTAGGTGCCGGGCACGCCGTTCAGCCCGAGGCCCTGCTCGTACTCCTTCCCCGCGAAGTACGGCGGGGAGGTGACCACCAGTGCCACGGAGCTCGATTCGACCGACCGCATGTCCCGGGCGTCGTGGCGGTAGATGACGTCGACCGTCGCCGGCCGGACGACATCGGCGTCGTCGGAGAGGTCGGGCGTGACGAAGCGCTCGTAGAACGCCGAGGCGTCGTGGCTCTCCCGCCGAGAGGATCCGAAGCGGGCGGTGGCGGTCGGGCGACGAGCCCGACCGTTCCGGGCCTCGGACAACACGGCTGAGGACCGGGTCGCTGCCGCGATCGTCGGCTCGCCGTCAACCCCCGGACGGCCCATCCGACGACCGTACCGACGCGCCGCGGCGATGTGGTGGATGCCGTTCCCACCGCCGGCCGAGCCCCGGCATCCGGCTACTGCCCTGGCATCCGGCTACTGCAGCGTGAGGGCCACGGTTCCTTGCAGGTCCTTGACGGTGACGACCACCGTCTTGGGGGCACCGCCGGCCGCCGGCGCCACCTGGCAGTCGAACGTCGTGCCGGGGTCCTTGATCAGGTACTTGGCAGTGCCGCAGTCGGCCGTCACCGCCACGTCGGTCGACTTCTGGACCTCCGCCTGGATCACTGTCACGGCCTGGTCGACATCGATGATCGCCTGCGCCTGTTCGAAGCTCACGTTGCCCTCGTCGTCGTCCTGGGTGAGCTTCAAACGGAGGGACTGTCCGTCGGAGAAGTCGGCCGTGCACTCGAAGACGTCGCCCTCCTCGATCGCCCGGTCGGGGCAGCTCACCTCGGAGGAGATGCCGAACTTGTCCTGCAGGTAGGTCTGGATCTGGCCCTCACCCTTCGAGGTGTCGAGCCGCGTGGTCACCGAGCAGGCTCCCAGGATCGCGAGCGCCACCGCCGGCGCCAGAAGGAGGCACACGAGGCGGGTGGTGGACGCAGCGCCGGACAGTGACATGCGCACGAGGGTTCCTTTCGAGGGAGGCGACCCAATCTTGGTCCGACGCAGTCCCGCGATCGAGGGTGGTAATCACCTTCCGTCCCGGTACCGCCCGTAGACTCTCGCGCTGGGCGGAGCGGCGGAAAGGGATGCCCATGAGAGAACGATCGACCAGCTCCAGGGGATCGACTCGGCGCACAGGGCTCGCCTCGGTGCTGGCGGCCGTCTGCCTGTGCCTTGTCGGGACCGAAGCCGTCGGTGCGGAGCCGGCTGACCTTCCGCAGTCCCTGGCCGCGATCGGCGACTCCATCACCCAGGCGACGAACGCCGACCTGTTCCATTTCGGCGCGTCCAACCCGGGGCAGTCGTGGTCGACCGGTGGCGACCCGACCGATCCCATCGTCAGCCACTACGAACGGATCCTGGCCCGCAACGGCGGCGTCGCCGGGCACAACGCCAACCTGGCGGTCTCCGGGTCGACCATGGCCGACGGCCCCGGGCAGGCCCAGCAGGCCGTCCAGACGGGTGCCGACTACGTCACCGTGCTCCTGGGCGCCAACGACGTGTGCGCCCCCTCGCTGGCGGCGATGACGTCGGTGGCCGACTTCCAGGCGTCGTTCCGCCAGACGATGGCCACCCTGACGACGGGCTTACCTGCTGCCCGGATCTACGTGCTCAGCATCCCCGACGTGTCCCAGGTGTGGGACCTGCACCAGGGCAACCTCCTGGCCCGCCTGATCTGGGAGTGGTTCAGAGTGTGCCCGCCGGTCCTCGCGTCGGCGAACACCGATGCCGACCGTCAGCTGGCCCGGCCCGGAACGTCGATTTCAACACGGTCCTGGGCACGGTATGCGCCGAGTTCGCCGCCTGCCGGTTCGACGGGAACCGGGTCTTCGACCACACGATCACCGCCGTCGAGGTCAGCATCGTCGACTTCTTCCACCCGTCGATGGAGGGGCTGCGGAACCTGGCCGAGACCACGTGGAACGGCGGGTACTGGGCCGACGTGTGACCTCGCCGGTCGAGCGTCGGCGCCGGTAACCTCGGAGCATGCTCCTCCGGCGCGCCGCCGACGCCGTCGCGCTCTCCCACCTGAGCCTCATCGGGTTCCTGCTGGCCGGCGGCTTCGTCGCCCGGGGCCGGCCGGGGGTCACCAAGGCCCACCTGGCGACGCTCGCCGCCACCGCCGCGGTCTATGCCGGCGGCCTCGACTGCCCGCTGACGGTCTGGGAGAAGGACCTCCGCCAGCTGGCCGGCGACCAGGTGTACCGGGGCGGGTACATCGAGCACTACCTGGTGTCGCCGTTCCACCCTGAAGGCATGAACAAGGGCATCGGCTTGGCCTTCGTCGGCACCGTCGTGGCCACCACCGCGGTCGCCTACCGCCACCGGCTGCGTCGTCTGGTCGGGCCGGCAGAAACCGGCAGCCCGTAGCCCACGCTCGCCCTCGTCGGGCGGGGCGTAGCCCGCTCCTACCCTTGTCGCCATGATCCTGGTCGACCTCGAGCGGGTCGCCGCCCGCCGGCCCGACCGTCCCCTGTTCGAGGACCTCTCGGTCACGGTGGCGTCCGGTGACCGGCTCGGCGTGGTCGGGCGCAACGGGTCGGGAAAGTCGACCCTTCTGCGACTCCTGGCGGGTGTCGACGCGC
Source organism: uncultured Acidimicrobiia bacterium (assembly GCA_963827345.1). GTDB lineage: Bacteria > Actinomycetota > Acidimicrobiia > Acidimicrobiales > AC-14 > CAWGUU01. The sequence goes on along the minus strand of CAWHAN010000007.1, from coordinate 10,294 downwards.
CGGAGGAGGGCGCCGTGCGGCGGGGCCGTCAGGTGAGGGTGGCCTTTCTCGGCCAACACCCGGAGCTGCCTCCGGGCACGGTCCGGGCCGCGGTGGGCGAGGGCTGGGAAGCGGCGGCGATCCTCGACCGGCTGGGCATGGGCGAGATGGGCGACGCCGACGTGTCGACGCTGTCCGGCGGCCAGGCCAAGCGGGTGGCTCTGGCCAGGGCTCTCGTCGACGAGGTCGACCTACTCGTGCTCGACGAGCCGACCAACCACCTGGACATGGAGGCGATCGCCTGGCTGGAGGATCGTCTGGCCGGCTTCGCCGGCGGGCTGGTGCTCGTCACCCACGACCGCCACGTGCTCGACAGGGTCACCACCCGAATCCTCGAGCTCGATCGCGGCAAGGGCCACGTCCACGACGGCGGGTATGCCAGCTACCTGGAGGCCCGCAGCGACAGGGCCGAGAAGGAGGCCACGGCCGAGGCCGTGCGCCGGAACCTGGCCCGGTCCGAGCTGGCCTGGCTGCGACGGGGGGCGCCGGCTCGTACCCGCAAGCCCAAGGCGCGGATCAAGTCGGCCACGGCGATCGTCGACGGTCGGCCGCCGCCTGCCGATGGCGACGTCCAGCTGGGCGCGGCGAACCGGGGCGGGACGACGCCACGGCTCGGCGACAAGGTCGTCGACCTCCACGGCGTCGGCCACCGGTTCCCGACTGGCGACGACGACGGCGGCGACGGCGGGGACGACGGCTGGCTGTTCCGCGGCCTCGACCTGGAGCTGGAGCCGGGCGGTCGGCTGGGGGTGGTGGGGCCCAACGGCTCGGGGAAGTCGACCCTGCTCGACATCGTCGCCGGCCGCCGGGCGCCCGTCGAAGGCCGGGTCGACACCGCGCCCACGGTGCGGCTCGGCTACTACGACCAGGTCGGCGGCGACCTCGACCTCGGGAAGCGGGTGCGCGACGCCGTCGCCGGAAAGGCCGGCCAGCCCACGTGGGAGCAGAACCGGCTGATGGAGCGGTTCCTGTTCGACACCGACGCCCAGTGGGCGCCGATCGGGACCCTGTCGGGAGGGGAACGCCGCCGCCTCCAGCTCCTCCTGGTGCTTGCCGACCTGCCCAACGTCCTGTTGCTCGACGAGCCCACCAACGACCTCGACCTCGACACCCTGCGGGCCCTGGAGGACTACGTCGAAGGCTGGCCCGGCTCGTTGGTGGTCGTGAGCCACGACCGGGCGTTGCTGGAGCGGACCGTCGAGGACGTGGTGGTGCTCGCCGGCGACGGCCACGCCCGCCTGCCTCCCGGCGGCTACGCCGAATACGAGGCGGCCCGCAGGAAGGCCGGCGTGCGGCCGGTCCAGGCGTCGCCCACGAGATCGTCGACCCGGGCCAAGCCGTCGTCGTCATCGTCGACGCCACGGCCCCCCGCCAAGCCGAGGTCGCCCAGCACGCTGCGGCGGCTGGTGACCCTCGCCGAGCGGGAGATGGCGGAGGCCGAGACCCGGCGGACCCTGCTGGAGGCCGAGCTGTCGGTGGTGGCGGCCGACCACGCCGCCCTCGCCGCCACCGCCATCGCCCTGGCCGAGGCCGAGACCGCCCTGGCCGCGGCCGAGGACCGCTGGCTCTCGTTGAGCGAGGAGCTGGGGACCTGAGCAGGCCGAACCTGAGCGCGACAGGCCGGTGGCGCCTGACGGGCGTCATCGCCAGCGCCGGGTTCGGATCGGGCGATCGTTTCGTGGTCGGTCACTGGCGCCGCTCCCCGCTGGGGCCCATGGACGACCTCATGTGGGCCACCGCCGCCGGCGAGCGCCGGCTGGTTGCCGCCACCCGGCAGGTGGCCGACTTCGTGTCCGCCGTGTACCGGTTCGACGAGGTGATCGTCAGCCCGCTCGAGGTGGGTCTGGCCGGCAGCCGGCTGATCCTCACCGCCCCCGACCTGGGCCTCGAGCTCCGCCTCGATGCGGGCCGGCGGTGGCCGATCACCGTTCGACGGCCGCTGTGGGTCACCAGGTACGTCGAGGCGCCGGTGGCCCGAAGGCTGCTGGGCGTCCGGGCCTACGGCACGACGGCTTCGGGCGTCCACGAGTGGTACCAGGCCTCGGCCTACCGACGGGTGGTCTCGGCCCACGCCGCCGTCGACGGCACCGACCTCGGCCCGCTGCAGCCCCGGTGGCGACCGGCCGGGTTCGGCTTCAGCGAGCCGCCCCGTCGCCCGTCGATCGTCGAGGTCACTCCCGTCCTGCTGGACCCGTCCCGCGACCTCGACCGGCTGCTGTCGTAGCTGCTATCTCGGGCGCCCCCGGATCGCCCGGACCCGGTAGCGCGTGCGCGAGCGGTCCGACGACCATGGCGCGAACGGGGCCATCACGAGGCCGGCGAGGGCCAGGAGCACGCTGTCGTAGTTGACCCGCCACCCGGCGAAGTCCCGCCACGCCTGGTCCCGGTCGGCCTTGACCCGGATGCCGGCCGCCGCCAGCCGGTCGTAGGCGGCGTCGAACTCGTCGCGGGCGATGGAGATGGGGTCGTCGGGCGCCGGGTCGGGATCGAAGGGGATGCCGAAGAAGGTGGCGATCCGTCGCAGGCAGAGGTAGCCGGCCCGGAGGCACAGGTTGGCGTCGGGATCGTGGTCCTCGACCGTGGACGAGAACAGGGCGGCGGCGTCGAGGACGGCCCCGGCGGCGGTCACCCACGACTGGTCGGGCTGAGGGGAGCGGAAGAAGACCAGCGCGGGGAACGACGTGTGGCTCTCCTCGACCTCGGCGAACCAGCGCTCCCAGCGCTCCCAGATCGCCGGAAGACCGCCGATCCAGCTGATCCTGGCGTACCGCTCCAGGATCGCCACGCCCGACGGCGGCCGCCCCGCCCGCACCTCCATGAGGGCCACCTCGACCTCCCGGCGGGCGAAGGCCGAGTACAGGCTGGGAAGGTAGGTGATGAGGAGGGCGAGCAGGGTGAGGCCGATGGCGGCCTCGGTGAAGGCCAGCACCGTCGTCGGCAGGGTGTCCGGTTGCTCGAAGCCGAGGGTGAACAGGGCCGAGCCGCTCGACCTGAAGTCCTCCCGGTAGGACCCCTCCCGCAACGCCCAGAACATGGCGGCGTAGCCGGTCAGGACGATCGTCATCCACACCAGGGCCAGGGTGAACAGGCTCAGGGGGGCGTACGGCGCCATCAGCCGGTCTCGCCGTTCGTAGCTCGCGACCCGCCGCAGCCGGAGGTCGAACAGCCGCCTGACGGTGATGAAGACGACGCTGGCCAGCCTGGCCGGGATGGCCCGTGGCAGCACGACGGTACGGATGGCCGAGCCGAGCGTGGCCGCGACCAGGAAGAACCCGAGGGCGAAGACGACCACGTCGAGCAGCCCGTTCCACGGCATGCGGCAGGTTATGTTGCCGGCGGCGCCGGGCATCCGTTGCCGGCAGCGCCGGGCAGAATGGGTGCACGATGCCGCACGCGCCCGTCACCGCCGCCGTCATCGTCGACGCCGTCCGCACACCGCTGGCCCGCCGCAACGGCCGGCTCCGGGACCACCATCCCGTCGACCTGGCCGCGGAAGTCCTCCGCGCCCTCGCCGAACGCAACGACCTCGACCCGGCCACCGTCGACGATGTGATCCTCGGCTGTGTGAGCCAGAGCGGCGAGCAGGCCCTCAACGTGGCCCGCAACGCGGTCCTGGCCGCCGGCTTCCCCGAATCGGTGCCGGGCACCACCGTCGACCGGCAGTGCGGCTCGTCCCAGCAGGCCCTGCACTTCGCCGCCCAGGGGGTGATGGCCGGCGCCTACGACGTGGTCGTGGCCGGCGGCGTCGAGTCGATGAGCCGGGTGCCGATGGGCTCGACGATCCTCAACGGGCCGGGGATGCCGTTCGGGCCCCGCATGACCCAGCGCTACCAGCCCGCCGGCGGCCTCGTGCCCCAGGGCATCGCCGCCGAGCGGATCGCCGAGGTGTGGGACCTGTCGCGGGACGAGCTGGACGCCTACAGCCTGTCCAGCCACCGCCGGGCGGCGGCCGCCATCGACGCCGGCCGCTTCGCCGCCGAGGTCGTGCCGATCACGGTGGAGACGCCCACCGCCAAATACGAGTTCCGGGACGACGACGGCGTCCGGCGAGATACCAGCCTGGAGGCGCTCGGCGGGCTCAAGCCCGTCTTCCAGGCGGTCACCGGCCGGATCACCGCGGGCAACTCGTCGCAGATCACCGACGGCGCGGCGGCGGTGCTGGTGACCTCCGAGGAAGGGGCAGCCGCCCTCGGCCTCACCCCGCGGGCCCGACTGGTGGCGTTCGCGGTGGCCGGCGTCGACCCGGTGATGATGCTGACCGGCGCCATCCCGGCCACCACTGCCGTCCTGGCGCGGGCCGGTCTCACCCTCGACGACATCGACAGGTTCGAGGTCAACGAGGCCTTCGCCTCGGTGGTGCTGGCCTGGGCTCGGGAGCATCACCCCGACATGGACAAGGTCAACGTCAACGGGGGGGCCATCGCCCTGGGCCATCCCCTCGGCGCCAGCGGTGCCCGGCTCACCGCCACCCTGCTCAACGAGCTCGAGCGCAGCGGCGGACGCTACGGCCTGCAGACCATGTGCGAGGGCGGCGGCATGGCCAACGCCCTGCTCCTGGAGAACCTGACGACCCGGAAACGAACGTGACGCTCGCCATCAAGCTGGTGATCGCCATCGTCGCGTTCGTGTTCATCATGCGCATCGGCATGTGGATCCTGGGAGGGATGGCCAGGGCCAACCCCTCGCCGGACGACGGCATCCTGCGGTCGGTCAACCTGCGCTACCGGTGCCAGGTCTGCCTGGCCGAGGTGAAGATGGTGGTGGCCAGCGAGGAGCTGCCGGCCCCGCCCCGCCACTGCCAGGAGGACATGACCCTCGTCCCACCCCTGTTCGAGTAGGCCCACGGCCCCAACCGGGGTCGCAAAGCCGCGCCACAGGCCGTTGAGCGACCCCAGTTCGGGTGGGGTGCAGGTCGGCGAAGCGAACCGGGGTCGCAAAACCGCGCCACGCGCCGTTGAGCGACCCCAGTTCGGCGGGGAGGCAGGAGTAATCCCCAGACTGGGACTTACCTGGGGGTAATTACGCCGGTGGCATTCGGCAATCCCCAGACTGGGGCTTACCTGTGGGTAATTACCAGCGTGAGATTCGCCCGCGAAGCAAGGTTCCTACCCGCTTCGGGCGCTAGTGAAACTTCGTGGCGGTGATGAAGCCGACGGTGATGAGCACCAGGCCGGCCAGCAGGTACATGTTGCTGGGGCCGTCGCCGGGCAGGACGTCGACGTAGTTGGCGAGGATGGTCAGCATCCCCAGGCCGAGCGAGCCGAACATGACGATCGGGACCCAGATGGGGCTGACCTTCTCCGAGCGCGGCACGGGCGGCGTGTACCGCTTGTTCTGCTTGGGCGTGACCCGCCCGCCCTGGGATTGCTTGTGTGTCCCGGTCTTCTTGGCCATCGGCCGAGAGAATAGGCGAAGACCGGTTCGCGGGCCCGGCCTAGCCTGCACGCCATGGGCCCACGGGTGCTGGTGATCGACAACTACGACTCCTTCGTCTACAACCTCGTGCAGTACCTGGGAGAGCTGGGGGCCGACCCCGTCGTCCACCGTCACGACGACCTGACGCTCGAGACCGTCGCCGACCTCAGGCCCGACGCCATCCTCGTCTCCCCGGGACCGGGTCGCCCCGACGACGCCGGCGTCAGCAACGCGGTCATCGAGCAGTTCGCCGGGGTGACGCCGATCCTGGGCGTCTGCCTCGGCCACCAGTGCATCGGCCAGGTCTTCGGCGGCCAGGTCGTGCGGGCGCCGTCGGTCGTCCACGGCAAGACGTCGCTCGTCCACCACCACGGCCAAGGCGTCCTCACCGGCCTGCCTCAGCCGTTCGAGGCCACCAGGTACCACTCGCTCGTCGTCGAGCGGAGACCATGCCGGCCGTGCTCGAGGTCACCGCCGAGACCGAGGACGGGGTGGTCATGGCCCTCCGCCACCGCGAGCTCGACGTCGAGGGCGTGCAGTTCCACCCCGAGTCCATCCTCACCACCGCCGGCAAGCAGCTGATGGCGAATTTCCTGGCCCGCGCCTGACGACGTGACTTACGGCGTCGTCGTGGTCGTCGCCGGCGGGATGGTGGTGGTGGGGAAGATCGTGAAGAACGGCGCCGACGTGGGCGGAGCGGTCGCCGTGGTCACGGGGGAGCCGGTCGAGACGATGAGGGTGACCGTGTCGCCCCGGTTCAGGGAGCTTCGAGCGGCAGGCTCGGTGTCGATGACCCGGCCGGCGGGCACGTTGAGGCTCGAGTCGGGGCGCGACGCCGTCCTGAAGCCGGCCTGACCGAGAGCGTTGGCGGCCTCGCCCTCGGGCAGGTTGCGCACGTCGGGCACCCGGATCTGCTCCGGTCCGTTGGACACCACCAGCGTCACGGTGTCGCCCCGTTTGGCCGGCCCGGCGCCGGGGTCTGCTCGACGACCTCGTCGGGCTTCACCGTGGGGTCGTTGCGGCGGGTGGTCTTCACCAGGAACCCGGCGGACTCCAACGAGTCGGTGGCGGCGTCGACGTTGCGGCCGCGGACGTCGGGAATCGTCGCCGAAGGGGCGCCCTGGCTCACCGTGATGGTGATCTCGGACCCTTCGTTCACCTTGGCGCCCGCCTTGGGATCCTGGTCGGTGACCTTGCCTGCCGCATTCGACTCGTCGGGAACCTCCTTCCTGACCACCTTCAGCCCGGCATCGCGCAGCTCCGACTCGGCGTCCGACTGGTTCCTGCCGATGACCTGGGGCACGGTGACCTCCGACGTCCCGCCGACGCCCAGCTCGCGGCTGAGGAGGAACAGCAGCCCGGCCAGGATCAGCAGGAGGACGACCAGGATGCCGATGTAGATGCCGGTGCGCTGGCTCGGGCGGCTGTCGTACTGGACGGGAGGCTGGCCGCCGCCCCCGCTCCCGCCCCCGGTCATGATGCGGGTGCCGTCGGTGCCCGGGTCGCCGGCACGGGACATCATGCTGGTGACGTCCGCCGGCGGGGGTGGGAACAGCGGCGCAGACATGAGCGGCTCGGCCGCGACCTGCTCCCCCCGGCTGTAGCGCAGCAGGTCCTGGCGCAGGGCCTCGGCCGAGGGGTAGCGGTTCTGGGGGTTCTTGGCCATCGCCTTGAGGACGATGGAGTCGAAGATCTGGGGGACGTCGCCGTTCGAGCTCGCTCGGCGGTATCGGCCGCTCGCGGACGTGCTGGTAGGCGATGGCGACGGGGTTGTCGCCCTTGAACGGGGGACGCCCGGTGACCATCTCGTAGAGGACGACACCGAGCGAGTAGACGTCGCTGCGCACGTCGACGGTGTGGCCCTGGGCCTGCTCGGGCGAGAAGTAGGTGGCGGTGCCCATGACCGCACCCGTCTGGGTGAGGCTCTCGCCGGGGTCGGCGCCGGCCCTGGCGATGCCGAAGTCGGTGACCTTCACCTGCTGGCCGGCGATCATCACGTTGCCGGGCTTGACGTCGCGGTGGACCACGCCGTGGTCGTGGGCGAACTGGAGGGCGTTGGCGATGTCGGCGCCGATCTCGGCGGCGCGGTGGGCCAGCAGCGGCCCCTCCGACCGGATGACCTCCCGCAGGGTCTTGCCGTCGACGTACTCCATGACGATGAAGTAGGTGCCGGCGTCCTCGCCCCAGTCGTAGATCGACACGATCCCGGGGTGGTTCAGGTTGGCCGCCGCCCTGGCCTCCCGGCGGAAGCGCTCGACGAAGGACCGGTCGAGGGAGAACTCGGGGAACAGGACTTTCAGGGCCACCGGCCGGTCGAGGAGCAGGTCGCGGGCCAGGAACACCTCGGCCATGCCGCCGCGCGCCACCTGACGAACCATCTGGTAGCGGCCGGTGAAAACCTGCTGGGCCACGGGCGCAGCCTAGGTCGGCGTCGATCACGCCTGTATTCGGCGGCTGGGAAGCGGCCGACGGGCAGGTCTGCCGCTACTGGGCGCCGAGCACCGCTTCCATGACGCTGCGGGCGATGGGGGCGGCGAGGGCCCCGCCGGTGGCCTCGTCGCCGCTCGACTGGTTCTCCAGCATCACCGCCACCGCCACTGTCGGGGCCTCGGCCGGGGCGAAGGCCACGAACCACGTGTGCGACGTGCCCAGGCCGGTCTGCGCCGTTCCCGTCTTGCCGGCGACGGTGACCCCGGCGATCTTGGCCCTCGTCCCCGAGCCCGACTCGACCACCCCGACCATCATCCCCTTGACGTCGGCGGCGACGTTGGGCTGCACCGCGGTGAGCCACGGCTTGGGCTGGTACGTGTCGATGACCTCGGCCTTGCTGTCGGTGATCTCCTTCATGACGTGCGGCGTCATGATCACCCCGTTGTTGGCGATGCCGGCGGCCACCATCGCCATCTGCATCGGTGTGGCGGCCACGTCCTGCTGGCCGATGGCCGACTTGGCCAGCGCCGGCTTGTCTCGGTCGAAGGCGCTGGCGTCGGGGAACAGCGACTTGGCCGCCGACGGCAGGTCGATCGGAGGCGTCTTGTTGAAGCCGAAGTTCTCGGAGCCGGCGGTCATGCCGGGCCCGCCGATGTCGAGGCCGAGCTGGGCGAACGCGGTGTTGCACGACACCCGCATGACTTCGGGCAGTGGGCCGCCGCACGTCCCACCCCCGAAGTTGCCGAGGGGCTGGCCCGACCCGGGCAGGTTCAGCTGCGACAGCCGGGGGAAGACGGGCTGGGTGAGCGTGGCCGTCCCGGTGGCCAGCCCGGTGGCCGCGGTCACCACCTTGAAGCTCGAGCCGGGGAAGTACCGCTCACGGTAGAAGCGGGGGAGCAGCGGCTTATCCGGGTCGGCGTTGAGGCCGTCCCAGGCCGACCGGACGGTGGCCTGGTCGTGGGCCGACAGCGGGTTCGGGTCGTAGGACGGGAAGTCGGCGGCGGCCAGGATGGCGCCGTCCCGGGGGTCGATGGCCACCACCCCTCCCTTGCGCCCGGCCAGCCCCTCGGTGGCCACCTGCTGGACCTCGCTCGACACCGTGAGGGTGACGTTGGCGGTGCTGTCGGTCTCCAGCAGCAGGTCGCCCAGGTTGTCGAGGCTCACCTTCTTCGACCGCCCGGTGAGGACGTCGTTGTAGGTGCGCTCGACGCCCTCGGTGCCGTAGGTGAAGGAGAAGTAGCCGGTCAGGTGGGCGAACAGACTCGGGCTGCGGGTAGCGCCGGAGCTGTTCGAACTGCCCCTCGGAGGGGACCGACTCGGCAATGACCACCCCGTCGGACGTCTGGACGGCGCCGCGCGGGCGGTTGAAGTCACGGACGATGGCGCGGGTGTTGACCGGGTGGGCGTTGAGCCGGCCGGCGCTGAAGATCTGCAGGTTGTTGACCTGCACGAACAGGGCCGAGAACAGCACGATCATGACGATCCCGAGGACCCGGATCTGGGCGTTCACCGCAGGCCGCCGATGCGGGTGGAGTCCTGGGCGACGGCCGCCTGGGCCGATCTCGACGCCTGATCGTCGGACACCCGCAGGAGCAGGGCCAGCAGGATGTAGTTGGAGATGAGCGACGAGCCTCCGTAGGAGACGAACGGCAGGGTGATGCCGGTGAGGGGGATGAGGCGGACGACACCGCCCAGGATGATGAAGCTCTGGAAGCCGATGATGGCGGTGAGCCCCGTGGCCAGGAGCTTCTCGAACGGAGAGTCGGCCCGCAGGGCGATGCGCAGGCCGGCGCCGACCATGAGCAGGAAGGCGACGAGCACCGCTGTCGTCCCGAGGAGGCCCAGCTCCTCGCCGATGGCGGCGAAGGTGAAGTCGGTGGCCACCGCGGGGATGCGCTGGGGGCTCCCCTGGGCCAGGTTGGTGCCGGTGAGGCCGCCGGCGGCGAAGGCGAACGCGGCCTGCAGGAGTTGGTAGCCACCGGTGTCGGCCACGTCCCACGGGTTGAGCCAGATGGCCACCCGCGTCTGGACGTGGTCGAACATCTGCCAGGCGAGGTACGAACCGGCGCCGAACATCAGGCCGCCGATGGCCAGGTAGATCCAGCGGTTGGTGGCTATCCACAGCATGACGATGAAGAGGGCGAAGAAGAGCAGCGACGACCCCAGGTCACGCTCGAAGAACATGATGACCAGCGAGAACGTCCATGCCAGCAGCAGCGGGCCGAAGTGGCGGAACTCGGGCAGCCAGATGCCGCCGACCTGGTGGGTGCCGGCCGAGAGCAGGCTCTGCTTCTCGATGAGGTAGGACGCGAAGAAGACCACGAGGACGATCTTGGAGAGCTCGCCGGGCTGGAAGGTGACTCCGCCCAGCCGGATCCACAGGCGGGACCCGTTGATGTTCTGGCCGAGC